>CASGBA010000023.1 GCA_949299755.1 uncultured Treponema sp. | reverse complement strand
AAAGCGACCCGGTCTGCCCGGATCGCTTGTAAGTAAGAGCGGGAAACGGGAGTCGGACCCGCGACATCGACCTTGGCAAGGTCGCGCTCTACCACTGAGCTATTCCCGCATACTCTGTTTTTGCAACATCTTTTTGTAAAGATGTTGCGAGAGAAGGGACTTGAACCCTTACGCCTAGGGCACCAGATCCTAAGTCTGGCGTGTCTGCCAATTTCACCACTCTCGCCTGTGAAGGTTCAGCCGGTGCCGGCATCCCAACGCCGGCAAGAATAGCACAGAGTGGAAAAACTGTCAATAGCCTGTAATTTTATTTTATTATGCTTTCTGTATTTCCCCGGTTTCAAACCAGTGTTCTATCCGCCTGTAGGCCTTCGTTATATTTATGGTGGTCCGGGCTGCTTCCCTTTGGGCTCTTTCATTACGGTTGTTTTTGTCAGGATGGTGCTTCAAAAGCAGGCTTTTCCAGGCGGATTTGCATTCTTCCAGAGGCTCCCCCGGACGGAGTCCCAATATTATAAAATCTTCCGCCAGTTCCATGGGAACGGGCACCAGTTTCACTTTTTTTTTCGGCGGGTTCTTTTTTTCAACGGTATTCCCCGCATGCCTGGTTTTTTCGATTATTATTTCATCGTCATCATAATAATCGCCCGCAAATGGGTCTTCATCGTTGTTAAGCCTGTCCCTTAAAAACTCACCCAGTTTTCCGTAAAAATCTTCCATGTATAATTTTATGTTATATATGCGGATAAAAAAAGTAAAGATAAATTTTACACTTGTATTTTACCTGTTCCGGTTGTACTCTATCAACAATTCCTATATATTAGCATTATACTGGAAGAGATAAGAGGTTCGCTATGAAGATTAAAAAGCGTACGTTTGGGGTTCTTGCCAATGGCAGGAAGGTTTCTCTGTTCACTGTGTCAAACGGATCCATGTCCTTTTCGGTTACGGATTACGGATGCGTAATCACCTCCATTGAGCTAAAGTCTGAAGGGGGAAAAACTGTAGATGTGGCTTTGGGTTATTCGACCTTTGAAGGCTATGTGAGGAATCCGCTTTTTTTCGGAGCCCTGGTGGGCCGGTACGCCAACCGGATTTCCGGCGCCTCTTTTTCCCTTGACGGATTGGAATATTCCCTGACAAAAAACGATAATGGCAACTGCCTCCACGGGGGCAACCCGGGATGGCACAAAGTTCTTTGGAACCCGGATGTTTTTAAGAAACAGGATGAAGCCGGTATTGTTTTTACCCGGGTAAGCTGTGCAGGGGAGCAGGGTTTTCCGGGTAATTGTTCCGTCCGTGTCATGTACAGTCTCACCTCGGATAATGAAATTGTAATAAGGTATTCAGCCCGTTCCGATGCGGCAACCCCATTTAATCTTACCAACCACACATATTTCAATTTGGCTGGCCATGATTCCGGTTCCATTCTTAATCACCGGATGCAACTTTTCTGTGATAATTATGTTCCTGTTTCGGAAACAGCCATTCCCCTGGGCGGGGTTTCTCCTGTGGAAGGGACTCCTTTTGATTTCCGTACCCCCAAAAGGATAGGGGATGAAATCGATATGGTTCCTGGCGGCTATGACCATAACTGGGTTGTCAACGAAAGCGGAAATGAGGATTTGCGTCCCGTCGCTTCTGTCTATGAGCCTGAAACGAGACGGTCTTTGACGGTAAAATCAACCCAGCCGGGGGTGCAGTTTTACGCCGGTAATTTTATTTCAGATGAGGCGGGGAAAAACGGTTGTGTTTACGGAAAGAGAAGTGGATTTTGCTTGGAAACCCAGCATTTCCCGGATTCTCCCAACAGACCGGAGTTCCCGGATTGTATACTCAGATCCGAGAACCGTTATGTTCATAAAACAGTGTGGAAATTTGATTTTTAATTCCGGCTCTAAAAATCCGGTCTTTTATAAACAGAAATAATGAGGGGTAGGTATGGACGTTCAACTTCAAGAGCTTGTTGACAAAATTAAAAAAGACGGTGTTGAGGCGGCTAATATACAGGCTGAGGCTATCATAAAAGAAGCTGAAGATAAGGCCGCCGGTATACTGGCTTCAGCCAGACAGGAAGCTGAAACCGTCATTAAAAACGGCAGGGAATCCGCTGAAAGGGACGCAAAGGCCGCCGAAGATGCCATTCGGCAGGCTGCCCGTAATTTACTTATTTCGTTCAGGGACGGGGTTACCGCGGAACTGGATGCGGTCATAAAGACTGAGACATCCGCCGCTTACGATGCCTCAGTACTGAAAGCGGCTCTACCTGATGTTATAAAAGCCTGGGCGGCCGGCAAAAACGGTGACAATTTCGCGGTTCTTCTGCCCGACAACCAGATTTCCGCCGTGAAATCCTTTTTGGAGTCAGCCCTCAAGGAAAAAATCGCCGCCGGTTTGGAAATTTCCGCCGGTTCCGATATACCCGGAGGCTTCAGGATAGCGGAAAAAGACGGTTCAGCTTATTATGATTTCTCTGCGGAAGCTGTGGCGGAAATGTTTTCATCCTACCTTAATCCTAAGGTTTCGGCCTTAATGAAGGCCGCAGTGAAGGAGTTATAGTCAGTGGCAGGGTATTATTACCTGATGGCACAATTGCCTTCGTTAACAGCCGGCACTGCACCGGGACTTTCGTACAAAGATTTTCTCCTTCTTGCAGAAAGGTTTCTTTCTGTTTCCGATATGGAAATCTTACGTTCCATTTCTCTTGTTCCTCCGAAAGAAGCGGAAAAAACAGGTTCGTCGGTGGTGGACGGATGGTACGGAAAGGAAAGGGCATTAAGGCTTGCCTTGTCCCGCATCAGGGCAGGGAAATTGAAAAGGGGGGATTCCTCCTCTTATGCGGGTATGGAATCATCCGCGGTGTCGGAGCTTCTTTCCGCATACCCGGAAATATCTTTGACGGCAAAAAATGTGGCGGCAGTGGATGACCCCTTGGAAGCCGAACGTTATCTGGATAAGATCCGGATTTCTTTTGCACAGGATTTGGGGAACGGTCATTTCTTTGACTCTGAGGCGGTTTTTGCTTACGCATTTACTCTGTTGCTCCGGGAAAGGGAAGAGTCTTTTTCTGTTGATTCCGGCCGTTCTGCGTACAGGGAAATTTACAATTCGATTTTGAATGTTGAAAATTCTGGCGGTTGAATTTTGGAGAATATTGTATGACTGATACTAAAGGAAAAGTGGTTGGTGTCAACGGCAACATGGTCAGTGTGAAATTTGACGGTATAGTTGCTTTGAATGAAGTGGGATATGTGGAAGTCGGCGGAAAAAAACTGAAAAGTGAAGTTATCCGTATACGTGGATCCATAGCCCAGCTTCAGGTATTTGAAATAACAAAGGGGATTTCAGTCGGGGATGAGGTTGTTTTTTCCGGCGACCTTCTTTCTGTGGAACTTGGTCCGGGGCTTTTGGGACAGGTTTATGACGGATTGCAGAATCCTCTTCCAGAGTTGGCACAAAAAGCCGGTTATTTTCTTGAGAGGGGTCTTTACCTTAATCCCCTTCCCACGGACAAGCTCTGGGAGTTTACCCCCGTCGCGAAAGCCGGGGATGTCCTTGTCCGTGGCGATACGATAGGAACTGTTCCGGAAGGAAGTTTTGTCCACAGGATTATGGTTCCTTTCAATATGTACGGTTCCTATACTGTTAAATCCGTGAAACCGGCCGGAAACTATTCCATCCGGGAAACGGTGGCGGAGGTTTCAGATGAGAAGGGTAACGTGATTCCCCTTACCATGACATTCCGTTGGCCTGTAAAGAGGGCTGTGGATTGCTATGCGGAACGCCTCAAGCCCGCGGAAACCCTTACAACAAAGGTCAGGACAATAGACACCTTCTTCCCCGTTGCGAAGGGAGGTACATACTGTATCCCCGGACCTTTCGGCGCCGGAAAAACTGTTCTCCAGCATACAACAAGCCGTAATGCGGAGGTTGACATTGTTGTCATCGCGGCCTGCGGTGAACGTGCCGGTGAGGTCGTCGAAACCCTGAAGGAATTCCCGGAATTGACGGATC
>CASGBA010000022.1 GCA_949299755.1 uncultured Treponema sp. | reverse complement strand
TGAACTAAAACGGGCTGAACAAAATGACAATTTTAAGACAACAGACGAATGTCTTGATTTTATGATTGAAGAAGTAAAAAAAGCGTTTGGTTCAGATGCCGAAAACTTTAAAATCATAGATAATTATGATTATCATGGGTGGCATATAAATTTTACCTTTGAAGCATATAAGACATTTACGGTAAAAATTATACACGAACTGGAAGATGGAGCTCAGATTGTAATAGGAAGTGATGAACAAATAAAAAAAGGAGATATGGAATATTATTTTAATCTTCCGATGTCTGCAAATGATTTTGGAAGATTAACAGCAAAAGAATTTCTTGCCCAATTAAAAGAAAATCTTGAATTGCGGCTCTAAAATACGTTTTGCGGAGGATGCTATAACGGAGCGCGTCACAGTGACTATCCAATGCCAGATAAAAATAATGAGGTAAATTATCAATGGAAAATAAATACTCATATTGAAAATATTGCACAGCAAATTTCACGGAAATTGCCTAATGCAAAAATAAAAGCAAATCGCATACAAGTATCAAGTGGAAATTTTAACAAACCAATTTACTATAAAGGAGGAATTGAAATTGACGCATCGTCTTTTTATCGTATATAGCGCGTGTTGTCTTTTGCTTTGCGCTTGTCATAATTATCAGAATAAAGAAGAGATTTTGATTGCGATAGCAGAAGAATCTGTATCGGAATTGGCTGTTGAACAATTTTTTTTAGAACATATCAATCGTAATTGGAGTCCAAAATACATCATAGCTTAGGATACTGTGAAAATGATTCATACTATACTGTTTTAGCTATAACGACTGGATGGAATAGAGTTCTTTCATTGCGATTTAGATTTGATCCTTATCGCGGTGAAGAGATATCGTATGAAGGATATACGGTGTCACAATTTGTCGATATAAAAGAAGCAAAAAAGTTTTCTTCTTATTCTGAATTCAAAAGGAGATATGGACCAGCGGCATATTCTTATGTCAATGATGACAATTGTACTACATATGTATATATGCAAAAATGGATTAACTTTGATCTTAGACATTTTGGCTCAACAGGTATTGAGTCAAGAATAGTAAAAGTTAGAGTAGATACTGATACTGATACGATACTTTCGGTCGATGAAGAGTATGTAATGAATACGTAAGATCTGTATACCAGTGGGGAGGATTAGATAGAATAGTTCTAAAAATGAAAGCGGTGGAGCAGAAGAAGCATACAAAACGAGCCTTGCAGCGTTTCATAAAAGACGCATAACAATATTTGCAGGCATGGGCGCACCCGACATAAAGATTTACAGAGAAGTCGGCAACGGGCAAGTTTGATTTTGTCAGAACACTTTTTGTTTCTGCCTCCTGAATGACGGGTTCCATATATCCGGTATTCTTTTTGATTATCTCTGAACAGATTATATCATGACGATGAAAGTAAATCCACCTCATTTCAGACCGGCGCGCGGGCGGACTCCCCTTGCGGGAAAGACGGCGGACTATCATCCGCTTTCATCCCGTTTTATCAAGCGGAAAACGCCGCGCGGGAAAAATTTCCCCGCGGGAACGCGGGAATGTTCACCGCGCGGTCAGTTTCTGATACAGCTTCATCAGCGCGGCGGTGCACTCGGATTCCTTCATTTTCAAACTGAAACCATAGGCGGCCATGACGGCGCGGTCGTTGGCTTACAATACTAACGTACCTATAAAGCAACACCCCGTAAGTAAAATTCGCGCCAACAGTGCGGAAAGAATTGCACAGTGTGACAACTGATAGTTCTGCTACATAAACTTCCGTCAAGACAATGAGCAGTTTTTATTGCCAACTGCAATTTATCGTGATGATACTTGCGGGCACTCCTAAAAACTGAATATCGAATTTCAATGACGGTTCAACAATTTTTGAGGCGTTATGAATTCTAAACGAAAACGACCACCCGTTGTTCAAAAACAATTCTGCCGTATTTTTAGAATCCGGCTTAATGCGCAGGGAAATAATTTCTGTCGGTAAGTCTGCCTTGGGAATAAAAACAGAAGCCTTCGTTTTCGCTCCGTCTTTATTCAATTCACCCCGCAAATTAAAAGCCTGAAATTCTGTTTCCTGTTTTTTATCGATTGCTACAACTTTATAAAAATCGCGGACTCCGAGTAAGTAGCCTACGAGTTTTGCGGGAATTGCAGAATCTGTTTTATAAGCCCGTACCATCTCATTTATAAATGCGTTTAATACCGGCAGATAAATAGAGTCTTCTTTATCAGGCATATCGCGCCATTTGAGTTTTTGTTTCTTTAATTCCCCAAGCCTTGTAAAAATCGGACAAATTAAATTCCAATAATCATTTGCACAAGGTACGCCATACCACTTTTCACCGAAATCTATCATCAGACCAAGCCTTGAATGCTTTGCGGCAAAGTGATTGTGCTTCATCGAAAGTCCGATATTCCAGCGGATAGATTTTCTTTCAATAACAATATCGCGGACATCGCCCGCTTCCGCATTGGAATCTTTGTTTATATACAGATTGACCGTATCGTTATCATTTCCGCTGTATTCGGTTATACGCGGCTCGGATAGAAACAATGTTTCGATAAAAGCGTCAGCCGCTCGAAGATATGTTTTTTTCTCTTGTTCACTTTGTGTTTCCCATGCGCGCTTCGCCGCTTCGATTGAACTTTCGTCAACAGCAACGGGACGTCTATTTTTTATTTCTTCTTCGAGTTTTGCAATGCAGGCGTATTCAAAAGCTCTTCCCTGATTATTGCTTTCCGAACTCATTTTGTTTTCTCCAATTCTTTTTTTATAGCAATTGCAATTTCATATGCCAAATTTACGGGAACAGCATTCCCAATCATCTTATAAGCATCGTCTATATTTTCATAAATAAATTTGAAATCGTCTGGGAAACCCTGTACACGCGCAACTTCACGCACAGTCATTCTTCTATAAAGATGTTCTTTCCCTTCAACAAAACGGCATTTATTTTCTCCGAACTTAATCATTTTTGGCGCTTGCGGATGAAGCTGACATTGACGTCCGGAAGCTTGGACAGTAAAAGCCTGCTCATCCCAATCTTTAACGCGATTACGGCTCATAAATATCGGCGAGAACGAACCGATGAAATATTCATTATTATTTATTGCCTTTGGATTATGTTTATTTCTCTCCGCTGCCGGAACCGCACTTTCCTGTAAATCCCAAATAATATTTCTTAATGTAAGTTTTTTATTATCATCTGAAGTTGAGCCTATAGGAAATTTAAATTTAATTTTTAAATCTTTTCTGAAACCAATGTAAAAAACACGTTTGCGCTCTTCCGCAACGCCGTAATCTTTTGCATTGACGAGCGTAACTGTCAAATCATACCCGCTTTCTTCAAAGAGTTTCTTGATATTTTTCACAGCCTCCTCGTGCCGGCAGGAAAGCATTCCGCTGACATTTTCTGCAAGGAAAAACTTCGGTTTCACTTTTCGTAAAATCCTGATGTAGTCGAAAAACAACTGTCCGCGCTCATCATTGATTCCGCGGAGCGCGCCAGCTTCCGACCACGACTGACACGGCGGACCTCCGATAATTCCGTCCACATCGCCCGGAAAATCCGCCTCGTCAACTTTTCGGATGTCTCCCTCGATTAAATGCGTTTTTGGATGGTTTGTCTTAAACGTTTCCCAGATTGTTTCATCGTATTCGTTTGCAACAGGAATTTCAAAACCTGCCTGCTCAAAACCCAAGTCAAGACCGCCGCAACCGGAAAACAAGCTTATTACGTTCATGTTTTCTTCTCTCCCCTCGCTCCATGTGGTTTTTATATTTTAATTCTTCGTTGTAGACCCCGGTTTTTCAACGCCGAAAACATCCCGTAAAAGCGACGTCCAGAACAGCTGGCTTTCGCCCTTCTCGTACCCTTTGCCTTTCCAAAATTCAGCAAACGCCTTTGCCGCCGCGCGCTGCTCCCTGTCGGTCATTCCCGCCTCCGCAGACAGTATAACAAAAATCCGTCTGATTCTCAATAATGACGGAAATCCGCACTTCCGCCTTTGCAAAAACTCACTGCGTTTTAAAAATTTCTCAGTGAGTTTTTAAAATTTCTCACTGAGAAATGAAGCGTTTGTCAGTGAGAAACAGACGTTTGCCGCCGTCCCAAGCGGGAACAAATGTTGCTATCAAACGGAATAAAACCCGGCGTTGAAAGCGGCTGTTCCGTGCCTGCCCCGCAGCCGGCAAAGACATTTTTTTGCTTTCAATCCCCTTGTCCCCATGGTATAATCAAACCGTTGAGGAG
>CASGBA010000021.1 GCA_949299755.1 uncultured Treponema sp. | reverse complement strand
AACCGGTCCCCGGCTCTTCCACAGGCGTTTCCCCGGAAAAAGCGTCCCCGGCTTTTTCATCTCCGGAAATGGAAACCACATCTGCGTCCTCAACAGGATGATTCCCGCTTTCAGAGCCGAAATCATCCGGTAAATCCGGCATGGAAAAATTACTGAAATCAAAATCTCCGGAAGGGATGTCGCCGGAACCAGAATCCGAACTGTCCCTTTCCAAGCTATCTGACATATCGTTTCCGGCGGATATATCAGGGATTTTTACTCCGGATTCCTCCGCATTACCGGTTGCAGCCCCATTACCGGATGCCGGGGATGGGGCTGTTTGATTTTCTCCGGACAAATCGGATGGATCACCCAAAGGCAGGGAAGCCAGCATAGCATCCAAAGCGGCTAAATCAATATCGGAAGCACTGTCATTGTTTTTATCGGATTCAGAATCAAGGGAAATTCCTGAAAAGTCCGTAACTTGGGAAGAATCGGAACCGGATGCGTTTTCCACACCACCAGTTTGAATCATGTCAAAAGGACTTCCTTCCGCTTTTTGTTTTTCCACATCAGCGCCAATGGAAGCCAGCAGATTATCCACATCGATGGAGGAAACATCAGATACTATTCCCGCCGGTTCCTTGGGAAGGGGAAGCTCTTCATAGGTTTCGCCACGTTCTTCGATTATCTTCCGTTCATTCCCAATGGCAGCTATTTCTTCTCTGAATTTTTTCAGCTCTTCAATTCCAGGCATGTATCCAATTTCCTTCCACAGAGGTTCCTAAAAATCACATTAAACCGTATTTTACATTATATACCGCAACTGTGGCAATTTTCTATTGTTTTTATCATCGGAAAAAAACAAACAACCTTTACTTGTATATATTTTATGGAAAAAACAAAGAAATACTGAAAAAAAAGAGGGGAAAGCCGATATTTAATTCAGGAAAATATGATGAAAAAACTGGTTTTTGCCCTTGTGTTAAGTTTCTCCGCCAATATTTTTTTTGCATCGGAATACCAACCCATAAGGACCGCTTCCGTGCCCCAGGGAGCTGACAGTGTGGAATACAACGCCCTGGTATCGGAAATTTCCAAACCTGGAGCTCCAGTCATTTCCGGAAAATACGCGGTATTCACTGCACCGGGCAACGTAAGACATACAGGCATAGTCTTTGAACATGAAAGCTACAAAAAAATACACAACTTCAACCGATTGATAATCAGGGACGAATTCGGGGAGCCTCTTCGCAATGAGAACGGAACCTATGCGGACACAACCCTTTTTTTCATCCTGGAAATACCTCCCGAAACAACAGAAATCCGGTACAGGATTGTCCGTGACGGCGTTTGGACAGCGGATCCTTTTAATCCAAAAAGTGAATATGACATCACAACAGGAACCAAGGTTTCAGTACTTCCCGTTGAATATTACAAAATTTATGAAACATCTTCAGAGGAAGAAAAATATGTACGTTTTGTTTATCAGGGAAAAAGCGGAGAAAAAATAAGGCTTGCAGGTTCATTCAACAACTGGGATCCATTTATGTATGAAATGAAAGAAGTGGCACAAGGCAAATATGAATTACTGCTACCTCTTCCAAAAGGAACCTGGTATTATGCATTTTTCCAGGGAATGACCCAAATCCATGATACCAGTGCAACTGAAAAAGTCTACACAAAAGACGGCCGGGTGGCATCAGTAATAACTGTCCAGTAACCGCCAGGAATTATCTCAATTTATGGAAAATACCGGAAAAACGGGGAACCCTTCCATTGGGGAACTTATTGACATCGCCTTTGAAGAATTGAAAAAATCCGGTTCAGGGACTCCAAAACTTGACGCCCTTATTTTACTGGAAAATGTTTTAAAAAAAGAAACCGTTTTACCTGCCGGCATATCAAAATCTTGGATTTCCGCCCATCCTGAATTTATACCGGGAACGGAAACCATACAGGATTTTTTTCACTCACTTGACCGTAGAAAAACGGGTCTTCCTATAGCTTATATCACCGGAAAAAAGTTTTTCTGGAAATATGAATTTGAAGTCAACACTAATGTACTTATCCCAAAACCTGATACGGAACTCCTGGTCGAACGAACCGGTGAAATTATACAAAAGTTTTTCCCGGAAAAAACCAAAACCGACGGGGATATACTTCTCCTGGATATGTGTACCGGATCCGGATGTGTGGCTGTTTCCCTTAAAGCGGATTTCCCTTTTCTTTCGGTAACCGCTGCGGATATTTCCCAGGCCGCCTTAAAAGTGGCAAAAATAAACGCAGAAAAAATATTACAGGAAATGCAGAAAAACGCCCCGCCATTCCGCAGACAAATCAGTTTTATCCAATGCGATTTAAGGGAAGGGATTCCGGCAGCAGGACAGAAAGCGGCGGCCGGCTGGGATATAATAACCGCAAACCCTCCCTATGTTCCCACAGAAACCACTCTGGAACTTTTAAGTGACGGCCGGAACGAACCCCGGCTTGCCTTGGACGGTGGAAAAGACGGGCTGGCCCTCATAGAGCCTCTCGTCTATAACTGCGCGGAAACCTTAGCGCCGGGCGGATTCCTTCTGACAGAAACCGGGGAATATAATGCGGATTTGACTGCTGAATATTTCCAAAAAGCAGGCTTTATTGATATATTTATACATAGAGACTTGGCCGGACAAAAACGGCTCGTAGAAGGCAGAATCAGCGTAGGAAAAACCATATAGGGGGCAGGACAGATGAATGAAACCCAGGACAAAATGCTCTCCGGGTTCTTTGATAAATTCCCGTATTTCACGCCGGATGACCGACAAAAAATAAAATCCGCCTGGGACTATATCTGTGAATACAAAAAAGACGTATCCAGACCTTGTGGCGAAACTTTTATCCTGCATCCCCTCCGGGTTGCGGAAATACTGGCGTCCCTGTCCCTGGACGCTGACAGCATAATAGGGGCGCTCCTCCACGGTTCACCGGAAAACATAGGTCTTTCACAAGATGAATTGAAATCCAGATTCGGACAGACGGCAGCTTCCCTTGTTGAAGGGACTTCCAGACTTTCCGGCTTAAAAATAACGAACCAGACAATCCATCAGGCAGAATCAGTACGCAAAATGTTTTTTGCCATGGTGGATGACGTGCGCATTATTCTTATCCGCCTTGCGGACAGATTGGATAAGATGAGGAATCTGAAAAACTTCCCGGAGGAACAACAAAAAACCCTTGCCCAGGAAACGGCGGATATCTGGGCTCCTTTGGCAAACAGGCTAGGTATGTCCACAATAAAAGATGAATTGGAAGATTTGAGCTTGAAGTTCACTAACAGGGAGGTTTTCGATCAAATAAAAAATATTGTTGCCGCAAAAAAAAGTGAGCGGGCGGGATTTCTGGAAAAAGCTGTGGAAAAAATAAAAAACGCCGCAGAAAAAGCCAATATAAAAATCGACATACAATCCAGGGCGAAGCATTTCTGGTCAATTTACCAAAAAATGAAGCGGCGCGGAAAAGGTGCAGATGAATTATACGATCTCCTTGCCGTGAGAATTCTCTGCGGGACAGTCAGCGAATGCTACTCCCTGCTGGGAATCGTACACACAATTTGGAAACCCCTGGAAGGTCGATTTAAAGATTACATTTCCATGCCAAAACCCAACGGATATCAAAGCCTCCATACAACTGTTATGTGTGATGAAGGCAGACCGCTGGAAATTCAAATCAGAACAAGGGCAATGCATGAAATTGCTGAAAACGGAATTGCCAGCCACTGGCTATACAAAAGGGGAACCAGCAACGAAGAATTTTCGCAACAGGATATTCCCATTATAAACCAACTGAAGGAATTAACTCACAGCCGCTTTACTGATGATGATTTTCTAGCGCAGATTAAGAATGATTTACTTGGGGATTCAATTTATGTTTTTACCCCCAAAGGTGATGTAATTGAGCTTCCGGCAGGTTCCACAGCCATAGACTTCGCCTATTATATTCATTCAGCAATAGGTGAAAAAATTTCAGCCGCAAAAGCTGACGGTTCCATTATTCCTCTTTCCCGTCCTTTAAAAAACACCCAGGTAGTGGAAATTATAACCCATCCACAAGCGCATCCCACAATCAATCAGTACAACAGCGCAAAAACGGCGAAAGCCAGACAGAAAATACGATCCTGGCTACAGGAAAATGACAATACCCATAGTTTTGATAAGCATGAAGCAAAACATGAAACTGCTAATACTGCGGACAAAGATACGGCTCACTCCTTTAATGCCGGAAATCAAAACCATGATGGAAATGAGCCTAATCCAGTTCCCGTTCATTCCCAGAATTCCGGCGAATCACAAATACAGAAAAACTTCAATGTACCGGTACTTAAAATACGCGTGGGGGATTCTACAAAATTTCTGGTAAAATTCGCAGGATGTTGCGAACCTACCCCTCCCCAACCGGTGGTGGGATATGTATCCCGGGGGCGTGGTGTCATAATCCATAACCGGGATTGCCCCAACATCCGCCGCATACCGGAAGCAGAGGACAGACTAATAAATGTGGAATGGGTTGAATCCGAGACGAAAAACAAACAGGAAACCGGTGGATCCCGAAAAAATTAAAGGACTCAGGAAGCCGCTATTTTTTATGTTGCATATGGGATGCAGAAGAAAACATAAACTTGAAAAAATTTTTCAGCTCAAAACCGGAATCCCTGACTTCTTCCGTTACCAATTTTTGAACTGCTTCCGGCGGTCCCGATACAAGGAGGATGTCATCATCGCAGAAAACATAATCCGCATCAGGCAGCAGTGAAAAATTCATGTCGTTTTCTTTTCGCAAAGCCACAATATTTATTCCGGATTTCACCCGGAAATTGGCGTTTCTGACAGATACCCCCACATATGTGTCTAAAATTTTAAGCTCAGCAAGAACCAGAGAAGGGGACACAAGCATATACTGGAATAAATTTGTCGATGCAAGCAACGGAGTCAGACTTTTTGCTGTTTCCCGGTCAGGAAAAACGACCTTCGTCGCTCCCACAATTTTCAAAACCTCCCCTAATTGATCACTTTCAGCTTTAACAATTATTTCTTTCACATTCATTTTTTTCAAATAATTCGTCACCATAATCGTATCTTCAATACTCGAACCGAGATCAACCACTGCGGCATCAATATCTTGAGGTATGGTTTGCTCAAGGGCTTTTTCGTTGCTTGCATCCATAATCAAAGCTTCACTGGCAAGATCCTTGTACTGGTTTACTGTTTCTTCATTCTTGTCTATAATTATTATATCCTTTGTCACCAATGACAACTGCTCAAGCATCCTGATACCGAAGGTATCCAATCCGATAATCGCAAACTGTTTCATTAAGCTCCTCCTTTTCAGCCGAGCATAACCTGCCTGGACGGATATTCCACCATATTTTCCGATTGTTTCCCAGACCCGGGTAAAGTCAACATCATTGAAAACAACCCTGTTCGTCCTATAAACATTGTGATACTAACAACGATTTTTCCTGCATCCGAAAGCAGAGGTGTAACTCCACGTGAAAGACCCACAGTGCCAAAGGCAGATACAGATTCAAACATAATATCAAAAATGGAAAAGATCCCGTCTTTTATCAGAAACCGTTCTGTATACGACAATATCAAAACAGACGTTGAGAGAAAAAACAAAGCTTTACCCGCAATATTGAATGCCTTTTCAATTTGAGCGGCATTTATTTTGCTTTTGAATAAACGCATGGATGTCTTACCCATCCGTTCCTTAAAGGCATAAGTTACCAT
Organism: uncultured Treponema sp.; assembly: GCA_949299755.1. Taxonomy (GTDB): domain Bacteria; phylum Spirochaetota; class Spirochaetia; order Treponematales; family Treponemataceae; genus Avitreponema. The sequence goes on along the minus strand of CASGBA010000021.1, from coordinate 1,080 downwards.
CAGGAAAAAAGTTGTTGTCTTGATACCTCCAGCCATCGAACCGGGTGAACCTCCGATAAACATTAATATAATTGTAATCAATGACGAAACCGGCGAAAAATGCTTTTGAGGCATCATTTCAAATCCAGCGGTTCTAGTTGTCACCGACTGGAAAAAAGACTGGACAATTTTCTGTGACAAACTCATTCCTTTATACGCTTCATCAAATTCAAACAGGAAAAAACTCAGGAATCCGATGACAATCAACACCACAGTAATAAACAAGACTATCCGTGAATGCAGACTTAATCTTTTATTAAACCTGCGCTTTGCAGATGAAGCGATATCGTTTATAACAGAAAACCCTACACCTCCAGTAATAACGAGGACACACAAAATTATAGGCACGGAAGGACAGGAAGCGAACCGGACAATTGAATCATTATAGGTGGAAAATCCGGCATTACAAAAAGAGGATACTGAATGAAAAACTGAATCAAATAAAGGTCGGTTGGAGAGTCCAGAGGAAGAAAAAGCAATGTACAGGGCAACCGCTCCGACAGCTTGAAAAAAAAATGTAGTAATGATTATCCGTCTTAAAATTTGCCGGGGTTTAACCATACTGTCGTCAACAAAAAAACTGCGTATCATTCTTCGGTTAAGCAGAGAAATACGCTTGTGAGGAGCAGCCACATATAATGCAAAGAAAGTAATAAGCCCCATTCCCCCCAACTCAATCAAGATCATCAGCACAATTAAACCAAAAGTTGAGAAGCTTTCCGCACTCACCGACAATATACCCGTTACGCAACATGCGGAAACAGAAATCAGCAAAGCGTCGGTAAATTGAAACGGATTTCCGCGTGAAGCCGCCGGAAGGGACAATAAAACAGTTCCCGTTAAGGAAATAAAAATAAAGTAAGAAAATAAAAGAATTTTATCAAACGATGGAAGCCTTTTCATAATAACGAATCCAAAAATCCAAAACCAAGAAACGTTTAAAAATAAAAAAGCCCGGCAGCTACCTACTTTCCCACTTGATCAGCAGTATCATCGGCGTAAGAGAGCTTGACTTCCGTGTTCGGGATGGGAACGGGTATT
>CASGBA010000020.1 GCA_949299755.1 uncultured Treponema sp. | reverse complement strand
GCAGGATGTGCCGGTATCAGGGATTTGGAGAGGAAAATCGATGTTCTGCAGACGGAACAGAAAATTTCCGCCCTCGATAAAAATATTAAAAGATACAATGATGAAATTGAAGCGTCCAGGCAAAAAATCGCGAATCTGAACAGCCAGATTGAAAAGATGGAAAAAAACATAGGTGATGCCTCTGCTGAGAAAGCCGGTTTAGAAACCTATCTGGAAACAATTTCCGGTCAGGGCAATTCCTCTTCCGGTAACAGCCGGTAAGTTGAAAACGGAGATTTTATGCTAGACAAAATGCGGAACATCGGGATTATGGCCCATATCGATGCGGGTAAAACCACAACGACTGAGCGCATCCTTTTTTATACCGGAAAGATACATTCCATAGGCGAAATTGATGACGGCGCCGCCACAATGGATTGGATGAGCCAGGAACAGGAGCGGGGTATAACAATTCAGAGTGCCGCCACCACCACTTTTTGGAGGGATTTTCAGATTAATATTATCGACACCCCCGGTCACGTTGATTTTACCGCTGAGGTGGAACGCTCTCTCCGTGTTCTTGACGGTGCTGTGGCTGTGTTATGCGCCGTGGGCGGCGTGCAGCCGCAAACTGAAACCGTATGGCGGCAGGCAGACCAGTACCATGTGCCCCGGATTTGCTTTGTTAATAAAATGGACCGGGTAGGTGCCGATTTCTTTTCCGCCATGGAGGATGTGAGGGAAAAATTTTCCGCGAAGCCTCTTCCCGTCCAGATTCCCATAGGGCAGGGCGCTGATTTTGAAGGGGTGATAGATTTAATTTCCATGAAGGAAATACGCTGGGACGAGGAATCCGAAGGGGAGAAATTCTTTTATTCTGATATTGCTCCTGAACGGCTTGAAGAGGCCGCTTCCTGGAGGGAAAAGGCCCTGGATGTTCTTTCTTCCTATTCTGATGAGCTTACGGAAATACTCCTTGAAGGTCAGGAACCGTCTGTGGACCTGGTGAAAAAGGAAATCCGCCGGGGCGTTATTGCCAGGGATTTCGTACCCTTCCTTTGCGGAAGCGCCCGTAAAAACAAGGGGGTCCAGCCCCTTCTGGATGCTGTGGTGGATTATTTGCCGGCTCCCGATGAGGTTCCGGCCGCTTCAGCCTTTCATGCGAAGAAGGAAACGGAAATTTCCGTGCCCTGTAAACCTGACGGGATTCCGGTGGGTTTGGTTTTCAAAATCCAGTATGACAGGGAAGCCGGTTCCCTCTGTTATGTCCGAATGTATTCCGGTAAGCTGAAACCGGGTGAGCAGGCTTACAATGTGGGTAAAAAGAAAAGGGAAAGGATAAACAGGATCCTGCGTATGCATTCCAACAAATCCGAGCCCATGGACAGTATCTCTGCCGGGGATATCGGTGTCTTTGTGGGTTTGAAATTCGCCCAAACCGGGGATACCCTGGCCTCGGAAGGAATGCCCGTCCTTTTGGAAAAAATAAACTTCCCTGAGCCGGTTATTTCCGTGGCTCTGGAGCCCAAAACTCTTTCCGACAGGGACAAGCTGAAAGACACCCTGGAAATCCTTGCAAAAGAGGATCCCACATTCACCTGCAGGGAAGATTCTGAAACCGGACAGCTTGTTGTTTCCGGCATGGGGGAACTTCACCTTGAAGTCCTGGTGAAAAGGATGCTGGAGGATTTTAAGGTTGAAGCCAGGGTAGGTGCACCCCAGGTAACGTACCGGGAATCCGTGACCGCAGCGGCGGAACATACGGAGCATTTCTCCAAAACATTGGCCGGAAAGGAAACTTCCGCCGCAGTTACCCTGCGTGTTGAACCGGAAGAGCGGGGTAGTGGAAACAAGTTTGTAAACGCAGTCCGTAAAAGCGAAGCTCCGGAAGAAATTTTCGCCGCAATCGAGCAGGCGGTTCAAAGCGCCTTCGCTTCCGGCATACAGTATGGCTATCCCTGTGTGGATATTTGTGTCACCCTTGAAGCTGTTGAATACAATGAAACCGAGGCGACAACCTTCGCCTTTGAAGCCGCCACCTCAATGTGTTTTGACGAAGCTTGCCGGAAGGCTTCCCCCGAGCTTTTGGAACCGGTAATGAATGTGGATATTTTCTGTCCAAAGGATTTTGTGGGGGATGCCATGAGCCAAATCACCCAGCGGGGAGGCTTGATCAGCAGCCTTGAATCCAAACCGTCCACAGAGCTTGTCCATGCCAAGGCGCCGATGGCGAAAATGTTCGGTTTTTCCACCGCCCTGCGTTCTGTAACCCAGGGACGTGGCTCTTTTTCCCTTTCTTTCTCCCATTTTGAGGTTAAAAAAGGCGGTTTGTGATTTGAAAGCCGGAATTCCCATGTTTTTGGAGGTTTTATGAAAATCCGCGGTGTAGGTGTAGTATTTACATTGGTTTTGTTTTTAAGTCTGTCCGTTATTTCCTGTTCAAAGGCTTCTTTTTCAGACGGGGCTTCCGGGGCCGCAATGGCTCCGGCTGCTTCCCCCACTGCCAGAACTTTCAGCAAAGCCGCCTCCGCGCAGTACGCCGGCAGGGATATGGTCATGGCAGAGATGGAAGTGGCTGAGGAAAGTTTCGCTTCTTCTTCTGAGAACGGAGGAGGGGCATCCGTTGAAAGGAAACTTATACGCAATGCATCCCTTACGGTCGAAGTGAAAAACCTTGAAGAATCCCTGGCCGCAGCCGAAGCCCTCGCTGAAAATATGGGCGGATATGTTTCCAATTCTGATACTTCACAAACCCGTGTCTGGCTGACACTCCGGATTCCGACCGGGAAATTTGATGAAGCTGTTTCCGGAGCGGAGGCTTTCGGACGGCTTTTGTCCAGGTCTGTTTCCGTGGACGATGTGAGTGAGGAATATTATGACCTGGATACCAGGCTCCAAACACGGAAAATACTCCACGAAAAACTTTCAGGGTATTTAAAGCAGGCTTCTTCCGTTGAGGATTTACTCGAGGTTGAACGGCAGCTTAACGATGTCCAAAGCGAAATTGAATCGATGGAGGGCAGAATGCGCCGCCTTAACGATTTGATAGCTTTGTCAACAATCAACGTTACAATGCAGCTTCCTTCTTACAGTGAAACAAACCATTCAGGTTTGGTTTTACCTGACCTGCCGGGAAAATTCCGGGAAACAGTTTCTTCAATCCTGAGGTTTTTCTCCACACTGCTGATGACCGTAATCGTTGTGATTATTTGCGGTATACCTCTGGTTATTGCCATTGGATTTTTATACTGGCTTTCTTTCGGGAAACTGGGCCTGGTGAAAAAGCTTTTTGCGAAGCTCCGCGGTGAAAAATAATTTTATGTTATAGTTGTTACGGAGTTACGTTTCTTATGTTATAAAGGCATGAAAAATACAATGCTTCCCGGGAAGCAAACTAAATACCGTCAGGGATCTTTCATGCTTATTGAACATTTGAAAAACTTTTTATTCCGTGAATTTATCGACAAGAACATTGTTACTCTATTCAAAAAGAACCTGGAACCCTTTCAGGTTCTTTTGTCTTATTACCGTTGCGCCATGATGCAGGTTGAGACAAAATTCAATATTTTGAATGAACAGTTTTCCATGCGTTACGACAGGAATCCCATTGAGAATATAAAAACCCGTTTAAAAAGCATTGAAAGCATCGCAAAAAAAATCCAGGGCAGGAATCTCCCTTTGAATATTGAATCCGTTGTGGAAAATATAAGCGATATCGCCGGTGTCCGTGTTATTTGTTCATTTTTGGATGATATATATCTTCTGGCGGATTGCCTTCTCCAGCAGGATGATGTGAAGTTGGTGACTGTCAAGGATTACATTAAAAACCCTAAGCCTGGCGGATACAGGAGCCTTCATCTGATTGTCAATGTTCCTATTTTTTTGGAACAGGGGCGGCGTGAAATGAAGGTTGAAGTCCAGCTCAGGACAATCGCCATGGATTTCTGGGCGAGCGTTGACCATAAAATCCGCTACAAGAAAGATATTCCTGAAAAAGAATCAAAGGAAATAGCCCTCGAGCTTTTGGAATGCGCCGATATTTGCGCCGATATGGATACCAGGATGGAAGCCCTGCGTGGGAAGGTTTTTAATCGGCTTGATTCTTAGAATAAGAGGGCTTTTTTCTGCCTGCTTTTGTCCTGTCCGCCTTTGTTTTTTACCTTTGCCAGTTTGTCCAGCATGGCTACCAGTTCTTTGAGCCTTGAAAATGATTCTTTGAGGGTTATGAAGTAGTAAACCTGGGTCCCGATTTTTATTGACCCCACAAAACCCGCTGTTTTTAATATTTTCAGATGATGGGATACCGCCGGTCTTGACAAGTTAGTTCTGGCTGTTATATCCATGACATTCATTCCTTCATCCAGACATTCACTTAGAATCATAAGGATGTCCTGACGGACTGCGTCTCCCAAAGCAAGAAGGGCCGGGCTGCATTGTTTGAATTGTTTGCGGATAAAATCCATCTGCTCTGATGTAATTACTTCGTTTTTCATGAATCCCTCTGGGCTGGGAATAGGGTTTATTAAAGATTTTGTACCCTGATTATAGGATGTGAAAAAAATACTGTCAATTAAAATAATGGAAATAAATTTTTGTTTTAATAATATTTTTACATTGACTATTTTCCTTTCCTTGTGTATTTTTTATCTGTTCAAAGGTTCAAACACTTAAACCTTTGAACAGATAAATTCCGGGTTGAGCAGGACAATGGGATAAAACCGGAACAAGGAGTTGTTATGAACCGTCTTTTGAAGTTTTCCTGGGCTGTTATAGCAGTTGTACTGGTTGTAACTGTGTTTTTTGCTTTTCATCTCGGGACAATCCGCATTGAAAATTCCATGCGTTCTTTTTTTCCTCAAAAACATGAATCTTATCAAAGATTGTTGCAGACGGAGGAAACCTTCGGAAGCATGAATTCCATGGGTATTTCCCTGGAAACCGAGATGGATAATATTATCACCGCTGAAAATCTGGATATAATCAGACGCATAACGTCCCGGCTGGAAAATGTGGAATTTATCGAGTCGGTGGATTCCCTGACAGACATAGATTATATTTACGGCGAAGACGGCGCCCTCATTGCCGGTTCCATTGTGGGCGATGATTACACAGGCACCCCGGAGGATGTGGAAGCCGTGCAACGTAAAATCTCTGACTGGGAAGATATGTATGACCGTGTTGTTATTTCTGACACCGGCCGGGCTACCCAGATTCAGGCCGTGATTTCCGCGGATGCATCTCCACGTCAGACGGAAGCCCTTTTAAGGGAAGCTGAAAAAATTGTGGAGGAGGAAACAGCCGGTTCCGGACTCCGGATAAGATTTTACGGTGATCCTGTCATAAGCGATAACTGTAAAGTATTCATGCTTTCAGACCTTATACGTCTTGTCCCGCTGGTTTCAGTTGTAGTCCTGATGACCCTGTTTTTTTCATTCAAAACTTTGGATGGAACTCTTCTTCCCCTGATTACAGTAATAATAAGCACAATATGGACTTGCGGACTCATGTCGCTTTTCGATGTGACATTCACTCTTGTTTCAAGTGTCATTCCCATAGCCCTTATAGGGGTTGGTTCCGCATACGGTATTCATGTGCTTGCCCATTACTATGTGGCTTTGGATGCCTTTAAAGGAGAAATGACAAAGGATAAACACAGGGAAATTATCGTGGAAGGTGTTAAAGATGTATGGCTCGCTGTATTCCTTGCCGGTATCACCACCATTGTGGGATTTATATCCCTGATAACAAGTCCTTTAGGGCCTCTGCACAGCTTCGCTGTCTTTTCATCCCTCGGAGTTGCCATAGCTCTTGCCCTTTCGGTCATTTTCATACCTGCGATGTTGGCATCAAAGCCTCTTTCCCGTATTGGAGCCCGCTCAAAAAGAATGGAAAGGCTTGTGAAAAAAATGCAGGCTAAGATAGCCAGCAGGGGAAAAAGACCTGAGGGGGAAGGTGGAGCCGGTTCCGGATTGGTGCAGATATTTAAATTCTTCTGTGGTACGAAAGTGCGTCTAACCCTGTTCTTAATTGTAATCTGCGCGCTTTCTTATTTTGGAACAGAACGGTTACGGGTTGACAGCGCCACCATAAATTATTTTTCTCCGGACTCCCAGTTCCGCCGTGACGTTGATTATGTTGACGAGATTTTTGCCGGAACTAACAGCCTTTACTTGATTGTGGAAGGGGAAGAAAAGGGGGCATTGACAAATCCCGAAGTGTTAAAAACCGTTGATGAATTGCAGAATTATCTTGAAGCCAAATATCCTGATATCGGCAAAACTGTTTCTTTTACGACTTTCATAAAAAGAATGAATCAGGTTATGCACGTTCCTTCAATAGCGTATCAGGATAACAGTGTAAACGCCGGTTATGATTCCGATTACACCGGTGAAGACGGTCTTTCTTCTTTCAGTTCTTTTTATGATGAGTCATTTTTTCCGGAAGCCACTGATACAGAGAACAGTGACAGTTTGTCCTCGTTTAGTTCCTTTTATACGGATGATGATAATTCCGGTAGTGTGGAATCTTTGCCTGAAAAGAAATTTGTTGATCCAAACATTGAATATTCCAGAAGGTTGAATGAAACAATAACACTGGGGGATGCTTTGGAGATGTTGAATAAGGTTTATTCCCAAGCCGGAGGAAAACATGCGACCATTGAGGATATTGTAAATCTTTTGGAAAAAGAGCTGAATTTCAATGGTGCGGATTATTATGAAATTCCATATGATGTTGACAAGTATCCCGCGGCTACACGTGAAGAGCTTTCGGATTTAATCTCCCAGTATCTTCTGTTATTCAGTGGTTCCCTGGACAGGTTCGCTGATGACCAGCTGTCCCCTAAATCGATCCGGGTAATGATTCAGCTCAGAACCCATAGTACTGAGGCTGTTAACAAGATTGTTCTGGATGCAAAAAACTTTGCGGATAAATACTTTCCTGAAGGATACAATGTATACGCCACCGGGAATGCTGAAATGCAGTTTGTTATGACAAACCTCATTGTTTCCAGTCAGTTATTCAGTCTTTTGTTTTCCCTTTTAAGTGTTTTTGTCATAATATCGGTTTCCTTCCGTTCTCCTTTGGCAGGGCTTTTGGGTGCTGTTCCCCTCGGTCTGACAATCCTATTGAATTACATGGTGATGGGTTTTGCGGGAATAAAACTCGACTTGATTACAAGTATTATAGCTTCCGTTGCCATAGGTGTTGGTATTGATTATACAGTACATTTTCTTACCACTTATAAAAACGAGAGGGCCTTAAGTGATGATTTGCAGAAAGTTACGTACAACACTTTCGCAAAAAGCGGCAGGGGGATTGTCACCAATGCAATAGCGGTGGGGCTTGGATTCCTTGTTTTGTTCTTTTCGGAATTTATCGTATTGCGTTATATAGGTATTCTTGTTTCCGTTGTTATGTTTACAAGTTCCATGCTTGCTATGACAGTTATTCCTGGCTTCCTTGTGATTTTTGACCCGAAATTCATTAGGCCGAAAAAACAAAGTGCAACGGCTGGGGAAAAATCCGCTTCCACGGAAAACTCCCCTGCGGAAAATAAATAAATTACAAAGAATGGAGGTGTTTTATGAATTCTTTGATTAAGAAAACTTTGGTTTCAGTATGTATTTGCCTTGCGGTGTCCGCCGCCTTTGCCATTGACGGACGGACAGTAATGCAGCAGGTTGATGACGTTAAAAAGCCGGGCTATTCCCACACACTGGTGAAAATGGATTTGATTGAATCCAACGGTACCACTGAAAGCCGTGTCGTGGAGGAATGGGGTAAAAACGAAAATGACCTTTCTTCTGTGGTTATGGTATTCAGGAGCCCCGCTTCCGTAAAGGACACCAGGTTCCTTCAGATTGAAAACAAAGGCAGGGATGATGACAAATGGATTTATCTGCCTGCCCTGCGCAATACAAGGCGTATCGCCTCATCCGAGGGAAGCAAGTCCTTTATGGGTACTGACGCTACATATGATGATATGAGCTCCCGGGAAGTTGACGAGGATACCCATGAGTTGCTGGAAGAAAAAACAGTTAACGGCTATGACTGCTATGTGGTGAAGTCAACTCCGGTTGATCCGGACGGATCCCAGTACCAGTACCGGATTTCTTCCGTGGATAAGAAAACAATGGTTCCCGTTTTTGTACAGATGTTTGACAAAAAAGGAAAGCTAGTGAAAGAGCTTACGGTTGAGAAAATCCAGAACATCAACGGCTATGACATTCCGATGGCCAATTACCTGAAGAATGTGCAGACAGGGCATTCAACAAGGATGGTTATTACAAACATCGAGGTTGACAAACCCGTGCCTGACAAGGTGTTTACCCAGAACTTCCTTAATACCGGCCGTTTGTAATTTGTCTTCCGTGTGTGATAAAAAGGAGGGAAAATGAAGTATTTGTTTTATAATCATAGGAAATTCCTTTTTTCCGTTTTTTTGATAATTTCCACTTGCCTTATACTTTTTGCCCAGGATTTTTCCGTCCCGGAGGATGGAGTCGGAGACGGCGGGGATTCCTTCAGTTCCTTTGACAGTTTCGACTCTTTCGGCTCTTTCGAAGACTCCGGCTCTTCCCCTCTTTCTTTCGGCATGAAAACTGAAATCACTGCCAGGGGAATGCTTGGCGGTGATCACTGGAAGGGTTATTTCAATGATGATGATGTGAGGGATTTGGTTTTCCTTGATCCTTCGGCTAAACTGAATTTCGGATACAGTGCCGGGCAGGCTGAATTCTTCTCGGTGCTGAAAGCGGACAAGGATACGCTGACCTTGTATCCCGAAGACATCATCGAAGAGTTTACCGCCAGGGCTTATCTGGGCAACTTCATTGTCGAGGCGGGAAAGATGAAAGTAGTGTGGGGAAAGGGCGATGAGCTTCATGTGGTGGACAACTTCAACGCAAACGATTACACCGACTTTATCTTCCCCGATTACATTGACCGCCGTCTTGCGGAACCCATGTTCCGCCTCATTTGGAACGGGGACAACAACCTGCGGGCTGAGGCTGTTTACACTCCTATAATGACCGCTGACCGTTTCGCGGATGAAGGTGTTTGGGTTCCCGGACAGATGTCCGACATTTCCGGTGTTGCGGCTAAAATTCTCATGGAACAGGCCGGTGCGGCTCTTGCTGGCGGTAACTTTCCCGGTCTTATTGCGGCCCTTTCCGCCGCGGACTCCATTATCCCGGAGACAACCAGTTTTGATTACGGGCAGGCCGGTCTCCGTTTCACGGGAACCGCCGGTGTTTTTGACTGGGGTGTTTCCTATTACATCGGCCACTATAAACAGCCCACGGTTGATTGGAGCGCTTATATAGATTCCGGAGAAACCAAGTTGCCGGAACTCCATTATGACCGGCTTCAGGTTTTCGGTTTGGAGGGAGCCGCTGCCATCGGCAGATTCAATTTCCGAGGTGAAGCAGCCTACTACCTTACGGATGATGTTGCCGGAGATGATCCCTGGGTTCACAATAACTCCGTGAATTGGGTTGTGGGCTTTGACGTGGATTTGCCTATACATAATGTCAACGTGAATATCCAGAACAACGGAACCTGGGTTTTGAACAACAACAAAATCGAGAAAGCTTCGGATGCGGATTATAACGCCGATGACAGGTACACAAACAATAAGATTGTTTTCCAGGTTTCCGACACCTTCTTCCACGAGAAGCTTGATATTGAGATGAGGCTCCTCTGGGGGATTGAGCGTGGCGATTTCATCCTGATGCCCAGGGTTTCCTATGCCTTTACCCCGGAGCTTGAATTCGCTTTGAGCGGTATGTATATAACCGGGAAAGACGACAGCGAATTCTCCTACTGGCAGGACAACAGCTTCGTCCAGGTCGGCGTGAAATATACATTCTGAATCCTGTCTTTTTACAGGCCGGTTCCAAAGGAACCGGCTTTTTTTTGGACAATTTTCCCTTAATCTGTCTTCCCAAGGTATGGAAATTCAGCGGAAAATCATATATGCTTTATCTGTATGATTTCATCTGATTAGAGAGGCGCATATGATTGTGATGAAATTTGGCGGTACTTCCATGGGTTCCGCATCCAGGATGATTAATTCTGCCGGAATTATTCTGGACAGATCCAAAAATGACAGGACAGGCGTAATCCTGTCGGCTGTGGGCGGTATTTCCAACCGCCTCCAGAATGCGGTGGATGAGGCTGTAGCTTATTTTGCTTTTCAGGAAAAAAATGATGAGGAAACCGGCGGACAGAAAGTTTTCCTTGATGACGATGAAAAATATTGCACCGATTCTCATGACGGGGATTCTGTCCCCGAACCTGAAAAAATCGTAAAAGAAATTATACACATACATGAAGGCATAATATCTGATCTGGGGGAGGCTGTCAGCGGTTACAGGACTGATGTCGTGACTGATGAACTGCGCCCCATGTTTTCGGATTTACGGAGGCTTGTGAACGCTGTTTCCACCTTCGGGGAGTGCCCCTCCACAATTTATTGCCGTATCATGGGCATGGGTGAAAGACTGTGCCTGCCGATAGCCGCGGAAATCCTGCGGGCCAAGGGCCGGGATGTGCAGGTTCTCGATATCCGTGATTATATCATCACTGAAGGCAATCCTCTGGAGGGTGATCCTGTAATCAGCAAAATCAAAGAAGCTTTTAAGCCTCTGGTGGGAGAGGCGGGAGCCAGGATTATTCTGGCTTCAGGTTTTATTTCCACCGATGTGAATGGGAATCCTTCTCTGTTGGGACGTAACGGCTCGGATTTTTCCGCCGCCTTGATGGCTATGGGATTGCAAGCCGATAAGTTGGAAATATGGACGGATGTGGACGGAATCTTTACAGCAGACCCGAGGATTGTTCCCGATGCGCAGCTGGTGGAAGATATTTCCTACGAGGAAGCGGCGGAGCTCTCTTTCTTCGGTTCAAAAGTCCTTCATCCTAAGACCCTTGGCCCGCTGGCTGTATGCGGAATTGAAACAATGAGCCTTAACAGCTTTAATCCTTCCGCAAGGGGAACAAGGATTGCTTCCGCGGATAAGATTCCGCCGGCTCCGGAAACCCAGCCTGTCAGGGGTGTTTCTGTTTTAAAGGATGTGACTGTTGTCAGTGTTTCTGGTATAGGCTTGAAAGGAAAGAGCGGCAGCGCCGCAAGGATTTTTAATGCGACAGGAAAATCCGGTGTCTCCGTGCTCTTAATCACCCAGTCAAGTTCAGAATATACAGTGACTTTTTGTGTCAAATCCGGAGATGCAAAAAATGTGAAGGATGCCCTTCAAGAGGAATTCGCGTCAGAGATGCGCGACCATTTGATAAATCCGGTTTCAACAATTAAAAACACAGCCATTATTTCCATTGTTGGTGATGGAATGAAAGAGAGGCGTGGGGTCGCAGGAAAGTTTTTCACTTCGCTGGCATTTGCCGGCATAAACATCCTTGCAATTGCCCAGGGGTCTTCGGAACGTTCCATAAGCGCCGTAATTGACGGGGATGTGGCGGAAAAGGCTGTACGTGTTGTTCATAGTTTTCTTTTCAATACAATGCAACGCATAGAGGTTTTCCTGTTCGGGACAAAGGGTGCAGGAGCCAGATTGCTTGAGCAAATCCAGTCCCAGCAAAAAGAACTTTTGAAAAACCGAATTGATCTGCGGGTATGCGGAATTTCGGATTTGCGGCGTATTGTTTTTTACCGTTCGGGGATTCCCCTGGCTTCCTGGGAAAAGGAACTTGAAAATTCAGATGAACGTTCATCTGTGGACAGTCTGCTTTCCTATGTGAAGGATGAGCAACCCTTGAATCCTGTTTTTGTCGACTGTTCCATGGAAGACGGTTCGGATGTATTTTGTCAGGATGCAGATTCTGACGGAAAGGAAAGCGCAGGAGAAATCGCCTGGCACTATCCCGAAATTTTCGCCGCCGGTATGAATATTGTAACTTTGAATACACTGGCTAATAATCTTCCGTATAATTTTTACCTCAAAATGCACGGGACAGCTTCCCTTAATAAGAAAAACTTTTTGTATGAAAGCTCTGTCGGTGCCGGTCTTCCTGTCATTGAGATGCTCAGGAATATGTCACGAACCGGGGATTTCCTGATACGTTTTGAGGGTATAACCTGCGATGCCTTCGCTTTTATTTTTAAGGAGATGGAGGCGGGACATTCCTTTTACGATGCGGTGACAGCTGCCTGGAAAAAGGGAAGTCTTGACGGTAATCCGGCGCTTATCCTTTCACCGGATATTATGAAAAGGAACGCTGTCATCATTGCCCGTGAAGCCGGATTCCCGGTGGAGCTTGATGATGTGGAAGTTGAATCCTTTTTCCCCGGAAATTTTGACACCTCTGTTTCCCCTGAAAAATTCATGGAACAGCTTCCATCGGCGGATGAATGGTTCGCTTCAAAAATGAAGGCTGCGGCGGCGAACGGGAAAAAACTCAGATATGCTTCGGTTATAGACAGTTCAGGCAGTGACCCTGTTTCTGTCAGGGTAGGTTTCCTGGAAGTTTCCCCCGATGACCCGCTGGGAGATATCAGGGGTGCGGAAAGTGTTTTTGTTTTTACAACCAGGTATTATTCACCGTTCCCATTGGTGTTACAGGGCTACGGGTCAAATATGGAAACATCTGCGGCAGGATTATTTGCTGATATATTAAGGACGGCATCATGGTAATTGTACTTGAAAAAAATATCCGGGAGGATGATAAACAGAGAATCAGGAGTTTCCTTGAGAAACGCTCCCTTAAAGTAAATGAAATTGCGGGGGAAGAGGAGACTATTTTCGGTGCTGTGGGGAAACTCAGTCTTGATCCCAGGGAAGTTGAAATCCTTCCGGGCGTCCAGCGGGTTATTCCCATTTCAAAACCCTACAAGATGGCTTCCCGGGAATTTAAAAGGGAAAATACGGTTGTAGAAGTTCGGGGTGTGAAAATCGGAGGAAGCCGTATTTCCGTCATCGCGGGTCCCTGCGCTGTTGAAAACCGGGAGCAGATTTTCGAGGCTGCCCGCTGCGTGGCTGAATCCGGCGCTGTAATGCTTCGGGGCGGGGCTTATAAACCCAGGACAAGCCCATACGCTTTTCAGGGTCTGGGTGCGGAAGGTGTGAAGCTCCTCCGTGAGGCGGGGGACGCCTACGGTCTGCCCGTAGTGACTGAAATTGTTTCCGCCGACTACATTCCGGAAATGATAGACTACGTTGACGTGTATCAGGTCGGTGCCAGGAATATGCAGAATTTCGAGCTCCTTAAAAAACTGGGTGCGTTGGGCAAACCTGTTATCCTGAAAAGGGGTTTGTCGGCCACGATTGAAGAGTGGCTGATGGCAGCGGAATATCTTCTTTCCAGCGGCACAAATGACGTTATCCTGTGTGAGCGCGGCATCCGAACTTACGAAAAGGCCACCCGCAACACCCTGGATCTTTCAGCCATACCGGTGGTGCGTTCCTTGACCCATCTTCCGATAATAGTTGATCCCAGTCATGCGGTTGGTATAAGGGACAAGGTCCCTCCCATGGGGCTTGCTGGAATCGCCGCCGGCGCAGACGGACTTATCGTCGAAGTCCACCCGTGCCCGGAATGCGCAATGTCCGACGGCGCCCAGTCCCTCTATCCGGAACAGTTTGAAAAAATGATGCGTGACATAGAGGTTCTTGCCCCTGTTGTGGGAAGGGCTGTCTCCCGCCGGGCTGTAAAGGCTTTCAAGGCTTCCGGCTCCCCGTCGCAACCTGAAACCGCCTCCAAGTCTCCTTCCGCGGAGAGCGTAGCGGACTACATCAGGCGGAAGGGCGGGGCAGTTTGCGCCTATTCCGGCAACCAGGGCGCTTTCGCTGACCAGGCCATAACCTGCTATTTTGACAATGCGGTTTCGAAGCTGCCAGTAAACAGCTTCCAAAAAGTGATAGAGGCTGTCATTGACGGTAACGCGGATTTCGGTATGCTCCCGATAGAAAATTCCCTGGCAGGCTCCGTATACGAAAATTACGACAACCTGTCCCTTTACGAAGACATTGAAATTGTGGGTTCTGTGACAATACGGGTTGAGCATTCCCTGCTTGCGGTGAAGGGGGCGGATTTGGATACCATCAAAACCGTCTACTCCCATCCCCAGCCCTTTGTCCAATGCGCTGAATTCCTTGCCAGGCATCCTGAATGGAAACACGTTGAGACTGAATCCACAGGCACCGCCGCCCGCATCGTGGCTGAATCCGGCGATATATCCAATGCCGCCATAGCCAGCGATGTCACCGGCCCCCTGTACCATCTTGAAGTGCTTAAAACAGGGATTGAGACAAACCCGCTCAATTATACCCGCTTTGTGATTGTCGCGAAGAAAGGCGCTGTTGTATGCCCGGTTCCCAATTTTTCGGCTGTCATTTTCACGGCGGCAAACGAGCCTGGTTCATTGTACAAGGCTCTTGGGCTTTTCACAAAATACGGGCTTAACTTGACCAAGCTGGAATCCAGACCCATACACGGGGAGCCCTGGCGTTACAGATTTTACGCCAACATCGCACTGCCTTCCGGGGTGGCGGCCAGTGCAGTGTCATCGGAGAGAATCCGCAGCGCCGTCAATGAATTGCAGACTAAGGCCGTCGAGGACAATATTGTGGAGGATGTGAGGATTCTCGGCCTTTATGATTCGACCGCCACGGTTTAGCTTTACCGTCTTTTCCCGGCGGGTTCCGCCGTCCCGCTCAGACAGGGACGGCGTTTTCCTTGAATAGCCTGACCATCTTGTTCCCTATGCTTGATGTATAGGGAGGGAGGGGTATGTCTTCCCGCCGGAACCAGCCCGCTTCCGTAAGTTCCGATTCCTGGAGGATTATGTCCGGCTTCCCGTCCAATTCCGCGAAGAAACCCACCATCTGGCTGTTGGAAAACCCCCAGGGCTGGTTCCCGAAATACCTTATGTTTTTTATTTTCAAACCTGTTTCTTCCATCACTTCACGTGTGACCGTCTGTTCAAAGGTTTCTCCGATTTCTGTGTAGCCTGCCACCAGGGCAAAGTGCTTGTAGGAAGCCCGTTCGTTTCTGACCATGAGAAGTCTGTCCCCGTCGGTGACAGCCACGATTATGGCCGGCATTATTTCCGGGTACACAGTGAGGCCGCAGTCCGGGCAGACCGCCGCCCTTTCCGTTTCTGAAGGTACATTTTCTGCGCCGCACCGGCCGCAGAAAACCCTGTTCTCGCGCCAGAGGGAAATGTGCCTTGCCGTGATTCCGGCGAAAGCCAGATGTTCCGGAGAGAAGGTTTTGAAAAATCCGGGATTGTGATCTTCCCAGCCGTAAAGTTCTTCCAGTTTTTTGGAAAGACTACAGGCTTCCTTTCCCCCTTTCAGGAGAAAAAAGGGTTCGCCGTCCACGGAGAAAAGATATTCCGCTGAATTCCTTTTCTCCTGCCCGTGGAACAGGGAATCGGGATAATCCGCAAGACGGGGAAAACGCCCCTCCTTTATGTCCGGGGGCAGGAATATATTTCCCCGGAAAAAAAACAGGGTTGGATTGTCCGAATCCGCCATGCACTTTCTGAAAGAATTATTGAAAGTGTGGGGGGCTATCTCGTGTATCATTGTAATCCCGGTGTTTTATTCTCCTAGCCCCACGCGGATAACAGAGCAGATCTCCTTCACGCAGGCAAGTTTTTTCATTTCCTCAAGGGCATTTTTCATGCTCCTTTCTTCCACCGGATGGGTTATGGCCGTGATGGCCGCCTGACCGCCGGCGGCGTCAACCTGCTGGATGCTCAGGATGCTTACTTTATTTTTGGCGAATACAGTGGAAACCGCCGCCAGGACTCCGGGTTCATCCGTGACCGTGTACCGGATGAAGAAACTTGTGACGCATTCATCAATGGGCATAACCGGCATAGCATGGAGGTCATATCTGCTGTCCTCGGAAAAGCCGTCAGCTTTTCTGAAAGCAAGGTTCATTATATCCCCGACAACGGCGGATGCGGTGGGCATTTCTCCTGCCCCCTGTCCGTAAAACATCACATCTCCGACACTGCCGCCACGTATGTAAATGGCGTTGAAAGCATCGTTGACCGAAGCCAGCGGGTGGGAATTCCGTATCATGACGGGATGAACCCTCAACTCCAGTTTGTCTTCCCGGCGCATTCCGATAGCAGTCATTTTGATTGAGTAATTGAAACGTTTTGCGGCGGCAATATCGTCCGGTGTTATTTTTGTAATCCCTTCCCGGTAAATTTCCCTGTAATCAACATGACACCTGAAAGCAAGGCCTGCAAGGATTGAGAGCTTGTAAGCCACATCATATCCTTCCACGTCATTTTTCGGGTCCGCTTCCGCATAACCCAAATCCTGGGCTTCTTTAAGTGTGGCCGCAAAGTCCGCACCGGAATCCGTCATTTTTGTGAGTATATAGTTGGTGGTTCCGTTTACAATACCGAATACCTTTTCAATTTTGTTTGCTGAAAGGGAATTGCGGACTGCGTGCAGGATTGGGATGCCGCCGCCGACAGCCGCTTCGTAAAGGATTGAGCAGTTGTTTTTTTCCGCCATGGAAGTAAAGTGCAGGCCATGTTTCGCAATCACCTCTTTGTTGGAAGTGACCACGTTTTTACCGGAATTCAAGGCCGCTTCTATGAATTTCTTTGCGGGATTTTCCCCTCCGATAACTTCCACCACTGTATTTATTTCGCTGTCATTCAGTATTTCGTCCGCATTGTTTGTAAGAACCCCGTCAGGAACCTTTACACCCCGGTCGGTTGTGATGTCCAAATCCGCAATTTTTTTCAGTATTACAGGGATACCGGCCCTTTTTTCGAGCATTTCCTTGTCATTGAGAAGAATTTTGACCACACCGGCTCCCACTGTACCGAAACCGATTACGCCGACTATCATTTTATCCATAATAATATCACTCCCCGCAAATCCTAACATATTTTGAGATTGATGTCATCCGGCTGTTGTTTTTCATTTTCCCTGAAATTTTAATATATTTTTAATGAAAAAAGCCGTGGTTCATATAATAATATATCCATGAATCGTATCTTAATTGTGGAAGACGAAGCTCCCCTTGCCCGGCTGCTGGCGTTGGAATTAGCCCATGAAGGATATGAGGTGGAAATCGCCGCTGATGGGGTGACTGCCCTGCAGATGTCCCTGGTAGGGCAGTGGGATTTGATTTTGACAGATATTATGATTCCCCATCTACCGGGAGTCCAGGTTTTAAAGGAAATCAGAAAAAACCTTTTTACACCCGTCATTTTTCTTTCAGCAAAAAATACAGAATCGGACGTAATGGAAGGTTTTGACGTTGGCGCCGATGATTATCTTGCAAAGCCATTCAAAACCGGTGAGCTTCTTAGCCGGATAAAAGCGTCCCTTCGCCGTGGTGAGCAACAGAAAAAATTAAGGGATCTTTCATTCAAGGATTCCCTTACCGGTCTGATGAATCGGCGGGGTTTTGATGAAACTGCAAAGCTGATTTTCAGCGTGAATCTCCAGCTTCAACGTACACTTGCACTTATGATAATAGATGTGGACAATTTTAAAAACTACAACGACTCCTACGGCCATCCGGCTGGTGACACCATCCTGCAGACTACGGCGGAACGGATGGCTGCCGCGGTTTCCGGCAGGAAGGCTATCCTCTGCCGGTTCGAAGGAGAGCAATTTATTGCGTTGTTGTCTGACTGCACTGTGGCGGAAGCCCAAGAGACAGCCGGAAAAATATGCGCTTCTGTGGAATCACTGGCCTTGAAATCAGGGGAGGGGGCTTCCCACCCTGTTGTCACGGTGAGCGTCGGTCTTGCCGCTTCAATCCCGTCGGTGGCGGATCAGGTTCAGGATTTTTTGACCCGGGCGGATAAAGCACTGCGCGCGGCGAAAGCCGCCGGGAAAAACCGGGTTGTCACTGCGGAAGAAGGGGAATAACAGCCACGGACCTTTCAGCACCGGCCTGTTCCGCCGGTTTGCCTGTAACGGGGAGAGGGAACCGGCAAAGGGTGCGGTTAAGGCGCAAATACTGTTGGTGTTTGTTAATATGCAATATTGATACCGGCTTCATATCCTTTCCGTAAATCCTGGTACCACTACAAAACGGCTTACTACACAAATGCGGCAGGATGCTGTATACTGATGCCATGAATGCGGCAAAACCTTTCCTCAAGTGGGCAGGCATAGTTCTCGGCTTCAATCACAGGATAAGGAAACATCACCATGAAATACAATGTCACAATTGAAGAAACTGTTGCACAAACTTTCGAAGTCGATGCACAATCTATTGAAGAGGCTTGTCTCAAGGTAGAAGAAGACTACCGTGATGGTCGTATTGTACTGGAACCGGGAGATTGCATTCACTGTAACATATCAGGGTATAACAGAAATAGCGGAGAAACTGTTTTGTGGAATGAATTGTGATGGATTTTCAGTTAAATACTTCTTTGGCAGAGAGCTACATCAGCCTGTCTCAAAAAATCAGAATTGAAACAGAAAATTGGGTTGCGGAAAATTTGTACTGCCCTGTTTGCGGGTTTTCTCATATCCAGCATTATGAAAATAACAAACCGGTGGCGGATTTCTTTTGTGAAAGATGTGCGTCCGATTTTGAGCTTAAAAGCAAAAAAAGCAAAACCGGCAGTCTGGGAAATAAAATTATGGATGGTGCTTATGCTACAATGATAGAACGCATTACATCCTTACGGACTCCCAATTTTTTCTTTTTAACCTATGCGGAAAACCGTGTAAACAACTTTTTATTGGTGCCCAACGCTTTCTTTGTTCCCCGAATTATCGAAAAACGAAAACCTCTTTCGGCTGCGGCAAGTCGGGCAGGGTGGATCAGGTGTAATATCGATATCACCAATATCCCGGAATCCGGGAAAATTTTTATTATCAGAAATGGAAAAGAAATATCCCCCGATGTTGTAATTCAGAATTATCAGAAAGCCGTCGCCGGAGAAACACAGGCAAAGGGCTGGCTCATGGATGTGTTGAATTGCATTGATAAAATTTCTGATACCACCTTTTCCCTTCAAAACATATACAGCTTTGTCCCATCTTTAAAAGCCCGGCATCCTGACAACAACAATATCGAAGCAAAAATCAGGCAGCAGCTTCGGCTATTGCGGGACAAAGGTTTTATATAATTTTTATCGCCGGGAAAGTACAAAAAAAGCTAGAACCATTCTATATTACGTGTTACAATCCCTCATACCCGTATGCGTAAAACCGCGTGCCTACGGTGTTACGCCACAAAGGAGAATTTCCCGTGAGAAAAACGCCCCTTGCACTTTTATGTTTGTGGACAGGATTTTTGTTTTCCTATGCTGCAACTTCCATTCCAAAAGGGGAAAGTTTCCAAGCCCTGGAACAAGCCATAGTAGAAGGTGATCTTGCAACTGCAGAAAACCTTATCAAAGCGGACACTGATTTGCTGGAACAACACACAGACACAGAATTCATGAAAGGCTTTGAGGGCGCCATGGTTGATGTCAACAAAGCAACACCCTTGCACATGGCAATAGTCACACTGAACCCTGACATGATAAAGTTATTTTTAAAGTACGGTGCAGATCCGAAACTTACCGATGATGTTGATTGGGACTGCATTGTGTATGCGGTTACCTACGGTACACCGGAAATTATAGACATATTGATGGAGCACGATCCTGCATTGTTGAGCTACCGAACATACGGTAACGGAACGTCAATCCTCAACTATGCGGCACGCATAGGTTCTTTGGATACAGTCCGGCACCTTATAGAAAAATACGGACTGGATGTTACAACTCTAGATGAAAACGGAAAAACCGCTGTTGACTATGCAACATGGAATGATGATGAAGCCGTATATCAATACATTATCAATTATTCCTGCCGGCAGAAGATTAGTAAAATGGAAAGCCTGCCGCCCCTGTATCAAGCAATAGCGAAAAAAGACCTTGAAGCGGTAAAAACCTACGTAAAAGAAAATCCTGGCTCTGTAAATGAACTGATAGATGTATTTTTGCCCGATTTTTTCGCGGACCCCGATTCGGATGCTTCAGCAGAGTACGTTTTTTGTAAAGGATTCGCCCCCCTTCATCTGGCTCTTGTGATGCAAGACCCGGAAATTGTCCGGTTTTTGCTGGACAGCGGGGCAGATCCCCGGCAAACCGATGCCGCGGATATTGACTCTGCCATACATGCAGTAGCATTAAGTAATTTTGAGTGCATAAGAATCCTGGCTCAATCAGATCCTGATATTTTTACCTACCGCACTTATTTTCTCATAGGAATTACAGTGCTGCACGCGGCAGCTGCCGTGTGTTCCCGGGAAACGGTAGAATACCTGATAACGGAATGCGGTGCAGATCCTGCCGCTAAAGATCGAGCCGGAAACACACCCTTGTACTATGCCGGGGAACAGTCCAACATAGAAGTTATGGAATACCTTTCATCTCTCGAGGAGTGATTTTTCTGTCCTGTAATATGAGGTATTGATTTAATCCTGGTGTTGGTTGTGCTTTTTTTCGATAAAATTTAAAAGTACTTTCCTGAAAATTTCTTCCCTTCTGAAGTAATCCTTTTCGTCACCGGCGGTTTGGGATTTTAAATCCAGTATTTTTTCACGGTAATTTTCAGGAAGTTCTTTCAAGCTGAAAGAATAATACAACCTTCTGTCTTCTGCATGAGGGTAGAGGTTGTTTATGTAGAAAAGGCATTTAATTCCTGCGTTGATTGCCGTGTTGAGATTTTCGTGGAGTTGGAAAAATGCACCCCGCCGGTACCAGCGGTCTTTTTTGTAATCAGAAATCAAATACTTGATGTATTCAATATTATTGTTTAATTCGTTCCTGCAATATTCCCGGGTTATTTCGTTTATTCTTTCTAACTGACCGCCGTATTTCCAGGTTTTGTCAAACAGGATGATTGATTCCATGATCGCCGACTTTCTTGCCTCATCCAGCATTTGGAATTTTTCAATGTCGGTAAAGTCCGAAAAAAGAATGGCGAACCAGTCGCCTCCGCTGCATACACAGTGATAGGGAATCCCAGGGTCCTGGTTTTCACCGAACAGGTCTTCCGGGGAAATCCTGCTGCCGGACTTCCGCATCATGATTAAATCAATCATTCCCCCGTATTTTCCGGGGAAAAAATCCCCTCTCGCAACACTGCCTGAAAGAAGGATTGTTTCTATTTCGGTTTTATCGATTTTGGAAATAAAATCCAGGGCTTTTTGTTTTGATTCCGAGATGAAGTTTTTCTGTTGTTCAATGATTTGATTTTTGTCTTTCATCATTTTTACACCTTATTTTTGTTGCAAGCAGAAGTATAAAATACTGCCTGGAATTTTGCAAACCGCAAAGTTGCCTCAAAAACGCATTGAAGCCCATATCATGACATCCGATTGAAAAAGCTTGAATAATATACTGCTTAGTAGTACATTTTATACTGAATTGAGCGAAACAAAGATACGACGGGGGTGTGTATGAACGGCAGTAATGAGGTTATTGCGAACGAGCCTTTGTACCTTGTCTGTGAACGGCGGTATATTTTTGCCCTGCTTATGTGCGCCGGAGGGTACATGGGGGCTTTCACTTATGTACTGCGGGGCGGTGTGTTTTGCAATGCCCAGACAGCGAATTTTGTGCCGCTGTCAATTGCGCTGGGACAGGGTTTGTGGAAGCAGGCAGCGTATTACTTCGTTCCCATGACCGCATACTTCGCCGGCGCCGTTGTGTCGGAACTGCTGCCGGACAGGCTCAAGCGTTATGGCTTAATCCGATGGGACACGCTTCTTGTGGGCCTGGAAATGCTGGTGTTGCTTTGGCTGGGTTTCCTTCCTGAAAGCGCCCCTTTCCAGATAACGCAGGTTGCAATCAATTTCATCGCATCCATGCAGTACAATACCTTCCGGCAGGCAAAGGGTATTCCCATGGCGACCACCTTTTGCACCAACCATTTGCGGCATCACGCAGGAAGAACTGGAAGCAAACTTTGCACCGGAGATCGAAAGTTTCGCAGGGAAGAACCATCTTTCGCGGGAAGCATGCCTCGCAAAGCTGAAAAAAATGTACGACGGCTACCAATTTCATCAGAGTGGAAAGCAAGTCTACAATCCGTTCAGTTTGCTCAACGCGTTTTTCGACGGAGAATGCAAATCGTATTGGTTCAGCACGGGAACGCCGACGATGCTGATCCGTTCGCTGGAAAAAAATCATTTCGACCCCAAGGAATTCGACGGCGGGGAGCTCGCGGTCAGTGCGCGGCGAATCAGCGACTACCGCGCGGATGGCAGCGATCCCGTTCCGCTTTTTTATCAGAGCGGGTATTTGACAATCAAAGGCTATGACGCGCGGCGGGAAAAATACATCCTAGGCTACCCGAACGACGAAGTGAAATACGCGTTTCTCGAAAGCATCGTTCCGCTTATGACCGCCGGAACCTGTACCGGTCTGCCTGTTGACAGAAGCAGGTTGGGGGGGGGTAAACTGCCTGTATCTGCCAGTATACGGGAGGCACAGCGTGAAACGCTTTTTGATTTGCGGATTATTGTCGGTCTTTTTCCTTTCCGGCTTGTGCGCCGGGCCGTTCGGCCTTTCGATGGGCATGAATCTGGACGAAATCCGGGATGCGTGCGGCGGCGTGCGTCCGGAAAAGGCGGCTGAAGTCTCCGGCCTTGATTTCGATGACGACGTGTATGTCATTTTCCCGGAAAAAACACATTCTGCGTTTGAGTTTTATTTTGCTTGGGTGGATGAAGACGCCGGGCTTTATGCGATAAGGGCAGCCAGCAGTGAGATTCCCGACGACGGATACGGGGAAAATGTCAAAACCAGGTTTTATTCCGTTGCGGAAAGCATTTCCAAAACCTACGGGAAGCCGGAACTTACCGATGCATACCGGGGCGAACGGGGTCTCTTTGACGGGGCTTCCGATTGGATGACGGCGCTGACACGGGGCGACCGCGTCCTGGAGGCGCTGTGGCTGGCGGAATCAGGACAAGATCTTCTCCCCGGGGATGTCGCCGGAATTTGGCTCAAAGCAATCGGCATTTATTCTGGAAGCAGTACATCCGGTTATGCCGGAGCGTTGGTCTTGCGCTATGACTTTGCCAACGGGGCAGCGGTTGCGGAACAGGAAGAGAACGTCTTTTAGGCGCAGTGCAAAAACGGCCGCGGCGGCAACTTTCCGCTGCCGTTGTGTATAAAAAATAAATACCCCGTTCCCACCCTCGCAAGGCCAACCGGTATCCGGTATTAACAATTCGCGGTATGCATGCGCTTTCGGTTTTTCCGTGCTATACTTTCTGCCGGAGGGGATTGTAATGCCTAACCGCAACTTGGACTAAAACAGGAAAGCTAATAAGGTGTATAATAACAAAAGGACGTACACCTTATGGGAAGAACAAGAAGAAAGCTCAGCTCGGAAGAGAAGCTGAAAATGGTAACGGCAGTTATTCAGGATGGAAAGGCAGTCAGTGACGTTGCCCAGGAAAATAATGTCCATCCGAATATGATCCTCAACTGGAAGAAAGAATTCTTGGAAAACGCAGCAATGATTTTTGACCGTCACAGACCTGACAAAAGCACAGCAGCGGAAAATCGAAGAACTCGAAACAAAGCTCAAAAAGAAGGACGAAGTGATAGCCGAAATTGCCGAGGAAAACATGATGATAAAAAAAACTTTTGGCGGCCGGAGCTAGGGAAAGAAAAGGTCAGCCTTAAAACGCGGACTCTGATAGAAACTGAAGTGCAGAAGATTCATGAGAAAACCGAAATCAAGGTTTCAGAGCTTGTAGCTTTTGCAGGAGTTTCTAAAAGTACCTGGCATGAATGGCGGATGAGGAAAGGAATTGAGACAAGGCATAATCACGAAACGCCGAAACTCAACTGGTACACACCGGAAGAAAGAACGGCTGTCGTAAAATATGTCCTTGCCCACAGAAGAAAGAACGGCTGTCGTAAAATATGTCCTTGCCCACAAGAACTTCCTGTACGGCTACCGATATCTTGCATGGCAGATGATTGACGATAACGTAGCCTTCGTCCGCCCGGCAAGCGTCTATAACATCATGAAAGAGTACGATTTAGTCCACAAATGGGCTAAGAATGAAGGAGAAGCGAAGAAAAAAGGCTTTGACCAGCCCGAGGCTCCGCATGAGCAGTGGCATACAGATATTTCATACATCAAGGTTCTTGGTGTGTTTTATTATTTTATCAGCATAATGGACGGCTACAGCCGAAAAATTCTGGACTGGGCATTATGCGAAAATATGGAGGGAATAAACATTGAGCTTCTGGTTGCAAGAGTAAAGGAAAAGTATCCGAAAGCAAAAGCACGAATCATCCACGACAACGGAAAGCAGTTCATTTCAAAAGACTTCAAATCTTTGGTTTCTCTGCTGGAACTTTACGAAACGGCAGCGAGAATCTGTCATCCGCAGAGCAACGGCAAATTAGAACGATTTCATGCAACGCTGAAAACTGAACATGTCCGTAAGACTCCATACTTCGGTTATGAAGATGCAAAAGAAAAGACGGCACAGTGGATTGATTTTTACAACAACGGGCGTCTTCACGGCGCACTTCTTTATCTGACTCCAG
>CASGBA010000019.1 GCA_949299755.1 uncultured Treponema sp. | reverse complement strand
ATCTGGAATTGCCTTGAGTGTCGCATCTGATTTTTTTCTGGCTCTATATGTAAGTCTATTCGATGGTATGATACCTAATGCACCCAGGATAAGGCGAATTGAGGTTAATCTTTGCTGCCCGTCAATAATTTCAAAAACACGGTCACCTTTATGATAAGATACTAAGGTTCCAATATAATATACTTTATTACGGTCTTTCTTAAAAGAATCATAAACATCCTGAACAAAAGTCGTAATCTCATCTTTTTCCCATGCGTAATTTCTCTGGTAAATGGGGATTTCATATATGCTTTTTTCACCATTTATGAATATTTCATTGATAGAAACTTCTTTTAGCGGTAATACAGTTTTTGCCATTACCTCTCCTCCAAAAACTTAAACTTCATAAAAAAGTGTAAATAATTCTGATATACACCATCTGTTTCTTCATCCATGTTTTCTGTTGTCGCCCTCACCTTCGAAATATCTAATGGAGCAATTTTATCTGACAATTTACTTAAAAGAGAACCCGGAGAATCAGAATCAACAATCACTTTATAAATATTGAACCCATTTACTAATCCTTCCTTTTTCGTTTCGCCCATAATATAATTTTGTGCCACCTGCCAGCCAACATTTTTATACTGTGCACGCATCGAGTACGCCCAAACAAATGCAAACACTACAAACTGTTCCAAATATTCATTATCTGTTTTTGAAGGTCTTGCCGGACAAAAACGGTCAACATAAAGCAAAATGGTTGTGTCAAACATAAGTCTGGAAATACGGTTTCCTACGCCATTCTTATATTTTCGCAAATCCAGGGTTTTTACAATCTCGTTATCATTGATATAATAACCTTCATACTTATCGTTGTTCTGTATATCTGCCAGAATATCAAAATAGTGCTTTGCATACTCAAAGAAAGGTTTTCCTGCGATTATTGGCGCATTGATCTGAAATGGACATAATGGCTGAATTCCTGTTACAAAAGGCATTTTTGAGTTATTTATATCATCCGCATATGCAAATGCACCTTTATAGAACTGTGCATAGGGATGATTGTCCTTCGATGTAACTCCTTTAAACAGATCAATATTATGTTCATTTAACTCATAGGAACGATTCCCTTTTACCCATTCCTTCAATCTATAAAGATATTCATTAAATAATATCGCCAGTTTTTTCTGGTCAAGATTCTCCCATGTACGGACGATTCTTTCCGTTTCTGCTGAATCAACATTTCCCATCTCTCTTAAGTGATATGCTTTAAGTAAGTCATGAGGGTACAGGGATTTCCCTCTTGCATTCTGTGAGTCAAAAAACTGAAATGCTTCTGATAAATCCTCTGTGATTACAACAATCAATTCACATCGTTCACATATGTAATCTCTTAATTGCTTTGTTTCTTTTTCATCAACAAGCTGATCTATACGTCGATTCAACGTTCTGTAATTATTAATGACATTATGAAGATTATACGGATTATTGGATAATTGCTGGCTAAGAAAATCTATTTTTTCACTGCATAGACACTTCAACAATAAGGAAAATGTAATGGTTCGCTGTTGTCCGTCTACTATATTATAGGTTTTCTCTTTTGTATCATAATGAAGAATCAGTGTTCCCACTCGATAGACTTCCTTGTTTTCATACATTGCGGCTTCGATATCATCTAATAATTGATTTGCATTCTTTGCAGTCCACTTATATGGACGCTGATATTCCGGAATCTTCAGATAGATATTTTCAATAGAAATTCCGCCATCAATCGTAGTAATTTTATTATTAAAGAGTAAATCTCCTATCTTTGCTATTCCAAGCCCCAGTTTATCTGACATATTTATCCTTTTTCTGTTTATTCGTTTTTAGCCGTTGTTTAAGTTTTATATATTTTCTCCTAAAAATCACTCCACTCCTCCGCATCCAGTTTGGCGAGGGTTCCGTACAGATTTCCGATTTGCGGGTTGCAGTAAAGCATCTGTTTACGGGAATCGACCATCCATTCCTGGGTGTAAACGGCGAGCATCACTGCGTTTTTTGGATCCTCCGAACTGGATTTGATATACGGCTGCCAGCCTGCCTGGGAGAGAAAACTGTCAAAATGTTCTTTCGTAAAATAGTGCGGCAGTTCTTTCAGTTTTTCTCTGAAACTGTCAATCCGGTCTTGGTAGTGTCAAGAATTTTGCGCAAATTGGTTTGCAGATCCTGGTATAAATGAAGTCAGCCAGCAATGGAGGCGTCCTCAAGGTCATCCTCCAGGTGCTTCAGTTCCTGTCAATAATCGTTCGCAATTTAGTTCGTGAAAAAAGCCTCAAAACCATCATGCTACGTTGAACAAAATCTCCCTTTGAACTTTTATCAACCCGGCATACATATAACTCCTATCCGTTTGCCAGTCCTCCGAATATTCAAGCAAGTAACTTGTAATCAATCTTATGTAACTGTCTGTAGACGGGAAAATACCGACCACAGATGACCTTCTTCTAATTTCCCTATTAAGCCGCTCCAAAGTGTTTGTACTCGAAATTTTTCGGCTGTCCAACTCCTCAAAGGCATAAAACCCTATAGAATCTTCAAACCCCTGTTCAAGACATTCTACCGCTTTCGGATATCGGTTTTCATATTCCCGACAAAAATCCTCCTTTAGTGCCCTGGCAGTTTTTTCATCCGGTGCTTTCCAAATCAGTTTCAACCGAGATGCAACCGTTTCTTTATGTGTCTGTGGAACATACGCAAGTATATTCCGCATAAAATGTACCTTACATCTTTGCCACGTCGTCCCGGGTAATGTTTTACGTATTGCCGCTTCCAGCCCTTTGTGGGCATCTGAAACACATAACCACACTTTTTCCATTCCCCGTTCCTGTAACTTCCGGAATAATGCCGAATAGGTCTGTTCGCTTTCATTTTCCATAGGTTCTACTGCCATGATTTCCTGCCGGCCATCCATATTCACCCCTTTTATTACCATTACGGCTTTGCTTACCACTCGGCCATTGTCCCTGATTTTTTCATACAGTGCATCCGCCCACAGTACCGGATACTCTTTATCCAGTTTCCTGCTTCGAAACTCTTCTACCATGTCATCCAACCCTTTATTTATTTCACTGACTTCCGATGCACTCAGACTTTCCAGTCCTAACTTTCCGGCTATCTTTTCTATCTTGCGTGTCGATACTCCGTTCAGCCAGCATTCCTGAACTACTTGGATCAGGGCTTGTTCACTACGTTTCTTTTCTGTCACAAAAAACGGTATATATCCTCCCTGCCTGATTTTAGGTACCGACAGGTACACTGTTCCCAGTCTGGTGTCAAACCGTCGGATTCGGTACCCGCTTCTGTATCCGGTTCGTTTTTCTGTTCGTTCTCCTTTCTCCGCCCCTGTCTTCTGTGACACCTCTATTTCCATGAATTTATCCATTACCCATTGTAACATTTCCAGCATTGGATCTTTTGTTCCCACAAATTCCAGTAGCTTTTTTTCAAAATATGTTGTATCTTCTCTCTTAGCCATTGTCTTATCCTTTTGTTTGTTCCTAGCTCACATTATGGATTTTTCAATGGCTTTTTTCTACTCCTTTTTGCGAACTTCATTGTACTGTATCCAAAATCTGACTTGAGCACAAAGCCTTACATTAAACACGTAACGAAAAAATATTAGTTACTGCAAAAGGCTCTCCCCGGTAGGGTGGGCTTACCCCTGGGCAAACCGGAGAGTTTGGAAGCTTTTTTACAAGGACAAGGTCGTAAAATATTATTTTGATTCATAGTTTTGTATAAGCTCAATATTATATTTATCTATGTCAGTTAGCAAAGAATCGCTATAATTTGGATTCTTTTTATACCAAGTGTAGCATTCCCAAAGACTCTGTAAATCTACACTTTTGAATGTTCTGCCATGGCGGGCATAAACTGCGTTACGTAAAACTCGGAGCTGTGACTTATCAAGATCTTTTAAGTCGCCTTCTTTGAGCTTAGAATCCAGCTTTGAAAAGTTTAGACCATTATAGGCAAAGAAATCTTCAGGACAATATGCATTTTTAATCTGTTCCTGGGTTACCGATTCATCAAGAATGTAACGTTGTTCAGATGGAGACCAATAATAGAACTTTGTAATAACCTCTTTGTTTTTTATTTGATATGGAATAGTAAAACCTCTTTTATTGTTTATTATACAAAATGAAATATTTTTTCCAAAAAGTTTTCCAATTTCTGTAGACTTAAAAAAGTGGTTGTCTATTTCATTAGAATGAAATAGAATAGTGGTGTTATTTAAATCCGATAAGTCAATAATTATTGAATAAAATGATATTGAATCTCCACGAAAAATAAATAAATCTTTTTTACAATCAAAATTCAAATCTGCAAAAATTGAAGTTGAATTATTTAATTGAATATTTTTAATTTGATTATAAAAGGTTTGTGAAATATCAGATTTATTAATATAAAAAGATTCATTAAAGAAAATAATGGAATTATCGTTTAAAATATATATGTTATTTAAAAATGCATAATTTTGATATTTTTCATACAGAGAATTTCTGGCTACAGATAAAACTATAAGTGCTTCGGATTCATTTAATTCTTTATTATCTTGAATAGAGTATTTATAGTTTTTTGTATTAAAAAAATGATTAGTTAAAGAATCTTCTCGTAATACCTTTACTACTTCATTTTCTGATAAACAGAACATATTATTTGTTAATAATATAAATAAAATAAACAAAAGTTTTTTCATAATTATTCCTTTCTTTTTTCTAATTCTTGTATAGTGTCATATTTTTCTCTAAACTTTTGATTAGGATTTACAAAAAATTCACATTGTTTATCACCAAAAGCAGTATTCATAGTTATATCCATACCTGTTCTATATAAAATGACATACGAACAATCATTATAATCTTTTGATTTGTTTGCTTCTTCTACTAAATCCATTGTAGGCGCAAGCAAATATAAGCCATCTGCGCCTGACTTACCATCTTCTGTTTGATTATAGTATTTTCCTTTTTGCCCTGCGTATAAATTCAAAACCTTAGGCGATGAGTATGATGTTCTGACTTCTTGATAAAAATCCCAATCTGCTTCATCATATCTCCCCCAATCAGAATCATCATCCATTACTTTAGTATTTTCGGTATCCCAAAAATTTATGACTTCAAATGTATTAAACAGTTCTTTAATCCCATCCATATGATCCATATCAGGATGTGTTAAAATAAATCTAAAAATTGTGCTTACATTTCTATCCTTCAAATACTCGATTGGATTTACAGGATGAGCCTTTTGATTATAATTCTCTGAGAATGATTTCTGTGCCAACAAAATTTGTTTCCCATTGGATATATCAATTACAGTATTGTGTCCAGAACGATGTTTTATCCAAATACAATCGCCTTCATTTACATTCATGAAATGTACTATACCCATACACTCCTCCCCATTTTTATATTTGATTAGTTTTACCGTGCAAAATTGATCAAGCTAAGGTTTTAATCATCTTGCATTATAACATTTATACCTGATTTGGCAATAAAAAAACTATTTTTTATTGGAATCCTTTTGGGGCAGAATGCTTAGTTTCCTTTAACGAAACTTGATTATCGCATACAAGCATTTATAAACTTCATAGGGACATTCATTCGCTTTGCAACCTGTTCCGGCGTCATTCCACTATCCAAGAAACGCTTGCATACGACCTTCATATTCTCTCCGACTTCGATAATATGCTTATCAGGATCATAAAAGCGAACGACTCTTTGCCCCCAAGAATGTTCCATAATCGGGTGAATGTATTCAATATCACATTCCTTCAGCCTCTCAGCAAACTTTTCAAAATTATCTTCTTCAAAATAAAGCTCGAAGTTGTTGCCGCCAAAAGAAATGTCATTTGTACCGATAAAATTTTTATATGTTTCAACAGTTTGTAAGGCTAAACCGCCTGTTAGTGTCTTATTTGCTCCAAAGTCCATAATGATATGAAGCCCAAAGACTTTTTTATAAAAATCAACTGATCTGTCCATATCAGTCACTACCAACATAGGATTTTTCAACTTCATTCTCGCCACCTCCAAAAATCAGTGTTAGTTATTTTATATTGGGTTTTCTTTTAACAGCCAACAGCTTCATATAATCATCAAATTCAGATGTATCGGTTGGCTCAAACATTACCCATTTTCCGTCACGATAAGTTGTGGTTTCATCATAGCGCTTACAAACGGAGTCAGAAAGCGTATCCCTTATATCTTCAAATTTTATTCTTTCATCTTTTCCAAAGATAATCATAAAACCGACGCAATTTCTTTTTGCGTAGAGGCTGCAAAGCGTTTTGCCGCCTCTGCGGTACTTATACTCGTAAGTCCAATTTTTACCGCCCGTGTTCCATAGCTTTTCCATATCGTACTTTTCATCAATCGCCGAACACAACTTCTGCCAAACCTTAAACAGGGATTGTCCCAACAGTTCAGCCATCATAGATTGTGAGGGGATGTTTTCAAGCATGGTGTTTCCTCCGCATAACAGTATTTGTTTATGACTTGTTCAGATAAGCACTTGCTAATTTATGTACCTGTTTTATTTCTTTTGACGATAAATCCCATTGCTTCAGTTCATTGGAAACCAGTTCAGGATATTTTTTGCTTATATCTTTCAAAGCATTTCCTATTGATTTTCGTACATACTCGCTTTCATCATCTTTGAGAGAAGATAAAAACTGTATTGCCATCTGCGGATGCTCCCTAAA
The DNA here is from genome assembly GCA_949299755.1 of uncultured Treponema sp. Lineage (GTDB taxonomy): Bacteria > Spirochaetota > Spirochaetia > Treponematales > Treponemataceae > Avitreponema. Next base: position 23,113 of record CASGBA010000019.1, on the reverse strand, counting down.
ATAAGGGCGGCTTGTCCAAATTCTCAATCCTTCTGATACAGCTCTCCTTGTATTAGCACAATCACTTTTTAGCCATTCCTTAATAACCGGAATCGCTGTTTCATATCCAATAATTTTGCAGTAATTATCAAATGCCATTGCAAGAATTTCCTGCACCTTCCAGCTTTTGTGCTGACTCACAGTATCTTTCAGAAATGATAATGCGCTTGTATTTTTGCAGGCTGCATATCCTACCAAGAAAACACCGACTTCCTGTATCTGAAAATTTTCCGACTGATATAATTCCAATCCCGTAGCGAAACATTCATCAAGCGAATGCTGCTTGTAATAATTTTCAGCTTCCTTTTTCACGAGTTTTAGACTATCTTTTTCAGGTATAACTTCTTTCAAATGTGCTATGAAATTTTCCATTATGTATATTACCCTTTCAAATTATCCAAAGCAGCCGGATTATTTTCGAGGATTGCCCCAACAGTCGGGCAGGTTTCTAAATCCGGGCAGTCGCCGCAGGTGGAAACACCTTTATTTAATGCACATTTCCGAATCTCACACAGACTGTCGCAGAATACCGTTTTTGCTCCGTTCATACGGCAGCCCTCGCAGTTAATATGTTCCGGCAGAATAGGAGTGTTATTTAACTCTGCCCACAGCTTTGCTGTTTTCTCCCGCAAGGCTTGATCGTTGTTAATGGTCGCAAGATATGCATCGCATTTTTCGCAATCCAGGCCGCAGTAACCGATCAGCTCTCTCATGGTTTATTTACCCCTAATGCTCTTTTTATATCCGCAACAAACTGTGCCTGCTGTTTTTTCAGATACGACTTTACAAAGGGTTTCATAAACCACTTTTTTGCTTCCACGAATTCCGTAAAATCAATCTCTGTTTCATTCCCTTTATCAGTAAAAACGCCAATCCAATGACCTTTCATATTGCTGTTTTTCATATCAAATTCCCATCGTTTGTATGGGTCAACAAGTGTTACAGTAAAAGTGGTAGGGTAGCCGTCTTTAGTATATTCAATAAATTGCGTGTCACTGATGACTTCTGTTTTACTTAGATCGCTTCTCCAAGTAGCGTAATTTTCAATGTCCAAAATCAGCTCCCAAACTTGTTGAAGCCCGCTGGGAATCAGTACTTTGATATTTGAAGTCGTCATTTTACTTTTTCTCCTTGATATTTCTCCGAGTCAGTTGTATTTTTCATCAATCACTGAACACAGCTTTTGCCACACTTCAAACAGGGCTTGTCCCAGCAGTTCAGTTATCGTAGATTGAGATGGTATTTTTTCAGGCATTGAAATCCCCTGTATATTTTGATGTTACTATTCTGAAAATCATATTGCTCCTATCATACCGGCTTCAAGCAAAGTTTCAAACGTATTTACCGCACCGCTATGTTCAATAATTAAACCATTGTTTACCTTATCTATATTGATACCTGTAAATACTAAACGTTTGCCAGTTGGTTTTATTCCAATCCATTCACCTGTATGTGTACCTTCCATAACAAATTCTGAAATAACATAATCTCCATCACAAAACTGTCTGGTAATTTTCATTGCATAATCTGGATATGTCTGTTTGGTTGCTTTTATGTGTTCTCTCATACCCTCAATACCAACCGGAATCATTTTTTCTCCTGTTTTTACACAGCAATCCGAAGATATAAACTCTGCTATTTTATCAATTCTGTTTTCAGATATAACAGTTTCATAAAAATATTTTATTTTCTCTATCGTTTCCATCATCAAATCCTATTTAAAACAGATTTTTTTATTATAAGGATAATACCATTAGAATAGCCACCCTCACTCCATTTCTTCCAGCGCGTTCAGAAGCGTGCCGGTGGCATATTTGTCCCTGTATTCAATCAGGGCGCTGCGGACGGTCTCCTTTCCGAAGCGGCCGCAGAGGTTTTTCAGCTGCTCTTTGACATTTGCCCGGTACCCGGCCGGCGCATAATCGGTGCCGGAGGAAGCGGCAGCCATGATTAACGTTTCCAGGTGGCTGTAACCGGAATAGTAAAACATGTGGTAGGTATTCTGGGTGCGCAGTTTCCAGCCGGTCAGGGGCCGGTTAAAGGCTTGCCGGCCGCCGCCGGGGAAAGTATCGATAACGGCAAACATTTCGACCATATTCGTCACACGGGAAACATCCCACTTCTCCAAAGGCTGGTTAAAGTCCCGGGCGGTATTGAACATACTGCCCATATTGGTGACCGAAGAGATATCCCACTTTTCCAGAGGCTGGTTAAAGCAGAGCGTATTCTGAAACATCCGGCTCATATCGGTCACTTTGGAAACATCCCATTTTTCCAGAGGCCGGTTGAAGAACCGGGCGCAGTCGAACATTCCCCTCATGTTGGTAACCGAACCGGTATCCCAGCCGCTGATGTCCTGATCAAAACTGGCGGCACATAAAAAGAGAAAGCTCATATCCCGAACCCGGGACACATTCCAGCTGCAAATGTCTCCGTCAAAAAGGCGGCACCCGGCGAACATGCTGCCCATATCTTCCACTTTGGAAACATCCCAGTTGTTCAGGGGCTGATTAAAGAACATACAGTTATAAAACATCTCGTACATGGAAGTCACCCTGGAGACATTCCAGCCGTTAAGGCTCTGGTTAAACGTCGCGGCGTTGTAAAACATTCTGTGCATATCGGTGACGGAAGACATATCCCACTTTTCAAGGGGCTGATTGAATTCCGCCGCGTTTTCAAACATTTCCGATGTATCGGTGACGGATGAGGTGTTCCAGTTTTCGATATTGTGATTAAACTGTTTGGCGCCGGAAAACATTCCCCGCATGGTGGTCACTTTGGAGGTATCCCAATTTTCGATGCCGGAAAAATCGCTCCGGGTGGAATTCTTAAACAGATAGGACATATCGGTGACATCACCGGTATCAATCTCTCTCAAAGGAACATTCAGCCGCATCAGGCGGATCAGCTCGAATTTATCCGCAGGCCGGTACATTCCGGAATCGTCCTTTTGCAGCTCATCGGAGACCGTTATTTTTTTTAGGCGGGGATAACGTTTTTCCAGTTCCTGTTTAAAGGCCTCCACATGCTTCCCGCTGTAGCGGCACAGTTCCGGATAGACTTCATCCGGATTCATCTTTTTCAGTTGAGACTTGACCTCTTCGCGATATTTTTTCTTGGTGGTAATCGCAAAACACTGCACCAGCATTTTCACGTCGGTAAAACGGGGAGCGTTTAAAAACATATCGCTGACATTACAGCGGGGCATCACCGTCCGGAATGAAACAGGAAGATTATGGGAAAAACTGAGAGCGTCCTGAAACATTCCGGCCATGTTTTCGACCTGGGACACATCCCAACTGTCCAGAGGCTGATCAAAAGAATCGGCCCCTTTGAACATGACTTCCATATCTGTGACTCGGGACACATTCCAGCTGTCCAGCGGTTGATTAAAGGCTTTGGCGTTGTGAAAACACTTGCTCATCTTAATCACTTGGTCGGTTTTCCAATGATCCAGAGGCTGATTAAATACGGCAGCGTTCTCAAAGACCCCCTCCATATACCGGACATTTTCCGTATTCCAGCTGTTGATATTCTGATTAAAAGAAACTGCCCGGCTGAACATATAGCTGATATCAACGGCATTGGAAACATCCCACTGATCCAGCGGCTGATTGAATTTTTTGGCATTATCGAACATACAGGCCATGACTTCCACATGGGAAACATCCCAGTTGTTCAGGGGCCGGTTAAAACTGTGGGCATTCCAGAACATGCACCGGGTGGATTGTACGGAGACAAGATTCCATTTTTCCAGCGGCTGGTTAAACCTTTTGGCATCGGCAAAAAGACAGTGCATGTCTTTCACCCGGGAAACATCCCATGATTCCAGCGGTTGGTTAAAAGCCGCGGCCTCGCAGAACATATAACTCATATCGGTGACATGGGAGACATCCCAGCGGGATATGTCGTGATTAAAGTACCGCGCCATGCGGAACATACGGCTCATATCGGTCACACGGGAAGTGTCCCATTCTTCGATGCCGGAAAAATCTTTCCGCTCGGAAAATTCGAACAGGTTTGACATATCTGTTATCAGGGAGGTATCAATATCCCCCAGCGGAACGTTTTTTTCAATCAGTTCCATCAGTTCAGGTTTATCGGAAGGCTTATAGGGTTTGCTCATGGTTTCAGTATAGCGGATGGAGGTTTGGAAACACAAGAATAAAATTATTTTTTATGTTTCGTCTGACTGCTTATCGGAACGGCTTGATTTCATTCCCGTTTTTTGCCGGAAATCCCTGCCGCTGCCAGTGAAATTCCCGCTGCAAAGGAAATGAGCCCCATCAAATCAAAATGGAACTGACTGTATCCGCTCAGGCTTTTCGTCAGGAGAAAGATTCCCCCGCAGGCAAGAATGAGACCGGCGCCGGTCATGACGAGGCGGCTCCCCGCCTGTTTTTTGCGGATGAGTGTCCGGGCGGTTCCGGTTCCGGCAGCGGTGACGGCTGCGGCGGAACCGGACATGAACATGAGCAGAACAAGCAGAGGGAAATCGTCTGCGGAAAAAATATGCACAGCAAACAGGGGGAGGCAGGCTCCCGCAAAAATACAGCCGGTGATGACAAGCGCCATGGACAGAGCGGGCCTCCGTTCTCTCTGTCCGGCTTCCGGAAGTTTCTGCTGCGGTATTTTCTCCGGGAATTTCTTTTTCAGCCGGATGAAGACAATGATTCCGTTAATGACCGCTGTCAGAAACGAAACCGCTGCACCGGTCATCAGCAGCAGGCAAAGCAGAATACCGACGTCCGAAAACGGCTGTTTGACGGCAAGCCAAAACAGTATGACTGATAGCGGCAATCCCGCAAACGAGGCGGTAAATTCCCGGTACCGGTTTTTCTTTTCTTTCCGTTCCTGACCAGATTCCTTCATGCTGCCCTTATTATAAAAGGATTTACAGGTGCGCCCAAACAACCTGCACCGGTTCACCCAAAACGGCGGCGAATTCCTCCACAAACTCCTCCGTCATGTCGGAAAGATTCCAGAAAGTAAAACCAATCTGACTGAACCCCCAGGGCGGCTCCAGCACATAATCCCGGATGTCAAAGCTTTCTCCGCAGCAGGGACAGGGAACCGGAGGGTTGTCTTCACCGGAAAACCATACTTCCGTCATATCGTAAAACTCTTCCCCGATATCTTCCCCGCAGCCGGAACAGACGGCAGACTCAAGGCCGCCTTCCAGATTGGTAAACACATTTTTTCCGTCAAACTGTTCGATGCAGAATCCGTTTACGGCGAGGTTGTGATCCGGCTCAAAGCCGCTGATATGGGTATTCCCTTTTCGGGTTATCCGGCGGCCGCCGCCTTCGGAAAAAACGCAGTCGCTGATTTCGGGTTCTATCCACCCTTTTTCGATCATCCACGAGGTGATTCTTTTTTCCATCTGTTCCCGTTCCGCCGCTTCGATGAAGATCCTTTTCGGAACCAAAGTGGTGCTGCTGTCGCTCATCTGATTTTCTCCTGTTATTACTATAAAAATATATCGGTATTCGCTTTGTTACTCTCGTAAATTACTGAACAGAGACAGGAAATATTCCCGTAATTTTTTATTTCTTTTGTAAAGGGGCAGCATTTTGGTACCGGCAGAAAAGCGGTTCATCCACCGGCTGTAAAAATCCAGACTGCGCTGCGCCTCTTCTTCTTTTGAATAGCGGTTGAGGTCTTTGGTGAAGGGATCAAAATCGATCACGGAACCGATCAGGCAGTTTCTCAGCTCCTCCGGCGGCGGGTACAGGGGGCGCAGCAGGTCGTGGACTTTGCCGTAATAAGCGGGAATCCGTTTCGCTTTCCGGTCGCCCAGTTCCGGTTTGGGGCCGGCCTGGATGATAAATCCGTCATCATAACGGGCAATAGGATACTCCCTGCCCAAAGCTCGGAGAATTTCCTCTCCGCCGACCTGTTCCGCAAACCGGCGGCAGATAACTGTCAGCCAGTTGATGCCGGCGATATGGTTTTCAAACAGCCGGGTATCTTCGGGCATGACAGGCAGAGGCGGCAGTTCCAGTCCGGGAAAGCGCAGCAGCTCCTGGGCGAAGGTGTCCTGGGCAACAAGAAAATTGAACTCGCTGGAATGCTGGCTGATTCCCCAGCCGGCGGTTCCGCTGAGGGGATGCAGGGCGTTGCTCCACTTCAGCACCAAATCGGTGAATGTCAGCGGCTGTTTGTCAAGCAGAAAAAAGGAAGGAGGAAAGACCGCGCTGATCATGCTGACTTTTCTTTCAGGAGGGATTTCATCCTCACTGTCTTCGATGTCAAGCTGCAGGCTGACAAACAGCGAAAACTTCGGCGGCCGGGTGTTGTATTCCTCCATGGTTCCGTGGGAAGCTATAAGGAATTTCACCGTCCTGCGTCCGCCCTTTTCCCGGACTTTACGGATATCGTTTTCGCTCAGCAGTTTAATCCGTCCGTTTTTTGCCAGATGCAGCCGGGAGGAGACGGGACTCATATAGAACTTTGCCTCTTTTCCGATGAGTGAAGCGTATTCCCGGACACAGCCGCACACCCGCTGCTGCACTTCGGGCAGATGTCCGTTCAGAAAAAAGAGAGTGACGGTAAAGGAAGTCCATCCGGTAATCATATTTTCGTTATCGTTCCAGCCGATGGCACGGACAAAACCGGAGTTGTCAAGCCTGCGGCGGAGTCTTTCTTTTTCTCTGTTTAAAGATTTGTCTTTCATGATTGCGTATTCCTGCCGGTTTATAAGAACATCAGCCGGTCATAAAAAAAATTGTTTTTGCAAACAGCAGGCAGATAAGTCCCGCAAACAGTATATAGTAAATTTTCTTACGGGGAAAGACGTTCATCAGGGAAAAGAATGGGACGGCAACTTGTTCAATCACCAGACACAAGAGAATGAACTTCCAAAGAATATGATAATAACCGCAGCGAAACAGAATGAAAAAGAAAGCGCCGGGAACAGCACGTGGACGAACAGAGCGGAACCGGCGCCTTGCGGCTTTTTCTGTCCGCCGGTACCGCATCGGCAGTCAGCGCCGCGGCGGAGACGGAACCCGGAACCGCTTCTTTTTAATAAAAGATGACTGCCTCAAAAAACTTTTTATGCTATAATAAAAAACCACATAAGGATTAAGCTCATGGCAAAAAAAGAAAAAACGGAAACCGCGAAACCCCGCAACACCGCCAATATCGGTTTTGAAAAACAAATCTGGGACGCCGCCTGCGTCCTTTGGGGACATATTCCCGCTTCCGAATACCGGAACGTCATCATCGGCCTCATTTTCCTGAAATACATTTCCGCCGCTTTTGAGAAAAAGTACAATCAGCTTGTTCAGGAAGGCGACGGTTTTGAAAACGACCCCGACGCCTACCTTGAAGAAAACGTTTTCTTTGTACCGGAAGCCGCCCGTTGGGCAAAAATCGCCGCCGCCGCCCACAAACCGGAAATCGGAACCGTCATCGACGACGCCATGCGGGCCATCGAAGCCGGCAACAAAAAACTCAAAGGCGTGCTGCCCAAAAACTACGCCGGCCCCGATTTGGATAAACAGGTTCTGGGGGATGTCGTCGATCTTTTCACCAACATGGACATGAGCGAAACCGAAGGCAACCGCGATCTTTTGGGCCGCACTTACGAATACTGCATCGCTCAATTTGCCGAAAAAGAAGGCAAAGGGGGAGGGGAGTTTTACACGCCCTCCAGCATTGTCAACACCCTTGTCGCTGTCCTGAAACCCCACGGCAATTCCCGTGTCTACGACCCCTGCTGCGGTTCCGGGGGAATGTTTGTCCAGTCCGCCCGGTTCATCGCCGACCATTCCGGCAAAAGGGACGCCGTTTCCATTTACGGCCAGGAAGCCAACCCCGACACCTGGAAAATGGCGGTCATGAATCTGACAATCCGGGGACTGGGCGCCGATTTGGGTTCCTACCACGCCGACACCTTTACAAACGACCTCCACAAAACCTTAAAGGCTGACTACATCCTTGCCAATCCTCCCTTCAACTACAATCCCTGGGGGCAGGAAAAATTAAAAGACGATCCCCGGTGGAAGTACGGGCTCCCGCCCGCAGGAAACGCCAACTTTGCCTGGATTCAGCACATGATTTACCACCTGGCGCCCGGCGGAAAAATCGGCCTTGTCCTTTCCAATGGCGCCCTTTCTTCCCAAACCGGAGGCGAAGGCGAAATCCGCAAACGGATTATCGAAGACGATTTAATAGAAGGCATTATCGCCATGCCGCCGCAGCTCTTTTATTCGGTCACCATTCCCGCCACCCTCTGGTTCATCACAAAAGACAAAAAACAGAAAGGCAAAACCCTGTTTATCGACGCCCGCAAAATGGGTTATATGGTTGACCGCAAACACAGGGATTTTACCGACAGTGATATTCAAAAACTGGCAGATACATTTACGGCCTTTCAGGAAGGCGCGCTTAAAGACGTCAAAGGCTTCTGCGCCGCCGTTTCCACCGCCGACATTGCCAAACAGGATTACATCCTCACCCCCGGCCGCTATGTGGGCATTGAAGACCGGGAAGACGACGGCGAGCCTTTTGAAGAGAAAATGGGCCGCCTGACTTCCGAACTTTCGCAGATGTTCGCAAAGTCCCATGAACTGGAAGAAGAAATCAGAAAAAATCTGGGGGCAATCGGGTATAAGATTTAGGGCGTTCCCGCCGGCCTGACCGTCATAAACCGCAGTCCGGCGGTCGGGCTTTCCGGGGTTCCGCCTGTCGGCTCCATTGCTGCGCAACGGCGCCTGCGCGCCGCCCCTCCAATCCCTAACGCAAAAAGCCCCAACAGAGACAAAAGGAGACAAAGAAAAGACAATGAAAACAGAATGGAAAAAATGCAAATTAGGGGAGGTTGCCTCTTTTCAAAATGGATTTGCATTTAAATCACATGATTTCAAATCAAAAGGCAAATACCATATTATTCGAATCAAGGAATTAAAGAATGGGTTAGTAAGATTTTTTGACGATACCGTAAAAATTCAAAATATAGAAACTTATGTTGAAAAAAAATTTCTTGCAAACAAGAATGATATTCTATTTGCCCTAACGGGAGACCCTATAAATAAAAATAATCCTTTAAGTTGGGTTGGGCGTGTCGCAAAATATACTTACAATGATTTAGCACTACTTAATCAAAGAGTCGCTAAACTCATTCCCTCAGAAACAGTAGATAAAGATTTTGTTTATTATCATTTCCGATGTTTTGATAATTTCTATTCCTTGGCTTCAAAAGCAACTGGAAGTGCCAGTCAAGCTAATATTTCAACAAAAACTATTGAAAATGAAGAAATATTTCTTCCCCCGTTGCCCATCCAAAAGAAAATCACCGGCATCTTAAAATCCCTAGACGACAAAATCGAACTGAACAGACAAATCAGCAAAAACCTGGAAGAACAAGCCCGGTGTTTGTTTGATAAAACGTTTCCCGATTCCCATAAAGGGAAGAATAAAATTTCAGATTATATTCTTCCCCAAAAAGGAAAAAATTTGCAGTCGAAAGATGCTGTTCCCGGAAGTGTTCCTGTTGTTGCAGGCGGTTTAAACCCTACAACATACCACAATGTAGCAAATACTTCAGCACCGGTTATTACAATTTCTGCTTCCGGGGCAAACGCCGGTTACGTAAAGCTCTGGAATATTCCGGTTTGGTCATCTGATTCATCATACATAGATAATTCAGTAACAACGTCAGTCTACTTCTGGTATATCCTTTTAAAAAAGAGACAAAATGAAATTTTTGACGCTCAGACAGGTTCCGCACAACCGCATATCTATCCATCGCACATCGGAAATATGCCGATGTGCAGTGTTTCACAAGAAAAAATGGAAAAGTTTCACATTCAGGTGACTCCTCTTTTTGAATTAATAGGAAAAAACATTTTGGAAAATCAAAAACTATCATCTTTACGGGATACGCTGCTTCCCAAGCTGATGAACGGGGAAATTGAAGTTTCAGACATGAAGTGTTAAAATAGATTTATATTAAAGGAGCCCAAAATGTCAAAAGAGAATTTATTCGAACATGAAGATGATACAATTGAAGATTTTAATTATGATCTTACACCTTATAATTTCAATATGGATGTTGAAGGATTAATTCGTCGCTATAAAAGTAAAGATATAATTATTCCTGCATTTCAAAGAAATTATGTCTGGTCAAAAGAATCGGCTTCAATGTTTATAGATTCGATTCTAAGAGGCTTACCCATTCCCAGCTTTTTCTTTTTTGAGGAAGCACCTCAAAAATATTTAGTTATTGATGGACAACAACGATTGCTTACTATTTATTATTTTCTAAAAGGAAAATACCCATATAAAAAACAACATCAATATTTGAATGAAGATGACACAACTCCAAGATATGAAGGTGAAATTGAAGGAGAACCGTTCGCACTTTCCGGTGTTAAGATTTACAGTGCCTGGAAAGGAAAAACTTTTGACCAATTGACTGAAGATCAAAAGAAACGAATTCAAAACACTTATTTATATATTGTCAATTTAAAACAAACATCCCCCGATGATAACAATTCAAGTATGTATTTAGTATTTGAGAGAATTAACACAGGCTCAACTCGTCTCAATCCTCAACAAATTCGTCTGTGTATTAGTATGGAAAATACTCAAAATTTCTGTGTGAAAAGGCCCTGAATCCCGAATGGACAAATTCCTTTGGAATAAATGATAAATCAGGAACTATTTCAGAGTTAATTTTACGCTTTATTTCCCTGTATTACAGTAAAGGTTATTACAAAGGTTCAATGAAGACTTTTCTTGATAAGTCTATAAAGGAGAATGATAATTTTGAGATTCATTCTGAGACAGAGATAACAAAGTTATATGAAGAATCTTTTTATATATTATGTAACGCTTTTACACTAAAAGATTTTACACCAAACAAAACAATCAATGGATATCTTCTTTTGGTAACTTGGATTGCAGTCGCTAATATACTACCGAAGATTAAGAATAAAGAAATTTGGGTTTTATCCAATAAAGAAGAAATTCAGAAAGTTTTTTCAAGAAGTTGTAGCGATAATCGTGATGTTGCATCATTTATACAGGATACTAGACGTGCTTCTAAAACAGAAACTCTACAAAATATAATTTCGATAATGACAAATGAGTTTGATAAAATAGGATAATAAATTATGATTGACGATCTGTATAGAGAAAGAAGCGAATATTTTGAAAAATGGGATAAAGCATACTCAAGAACATTAGATGAAGTTAATCAAATTGTTGACAACTTGGATTATCTGAAACGTAATAACGATTCCGTTTTTCAGAATCTATCCCTGAAATTTTTTTCAATTCACCTTGCCAATTTCTTTTATTTTCATATCCGCAAAAAGATTGTAGACAAAAATATCTCCACACAAACCGAAAAATTACTGCTAACGGGATTTTATAATGAGTCTTATTTGCCCTCTGTAAAGTTAATGGATCAATATTTGTCATATTTGGAAGTAGACGGAAAAGATTTCCAGGATTTTCATGACGAATATAAAACATTATATAATTTAAGAAATAAGTATGCACATGGCGCAAGCATAGAAACTAATGTAGAAATTACATTTGATCAGTTTAAGGAATACTTTAAGAAAATAAAATCACTTTGATATAGTGATAAATTTTTATAATTCATCGTATATTTTATGATTGAAATAAAGCTATAATTGCGATAAAAAGTCATTAAAATAATACATAAAAATGAATTCAAAATGAACAATTTTGTGTATTGAAAACTTAATAAGAGGCCATATAGAATAAAAAAATGTGTAAGAAATTCCATAAAAAGTGTAAGACATTCTATAAATATAAAACTTTACTGATGAAAACGGAAACGATGTCTCAATGTGGACTCTTGATTCACTTGCTAACAAATATTTTTATTTTTCCCGCCCGGAACAGTTAAATGACCCTATTGATTGTCGGGTTTTTAATGAATATGAAGCGGAAGATATACAAAACTGGATCGATAGAAAAACAAGTAGAGAAAAATTCACTGTAGAGTCTATACGTGCTCAATTGAATACGGGTAAATTTCAAAAATCTATGGAAGATTGCTCAAGAAATGATGAACAACACTTTCATATTCTGAGCCTTACTGACAGTTGGGACAATAATCACATGTGGGAAAAATACGTCCACTGTTATGAAGGTATTTATATAGGTTACATTTCTACGTTTTGCGATCAACACAGATTTAACTATATTGAGGCAAGAGCTTCTACTGCGAACTTACCACTCTTACAATCCTCTTTTCTTGGTGTTGCAGGGACTCCATATTTCGATCTTCAGAAAGTAAAATATGATAATGACGGCGCATGCAAGTATAATATTTTTAAATCTACTGATGAGGAAAAGAAAAAAGCTATAATACAATCGCTATTGCATAAGACTGAGAAATGGAGTTACGAGAACGAATACAGAAAAATCATAATGGACCAACTGAACCCCCAACGCCCTCCTTATGAGTTCACTCCAAAAGATTTACTTGTATTTTATCCGGACGAGGTTTTATCGGTGATCTGTTTTGGGGACAAATGCGATTTAGAGAAAAGGAAACAAGTGTTTCATTGTATAAAGACGCATTATGACAACTGAAAAGATATTCATTTTTACAATGTTAAGCAAGTACAGTCAGACGGCAGTGTAGAAAGAGAAGAAATTTTTTTTATGATTGATATTGATAATTTTTTATCGTTTCGACTCTTTTTTAGGAGAATTCCGATTATCGATTTTCCGTAAATCATATCTTGCCTGAAGGTTAAGCCACATCTCCGCCGGAGTGGAAAAGACCTGCCCCAGTAAAGTTGCCGTTTCGGGAGTAATTGCCTGTTTATTGTTGATAATGAGATTGACCGATTTTTCCGTAAGACCGGTTATTTCGGCAAGATCGGCTTGATTCCATCCCAACTCTTCCATGGCATCCCAAATAATCTCCCCGGGAGCGGGATTATAAAAAGGCTTTAATTCGTTAGGCATTCTTCTAATCTCCGTAATGTTTGTCAAAACATTTAAACTAATGACTTATATTATTAAATCATAAATTTGTCAATTAAAATGGAAATGACACACACTATTGAAGCAATCACCCACATTTTATACCCCCGCCTATATGGTAAATTCTGCAATAACAGCCTGTCATTAATTTGACATTCATACTAATACCAGGTATAATATTAGTATGAGTGTCAAAGATGCACCATTAAAAACATCTTCAATCCTTCAAAACCTGGCTCTTGATAATGGTGGAATTATTACTACCAAATCTGCTGAAAAGGCAGGTATTTCCAGAGCCATGTTATCTTATCTGGAAAAAAAAGGCTCTTTAGAGCGTCTTTCAATTGGACAATACATCTTACCTGCTGAAATTCCTGACGAAATGTATTCTCTAAGTCAACGTTCAAAAAATATTGTTTTCTCCCATGAAAGCGCCATGTTTTTAAACGGTTTTAGTAACCGTACACCATTTGAACATTCATTGACTGTCCCGACAAATAAACAACCCTCTATGGATATAAAAAAGAAATGCAAAGTATATTATATAAAATCAGAATTATTTACCATCGGCCTGATGCAAATAAAAACTCCCTATGGAAACTTTGTTCCCTGTTATGACTCTGAACGCACACTTTGCGACATTATCAGAAGCCGAAGCCGGTTAGATGAAGAAACATATCTTGAGGGAATAAAACTTTACGCATTGAAAAAAAATAAAAATTTCAGGAATCTTTCCAAATATGCTGAAGCTTTTGGAATATTAAAAAAAGTCAATACTGCATTGGAAGGACTTATATGAAAACAACAACATCCAAAGCAATGAGTCTAAAAGGTAACATAAAAAATCTGGCAAAAGAAAAAAAAGTACCTCCCCAAATTATCTTCCAGAATTTTATGTTTGAACGTTTTTTACAAAGGCTTTCACTTTCAGAATATAGAAATAACTTTATCATTAAAGGCGGGGTTCTCATTTCATGTTTTGTAGGATTAGAAAGCAGATCCACAATGGATATAGATACAACAATCAAAAATTATCCTCTTACGGAAAAAGATTTAAAAAATATTTTTGAAGAAATTATCGGTATTCAACTTAATGATAATACTGTATTCTTAATAAAAACAATCAAACCTATACGAGAAGATGACAGGTATGGTGGATTTAGAATTTCTATTGAATCACATTATGATTCAATCATAGTACCTATTTCAATTGATGTAACAACAGGAGATGTAATTACACCTTTCCCTATACTGCGAAATTTTGACTGCATATTGGAACCAAAGTCGTCATACCAAATCCTGACATATCCTACTGAAACAATTCTTGCAGAAAAAGTAGAAACAATATTAAGCAGGGAAAGATTCAATACTCGTCCCCGTGATTTTTATGATATTTTCATTCTCACAAAAACAGAAAAATATGATAGCTCAATTTTTCAAAAAGCACTCAAAGAAACCTGCATTCATAGGCAAAGCTCAGATATTTTAAAGAACTCTGATAGTATTATTTCAAATATAGAAAGTAGTCCTGAAATACTCCAACGCTGGAATAAATACCAAAAAGAAAATTTATATGCAAGAGACATTACATTCTCAATGCTCATAAATTCACTAAGAACACTTCTTAATAATCAGGGGGCAGGTTGATGGCAGCATCTTACACGGAAGCGGATTACGAAAATTCCGTTATCGAGCTTTTTAAAACCGTTCTGGGGTACAGACACCTTTACGGCCCCGATACCGGGGAGCGCAATTTTTACAGTCCTCTTCTGGAAGAAGAATTAAAAAACGCCCTTGCCCGCATCAATCCCGCACTGCCGGAAGAAGCCCTTTCGGAGGCTTTTGATAAACTGAACCGTTTTGAAAACGCCTCCCTTGTCCAAAAAAACGGGGTTTTTACAAACTATATTCAAAATGGTATCGAAGTGCGTTACCGCATAAACGGAGAAGAAAGAAGCGGCCTTGTTTATCCTGTAGATTTTAAAAACCCCGGCAACAACTCATTTATCATTGCCAACCAGTGGACTTTTATCGAAAACTCAAACAAACGTCCCGATATTCTTATTTTTTTGAACGGACTGCCCCTCGTCCTGATGGAATTAAAATCACCCTCCCGCGAAGAAACCGATGTTTCGCAGGCGTACAGGCAGCTGCGCAACTATATGCAGGAAATTCCTTCCCTTTTTATTTACAACTGCATCTGCGTCATTTCCGATCATTCGACCTCAAAAGCGGGAACCATTACCTCCGGCGAAGACCGTTTTATGAAATGGAAAACCAAAGACGGTTCCTACGAAAATACCGGATGCGACCAATTCGACATCTTTTTTGAAGGAATCTTTCAAAAAGAAAGATTCCTGGACATTATCAGAAATTTTATCTGTTTTTCCGATGAAGGGGTCAATCAGTTTAAAATCCTTGCCGGCTACCATCAGTATTTTGCGGTGAGAAAAGCGGTGGAATCCACAAAGCGCGCCGCCGTTACCGACGGCAAAGGCGGCGTGTTCTGGCACACCCAGGGATCGGGAAAATCCCTTTCCATGGTTTTTTACGCCCGGCTCCTGCAGGAAGCTTTGGACAGTCCCACCGTTGTGGTGATTACAGACCGCAACGATTTGGACAATCAGCTTTACGGTCAGTTTATCAAGTGCCGGAAATTCCTGCGCCAAAAGGCTGTTCAGGGGGAAAGCCGGGAACACTTGAAAACTCTGCTTTCCGGCAGACAGGCAAACGGAATTATTTTTACCACAATGCAGAAGTTTGAGGAGTCTTCCCAGCCGCTTTCTTTGCGCCGCAACATCATTGTGATGGCGGACGAGGCCCACCGCAGTCAGTACGGCTTAAAAGAAAAAGTGAACGCCGGAACCGGAGCCATCAAAACAGGAACCGCCCGGATTATCCGGAACACACTGCCAAACGCCACCTACATCGGCTTTACGGGCACCCCGGTTTCCGCCAAAGACCGCAACACGCGGGAGGTTTTCGGCGGTTACATCGACATTTACGATATGACCCGGGCCGTAGAAGACGGCGCCATACGGCCGGTTTACTATGAAAGCCGCGTCATCAAGCTCAAGTTTGACGAAACAATCCTCGCCTTAATCGACAAAGAATATGACATTATGGCGAACAATGCCGATCCGGAAGTCATCCGGCAGAGCAAGCAGGAGCTTTCCCGGATGGAAGCGGTTCTCGGCAACGACGCCACAATCGAATCCCTTGTAACCGATATTCTCGATCACTACGAAAATTTCCGGGAAAACCTTTTAACGGGCAAAGCCATGATTGTGGCGTACAGCCGTTCCATCGCCATGAAGATTTACCGGCAGATTCTCCGGAAGCGTCCGGACTGGACGGAAAAAGTCAAAGTCGTCATGACGGAATCCAACAAAGACCTGGAAGAATGGCGGCCGGTTATCGGGAACAAACACAAACGGGACGAACTGGCAAAAGAGTTTAAAGATAATGAAAGCCCCATGAAAATCGCGGTTGTGGTTGATATGTGGCTGACGGGATTCGATGTGCCGTCTCTGGCGACGATGTATATTTACAAGCCCATGGAAGGCAGCAATCTGATGCAGGCTATCGCCCGGGTCAACCGCGTGTTCCGGGACAAAGAAGGCGGTTTGATTGTGGACTATGTGGGAATTGCCGGCGCGCTCAAGCAGGCGATGAACGATTACACCACCCGGGATCAAAAGAACTACGGCGACACCGATATTGCCAAAGGGGCGTATCCCAAGTTTCTTGAAAAAATTCAGGTTTGCCGGGATTTATTCCACGGATTTGATTATTCGCTTTTTATCTCCGGGACGGATTTAAACCGCGCAAAAACCATAAGCGGCGGAGCCAACTTCATCCTCTCTCCCGAAAAACAAAAAGACAAGGAGCTTTTCTTAAAAGAAGCGTTGCTTTTAAAACAGGCTCTTTCCCTTTGTTCTTCCCTTGTGCGGCGCGAGTTACGGATAGAAGCGGCTTTTTTTGAATCCGTGCGGGTTTTTCTCATGCGTCTGATGAATCAGGGTAACGGACACAAAATCAGCCTGCCGGAAATGAATGAAAGAATCAACGTCCTTTTGCAGTCTTCCATTAAGTCCGACGGCGTAATCAATCTTTTTTCCGACATCAAGCAGGAGTTCAGTCTTTTTGATCCGAAATTTCTGGAAGAGATTTCCAAAATGAAGGAAAAAAATCTTGCCGCGGAACTTTTGAGACGGCTGATTGAGGAACAGATAAAAATATACCGCAGAACCAACCTGGTCAAATCGGAGAAATTCAGCGAAATCATTCAGGAAACCATGAACAAATACCTGAACGGAATGCTTACCAATGAAGAAGTCATTGAAGAGCTTTTGAATATGGCAAGGCAGATTTCCGCTGCCGACAAAGAGGGTGAAAAATTAGGACTGACTGCCGATGAACTTGCCTTTTACGACGCGCTGACCAAACCGGCTGCCATCAAGGACTTTTACGAAAACGAAGAACTGATAGCTATCACAAAAGAATTGACGGAAACCCTCCGCAGGAACCGGACGGTGGACTGGCAGAAGCGGGATTCCGCCCGGGCGTCCATGCGTATGATGGTTAAACGGCTCCTTAAAAAACACCGGTACCCGCCGGAAGGTATGGAAGACGCGGTTCAAACCGTCATGAGCCAGTGTGAATTGTGGACAGACAATACAGACCTTACGGCTCCGCCGCTCCAACCGCAAAGCGCAGCGGAATACAAAACGGACAACGGTTACGGAAATTTAACGGCGGCGGAACGGCCGCCTGCTTTCCGCAAATGAACGGTTCTCTTCCTGCCTCTTTCAGCAGAAATGCGCCATATCGCGCGGATAATACTTGCAGTCGTGCAGTTCCGTGTCGTCAAGCCCCAGCCCCTCCGCAGTTGCCGCCAGAAATATATTCTCAATCACGCACCAGATCGTGAAAAACGGATTCAGTTTGGATACATATTTGCCGTTCAGCTCCTTGCACTTGAATACAGGGATAACCACATACGGCGCATCTTTGAGCATCGTATACTGCCACGGCATCGCATACCCGTACATTTTCTGAGCAAGTGTCGTTGGGTACGGTCTCGGCGTGTTCAGATATTTTTCGGCATCGAACTTGTCGGCAATCTTTTTTGCATATTCAAAGGCGTATTCCTTTTCCTCGTCTGTTCTCAGAACAATATAGCTCCAGTTGCGGTTGTGGTTCCAGGTAGGCGCCAGTTGCCCGCCTCTAAAATTCGTTTGATTGCTGCAAAATCCACTTCTTTATTCAGAAACTCCCGAACCGTCCTTCTTTTCCTAATTGCTTCATAAAACTCCATCTTCCGGGTCCTCCATTTCCCATCTTTCCTGATTGACCAATCTGGTCAGATTTTTTGTGAATGTCCGGGACAGGTCGATGAGCTGCTTTTGTTCTTCCGGCGTAAACATGGACATGGCCGTATCCTCCGCCCAGGTAATGTGGCGCACCACTTTTTCACAGTAGGCTCTCCCGATATCGGTCATCTGGACAATCTTGTTCCGTTTGTTTTCCGGCATCTCGGTGACGGTTACATAGTTCTCAGCCAGAAGATTCTTGATAATCAGGTTGACCGTCTGTTTGGATTGAAACGTCCGCTGGCAAATCTCTTTCTGGGTCATGCCTCCCTTGTGGTAAAAGGCATCATAAAAAAGGACATTGACCACCAGCAGCGTTTTCATCATCATGCCGTTGCGTTTGGCGTATTCATCGTAGAGAGCAAACTGCTCATCCCGGAATTTACAGTAGAGATATGCGTTTTTCCTGTCTTCCTTTGTCATGATCCACCGCCATTGGGCTGTTTTTGCTTACAGTCAATTAATTGACTGTATAATAACAAGACTATTATTTACCGTCAAGACTTCGCATAGTTTTGTACACTTCAGTCAGGATATGCTTCTCCATTATTCCCTGACAGAAACGAGCCATACGGAACAATACACAAGCAATAAGAATAAAAAATTACTCATGGTTATTTTACTTCTTCTTGTTTGAAACTCTCCGTTTTCCCAGCCGTTTTACACATCAGTTAAGGAACCGCCAGGTTCACGTCGCTACCACTATTCACCATCCGGCTCCGAACTGAACAGCCACCCTATAGGTTCTACTTCAAGTTCCCATCCCTCAAGCTTAGCTCCGTCATACTTGAAATCAAGCTCCGCTATGCATGTGTCAGTATAATGTGTTCCTTTGTATATATCTTTTACCAGAAAGTACTGGGTTATGTTTAAATCAAATTTCTGCCAGTCAAGGCAGTTGTCGGCAAGAATACATTCCTCGGCATCCTCCTCGCACAAGACACCCTCTGTATCCCATATCAGAGAGCTTCTGTATCCATTCTTTACCGTCTTCGGGCGATTGTTCTTGTTATACCAACTTGCATCCTTTGCATATCCGTTTACAATCTTGAATGAGGAAAAACCATTGCAGAAAGCCCTCTCGTAACGGTTAGAAAATTGTATCCATATCAAATCACGGGATTTAAACTGCTTAGGATATGCCCCAACATCATCTTCCACATAACTTGTGGAAAAATCTCCGTCAAATGCATTGAAAAGAGCATATTTTAGCGGATTGTTTTTATCATACAAAAACGACCCAGTTGCAAATGATGCGTAATCTATAAATGTGCCCAACCGTTGTCCATCTATCCCGACCCCTTTTTTATCGAGCCGCCAATAATTTACAATGGATCTTTCGCCGTGATTTCCATTTACAATATTGACAGATAAACAGACAGCCTTTATTTTCCCCTGTTTTCCGGGTATCAGATACGTAGAGTACTCCATGACCGTATCAGAACCATATCTGTTTTTTGCATTATATGCTGCGGGAGCATATCCTATCAGCTCGCCATCCTTTAAATACATCAAATACATATTCACCGGATATTCTTCACTCTCATATTCAACATAATAATAAAATGTATGCTCACCCAGTTTTTCCTCATATAACCGCCAGCTTTCAGGATTCGGATGCAAGGTAACGCCGCTGTTTCTGATTTCCTCTCCTTCTTCAGTGTGGAACAAAGTGGCAGACATGAAATCTCCTTCTGTTCCACCATACTTATTTATGACAGTATATCTAAAACCAAAGTCTAGATTACTCAGTCTATCGCCAATCTCCCACTCACCCTTTGCTTTTTCCACCATATCCAGAATCTTCTGATTTAATTCCCCGTCGTAACGGGTCATGTATTTCCATTCCGTAGGAAGGTACCTCTGCATTTCCGGTGCCTCGGCAAATAAAATTTGTACAAGCAATACCATTAAAACCACGGTAACAATTTGTTTTTTCATTGCTTTCCTCCTTTGTTTATGAATCCTGTTCCAACCAAAATCTCGGAATTTTCATTTCGACTTGATTTTAACTGTTCTAACGTGATAGAATAACATCGGAATAATTATTATTTCAAGGCTTGGATTGCCTATTAATTTGATTCCAATTATTTGTTCAACTCCACCACCGTCAGTCATAATCTCTTCCCCCAAAAATGAGGAGAAAATAAATTGAAACGATTGTCATTTTTCTTAATCAGTTTGATTCTTTGCACTGCTTTTTTACAGGCGGAGACGTATACTCCCGGCTCTGTAATGTTGCTGAGGGATAATCAGTGGCTTTATTCACAAGACAACATAAACAGTCCTCAAATTATAATGATAAAAGAAAATTCCTTGGTAGAAGTGATTGGTACCGGCAGCTCAGAAATCATAAGCGAGGTAAACGACTCTTTCGTCTGGGTGAAAATACGGGTCATGGAAAGCACAAGAGATATAGAGGGCAAAGCAATAGTATCCGGAACAGAGGGGTGGTGTCACGGTAATTACCTGCTGCCTCTTGCTTTAGAAGAAATTTTTTTTATAAATTTTCCTAATTCAGAAAACCAAGCAGTAAAATTATATTTGATACGCAAATTTGATCAGAATGGGAATGAAATTTATTATAAAAACTCCATCGGAGATGAAGAATGGCGTGAATACGATGAAAGAGGGAACCTTGTTTACGGCAAAATATCCACCGGAAAAGAAGAACGATTCAACTACGATGAGAACGGAAATCTCATTTACGCCAAATCTTTAGACGGGGATGAAGAATGGCACGAATACGATGAAATGGGAAACCTTGTTCATTCCAAGTATTCCGACGGGAATGAAGAATGGCATGAATACGATGAAAACAAAAACTGTATTCATACCAGATACTCCAGCGGTCTTGAAGAATGGCACGATTATGATAGAACCGGAAATCGCACTCGTACTAAGTATTCTGACGGGAGAGAAATACGGTATGACAAAACAGGGAATGAAATTTATTATAAATACTCTGATGGGAAAAAAAATTGGTGCAAATACGATGAAAACGGGAATTTGATTTATTGTAAGAACTCCGATGGATTCAAAAGATGGTATGAATACGATGAGAATGGAAATGAAACCTACTACAAAAACTCCGATGGATATGAACTTTATCGATCTTATGATGAATACGGAAAAGAAATTTTTTACAAAGATTCCTCTGGTCATATATTTGAAAACAAATACGAGTATGACCAAAACGGAAATATACTGTACCACAAAGAACCTTCCGGAGCAGAATCCTGGTTCAGCTACAATAAAAATGGAAAAATGAACTACCTCAAGTCTTCAGGCGGGGAGGAGGAATGGTATGAATACACCTACTGGCCGAATGGAAGGATAAAAACAATGCTTTCCTTCTTTCTTGCCGATATGGTTTATAAATAATTTTTCCTGACTATTGTTACTACTTGTGGATATGGCATCATATACTTTAGTAAAAGTATATCTTATTTGCAAGGTCTCAAACTATTTTATTTCCGATTTAGTATCAATGTACCCTTTATAAATTATCCCGCCTGTATAATTCCTGCAAGTAATTTGAACACTATCAGTAAGAAGACAGCTTCTACATTATTCCCTAACAGAAATGAGCCATATCGTAGGGATAGTATTTACAGTCTTTCAGTTCCGTATCGTCAAGTTTGAGGGCTTTTACTAAAGCGGCGGCGGCGATGCACCAATACCCCCGGTACCACCCTGTTTTCAGATTACGGTTAGTTATAACACCTTCGGTTAATGACATAAACCACTGCCTTTTAAGATACTTCTTTAACCGCTGGACGGCTTCCGCCTTGTTTTCTTTTGACAGAACCACCACCTCGTATACCGATACCGCATTGGTGTATTTTGGGCAGCACAGTTCTTCCGTACTTATCTGCCAGGTTGGATCCAGTATCTGTATCAGATTTTCCAGATAAACATCCCAATATTCACTTTTTATCAATAATTCCTTATATTCATCCAGAAATTCTGTCCGGTTAAAAAGAATGATTAAGTATATGATCAGAGCCATATTATCATAACCACTGTCCATTTCTTCCATTGTAGCAATCAAATTTCTTATGATAAGGTCTACTTCGGGAAGCAGCTCATTCATACCAAGCCCCAGGGAATAGCCTGCATAAAATTTGGCAGCTGCTTCCATATATATGTGATACTTAAACGACCATACATTATATTTTTCCGGATGGCTTATTACCTCTTCATATTTACTCATCCGTTCAGCAAGATCAGACGCATCTTCATTATACCTTTCTCTAAAATATTCTTCTGTTTTTACGGTGTCTCTCATCTGTTATTCCTTGTGTATTTTGTAAATTTTTGGTATATCTGCCGGCATTTGTGTTATGCCGAATTCAGCAGTTTATCTGCTCTGCATCTTCTCAAGCCGCCTTTGCTCTTCTTCAAACCAGGCATCGTAATTATCAAATACTGAAACATCATCAGAAGTTTGGTTTTCATATGTATATTCGGCATTGAATTTTTTTGTCTTTGGTTCATATATAAGTTTCATCAATTTAGGAACAGGCTGCTTATATTTCCTGCAAACAGATTCAATTTTTTGTATATCTTCATTTAAGATGTCCAGTACTTCTTCCTGACAGCCGACTGACGTATCGAAATTAACTTTTAACCCTGCATTATTGAGTTTACTGCATTCGTAAAGATTGCAATTAATGCAATAAAAATGCTGTACTAAAATCATGCCTTCATTT
>CASGBA010000018.1 GCA_949299755.1 uncultured Treponema sp. | reverse complement strand
CTCTTCCTCGGCCTGGGCCACGATGGAAGCGTCCTCAGGGAGAACGCCGTCGTCTTCCTTCTCTTCCTCGGCCTGGGCCACGATGGAAGCGTCCTCGGGGAGAACGCCGTCATCTTCCTTCTCTTCCTCGGCCTGGGCAACGATGGAAGCGTCCTCAGGGAGGTTACCTTCATCTTCAGGGAGAGCCTTATCCGCAGCAAAGGTGAAAGAAAGGGTCATAGAAACAATAAGCAACAAAAACAAAATCTTTTTCATGATAACTCCTATAAATCTTGTCGTCAGCAGACTGCCGCGGCCGCAGGCAGGAAACAGGCAAATCTTTTACAAAACGCCGGCTCCTGTGTCTGACTGACAAGGCAAAAATAAAATACATTGGTTAAGCTTTTTCTATAGATTTATCAAGATTTTGCAAAGAAATGCATCATTTTCTGTTTTTTTGGAAAAAACGCATGAACCGCAAAAAGAGGACCGCACAAAAAACCCCGCCTGACAGTAAAGGCGGGGAATAAGCATTTTAACCTGGAAAACAGAAGAAAATCAGCGCGGGTTTTCTTCTGTTTTTTCTTATCTTATATGGTAACAACCTCCGCGCCGAACCAAAGCTTTTCCAAATCATAAAATGCCCGGGCCGGCCCTGTCATTAAATGTACAACGATATCACCTAAATCAATTAAACGCCATTCATCAGAGGAAGAATTATTCTGTCTTACCGGAACAGGATGTATTCCCAAGGAGACAATTCCATCAGAGACAATACGACCCAATCCCCGCAAATGTACAGAGCTGGAAGCCGTTGCAATCACAAAATAATCGGCGAAGGAGCTTTTGCCGGAAACATCCAAAACAACAACATTTTCTCCCTTTCCTTCTTTCAGAAGACGGGCAAGTTCAATTGCTTTTTCCCGGATGTTTTCAGAAGATGTAGATTTTAGTCCGCTCATTTCTCTTTCCCTCTCTATATTATAGGTATCAGCATAACCGGAAAAACATATTACTACAAGCCGTAATCAAAGGCAGCATTTCCATCATATTATCATTTAATTACATATCTGCCGTTAAAATCGCTGCCTAATATAATAGTAAAGTCAACCAGATATTCGGTGCCATCATCCACATTTCCGTCATCACTGCTAACCTCTGCAGTACGGATATTTTCACAATGGATAACCTGACCTATTACCCTTGCAACGGAATTCCCTTCGATTCTGTCAATAATTACAGTTTCTTCCACATTATTTTCCGGAGCATTGGCAACCCTTACCACATCATAACCAAAACCCTGATAAAGCTCAGATGTTCTCCTCGCCAAATCCTGGGTGGTTGTCCCATTTAGAATTTCCAAAGCATAAATACGCTCAAGCTCCTCAGAGTTTTCTGAAAGGAAACCCGCAAGGGTTTTCCGTATTATTTCTTTTTGCAAATCACCATCATAAAAGGGAAAAAGCATTTCTTTTCCGTCAACAATCCTGACGGATCCCCTCATTTGCTGGGGAACCAACCGTTCCGCATCAATTCCGGAAAGTTCCTGCATAAGATTTTTCAAAGGTGCGCCTGAAATATTGGATATCAAACAGGATTCAATCATGGGAAACATTTCGGAAGAAAATACAAAATCGTAATTATCATTAAGGGAACGGAAAAAAGACAAAAGGGCCTGTTGGCGACGCATGGCCACCGCACCCTCCCTGTCGCCTTCCTCGGAGTAAGTCATATAGGAGCGGATTTTGTCTCCGTCAAGGACAACTGAACCGGAGGGCAGGAGAATCCTCTCGTCCAAGGTTGGTTCCGCCGTAGTATCGTTTCCCAAATACACATCGACAGGAGTAGGAATGAAAATATTAAAACCGGAAAGGAAATCCGTAAGCTTAATAAAATCATCGAAGGATATCACCACATAGAATGGAATTTCCATGTCAGTCAGATTTTCCACCTCCCGCCTGAAAGCTTCCCGTCCTTTTTCAATGTAGCTGGCTTCGATTCTGTCAGTCCGGGAAGGCGTAAGAGAATGAAGTATGAGCCCTGTCTGCGGAGGAATATCAAACATGGCGGCCCTTTTATTTTCTGAATAGTAAGTTATTATATTTGAACAAAAGGGAGCACCGTCTTTTTCAATTATAAAAAGGACATTAAGGAGTTTATCATCCTTGATAATATTCTCCACAGGGTTAGTCCTCAACTCAAAGACCAACGCAATCAGGGAAACCACCAGAAGAACCAATATAAACATGAGAAAAATAATACTTCTGTCCAGTTTTACAGCTTTCATAAACCCTCCCGCTAAAACAAGGTGTAAAACAAAACCTTTTATACCCCGGATTGAAACGGCTGTTCTTCCCCGCCTTTACCGGCTTTTATTTCATTGTACATTTCCAAAGTTTCCGGAGCAACAATTTTACCGGTTTCATTCAGGTAATTTATGTTATCCTCAATAACCCGGAGAATCATTCCGGTAAAATCCAAGGCTAAAACTTCCTTCCGGATCCGTTTTGAAATCCCTTTGCGTCCCGGCTCTATTTTATCCGCAATAAACAGTGCCTTACCAAGGGGACACAACCCTTTCCGGCCGAAGGTGTGCCAGCGTACCGCATCCAGAACATCCTCATTTTCCAGACCGAAATCATCTTTCAATAAAACCGCGGCGGCCCGTCCATGGAGCAAGGATGGTTTTTTAACCTCCAAAGCTGAAACAGGGAAACCGTCCCTTTTAGCCAGGGCAGCAAGGGCTTCATCGGAATTGCTTTTACACAAATCATGGGAAACTCCTGCAAGAAATCCCAAATGCGTATCCAAATGGAATTTTTCACAAAGTTTCCTGCACATTTTTGCAGTGCGCAAAGAATGGTCATATCTGCCCGGGGGAAGAATATTGCGTGCAAAAACCTCAACCTTTTTTGTAATCCGGAGTATTTCATTCAAATCCATTTCATTATAGCCCATATAAATTATGCTCCAAAATATACCTGTAAACTGCCTCCGGCACAAAATACCGCCAGCTTTTCCCGCCGGAAATACGCCGGCGTATATCGGAAGAAGACACGGAAATCTCCGGGTTTTCAAGGCAAAACACTCTGACCCTTGTTTTCATATTCGGGAAAAGAAAATCGCACGCAGAACCGGCTGAAAGTCCTTCAGGTAACGGAAATCCGGGACGCCTCGCCAAAATTATATCGGCGGTCGCCGCAATTTCCTCCGCTTTATTCCAGGTATAAAACCCAGTAATCCAGTCGGAGCCTATAATTAACGCCGGTTTGCCTGTAAGCTCCCCTGCATATTCATTTACCACATCATGAAGTGTGTCAACTGTATAAGAAACTCCACCCCTCTTCAATTCACAGTCCGAAACCAGGGCAAAACCGCTTTCCCGTGCGGCGGCATAAGCCATTTCAAAACGGTTTTCCGCGGAAACAGAACCTTCAATTTGTTTATACAGAGAAAAAAAAGAAGGGACAAGCAAAACCCTGTCAAAGCCAAGCTCCGTATGAACAGCGTCCGCCAAAGCGAAATGTCCTATGTGGGGAGGATTAAAGGCACCCCCTAAAACCGCCAGCCTCATCCTTATTTTTTACCCCGGCGTTTTCTGCTTAAACTGACAGTTGCCCCGAAATGTTCTGCATCATAATTTTCATATTCAGGTTCATTCAAATCGGCCAGCATAAAATCCGGGACACTTTGTTCCTGGGGGAACACCGGTTTACGGGAACCATGTTCATCGGAAGAGTCCTGGGAATCAGCCATGGCAATAAAAGCTTTTTTTAATTCATCCAAACCACGTCGCTCGGAGACAGAAATGGCAAACACCTCTATCCCCTTATGATTTTCATGAATGAATTTTTTCAATTCATTAAAATGTTCTTTTGATTCCGGCAGATCGATTTTTGTCCCCACAACAATACGTTTTTTTTCCGCCAGGGAACCGGAGAAACCTTCCAATTCAGCTTGAAGAAGCGGATAAGCTTTCAAATAATTTTCATCCGACAAATCAATGAGAAAGGCCAATCCCACAGCCCGGGAAATATGCTTCAAAAACCTCGACCCAAGCCCTACCCCGGAAGAAGCTCCCTCTATTATGCCGGGAATATCCGCCAACACAATATCATGTAAATCCTCAACCCTCAAAACACCCAGATTGGGAATCTTTGTAGTAAATGGATAGGGGGCTATTTTAGGCCTGGCATTTGTAAAATAATCCAAAAGGGTGGATTTTCCAGCATTAGGGAAACCCACAAAACCTATATCCGCGATTATATTTAATTCCACCCGTATGCGCCGGCTTTCCCCCGGTTGTCCTGGCAATGCTGTTCTTGGGGCTTGGTTTGCAGGACCCTTGAAATGCACATTTCCCCAGCCGCCATTACCGCCCTGCAAAAAAACAAAACGGCCCGCCTGGGCTTCACCTAAATCAAGAAGAATTTCACCGCTGTCAGCGTCTTTTAAAATACATCCCGGAGGAAGAGGCACTACACAGTCTTCTCCGTCAGCTCCAAAACGCTTGTTTCCCTGTCCATCAAGTCCGTTTTTTGCCTTGAAATTCTGCTTATACCGTAAATGGGCAAGAGTCCGCAGGTTCCGCCGTATTTCAAAAATCAAATCTCCACCCCGTCCTCCATCCCCGCCGGAGGGACCTCCGTTGGGGACATACTTCTCCCGGCGGAAAGCTACACAACCGTTCCCGCCTTTCCCGGAAGAAACAGTGATCAGGGCTTCATCTGCAAAACGGATCATTTAATAAATGGAGTTTTATTCTCCGTCGGCAACAACGGAAGCCAAATGGCGTCCTTTCCGACGGTGGTACATTACAACACCGTCCGCCTTGGCAAACAGGGTATCATCTCCTCCCCGTCCCACATTGTTTCCAGGATGGATTTTTGTTCCCCGCTGCCGCACAAGAATGGCACCGGCTTGAACAGTCTGTCCGCCATAAACTTTTACACCGAGATATTTCGGATTGGAATCACGACCATTTTTTGCGCCGCTTCCGCCTTTTTTACGTCCCATTTTTTTTCCTCCAAAAACGCCGCGCTATAAATATTCTCTACGCAGCATTACAGCTTCAGGAAATTCCGCGGCAAGGGAAGAAATCCCGCACCCAAGGAATTCCGCCGCATATAAAAGGCAGTCCTTTTCGTCTGAAGAAAATTCCCCGGCCTGAATCCGAAAAGATCCGCGGCCGGAGGTTTCCATGGAAACAGAAGGAACTTTTTTCTCCAGAACAACACCGGTTGTCCTGAACAACACCGAAACAGCGGCACAAACCAAATCACTTCCGTACCGCCCGGTTCCGGCGTGTCCTTCAGCTTCAGCAAGAACAAGGCAACCTTCTTCGGTAACAATATGTACCGAAATCAACGTCAAACTCCCGCAATATCCTCTACGGTAATCATTGTATAGTGCTGGCGATGCCCGATGGTTCTATGATAGTCCTTCTTGCTTTTGTATTTATACACAAGAACCTTCCTATCCCGGACATTGTCACCCACAAGGGCTGTAACTTTGGCGCCTTTTACATAGGGAGTCCCCACTTTGACACCGTTATCCCCGCTGAGAAGAAGCACCGATTCAATATCTATCTTCGAACCTTTTTCAGCGTCA
This sequence comes from uncultured Treponema sp., assembly GCA_949299755.1. Lineage (GTDB taxonomy): Bacteria > Spirochaetota > Spirochaetia > Treponematales > Treponemataceae > Avitreponema. The sequence goes on along the minus strand of CASGBA010000018.1, from coordinate 36,339 downwards.
ACACTGTCAACTTTCAGGACTGCGCCTTTTTCAGCCTTATACTGTTTTCCTTTGTATTCGATAAGCGCGTACATACAAACCTCTGCATTTAAGTTATCTGGAGAAGCAGTATATAAGAAAAACGGATGAATAGTCAAGAGAAGGAATCAAGCATATTCCTTCCCCTGTATGAAAATAAGACCGTTTAGAGCTGTACGGGACTACTTCAGAACCACAGTCTGGCACCGGCGGAAACAGGAAAAAACGGGGTGTCAAAATCCAAAGTCGGAAGGATTTTCAAGCCGAAAGAGGGTGCCACCTGGGCGAAAATTTCCACAAAACGTCCTGCCAGATACAAATTCACCCCGACAGGAATCCTCAAACCGGCATTGAAGCCGAAATCCTCATCATTTCCGAACATAACTTTGGTAAAAAATCCGGCGCCCACAAAAAAATTCAAGCTTCCGGCGGAAAAACTGGTAATTTCAGGATTCACAAACCAGACATCGCCTGTCAAGCCTATTTCACTGCGGGGGCTTGTAAACATCCAGTTGGCGGCAAAAATCAGGGGGACAGACTCAAATTTAAATGTGACGGCAAGACCGGGATCAAAATCCTTGGTGATAATCCCGTCAAATTGGAGGCCTATCCCAAAGGCAAAAAGAGACGCCCCGGAAGCCATCATAACAAAAACCAATAACGCTATGCCTTTCTTCATATAAAAACTCCTATAATCAGGGCTGCAAAACAAGATTCATAAAGGACGCCGCTTTTTCGGCAATCTGCCTGTCAGGGCAAAACATGGAAAGATTCATCCATAAAGCCGCGGCGAATTCTTCTGCCCCGGAATCAAACAAAACAGAAGCGAATTGAAGGAAGGAGTCCCAAAGGCTGACCCTGGAAGCCCATTCTTTGATTTCACTATATTTTGAGGCAAGACGGAGTGTTTCACCGAAAGAAGTATAGGAATAGCCGAACTCATATTGGCGGACGGCATTTTCAAGAAGGGTGAAAGCAGTCGAAGCGGATAAAACTCCAGTTGCCATCGCACGGTCAAGGCGTTTCCCTGAATCCCGGTAATAAAAATCTGTCAAATCCCTGTAAGCTTTGAGGGCAGAGGGATTGTCATTTCTGTAAAGGCTGAAAAACTTCACGAAAGCGGGGGAAACAGCCTTTTTACTGCCGGACACTCCAGAAGAAGAACCCTGGGAACCTTCAATATCTTCTTTGGCGGTTCTTATCATGGCAAGAAGGGTTCCACTTTCCCGCCCGGGGGTACCGAAAACAGAGTCACCGGCAAGAGCCAGGAGCAGATAATCCTCCCGGGCACCCAGATTCCCGGTAAAACCCGCTAAATCAGCCATGTGATAGACAAGGACTGTCCTGTCCCCGGGCACATCGAAAAAAGCCCGGTGTTTCCAAGCCTCTTCGTAAAAGGAAAGGGCAAGTGCATATTCACCTTCCGACTCATAAACACGGCCGGAAAACACATCAGCTTCAGGGAAGGCGGAAGCTCCATCCAACCAGGAAATTAAAGCGTTTATGGAATTGGAGAAAAAGGCCGGGGGATGTTTTGCAAGAACCCGGTCAAGGACTTCCACCCCGGAATCCTTTCTGAAGGAAAGAGCCTGGTAAACGAAAGAGATATTATCCCCCACCCTTTTAATTTCACGGGATGAAACAGCCCGTTTAAGGTCAGCGGACATTGACTCTATTTCAAGGCGGTGGACATCCCGGGCTTTTTCACTCAAAAGAAGAGCGTTCCCTGTATCCCCCTTATCAAAATAGAATTCAGCATTCCTCATTAATTCCCATACCTGGGAACTGATGAGGTTTCCTGAATTTTCATAACCTGATTCCTGCTCCCCGTAACACAGGGATAAAAACAAAACCATTAAAAAGGCGGACAGGCAAACAAACCGGAGCATGGTCTTTTTTTTCATAGGAGTTCAAGCTCCTCCCCGAAAGCCTTGTCAACTGCGGTGAAATCACCGTTTTCAATTTCAAGTTTCCTTACAGTCTCCCCCTGCCGGAATATTATGACAGAATTCCCTGCTCCGGTAATGCCTATATCCGCATGTTTCCCCTCCCCGGGACCATTAACCACACAACCCATGACCGCAACTGTTATGTCTTTGTCCATCGAGTAAAGCCGGTTCTGCCACCGTCGGACAAAACCGTGGACGTCAAAACCAAGCCGGCCGCATCTGGGGCAGCTGACTATCCTCACGCCTGACCTGCGTTTACCGCTTTCGGTTAATATTTCCCGGGCGGTTACAACCTCGTTTTCAGGGGAATCGGAAAGGCTTACTCGGACGGTTGAACCTATTCCCTCCGACAAAAGGGCATTCAAGGCTATGGTGCTTTTTACTATTCCCCCTATAAGAGGTCCGGCTTCCGTAACTCCTATATGAAGGGGAATATTGAACCTGGAGGCAAAAATCCTGTTACACGAAACAGTTTCTTCAACCGAAGAAGCCTTCATTGATACAACCAGGTCATTGAAACCGATTTCATCAAAAACAGCAACTTCCCTGGCGGCAGTTTCCACAAGGGCCTGGGCACGGGAAAGATTCCCGTTTTCCACTGAGGCCAGGATGTCCCGGGGGATGGAGCCGCTGTTGACACCAATCCTGATGGGAACCCCTTTGTCAGAAGCTTTTTCCACAACAGCTTTCACCTTATCCAGGGAACCGATGTTTCCAGGATTTATACGTATTTTAGCTATTCCTCCGTCAAGACAGCGGAGGGCAAGTTTATGGTCAAAATGGATATCCGCCACCAAAGGGAGAGGAGAATCCGCAGCCAGTTTTATCAATAAATCCGCCGATTCCATATCCGGGACAGCGAAACGGACAATATCACAACCCAAGGCTTGAAGCCCTTCAATTTTTGAAGAGATGGAAGAAAGATTCTCCTCTTTCAGGGGTTCCTTCCACATGGTTTGGATTGAAACAGGGGCGTCTCCGCCAATTTCAACCTTTTTACAGGAGGGGCCAGAAAGAGTTACCTTCCTCGTTTTTTTCAAAACATCCATATTTATAATATCGGTTTCGAATAAAGTCAGCTTTACCGTTAAGCCGGGGAGGAATACGGGGAAATCAATCCACGCTGTAAAGGATTTCCCCGTAATCAGGGAGCCGCCATAAATCAGGGGGAACGAGCTTCTCAAGCTTGTCCACCGGAACCCGGAGTTTTTCCATATTCATGAAAATCTCATCCCGGACAAACAAACCCTCATCATAAACGGACTGGAAATCCACGGAAGATTCCTCCGACTTTTCCTCGAGCAGGGACAGTTTTTCCATTATTTCATCCATCAGGGTACAAACAGACCTGAGCAAATTCCCTTCTTTTTCCGTGGTCTCCGGAGCAACAAAACCATTCATCAAGGACAGGGTTTCAGCCAGGAATTTCTGGAAGCGGATTCCCGCCGGAATTACATATTTGTGAACCATTTCAATCATTGTTTTGGCTTCAATCCTGATGATTTTACAATAATTTTCCATCAGAATTTCATATCTGGAACGAAGCTCGTTTTCCGTGAAGACCGAATGCTTTTTGAACAGCTTTACGTTTTTTTCCGCAATATAAGCGGGCAAAGCCTCCGGCGTGGTTTTCATATTGAGGAGGCCACGTTTTTCAGCTTCCTTCTCCCATTCCTTTGAGTAACCGTCACCGTTGAAAATTATCCGTTTGTGATTTTTAATGGTGCTGATGATTATGTGTTTCAAATCCTTGTTGAAATCGGTACTTTCTTCAAGGATTGAAGCGAAACCGGACAATTCCTCCGCAACTATGGTATTCAACACTATATTCGGCCCAGCAACAGAAAAAGCTGAACCCAGCATCCTGAATTCAAATTTATTTCCGGTAAAGGCAAAGGGGGATGTGCGGTTTCTGTCAGTGTTGTCTTTCGGGAAATGGGGAAGAACGGTCGCTCCGATTTCCATCAAGACCTTTTCTTTTCCCTGACATGGACGTCCATTGACAAGACAATCCAGAATTTCCGTAAGTTCTTCCCCTAAAAACATGGAAACAATGGCAGGGGGAGCTTCACTGGCTCCAAGCCTGTGATCGTTGCCGGCACTGGCTGCGCTCAGACGGATTAAATCCTGATATTCGTCAACAGCTTTTATGACAGCCGCCAAAAACACTAAAAACTGGGCATTGTCCGCCGGAGTATCCCCCGGATCCAGCAAATTCACTCCGTCTGCGGAAATGGACCAGTTGTTATGCTTGCCGCTTCCATTTATTCCGGCAAAGGGCTTCTCATGCAAAAGGCACACCATTCCGTGTTTTTCCGCAACGCTTTTCATCAGCTCCATGGTGAGTTGATTATGATCGGTGGCTATGTTTATCGAAGTGAAAACAGGGGCCAATTCATGCTGGGCGGGGGCAACCTCGTTATGCTTGGTTTTGGCTAAAATACCGAATTTCCAAAGCTGCTCGTCCAAGTCCTTCATGAAAGCCGCGACCCGGGGTTTTATCACCCCGAAATAGTGGTCATCCAATTCCTGTCCCTTGGGAGGGGTCGCCCCGAACAAAGTCCGGCCGCAGTAAATCAAATCAGGTCTTTCAAGGTATTTCTTTTTATCAATTAAAAAGTATTCCTGTTCGGCTCCGACCGTTGTATCCACGTGTACAACATCCTTGCCGAATAATTTAAGGATTCTTTTAGCCTGGGTATCTATTGCCTGCATGGAACGTAAAAGAGGGGTTTTTTTGTCCAAGGCTTCCCCGGTGTAGGAACAAAAGGCGGTTGGAATATAAAGGGTTCCATCCTTTACAAAGGCGTAGGAGGTGGGGTCCCAGGCGGTGTATCCCCTTGCCTCAAAGGTTGCCCTTAATCCTCCTGACGGAAAACTGGAGGCATCGGGTTCACCCCGGACAAGTTCCTTGCCGGAAAATTCCATGATAACGGTACCGTTCTCTTCCGGGGAAATAAAGCTGTCATGTTTTTCAGCTGTAACCCCTGTCATGGGTTGGAACCAGTGGGTAAAATGGGTGGCGCCCTTCTCTACCGCCCATTCCTTCATGGCGGCGGCAACCACATTGGCCACATCAAGATTCAAATGCTTTCCCAAGGAAATTGTCCGTTTAAGGGCCTTGTAAATATCTTTCGGAAGTTTTGTCTTCATTACAGAATCATTGAAAACCATGGAACCAAATATGGAAGGAACATCAATCATTTTACTCTCCGTGGATATTTAATCATTTGACAGGCTCATAGTCAACTGAAAACAATTCCGGAACCTTTTAACCCGGAATAAATCTGGCCCGGCTTGAAGGGGTTTCAAAAACATCCACAGCGTACAAGGGAACATCCGGTAAGCTTTTCTTTAACTCATTGAAAATATAATAAGCGATACGTTCCGCACTGGGATTATCTGAAAAAACCGGCATATCATTCAAATTGGAATGATCCAGCTTTCCGCAAACTTCCCTCAAAGCATTCTTTAGGACAGAAAAATCGCACAACATCCCGCCCTGGTCAAGGACATTTCCCCTGGCATGGGCATAAACCTTATAGTTGTGGCCGTGGAGATTTTCACATTTACCGTGATAATCGGACAAAAAATGAGCAGCGGAAAAATCCGCTTCAACCCGGATTTCAAACATGGATAAATCCTATCCATATGTAAAAAAAAAAGCAACAGGGAAAAGGATTTGGGGAATCCATGCCGGGGATTGGAAAATTCATCGTAAATTTCCAATCCTCGGAAAAATGTTCTTGCTTTTGAAGCCTGCGGTTGCTAAAATGCTCCAATAATGAAGAAAACAATTTCACAAATCATTGAATCACTTCCGGTCTTGGAGGTGAAAGGACCTGAAAATACGGTTATAACGTCCCTTGTGTATGACTCCCGGAAAGCGGAAAAAGGGAGCCTGTTTTTTGCCCTGCCCGGAATTCATGAAAACGGGGCTTCGTTCATCCCCCACGCCATAAAAAACGGTGCTCTGGCAATTGTGCACAAAGACACACTTCCTTCCTATGAATCCGGAGTGTGCTATATAAGGGTTGAAGATCCCAGATTTGTTATGTCCGCCGCCGCCTCGGCTTTTTATGACGAACCATCCAAGGATTTATGTATTATCGGAGTCACTGGAACAGAAGGGAAAAGCTCAACGGTTTCCTTTATTTTCCAGCTTTTGCGTCTTTCCGGTGAAAAGGCGGGCTTTATTTCAACGGTGGATTTTTGCATAAAAGATGAAGTCCTTCCCAATCCCGAACATCAAACCACGCCGGAGGCAGTGGAAATACACAGGCATCTGGCAGAAATGAGGTCGAACGGTATTGAATATGCCGTGATAGAAGCCAGCTCCCATGGATTGTCTCCTAGAACCAACAGGCTGGGGGATGTTTTATTTGATGCCGCCGTGATGACAAATGTCACCCATGAGCATTTGGAATTCCATGGAACCCATGAACAATATAAAAGCGACAAGGCAAACCTTTTCCGGGCGCTGGACGCCCATTCCCATATAAAAAGGGAACGGGAAGTTCCTGCCTTCGGTGTTGTGAACGAAGATGATCCGGCGGCCGGATATTTCCATGCAGCCACCTCAAAACCAGTATTCGGTTGCTCCGCCATAGCCGCTGTTCCCCGTGGCGGTTTATCCGCTACACATATCACTGAGAATGCCGGAGGAATTTCTTTTTATCTCAGTAATTCCTCCGATGAAAGCTTCCAGATAAAAGTACCACTGAACGGCGCTTTTAATGTGCGGAATATAATGGCAGCCCTGGTAACCGTATCCCATCTGACAGGGAAAAGCCTGAAAACCTTAATACCACTATTGGAAAAATTAAAGCCTGTGAAAGGAAGAATGACAAAAATAGACAAGGGGCAGCCTTTCGAGGTTATTGTGGATTATGCCCATACGCCATCTTCATTTCAGACGATTTTTCCGCCTTTAAGGGGCCGTGTAAAAGGAAAAATCATCAGCCTGTTTGGCTCCGGAGGGGAACGGGATACCATGAAAAGACCTGAACAGGGAAGAATTGCATCGGATTATTCGGACATGGTCTTTTTAACGGACGAGGATCCAAGGGGTGAAGAACCTATGGCAATACTCGAGGACATCGCTGCCGGTTGCCAGGGACGCACAAGGGACAAGGATTTGTTTTTAATCCCTGACCGTCCACAGGCCATCAGGAAGGCTTTTTCCCTGGCCCGGGCCGGAGATCTGGTGCTTCTTTTGGGGAAAGGCCATGAAAACTCGATTATCTATAAAAACATGACAATGCCCTACGATGAAATATCCGAAGCGGAAAAAGCCCTGTCGGAGGCCGGATATAAATGACATTTCCTTTTTACAAACTGCAACTGGCAGGGAATGGATTTATTCTGTGCGATTTCCTTCATTTCAGCGAGGATGAAAAGGACAGGCCGGAATTCCGCAGGGCGGACTGGGAAACCACGGCAAAAAAAATATGCAACCGGAGATTCGGTGTAGGTGCGTCGGGTTGTATATTTCTCGGCAGGGATAATTCCATACGCATTTACAATCCGGAAGGTCTTTTGGTGGACGAAGCCGATGACGCCCTTCTATGTGCAGCCAGGTACGCATTTGATTCCGGAAGAACAGACGGAAAAAAAATAATATTCAATACGCCGGAAAAAAAATTCCGGGTTGATATTCTTGGAGCAAATGAATTCCGGATTTCCTGCGGGGCACCGTTTTCCCTTTTGCGGGAAAACGTAATAACCCCTGGGTCAAAAGATATAAATGAAATAATAGAGAACGAAGGTCTTGACGGTTCCTACGCAGCCGTGCACTTGCATGAAGATGTCCTTGTCTCCTACCCCAACAAAAGGGGAATGTTTTCCTTCCAGGATTTTTCGGATTTAACTCATAAAGCTTTCCCCAAAAAAAAGGTTATCCCAGTAGTGGCAAAGCCTGTAACAGACGACACAATAGTAGCTAAAACCTTTCCCCGGGGAATGTCTGGAACTTGCAGCGCCGCAGCGGCATCCCTCTGTGCGTCCTGTTGTTCCGGGGCTACAGATTTCCAGTCCATGGTTATGTTCGGGCAACCAGGCGACGGGGGAATGCCTGATGCAATTCTGGAGCAGGACACAGATTCATCCCGAAGACTCGCAGTTTTCTGGGATTACAAAGAAAACGAAAAGAACGAAATTTATGCTGTAGGTTCAGGGGCATATATTTTTGAAGGGAAATTCGATATTCAGGAATTGGCCGTATAAATTCCAAGGTTCCAACTGCCATGAAAAATACCGTGGATTGTCCAATAAATAAAATCATAAATCCTTTCGGAGCACCTGTCTTTTATAAGGAAGAAACAGGATCCACTATGACAGATGCCAGGGAAATAACAAAAAAGGCTTTGGCAGAGGAAAGCCGGGTTTTATCCGGTACCACAGCGGTGACCGGTTTCCAAAAAAACGGCAGGGGCCGGCTTCCTGCCCGAAAATGGCTCTCAAAGGCGGGAGAAAACCTTATTTGCACTTCCATATTCAATGCCCCTGCCCCGCAACCTTTTACCCTGAGGGTCGGATTATCGGTTTCCAGAACTTTTGATTATTTTATCCGTGATACAGGGGAGCTAACCCAAGTAAAATGGCCAAATGATGTTCTTTTTCAAGGGAAAAAAATGTCAGGCATCCTGTGCGAATCGGATGGAAAATTTGTCTATGCGGGCACAGGACTGAATGTTTCCCAAAAGGAATTTCCACCGGAGATAAACAACAAGGCATCTTCCCTGGCGCTTATTTTGGAAAATATGGATAAAAAAGCCCCTTCTGTTTGGGAAGTTCTGGAAATACTGCTTCAGGAATTAAAAAATATGTCGGATGAGACATATTCCTGGGAAAAAGAGATGGAGAAAAAATTATATAAACGGAATGAAAGGATATTTTTCGTTCCGGGGGCGGCAAGCATCGCTTCCAGCAAGGAAAAATTTGCGAATCAGGAAGAAGGTATACTCCGGGGCATAGATAAATCGGGAGGGCTTATCATGGAAACAGAGGAGGGACTAAAAACCTTTTATTCCGGTGAAATCAGGTTTTTGTAGATCGAAACAGGTAAAACATTTTTTTTATTGCGGGAAAACACAAATACGTGTTATAAAGAATTTAAGAGAGGTGAAAGATGAAGGCATTCACAATAACTTTTCCCGACAATACAACCCATACTTTTACAAATCCTGTGGCAGGAACCGATTTAATAAAACATTTCAACACAGAAGGCAGGCCCGTTTACGCTGTGCTTGTAAACAATGAGCTTTATTCCCTGACCAGGGAAATAAATATGACGGCGGAAGTTTTTCCCCTTACAAACGCAACAACGGAAGGTTCCAACGTATATAGACGCACTCTCTGTTTTATTTTAGCCGCCGCGGCAGCGGAACTTTTCCCCCACCTGAAACTCCAGGTGGGCCATAGTCTGGGATACAGCTATTATTACACCTTTGAAAATGAAGAAAACAACAGCACAGAGAAAATAGATTTTAAGCTGCTTGAAGAAAAGATGAAGGAAATTATTGCGGCTGATATGCCTATACGGAACGGCTCTGTCGCTTACAAAGAGGCCTTGGAAATATTCAAAAACAGCGGGCAGACAGGAACCTACAAGCTTTTAATGCAATTGGGTAAACCCAGATTCCTAATTAACTCCATCGAAAACTTTACAGATTTGTATTTCCTACCCCTCCTTCCCTCCACTGGATTTATTGATGTATTCCAGATTATGCCTTACGAAGAAGGCTTTTTGCTGCGTTTCCCTTCGACAGCGAAACCCGAAACTTTGGATGAATTCCATGACATACCCCATTTATCCGCAGTATATAAAAACTATAAAAAATGGGGAAAGCTTATCGGAGTTTCATCGGTAGGACAATTGAACGAAATTATAATTGACGGAAAAATAAAGGAATTTATTGAAATAAACGAAACCCTTCAAAACAAACGTTTCGGAGAAATTGCGGATAAAATACATGAAAGGGATACTGTAAAGGCTGTACTGCTGGCAGGTCCTTCCAGTTCGGGGAAAACCACATCAGCGAAAAAACTTTCTCTCCAGCTGAGGGTTTTGGGTTACGAGCCAAAGGTTATCAGTCTGGATAATTATTACCGTGGCCGGAATTCCGCTCCGATAGGAGAAGACGGGAAGCCTGACTATGAATGTCTGGAAGCCCTGGACGTTCCCCTTTTCAACAAAAACCTTGTGGATCTTTTTAACGGCAAAGAGGTGGAAATACCTATATATGATTTTAAAACAGGAAGCCGTAAACCGGAAGGAACTTTCTTCAAAATGAATGAAAGGACAATCCTGATAGTTGAAGGAATCCACGGTTTGAACGATAACCTTACCCCGGACGTTCCTCCGGAATTGAAGTTTAAAGTGTATCTTTCTGCACTAACACAACTGAATTTGGATGACCATAACAGGATACCCACTTCGGATAACAGGCTTATCAGAAGGATTGTCAGGGATGCCCAATTCAGGAATAAAGGGGCTGCCGGAACAATTGCAATGTGGGCAGGGGTAAGGAAAGGGGAGCAAACCCATATATTCCCCTTCCAAAACAAGGCGGATATAATGCTGAACACTGCCCTGGATTATGAACTTCCCGTCCTGAAAGTTTACGCAGAACCCCTTTTGAGGGCGGTAAAACCCATAGAAAAGGAATATGCGAAAGCATCCGAACTGCTGACATTCCTAAACAATTTTATGCCGGTATCTTCCACCTGTGTACCAGGTCAATCCATACTGAGGGAATTCATAGGGGACAGTGACTTTAAGTATTAAACTTTATAATAAACTTTTTACTTTTTTTATAGCGCCGGATGAATTTCTAGGTTATACTTAGATTCAGGTATGGTGTTATTTTTAATCGGGAACTATACCAATAAGGAGCAAGACTGTGGCAAAGGTATTATCAATCATTTTAGGCGGAGGTAAAGGAACCCGCCTTTTCCCCCTGACAAAGGAACGCTCAAAACCGGCGGTTCCATTCGGAGGGAAACACAGAATTGTGGATATTCCAATCTCGAATTGTATTAATTCAGGATTTAACCGTATTTATGTCTTAACTCAGTTTAATTCCGCTTCCCTGCATCTTCATATAGCCAGGGCGTATAATTTTGATTCCTTTTCAGGAGGATTTGTTGAAATTCTGGCGGCGGAACAAACTTTTAACCATTCAGGTTGGTATGAAGGTACAGCGGATGCGGTACGTAAAAACTTCATGCACTTCAAAACACAAAAGCCGACACATTATATAATTCTTTCAGGCGACCAGCTTTACAGAATGAATCTTGCTGCATTTCTTGAACAGCATGAAAAATCCGGCGCACAGATAACTATAGCCTGCACACCGGTAACCAGGGCGGACGCCTCCGGCTTTGGAATCCTCAAGGCTGACAAAAACAACCGTATCACCGAATTTATGGAAAAGCCGGCGCCTGACAAAGACATAAGCGATTGGATTATTCCTGACAGCGCAAGAACCCCGGCTGCAACAAACGGAAGGGATTTCCTTGCATCCATGGGTATTTATATCTTTAATTCCGATGTGATGGAAGAAGCCCTGAATAATGAGTTTACTGATTTCGGAAAAGAAGTCATTCCTGCAACCCTGCAAAAATACAATGTTTCAGCATACACTTATGAAGGTTATTGGGAAGATATAGGAACAATTCTCAGTTTCTATGAAGCGAATTTGAATTTAACGAGCATAAAACCACGCTTTAATTTTTACGATGAGGAAGCTCCGATTTATACCCACAACAGGAACCTTCCCGCTTCAAAATTCAACCGGGCAAATCTGGATCAGGTAATCACAAGCGAAGGATGCGTAATTACAAATGCAACCATCAATCATTCGATCATCGGTATCCGTTCCATTATTGAATCAGGTGTTTATCTGGAAGGCGTTGTATGCATGGGCGCTGATGTATACGAAACTGAAGCGGAAAAAGCCCAGAACCTTAAAAAGAAAATCCCTAACATAGGGATCGGAGAACGCTCCCTGATACGCAGGGCAATCATCGACAAGAACGCACGCATAGGGAAAGATGTTTCCATAGGTATGGGCAAGGTTCCTGAAGACGGGGATTACGGATTCTATCATGTGGTGGACGGGATTTATGTCATCACAAAAAATGCCTGTGTCCACGACGGAACAGTGATTTAAAGCTTAGGAAGGTGTTTTTCCGCAGCGGGATATCCCGCACCCTCATCCTGCCCTGCTTCAAACGGCTTGGCAGGATGTTTTTTTACCTTCAGGCATATACCACCGTTTTTTGCGTCTATGCGCAGGATATCTCCAGGTAGAATCTTCCGCTCAAGAATCAAGAGCGCCAGGGGATCTTCCACCTCACGCTGGATTAACCTGCGCATAGGTCTTGCACCCAGATCCGGTTCATAACCTTGTTTAATAAAAACAGACCTGGCCGATTCGGAAATCGAAAAACCAATGCCCTGTTGCGCAAGGGAATCAGCCACTTCCCGCAACTGCATATCCAGAATTTCTGAAACTTCCGAATTTGAAAGAGGAGTGAAAACAATAACATCATCCACCCGGTTGAGGAATTCAGGATTAAAGAAGTGTTTTAATTCTTCTGAGACACCAGCCTTCATTTCTTTGTATGAGGGGATTCTGCTATCCGAAGAGGAAAATCCCAGCCTGTTTTCACCGGAAACAAAACGGGCACCGATATTACCTGTCATTATGATAAATGTGTTGGAAAAATCAGCGCGCCGGCCGGAAGTATCGTATAACTCCCCCTCCTCCAGAATTTGAAGAAGCAGGCTGAAAACATCCGGATGGGCCTTTTCAATCTCATCCAGAAGAACCACGGAATAGGGTCTGCGCCTGACCTTTTCAGTTAAAACACCGCCTTCGTTGTAACCTACATACCCCGGGGGAGCCCCAACAAGTTTAGAGGCATTGTGTTTCTCCATGTATTCACTCATATCCACCCGGATAAGGGATTCTTCTGAGCCAAAAAGAAAATCAGCGAGAGCCTTTGCGAGAAGGGTTTTTCCCACACCTGTCGGACCCATAAAAATGAAAGAGCCGGCGGGACGCTTTTTTGTTTTCAACCCGGCCCTGCTTCTACGGATGGCATTTGCCACTGCTTTGACAGCATCGTTCTGGCCTACAACAGTACGATGGATTTCTTTTTCCAGAGAAACCAACCTTAGGCTCTCATCTGTTCCAGGAAGGGATACAGGAACTCCTGTTATTTCCGAAACAACGGAAGCCACATCTTCCGCGGAGACATCGCCCACAAAAAAATTATCCGGGGAACGCCATTTGCTGTTCAATTCTTCCAGTCTGGCTTTCAATGAACGGACCTCATCCCGGACAAAAGCAGCTCTTTCATAATTCTGCGTCTTTACAAGTTCCTTCTTTTCTTCGTTCAGCTGGACAATACGCTCTTCAATATCATGGAGTTCTTCAGGACGGTGATCATTCTCTATTTTTTTTCTGGCCCCTGCTTCGTCAAGCACGTCAATCGCTTTGTCAGGGAAAAAGCGCCCTGAAATATAACGGCGGGATAATGAAACCGCCGCGTCCAATGCTTCATCAGTATAATTCACATGATGGAAGGAACAATAGCGGTTTTTTATGCCTTTCAGGATCTCGAGGGTTTCTTCGGGTGAATTTTCCAACACAGAAATAGTTTGGAACCGCCTTTCAAGCGCTGCATCCTTTTCAATATATTTGCGGTACTCATCCTGTGTTGTAGCCCCAATACAGTGAAGCTTTCCCCGGGCCAAAGCGGGTTTAAGCATATTTGAAGCATCCATAGAACCTTCGGCACTTCCGGCTCCCACAAGGGTATGAATTTCATCGATAAATAGAATAATATTATCAGAGGATTCAATTTCACGGACAATTTTCTTAAACCGCTCTTCAAATTCACCGCGGAATTTAGTCCCTGCAATTACGGAGGCCAAATCCAGGGCAAGGATACGCTTATCAACAAGATTATGAGGAACCCTTTCCGCGACAATCTCAGCGGCCAAACCTTCTACAATAGCGGTTTTTCCCACACCGGGATCGCCCACAAGCATCGGGTTGTTTTTATTCCTACGGGACAATATCTGTACCATCCTACGGATTTCCGTTTCCCTGCCGATAACAGGATCCAGCTTATCCGCGCGGCATTCGGCGGTGATATCACGGCAAAATTCCAAAAGGAACTTGTCAGCGGCCTGAATCCGATCTGCCGGATTATCCGGGGTACGGCGGTGCGACCCTGTGCCGGTGATATCAAATCGGCTTGAGCGACCCGGAGAAATTTCCTGAACAATGGCGCGGACTTCTTCGGCGGAAATATTTTCTTTATTCATAAAAGCATTTGTCGCGCTCATTTCCTCGCAAATGCAGGCAAAAGCCAAATGTTCTGTACCGATGTAATCATGCTTGAATGAAGCGGCGGCGGCGGCGGCGGTTTCCAAAACAGCCCTCAACCTGGGGGAATCGGGAATATCACCGAAAAAAACTGTTGCAGGTTCAGAAGGAATTCCCGCCTCAAGTTCCTGAAGAAGAAACGGTATGTTTATTTTCAGTTTTTTCAGTAAATCATAGCCTGTTCCATCGGCACAAATAATCAGGGCAATCATCATGTGTTCCGGAAAAATCTGGCTCGATCCGAAACGTTTTGCCTCCCTGGGAGATAATACACTGTAAAGGCGCTGGGCCCGGGGAGAAAGACCTTTAAACATATTTAACCTCTTTCATCGATATCGGCATTTTTCAAGACTTCCTGTATAATCATCGCCCTGGCTCTGTTTATTGAATCAATTCCAGGTCCAACATCGGGTTCCACTTTCAGCCTCTGGTCTTTAAGCAGGAATTCAATGTGGGCAGGTCGTATCCGGTAAAGAAGAGCGGTAATATCAGGTTGATTCACTCCGGTTACGAAACCAAGATTTAAAGCGAACTTTATTTTCATGAGCAAATCAACAGATTCATGAATATCAAGGAAACGGGCGTATTTAGCGGTTGTTATGGCACGAAAAACAAGATCCTCTATAAACGTTTTTCTGGTTTTTATGAGGTCCTGTCTGGCGCGTAATTCCATCTCAACTATCTTTTCCGTCATGGTTTCCAAAGAAGAAATTTGGGAAGCGGGATTCAGCGCAAAGGCCGCGGAACGGGAAATTTGGTAAAGACATCCAAGGGATTTTTTATCATTCTGTCCGTCATAAAACCCTTTTACGGAAAATCCGGACACAATACAATCCCTGACTATCCTGTCGCCTATTCCCGTTATAACAAGGGCAGGTATTGAAATGAGTACAGACACTTTCATTCCTGTACCGGAATCATCAATTACGGATGTAAGGTATCCGTATCTGGACTTGGCGGAAAAATCTATTTTTTTCTGCATGAATTTTTCGATTTTATCAGCTTTATCGCAGGCATCTGACAGGGAAAGACCGGCGGAAAAAACAGCGATGCGTACATGATCTTCCATATTAACGCATATGGATAAATCACCATCCTCTGAAAACAAAAGGCCTTTCCAGGGTTCAAGCCCACAGTCCGTATCGAGGACACCCCGTTCGCAAAGAATCAACCTGGAAAGAGGTTCCAGATCAGAAAGTTTTACAGCCTGCAACTCGCAGGGAGCGTCCGGATCAGAAAAAGCGTTGAATACAAGGGACTGCACCTGTTCCGCATCATTCTTTTTTATCCGTGAAGGGAAAACATATCCGTCCGCATTTCTTGCTATCCGTACCCGTGAAATCAAAACAACAGAAGATCCGGGGCCATCCTTTGAGTACCAAATATCATGTGAATTCCCACTGTTATTCACTTTTTCCCTCAAGATCCCTCAGTCTGTCCCTGATACAGGCCGCATTTTCATAATCTTCACGTTCAACCGACAGGCGCAATTCTTCACGCAAAGCTTTTATTTCTCCGGCGTTTTTTTTCTTTTCTAATTCGGAAAAAGTTTGTTTTTCCACTTCCTCTCCAGCCCCAGTTTCATATGAGTCCGGCATAGATCCAGTATAGGAAAGGAAACCTCCTTCTGACCGTCGGCGTGCCGCCACATCCGCTGAAAACTGGGTATAACAATAAGCACATCCTACCCGTCCTGTTTTACGGATTTCCAACCGGGAAATCCCGCAATGGGGACAGACAGCGGCGGAATTGGATTCAGACGATTCAGTATTCAATATGCCGGCAAAAATATTAATCAGAGTGGACTCACTTTCATTTGTCTTTTTAGGGACACTGGAAGAAAACCCCTGTTTTTTTGCGCAAGCCTCGCATAAATGCAACTCGGAAGAAGGGGTTCGCACAAAGAAAACAGCCTGTTGTTTCCGGCAAATATCACATTTCATCATTATCCTCACACTTTCCGTAAAATCTCCACAGGTTTTTCCCGTCCTGCCCTCCAGGCAGGAATCAACGAAACTAATACGGACAACACAAGGGTTCCCACCGATATCAGAAACAAAGCCTTAAAATCGAAAGTAACAGGTATAGTCTCAAGATAACAGGAAGGATCCAATAAATGTATTTCAGCATCAGAAAGTGCGGCCACATCCGGGCTTTTAAAACCTCTGAAAAAACCCGCTATTATATTTATACACCGTTCTACAAAACGAAACAAGCCATTTATATGAATGGCACACACAATACCGGTAGGAAGACCTATTATAAGACCGCCCAGTCCCGTCAAAAAACCGGCAATAATGAAAGAAAAACTTATACAAGCCGGAGAGGCTCCGGTGCTTTTTAAAATAGCGATTTCGCCCCGCCTCTCCAAAACAAGCATTACAACAGCCGAGGAAATATTCACAGCTGCCACAAGAAGAATCAAAAAGCCGATAAAAAGCAGCAACAGGCGGGTCGTAT
This sequence comes from uncultured Treponema sp., assembly GCA_949299755.1. Lineage (GTDB taxonomy): Bacteria > Spirochaetota > Spirochaetia > Treponematales > Treponemataceae > Avitreponema. The sequence goes on along the minus strand of CASGBA010000018.1, from coordinate 19,508 downwards.
TAAACGAATAAAACCTTGAACGGTTCAAGTCTTCCCAAGTGCGCAGTAAAAAACCTGAAGGTAATTTTCTATCCAACAAAACCAGCATACTGTCCAAGCCTGAAAAAGGATTTTCCGTTCTAACACTTATAAATGTGGAAGAAGAGGAAGGATCCAACAGAGGGTATCCTGTTTCAAAAGGAACAAAAACCCATAAGGCATCCAATTCCTGATAGCCGGAGGAAACGGTATCTTTCAGAGTAAAGACTGAAAATTTGGGAACTGTTTTTCCGTTGGGTAAAACAGACATGGTGAGAATCCGAAAAACACTTCCTGGCTTCAGTCCCAAGTCCGAAGCAAGTTTTTCCCCCATAAAAGCTTCGTTTCCTGAAAAAGAAAAGCCTGTGCTTTCCCTAAGCCCGGAGGAAAACCGGAGTAATCCGGAATCAAAAGAAGCTGCCTTGAAAAAATCTGCTGTGACCGCCCTGATCTGGCCGCCTGCCCTTCCGTTTTCTCCCACAACAATCCCAATTCCCTGCCGTTCCGGCCAGGCGGTTACAATACGGTTTTGGGAATCATATGAAGGGATTTTTTCCGCCAAATCCAAAAAAGTGCCGGCATCGTACTGGCGGCCAGAAATTTTAATTGCCGCAATATGGGAACCGGATAATTCTATCAGACGGGATGAAATGCCGGAAATAGTTCCGTCAGCCACGACAAGAATTATAATTAGGGGCACAAGACTGACAGCTATTCCTAAAAGCGCTCCGTACAAACTTTTTCTGGCATTTGAAACTGATTTTGCGCATCCGATTCCTATATAAGAAAGAGCCAATTTAACAGACACAAATGTTGACACAAATCCTCCCGGAAATCATAAAGCTAACAACCTTCCCACTCTTTTATGGCGCCGTTTTCCAAAACGTAAACATAATCGGCAAGAGGTGCCGTGGATCTGTCATGGGTAACCATCAAAAGGGAACTGCCGTTTTTCGTCACAGCGGAAAAAAGAAAATCCCGGACAACAGATGCGTTGGCAGGATCCAGATTTCCTGTGGGCTCGTCAGCGAGAACCAGTCTGGGATTATTCACCAGAGCCCTTGCCACAGCCACCCGTTGACGTTCACCTCCTGAAAGCTGGGGCGGAAAATGCTTCATCCTTTTTTCAAGGTTAACTTCAGCCAAAAGCATTTTTGCACGCTCAAGAGCCTCCTTTCTTTTCATTCCTGCGATTAAGGCGGGAATCATGACATTTTCCAGCGCTGTAAAATCCTTCAGCAAATAATGGAACTGAAAAACAAAACCTATGAAAAACTTACGGTACTCCGCAGATTCAGTTTCATCAAGCTCGTGTACCTTGTAGGGACCGGCTTGAACAGTACCTGCTGACAAAGATTCCAAACCTCCCAGGATATTCAGAAATGTGCTTTTTCCACATCCGGATTCACCCAGGATAACATTTGTAGTTTCCGGATAAAGGACTAAATCCAAATTTTTCAACACTGTAAGATTTTCAGCATCGGTTGTAAAAGATTTACAAATCCCCCTACATTCAACAAAGGGCTGTTTTTTTTCAACTTTATTCATAACGTAAAATCTCCCCGGGTTTTAATGCTGTAACTTTCCGCCCGGCAAAATATGCCGCGGCAGCGGCTGAAAAAACTCCAAAAACAAAAACAAAAAGAACTTCATGAAAAAAAATCCTTGCGGTAATTTGATCAATATAAAAATATCTGGGATCAAACAATTTAAAATCCGGAGGATTCTCCTGTCCTGCAAAAGAAGCGATAAAAATTCCTACAGACGTAACAAAATGTTCCACTCCTGCAAAAACATCTTTTATCCGTACAGAAATGCAAAGACCACACAAAACACCGAGAACCGCTCCTGCGAACCCTGTTCCCAAACCGTTTACAATAAAAACCCCGCGTATTTCCCCAGGCTTTGCTCCGGCAGCTGAAAGAACACAAATATCTTCCCGATGTTCATAAATGGATCGTCTCATGCTGTTATAAATATTTACGGTGACAACAATGAAAATCAAGGCAGATAAAAGCAACAATGCATTTTTTTCAACTTTAAGGGCTCCAAAAAAAGCCCGGTTATAAGAGCGCCAGGATTCAATACCGGCATCAGGAGCAACTGTCCTGGCTTCAAGGATAAACTGAATGTCCTTGTCAGGATTGACAAGTTTAACTGCCGCAAGAAATTTTCCGTCTTTTTTTCCGGATCCGAATATTTTTTCCCCGGCAGAAGAAGAAACAAAGGCGAAGGATGAATCAATATCATAATATCCTGTATAGAAAATGCCGGCCACATTGAATTCAGCATTTCCGGGGAAAATGTCAGAAGTTTTCGAACCGGAAACCGCAAGGAGCGAAACTTTGCGGCCCACAGTTGTACGCAATTTATCTGCCAACTCATAACCTAAAATAATGGAATCAGGCGAAGACAAATCAAAAGAACCGTTGGATATTTCCAACTTGGATGCAAGGCCTGTATCCTTTGAAAGAAGATCAGGTGGAACGGCCCGGATAAGTACAGAAGACTGTCTTCCATCCCTGCCAGCCATTAAAGCTTGATTTTCAGTAAAAACATACAAAGACTTTACACCATCCAGTTTTTCAATTTTTTCCAAATCTTCCGGACTGCCGGTCACCCGGATATGGGAGGAGCTTACTTCCATAATTGAATCAATATTTCCGCCCTGTAATCCATTCATAACAGACAGAATGACTATCAATGCGGCTGTCCCGAAAGCGATTCCGAGAACAGACAACAGTCCGGCCCATGCGGCTTTTCCTTTTGCATCCACAGAACCGAATCTTTTTGCTATAAATAAAATCCATTTTATGTTTTTCATCTTCCGGTTACACGAACTCCATCTTCATATTTATCAACAAAAACCGGCTCATCATTATAATATACAGTTTCTGTCCAATCATTTTCCGTTTCATATTTGATAGTACGGGAACGTTTTCCATTCAGAAAAATTTCTTTACTTGACAGGGAATCATCGCTATAAGAAAAAACTATTTTCTCACTGGATTCCAAACCGTTTTCGTTTACAAAGGTTTCAGTCAAAACACAAGCGACCTTATCACTGGAATCATCGAAATAACCGGTTGTAACTTTCTTTAATAAAATTCCATCCGACGAAAAAGAGGAAACATCTGTTTCCCTTCCATGGGAATCATAAACAATAATTTCCGAACCGATGGAGTTTATCTCCTTTTTCACACATGGATAAAGTTTTTCCCCGGAATAAGTCCAAATCACGGAAGATTTTTTTTCTCCAGCCTGCCATTCAGTTCTGGAAACAGGACGCATGAAACTGTCGTAATCCTCAATCATACAAACATCTTTTTTGGAAACAACAAGACTGTAAGGATCCATTCTGGAATAAACCCCTTCAGAAACAAATCCCTGAAAGAAAAAATCCTCTTTCCTGTTCCCGTCGGATGCGCTCTGCCCCGCATTCATTCCAAAACCGGGTTCCGGTGTGGAAGAAATTTCCAAAGCGTGGAGATGAAAAGATATAAAGACACACAACAAAAAGAAATAATAAATTTTCAAAACTATGTTTAATTTACCTTTCCAAAAAAATCATCAAACCAAGATTCAACACTGAATGGCGAAAAATCAGCGTATTTCTCACCGGTTCCCACAAAAACAACGGGCAGATTCAGTTCTTTCCCGATTGAAACAACAATGCCGCCTTTGGCGGTTGAATCATATTTTGTTAAAACAATACCGTCAATACCGACCGCCTCGTTAAAGACTTCCGCTTGTCTGAACCCATTTTGACCGGTGGTGGAATCCAGAACAAGAAGTTTTTTATAACATCCTGGAGAAGCCTTTTGGGAAGCTATCCGGTCTATTTTCTGAAGTTCACGAACCAAATTTTCCCGGTTGTGAAGACGTCCTGCCGTATCTGCTATAACAAGTCCCTGTCCTACCGCTCTAACGGCTTCCGCAGCATCAAACACAACGGCGCTTGGATCAGAACCATGTTGGTGGGCTACGACACGGACACCTGTTTTACCTCCGTGGAATTGGAGTTGCTCAATTGCGGCGGCCCGGAAAGTATCAGCGGCGGCAAGCACAACGGGTATCTTCATCCTTTCTTTATACCAACAAGCCATTTTGGCAGCCGTTGTCGTTTTTCCAGTACCGTTAACTCCCAGCAAAAGGTAAATGGAAACAGCTCCCTCTTCCGGTATATAAGAAGCACTTTTTATCCACTGGGAAAAAATATTGCGAAGTTCTTCAAACACAAACTCTTCTCCGGATATTTTCTTATCACGGCAGGTTTTTTCCAAAATAGAAATAATTTCGCAGGCAGGTTTTACCCCTATATCTCCTTCAATAAGAGTGTCGGTCAAATCATCAAAAAAGTTTGAATCGATTCCGCCACTTCCTTTGAAAAGTTTTTTTATACTTTCCACAAATTTATTTTTTTTCATAATGCAACCTCGCAAAAAATATTTCAAAAATAACAGCCGTCATGCAATCCGTCAAAAATCAGGTTGCTTGGGTGTAACCTGTTCAACTGCAATCATATACCGAACAAGCTGGAAAACAAGATTCAAACCCAGACCTATACAAACCCCGGTGGTTATATTTCCCGCAAGTACCCAGGAATTTATGCCGTCAATATTTTCCTGAGTCTGGGACAACCTGCCGCTATTATATGCATTTACTCTGGAATCAGCCTCCCCCCTTATAAGAAAAGCCGCTGGAAGGGCAAGATACAAAAGCCCCAAAGACCAGTACAGTATTTTCCTTTGTTTCTCAATACGTTGTTCAGTATTCGTTTTATCAGGAATAATTTCCGTCACCAGTGTAATATCATCAGGCAAATCAGAGTCAGGATTCAAAACAAAAAAAGTCTGAACATCATCGTGAACCACCTCCCCTATAAGAGAATATGCAGGTAAAGATATTGTCTGGGGAGTACGCCCGAAATATTGGGTTCTCAAAAAAATTGAAGCGGGGAAATTCTTAGTATTAAAAGCCACATTGACATTTTTCATAGGTTTGAGGTTTATGTTAATTTCAAATTCATCGCTTTCAATAAAATCCTCTGTCCTGATTGATGCGGCGAAACCCGGTGCCGAAGCTTCTATTGTATGTTTTCCTGCAAAAACAACCACGGGATTATCATCACTATGCACCAAAAAATTGTCAATGAAAACGGAGGCATCTTCCGGGGAAACAGAAACATGGAGCTTAACTGGACGGCGGTTTGCGATTTGGGAAGCCAGGGACAGGGAAAGATGAAAGACAATATCCCTCAAATCATCATAGTGGGCGGCATCGGTAACTGCCGTTGAAACCACATTACCATACCCGGTATCAATAGAAGCAGATACATACATATACCCGCCTATATCCCGGATTTCTCCGGTGACCAAACCTGATATTCCGTTTTTATAAAGGGATTCAGCCAAGGAGATATTTTTATCAGGACTATACAAAGTGTCTCCGTCTTTCCAGAGGTAAACAGGAACATTCTCATCCTGCAATTCCCCTTCGCTGTTAAAAAAATCTTTTTCGATTTTATCGTCCAAAGCTTTAATTGCTTCGTTCTTCTCTTCTATCAGCTTATCGTAATTTCGTCTTTCTTCTTTTTTTTCAGCAGAACTGTCAGGTGAAAAAAAAAGTGAATCCCGCTTAAAAAAAATTTCGCGCCGATCACTCACCAGTTTCATACGATCATTTAAAAGAGCCCGGATTATCCGGCTGCGTTTTTCATCAATACCGACGAGTCTTATTTGGGCAGAGGCCAATCTATTCAAAATCAGCTTAGGAACAAGCTCAGAATAAGAGGAATAGTTCTCAGGAACATCTACAAGGGTAAATTCAGAAGCGGCCACAACCCATCCATTTTCAAAGCTTCCTGCATTTGTGGAAGAATTTTCTGACGGAAAAATCCGAAGGTTTGAAACGGAAAAAATGAAAAACACAAAAAAGAAGCACAGTTTCCCGGAGGAATGTACCGCAGTCGTGACATGAGGAAAACTAAAATCATCTCTATTCTTTTCAAATTCCGGATTCAACAAAATATTACCCCATGGAAAATTCTTTCACCCGAAGGTACCAAGGAAACCGTCCCAAGATAAAAACACCTTCACAAATCCTCGCCGTCGGATTCATCGAGGGGAAGGTTTTTCCATTTGGCGCTTAAATAAGCCTCCATGAAAGGATCCAAGTCGCCGTCCATAACAGCCTGGATATTCCCGGTTTCATGTCTGGTACGCAAATCTTTAACCATTGTATAAGGCTGGAAAACATAGGAACGGATCTGATTTCCCCAGGAAATATCCTTCTTTTCAGAGGCAAACCGTTGGTTTTCCTCCTCTTTTTTCTGCCGGTAATATTCATACAACCTGGCTTTGAGCATGCTCATAGCTGTCTGCCTGTTCATAATCTGGCTTCTTTCAGACTGGCAGGCAACAACAATTCCTGTAGGAAGATGGGTAAACCGGACTGCGGAATCCGTCTTGTTTACGTGCTGTCCTCCGGCACCACCGGAACGATAAGTGTCAACCCGCAAATCTTCCGGCCTTATTTCAACTTCTATGGTATCATCCAGTTCCGGGAACACATAAACCGAAGTGAAAGAAGTATGCCGCCGGGCATTTGAATCGAAAGGGCTTATCCTTACCAGCCTGTGAACCCCAGCTTCCCCCTTCAAATAACCGAAAACATAATCCCCGGAAATCCGGTGGGTCACAGACTTGATTCCACCGTCGGCTTCCAACAAATCCACCGTCTCAACCTTAAAGCCCCGGCGCTCAGCCCAGCGGACATACATCCGGGAAAGCATCTGAGCCCAGTCACAGGCCTCGGTACCACCTGCGCCGGCATGAATTGTCAAAAAAGCATTGTTTCTGTCCACTTCCCCGGAAAGGAGATTGAGTATATTCAATTTTTCAAAGGAAGTCCGGACAGATTCCAGTTCAGATTCTATTTCAGGAACCATGGAATCATCACCGGATTCAGCGGCCAACTCATAAAGAGCTTCCAAATCATCCACCCTGGTACGTAATTCCTCCCAGGGTTCAATCCTGTTTTTCAGAGCCTTTATTTCTGCCATGGTTTTTTCCGCTTTTTTGGCATCTTCCCAAAAACCAGGCTGGGCTGAAAATTCCTCTTTTTCCGCTATTTTTTCTTTAACCGCAGCCGGGTCAAAGACGCCCCCATACTTCATCAACTGCGGCACGTATTTCCGCAATCGGGACTTTACATTCTTCAAGTATCATTTTATCCTCCGTTGATTTTACAGCCACCAATCCTCATTTTACTTCAACCGCCGGGGATCTGAAGAAACCGGCGGTTTAACCAGGATTCTTTTCCATTTTTTCCGGTAAAGTTCAGTAACAGCAAGGACATTTTCCACCGGAAACTGATATATCCTCACTGTATCGTAGTAATCAGTTGCCCGGTCAATATCCTGTTTCAGTTCGTTCAAAACCGCCGGACTGATTTTAACGGATTCCCAACAAGCCCGTTGAACCCGCTTAAACCCATAATCAGACATTAAAGATGTTAATTCCCGGGCGGAATCCTCACCGCCGGGATCCAAAACCACGGAAACAAACATACTTCAGCATAAAATAATAGAGCTTTCTTGTCAAACCTTTTGCATTCCGATGAAAAACACCTGGTTCGATTTTAATCCTTGCAAATTCTTTAAAATATTGCGAAAATAGTGATATATGAAATTTTTCAGTTTTTTTCTTGCGTCGTTTTTGGCGGTTTTATTTTTACTCTTTTCCGGATACAAACTAGAGGCTCAGGATATACCGGAACAGGATATGCCCCGGGAAGAAACCTTGGCTGAAAAAATACAAATCAAAAAAGTTCCTGTTCCTCCGATTCCTTCTGCGATAAAGGCTGAGGCAGAGGAAAACCGGATTACCATAAGCTGGAAGCCTTTTGAAAACCAGAAAACAGGATGCAAAATACTAAGGCATACAAAGCCCATAACCCTGTCCAACTACATTGAGGCGGAGGAAGCCGGCATAACAAAAAAAGACAGCTTTTCTTTTACGGAAATTCTTGAGAAACCCGGTGAATTTTTCTATGCGGTTGTTCCCTATGAAGAAAACACCGGAGCCCAAACCATTTTTTTTGTACCCTCGGAAAATTCCCTGGTATTTCCGGTTGAAGTCACCATGAAGGAAGAAGATCCTGACATGCAGATATCCATGTTTGACGTGATATTGAAAAATCAGGCGGTGATAGTTAATTGGGCTTCTTCCGACAAAAATAAACCGGTGATACTTTACCGTTCCACCCTGCCATTTGAAAACCAGACAGCTTTGACACGGGCAACGATTATTGCGACTTTGAACGAAGATTCCCTGCCATACGTGGACTATCCTGTGCCGGGGGTTCCCTACTATTATGCGGCTGTTCCAGAAAACATTATCCGCAGTGGGACAGCCCTATTCAAGTACGGGGAAAACACCAACGAATTCCCCGTTGAAGTTCCGGCGGAATACGCTGATTTAAAACCACAACGTAAAAACACAGCCCGTGCTGTTCCCCTTCCCACCTTGAATATTCCCGGACAGGTTGACAAGACACCGGTAAGGTTTTCAAGGAATACGGAAAAAATCCTGACTTCGCTTAACGGACTGGCCGGAACAACAGCGAATACCCCTGCAATACAGGATGTCCCCTACCGTTTTCCGGAAGATTATGAAGCATCAGGAGGGGAAGAATCCGCATTAAAAAAAATACTGGATGACAGTTTCCAGACAAAACAATGGGAAAAACTGGCTTCAGAATTATCAGTTTTTATGACATTAAGAAGAACGCCGGAAATTTCAGCCCGGGTTCATTTTTACCTGGGTCAAGCTTACTTCTTTACCTCCGCCTATGACAAGGCATTGGAGGAATTCCTGCTTTCCCAGGAAATGTACTACAACAAATCCCGGGAATGGGTACAGAGGACAATGAAAAAGTTATAAATCGTATTTCATCTTATTCCATGAAGTATGGAAAACAACCCCGGCTCACTGTAATCCGCCTCTATTGTCCCTGAAACTGTTGAGGTGGAACCGTCCGGGGAAGCATCGGATGTGGAGGAAGCGGGCGCTGTTCCGCCGGATGCCTGAGCCGTATTGTCAGACCGGGCATTCTCCCCGGATGAAAGTAAAACAACTATATCCCCAGGATTCATCCTGTCAAAGAAACCGTTTCTGGAAAAAGTCCCTTCACTGACATCCGAATCCACCTTTGAAATATCCACATAACCCAGAACGGATTTTTCCGGGAAATTCACCCCCAGGCCATCCGGCACGAAGGCCAGAGAATCGGCAGAAATAACCGCAAAAGAGGAGCCGGCGGCAATACCGTCAGATTTTCCCAAATCAACCACCAGTTTATTTTGTTCCCGCTGTAGAACAGTTCCGAATACCGGAAACGCGGAGGAAGCAGTGTCAGCGAGCCGGCGCAGGGCTGAAGAAAATCTGCCGTTTCCAGTCCTGAAAACAGAAAAAGTGCCTGCAGGAGTTCCTGTCCGGGATAAATACACATCCATCTTAACACTGATGTCAGTTTTATTTTCATCCAAACTGACAACGGCAAAATAATCATCTCCATTTTCCCTGGACTTCCGGAAAGCCTCCGCATAACCGCTTACAGGTTCCATTTCCGTGTAAACATCAAAGCGACGGTAAAACGATAAGGCATCCGCAAGGGCAGAAGCCGTGGTTTTTTCCGCCCCGGGATGAATAAGGTTCCCAGAGGAAGTAAAAAAATAAAGGCCAAGAGTAATATGGCCCTTATCCACATAAAGGGGGTCTATATTCCATCTGGAAGAAACAGATTGCTGCAATAAATTTTCATAGTTTTCAACGGCATCGCTTACAACAGTAGAAGTATCCCCCAAGGATTTTATGAAGGTCATTTCTTCCAGATATCTTGTGGGATATCCGCCTGAAAGAAGAAGGGTTGCATAAGCCATTCTTGCAGAAGTGTCATAAGGGTTAAGCTTCAAACCCCGTCTGTATTCGAAAATTGCCCGTCCTGACATATTGTGTCTTTCAAAAGACCGGGCGTTTTTGAATCTGGCGGAAGCCCATTCCTTACGCCTGGAGTCTTCCAAAGGGAAATTTTCCAGGATTAAATCCTCGGCAAAAATACGCAAGATTTCATCTTCCTGACCGGCTTTTAACCCCGATGAAGCGGCGGAAACAGCTTCATCCATCCGGTTTAACTTTGAAAGCGCCAAAACTTTTTGATACCAGGATTTTGTTTCGCTTCTATTTTTTTTAATTAAATCATCCGCAACCCCATTCATTTCCTGGTAACGGTCAGAATAGTACAAAACGGAGGCAAGGGCGTCCAAGGCATCGGTATACGAAGGATCAACCGTTAACGACGCACGCAGATATTTCTCCGCCATTTCATAGCTTTTCCTGTTCATTTCAAAAATACCGGCTATGTAAAGAGTCTGGGCATTGTCTCCGTAGTATTTCAAAGCTTGTTCAATAAAACCCGCCGCAGTTTCCGTCTTCCCTTCTTCCTGACAGACCATCGCCAGAGACAAAAGAGCCCTGCGGTTTTCCGGACTTCTGTTCAAAGCCTGCATATACTGGTTTTCCGCAGCGGAAATACGCCCGGCGGCCACATCAAGTTCCCCAAGTCCGAATCTCGCATTAACATTATTCGGCCACAACCGGAGGACTTCGGAAAACACAGCCTCAGCTTCCGTCAGTTGCCTTAACCCTATGAGGATAAATCCGTGAAGGGTTTGCACATCCTGTGAATTTGACCGCAGTTTTTCAGCTTCAAGAACATAGAATAAAGCCCTGTCATATTCTTCAAGCTCATAAAAACACTGGGCAAGGGAATACAATGCATCAAAAAAAGCCGGATTAAGTCTTAAAGACTCCTGGTACTGTTCTGCGGCGGAATACCAATCACCGCTGTTCTGGGCATTTTTCCCACGCCTGTAAAAATCCACTGCATTCTGGGCAAAAATTCCACTAGAGGCAACCATCATTAAAACAAAAATAAACAGCTTTTTCCCAATGTCTTTATTTTTCAAAATATCCCTCAAAATCAGAAAATAAAACCAGGAAATTTATTTCGGGTTTTCCTGTTCTTTTTTTCCAATGATTTTCACGGTATTTATCCTGTGTCCATCCATATCCTGAATTATGAATTCAAAATTGTTCCAGCAAACTTTCTCGTATCGGACAGGTATTTTCCCGAAAAGATTAAAAACAAAGCCACCAAGAGTATCAAATTCCTCTCCGGGAGGCGTGTCTCCAAAAATGTCCGACAAATCGTCCAAAGCAGCCCTGGCATCACAGAGCCACACTCCTTCGCTTATGGGAACAATATCCTCCCTTTCATTATCAAACTCATCCTGAATGTCGCCGACAATTTCTTCAATAATGTCTTCCATGCAAACAATTCCGGAAACTCCGCCGTATTCATCCACAGCGATGGCAATATGAATATGGCGTCTTTTAAATTCCCTCAACAAGGCGTCAATACGCTTGGTTTCCGGGACAAAAAAAGGCTTGCGGATGACTTTTTTTATTTCCAATTCCTCATTTTTTGACAAAAGGTTTATCAAATCCTTTACGTACAAAACACCGATCACATTGTCAATTGTCTCACCGTATACAGGAAAACGGGAATGACCGCTCTCCGCCACCTTCATCAAAAGCTCATTTCCCTCCGTATCCATAGGAAGAAAATCCACGTCAATACGTGGAACCATTACCTCTTTTACGGAAGTTTCAGACAAATCCACAACACCGCGGATCATATCCCGTTTTTCTTCATTAAGCTTTGCAGCAAGATCCTCTTCTAAATCCTGGGAAGAAGAATCCTTTTTTTTCCGGGTTAATTTTTCAAGAAATCCCATTTTATTCCTCTTCAAAAACAATTTCAGTACCCAAAGTATTCAATATATTTTCCTGAATCCTCAGCATTTCCTGCTCAGGAGAATTATCAGAATGATCCATTCCACTTAAATGCAGGATACCATGAATAATGAGGCGTTTCAATTCTTCATTTGCGGTAACACCGAATTCAGAAGAATTATAAAAAAGTCTTTCAAAACTTATTATTATTTCCCCTGCGTTAAAAACAGTCCTTCCTGATTCATCTTCGAATTCTTCTCCAATTTCAAACGAAAGGATGTCGGTGGGTTCATCCAAATTCCGGAAATCCCTGTTCAAATCCTTGATAAATTCATTTCCGCAAAAAACGATGGAAAAATCCCAGAATTTTTTCCCTGGATTAACAATATCTGTTTTTAAGGCTGATTCCGCCACACGACCAAGGCCATCAATATTAAAAGGAAATTCCTTTCCTTTTTCGATGGAAACCTGAAACCGGAAAGAGCCGCATTCGTATTCTCCGGCAGGATAAACGATGGAATTATCGCAGGATTCTGAACACATAGTTTTTCACCTCACATTATACTCAGAATCTTCCCTTTTACGTCCGGCGGAAAGACTTTTCACGGCTTTTTTCTTTTCAGTCCGGGCAGATGGAGCCTTTTTCCCGGCAGATGTCCGTCGGGAAACATTTTTAGAAGTTTCTTTCGTAACATCATCCGCCGTTTCCCGTCCCGGCTCTTTCATAACAGACGAACCACTGGAAGAAGGCTCTTTCTGTATTTCCTTGGCAATTTCCCTGGCGGTTTCCTTTACCTTGTCCTTATCCTGGGGTTTGTCAATTTCATCAGGATCCTTTTGATTCGGGTATTCAATCCTAGTGTGATAATAACCGGCAAGAATATTCACAAAAGATTGTTTTATCACTCCCAAATCCCTGAAAGTCAAATCACAGTCTTTAAGCTGCCCGTGCTCTATCTTTGCTTTCACAAGTTCGTCAATGAATTTTTCTAGTCTGGGCGCAGATGGTTTTTCCAAACTCCTGCACGCAGCCTCAACAGTATCCGCAAGCATTACAACCGCAGACTCTTTGGAACGGGGAGGATTTCCGGGATACATGAAATCTTCCGGATCGGTGTCGGGATTTTCATCTTTAGCTTTATTATAAAAATAAGAAATAACACTGTTTCCATGATGTTCCGAAATAATATCAATTACTTCCTGGGGCAACTTCAGATTTCTCGCTTTCTCAATCCCCTGTTTTACATGACTGCGTATAATAGTGGCTGACAGCCGGGGTGCTAAATCCGTATGCTTATTTTCTCCGGTTTGATTTTCTACAAAATATTCCCCCTGTTCCATTTTCCCTATATCATGGTAATAAGCTCCTACCCTGGCCAAAAGGGAATTTGCGCCTATAGCCCTACAAGCGTTTTCCGCCAAGGAAGCAACCATCTGGGAATGATTGTATGTACCGGGAACTGTAAGCAGCATTTTCTGCATGAGGGATGTATTTAAATCGGAAAGCTCCATCAACCTGAAGCTTGTCACTGTGTTAAGCAGATTTTCCAGCAAGGGTAAAAATCCTATAACCAATATCCCGCTTAAAAAACCGTTGATAGCCGCACTAATAATGAAAAAAGACATTCCCGGGAAGGCCACCGGATACACCACCGTAATCACGAAACTGACTGCGGCGCTCATCACAGAAAGGATCCCGGCAGAATGAACAAGATCCAGCCTTTTACCGGTATTACGTACCACAGCCACAGCCGCCACACCGGTGAACACAGAAAAAAGCACCGGTTCAGGCATAAATCCTGAGGCGCAAAAAACCGCAGCTGAAAAAATGAAAACCATAATGATGGCCACTATTTTGTTCAACAAGATTGCGGTAAGCATGGAGAAAAAAGCTACAGGCAACACAAGCATAAAATTAAGAGGTTTCTGCAGGGGCTGAATATGGGAAAAAATCAGGCAGGCAACGTATATGACAGCAAAACAAACAAACAAAAAAAGCTGGTATCTGAAAAAAGCCAAATCCTTGCAGGGAACAGATAAAAGCATAAATGAAGCAATAACCAATGAAAGGAATAGAACCAGTATCGTGGCTAAAAAACGCTCTGTGTTGATTTTCACATCGGTTTTGCTCAAATATTCAAGCTGGTTGAAACTTTCTTCGGTTATTATATATCCACGCCTGACAATTTTTTCCCCTTTAGGAATTACAATTAAAACAGGGGAAACGGAATCAAGGGCTTGCATGATTTTTGCTTCACTTTCATCATCCTGATAAACCAGGTTTTCCTTCAAAAAAGGTGAAACAAAGGCAAGGACATACTTTTCCCATTCGGAATTCAAGCCGGCCGAAAAAACCTCAGAATTAAGGAAATCAGGCAAATTCTCCCTTGTCAAAAGGGAAGACTTTGGAACAGTGGTTCTTTCATTTCCACGGACAACCTCAACCTCAGTTTTGCTGAACTGTTCCAATCCTTTGTCAGGGAAAGACACAAGTCCCTTTGTATTTACCACATTGAAAAAAGAAGCGGTAAACTGAAGGATTTCAGACTGGGCGTCAGAAGGAAGGGAAAAAAAGGATTCCAAAATTTCCGGGGAAATTGTTCCCGGATAAGACTCTTGAACTTCCAGCGAATTTGTCAAAGCATCAGATGAATCCAAACGAAGTTTTTCTACGTAATGAAGGAAATCAAAAAATTTTGTTTGATTGGCAGCCAGGGAAGAAGCTTCCGGAGAAAGATTTGAATCCGCTGGAATATACCGGAACAGGGCAGTAACCAAATTCAACTTGGCATTCCTGCGGATTTCCGTGGCATTCTCATCAACATAAGAAAGATCCCTGGCCAAAACCACATCCCTGTCAGCAATTGAACCGACCTTAAAATCATTCAGATCTATACGTCCGAAACCGGAATCTTCAATGAATGAAACGCAGGTTCCCAAAGAAAGGATAAAAAAAACCGTTAACAACATGAGTATTTTTTTTGCGTTAACACGTATTTTTTTTATGCAGCGATCGATAAAACCCGGTGCAGAAAGGTTAATTTTTTTTCTGTTCATAAGCCTGTATAATTTTCTTAACAATAGGAACACGGACCACATCCCCGTGCCCAAACGAAATTATGGCGATTTCACCAATATTCCGCAACACCTCCAAGGCATGGGCGAAACCGGAAATTTCATGCCTGGGTAAATCCACTTGGGACAAATCCCCTGTAACAAAGGCTTTGGAATTCTCACCCAACCTTGTCAAAAACATTTTCATTTGCCCTTTCGTGGTGTTTTGCCCCTCATCCAAAACAACCACGGCATTATCAATGCTGCGTCCCCGCATATAAGCCAGAGGGGCAACTTCTATCGACGCAGAATCCATAAGCCGCCTTATAACTTCCCGGGGAAGGATTTTTTCCATGGCATCATACAATGGCCGGAGATAGGGATTGAGTTTCTGTTCCAAATCACCCGGCAGAAAGCCAAGATTTTCCCCGGCCTCAACAACTGGGCGGGTTAAAACAATTTTTTGCACACGCTTTGAAAGAAGAAGATACAGGGCTTCCGCAAGAACTAAAAAAGTTTTTCCGGTTCCGGCCGGGCCTTCACAAAACACCACATCGCTTGTTTTTACCTTCGCGAAAAATTCAGCCTGTTTGAGTGTCCTTGGAAAAATTTTCTTGTAGGAATGGGGAATTTCAATGAATGAATTCATGGGGAACTCATCAGATGAAGAAGATTCAATAGAATCAATAAGACTGTTTAAGATTGAAGAATCCAAGACAGGAATATTTCCGGATGGATAACCGCAATCTAAAAGGAAACGCCTGTCCCCCATACCGGAAACAGCCTGAAAATCATTATTACCGGCACCGGTCGAAAAGGAAACAATCCTGTCCACAAGAACCTGGAATTTCCTGCACATATCGTCATCCAAGGATAATAACGTCAGTTCATTACCTTGCAAAACAACCGGAGCCCCAAGATAAGTTTCAATTATATCCAAATTCCCATCATTGGGACCGCATAAAGAGCTTAAAACATCCAGATTGCCAACAACAATGGTATAACCTGCCTCCAAAAAAACCTCCTTCAAAGACAGTTCAAGGTATTTCATGGCAAATCAAATAAAAAAGATATATGAAAAAGCATGGAAAATAAAAAAGCCCGGCAGCTACCTACTTTCCCACTTGATCAGCAGTATCATCGGCGTAAGAGAGCTTGACTTCCGTGTTCGGGATGGGAACGGGTATTGCCTCTCCACTATGGCCACCGGGCGTTATAAACTGGTTAAAAAAAACGCACGGGGGGAAAGGGGGCGCGGGGCGCGGAAACGAACGGACGGCCGGAAAATAATATGGTCAAGCCGCACGACCTATTAGTACTGCTCGGCTGAACGCGTTGCCGCGCTTGGACCTGCAGCCTATCAACCGGATAGTCTCTCCGGGGTCTTCAGGAGGATTGAATCCTCAGGGATGATTTATCTCGGGGCGGGCTTCCCGCTTAGATGCCTTCAGCGGTTATCCCTTCCGGACTTAGCTACCCAGCACTTACCCCTGGCGGGATAACTGGTACACCAGCGGTCCGTCCACTTCGGTCCTCTCGTACTAAAAGCAGCCCCCCTCAATCATCCAACGCCCATAGCAGATAGGGACCGAACTGTCTCGCGACGTTCTGAACCCAGCTCACGTACCGCTTTAATTGGCGAACAGCCAAACCCTTGGGACCTGCTTCAGCCCCAGGATGCGATGAGCCGACATCGAGGTGCCAAACTTTCCCGTCGATGTGAACTCTTGGGGAAAATCAGCCTGTTATCCCCGGAGTACCTTTTGTCCGTTAAGTGACGGCGCTTCCACACGCTACCGCCAGATCACTAAGACCTACTTTCGTACCTGCCCGAGCTGTCACTCTCGCAGTCAAGCCTCCTTGTGCCTTTACACTCGCGCCCTGATTTCCAACCAGGGTGAGGAGACCTTCGCGCACCTCCGTTACTCTTTGGGAGGCGACCGCCCCAGTCAAACCGCCTGCCTATCATTGTCCCCCTTCCGGCTTCACGGAAAGGGTTAGAAACCTAATACACCAAGGGTGGTATTTCACCGGCCGACTCCGCGCAGCCTGACGGCCACGCCTCAACGTCTCCCACCTATTCTACACATGGTGAACCAAGTCCCAATGATAAGTTACGGTGAAGGTTCACGGGGTCTTCCCGTCTAACTATGGGTAACCGGCTTCTTTACCGGTATATAAATTTCACCGAGCCTCGCGTTGAGACAGCGCCCAGAATCGTTACACCATTCGTGCGGGTCGGAACTTACCCGACAAGGAATTTCGCTACCTTAGGACCGTTATAGTTACGGCCGCCGTTTACCGGGGCTTCGATTCAAAGCTTCGAGTCGCCTCTGACCTCTCCTCTTAACCTTCCGGCACCGGGCAGGTGTCACCACCTATACGTCCCATTGCTGGTTCGCAGATGGCTGTGTTTTTGATAAACAGTCGCCTGGGCCTGCTCTGTGCCGCCCCCACTCTTCAACCAAACAGGGGCCACACTTCTTCCGAAGTTACGTGTGCATTTTGCCGAGTTCCTTAACGCGAGTTCTCTCGAGCGCCTTAGATTTCTCATCCCACCTACCTGTGTCGGTTTGCGGTACGGTCCCAGCAAGCCTTGCCTTAGACAGTGTTTCCCGGCACCTTGATTACGTCCGCTACGGTGGGCCGTGGCCCACATCGCCATCACGGCTCGCCTCAGGATGCGGATTTGCCTGCACCCCTCAACGGTTCGCCGCTTGGACCGGGACAACCGTCGCCCGGCCGGATTTCACCTCATGCGTCCTGCCATCGAAACTTGCTGGGGTTCCGGAATATGAACCGGATTCCCATCGGCTACGGCTTTCGCCCTCGCCTTAGGGGCCGACTTACCCTGGGAAGACGACCTTTACCCAGGAAACCTTAGGTTTTCGGCGGAAGGGAATCCCACCCTTCTTTTCGTTTACTTATACCTGCATTCTCTCTTCCATCCCCTCCAGGGGCCCTCGCAGGTCCCCCTTCGCCGGTCCATGGAATGCTCCCCTACCACCTGCGCCTTGCGGCGCAGATCCGTGGCTTCGGTATGCCGCTTAGCCCCGTTACATTATCTGCGCACGGACACTCGACCAGTGAGCTATTACGCACTCTTTAAAGGAATGGCTGCTTCTAAGCCAACCTCCTGGCTGTCTTTGTATCCGCACCTCATTTTACACTTAGCGGCATTTCGGGACCTTAGCCGACGGTCCGGGCTGTTTCCCTCTCGACCGCGAACCTTGTCGCACGCAGTCTCACTCCCATGCGCTGGCTTCAGGCATTCACAGTTTGATTGGGTTTGGTAGGCAGTGACGCCCCCTAGTCCATCCAGAGCTTTACCTCCTGAAGCTTTGCATGAGGCTGTCCCTAAAGGCATTTCGGGGAGAGCCAGCTATTTCCAGGTTTGTTTAGCCTTTCACTCCTAGTCACAGGTCATCCTTACCTTTTTTAACAGATTAAAGTTCGGTCCTCCACAAGGTTTTACCCTTGCTTCAACCTGCCCGTAACTAGATCACCTTGGCTTCGGGTCTACGGCACGCGACTGCATCGCCCTGTTCAGACTCGGTTTCCCTTCGGCTCCGGGACTCCAATCCCTTAACCTCGCCGCGCACCGTAACTCGCAGGCTCATTCTACAAAAGGCACGCCACAAGCGTCTCCGCCCGTGACATATTGTCGGTTTATGGTTTCAGGTTCTATTTCACTCCCCTAGCAGGGGTTCTTTTCGCCTTTCCCTCACGGTACTTCTGCACTATCGGTAGCTGCTCGGTATTTAGCCTTGGAGGGTGGTCCCCCCGGATTCAGGCAGGGTTCCTCGTGCCCCGCCCTACTCAGGTACCGCACCAGGGAGTTCCGTCCGTTCCGGCTACGCGGCTCTCACGCTCTCCGGCAGGCCTTCCCAGACCTTTCCCCTACAGACGGTTTTTCTCAAAACTCCCCGGGTTGCCCCAGTGCGGCCCTACAACCCCGCTTGAAGCGGTTTGGGCTCTTCCGGTTCCGCTCGCCGCTACTCCCGGAATCTCTGTTGATTTCTTTTCCCGAGTTACTTAGATGGTTCACTTCACTCAGTATCACCCCGCGGGCCTATTTCATTCAGCCCTTGCGGTGCGCGCCTCCCGGCGCGCGGGTTACCCCATTCGGCAATCCGCGGATCACGGGATATGTGCTCCTCCCCGCGGCTTTTCGCAGCTTATCACGGCCTTCTTCGCCCGGCAGCTCCAAGGCATCCGCCATAAACCTGTGTTTCGCTTGACCATATTATCTCCCGCCTTCCGCTCCCGCGTCCCGGGCGCACCCCGCGACACGGGCCTTCCCGCCTCGGACGGTTCCTATTTGTTCGTTTCCGCGCTCCACGCGCCCCTTCCCTGCTCTTTCAAATATCACCGGAACCGTAAACAAATCTTCTCGGTTCCGTGTTAATGGGACTGAAAAGATTTGAACTTTTGACCCCTTCCTTATCAGAGAAGTGCTCTAACCAACTGAGCTACAGTCCCAAATCAACCGAAACAAAAAGGGAAGGAAAGAAGGACGGGCGGGGAAGCTTCACCCCGGCGTTCCGTGTACATTCCGGAACGGCTTCATACCTTTCT
>CASGBA010000017.1 GCA_949299755.1 uncultured Treponema sp. | reverse complement strand
AACTTTCTTCTTGTTCTTCCCATAAGGTGTACGTCCTTTTGTTATTATACACCTTATTAGCTTTCCTGTTTTAGTCCAAGTTGCGGTTAGGCATTACAGTATCAAGTGCTGCCTCTTTAGATCTTACGAAACTTTCATCTACAGATATTATAAATTTAATAACTAAATATGGTTATAGAGAAGTTTTATTTAAAGATGAAGCTGCTTACTCTCAATCTTATTTTCCAAATGTTCCAGATGTGATTTTTGTTAATGGAGCTTTCAAAGCTGGTGATCCTTCAAAGGCAATAAATGCTTCAAATGAGGAATGGGAACAAGCAGGTCTAACCGAAGATATACCTTAATAACGGCTGGAATGCTTTATTAAGACCGAAAATCCTCATCATGCTTTTTTGTTATGGATGGCAATAAAAAATAAGAATTGGACTTTTTCAGATGACTGTTGTATAGTATACATGTTTCAATCTGAATTTATAACCTGACTGATAGTTTTGTCAAACAGGGAGGTCCTATGAAAAAGTTTTTGTCGATTTTCATTGTATTGCTTTTCATTTTCCCTCTTTTTGGACAGGGGCAGGAAGTTCCCGTGGTTTATTTTACCAGCGAGATAAGTCCCGGGTCTTTGATGGAGATTTATGAAGCCCTGGACTGGGAAGCGGAGGGCAGGGTGGCTGTAAAGATTTCAACGGGGGAACCTCCGGCAAGCAATTACCTGCGTCCGGAGCTTATCGCCGACCTTGTGCGGTCAGTCAATGGAACAATCGTTGAATGCAATACGGCATATGGCGGTTCCCGTGCCGCAACACGGATGCATTATCAGGTTGCAAAGGATCATGGGTTTACGGACATTGCGGATTTTGAAATTCAGGATGAAGACGGCTCCTTCACCCTTCCTGTAAACGGCGGTGACGTTTTGAAGGAAAACTATGTGGGCGCTTCTTTCCCCGATTATGACAGCTATCTTGTACTGTCTCATTTTAAAGGTCACGCCATGGCCGGTTTCGGCGGTGCGATAAAAAATATTTCCATCGGGCTTGCTTCCTCCGCCGGAAAAGGATGGATTCATTCCGGAGGGAAGAGCAGGACGAATCCCTGGGGTGGAAGCCAAAAAGCTTTCACCGAGAGTATGGCGGAGGCGGGGAAATCCGTTTCTGATTATCTGGATTACGGAAAAAGAATCACTTACATCAATGTGATGAACCGCCTTTCAGTGGATTGTGATTGTAACGGCAACCCGGCGGAACCGGACATGCACGATATAGGCATCCTTGCGTCCAATGACCCTGTGGCTCTTGACCAGGCTTGCGTGGATTTAGTGTATGCGCAAAAAGACGGTGACGGCGCTTCGTTGGTAAAGCGCATTGAGTCACGGGATGGCCTGCACACCTTGGAGCATGGGGAGAAAATAGGATTGGGAAGCAGGGAATACAAACTGGTAAATATTGATGAGTGAAATTCTCAGAAGGGAATTTGTATATCTTTCATATTACTTTGAACTCCAGTTTATGCAAATCGCCGGATATTATTTGTTCGGCATTGTGGTGGGGTCGGTGATTTCTGTTTTCTTGAAAAAATGGATTTTAAAAGCCGTTGAATTATCTGGACAGCATTCCCAGGGTATAATTGCGCTGGCAGCCGCTTCTGTTTTGGCAATCGCCTCTCCCCTTTGTATGTACGGGACAATTCCCATCGCCGCTTCCCTGTCAAGGGGCGGCGTGAAAAACGGTCCGCTGGCCGCTTTTATGATGAGCTCAATTTTGTTAAACCCACAGCTGATAATTTATTCCGGCGCATTGGGCGGCACGGTTGTGGTTGTCAGGATACTTTCATGTTTCTTGTGCGGCATCACAGCCGGCTTGGCGGTAAAGTTTTTCGGCGGCGATTTCTTTTCCTTTGAAGAAATGTTTGAAAAACAGGACAGGGACATTTCTCCCAATTTGTTCGTGCGGCTTCTGAAAAACATCGGCAGGAATCTTAAAGTGACAGGGCCGTATTTTTTACTCGGCGTGTTTTTATCCGCCCTATTCCAGCGTTATATTCCCGGAGAATTTGTTTCCCGCCTGTTCGGCAAAGATGACAGGCTTGGTGTCCTCCTTGCGGCGACAATGGGCGTTCCCCTGTACGCCTGCGGTGGAGGAACGATTCCACTTATCGGCACATGGCTTGCGGATGGGATGAGTGTGGGAAGCGCCGCGGCTTTCATGATAACAGGGCCTGCCACGAAAATCACCAATCTGGGTGCATTGAAAATAATATTGGACATAAAGCGTTTTTTGCTTTATTTGGTTTTCATTATGTTGTTTTCGTTTTTGACGGGAATAATTGTGAATATAATTGTTTAACGCAGGCTGGATAAAATATCAGTATTTGCTTTCATTATATTTTTCATATTCAAGAGGGAATGTATGACGGAGTTGGAAAAGTGTCTGGCAGGCGAGTATTACAACTGCCATGATAAAGTTTTTCTGGATTTCAAGCGCAATGCCCGTTCTTTGCTTGCCGAATACAACCGTTTGGATTACAATCAAAAAAATGAAATGCGGAATGTCCTGGAACGTTTGTTCGGTGGTATTGGTTCGAATGTTTCTGTGGGTCAGCCGTTTATATGCGATTACGGACGGAACATTTATCTTGGCAGCAATGTTTCAATCAACATGAACTGCACTTTTGTGGACTGTAATGAAATTGTTATCGGTGACAATGTCCTTATTGCATCCAATGTGCAGATTTACACAGCTGCCCATCCGGTGGAACTTGCTGAAAGGCTCACGCCGGACTGGTCTCCTGAATCCGGGGAATATTTCTGCCGGACTTATGCGCTTCCTGTGAAAATCGGAAACGGCTGCTGGCTGGGCGGCGGAGTGATAGTGCTTCCCGGTGTGACTGTCGGAAGCGGTTCCGTCATCGGTGCGGGAAGCGTTGTGACAAAGGACATCCCGGAAAATATGGTGGCGGCGGGAAATCCCTGCCGTGTCATCCGTCCCGTCAACGGCAGCTCCGTTTCCTGACACCGCCCGTTGCCCGGTGGACACCGCCACACATCCACACCTCCGTTGCCTGTCACGCCGCCCGTTGCCCACCGTGGTGTCCGCAGGTAAAGAGCGGCGGCAGAGCGTGGGTCACCTTTTCTTTTCGCCGTAATACTTTTCTATGTTCTTCTTCCAGCTCCGGTTCAGTTTTTTCCCTTCCCGCATGGAACACATGGCTTCCCCCAGCACCTCGAAATTAAGGAGGGTTCCTGCGCTGTCACATTCATACCGCACCGCCTGATCCGGGTCAATGCCGATTCTTGCCGCTTCTTCCCCGGCGTCAATGTTCGCCCCGAGGAAAATGAATTCCCAGCCGCAATCCTTCTGCTGCCTTTCGATTAACTCTTTGACTTTCCGGTAAGTGAATTCCCGGCTGGAGTTTTCCTCCCCGTCAGTGGTGATGACAAAAACCGTTTTTTCAGGCTGGTCTTCTTCCCTGGCGTACTTGTGGATTGTCCTGATGTGGTTTACGGCATTTCCCACAGCGTCCAAAAGGGCGGTGCAGCCTCCCGGACAATACATGGCTTCCGTCATGGGTTCGATTTTGGAAAGCTCCGTCCGGTCGTACAACACCTTTGAGCTTCCGCTGAACAGCACCACCGACACCAGTGCTTCCCCCTCAACATTCCGCTGCCTGCCGATAAAAGAGTTGAAACCTCCCACCGTGTCTTTTTCAAGTCCGCTCATCGAACCGCTTTCGTCAAGGATAAAAACAATTTCCGTAAGACCCTTTTTCATGTTGTTGCCTCCGTTCTTCTTTTGGGCGTCTGCCGTAACCGGATTTTTCTCCGGTTACGGCACCGGGCTTTCCGTGGCTCCGGCCAAAGGCCTCCGGTGTTTTCGCTCCGCAAAAACACTGGCTCCGCCACCACTCCAATCCCTGACGCGGGATCAAACCGCTTCAGGAATCTTTTACCCTATGGTACCATGAAGGTCTTTACGGGTGGTCGCCTTTCCGGCGACTTTTTGTTTTTAGGATTTTAACCGGCGGGTTCAGGATTTTATTCCGGGGAAAAGCAGGGCAGGCCGTAGGAATCAAGGATTAGGTCGATGCTTATTATATTGTAGATTTTGTTCAACACGCAGTATTTGATAATCAGGTCGAATTTGCTGGAAGGCATAAAGGCGTATCCTGCGCTGGCAAGAAAGTCCTCGTACTGCCGGATTTCCAGTTCCAATGCCAGCCCCAGCGCCATCACCGTGTGTTTCTTAGGGATATAATCCCTTTTGCTGATTATTTTGGAAAAAAACTTTTTGTCGATAAAGGCTTTTTTGTACACGGTGGCGTTGTCGAGTTTCCGCTCCGCAATCAGGTGTTGCAGGGTGTTCTGGAAATTCAGTTTACCGCCGGCGCTGTCTATAAAGTCCTGTATTCCATCCGCCTCTGGTAAGGCTCCGTCAATTTCAGCGTCACATTCCGCCGGTTCCTCACAGAGGAATCTTTTTGGGGCATGGGAATATTCCCGCCGGCTGTGGATTGGTTTTCCCCGGACAGGGACAGCACCCAAGGGCACCGGCCCGGAATACAGAATGTCCCCGGTGTCTTCTTCCTGCTCAGCGTTGCTTTCAATAAAGTTTTGAATCCCGTCAAAAAGTTTTCCGGATACCAGGGGAAGTTTTTTTTCTTTTACCGCAAGGACAATCTGCACAGGGTGTTCCAGAAGGAAGTTACGTATTTCTTCTTCCAGGACTTTAAGCTCCGTCTCTTTGGGGATGCCGTAACTTTCCCATGCAGGGAATGGCAGCCCCAAGGTTTTGCATCCCAGATCCCCGGCGGCTTTGAAAGCCTTCCGGTAACTTTCCTGCAAGGCCTTTTCTTTTTCAGCCCCGGTGCCGTTTGTGCAGTCGGAATCAGGGCTTGCAGAAATCACGTGTTTCGCTCCGGTGGCTTTAAAGAGCGCAGCCCCTCCTTCCCCCGGATCATCTGTTTCCCTTGCGGGGACAATGACAGCCTCCAGGGAAAGTTCTTCAAGGTTTTCCCGCAGGATGGAGAAAGGAGCTTTTATCTTTCTGTTTTTATTTGAGCCGTGCAGTCCCCGCATAATCCCTCATTCCCATTCAAAATTATCTTTCCCGGCGCCGGCTTCAAAATGGTATTTGCCGATGCCCAGGTCAATGCCGGAGAAGGAGCCTTTTGCGTAAGTTATGGAAACCTTGTTCCCCTTTCCGGTTATGGTGAATGACTGCCTGTTCAATGCGGTTGGGGCATGAAGCACCGCGTCCACACCGGCTTTGAACCAGTCCGGAGCTTCCCCCGTGTAGCTGCTGATTTGTTCCGGCTGTTTTGATTTGTGCTGGATGCCCTGGGTTTTGCCGTAACCCACCGCAATGACACTGCCTATGGGCAGGTTCTTTTTGTTCAGGTTTTTTTCAGCGCCTTTTTTGCTGACCATTCCGCCAATCCACCAGGTGTTGAGCCCCAGTGTCTGGGCGTAAAGGATAAGGTCTGCGCCGCAGTATCCCAGCTTTTCGTCAAGGCCGGGGGTGTCTTCTCCCGCAAGAATGAAATAATTGTTCACCCCCTGTCCCAAAAGGAGTTTTGCCGCTCCCATTATGCCTTCGGAGTTTCCGGTCACTAGCTTAATTGCCAGATTGAATTTGCTGTTGTTTTCCGCAACCCGGCTGTTAAGCAGTGCGGCTGTTTCCGCCGGGATTTCCCTGCCAGTATATTTGCGAACCGTGTGCCGCTCGTATATTGCTTCTTTTATCGTCATGGAGCGTTCCTTTAAGTTTGTCCTTTCTTCCTGAAAGCTTAAAATCTTCCGGGTGAAAAGTCAATGAAGTAGTTCATGGGTGGAATTGTTACCAGAGCCGGCTTTCCCGGCGGAAGATAAAATTCCTTGTATTCTTTTTTGTAGTCAAAGGGCATGGTTTGTGTCTCCTTTAAGTTAAAGTAGTTTGTACTGAATCCTGTCCCGGTAGGAAACTCCGGAGAACCGGGACGGATTTTTGTTTTTTTATTGCCGGAAAAACCGTTCGTCTTCCCGGAATCTGCACCGGCTGGGATTCCCCTCCGCCCGGTAGATTTTCTGATTTTTCAAATCGTATACCACCGACCAAACCGTGTCTTTGCCGGATGCTTTTTCGTACTGGCACAGAAAACCGTGCTTCCCCGAAAGCAGTTCCTTTGCGGACTGCAGGTTTGTAACACCCTTCCCGGAGCCGGCGGATGAAAAAAAGCCCTCCATGGTCTTTAACCGTGGTCCGGAAAACCAGTCGTCAATTTCCGGATTGTTGTATTCCTGCATTTCCGGATGCCGGAACCTGTTGACGGCGCATACATAATCTGCCCGGGAATCTTTATCCTCTGCCGGTATGAAAATCTTTTTTACAGGATTCAACTCCAGGGAAACAATGGTTCCAGTAATGTCGGCAAGGATAAGATTACAGGAACTGCCGGCAGGAATTTTTTTTACTGCTTCCACGGCCTGTTTTACCGTCCCGCATTTTTCGAGAAGATACCGGAGCAGTATGCCGGCGTTAAATCCCGGGTGCCGTACTGCCGGAAAAACGGAAGTTAATCCTGCCGCAAGTCCACGGGCATTGATTCCGTCTTCCATTTCGACAAAGGCGGTGGTGTTGCCGGTAAAATCTATCGCGTCCCCTGAAAGCCGGTAAATGACATTCATGTTAAGCCGGCGGCTTTCAGGAAAAAAATCACTGTTCCTTCCCAAAAGAATCCCGTCCGTTCCTGTTGTTGCAAAACAGGAGCAGCTGCATTGCGGCGGAATCGCATACATTCCGAATAAAAAAGCCTGGAGGATTTTCAGACTGCATTTTTGTCCGTCGGCGATTCCCCTGATTTCTTCAAGGATTTCAGGATAATATTTTTTGTACACCGGGATACAGGATTCTCCGTATTCAATCCGCTCCCGGGTAATTTCAAAGGGAATATTTTCAAGGACTCTGTTCCCGTGGTTTAAGAGAAGTCTTCCCCAGCGGAAACCCGCTTGGTAATGGGAACCGGTAAAATGAGAATGATACATGGTATTGCTCCTTATCAATAAAATAAAGAGCTGCCGGCAGCGTATGTCAAAACAGTATTTGAATAAAATTTTAATGTCAAGTTGCGCAGTGTTTTTAATTCCAGCATAGAAATTTACCACATTTTATTTATTGTTTATGTACATTTTTTTTTGTGTGCTTTCAGTTTTTTGACAGACCAATCATAGTGACTTGCGGTTACACTGATGAAATAAGAACCTAAAGTACTACCTCCTACCCATATAAAAATACCTTTGGTAAATAATTCTTCATCGGAAAATTTATCAAGAAGACTCATTACATTCTGATGTGTTTTTACAAAAGTTTCTTTTGCTGTTTCCAACGGAATTGCTTGTCCCTTTTTCCAAAATTCAATATTCATGTTTCCGTAAGTTTTCCAACTATAAGGTTGGGGAATAAAGGTTGTAGATTTCCCCTGTTGGTTTGATTCCACCCAATTCAATAAAAGCTGATGCCACTTATACAGATGAACGAAAATATCCCGAAGATTTTTGTCCCGTTTCCAGTGAGCTTCTTTCTTTTTTAAATCCTGAGAAAAATCAAAGGGAATTTTCATCTCCTGTTCTGTTAAGCCGGAAATAATTTCCCACAATGTTTCATAATTTAACGTGGCTGCTTTAATCAGTTCCTCTTTGGTTTTCGGTCTTGCCATATGGTTATCCCTTATGATTTCAGATTTATGGATTTTTCCCCCTGATTACTCTTTCCGGAGGGAAATGTACAGGTAACAATGGGCTTTGCCGTCTTTGGTATATTCTTTTGGAACGCTGCTTTCTATGTCAGTGACAAAAGCCCGCTTCAGTTTTCCTTCTGCGGAAAGCCGCCAAACCTGTTGCCACGCCAGGGCGGTGCAGTCCTGTACCCTTTCTCCCCTTGTTTCGAGTTTGAAGTATTTACCTTCCGCGGTGTCTTTTTCCAGTGAGGCGAAAAACTCCGCTGTCACAGTTCTTATCGACAAATCATATTCTCCCTTTTCGTTACTTTCATAATTGCTGTAGAGGGAAACCGGACTGAGACCTTGCAGGAAATTTCCCTCGCTGTCAAAGAGCAGGGGAAGTTTTCCCGTTTCTATGTCTTTCCATAGGGCTGCAATTTTTTCCATTCCGTCAGGGGAATTATCTGTCCGCAGTGTTACTTCTTTCAGTTGGTATGCCATGTTTTCTCCTTATGTATTTTTATCGTTGATTTGACCAAAGTCTAACAGGATAAACATGACAGCAGTGTGTCACCTTATAAATATTTTTTGCGGATTTCTTCCGCGCGTTTTTTTATTTCTTCCGCCACTTTCCGGGGACTGATTACGGTGACGGTACTGCCGAAAGACAGAATGTATCCGTATACCCAGTCTGTTTCAGGATATGAAACTTCCACGGTAAAAGAGCCGTCGTCGTTGCGTTTTATTTCCTCCGGTTCAAATTCGTCATAGACCCGGTAGGCTGCTTCCGGGGAAAATTGCAGGGTAAGGGAAATAACCGGAACCGGTGGATTCTGCATGGTGGTATCCGGTGGATTTTGGTTACCTGCATCCGCAGAAGTTGTTGCAGGGTTCTCCGGAACATATTCCGGGGTGTCCAGTAGGGGAGGCAGATATGCGTCTTCAAAGCGGCCGGGGAACACGGAGGCTTCCCGCAGGCGGGTCAACTTGAAAGTCCGGTAATCCTTTTTCTCCGGGCAGAAACCCTGCAGATACCAGGCGTTCTTTTTGAATACCAGCTTTAGAGGGTATGCCTGCCGGTTTTCAGTTTTTCCCGATGTGCCGGAGTATACAAAGGCAACCGGCTGCCGCTTTAAAATACAGCTTTTTAGCAGGTTGAATTTTTCGGAATCGCCGGTTTTCTTTCCCCACCGGGAAAAATCCACTTCCAGCCAGTCTGTCCGCCCGTCGCGCGGGGAAAAAATCCCCTTGAGTTTCACCAGCAGTTTTTCGGTGTCGGTTCCGGCAAGCGGTTTGATTGTTTCCAGCGCGGAAAGGATTTCCTTTTGCTCATCTTCCGTCAGCAGTGACTTGTCAAGCACAAAGGATTCCACAAGGGAAAATCCGCCGTCCTTTCCGTGCCGGGCGAACAGGGGGATTCCCGCCAGCGCGAGGGATTCCATGTCCCTGAGCACCGTTCGCTTTGACACGCCGAACCGGGCGGCAAGCTCTTCCGCGGTGGCTTTCTTTTTGCTCAGGAGAAAGAACACGGTTTCCAAAAGGCGTTCAGTTTTCAGCATGGTCGAATAACTCCGGCTGCGTTTTTTTATCGGGGAATGCGTTCAGGTAGCTAAATACATCCTCCGGGGTATGAAGAATGCGGCGTTCCCGGCAGAAGGCGGCGAGCTGTTCTTCCAGCCGCCGGCTGTGCGGGCTGGGAAGTTCGTAGCTGTTTCCGTAGGTGCGGATGTACCGTTCCTTCATGCCGGGGAAGAGCCGGTCGAGCTGGCGGTAAAAATATTCGCGGTTGCCTTCCCGGAGGGTGAGTCCCATGCCGAAAGAGACGATGCCCTTCACTCCGGCCTGGGCGCAGTAACCGAGGATGCCGGCAAGGTTTTCTTCCGTGTCGTTGATAAAGGGCAGGAGCGGGCAGAGCCACACCACCGTGGGGATTCCCTCTTCCCGGAAAATCTTCAGGGCTTCAAACCGTTCCCGGGTGGTGCTTACATTGGGTTCCAGTTTTCTGCACAGCCCTTCATCAAAGGTGGTGAGGGTTATCTGCACCACAGCCTTGGTGCTGCCGTTGATTTTTTTGAGAAGATCCAAATCCCGCAGCACCAGGGCGGATTTTGTAATCACCGTAAAGCCGAAGCCGTAGCGGTAAACCAGCTCAAGGGCTTTCCGGGTGAACAGGAGTTTTTCTTCCAGAGGCATATATGGGTCGCTCATGGAGCCGGTTCCTATCATGCACTTTTTACGCTTTCGCTTGAGGGCTTCTTCCAAAAGTTCAAGGGCATTTTCCTTTACGGCAATATCTTCAAACAAGTGGTCAATGTGGTAACAGTTGCTCCGGGAATCGCAGTAAATGCAGCCGTGGGTGCAGCCCCGGTACAGGTTCATTCCGTTTTGCGGGGAAAGAATGCTTTTTGCCTGAATATAATGCACGTTGCCACCTCCTGCAAAGAATATCAGGCTGAAAATATTCTGTCCAGTGAGAAAAGAAGCTTGACATATTATATGTGTTAGTCTATACTAACACATAGATAAAATACCGTCCGGATTGGATATTTACGAATGGATAAAACCGGCTTTAAAAACAAGGATGGAAAATATGCTCAAAACTTTTTTGGAAAACTGTAAAAATCCCCGGGGAAGATTCGGTAAATTTATAATCAATGCCATGAATAAGGGTCACAGGCCTTTAAGCCGCTGGGCGTTTAAGTCTTTTCCCCCGGTTGACGGAGAGGCAATCCTTGATGCCGGATGCGGCGGCGGCGGGAATCTTGTGCGTATTCTGGAACAGTGTCCCTCCAGCTCTGTGACGGGAATAGATTATTCCCCTGTAAGCGTGGAGTGCAGCGTCAGGGTAACACGGAAATTTGCGGACAGATGCAGGGTTGTCTTGGGGGATGTAATGGATCTGCCGTTCAAAGAGGAAACCTTTGACCGGGTTGTTTCTTTTGAGTCGGTTTATTTCTGGCCGGATCCTGTGGACGGACTCCGGGAAATCTGCCGGGTTTTTAAACCTAAGGGGAAGGTTATGCTGGCTTCGGAAATGACTGATCCCGGCAGGGGGAAATTCTGGACAGAGCATTGCAACGGAATGAAAATATATACAGGGGAAGAACTGGTTTCGTTTTTGGAAAAAGCCGGGTTCGGGGATATCCGCCTTTGCAGGGCGCACCGGGTTTGGTGTTCCGTTGAAGGAACAAAAGGTGCGTAAGTTTTCAACAGTCCCGGCGGAAAGATATTGTGTTGTGTTATGCCTCAGGCAGCAGGGGGAACAAATCCTCCGCGTCTGCGGTCACCGCTTCCAGTTCCGGGTCAGAGGGCTTCACCCGTGTTTTGCGGACAGCGAAAGAAGGCAGCGCCGAGAGTTTCTCCTGGGTTTGTTCCGGCAGCAGTGAAAACAACTGGCGGCTTACGGTAATCTGTCCCGCGTCCGAGAGGGAACACATCCTTGCCGCGTGATTCACCGGGGAACCGATGACCGTATAGTCAAGTCGCGAATATTCCCCCAGGTCGCCGAGAATGACCGTTCCTATATCGGCACCAATTCCGGCGGGCAACAAGGCATTGCTTTTATCGTTGTAAATGTTGCGCTGAATCTGCATCGCAGCGTAAAAACTCTGGGCTATCGCGGTTTCAGGGAAATACGCCAGCAACCCGTCACCCATGATTTTGTTGACCCGGCCGCCGTATTGTCCGATGATGCGGCTGATTTCCTCATACTGATGGCTCAGGTGGGAAACGATTTCTTCCGGTGAACGGTTTTCGCACCACCGGGTGAATCCCCTGATGTCGGTGAACACGATAATCAGCCGCTCCTCCGTCGAGGTGAGCTTTTTCGTTCCCGCCTTTATCCGGGCTGTGTTCCCGATTGTGTAGTCAGCGTGAATCATCTGCTGCTGCACCGCCGAAAGTATCTGGTTCTGCTGGAGGTTCACAAGGCTTTTCTGGGTATATATCCTGTCCTGGGTAAGGGGATTGGGGATGTTGAACGCCTTCGCCTGGGCATGAATGCGGGGCACTATCTGCCGGAGGGCTTCCGGCTCTTTCTGGCTGATTTGTGTTACCAGCAACTGGATATCTTCTGTCTGGGTATAGTCTGTAAATCGGTCTCCCAACACTTCCCGGATAATAGACACAAAAGCCTGAATGTGTTCCCGTTTTACCGACCCGCTGATCGTTTCCAGCAGGCGTCCGGGATACACATTATTCAAAATATCAAGAAAAGCCGGTATCAGGTGCTCCTGGATCAGAACTCCGTGTTGGGGCAATATGTATGACAGTTGCAAACTACCCAGCCTTTCATAGGCGTAGTCCAAGGCCGCCTGGGAACCGCAGTATGCCGTCAGGTATTGGGACGCAGATTCAATATGTTTCTTTTCCGCAAAAACCTCATCCCCTGTATGCAAGGTGCTGAAAAGCGTGGAGGAAAACAGCGCATGTGTCCGGCAGTCATACACCGCCATCGAATAGGATGCCTGTATATAAGGGAGATGGAAGAATCTCAGTGTCCGCCCGGAAGGAAGCTGGAACCGGTCTCCGTTTCCCATCGGAAACACAGGGCTTCTGACGCCAAAGTAGGGTATGTAAACGGCTGTCGTCGGATGGCAGAAAATAACCACCTGCGGATGCAGGAACTGTTCAATATAGGGCAGTATTCCACAGATATCAGGGCGAACCTGGCTGATGATGATGTACCGGATTGATTCCGGCGTACACAGCTGCTGGAGTTTCAGCAGTATTATGTCCCTGAAAAGCGGATGGTCAGCCCGGGATCTATCAGCACGGAACCTTCCTGCTCCCGGATAAGATATGTATTGTTACTGAATCCTGCTTCCTGGTCTGTATACCCGAGGCGGTAGATACCGCCATTGATTTCCTGT
Source organism: uncultured Treponema sp. (assembly GCA_949299755.1). Taxonomy (GTDB): domain Bacteria; phylum Spirochaetota; class Spirochaetia; order Treponematales; family Treponemataceae; genus Avitreponema. The sequence goes on along the minus strand of CASGBA010000017.1, from coordinate 26,340 downwards.
ACTGTATCTGTCATTGACAGCCCCTTCTTTCTTTTATACCATAAACTTACGCTGTTTACCAGCTGTTCTATAAGGAGATTTACGCGGACGATATTACAGGTTCCCGGACAGAACGGAACATATTGTATACGTTTGCCTGCGAGTCGATGGCGAGAACCAGGTATGAACTGTATGCCGCGCAGGCTAAATCGGATGGATACTTACGGGCTGCTGATTTTTTCACAGAGGCCGCCCGGCAGGAATTCCAGCACGGAAAGCGGATGTAGCTGGCTTTGCAGGGTAACCCTGTTATAGGCAATTGGAAAATACAGCAACCCCAGTTAAGCAACACAACCCGTAATCTGGAACTTTCCATACAAAATGAACATACCGAATGGCAGATTATCTACCCCCACTTTGCCGACATTGCTGTCGGGGAAGGGTTCAGCTCACTGGCAGCTGTATGGCGTTCCATTGCCGTCGCGGAAAAATACCATGAAAAGCGGTTCCGTGCCATGCTTCAGAATGTGCAGGCCGGCACCGAACTGGAGGCTTTTTACCAGTCCCTGATAAAAACCACCGGGAAAACAGCCGCCGTCCGTTGTGAATCCTGCGGATACGTGGCAGAAGACGGTATCATACCGGCATTTTGCCCTGTATGCGGTATGGGGGCTGAGCAGTTCAAGAGGCTGGGCAACGGGTGAGCGGTTCGCGCCCCGCCGGACAGGTTGCAGCCATCGGGTTTTGTTTCACCGGTTGTTTTCCTGTTCCAACAAATCATTGAGGATATGCTGAAGAGTATCCTCAATATATGGACGGATTTCACTTCTGGCAGTGGATGAATTCCGTAAAAACAAATCCGCCGGATGAACATCCAGAGACTCAGCAATACTCAAAATGGTATCAAAAGAAGGATGAACCTTTCCGGCTTCAATATTGCCTATCAACCCGTTGGAACAATCAGCTTTGATGGCCAAATCCGATTGAGACATGTTTTTTTTATTGCGGTAATACTTAATATTTAGCCGAAAATCCTCAAAATAGTTTTTCACGTGCTTATTATAAATAAGTAAAAAGCATAATATATTTATTGACAGTGAGTAATTTAGGCTGTACACTTACTTACAGTAAGTGTTTTAACCTCCTGTAATTTCTTTACAGGAGGTGTTTTTATAGACCTTCTATTCCTCTTTATCTTTATACAACAAATACGAGAAAGGTAGGCTGGCGATGTTGTAAATTGTTTTTTTGTCGGTTCCGTTGTCTGGGTATGTGGTTTGATTTTCATAATATCTTAAGGAGGCGTTTTGTTTTATTTTGAGGAAGATTTTTACTAATAAAAATTTCTTGTTGATTTACGTAATGCCATAGATAAAATTGCCAAGGAGAATGAGTGTCCATGAAACGATTTTTTTTATCATGTATTGTTTTTACAGTGATTTTCACCATGCTTTCCTGTTCCCAGGGTATGTCTTCAGGAAACGATTCCTCAGTGAATGGCAGGAATATTTTTTCAAGCCCGCAGACAATACTAAAAGCGTTGGACGTGGATTTGAAAGTTAATGCCTTGGCTAGAAATGCAACATCAACATCAACATCAACGGATAGTTCCTCTGCCCATGATACTGTTACCACAAACGAGATAGGATTTGATAATCATGATTCAGAAGATAAACTTTACTTTGCAATATTAAGGAATGAAGTCAGTAAGGACGGAAATATTGAGTTTGGGATTCCATTCAAATTAGATACAATCATAGAATTTTCACTGGAGACTATAGCTGATATCTTGGGCAAGAAACTTTCCGAACTTTCCGAGGAAGAAATTAGAAACGCGCAAGATTCTTTAAAAAATGGAGGCCTTAAGTTTGGTTTTGTGCAGGTTGATAAAACGGATGATAGTCATGCACTAATCTGGTTCTTTCTCTTCATGAATGGCTCTCCCAGATATGTATATATTGAATGCACGGAAAATATTCCCGGATACCTTGATTTGAATACTTATGTTTTTGTACCAGAAAAGTCAGGCAATTTAAAAGAAGCTGTGTTTTATGTTGAAAAGAGATATTCAACCATTAATAAGAGCTCCAGATATTTTCACCGTAAGGAATTTGATGAACTAACTGAAAAGTATTTTGTAAATACTGATTATTTTATTGACGGCTCAAAGGTTATATATAGTTGCATGGATAGTACTGATCTTTCTTCTCCCAAAAATGACATTGCGTATGTTGATTCTTCCGGTTTTGCAGCTTTATCATTAGACGATGGAGAAGAATATGAATTCCTTGATAAAAATATGCAGATAATATGCCGGCTATATATGAAAGAAAATGAAAAATATTACATGATTCCGGATAGTTTCCTTTCCTCTCCCGGCGGTCAAGTCGTCTCTTATGCAGGCAATGAAGTGAATTGCGCAAACGCAACTTATTCTGATGAATCATTGGCGGATTTTCCTGATACTTTTATTGAAAAACAAAGAGTAATGGATTTGAAAGTGAAACTCAATGAAATTGCAGCGGTTTCGCCGTCTTATTTGTCGGATACCATTCCTGATGAAGACAGGATAAAAGGCTTGGTCTTGGAGTGGGTTGAACAGACGGGCAAAGCGTATCCCTGACAGTTGCTCGTGGCAAAAGGAAACCGCAATGAAGGTGCCTGCCATCTTTTGAGAGAAACAGCGGCAAACGGGAAGGGTATAGGTATGCCGCATCCCGTCTGCCCGCCCGTAAAGGCTATTTCCTTGATTTTCCGAAAAGCCGGAGCAGCGCAAGGAAAATGTTTATAAAGTCAAGGTAAAGTTCAAGCGCCCCGATAATCGCAATTTTGGAAGCGGTTTCATTCTCCCCTATGCGTTCCGCGATTACGGACAGTTTCTGCGTGTCGTAGGCGGTAAGTCCTGCGAAAACCGTGACCGTCACCAGCGAGATTATCCAGTCCAGAGCCGAAGAACGGAAGAACAGGTTCACCACCGATGCGATGATGATTCCGAAAAGCCCCATCATTAGGTACTTCCCCGCCGACCTCAAGTCGCTCTTTGTGACACGCCCGTAAACGCTCATGCATACGAACATTCCGGCGGTGATGACGAATGCACGGAACACAGATGCCCCGGTATAGGCAAGCAAAACCACGGACAGGGTTACCCCGTTGAGCACGGAATAAAAAATGAACATCAGGGAGGCTCCCATCACGGACATTTTGTGAATCCTTATGGACAGTATGAAAACAACGGCAAGTTCGCCGATAATCAAAGCGTAAAAAACCATCGGGTTTCCGAATACTGCACGTATAATCACCATGTTTGTTGCCGTGATATAAGCGCAGACGGCGCTTATAATCAAAGCGAATACCATCCAGGAATATACCGCCGTCATGAATTTCCTGAAAGAAGCTTCCCGTGTTTGAGTTTGAATCGCAGGAGAATCTGTCATGTTTCCGTCCTTAAAAAATGAATTAAAAGCTCTTTTCTACTGATAATATACCGCAAAAACCCATCTTTTGCAAACGAATACCACATTTCCCCTCCGATGTTATCCACAGGTCTGCGCACTAGAACAATCTTATTTATCTATGTTAAAATCTTTCCCGTATTTTACCAGGCTGTTCTGCCTGATAAATACAAAAGGGGGAGAATAAAAATGAAGCGCCACCTATCTTTTTTTGTCTGTCTGGTTTTCTGCACCGTGTTTTTACGGGCGGAGGCTTTCAGCCCGTTGTTCCTGGCTGTGCTCAACAACGATCTGGAATCAGTCAAGCAAATCCTGAAGGATTCCCCCGGTGCTTTGGATGAAAGGATTGAGGATTACGAAGAAATTGAATGCAATTTTGGATATAGCGTTTCGGTACAGGGAGCGACACCCCTTCATTTCGCTCTCGTCAAGCAGAATGTAAAAATGGTTTCCCTGCTGGTGGAAAAAGGCGCTGACTTGACAATCGCTGATGAAGACGGCTGGGATGCCACTTTGTATGCGGTTTCTTACAGCTCCATTCCCTGTCTTGAAATCCTTCTGGCCAAAGATCCTGGAATTTTAACCCGCCGCAAATACGCGTATGATTCCACTCCGCTTCACTGGGCGGCCCGTTATAACTCCGTGGATATGGTATGGTATCTGGTAGAAACCTGCGGAATGGATGTGAATGCGCGGGATGAGGACGATGAAACCCCTTTGGATTACACCTCTTTTCGTAGCGATAATGATCCCAGTATCGCGGAGTATCTTGTTTCCGCCGGTGCCAATGATGATAAAAGCATATTCACCGTTTTTCAGAATGCGGTTTTCTACGGTATTTATGAACAGGTAACGGAAATCCTTGCTAAAAACCCCGGTTTGCTGGATAAAACTGTCGATGCCTATTCATATATTACAAGCGTTTCGGGAGAACATGTCGGAGTGGAAGGGGCTGTTCCCCTTTATCTTGCCCTGGTAAAGCAGGATGAAAAAATGGTCTCCCTTCTTCTGGATGCGGGGGCGGACTTTCTTGTAAGCGATCATGATGGCTGGGACGGTATCATGTATGCGGCCGCATACAGCTCCGTCCCCTGTATAAAAATGCTTCTGGAAAAAAATCCGAAGCTCCTTACCCGCCGGCGGTATGTATATGATACCACGCCGCTTCACTGGGCCGCCCGCTACAACAATGTGGAGATGATAAGGTTTCTGGTTGAAACCGCCGGAATGGATGTCAACGAACCCGATGAGGACGGCGAAACCTCCCTGGATTACGCCGATGAATCCGAGAATTCCGATGTTATTAAATACATTGAATCCAAAGGCGGATACCGGGTAGAAGATGTCTCTTTTTCCCCGCTCCATAAAGCGGTGCTCAACAACAATTATGAAGAAGCTAAGCTCCTTCTTGAAAAAGAGCCTGGTTTGCTGGATAAGCCCGCAGGATACAGTTTCTATTCCCTGCAAGATGATGTTGAAATCAGTACAAAGGGGGCGACTGCCATCCATCTTGCCCTTTTGACAAAGAATGAAAAGCTTGTGAAGCTTTTGGTTGACAAGGGGGCTGATTTACGGCTTGCCGATAAATCAGACTGTGACAGTATTATATATGCGGCCGCATACAGCTCCGTCCCCTGCATAAAAATACTTCTGGAAAAAAATCCGAAGCTTCTTACCAGCCGGCGGTATATATATGATACCACGCCGCTTCACTGGGCCGCCCGTTACAACAATGTGGAGATGGTGAGGTTCCTGGTTGAAACCGCCGGCATGAATGTCAACGAGCCCGATGAGGACGGCGATACTCCCCTGGATTACGCCGAATCCCGGGATGACGAATCCTATGAAGTTATCGGTTTTTTGCGAAAGGCAGGTGCTGTATCCAACAATGATTGACCATGGGTTTTATATGGAATTTCGGTTTACATTGATATTTCCGTGAGGTTGCGTAGCGGTGGATGATTCACTTGACCCTTCTTTACCTGTAGAGGGAATAACCGGACTGGCGGTAGCCGTTGTAATCCTGATTATTTTCTCCATGCTCTTTTCCTCCTCGGAGAGCGCGTTCCTTTCCATCAACAAACTGAGGATACGTTTCCTTCGGATGAAGAAAGACAAACGTGCTGTCCGTGTCGGGAAACTTCTTGACCGCAGGGAACAGTTTTTGAATACGGTTCTTGTGGGAAACAACATAGTCAACATTGCGATCACTGCATTGCTCACCTCCCTTGCCCTGCAAATATTCGGACAGGCGGGTGTGGGTGTCGCCACAATTGTCTCAACAATCCTGCTTTTGATTTTCGGTGAAATCACACCCAAGACAATCGGGACCCGCCATCCTGAACCGGTCGCGTTTCTTTCCGCTGGGCTCATTTCATTTTTCATGAAGCTGCTGTCCCCGTTGGTTTTCGTCTTCACCTGTTTCTCCCGGGGAACCGCCCGCCTGTTCGGAATAAATCCGGACAAGAATACAGTTTCCTTCACCGAGGATGAAATAAAAAACTTCATTGATGTGGGGGAAGAGGAAGGTGTCCTTGAGTCCAGCGAAAAAACAATGATGCACCGTGTGTTCAAATTCACCGACTTGTCCGCGAAGGACATCATGGTTCCACGCACGAAAATAATTGCGGTTCCCCTTACCGCCGGATACAATGACATTACCGAGCTTTCCCAACGTTCCCGTTTGTCCCGGTTCCCTGTTTACGGCGAGGACATTGACGACATCGCCGGCATTTTATACGTGAAGGATATGCTTTTTTATAACGGCAGACCGGAGGAATTTTCCGTCAAGGATATTATGCGTCCTCCGCTTTTCGTTTTGAGCACAAAGAAAATGTCTTCCGTTCAACAGGTACTGCGGGAAAACAAGCAGACCATCGCTGTTGTCATTGACGAGTATTCCGGGACAAACGGTATACTCACGATGGAAGACATTGCCAGGGAAGTATTCGGAACCATCAGCGATGAATATTACACGCCTTCCGTAAGGGGAAATATCCGGATTCAAAACGGAGAAGGTTTTGTTGACGGTACTGTGCGCCTTAAAGATTTGTCAGAGGTTTTGGGGACATCCTTCCATTCTGGTTATTATGAAACAATTGGCGGTTACATGAGCGAAAAACTTGACAAGATACCTGCGGTAGGAGATTCATTTACCGAAAACGGTTTTACATTTACGGTTATGTCTGCGGACAGCACCCATGTCCGAAGTATTTATGTGTCCGGGGAAAAGACATGATCGGTATATTGCTTACGGTTTTACTTTTGATATTTCTTGTCGGCGCGTCCGCTTTTTTCTCATCTTCAGAGACAGCCATTTTGTCTTTGTCAAAAATTTCACTCCGGCAGATGGTAAAGGAAAATATTCCCGGCGCCAAAAAAGTTGTGACCCTTAAAAATGACATGGACCGCCTCTTAACCACCATACTTATCGGAAATAATTTCGTGAATAATCTGGCTTCCTCCGCCGCAACCGCTTTGGCTGTCTCTTTGTTCGGTCAGAACGGTGTGGGGGCCGCTACAATTGTCATGACGGTTGTTATAATTCTTTTCGGGGAAATACTTCCCAAGACAATCGCTACGTATAAGTCGCAGTCAATAGCCTGCGGTGCATCTTCGCCTCTGGCAGTGCTTCAAAAACTCATGTTTCCCATTGTCTGGTTATTTGCCCGGCTTACAAAGGCAGTCGGATTCATTCTGGACAAAATATGGAAAAACCATGATATGCCCCTTGTTACGGAGGAAGAATTAAAAACCCTTTTTGCAGTTGGATCAGCGGAAGGTACCCTGGAAGATTCCGAAAAAGATATGCTTTATAAAATTTTCGAGTTTACCGATTTGCGTGTCCGGGATATCAGCCGCCACCGTTCCTTTGTGCAATCGGTTCCCTCCGATGCCTCCTATGAGCAGGCAGCTTCCGTTTTCAGCAAGACAGGTTATTCCCGTCTTCCTGTTTATGACACCGCTGTTAAAGGGGACGGAACAAAGGACGAGTATATCGGGCTCCTCCATTACAAAACGTTGCTTTTTTTTCACGGTGACACCAAAGAAAAGGATTTCGCCCGCCGTTATATGCGTCCCGTTCTTTTTGTGCCGGAATCAAAGCCGGCTTTGTCCCTTCTCCATGTGTTTAGAAATGAAAAAGCAAACTTTGCGGTTGTTGTTGATGAATACGGTTCAAACCGCGGGATCGTCACAATGGATGACATTTTGAATGCGGTCATGGGACACATAATTGACGAGTACACCAGCGAAATACCTCCGGAACAACGCATAAAGATTTTATCCGCCACCGAATTCCTTGTTCCCGGTGATTTGAAAATCAACGATGTGAATGGGATATTTAAGCTTCAGTGTGAATCGGAGGACTTTGACACCCTCGGTGGATGGCTGATGGAGCAATTCGGGTATCTTCCCTCCGATGGCGAAAAACTCAGACACGGTTCCTGTGAGTTCACCGTGGAGGACCAGTCCCAGCGGCGTATCCAGATGGTCCGCGTTAAATTCCTTCCTTAATTCATAAGGCTGTTTTGCGTAAATTACGGTCAGCTTATTTTAATATTTGCTGTATCGGCTTTTATCCGGTCAAGGTGTTTTGCTGTCCTTTCAGAATGGGACACCTGTCTTTTCATGCCTTCGGTGATTGTATCCGCAAATTCATGGACTTCATTCATGCTTGTGGTTATATTTCTTATGCCTTCAGAAAGTATTTCCATTTCACGGGCGATGTTTTTACTTCCCTCAAACATTTCTTCGGAACCGTTCCTGACGTCCTCGGTGATATCATTTATCTGATGGATGGCTGTAAGAACCTGACCGCTTCCAGCGGACTGCTCATCCATGGCATTTTTGATGATCGCAGCCTGGGTTTTTACCGCATTTGTTTTGTCAAAGATCTCATGGAACTGGCTTTCAACTTCCTGGGTGTTGGAGGCAATCTTGTTGATGGAATTCTCAAGGCTCTTCAGTCTTTTTGTGATGGTTTTACCCTGGGAGTTGGATTCCTCCGCCAGTTTCCTGATTTCGTCCGCCACAACCGCGAATCCTTTTCCGGCTTCTCCCGCATGGGCCGCCTCGATGGCCGCATTCATTGCCAGCAGGTTTGTCTGGGACGCTATTTTCTGTATTACGGAGCTTGCCTCCAACAGTCCTGCGGATTCGTTGATGATTTCCTTTGCGGACGCAACCGCATCCGCAACGATTTTTTGTCCCGCAAGTGAAGCGTCTTCCAATGCTGTTACGCTTCTGGTGTTTTGGTCAAGTATTTCCGTAACCGACCTGATGTTTGCCACCATCTGTTCAATTGAAGCTGAAGATTCTGTCAGGCTTGTTGACTGGGATTCAATATTCTGGTTAAGTTTTTCAAGTCCTTTGACAATATTGGAAACAGTGGCATGGGTTTCCTCTACTCCCGCAGATTGATCCACCGCCAAATCTTTTACCTTTGTTACGTTTGAATCAATGCTTTCAAGAGCTCCTTCCGTTTTTGAAAGATCGGAGGATGTTTCCTCCGTGACCGTCTGCAGGTATTCCTGGGAATTTATAAAGTCCCTGATAATCTTTTTGGACGAAACCACAAAAGTGTTAAGGTCGGAGGCAAGGATCCCGAATTCATCTCTGGACACAATTTCCAACGGTGATATTGTGTAATCCTGTTTTGCGATGCTGTGACTTAAAGACAACATTTTATTCAATCGTGATTTCAGACTGTTACTTTGGGAAAGATATGTAAAAAAGTTGATGAGCACACAGATCGTTGTCACCGGAATGAATCTTGTCAGAAAATGAATTAAAAGTTCGGTTGATGACAGACTTTTCATTTCCACAAACAAAATGGTGACGGAAAGGGCAACAACTCCGATAAGGCTGGATATGGAAATAAACGTGTTCCGTGTTGTGAATTTGACCGGAACGTCTTTTTCTGAAATCGGACACCAGTTGAAAAATTTATGGAATGAATGTATGAAAAGTACATAAAAAAACAGGGAGAAAATGAGTGACGCACCTACCGGGAACGAAAAAAACAGGAAGCAGGGAAGCTGCGAAAATTTCTTTCCGGCCGCAAAACAAAAAACCAGTGAAAACACAATGGAAAACAAGGTAGGACCGAAAAGGAAAATTCTCGTATAGGCGATTATGGATTTATTCGTTTTTTCCTTGTCATCGCGAAGAAGTTTTATTTTGCTGTTTAATGCTGACAATGTAATGAAGGGAAACAATGCGCCGGCTATTAAGAATATTATGCTGACAGGATGAAGAACTAAACCCACCTTCAGACTGATATCCAGTGGACAGGTGGTCCACACCAAAAGAAGCATGGCGATAACTGGTAAAAGGAACGCCATTTTACCGTAAAAAAAAACTTGAAGTGGAAGTTTGTCCCCTTTTTCTTTTCCGCTGCTTATCATGTAGTCCTCCGGACCGGATTGTTGCCCGGCAAATTCATCGGCATACCAGCGAATCCGGTTAAGCGAGGATTATAGTGTTTTTTATTTTTTTGTACAATATAATCCGCCGGGGCTTTGTCAGGTTGTCCTGTGAAAACCTTCCGGCTGCAAAGTCTCAACATGGATTTTTCTTTCACAGATGCAATTGAAGCTGAAATCAAACCGGAAGCTGTGTTCCGGCTTTAATCAGCCTCGTCCAGGTTTTCAGCTATTTTAATGATTGTATTCATAAAGATGTTTTTTTCCGGAATGTCGTGATTGTCCAGTATGTAATTGAATAGCGCATGTATTGCCTGGTATCCCTGTTGGTAGGGCGACTGGCATATTGTAAAATCTATAAGCCCTTCACGTATAAGTTTTTTTGTTTCAGGAAGATCGTCAAAAACAACAATCCTTATCCTTTCAGCCTGGAGGTACATGGCGGATTGTTTCAATGCGGTGCACACTCCGGCGACACAGGAAGCCGCAATGTAAATACAGTTTATTTCCGGGTGTTGTTCAAAAAGGGCGAGGGCGGGGAGGAAAACATATTCATCATTGTCGAATCCTTCTATTACGTTGATTATAGAATGTTTCACGTGATAGACAGACAGTCCGTCCTCAAAACCTGTTATCCTTTCATTATGGCCTTTTATATTGAGGGAACCGGTGAACACGGCTATTTTCAGAGGCATTTCCCTTTTTCCCAGTAACTTTGACAAAAGCTGTGCGGCGGTTTTCCCTCCCTTGTAATAATCACTTCCGATATAACATATCCGGTTTGTGTCCGGAATATCCGTGTTTACCGCAATTACAGGAATACCCCTGGAAATAATCCCGTCTATGAATGCGCAGACCTCCGGTACGTCGAGGGTTGAAAGACAAAGGGCTTTGCACCCTTCATCCAGGAGTTCCTGTATGGCTTTCATATGGTCTTCCGGGCTGAATCCCCGGATGTTCTTTATTTTCAGGGAGACGCCGTAGTCCTCCAGCTCTTTCTGGGCGGCTGTGTATCCCCGGATAACGTCATCGAAAAAAAGGTTTCCTACTCCGGGCATAAGGCATCCGATGGTGATGGGCTGTTTCCTCACCGCAAGGATCCGGCCGGCTTTATTCATCTTGAATGAATGCTGCTCCGCTATCTGTCGTATCCGGGCTTCTATCTCTGGCTTTACACCGCCCCTGTTGTGAAGGACCCTGTCCACTGTACCCCGGGAAACTCCAGCCCGTTCCGCTATTTCTTTTATTGTGATAGCCATAATGTTATCCTGATTATACTTGTTTTTTATTTATTTACAATTGCCAGTATAAAAAAGGCTGCCCGAAATCAGGTTCCGGACAGCCTTTATTCATCTTGTTAGTTTCCCGGGTTCAACCGTTTCCCGGCCGCCTTTTCATGCAAAGGGATTTTCATCCTTGTAAAGCATGTTTTTCGGCTGGTTGAAGGCGATGTCCTCCACCCCCAGGTAGTTGAAAATCGTGTACAGTGCTTTTCCGGCTGAACCGAAGGCAACCGCCCCGTGGTGCGGGTAGCGTTTGGAAATAAGGACGTGCCTGTAGAAGCGGCCCATTTCCGGGATGGCGAATATTCCTATGCCTCCGAATGATCTCGTGGCCACAGGGAGGACTTCGCCCTGGGCTATGTAAGCGTGGAGGCTTGCGTCAGCCGCACTCTGGAGTCTGAAGAATGTAATCTTTCCGGGAGCGATGTCCCCTTCCAGGGTTCCGCGTGTAAAGTCCGGGGTCTGTCCGTTTTCAAGCAGCCTGTTCTGGATGAGCTGGAACTTGACAGCTCCCGATTTAAGCCGGCAGAAGGGTGTGTTGCCGCAGTGGAATCCCATGAATGTATCATGCAGGGTGTAGTTGTATTTGCCCTTGATTTCCTCGTTGTACATATCGGCCGGAACAGAGTTGTTGATGTCCAGGAGGGTTACCGGTTCGCCTGTTACGCAGGTTCCGATGTACTCGGACAGGGCTCCGTAAATGTCAACTTCACAGGCAACGGGAATTCCCCGGGAAGCAAGGCGGCTGTTCACATAGCAGGGTTCGAAACCGAATTCTTTCGGGAAAGCCGGCCAGCATTTGTCCGCAAACACCACGTATTTCCTGGCGCCCTTGTTTTGCTCCGCCCAGTCGAGGAGGGTTAATTCAAACTGGGCCATGCGGGGAAGCAGGTCGGGGTACTGGTTGCCGCTTGCCCCAAGCTCTTCCGCCATTTCCTTTACAACACCGTCGATGCGAGAATCCCCGGCGTGGGCTCTGTACGCCACGAGAAGGTCAAGCTCGGAATTTTCCTGTATTTCTATGCCCAAATCATAGAGCGGTTTTATCGGTGCGTTGCAGGCAAAGAAGTCCTGGGGCCGGGGACCGAAGGTGATTATCTTGAGTGATGCCAGTCCGATGAGGGTTCTGGCCACCGGTATGAAGTCAACTATCATGCCTGCGATGTCTTCGGCTGTGCCCACCGGATATTCTGGGATAACAGCTTTCAGTTTGCGCAAGCCAAGGTTATATGAACAGTTCAGCATACCGCAGTAGGCATCCCCGCGTCCGTTGATAAGATCATTGCCGTGCTCTTCCGCGGCGGCTGCGTACATGACAGGGCCGTCAAAGTTTTTTGCTATGAGTGTTTCCGGAGTTTCCGGCCCGAAGTTGCCGAGGAAAACAACCAGCGCATTGCATCCGGCTTTTTTCACTTCCTCCACGGCTTTGAGCATATCCGTTTCATTCTCAACGGTTGTTTTCGCCTCATAAACCGTGGTTCCTTTCGCCGAGCAGGCATCAACCACAGCCTTACGCCTTCTTTCAGAAAGTGAAATCACGAAACAATCCCGTGAAACCGCAATGATACCTAATTTAACCTCAGGAATATTGTTCATAAAAAAACCCCCTTACATATTCTTGATATATTCTGTTTACAGGATACTCTGTAATCATATTCCATATTGCGCTTAAACCGCAATGTTTTTTCCTTCCAATCCTGCGAAGGCTCCCTGTGCCGCTTCCGCCGAATCAGGATGGGCGATTAGCCATTTGTTTCTGGCCCAAAGCAGCCGGTCTTCCCCGCATTTAACCTTTATGTCCGGTTTGCCGGTGTTTGTACCCTTGGGAAGCACGATTATCACCTGGAAACCGTTGCCGGAGGCGGTGCAGGGAGCGTAGTGGAGTGTGGTTTCGTACAGCTGGACCGCAGTCCCCGCCGGGGCTTTGAAGGCCTCGACTTCCTTTGTGTCCAGTTTCCCGTCCCGCACCTTTTTCAGTGACGCCACCAGCAGGATGATGTCGTCCGCGGCGATATCAATTTCACTGTTCCGGTGGTATTCAAGACAGTTGAGCATCCTGTTATTCCCGTTGCAATAACCCACTTGAATGGGCATTCCGCCGTATATGTTGTCCGACAGCTCCCGGGCTTCCGGGAGTTTTTCCAGAACTTCATCCCCCGGGACGTAAATAACCCTGTCAGAAGGTTTTTCCGTTTTTTCCTTCAGAACCGAAATCATATTTCCAAAGTCAAAGCCGGTGACAACCTTCCCGTATTCACTGAAAGCGGGGTCAAATACACTTTGTATTTCCATGTTTTCCGTCCTTTTGCCCTATAAAAAGGCAGGGCACCCTTTCTTTTGTGCTCGTGCACATGATTATAATAATTCATACCTGTTTTTTTGTCAATGAAAGATATTCAACTGTTTTCAAGGACAAAAAAAGAAAATGTTACTTTATTTTTACAAAACGGTGTTGTATAATACAGTATTATATGGATTCAGGGTTTCTGAAGGAACGGAATACATATAATTACCCCCCCCCGTATCCGGGAAACAAGGTCTTGGAATGCATAGGCCGGTTCTCAGTCCAGGAAATATTTTATATATCCTCATGTTTTTATTTTCATCCATTGTAATGCTTTTCACAGGCTGGGACTTATTCAACAAGTCTTTTCAGAATTTTCCTGATGAATGGACATCCGCAGCCAAGGTTATGAAGCGTTCATTCAGTACCGGCGATGATTGCGTGTTTACGTGTTATATGGTGAATCCCAGGGAATATTCCCTTGATGCAACCGTCATGTTCCCCGGCGGGACATTCCCCATGAACGGCGGAACCATCGGCGGACAGTTTAATATGATTAAAGGAAATATTGCAGGAAACAAGGCGGGGCTTTCTCAAGGCGGAGGAGGGTTGTATGTTTGCAACAGCGCCTTTGATGGAGGCGGGGCGGTTCCCGGCCGGGCTTCCATAACCGGAACCTGCGCCCCTGACTGCACGCCGGATGATGCGCATGATAGTTCGGTTGAATGCAGTCCTGGTAATGTATCCGTGGGTGTGAAGACACCCGCACTGTAAAACAGATGTGGAGGGAAGGCTGTGCATATTGCGGAAAGAACTGCGGCCAGTATTGTGGCGGAAATCAGCGGAATCATAGGCCAGAGGATAAACATGATGGATGACCGCGGGGTTATCATTGCAAGCAGCGACCCGTCCAGGGTCGGGACTTTGCACGGGGCGGCCCTTCAGATTGTGCAGGACGGGCTTTCGGAGCTTGTTGTCCACAGCGATACGGAATACAAGGGTTCCCGCCGGGGCGTGAACCTTGCGGTGGAACTGAACGGGAAAACCGTGGGGGTCATCGGTGTCACTGGCCCCTACGAGGAAGTGTCCAAATACGGCCAGATCATAAAGAAAATAACGGAAATACTTCTCCGGGAGGAATATTACAAGGAACAGACGGAAAGGGAAGCCCGGGCAAAAATGCGTTTCATAGGTGAATGGCTGTACGGCGACCCGAAAAACATAAACAAGGAATTCCATGAATACGGGCTTTCCCTGGGTGTTGACATTTCCAAGCCCAGGCGGTTGTTTTCCCTGGCTGTGCAGACGGAGGAATCCAGGGACAGCCGCTATGCCCAGAAATGCATAGACGGCGCCAACCGTGTGATAAAAACCTTCGTGATGAATGAGCCGGACAGTTTCATCCTTATATCGGCGGATTCGGTCATATGCGGTGTGAGCATGCGCAGTGACGATGAAATGCTGGTTTTCACGAAAACCCTCAAGACGGAGGCTGAAATCCGGTATCCTGTCACGGTGGCGATAGGGGTGGATTCCTCCATGGAACATGTGTGGGAAGCCAGGGGTAAGGCTGAAAAAGCCATGCGGACCTGCCTGCGCTCTTCCAGCAGGGAACCCAGGTTGTACGCCGACATTAACATGGAGATTTTCACGGCGGAATTATCCGATTCGGTCAAGCAGGATTATATTAGTCATGTGTTCAGGAATTATACTGCTCCAGAAATACCCGACCTTATTATACTTTTGGATACTTTTTACGAACACGAGGGGTCCATTGCCAGGGCTTCGGAAAAGCTGAATATGCACAAGAACACCCTCCAATACAAGCTGAAAAAAATTTCCGAGAGGACGGGATATGATCCCCGGTCAATAAAATATTCGTCTTTGTTTTACAACGCCATTCATTTTTACCGGGATATCCGTAATTTGTTTCATTTTTCGCCGCCGTCCTGGGATATATAGTTCTTTGTTATGCATAATATATTTATGTATATATTTTTATATTATGTACTATATACCTTTCGGGGAAGGTGTGCGATACTGACTTCATCACATAATTTAAGCATATGCAGGAGGTAATTATGCAGGGTGTAGCTTTGATTATCGCTTTTATTGTTTGTATCGCACTGATGATTGTCGCCATTTCCAAATGGAAAATCCATCCGTTCCTGTCGATTATGGGCGTTTCGCTTTTGCTGGCGTTTCTGGCGGGGATTCCCCTCAAGGATATTCCGGGTACGATAGGAAGCGGATTCAGCGGCACATTCACCAGCATCGGTATTGTAATCATACTCGGTGCCATGATCGGCTCGATTCTTGAAAAGACCGGGGCCGCTCTTAAATTGTCAGATATTGTCGTGAAGATTGTGGGGAAAAAGAATCCTGAGCTGGCCATGCTTATTATGGGCTGGATTGTCTCCATCCCCGTTTTCTGTGATTCAGGCTTCGTAATCCTCAACCCGATACGCAAGGCCCTTGTCAAGCGTACACTCACATCCAGTGTTGCCATGACAGTGGCACTTTCCGCCGGTTTGTATATTTCCCACGTGTTTATCCCGCCCACACCCGGCCCGATCGCCGCCGCCAATACGCTCGGTGTAGGGAACCATCTTCTCCTTGTCATCGGCATGGGTGTCCTTGTTTCAATCATTCCCCTTATCGCCGGCTACCTGTTCGCCAAGTATATCGGCAAGAAAGTCCGCGCCAACGACGAAGCCGATTCCGGAACAATCACGCAGAGTTATGAAGAGCTGGTCGCAAGTTACGGCAAACTGCCCGGCGGCTTTATGTCATTCGCCCCTATTATCGTTCCGATTCTGCTGATGGCTGTTTCTTCTATTGTAACGATGGCAAAGATGGAAGGGTTCTTCGCTTCCATCCTCGTTTTCCTCGGAACGCCGATTATCGCCCTTGCGGTTGGAATGCTGTTCGGCGTTATTCTTCTCGCCACCCAGAACAAACTGGGGGATTTTTATGAGCTTACCAATGAGACCCTCAAAGTGGTTGGTCCGATTCTTTTCGTAACCGCCGCCGGCGGCGTTCTCGGAAAGGTTATCGCCACCTCCGGTCTTGTTGACTTTATCACCGCAAACGCCACGGTGTTCGAGACCATCGGTATTTTCTTCCCGTTCATCCTTGCGGCCATCCTCAAGACAGCCCAGGGTTCATCCACCGTTGCCCTTACAACTACGGCGGGTATCCTTGCCCCGCTCATGGGTGTCCTTGGAATGACAACCCCCGCCGCCGCCGCCCTTACAGTTATGGCCATCGGTGCGGGAGCAATGACTGTTTCCCACGCCAACGACAGCTATTTCTGGGTTGTCACCAATTTCGGTGAAATGAAGGTTGAGGACGGTTACAAAACCCAGACAATGATGACGCTGGTTATCGGTCTCGCTTCGATGATAGGTATATTTATTCTGTCCCTGTTCTTCTGAAAATAGCTGGGACGATAGGACTACAGATGAAAAGGAGTCTGCCGTGAAAAATGTATTGCTTATACCGGATTCGTTCAAAGGTACAATGTCTTCGCAGGAAATATGCAGTATCATGGAGCGGCAGATTCTTGGCCATTATCCTGATGCCGTTGTTACTTCCATCCCCGTGGCCGACGGCGGGGAGGGGAGTGTGGACGCCTTCCTGGCCGCGGCTCAGGGAGGGGGCGTCAAAAAGGAAGTGACCGTGCAGGGCCCTTTCGGCGCCCCCATGAAAAGCTTTTACGGGATTATCGACGGCGGGCGCACAGCCGTAATCGAAATGGCGGCCTGCGCCGGGCTGCCCCTTGTGGGGGATTCCCCCGATCCTTGCCGCACCACAACCTATGGTGCCGGTGAGCTTATACGCTGTGCCCTGGATTCCGGATGCTCAAAGATCATAATGGGTTTGGGCGGCAGTTGCACCAACGACGGCGGCTGCGGAGCGGCAGCCGCCCTCGGCGCCGTTTTCACGGACAAAGCCGGGGAACCCTTTGTTCCCACCGGCGGAACCCTGAAGGACATCGCCCGCATTGATTTGTCCGGGGTGGACAAGAGGCTTTCCTCCGTCGAGCTTGTGACCATGTGTGACATCGACAATCCCCTTTACGGGGAAAACGGCGCGGCTTACATTTTCGGTCCCCAAAAAGGGGCTGATGCGGATACCGTCCGTTTCCTTGACGCCGGTTTGCGGAACCTTGCCGCCATTGTCCGTGAAGGTCTCGGTGTTGACGCGGCTTCCATGCCCGGTGCCGGTGCCGCCGGCGGAATGGGTTACGGCATGAAGGTTTTTCTGGGTTCCCGGCTCCAGATGGGTATTGAAACCGTCCTGGACACCGTAGGTTTTGACTCCCTGTTGCAAAAGGCTGATTTCGTGTTCACCGGGGAAGGGAAAATTGACACCCAGAGTCTCCGGGGCAAGGTTGTCATCGGGGTGGCACGCCGGGCTGTCCGTTCCGGAGTCCCGGTCATCGCCGTTGTGGGGGACATAGGGGACGGTATTGAGGCTGTGTACGGTGAGGGTGTTTCCGCCGTATTCAGCATAAACCGTGTCGCGGTGGATTACCATGCCGCCCGCCCCCGCGCAAAAAGCGACCTGGCGCTGACGATGGACACCATCCTCCGCTTTTCGAAGATATGTTCTTCCCGCAGCTGATGGTTCCATATACGCGTTTCTCTTTCCATTGTTTACAATACACTAAAAATCATCTACACTATGCACGTATGCCGGGGTCACAACAGACTCTGCAATAAGCCCTCTCAGGAGAATGTCATGAAAAACCGCCTCCTTCCGGTAACCTTCCTCATAGCTGTCTTTTTGTTCACCGTTTTTGCTTCCATACCCGTCTCTTCTCAGGAAGCCTTGAAGTCCACGGAAGAGGAATACTACGATTTTCTGTCCATCCAGGGGCTTGCGGAGCGTCCCACCCTGAATTACCGCACCCTGTCCGATTCGGAATGGAAGCTGACCGGCGGGGCGGCGGAAGGGAACCACGTGTGGGCGGGAAACAACCTGGGAACCCGCTTCACTTTGTGGCAGGCGGCAAACCCCGCGGACAACTGGTTCACCCGGGGAATCGACCAGGGCATCACAATGAAGGTGTACGGCCCGGAATGGTTCAACAGTTTCAACACCGCCGCCCCCTACGGCCAGAACGACGGCGCACTCTGGCAGGGGAAGGGCTACAACACCAGTCTTACCGGCGGCATCCGCTTTGAAGCCTACGGTTTTGAAGCCACCATAAAACCCCAGCTCAGCTTCAGCCAGAATATGTCGTTTGACATCATGCCGTCCAACTACGACAGTGAATACGGTTATTTCTGGGGATACAGTAAAAACGTCGGTGTTGACGCCCCCCAGCGTTTCGGGGACAAGCCCTTTTTCACCTTTGACTGGGGCGACACGGAAATCCGCTGGAGTTGGCACACCTTTACAGTAGGTTTTGGCACACAATCAATCTGGCTTGGTCCGGCATACCTGAATCCCATACTGCATTCCAACAATGCGGCCAGTTACCCCAAATTCGACATCGGGTTGCGGAAAACCCCGGTCACCATTCCCGGTCTCGGCTGGTACATCGGGGACATTGAAGGCCGCATCTGGACAGGGTACCTCAGCGAATCCGATTACTTTGACAACGATGACAGCAACAACCACAACATGATTCACGGATTTACATTAGCATATGCACCTTCCTTTTTATCTGGTTTAGTTCTTTCTGCAAATAAAGTATGTTTAACAAAATTTGGAGATGATTTTTATAAATATCTTAATCCCTTTTATGATTCTAATATAGCGGAAGATCAAAAAATATCAATTGGAGCTTCGTGGCTTTCTCAAAGTGGAGGAATAGAGGTTTATGGAGAGCTAGGAATAGATGACAAGATAAATCTTCCTGATAATACTATAGAATCATATATAACTCATTTTTGGCATACAATGGTTTATTCTGTAGGAATGAAAAAAACGCTTTCAATTTATCCGTCAAAGAATATATATGGAGAATTAATATTTGAATGGAACAATACGGAAATGTCTCAAGATATGCAGGTTCAATGGTTCTATTCATTTGGAATGCATCATCAAATAACACAAGGATATACGAATAGAGGACAATGGCTTGGTTCTGGTGTTGGATATGGGGGAAATAGTCAGTATTTGGAATTTAAACTTTATTATCCTAAAGGAGTTTCCTCTTTATTTTTGCATAGATACAATCCTGATAATAATTTTCTTTTTAAAGAATCTATTTATGATGTGGCTACTGGAGAAACTGGTGATTTACATAAACGAACATGGAATTGCTATAAAGGAATTTTATCAATTGGTGTTTCAAGTATATATATTGTTTCACCAAATTTATATTTGATGGGAAGTATCTCATATCAACGTATTGTTAATCCATTGTATGAGCAAGAACCACGTTATAAGACGTGGCATAATATCAATTTGATATTTGGAATAAAATATGTATTATGATATATTTTATTTATGTAAATAAAAGATGGAAAATAGTAAAAAAGAACTAGTTATTTACAAGAGAAGCAATGGTTGATATTGTACGCTGTATGCCTTTCTGTATATCATATAATGCATACCAGCCGAGGGATTTTATTTTGCTAGAATCTAAAACGGCGCAGGTGGCTTTTGAAAATCCTTTAGATTCTGTTTCACTCGGAAGATCAAAGATTACAGTTGTATTTGATATTTCTGCAATTAAATTTGCTAAATCTTTCAACATAATATTTGATTTTTCATCTGCCACATTATAAGCGTTTCCAGTTAATCCTTTTTGAATTGCAAGAAAAATAGCAAAAGCGGCATCAAAAGCATATATATACGAAAATAATTGAGTTCCAGAACTTTTCAATATGATATCTTTTTTTTGAATGGCTTTATGAATGAATTGACTTAAAACTTTGCTGTCATCTGTTTTGAGGGTTGGACCATATGAACGGCATAAGCGTAAAGTAACAAAATCAATATTGTATTGTTCTTTAAACGCTTGGCATAGGGTTTCCGAAATTCTTTTTGCTTCACAATAATTAGCTCTCAAAGTATTACAATCAATAATGCCAAAATCTGTTTCAGAAAAGGACTTGATTGAATCATTTTGTCCATAAACCTCAACACTGGAAAGTAAAATAAAACGACATCCAGGATTTTCTCTTGCTGTGTTCAGCATATTATATGTTCCAAGTACATTAGTCATGATAGTATCAATAGGTGCTGTGGCATATTGCAATGGGTGGGTGGAACTGGCGGCATTTATTATGTAATCAAATTTAATTTTATCTAAAAGTATATTTTTGATGTCATGTTCAATGAAATAAAATTTTGTTAAAGTTTGTCTTGCTTCTATTTCTTCACGAACATTTTTAAGATTTCTTGACAATAAATATATATTTAAATTTAAAGAAAAAATATTGTTAGCTGAATCAAGAATATCGCATAATATTCGACCGATCATTCCTGAAGCACCTGTGATTAAAAAAGATCTGCCTTTAAACGATGTCCAGTCAATATTAGTATCAATTACTTTATGGATATCTTCCTGGTATAATTTATGGTCAAATAAATTCATTGCATTTCCTGTTTTTATTTTAGCCAATCGTTTCTGTCTAATTTAAGATAGGCTTTGAATAATTCCAAATCATCTTTGGTTGTCAATTTAATGTTTTTTTCAGAACCTGCTGCAAAATACAGCGTTTCTCCTAAATCACACATCATCGTATTTGTATACGATGATTTTGAAAATCCAATATTATTTTCTTTAGCCTTTAAGTATAAATTGAGAAGTTTTTCGTATTTATAAGCCTGTGGAGTAGAAACCCTTCGCAAGGTATCTCTCGGAATATACTCTGTTGTGGAAAAATCATCTTTTATTTTGAAAATTTGTTCATTATACGGTAGTGATGTTACAGCGTTTCCCTTTGATTTGCAAACTCGTATGACGTCGGAAAGGACAGAAGTTTCTACGAGAGGTCTGATGCCGTCGTGTATGATGAGTATGTCATTTTCCTGACAATAACTTTTTAATTCAATAACACCATTATATATTGATTCTTGAGCACTGCTACCTCCGTCAAAAATTTCGGTTAGTTTTGTTATTGAAAATTGTTTCGCATATGCTCTCAGAATATCATGCCATCCGGAAAGGCAAACAACGAATATTTTATCTATCTCTGGATGTTGTTGGAAACTTTCCAATGTATAAATAATTATCGGTTTGTCATAAATATTGATAAATTGTTTCGGGATGTCCTGTCCCATTCTGGTTCCAGAACCTGCTGCAATTATTAGAGCGATATTCATGTCTATACCACCTGTTTCTGATATATTATTTACTTATATATTATTGCTTATAATAAAAAAAAATGCAATAATAACAACAAATTATATCTATAAGGTTGTTTTATGAGAAATTTAACATTAAAAGAAGTACAACAACGGGAACTAAATCTGCTTAAAGAAATACATTCTTTTTGCGAAAAGCATAATATTACTTATTTTCTTTGTGGAGGTACATTGCTCGGAGCTGTTCGACATAAAGGGTTTATTCCTTGGGATGACGATATTGATATTTTTATGCCCAGGCCTGATTATGAAAAATTTATTCAGTTGAAGCAAAAATACATGAATGAACATTCTAATCGCATTATATATGTTCCTGGAGAAAGAAGATATATATATCCTTTTATAAAAATTATCGATACGACAGTAAAGTCTGTTCAAGAGCTTCGGAATTCTCTTCAGACCGGATTATGGATTGATATATTCCCTATAGATGGCATGAGTAGTAATAAAAAAAATATTGAACGTCTTTATAAAAAAATAAGTTTTATCACAAAATTATCTTCCAGTAGAATAAAAAGACCTATTATTTATGGATCATCTTTTTTTACTAAAATTGCAGGGATTCCAGTTAATTTATTTAGCCGTCTTTTGTACATAACATTCAATCTTCCTCCAAAACATATTGATAAATTAGCAAAAAAGATACCTTTTGAGACTGCTGAAAAAGTAGGTTGCGCTGTATGGGGGTACGGTATAAAAGAGGTTTTCGAAAAAAAATGTTTGTTTCCGTCTCAATTGATCCAATTTGAAGATGCTTTTTTTTATGCCCCTGCAGATTATAAGCCATACCTGATAAATTTATATAATGATTATATGCAGCTTCCTCCGGAAGAAGACAGGAGGGTTCACTGCATTGGATTCTATGTGGATGATTGATATGGATGTAGACATTGTAGTTCCTTGGGTTGACAGCAGCGATCCCGAATGGATAGAAGAATTCAACAAGTTCTGTCCGTCCGCCCTCCAAAAAAGTGACCGTCAAGATGCTTCGGAAGAACGATACCGCGACATGGGTTTGCTCCGGTTCTGGTTCCGGGGGGTTGAAAAATTTTTGCCGTGGATACGGAAAATCCATTTTATCACCAACGGACAGAAACCGGAATGGTTCAACCTTTCGGCGGAAAAACTCCACTGGGTGAGACATGAGGATTATATACCGAATGAATTTCTTCCGGTATTCAGTTCCCATCCGATAGAAATATTCATCCACAGAATAGAGGGGCTTGCTGAGCATTTTATTTATTTTAACGATGATTTTTTTATAACCCAAAAACTTTCCGATAATTTTTTTTTCAGGGATGGTTCCCCGTGTGACAGTGCAATATTCCGTTCTTTATATCCTACAGACTCTCTTATGACGAAAATCCGATACAATGACATTATGGTAATTAACCGTTTTTTCTCAAAAAAAGAACAGCAGAAAAAAAATTTCTTCCGGTATTTTACACCGAAGTACGGTACGAAGTTGTTGAATAATATGTTTATGTTATCGGCGAGCTGTTTCACTGCTTTTGAGGATCCTCATACCGCACAACCCTATACAAAGTCTCTTTTTGAGGAAGTTTGGGAAAACTGTCATGAAATTCTGATGGAAACGGCTTCTCATCGGTTCCGTTCCCCGGATGATGTGAACCAGTGGCTTTTTCGATATTGGAATCTGGCAAAAGGGGATTTTCATCCCGTAAATAACCTGAAAAAGAGCAGGTATTTTGACATTTCAGATGATATTGATACTATTTGTAATGCTATCTCTTCGAAAAAATATGCGCAAATCATTCTGAATGATGACACGGTAAAAAATCCTGAATATGTTTTTGCCCGGTTGAGGGATGCTTTTCAAAGTATATTACCGGAAAAATCCAGTTTTGAAATATAAGATATCAGCAATTTATATTCCTTATTGAATGTTCGCTCTGTTTAATTTATGATATAACTCTATGCCTAAACTGATACGGAAAATACGCCGGAAAATCGAAAAACTCAGGTACCGGGAACAATACAGTCTCGTTGTCACTGATAAGCGTTCCGGGGATACAGTGCACCTTATGCCTCCCCGGGATGACTGCATCTGGGCAGACCCTTTCCCGCTGGAACGGGACGGCTTGCTGTATATCTTTATTGAGCAGCAGTTCGCCGGCAAAAACGGGACGCTGGGATATATAACCCTCCAGTCCGACATGAGCTGCTCCGGCTTCAATCAAGTGCTGGAAAAAGACTTCCACCTCTCTTATCCCCATCTGTTCGAATCCGACGGGGAGCTTTACATGATTCCCGAATCCAACGAAAACAACAGCATAGACTGTTACCGGTGCACATCCTTCCCCGGGGTATGGGAGTTCCACCGTACCCTGATACCGGGTATCTGCGCCGTTGACACGGATATCATCCGCCACAACGGTGTCTTTTATTTGGTCGCCAATGTTGCGGAAAAACCGGGGGACAGTTTGAATCAGAAGGCCTTCGTGTATTACTCGGATTCCTTCCCCGACGGCAGCTGGACAGCCCATCCCGCGAATCCGGTGGTTGACAGCGCCGCTTTCAGCAGGAATGCGGGCCGGGTGTTTTCCAAAGACGGGAAGCTTGTCCGCCCCGCCCAGGACTGTGCGCGGTTTTACGGCAGGACCATGCATCTTATGGAAATTGAAGAGCTTTCGCCGTCAGTTTACAGGGAAGCAATGCTGTCCGACATCCTTCCCCCGGAGCAGTACAACAGTCCCGGGTACACCGCCATCGGAACCCACACATACAACGAGTCGGAGCATTACATTGTCACCGACATTAAAACAAAAAAACGGCGGTTCCCATGACCATACTTGGAATTTTTCTGAACAAAGAAATGCGTACCGGCGCGAACCGCCGCTATCTGGAGCTGATGGAATCCCTTGCCGCAAAAGGGAACCGGGTGTACGTGATTATGAATACCCTGCTTGAATACACTCCGGTCTCTTTCACGAAAATACCGCTGACGGTTCCTTACAAGCGCCGCGGCTTTCCCCCGGCGTCCTTCCTGTTCCGCAAGGCCGTTAAGCGGTGCTACGATAGTGAAATCCGCCCGGTTCTGGAACAAGCCGGCGGGGTGGAGTGGGTGCACATCCACGGGGATATGCACTTAAATGCAGCCCTGTACCTGTGTTCAGTGACGGGAGCGCCCCTCTTTTACGCTTTCCGGTGCAACGACATCACCCGTGCCCGTATACTGCGTAAATCAGGTTCCCTCTCTTTCCGGGAATACTTGTTTTCGCTGCTGTATGAGCAGGTCAACCGGCGCCGGGAAAAACTGGTTGCCCGCAAGGCACGGCTGACCGCCTTCCAGAATATCTGCGACCGGGACTTGTACTGCGAGCGTACCGGCGCGGACAAAAACACCACGGTAATCATTCCCGGCAACATCGGGCTTCCCCGCTGCACTCCCGAATGGGAAAATGCCAACAAGGAAACATCCCCGGAAAAACTGGTTTTTGCCGGCGGCGTCTCCTTGTCAAAAGGGCTTTTCCATATGCTCCAAACCCTTTCCCTTGTCGTGGATAATACCGGCCGGAAAATCCATCTTTCAGTGTTGGGCAGAGGCAGTGAAAGCGATCTTGCCGCCGCAAAGGAAGCGGCGGAAAAACTGAAGGTTCTGGACTTGATTTCCTTTGAAGGTTATGTCAATCCCCCTTTCCCGTTTTTTGCTTCCTGCGGGCTTCTTGTATACCCCACCTTGTACGATGCCTTCCCCGATACGGTTCTCGAAGCGCTCCATTGCGGATGCCCGGTCATAGCAACCAATGTGGGCGGCATCCCTGACATTCTGCCCCAGGAATGCCTTTTTGAAAACGGTCATCCGGAACAAACCGCAGCCCTCATACAGCGTTGCATTGAGGACAACGGATTTTACCTGCACATCAGGGAATGTTGCCTTCAGCGGGCGGAACGATTCCGCTTTGACTGGGCCCAGGTCTGGCAGGATACCATGTACGGGGTAAAAGGTATAAAATATTAAAAATAATTCTTTTTCAAGTAACCTTTGGCCTGTGCTTTTCTTTTTGTAGGTAACATGGACTTCAAAAAGAAACTGAAATTCGCCGTCTATAAATCCTGCGGGATATTTTTTGGATGGCTGGAAAAAAATTCCGTATTTTTTAAGGTATTCAAACTGCGATACAGAACATTTGCCTTTTTATAAAAAAGTCCTGGTAAAAACCCCCACTTACGATAAATCAGGGCAGGCCGTCCATCCGGATATTTTGGTGCAAAACGAAAGCCCGTTTTATGTGCTGGCATTCACACCTTATCCGGCGACCAATGATTATTACGAAAACCCTTCCGTTCTTGTGTCGGACGACGGCTTGCATTTTCATGAGGAGAAAAAAAATCTGAATCCCCTTGCGCCTGCGCCGGAAACAGACCACAATGATGACCCGGACATTGCCCTGCACGGCGGTGTTTATTATTTGGTTTATTATTATTATTATTAACTTCATGTTCAACAATAGATAATGTTAGCAAAGAAATTTCATTTCAATCATCATCAACTAAGCTTGATTTTGATTTAAGTGATTATGTTAAAGTTAGTATCTATAAAGTAAATTTAGAAGAAGATA
>CASGBA010000016.1 GCA_949299755.1 uncultured Treponema sp. | reverse complement strand
AACTTTCTTCTTGTTCTTCCCATAAGGTGTACGTCCTTTTGTTATTATACACCTTATTAGCTTTCCTGTTTTAGTCCAAGTTGCGGTTAGGCATTACAGACACATATTTGTCAAATATAATTGTGTTTATTTCAATATTAAATTAATTTAACCACATCTTACAAAAATTTTTTAGCTTTAAATTATTTACCTTTTTAGTAGTAATTTCTTTAATTAGTCAGTTTATAATATATTTCTATCTCGGGTCGGTATGGAACAGGTTTCCTACCCTGCCTATTTCTTTGTCCGCCTAATTATATAATAAACTATCACAAGGTTATTTGCACGGATAGCCTATAAAAGGCCTTGTTTTCGTTAAAATCCAGCATGCGGCATCTCTTTTATATCAATAAAATACAATATTTTTTGTCCCAAATATATACATTTTGTCCCAAGTGTGTTATAATTATATTGTAAGGTGGCAGAGTCATGAAAAAGAAAAGTATTATTAATTTAATCCGCTATCATGCAGAAGGTAACGATTCTGCATTCCGGAATGAGGCTTACGAAATTGCTCAAGAGTTTGATGCTTCTGGGGATGCCCAGCTGGCAGAATATATTTTGGCCCAGTTGTCAAGTGCAAACACTTTTGTTCCCCAAATGAACGAGGATAATCTTCCATTTTTCAGAAAATTAAATACCACTCAAGATCCACTGCCTTTGCCGGATGAAATAAAAGAAGATATTCTGGGTATTATAAATGCCGTAGGCCACAATGTAGGTATAAACAAATTCCTGTTTTACGGAGATCCCGGAACTGGTAAAACGGAGTCTGCCAAACAAATTGCCCGAATTTTAGACCGGGAGTTATTTATCGTTGATTTTGAAACAATCATTGATAGTAAACTGGGACAGACAGCTAAAAATATTGGCGAAATGTTCAAACAGTTGAATGAAATAAATTATCCCGATAAAGTGATTATTCTTTTTGATGAGATTGATTCCATTGCTATGGACAGAACTAATTCCAATGATTTACGGGAAATGGGACGGGCAACCTCTGCAATCTTAAAAGGCTTTGATAACCTTAATAACCAGTTGGTTCTTATTGCTACAACTAACTTGTATCAGGCTTTTGATAAAGCATTGATACGAAGATTCGATAAAACAGTGGATTTTAACAGATATACACGGAATGATCTTCTCGAAATATCAGAAGTTTTGCTTAATTTTTACCTGACCCAGTTTAAGTTTGCAGGAAAAAATATCAGGGCTTTTAAAAAAATTATGCAGTTGTCGGAACATATTCCTTATCCTGGAGATTTGAAAAACCTCATTAAAACTTCTATCGCCTTCAGCAAACCCGGTGATGAGTACGATTATTTAAAGCGTTTGTACAAGGATCTAACACATTGTAAAGAAATAGAGATAACTCAATTGCAGGAACAGGGGTTTACCCTCAGGGAAATAGAATTGTTGTCCGGAGTTTCCAAAAGCCAGGCATCCCGGGAATTAAAGGGAGGTTTAGAGAATGAATAATTTACTTCGGTTAAAAGTACAATTTGAACAAAAGTCAAATACCGGAGGAGGGGGGCGGAAACTTCCTGCAAATAAATCAGTAACTCTTTCACACTTAATAGATTTACGGAATCAGTTGAAAGATGTATTAAATTTTTGGATAAAAGAAACTTTAATACAAAAAACTCTAGTAACAGTCCGGTATATTGAAACTGTGGCAAAGAGCAATCGAATTCAAAATTTGCTTTATGAAAAAGGGAATGAAACAAATGATTTAATTGTCGGAGCAAAATTCAGCAAGGACAAGGATCCAAAACATATAATTACATACTGTTTATCAAAGGATGCCTTGATACAATCCGTTTATGGAATAGAAAGTGTAATCAATATCGTTGCTGATAAGTTACCGGAAATAATTTCAAATGAAACTTTTCAAATGATTGATAATGGTGGAATAACTTTGGACTTTAAGGAAATCTCAAAAAGTGCATTTAAAAATATTCTTGTGGATTCATTTTTTGTGGAAGGAATTGAGATAGAATTTGAAAAACCGGTTTTAGAAGATGCTCAAATTGTAACTCTTTATGCTACTGGAATTTCTTATCAGGAAATTTTCAGAAAATTGAATATTAACCTGATGAATATCGGGCAGTTTGATTCAAATTCCTTTCTTTTAACCTCGGAACAATACAGTATTCTCAGGGATAACGCGCCCTATCTTATTGCGATGGCAGTGACAGATTTAAATACCTTAACTTTTGATGAAATTGAAAGCGAGAAAATCGAGCAGGATATTTTTATCCCAAGTCCCGGAAATGAACCTGTCATCGGTGTTATTGATACCTTATTTGATGATCAAGTGTATTTTTCAAAATGGGTTGAATACAAAAACCTTGTTGATTCGAATATTCCTGTAACCATGGAAGATAAAGATCACGGAACAATGGTTTCTTCAATACTTGTTGACGGTCCTACGTTGAATCCAAAACTTGACGATGGGTGTGGTAGGTTCAGGGTCAGACATTTTGGAGTGGTTACCGGGAAAAAGTTCAGCGTATTCACTCTTTTACGGAAAGTGCGGGAAATTGTCACGACAAATAAGGATATTAAAGTATGGACTTTTTGTCTTGGTTCTGAACTAGAAATTGAAGATAACTTTATTTCACCTATGGGTGCATTATTAGATGAATTGCAGTATGAAAATGATATTATATTTGTTGTTGCAGGAACAAATAAAACAAGGAAAAATCAAGAACGGATAGGTTCTCCGGCAGATTCAATCAATGCAATGGTTGTAAATTCTGTTGATTTGAAAAAGAATCCGGCTTCATATACTAGAAAGGGGCCTGTCCTGTCTTTTTTTACGAAACCTGATGTTAGTTATTATGGAGGTGTGAAGGGGCAGGAAATGACTGTGTATTACGGTGGAGGAAAAGTTGTCAGAACAGGAACATCTTTTGCAGCACCGTGGATTGCGAGGAAACTTGCGTACATGATACAAGTCGTAGGATTAAGCAGAGAAATTTCCAAAGCTTTGCTTGTTGATTGTGCAGCTGGATGGGATAAACCTCAAAATTCTTCTTTTGAGATAGGATTTGGAGTTGTTCCTACGAGGATAGAAGATATTTTGCAGTCAAAGGATGATGAAATTAGATTTTTTATGAGCGGAGTTTCAGAAAAATGGGATACATATTTTTATAAGATTCCTGTTCCTGTTGTAAACGAAAAGCAACCATTTATTGCAAAAGCTACATTATGCTATTTCCCTAAATGTTTTAGAAATCAGGGGGTGGATTACACAACGACTGAATTGAATTTACAGTTTGGAAGAATCGATAATCACGGAAAGATTAAATCTATTGATAAAAATAAACAGTATGACAGGGATAATTCTTTTACAAAAGAAAGTAAAGCAAGAAATCTTTTTCGCAAGTGGGATAATATAAAACATATCGGTGAATTTGACGGGAGTCACCGCTCAAAGACTGTGTATACTTTACAGGACTGGGGTGTTAGTTTGAAAACTGCTGAACGGCTTCCTGAAAAATACGGAAAAAACTTAAAGTTTGGAATTGTAATTACACTGAAAGAAATAAATGGAAAAAACAGAATAGATAGTTTTATCCAACAATGTCAGCTTCGTGGAATTTTAGTCAACAAAATTGATATTGAAACAAGGATTAATGTTTACAATAAAGTACAAGAGGAAATTGAACTGGAATAAAAATACAAGTGATATACCGGTTTTTTTAATATTTTATAAAGATATACCAATACTTTTTCTGTTACAGACAGTTATTGTTTAGTAATCTTTTTTCCGGTACAGGAATATTATTCCCTTGTACCGTGGAATTACATAAAAACAAGGAGTTATAACAATGTCTAAGAAAAACAACGTAGCAGTACATGATCCAATTCAGGAAACAGAAGAAAAAATACAAAGAATTTTTTTTGAGTGTGGGGGTAAAACATCGATTTTACAATTTATAATAGAAATTGTAATATTATCATGTCCTATTTTATTTTGCATTTTTGATAATCTAGAAGGAAAAATATTTTTTCACCTTTCTTATTGTACTTTATTGTTATTAATTATCATGGTCTTGATTTATTCAAAAGTTATTGATAATAAAATATCTAAGATATACGTAAAAAAAATTACAGTTAAAACCAGAAAAAACATCCATTTGGCATAGTTTTGCAGTTTGTTGTAAAAAACAAGGAATTACAAATTCAGATTTGGAAAATACTATTGAGCTTCTTAAATTGGATATGAATAGTGGAAGTTATATAAAATTCATTTTTTCACTCTTTATATCTTGTTTTGTTGGTTTTATTTTAAATAGGCTTGAAGAAATCATTTTTTCAATTAGAGATTTAAAAATAGAACAGGCCGAGAATACAGTGGGAATAGTGGTAATTATGATTTCACTAGTAACAATTGTGTATTTACTTTCTCATAAAAAAGAATATACTAAAACATGTTTAATGAAGTGTCTTTGCCATGCAAAAATGTTAAATAAAGATAAATAGAATAATATTACATTATTATAATCACAGGTTTAATACTTAAAACTATTAAATCTGTGATTATCTTATTTTATAAATAATTTAACTGGTACTAGAAAGTATATTTTGGGAATTTCAAGAACGGGTTTGTGTATTAAGTATTGTATATTTATTAAATATATAAAAATGAAAACATCAACAACCAAATATATGTCTTTGCTAAGACTGACATCATAGTAACTAAAGAAGAAATCAACTGATAAGGTTGTTATTCATCTAAATAGAATATATATCATTTAGCACCATGGATAAAATAGCACAATATAGATAGGTTTAATAAGTATGTAGAGTTTACATATAAATGGATTAGTAGTATTTTGGAAAGTAATGATGAATATTAGAAACGATTAAAAAAGGTCAGATCGTATACGAATGTTATTGTTTTACAATGGATATGATAATTTTGATGTTTGGATTTGGTATGGTATTCCATTTAATTGTCTCAATAATTGAAGACAATTTTTTTTAATTACTGGAACAAAACACTTTTAATCTGACGAGTTGAATGCAAGAATATCATAATGATTGATATCTTGGCAACATATTAGAAAAAGATTTCTGGTATTTCGGCAATATGTAAATCTTCGTAAGATTTCTAAGTTTTCTAAGCTGTATGGTTATTGAGAAATTATTGAGAAATTTTCTTTAGGTTTTATTAACATGAAAGACTTTTTAGACTTTCATGTTATGATGAAACACAATAGTAAATATATTTTCCCATTACTTCATCTAAAAACTATTGCATACTGGTGTCCTCCACCAAACTCTCTTTGAAGAAAATAAATTTTGTGGTATTCTTACAAAGGGGATTACTATGAGCATGACTATAACTGAAGCGCAAAAATTACTTGATAAATATGTAACCGGAAGTACACTCCGCCGGCATTGCCTTACAGTTTCTGCTGTTATGGTGTACTGGGCAGAGCAGGAAGGGGAGGACGGTGAGTTTTGGCAGGTTACGGGGCTTCTCCACGACCTTGATTTTGAAAAATATCCTGAACAGCACTGTGTAAAGGTTAAGGAAATTCTTGAAAGCGAGCGGGATTCTTTTCCTGCCATCAGCGATGAACTTATCCACGCTATTCAAAGTCACGGTTGGAAATTATGCTGTGATTTGGAACCGGTCACCAGAATGGAAAAAGTGCTGTACACCATAGATGAATTGACCGGGCTTATTTTTGCCTGTGCCATGGCACGGCCTTCAAAAAGTGTTATGGACATGGAATTAAAATCCGTAACAAAAAAATTCAAAACTCCTGCCTTTGCAGCAGGCTGTAACCGGGACGTGATAAAAGAAGGCTCCCAAATGCTGGGAATGGAATTAAACGATGTAATTCTCCGCTGTCTTGAAGGAATGAGAGTCCGGCACGAAGAATTGGGTGTTTGAGTTATGGTATATCAGAACCATTTTTACAAAAAATTGTTCCCATTCTTTTCTTGACTCAATTCCCAAAGGCTTTTGAGCTTCTAAAATTGATGAGCCAGGAAGAATACTTTTCTTGCCTTTTGTTGTATACCGGGAAACGAAAAACCTGTGGGGATTTGCAGTTTCGGAAAATCCAGGTCTGCCGACTTTCGGATTGGAACGAAATCTATTCCATATACATTCTTCCCGGATATACAGGACAGGGATTCGGGAAGATGCTCCAAGACTTTTCTCTTGCCAAACTAAAAAAGGACGGAAAGCGCCGGAATTTATTTGTGGGTATTTAAAGAAAATTATTCCGCTAGGCACTTTTACGAAAAACAGGACTTTATTTCCACGGAGGAATTTTCCTCCAACACACTAGACGGAACAGCGCTTCCTGAGATTAAATACGTGTATAATTCGTTATTTTGATAAAAATTACAGCCGTATCTATCCTGATTTTTACAAGCCGGACGAATGGGTTCTGGATGCAAAGTACAAAAAAATAACAGGCGGAAAAATTGCCCGGGAAGACCTGTTCCAGCTTGTAACCTATATGCACGTGATGAAAATCCCCCGGGGCGGTTTTATTTTTCCACGGAACGAAAAAGGAAACGGTGCGGACGAAAACAAAACCTTTGAGCTTAAAGGTTTCGGCGGAACAATACAGACTTTCGGCTTGGAGATTCCTTTAAATCCACAGTCCCCGGAAGACTTCGCGGAAAAAATGCAGGAATCGGAAGTAGAGTTGATGGCGCGGATAAACTGAACGGTTTTCCGGCTGTAAAATCTTTTTAGGAAAACTTTCCGGAGGGATTTACAGGTGCGCCCAAACCACCCGTACCGGTTCGCCCAAAACGGCGGCGAATTCCTCCACAAACTCATCCGTCATGTCCCAAAGGTTCCAGAAGGTAAACCCGATCTGGCTGAATCCCCAGGGCGGCTCCGGAATATAATCCCAGATGTCAAAACTTTTTCCGCAGGCGGGGCAGGGAACCGGGGGATTGCCTTCGCCGCTAAACCATTCTCCCGTCATATCGTAAAACTGTTCCCCGACATTTTTTCCGCAGCCCGGACAGACGGCAGACTCAAGACCTCCTTCCAGATTGGTAAAAACATTTTTTCCGTCAAACTGTTCGACACAGAATCCGTTTACGGCGAGGCCGCGATCCGGCTCGCAGCCGCTGATATGGGTGTTCCCTTTGCGGGTTATCCGGCGGCCGCCGCCTTCGGAAAGGACGCAGTCGCTGATTTCTGGTTCTATCCAGCCTTTTTTAATTTTTTGCGTTTTTAAAATTGGTATGTTATACTCTAACTATCTTTGTGTGTTTTGGCAGGTTCTAAGGCTATGGATACTCCGTTTTCTATCATTATTCTTGATGACCACCGCATGATGCAGGAAGGGCTTTCTTCTTATCTGGAAAGCCACGGCTGTACAGTGGTAGCCCGTCTTGCATCCCTTTCTGAACTGGAGGCTCTGCTGAAAAACGGGGTTCCTGTCCCGGAGGGAACCATTGCGATAGTGGACAAACAGCTGGGCACGGAAAGCGGTTGTGACGCGGTATCCATGATAAACGCTTCTGGCCGGGGAATAAAATGTATTATGTATTCGGCTTTTTACAGCGTGCCTTCCGTTATGCAGGCCCTTGAGCGGGGCGCATACGGATATATCACAAAAGACACCGACGGAAAGGAGCTGCTTTCGGCATTGGAAACCGTGTCCCGGGGAAACCAGTATGTTCAGAGGGATTTGCAGGAAAAAATGAATTCGGCTTCGGTGCTTTTGTCTGTGCTTTCAAAAAAGGAACAGCAGGTCGCCGTGTGTTTGCTGGACGGAATGGACAACGGGCAGATAGGGGAGCAGCTGAATATCTCGAAACGGACAGTAGAAAACCATCTGAGTATTATTTACGACAAACTGGGCATCACAAACAAACGTGAGCTTATAAATAAATTCTGCGGGAACAGTAAATCGGGTGGTGTTACCATACAGGTGTTCAATAAAGATTCTTCTATGCCCGATGCGTCTATGCCCGTTGATGGAGGAAAGTTGTGAACCGTTTGTTTCCCCGGACATTCCCCGCATCTTCCATCAAAGTGCAGCTTGTTTTGGGAATCTTCTGCGGTGTCCTTAATCACCTGCTGATTGTCATCCGTGAGTTTTTCAAGATTCCGCTTTTTCTCGATACAGTATTCACAATGCTTGCATCTTTTTACGGTCCGGCCGCAGGCTGCATTGCGGCTTTCCTGGGCCATCTGTTCGCTTCGCTTTTCGACACAAACACAAACTTTTTGTGGGTGATTTGCAGCCTGACCATTGTGCTGGTTATCCGTCTTTTCAGCAGGAACGGAAAGCCCGTTCCCTGGACAGGCATTGTATGGATTCTTATTCTGATCGTGGTTTTAGTCACTGTTGAAGGAACAATCATCGCATCCCTCCTTTATTTTACCGGTGCAGATTATCTGGAGCCGTCTTCCCTCAGTACCTCCGTTTTTGTGCTCCTCACTTCGGGGGTGTCCTATTTTGCGGTGGCATTCCTGGTTCGCCTTCCGGTTAATCTGATTGACAAAACCGTTTCCCTCATACTTGCTCTGCTGGTGTATTTTCTTGCCGCAAAAATCCGCAGGCTGTATTCAAAAAGGAAGGAATAAAAGGATGTGGCTTTCTGTGGCGGAATACCGCTTCCCGGTAAAAAGAATGATAAAGACTCTGGCGCTTTTTATTCTGGTTCTGTGGGTGCTTTCAGGTTGCAAAGGCGGCAGGAATGTTCCGCTGTTTGATGCGTGGCAGAAACTTGATGACACGGAATTCAGGGAAGGTAACGCCGCCTTTGAAAAAGCTGTGGCGGAATTCAAGGATGAAATTGAAACAGAAATAAATTCTTTTGAATATTTCACATACTATTATGAAAAGAACATGGGTTCTTTTTCAGAATTCAAAAACTGGAAAGACTCCCTGGAGGGGCTGTCCCAGGCTTTTTCCCTGTTCGAAAAATCCGGACGGACAGAAGCGGATTATATGCAGCTGCGCCTTTCCCTTGGGGAAAACATGGCTTGTCTTATGCGGAATTATTCCGGGATTTTACTCTGGTCGAATGTAATTTATATGCGGCTTCTGGTGGCGTTTGCTGTTGTGACGGTGCTTTGCGTATTGATTGCCGTGTTCTACCGTTACAGCGTAAAGCGGACGAAACGGGAAAGCGAGGATGCGGTTGCCATCATACACGCCCAGGAAGCCGAACGCCAGAGGATTTCCCGGGAGATACACGATACCGTGCTTCAGGATTTGAATGCCCAGCACCTGCTGTTGTCCAAGGTGTGTGACAATATTGAAACCTCCCGGTCTCCTGCCCAAGCCGGGACGGTTCCGGCGGAATTTTCTGATTCCCTTTTTCAAATGCAGGCTCTTACGAAGAATGTTTCACAGCGACTGCGCAGCATCTGCCGGAATCTTGTTTCCCCTGAACTGGAAGAAGGTTTTTTGTACGATGCGGTTTCCCTGCTGTGCAGGAATTTTGCCGCGGTGCAAAACATAAAGTGCACCTATTCCTGCGGAAATGATGCCCGGGACATTCTGAATTCGCTTTCAGACCAGTCCAAGTTGAATGTGTTCCGGCTTATACAGGAAAGCCTCTCCAATGCCGCCCGCCATTCCCAGGCACAGGAAACATCCGTGATTATCCGGCTTTCCTCTGAATCCGAATCCGCTGAAAAACACATTGTCGTTTTTGTCACCGACGACGGCTGCGGTTTCGATGTGAAAAAAGCCCTTGTATCCGGTTTTGCAGGGGACGGCGTTTCTGACGAATCCGGGGAGCGGATACAGCTTGGCATTAGGGGAATGTATTCCCGTGCGGCACAACTTAACGGCACGCTGCGCATTACAAGCTCCGCCGGGGAGGGAACCTCTGTACGCCTGGAATTCCCGGTGTGATTTTTTTTCTGTCAGTATTGAGGAAGGGGAGGGGAATATGTGTAAGTGCTTCAGGATTTTTAATCATCCATTTTTTTCTAAAAGTTTGGTTAGCCGCTCACTCCGGATTTGGAAAAAAAGTTTTTCCAATCTGCTTTCCTTTAGGGTCAATAACCAATGGGCTCTGCGGGCTGCATCAGGATCCGGTACATGGATATATTTTTTGTAATAGTCTTTTATAAAAGCAACTGTTCTTTCCTTGACATTTTCTTGTAAGTCTTTTATATCAGGATAATATTTATGAATCATCCTGGTGGTGCATGCGAGTCTCTCTATAATATTTTCTTCTGTGACCGCATCAATTCCCATTCTGCGGGTGATTTTAAATGCGGTTTCTTCAATCAATTCCCTGGTGACAACTTGCTTAGGCATAATCTTCTGTATTTTCTATTTAAATCCAAGAGACAGATATAATATAAAATATATTTTATAAAAGTTTAGAGTGTAATCAAAATTTTGTAAAAAAAATTAAACGACCAATTTTTTTCTTTTATATTATTGTAAAATAAAAAATTATAACATCGTACAGAAATTACAGGAGGTTTTTATGGCACTTTTTCCGGTTTTACCCTTGGCTGATGAAGGGGATGAAAAAACCCTTTTGGACATGGCAGAGTTCATCTTGAGGGCGAGCATACTTGCACGCCGTGAAGGTATCCTTGCCCTTGAAGGGTTCCTTGATACACAATTCAACTTGTCCCTTCCTGACAAGTCTAAAACAATTATAGAACGCCTTTTTGAATATCTTATAGATGGCATAAACGAAAAGGTTATTTCCAATATCGCATATTATTCCATCAACGCTTTAGATCCCGCATCATTTTCAGGAAATGAGAAACTTGCCCTTATGATGGCTTCAGAAGGTGTTCTCGCAGTTGGACGTGGAGAGAATCCGCATGTTGTCTGCAAAATATTCGCTGCAATGATGGGGGAGAAAATCGGTTCAAAGTTTTATTCAATATATCCAAATCTTATTGACTCAATTATGGAAGAAGAAGCCAAATTATGCCGGCAAAGAGAACAGGATATTGAGCGGCAAACTAAAAGCTGGATGAAATCTCAATTAGAATGTTGCAATGAAAAACAAAAGAACTCTGAGGAAATCCAAGAACCTGCGATGACTTTGGATGAATTAAAAGCCGCCGTTTTACAGAACGTGGATTATTTTATTCAGACTTCCGCCGATTTAAGGAAAAGGCTCAGGGAAATGCTTCTGGAATTCGCCGAAGAAAATTCACTGGATAAAATTAAAACTTTGTTGGAGGATTATGGAACCGAAGAGGATACAGTGAAGTGTTTCCAGGCGCAGTTTCAAAATGCGATAAATCTAAGACAAAGTCTCTGCAAATTCCTTGACATATTCGGGGCTTCCCGTGATGATTTAGTTTGCGCCGATGTCAGGTTTTGCACTTGTATAGAAGAGCTTGGCCATGATATGTGGAAAAAATTTGAGGATGTGCTTAAAGCAAATTATCTTGATGAAATTGTAGAGCGCATTCATCGTACTGCAATCTTCTTTGAGGATGTGATTTATTTCGATGACATTTCCGTGCAAAAGCTCATACAAAAAAATTCTGAAATACTTGTCAAAGCTATCGCTTACACCGATGAGGAAATAAGAGAAAAATTCCTTCGCAATGTAAGCAAAAACAAACGGAAAGAAATTGAAGAAATCCTTTCTTCCGGCAAAGCGATTGACAGATCTGATTCCATCAAATGCCAGAATATTTTTGTCAAAAGCATACGGCAACTTTGCAAAACATGTGATATTTTCCTTGAAAAATTTTATTAAACGACAGGGACTGGGGCAGAAAAATTCTTTTGTGGTTTTGCCGGTAGCGGAATAACCGCTTATATTTCAAAACCTCTCGGCTTGAATT
The DNA here is from genome assembly GCA_949299755.1 of uncultured Treponema sp. GTDB lineage: Bacteria > Spirochaetota > Spirochaetia > Treponematales > Treponemataceae > Avitreponema. The sequence continues at coordinate 29,785 of CASGBA010000016.1, read as the reverse complement.
ATTTCCTGCGGACAATATAGCGGTAGTGGGGCATATCCACACCCCGGTAATGTTTTGTCCAAGAATCTGTTTTTCCCATTCCGTTTCTTATGGCAACATTTTGGGAGGCGGTGTTTATGTCCCTGATAATCGAGCAAACTTCTTCTGCCTGGAGGGTTTCAAAGGCGTATTTTTTACAGGCTTTTGCGGCCTCCGTTGCATAACCTTTGTGCCAGTACGCCCGGTTAAAAAGGTAGCCGATTTCCAGTACTTCGGTTTCTTTCCAAGGCTGCATGGTAAGCCCGCACTGTCCAATCATAATGCCGGTTTCTTTCAGTATTACTGCCCACTACCGAAATTCCATTTTCGGTAGTGGGTAATCTGCCTGTCAAGCCATTCCTGCACTTCCTGGGTTAAAGCATGGTGTTTTATGCTTTATGATTTCATTTTAGAATACACCATCCACGGGAACAATAAAATTGCAGTAAAGGTAAATTCACCGGATAACAAAGTTTACCACACTGTAAACAAGATGGCATAGTGTAAAAACTGAAACCGGGATAATTGCGATTCTGTTTTTTCTGTCAATGGCGAAAAATAAAAATGCAAGACAAGGGGCGAGGGTCAGAACTAAAATAATACTTTTTCCGGTTATATCGCAATAATAAAATATCCAGCCGGTAATATATAACAGGTAACAGACTGCCGTAATGATGATACAAGGTGTCAGCCTTATTTTCTTGCTTTCCTTGTTCTTTAAGGTACACAAAGTGGCTATCATAAGAACCTGAAATACAGAGCCTATCACATCAATTGTTTTTGTTGCTGAATCTGTTCTTAGTACATCCTCCCGGGGTGGAAAAATAAACCAAAAGAAATTCGGTATCATAATAATTATAAACAGGAATAAGCCCCAGGGTTCAAAACCGAATTTATATTTTTTTAACACCGTTTCACTCTCCATAAAGGCAAAAGTATTTTAGTAGAATAAATACACTCCATCAAGATTTCAGGATAAATCTTATTTCTTAAAACCCTATCAGGCTGCTTTGCCTGACCTGGCAAAGAACTTTACGCTTCCAGTTGTTGCATCCATTTCTGCTTGCGAAAAACTCCTACAGATATTGCAAAGCGGATACATTCTTCCAGGGAGAGAATAAAGTACACATAGGGGATAGGCAACTTTAATACAAAGGCTGCCAAAAATCCCAATGGGACGCCGAATATCCAGGTTCCGATTATGTCGATGTACATAACATATTTTGTGCGGCCGCCGCTGCGGATAATTCCCCCTCCCAGAATCATGTTCAGCACTTTAAAAGGTGCCACCAGGGCATAGGCATAAAGTATCCGGACGGTTAATTGTTTGACCACTTCTTCCACCTGGTAAATTTGTACGTAAAAGCCTGCGGTTAAAACAACAATGACAGAAAGGAAAACGGAACCTGCCGCTCCGTAAAAAATCAGTTTTTTTGAAGCCTTGTATGCATCGCTGTAGTCTCCGGTTCCAAGTTTTTTCCCCACGATGACTCCTGCTGCCTGGGACAAACCGCAGAGGGCTCCTATCACCAGTCCCTGTATGGGGTTTATCAATGTCATGGCGGCAGCCGCTTTGGTTCCCATGTGGCCGTAAATACCGGCGTAAACATTTTCGCCCAGACTCCAAAGGACTTCGCAGGCAAGAATCGGAAGCAGCATGGAAAGATACTGTTTCCAGTTCAGGGCTGCGTTTTCGGTTTCTTCCTGTTCAGGTTTTTTAAGGACGGAATTCTTTTTGGGGAACATCAAAAGCATCAGTACAAGATTTGCACATTGGGAAATCAGGGTTGCAACGGCGGCGCCCCTTGCCCCCATGGGGGAAAATCCCAGTTTTCCAAAGATTAAAACATAATTCAGCCCGGTGTTCAAAAGGGCGGAGGCAATGGTTGCGTATAAAGGGAGTCGGGCTTTTTCTATGCAGCGGAACAAAGTCGAAAGCAGCGTGGCTCCTGCCAGGGGCAGAAAGGTTCCTGCAACGATGGCAAGATATTTTCCCGCTTCTTCCCGGGTGGCAGTGTCTTTTGTGTACAGCCCCATAATCCGCTCCGGGAAAAGTACGCAGAAAAACATAAACAATCCTGCAATGACTGTACCCAAAATCAGGTTTGTATAAAAACTTTTTCTGACCTCGTATTTATTTTTCTGTCCCAGATACTGGGCAATCATGATTCCGGCTACTGCACCAATGGCGGAAATCACCACTGAATATATGGAGGAAAATTTTCCCGCAAGTCCCACTCCTGCCACGCTGACAGTTCCCAGCTGGCCAATCATAATCTGATCAACAATACTAAAAGAAGATTGGAGCATGGACTGCAAGGTTACGGGAACTGCAAGAGCGCACACTGTTTTGAAAAAACTGTCATTTTTTTTCACCGGATACCTCCGTTTGTTTTGATAATATTTTACAAACCGGCATATCCCCTGTCAAAGGTTAAATGCGTAACCTGTAAAGAAACAGAGTGTTTTTTTGTTCAGGATTCCTGCCAACAGGCTTTGTGGGTTGTTCCATCTTGTGCCATATAGAAAGTGATGTTGCGGTGTGTTCCTGCTGTGTGTGTGTTGGGGGACAGGGTTATGTTCCCGTTATATTCAGTGTGGGTTGTTTTTGCCAAAGCCTGTAGTTTTGGGCTGCTTTGCTCCCCGGCTTTCCCTGTTGTTTCTGTTAAAGCGGGGCAGTGCTTTTCCGCACCACCAGGGAAACCGGCAGTACGATTTCCGGGTCGGTTTCTTTGTTTTCCTTTAGGTCTTTCAGTTTTTCCACAGCCAGCTTTGCCCGCAGGTGGTTGTCCTGCTTTATTGTTGTAAGGGGAGGGTTTATCATTTGGCAAACGGGAATGTCGTCAAAACCCGCAAGGGAAATATCTTTTGGAACAGAGATTCCCTGCCCGTTCAAAAAACTCATCAGGTCAATGGCGTAGTAATCCGAAACCGCAAAAATAGCGGTAACGCTTTTTATTTTTTCCAGGTGCTGAAGGTAAAACTGCCATCGTTCCTCTTTTTTCATGGGAACCAGCAGAAACTCCACATCCCCGGCAAAACCTTCCCGGAAACCCTCCATTCTGTCCAGGTCAATTCCTATGCTGTTGTCTGAAACACACAGGGCTTTCCGGTGTCCGGCTTCCTTAAAGTACCGTCCCATCTGAAGCCCTCCGCCGTAGTTGTCCAAAGTTATATTGAATATCCTTTCAGTCTTTCCGCAAATGCCGTCGTAGACCACAAAGGGAATTCTCATGTGGTTCCTGAGATAAAGATAATCCTGCTCACAAAAACCCATGACAACAATTCCCTCCATGTTCCACATGGAAGCAAACCGGATGATTTCTTCAGCCTGTTTTGCTTTTTTTATTATCATGAACCGGCCGCTGTTTTCGATTTCTGTGGAAAGATAATTGATGGAAGAAGAAATAAAAAAATCCTCCAGAGTGTGCCCTTCGTATTTTTCGTGGTCGTTGACAAATACCCCGATGATTCTGGAATCGTTCTGCGCCAGTAAGATGTCTGCCACCCCGGGAAAATACTGCCGCTTTTCCAAAAGTGCCATGACCCGCTTTACCGTCTTGTCGGAAATTTTTTTCGTCTTTCCGTGAATCACATTGGAAACCGTTGCAGTGCTAAGCCCCAGTTCCTCCGCAATGTCGTAAATCCTGACCCGGTGCTCTTTTCTGTGGTCTATTCCCTGTTCTTCCATTCCTGCCGCCTCTTTGTCTGTGGGATTTTGTGTTTTACCCATCAAGGATTTTATACGATAAGAGGAAGTAAGGCAAAGGTAAATTGCATAACCTGTTTGTTTGCCCGGAGCAAGAATACAGCCGGCTTAATCAAAATCTACAGAAATTAAAGCCCGTTTGGTTTTCATCCGGCAGTCATTGCGTAAAAATAAAATATCTTTCATTACATCAATCCGGAAACTTTCCGGATTACGGGTTTTATTGTATTGCTTCCATAATTGGGCCTAGTGCATTGTAGTCGGTAAAATCCACTGCCTTATTAAATGTTTCTATCATCGCCCTTGTTTCCGCATCTTTCTTTTCTTCCGGAAGATTCTTGGCTTTATTATACAAAAGGGTCATCATGGTTTTGTGTACAAAGTTCAGTTTTTGATAATCAATGCCGCCCCTTAAATGAAAGATAGTCGTGTCCTTCATAATCCCTGGAGGGACTTGCCGGCTGATGGATTTTTTAATATTGTTTGTGTTTTCTTCATTTGTTACATCGGCAAGCCCCACGGTAACAATGATTAACTTTGTGTTTTCTTGCAATGCTTTGACAGTTGTCTTTAAACCTTTGACACCGCCTGCATACAAGCCCCCAAAATGTATTACCAAACCGTAACCCGACAGGGTTTTTACATTTTCATAGCTTAGGCAAGGCACACCGGTCATTTCAGAAAATTTTTCTGCGTATCTTTTGGTTGTTCCATATTGGCTGCCATAAACAATCAGTTTTTCCATGCTTTATTTTCTCCATAATTTTGTATTTGTTTATTATAACATATTTTGTTTTATTTATTTTTATTTGGGCACATTTTTGCTGGCGCAAAAACCAGGCTTTCCGCCATTCCGCTGCCGCTCCAGCCGCTTTCTTCACTCCGTTCAGAAAGCGGCCGCCTCCGGCGTGGCTCCAATCCTTTGTGCGGAACCAGAATGCCGTTGATGTTTATTCCCGACTATGGTTTTTCAAAATGCCTTTCTGTAGGGTGACAGGTGGTTAAGATTTATTAAGACGTAACTCAAGATTCTGCTTTAATTGGGCAAGAAATTCTTTTGCTGTTAATCTTCCAAAATCATTTGCAGACATCGGAATATTAAAATAATGTTCCATATCTCCTTTTTTTATTTGTTCATCACTTCCTATTACAATCTGGGCTCCATCTGCAAGTTCATGATGTATTTTTACTGTAAATGATTTGTATGCTTCAAATGTAAAATTTATATGCCAGCCATGATAATCATAATTATCTATGATTTTAAAGTTTTCAGCATCTGAACCAAACGCTTTTTTTACTTCTTCAATCATAAAATCAAGACATTCGTCTGTTGTCTTAAAATTGTCATTTTGTTCAGCCCGTTTTAGTTCATTGAATTCTTCTTTTGATGAAACTGTAATATAGTCTAATCTTTTTTCAAAGGTTTCATAATTGTTCCCGTTTAACGTTTGCAAATATTTCTGCGGAATTTTCAACTTTAAAATATTGTCTATGTCGTTTACTATTTCCTGACTTTCCATTGGATTATACAACTTATTATTTGTAATTTCTTCTTCTCCTTTTTTACAAGAGATTGCTTTCCAAGTTATTTTTTCATTTTCATATTCAAAAATAACATCGTAGTAATTGTAGAAATTGAATCCGAATTTGAAATGTAAAGGAGAAGATTGTATTATAGTTTTTAATTGTGATATTGTCCCAATTTTTTCTTTTAAAAGAATAAGTTCTTTAAAAGGTTTTGTAATTTTTATCATTTTATCTTTTATTAAAATTTGGTTTTTATTTTTCAACATACCAGAATCCATCCTCATTATTATAGATTAATATTTTATTTATTTCTAATTCATATATTCTCAATTTATCTTTTATATAATTCCATTATTCTAAATTAAATACTCCAAAAAACCTTTTGAATTCACCCGAAAAAGTTGCTTATCGAATCCTTCTATATAAGATTTTATCATATATACTTGTAGAAAGTTTTCCACCAGTATGATTCCTGCAAGTGATTTGCACACTTCAGTCATGATAAGCTTCTACATTATTCCCTAACAGAAATGAGCCATATCGTAGGGATAGTATTTACAGTCTTTCAGTTCCGTATCGTCAAGTTTGAGAGCTTTTACCAAAGCGGCGGCGGCGATGCACCAATACCCCCGGTAATTGCCGTCTTTCAGATCATTGTGCGTTATTACTCCATTCCGTAATGTCAAAAGCCACTGCCTTTTAAGATACCTCTTTAACCGCTGGACGGCTTCCGTCTTGTTTTCTCTTGACAGCATCACCACCTCGTATAACGGCTGTGTATGTTTAGGACACCGGAGTTTTTCCGTACTTATCTGCCATGTGGGGTCCACTGTCACCATAAGATAATCCAGGTAAAAATCCCTCATTTTCGATTTTTGTAATAACTCCTTATATTCATCCAGAAATTCTGTCCGTTTAAAAAGAATGATTAAGTATATAATCATTTCCATATCATCATAGCCACGATCCATTTCCATCGTTGTGTCAATCAAATTTCTTATGATAAGGTCTACTTCGGGAAGCAGCTCATGCATGTCTACCCCTAAGGAATATCCTGTATAGAATTTGTAAAATGCATAAGTATATATTTGATATTCAAACGCTCTTATGTCCGGTTCCGCCCGATGTTCGCCGGTCTCAATATCACGATGATATTTTTGCAGTATTTCTTTCAGATTTTGGGAATCTTTGTTAAATCTTTCGTCAAAATATTCCTGGGGTTTTACTTTATCCCTCACCACTCTTACCCGGGGCGGAAGATTTTCCCGCTCTTCCTCAGTAAGAAATTGTGACAGTTCAACCAAAAAGGGCTCTATGAATTCCGACATGAGTTTAGCTTTATTCCCGGCTGCATCATAATAAGGTATCTCAATTGCCGGTGTCCGCCGTTTCTCATTCTTCCAGGAAGGCCATATCTCAACAGTTGACTGAAATCCTTCTCTCGGATTTATAAATATTATCAATTCGCAGTCTTCATATTCACATTTTATATGACCGAGATCCCGAGCATAATCCATATAGGTAAGATTCCTCAAAGTGTTTATTATCCAGGGTATCCACTCTTTTTTTATGACAACACTATCCCACGAATCCCATGACTCGGTACCGAAAGAGCTGCCGGTTCTGGTGTTAATACGTATTTCGCCTTTGGCACTCCATGGCGGGGAAAGTTTTTTCCGTTCTTCTTTCGGAATAAACTGTGACAAGGCAACCAAAAAGGGTTCTATAAATTCCGACATGATTTTCAGGTTGTTGTCCAAATCTTCAAAATTAAATTCGAAACGGTCATAACGCCACGTTCCCGTCAGGGTATGGCCATGCTCCTTTTTTAGCTGCCAGGGGAAATAAGGTATTTCAAGTGCAGGAGTTATCCTTTTTCTATCTGTCCACTGGGGGAATATTTTTATATAGGAATATCCTTCCATCGGACAAATCTTTAATATTAATTTACAGTCTTCATATTCGATTGCGGCGTCTTCGTCATATTCTTCATCTTCGATTTCCGCAATGCCTTCGCTTGCATACGCCGTGACAGGGAATTTTCTCAACGTGGATATAATCCAGGGTATCCACTCTTTTTTTATTACGATACTTTTCTCCTGCCCGCCACCGAATGTACCGGTTCTTTTTCCGTTAATCCGCAATTCGTCATTGTCTGTTTCTTCAAAATGAAATTCAAAATTGACTTTTGCATCGTTCGTTCTTTGATATTTTATTGCCCTTTCAATTTCTGCCGTCATCTGCTCACCATCCGGTTTATTGTCCGGTTCGGCGGTTGCAGCTTCATACCGTTCTTTGCCTTCGAGCCATACCCCGAACCAGAAAGGGAGATTAGCGCAGGGCTTTTGACAGGGTTCTTGCTTTTCGTTGACAGTCCAGGGTGGGGGAAGTTTTTTTCTTTCTTCTTCCGTGAGAAACTGCGACAATGCAACCAAAAACGGCTCTATAAATTCCGACATCAAGTTTGTTTCTTTCCGGGACACATAGGGTATTTCAATATCCCATGAACTCTTATCTTCATTTTTCCGGACCGGATGAATTTTAACATAGGAATAATCCAAGGGCGCTGTCTTTATGAATAAAATCAAGTTGCAGTCTTCATACTCATTTATGAGACTTTGCGGTGTATTGTAATCACCGATAGTGGCATTCCTTAATGCGGTGATTATCCAAGGTATCCAGGCTTTTTTTATGATGACACTTTCCCATTTCCCCCTGCCGAAAGAATCTGTTCTCTTTGCATTGATTTCCAACTCATCATCATTTAATTCTTCATTGCCTGATTCTTCCTTAAAATTAAATTCGAAATCAACACCCACACCTTTCCTAACCTGATATTCTTTTACCGGCTGCCCGTGTTTCGTTATACCGGTTACTGCTTTGAAAAACTTCAGGGAACCGCTTCCATCATTGGCGGGGGCGCCTTCCTGTTTTTTGTTTTCGCTCCAGGGAGGCGGAAGTTTTTTCCTTTCTTCTTCCGTGAGGAATTGCGACAACTCAACCAAGACAGGCTCGATGAATTCCGACATTAACATTGTTTTATCCCAGGACAGATACGGTATTTCAATAAACGGCGTTGTCTTTTCCTTCTGTTCCTTCCACAAAGCCATTATCTGAAGGCTCGAATAATTCTCTACGGAGGGTAAAAAATCCAGACTAAGTTGGCATCCTTCATATTCGTGGACGATATGTCTATCCCATATATTTTCCGGCATATTGATGTCATAATCCTCAAAGGGAAGCTCTCTCAATGTGGTTATTATCCATGGAATCCACGCCTTTTTTATGACAATACAATGGTACACAGGCATACTGTCCGCTTCATCCAACAATATTATTTTTTCGAAAATACGTATTTCGTCATTATCCGATTCCTCAAAATAAAATTCAAAGGCATCGGACATTTTGGCTTCTCCCCTTTTGTTTTTAACGAACATTGCTTCCACAAATTTCAGAAAAGCTTTTCTGTTGTCAGCCTGGCTGTTTTCCTTCTTTTCATTTTCAGTCCACGGGGGCGGAAGATTTTCCCGCTCTTCTTCCGTAAGAAATTGTGATAACTCAACTAAAAAGGGTTCTATGAACTCCGACATCAGCTTTGTTTTATTCCGGGACAAATAAGGTATTTGAATGGCAGGTGTTACCGCTCTCTTTGCATCTTTCCACAGCGGAAGTATTTCAACATGAGAATAACTTTTTTCTGACAGCCGGATCGCCAGCACCAGGTTGCAGTCTTCATATTCATTCTTGACAGACTTGTCCCGTGTATCATAATCGTCAACAGTAAAGTTGCGTAATGCAGTTATTATCCAAGGAATCCAAGCTTTTTTTATTACGATATTGTAGCGCTGAACCTCGCCGGAAAGCCCTGTTCTTTTTTCATCAATCCGTAACTCATCGTTGTCTAATTCTTCAAAATCGAATTCACAATGTTCGCTCATTATTCTGTGTCTCTATCACATTGCTTTATTTAACATTCAGGTCTCCGAACAGTCAGCTGTTGGGCATCATGTTCTTAAGCTCGGGTGCTTCTGCATACAACATAGTTACACTTGTTATTAAAAACAAGACTGTCAGCAGTTTTTTCATCGTTTTACTCCTTGTGACTCCATAGCTTTATACCCTAATATCTACTTTAAATAGCCGCCGAAGCACCAGCCCTCTGTTCCCGATTCTATGGTATTGTCATCTTTGTCAAAGCTGGTAGTAACTACCTGTATCTTTACCCAGTCACCTGTAATTCCGTCTATCGTATCTTCTTTGCCGGTTGAAAGTATTTCCACCAGAGTACCTGCCTGCATTGTGGTGATGATTTCACTGGATATATCCGCATCTTTCCTCAGCCGCAAATTTTCCGCCGCCAGATACCATCCTCCCTCAATCCTTACCGCTTTCGCTCCGGTTTCTTCCTTTGTTTCATATTCACAGGTACCGTCTGCGTGTCGGGGAAAGGTAAATCTTGTATATAACTTATCAAATTTGTTAAAGCAAATCGCACTGTACAATGCATCTGCTTCTGCCTCATCATATGCGCAGTATGTTTCATACAGGGTCTTCCCGTCTTCCAGATATATGTAAAGATAGTCACCGTCAAAACGGAAATAAAAGCTGTACTCTGGCTCCGTTGCATCAAGCGCAAACTTCATGTCATGTCCGTCTTCTAAAAACTCCTCATACTGTCTCTGTGTAATACGGATATCTTCAATTTGAATCTCATACAGATTTTGGTTGAATTTATTAACCTTATAATTGAAACTTGCTTTATCCATCCAAATTTTATAAACATTCCTATTGTCAATTAATCGGGAACATTCGATTCTATCCCAAAACATAAATAGCGCACTATACCAAAACGTCTCATCATAAAGAGGTTCATAGTCGGTTATTCTGACTTTAAAGCTGTCTTGATATTCCAGTATAATGTCCCTGTCTTTCCGGTAAATAACCTCGTTGAAATATTCACGAAGCCATGTTTTTTCATTGATTCTTTCCTCAAAATCTGTTCCGAAAACAGCCGTCACAACGCTTACCAGCAGTACTACAGCCAGCATCATTTTTTTATTCATGGAACTCTCCTTTTACTGTTTAATTATACATTCTTTTGGGAGTTTGCAAAGTTATTTTTTATGAGATGAAAGATAGCAAGTGCAAACTTTTATTCAGTGCAATAAATACTTTTATTTGTATGGCAAATATTCTTTATAGTCATTGACCGTCACTGCCACGAATGTGAAGAACAGATATTTTATGATGCTGCCTATAACCGTCAGGAGTTTTATTTTGCATCTCTCATTCAGCGTCAGTAATATTTTCCGGTGGATTTTCTGCGGCAAAAATATGCCGGGGATCAAAACAAGCCGTCTGTCAGAGCCACCGCTTTCCGGAACCGTTCCTGGTAGTCTCCTCTTATGGAGTGGTATTCGGCGCCGCTGTTGTCCAGAATCTTTTTTATTTCGTTGCTGTATTTGAGCCGGTCGTTTTTGATGACGGTGCTCCTGTCTCCGTCCTGAACAAATTCCACATCCGGTTCCAGAAACAGGATAAGTTCATACCGGTTAATCTGAATGATTGCCTGCGCCAGCCTTTCGTTGCCGGCTATGTTTTCATCCTTCAGGAAATGCATATAAAAATTGGTGACTATGGCGTCCGTGTCCACAAACAGCAATTTATTGCTGTGTTCCATGGCCCTGATTTCATTCAATTTATGGGTAAGAAGTATTTCCGTAAAATCTTCAGAAAGCATCAGCAAATCCGTTCCGGACTTTTCCGACAAATCCCTTCCCGCTTCCTCGATGTAATTTGTGTTGTAGTAATTGGCAAGGTTTATGGTCAGGGTGGACTTGCCGGTGCTTTCGCCGCCTAAAAGCAACACCTTCTTTGTGTAGTATGGTTTTACAATATTGGGAATGCAGTCCCAGTGTTTGTAAACGTTCTCCCGGATTTTGGAGGAGCTGATTCCGCTTCTTTCAAAAAAAATCAGCTGCGAGTCTTTGTAGTGTCTGCTGTAAAATGAATCCTTGCCCTTGTAGTCATCCCCGCAAAAAACGGCGTCGATTTTTTCTCCGACAGCCTCCTTGACTTTTATGGAATCCACTTCCCAGAATTCTTCCGTATAGGCTTCCTTTGTCTCGGCGTCATCCTCCAGAAAAAATATTTTCACGTTTCCGATGTGCTTGGTCAGCCGGTAAAGCCACCGGTACCTTATTTTCTTGTCTATTTCGTTGCGTCTGTTCCCGACACACAAAAAAATAAAAAGCTTTTTGCACTGGTTCGCGGCTTGGATTATGCACCTGACGTGCCCCAGATGAAGCGGATTGAAAGAACCCGCATATAATCCCACGTTGTACATGAACAGCCTCCTATTTCGATTTTGATTCCCGGTGCCATTTGATGAACATGAAGACAGCGTTAACCAGGAAAACGCTCCACATAAGAAGGGTTGCGATGTTGTCACCGCCCTTTGAAAAGTTAATTGCCCAGATGGAAATATTAAGGATGTTGACCAGAATCCACATAATCCACTGTTCAGTACAACGCTTCACGCACAGGATTTGTGCGGTCACCGCAAACACAGTGCTGGCGCTGTCGGCAAAGGGCAGTGCGCCTCCCATTTGCCTTAATATCAGTCCGTAAAGGAATACGGCGGCGAATGACAGGGCGAAAATCAAAACCTTGAATTTGCTTTTTAATTCCGTTTTGACCACTTCCTGGTTTTCCTGGTTTATGTTCCGGCTCCACAGAATGAATCCCACCACATTCATGGGTACATAATAGAAAACATTGAGCATTACTTCGCCGTAGTATTTGGCTGTGAATGCAATGTAGGCGTACAACACGGTGTTAATCATCCCGAAAATATAGGATGAAAGTTTGCCTTTCCCGGTGAGGATTACGCATAATATACCGCTGATTGAAGAGATTATGCCGATGATGTTCTCTTCCCAATATACCGAAAGGGACAATATTATGAGGCATGCCGTAACCAGCCAGGCGACTTCCAGCGGTTTCCAGTTCTGAAGCTCGTTCCTGATGAATTTATTCACTGCAAATATCTCCGGTACGGATACACTAAATTATTTGCGGTGAAAAATCAATAACGGGATTCCTGTGCGGTTTCCCGGTTCAGTTTTCTTGCCCGGCTTATGTTTCATCCTTCTTGCGGAATGCTTATTTTTGGTGATACAATGAAAAAAATGAAAATAACGGCGGTAATTCCTTTAATCACATTGTCCCTGTTTTTCACCTGTTGCAGTTTGACTGGCGGCACGGAGGCTTTTGAAAAAATAGAATGTCCGGCGGAAATAAGCGGCAGGGCGTTTTACTTTGCCGGTCTTTACCGGGATTCTGACACGGAGTATGGATGGGGCGGACAAGATCCTTTACGGGCCATCACCATTGATTGTTCCGGTCTTGTGGTCATGTGTTACAAGTATGCCGTTGACGGTACGGATTACAGTTTGCTTTTTGCGGACGCATCTTCATCAGCTTTATATAGAACATATTCGGTTAAAACCGAGACTCCCAGACGGGGAGATTTGATTTTTATGGGGGAAAAAAATTCTTCTTCGATAACCCATATTGCCATATTTGACAGGATTGAAAACGGGAATGTCTTTTTTATAGACAGTACCCTGAAAGATGAAGACGGTGACGGAGTAAATGAAATAAACGGTGTCACTGAGCGGAGCTATGGCACCGGTGATGAGCGGATAAAGAGTTACGGAATAATGTTATTGAAAAGAAAATGAATCATTCGGTGCCTGTCATCCGGCGGAAAGTGTCCGTTAACCCTGTGTCAGCTTTTGATACATTTTGAACAACTCAGCCACACACTCTGACTCTGACATGGTTTTCCAGTCAAAGCCGTAAGCGGTCATGACAGCTTTGTCGTTTTCCTGATGGGCTTTCCGCAAGGATGCGGGCATGACTGTTTCGTCGTATAAATCGGCAAGACTTGAATCAGGATACTTTGAACGGGCATCTAAAATACCCTGGGCAGTCTCTTCTATTTTTGCCTTTTGGGCTTCTGTAGGCGAGGGCCAAGGGAAATTGTTGTATACAATGTCCTTTGAATAACGATAATCACTTTTTAGGCGACCGCACACGGCACGCATCCAAGCGTTATGAACTTTTGAAGTAAGAACTCCAAAGTGAAACAAAGTGGCGTTAGGAATTGTTTGAATTTGGTTTGTTGGGATAACATCATCATGTAAATAGGACATAGGAATATACATTCTTTTTTCTGATGAAACCATTGGTAAAGCAATATAATTTTCAGGATTATTTGTATCTCTGAATGTAGTTGGAGTATCTGCCAATTTCTGAGTACTTTTATCTTTCATGGCTAATCGGTTTTTACGACATTGTTCAACACGCTCATAAACTTTTTTGTTTGCTTTAATTTCTTTGGGCGATATTCCTACAAGCCATAGAACATATCGTTTTTCATTGTGCAACAACTCTCTTCCTCCCATAAGTCGTTTTACCCATTTGCAATCTTTAAATTGAGAAAAATCCTCTTCTTCAATTTTCAAAGCATCACCATCAAGAGGTACATTTCCATTTTTCATTTGAGGAACAGTACAAATTGGTTTTGATTGTATTCCAATAAAAATATTCGGAGCATCAATTAAATATCCATTGATATTATTTGCGTTAATAAATGATGTACCAGTAGTGTAAATTCGCTTTGCCTTTTGGATATTTTCAACAGCACTAAAACCGATGATTACGCAGTGTACATGGGCTTTTATATTGGCTTCGCTGTCCCAGCGGAATGTTCTGTAGGCAAAATCAATATTGATATTAAAATTTTCAAATAATGGTTTCCACAACGGTGCAACCTGTTCGCCTTGTGTAATTGAGTTAGTAGAAACTAATGCACAACGAATTTTTGTTTTTTGAATTACTTGAGCAGCTTTATAATACCAACAAGCAACATAATCAATATCTTTATATGAAAAGAATTGGGCTATATCTTTCTGTTGTTCCTTTTCTCTATATCTTCTTCCCACAAATGGCGGGTTACCCATTATGTAATTCAATTCTTGTTTAGGAACAACCGTTTCCCAGTCAATTCTCAGGGCATTATCTTCTATGATGTTTGTGTAACTTTTAAGGGGTAAAAAATCCAGATTACGCTGAAGAATGTTGGCGGTTTCTTTCATCATCTGGCTTTCTGCAATCCAGAGAGCAGTTTTTGCAACAACAACGGCAAAGTCGTTTATTTCGATTCCGTAAAACTGGCTTATGTTTACCTGAATGGCAAATTCGTCACCAAAGACGTCAAGGGCACCGCCTTCAATACCGAGCCGGAGTTTTATACACTTGTTTTCAAGTTTCCTCAAACTCAAATATGTTTCAGTAAGAAAATTTCCCGAACCGCAAGCCGGGTCCAAAAATGTAAGGCTTCCCAGTTTTTTCTGAAAATCACGGAGGGAATTATTGCGGTTTGCTTTTACTTTTATTTTACATATCTCATCAAACTCTTTTTGTAAATCTTCCATAAAGAGCGGGTCAATTACTTTGTGAATGTTCTCAATACTTGTATAGTGCATTCCGCCGCTTCTGCGGGTTTCCGGGTTTAATGTTGATTCAAAAACCGCACCAAAAATTGTGGGGCTTATGTCCGACCAGTCAAAATCCGCGCTGGCCTGTTCCAAAAGCAGGTCTTTTATTTCCTGGTTAAACTGGGGAATTGACAGGTCTTCTTCGGTAAAAAGTCCGCCGTTTACATAGGGAAAATCCAAAAGTTTTTGGGCTGATTCTGGATCTCTGTCTTCTTCTTTTGTATCAAGGATTTTAAAAAGGGCAATCATACCGCCACGGAGATTTTCCGCAGAATAGCTTTGCAGAAAGTCGTGGAATTGGCTTTTTGTTTTAAAGATTCCGGCATCTTCGGCATAAAGACAAAAAACAAGGCGGACACAGAGCATATTAAGGCTTTTTAGTGTTTTTTCGCTGTCAGGATTTTTATACTGCTTTAGAAGTTTATCGTAAATTTCCCCTACAATATCACCGGCTTTGATGGAAAGCTCCATTTCTTTTTGCAGATGGATATTGTTTTTTTCTGCAATGAATGAAAGCCGGTAATATTCTTTTTCCAGGTTTTTAAGAAGGATTTCTTGTGGTTCGCTGTTGGGGCGTTCCATATCGTAAACCAGAAAGCTTTTAAAGTTGCAGGTAAGTATCCAGCGGGGAGCAAGGGAACGGGGAAGGTTGGAAGCGTACCGGCGGGCTTGCTGAAAAGGAGTAAGCATTTCACCGTCTGACTGTTTGTAAGCTTTGCGTAAATCTATGTCTATGCTTTTTTGTTCGATTAAGACGCTGGTGTTTTCTATATAAGCGTCAATAAAAGAAGTGTGTCCCAAAGAAACCCGTTTTTCAAACTCGATTATGTTTTCGGCGTTTTCAATGCCAAACACTGAATGTAAAAGTCCAATCCAGAAATTGTGGGTTTCTGATTTTTCATCGCCACGGTCTGCCCATATTGCCGCAAATTCTTTTGCTTTTTTTTGTTGTTCCTGCTGTGTCATTGTAGTTTTCTCGCCCCGGTCATAAATTATGCACATAAATTGCAATGGGAGTATATAAATATACCTTTACGGATTATACTATATAAACAGGTAAATAAGAAAGTATTGCTTAAAACTTTGCAAAAGCTGCGGTGGCAATGGAGGATGTGATTTGATATTAAGCGTATCCCGGAGGACGGATATTCCTGCTCATTACGGGGACTGGTTTATCAACAGGTTAAAAGAAGGTTTTCTCTGTGTCCGCAATCCGGTAAATCCCCGTCAGGTCTCCAAAATCAGCTTATCCCCGGAAACGATTGAGTGTATTGTGTTCTGGACAAAAAATCCTTCCGCCAAATTCCTGGAAGATTTAAAAATCATTGACAGCCTGGGATATACATATTATTTCCAGTACACAATTACTTCTTATGACAAATCAATAGAAGAAAACATACCGGAAAAAAGGATTCAGATAGAACGGTTCAAAAAACTCTCAGAGCGGCTGGGCAAAGAAAGGCTTGTCTGGCGGTATGACCCCATATTTTTTACGGAGCGTTTCAATTTTGATTATCACAAAAAGTGGTTTGAATACATTGCCTCAAAGCTTGAAAACTGTACGGAAAAATGCGTTGTAAGTTTTCTGGATTACTACCCTAAAATACAAAACAGGCTGCGCCTAAAAGGGGTTCCGGAAGTAACGGAAAGTCAAATCCTTGAATTTGCTCCTTTCCTGCCGGAAGCTGCAAACAAGTACGGTATTGCAGTGGAAGCCTGCTGCGAAAAAGCCCTGCTTCGGCTTCCCGGTATCGGGCAGGCTCATTGCATCGATTCCGTACTGGTAAATAAGATTACCGGTAAAGATTATTCCTTTAAGAAAGACAGTTCCCAGCGTCCCGGGTGCGGCTGTGCCAAAAGTATTGATGTGGGAGCCTATAATACCTGCCTGAATAAGTGCGTCTATTGTTATGCCAACCGGCAGGAAAATATCACTGTGCAATACAACCCTGAAAGTCCCCTGCTGTGTTCCTCCCTGACGGCGGAAGATACCGTAACGGAACGTGTCATGGAAAGCGCCGGATATGGGACGACAATTGTATGAAAAATATGGATTTGTGAAAATGGAAGACGAGATGGAATTAAAGGAATGAACCTTTTTTTCATGCCATGTCAATAAAATTCCCGCATCCCTATTTAAAATCAAAAAAAGCAAAAAAGGGCTTAACAGGGGTATAGGAATGCCTTATTATGTCCTTATTAGGATATAATACTAATAAGGACATAATATTGATTAGGCGCAATACAATCCAATGCTCTGTCGTGCTTGCGGCTGTGCAGAAAATGCAGAACCATCCTACTGCGGACGAGGTTTACGATGAGGTCTCTAAGGAGCACCCGTCCATCAGCAGGGGGACTGTGTACAGGAATTTGAACAGATTGGATGAAACCGGACAGATACACAAACTGAATGTTCCCGACGGCCCGGAGCACTTTGACCATTGCTGCCATGGCCATTACCATGTCAAGTGCGAGAAATGTGGAAAGGTGTTTGATGTGGATATGCCTTTTATTCCTGATTTGGATAAAAACATCCGGAATAAGCACGGCTTTGATTTTACCGGCTGCGACATCATATTCCGCGGAATTTGCCCCGGCTGCAAGAAAAAGGAAGCGGGACGGAAGCGGTAAAAATAATTTTGCTTTTGCGGGGTTGTCAGCCTCTGGATAATAACTTTACAAGGAGATTCTTATGAGAAGCATCACGACATTTGATTTGCAGTACGCCCACCGTTTTTACGGATTCAAGGGAGAGGCGCAATATCTGCACGGACACACCGGTGTTCTTACCATCGAAGTTGAAGACAGTATTGAACCCGGGGTGAACATGGTTTTCCCGTGCAACGAAATTCAAAAGACGGCATGGAGTGTTCTGAAGAATTTTGACCACGCCCTGATTCTGAGGGAAGACGACCCTTTGCTTCCAGCCATATTGCAGGTATACGAGGCCCAGGGTATAAAGAACGGCGCACCCACGAACAAAATGAAAGGCGAGGCATTCAAAACGGAATTGGCGACCGCTTATCCGGACAGCCGTCTTGTGGTCACAAAGGAGACAATGACCGTTGAAGGAATGATAAAGATTGTTTACGACCTCCTGAAAGACAAATTGAATATCGCCAAAATCACCTTCACCAGCGGCGTTAATGCGGCTTCATCGGAATTTACAACAAAAAACAAAATCGACCGCTGCCCCTGGTGCGGAATCGCCCTGAATGAGAACGGTGTCTGCCCCAAGTGCTGGTACAAGAAACAGCGCCGCTTCTTCCAAAGCGCCCGGCAATCCGGGCGCTTTTTTTTACCGCCTTGGCACGGCTTCCGCCGTGGTTTTGGGAGAAACCCTGGAAAACACGGAGCCACCGGCCGCCGGGTCGCCGCAAGGCGTGGCAGGGCTTCCCGGAAACCTGTGGGTGGGGGAGGGGAGCCTTGCCCGCCGGGAAGGAAACTGGGATATGGTGTCAGCATAACTCATAAAATGTCAAAATATTGCAGGTTTTTTCATTCTTTTTCACCCAGATATATTTACAAGATGACAAAAAAAGTTATAATGTCAATATAATACTTAACAAAAGGAGTTTAGTATGAAACAAGTTGCAGCGATTTGCGCGCTTTTTCTTCTGGCCGGTGTGGTTTTTGCGGGAGGTATCGAAAACAAGAGCAATATGTCTCCCGGTTATCTGCGCAATCCGAGCCGGAATACTGAGACCAAAAGACCGGAAGCTTCGTTTTACAATATTGCCGGTACCGCTTTCATGGAAGACGGACTTTATATCGAAGCCGGCAACCAGTTCGTGGCGAAAGAATATATAAACACTCTGGAAAAAGACGCTGACCTTTCAAACGTTGGTTTGAGCGGAACAACCTATAAGGACAACACCTTTGTTTGGCTTTATCCCAATGTTGATGTGGTTTATAAACACGATGACTGGTCTGTGTTCGGTAACTTCGGTGTTTATGCCGGCGGCGGAAGCCTTTCTTATCCCGACGGAACTTCCGCGACAACGCTTTTGTTTGCCAAAGCCGGTCTTGCTCAGATGATGGCTGGACAGACTGACGCTGCGGATGCACTTTTTGCCGCCGGAAAGGATCATGACTTTTCCGTAAGTTCCATCACCTACGGCGGACAGCTTGGGGGTGCCTACGCAATCATGGACATGGTGTCCATCGGTGCGGCCCTGCGGTTCACCTACGGAACCCAGGAAATGAGTATTAAAAGCTCTCATCTTACAGGGCTTGGTAACGGAGGAAACGAAATCAGCTACGCCGCTGACGCCTTCGCCTTCTCCGGTGTATTCGGCGTGCACGTCAAACCCCTGCAGAGGCTCGATGTTTCCATGCAGTTCCAGATGGCATCCAATCTGGAATATGAATTGAAAGATGTTGAAGGCGACCTTGCTTCAGATTTCGGGATTAAAGACGGGAACAAATTCCGCACGGATATTTCCCCTGTGCTGAACTTCGGTGTTGGATATCAGGTTATCGATGCGCTTTATGTCAGCGCCAGCTTGAACTGGTACCTCAACCGGTTCGCCGAAATGAACAGCATCCTCGGTGAGACAGATTATGATGATTCCTTTGAAATCGCCGTCGGAGCGGACTACGACTTCAATAAATTCGTTACGGCGAGCCTCGGTGTCGCCTACGGAAATCAGGGCGTTTCAAATGACTCCAACAATGTGTTCAACCCTGTCCTCGACAGCTTCCAGGTTGGAGCCGGTGTTGAAGTTCGCCCGATAGAAAACCTTTCGCTGACAGGCGGCATGACCTATGTCAAATACTTCCCCGAAGATTATGCGGTGAGCAACGAAGGCAAGAGCTACGGCATAGAGCTTGAGAAGAACCTCTTCATGTTCGCCATTGGCGCCACATACAGATTGCCCTTTTAATCTTTTCTGAACTGAATTTAAGTCCGCACGGCGGTGAATCCCCGTGCGGCTTTTTTTTGCCTTATACTTTCCATGGATTTTGTGCCGGCTCCGTATTGACACGGACGGAAGAAAATATATAATAAGTAACTAGTTACTTATTGAGGAGGGAGGAGCGGCGTCTTTATGCTGATGCCTTTTGGATTGAAAATAGCGGTGATTAACCGGGCTTTCCGTAAGAAGCTGGATGAAAAGGCTGCCACCCTGGGCTTAACCTCGGTTCAACTGCGGGTTCTCGGCTCAATCAGCCGCCTGGAAGCGGCGGGCGAAACTGAAATCCATCAAAATGATTTGGAAAGGCTGGAATACGTGACCCATCCGGCGATGACGAATCTTTTACAGCGGCTGGAAAGCAAGGGCTTTATCCGGTGCGTTCCTTGCGCCAAAGACCGGCGGTATAAGAATGTGGTTTGCACGGAGAAATCCTCCGGAATTTACAAAATGATTCTTGCCCATGATGAAGAGGTTTTTGCGGAGTTATGCAGGTCTTTGACGCCCGGCCAGAAACACGAACTAGTGAAGCTTGCCGACAAAATTCTGGAAAACATTGAATCGGAGTAACCCGCCGCCGGCGGTAAACGCCCTGCGGAAAGGAGGCGTTTGCCTGTGCAAATAGGTAACTAATTACGTAATTACAGAAGGAGTGTGCATCTATGGAAAATTCAATGACTGAAAACCACAGCCTGTTTGCGACGGAACCGGTCGGCAGGCTGATTGTGAAATTTTCCGTTCCCAGCGTAATCGCCCTGCTGGTCAATTCCCTTTACAACATAGTGGACCAGGTTTTTATCGGCAGGGGTGTCGGCTATCTCGGTAACGGGGCGACCAACGTGGTTTTCCCGATTACCATTGTGGCGTTGGCGTTTGCGATGATGATTGGCAACGGCGGTGCCGCCTATTTGAGCCTCAAGCTGGGGGAAGGGCAGATTGCGGTTGCGAAAAAAGGTGTGGGTAACGCCGTCTCCCTGGTGACGGTTGTGAGTATCCTGCTGACGGTTGTGTTCCTGGTATGGATAAACCCGCTTTTGACATTGTTCGGCTCGACGGACATACTGCGTCCCTATGCCCTTGACTACGGAGTCATAATCGGAACCGGTCTTCCGTTCATGATGATTTCCGCCGCCATCAATTCCATGATCCGGGCGGACGGCAGCCCCAAGTATGCCATGTTTTCCATGGTCATCGGTGCGGTCATCAATGTGATTCTTGACCCGGTATTCATCTTTGTGTTTCACATGGGAGTGAAAGGAGCGGCGATTGCGACTGTCATCGGCCAGGTGGCGTCATTCGTTGTGTCGGTTGTATATATGCCCCGGTTTAAAACCGTCCGCCCCGATTCAGCCTCGTTCCGCCCGGACGGAAGAACCTGCGCAAACATCCTGGCTTTCGGGCTGAGCAGTTTCATCACCCAGTTCGCCATCACGATTGTAATGGCGCTGACCAACAACCTGCTGGCACGGTATGGCGCCGCTTCCGTGTACGGTTCCGAAATTCCCCTGACGGCGACCGGTATTGTGATGAAGGTCAATCAGATTATGATTGCAATCCTTTTGGGAATCGCCACCGGAGCGCAACCGATTTTGGGATTCAATTACGGCGCAAAAAACTATAAACGGGTGAGGCAGGCGCTGAAAATCGCGCTGGTTGCATCGGAGGTTGTGTCGGTTATCGGTTTTTTGATTTTCCAGTTTGCGCCGATGAGCGTCGTGTCCCTGTTCGGTTCGGAAGAAGGACTTTACAACGAATTCGCCGTGATGGCATTCCGCATCTTCCTGCTGTTCTGTCCGCTAACCGGGTTCCAGACCGTCACCGCGGTGTATCTGCAGGCTGTGGGCAAGCCGGTTCAATCCGCTGTCCTTTCTCTGGCACGCCAGATAATTTTCTTTGTGCCTGCCGCTTTGATTCTCCCGCTGTTCATGGGGGTAACCGGTGTGTTGTGGACAGGGCCTGTCGCCGACGGGCTGGCTTTCCTGCTTTCACTGATATTACTTCTATACGAACGGCATTATTTAAAGAAACACCATACGCTTGAGGCGTTGAAAGCATAAATTGACAAGGAGGTTACGCTTTATGAAAAACAGGATTATCACTATCAGCCGTGAATACGGAAGCGGCGGCCGTGACATCGGCAAGCAGCTTGCTTCTGAATTGGGTATCACCTGCTATGATAAGGATTTGCTGCGGAAAACCGCTGAAGAAAGCGGATTCAATGAAAGCTATGTCAAAGAAGCGGGTGAGTATGCGTCAGGCGGATTCCTGTCCACGCTTTTTTCCCACAGGGAATCTGCGCCCAGCAACGCCGACTATCTTTGGAAAATCCAGTATAAAATCATCACTGATTTGGCGGAAAAGGAATCCTGCGTGATTGTGGGACGCTGCGCTGACTATATTCTCCGGGACACGGCGGACTGTCTGAAGGTTTTCATTCATGCCGGCATGAAATTCCGGGAAGAGCGCATTGTCTCTGTGTACAAGGAAGGTGGTGATATGCCTGTCCAGCATCTGAAGGAGATGGACAAGAGGCGCGCGGCCTATTACCGTTTTTATACCGATATGAAATGGGGTTATGCCCCCAACTATGACATTACCTTGTACAGCGGCACACTCGGAATTGGTAAGTGTGTGGAGGTTCTCAAAAGTTTGTACTGAGAAAATGTGCACACCACGGTTTATGTTTTGCCGGCGGTTCCGGTGCACCGGATTGTTTTTTTGTGTGCTGAAGTGTGGTTGAAGTGTGCGGCCGGTAAGTCTGCTGATGCATGAATGATTTATTGCACCCTTTTGTTTGTCGGATTTCATGCATTCAGATATAACCCGGTGAGGTTTCATGGTTCCACCTGTTTCCGGGACACCGCCATCAAAGGCAAACTCGTAACCGTGGTGTGTTTTTATTTATAAATCAAATGGTGAATACCTGATTCTGACGGTGACTGTTTCATATTGCCGGTATAGCGTTCCGGAATATGATTTGATATACTTCCATTTGTATGGTTGTTCAGGATGCCCGGGAAAACACCGGCAGGTTTTATATCGCCATTGACATTAAATCCTTTTACGCCTCGGTGGAGTGCCGGGAACGTGGCCTTGATCCGTTGCGGACTCATCTGGTTGTTGCCGACGCTTCCCGCACCGAGAAAACAATATGCCTCGCGGTTACACCTTCACTGAAAACTTACGGACTTTCAGGACGTTCGCGCCTTTTCGAAGTTGTGCAGCGGATGAAAAAGGTTAATGAAGAGCGGCGCCGCAATGCGCTGGGAGGGCGTTTAATCGGTTCTTCCTGTGATGCCGTTGAATTGAAGGAACATCCGGAACTGGCGGCGGATTATCTCACGGCGCCTCCAAGAATGGCGCGTTACATCGAAGTGAGCACTGAAATATACCGGGTTTACCTTAAATACATTGCGCCGGAAGATATCCATGTGTATTCCATTGATGAAGTTTTTATGGATGTCACTTCTTATTTGAAAACCTACGGAATAAATGCCCGGCAGCTGGCAAAGAAAATCATCCTCGATGTTTTGGAAACAACCGGAATGACTGCGACTGCCGGAATCGGGACAAACCTTTACCTCTGCAAAATCGCCATGGACATTGAAGCGAAGCACACTGCCGCCGATGAGGACGGCGTGTGTGTCGCTGAATTGGATGAGATGTCTTACCGGCGCAAATTGTGGACGCACAGGCCTTTGACTGACTTTTGGCGGATAGGGAAGGGTTACACACGTAAACTGGAAGCGCACGGTCTTTATACGATGGGTGATGTCGCCCGCTGTTCATTGGGAAAGAGAGGCGATTATCATAACGGCGAATTGCTTTACAAACTTTTCGGCGTGAATGCTGAATTGCTGATTGACCATGCGTGGGGCAGGGAACCGTGCACCATGTCCGATATAAAATCCTACCGTCCTGAAAACACCAGCATCGCTTCAGGGCAGGTTCTCCAGTCGCCGTACACGAACAGCAAAGCCCGGCTCGTGTTGCGGGAAATGGCGGAGATGCTTGCGCTCGATTTGACTGAAAAGAGGCTCACCACAAACCAGCTGGTGCTGACAGTGGGCTACGATATTGAAAATCTCTCCGACCCTGAACGCAGTCAAAGTTACCGGGGTGAGGTTACGGTTGACCCTTATGGCCGCCGCATTCCGAAGCACGCCCACGGTACTGCCAACCTGAAACAGCGGAGCGCTTCCTCCAAACAGCTGACGGACGCCGTACTGGAACTTTATGACCGCATTACCGACAAAACGCTGACTGTCCGCCGCCTTAATCTTTCGGCAAACCGGATTCTTCCCGAAGGGGATGCGGACAGATTCTCCCCGCCCTTTCAGCCTGACCTTTTCAGCGGCAGCGGCTTGCTTCAGGAAGAGCAGGAGTCCGGGCGTGTTGAGCTTGAAAGGGAAAAGAAACTGCAGGAGACTGCTGTTGCCGTTAAAAAGCGGTTCGGGAAAAACGCTTTGTTGAAAGGCAGCAGCCTTGAGGAAGGCGCAACCGCCCGGGAGAGGAACCGGCAGATAGGAGGGCACAAGGCATGAGTGGTTTCCCTTACGAAGATATTATCTGGATGGAGCCTCCCGTTTTCCCCAACCATCCACGTATGCCCGTCCAAGACCGTGCGGCACAGTTCGCTCCCTTCGCCGCCCTGACCGGTCACGGCGCCGCCATCACGGAAACAGCCCGGCTCACTGAACGGCGAATTGTCGCCGCTGACGATGTGCTTTCCGAAACCGACAGCGCACTCAATGATTTGCGCCAGCGTATTTCGCAGCATCCCGTTGTCACTGTTTCCTTTTTTGTTCCGGACGAGCACAAAGATGGCGGCAGCACCGTCACTGAAACCGGGCGCCTTAAAAGCATTGATGAGCAAACCGGCTCACTGGTGTTTGAAAACGGATTACGGATTTACGCCCGGGACATTGTTTCGCTGAAGGAAGAGAATCAGGAAAATTATACAGGAAACTGTCCCTGAAAAATTTCCGATTGCTTTCGTTTTATGTGTGTTTTATAATTTCAGCAGAACATAAATTGTATGGAGATAATAATGTCTTCTGGAAAATCCGCCATCATCTTTCCTTGTGAAATAAATTCCCTCAATACCGTTGATTCCTTTTTCCATGAAGAATGGAATGACGCCGCAAATTTTTTCCAGATTATTTTTTTTGACTTCGATGAGTTTGTTGAAAACAACATATTGCGTTTGAATAAACGGTTTGAAGAAGATACAACCTGCATTTACCGTGGCTGGATGATGAAGCCCGGTCAGTACGAAAACTTTTACAACCGTCTGAAAGAACGGAAACTCAATCTTGTCACCAAGCCGAAATCATACAGCCTGATGCATCTTTTCCCGAATGTTTATCCTTATATAAAGGATGACACTCCCGGAATTCTGGTTTATCCTGACAATACAAAGATTGAATTGGATGAAATCAAAAAGCGTTTCCAGCGTTTTATGGTGAAAGATTTTGTAAAATCCGAAAAAGGAACTGAATTCCCGCCGTTCTTTTCAGCGGACATTTCGGAAAAAGATTTCAATCATTGGCTGGAAGCTTTCAGGGAATACCGGGGAAAACTTTTTACAGGCGGTATATGTATCAAAGAATACATTGATTTAAAGAAATATAATGGTTCCACAAATGAATGGAGGGCGTTTTACATTGGGAACACGGCTGTCAGTCTGAATCCTAATTCCGGGCAAGACAGCGAATGTCCGCCACCGCCGGAGTCTTTGGTTGAAAAATATAAAGACCTTCCGTCTCCATTTTATACTATCGATTATGGGGAAACCGCCGGTGGATCATGGAGTATTCTTGAAACAGGTGACGGTTCCGTAAGCGGTTTGTGCAAAAGCCAAAGCGTTCCTGATTTTTTTGAATCAATGAAAACTGCGCTGTGATTTTGTGATAAATCCTTATGTGGGTTGTCCCCATGCCTGCAAGTATTGTTACGCCTGTTTCATGAAACGCTTTACGAACCATGCTGAAAAGTGGGGAACCTTTATCGATATTAAAACCTGTCCCAATCCGGTAAATACCGCAAAACTGAAAAACAGCCGTGTGTTTCTTTCTTCGGTAACGGATTGTTACAATCCCCTTGAAGAAAAATACCATATCACCCGGGATATTCTCCGGCAGTTTGCAGCGGCAGACAATGTAGTCCGCGTTTCCATCTACTCCAATGCGGTGAGGATTTCCGCGGCGTTGGTGTCCGGTTTGGCTTTCGGGAACACGTGGGTAACCGTTCCGGTTCCGTCCAGCACGAAAGTGCAGCGGACTGTGCCCATGAAGGTTTTGCCGTACTGCTTCTTTTCCTGCCATGCACCGAAGGCTTCTATCACTTTGTGTTCCGGGTCAGAAAGCAGGATGAAGGGCAGGCTTTGTTTATCAGCGAAACCCCGGTGGCTTTTTACGCTGTCTTTGCTTATGCCGATAACAACGATATTCCGTTCCCGATACACCTGGTATGAATCCCGGAAAGCGCAAGCCTGCCGGGTGCAGCACGGAGTATTGTCCTTGGGATAAAAATAAACCACAACCCTGGAACCGGCAAAATCCCCCAGGGAAACCGGATTCCCGTCCTGATCCGGTAATGTAAAAGCCGGCGCCTTGTCTCCAACTGAAAGCATCGCAAACTCCTCGAATCCGATTATTCTTCCCGTGCCCTGCGCACCGAGTCATACAACCGGTAACCGCCGGCAAGGTTTACCGCCTTGAATCCGTGTCCGGTAAGAATCCGGCAGGCAATGTAGCTGTTCAGTCCGGTCTGGCAGCTGACATACACCGGCCGGCTCTTGTCCAGTTCGCCCAGACGGTTACGCAGTTCCGTAAGGGGAATTGAAACCGCACCTGGGATTGTTCCTCCGGCATAAGCGGCTGCCGGACGGACATCAATCCGCTGCAAGCCGGGGGTACCGGTAAGTTCGTCCACCTGGTGCCAGTGAATCTGTGCCACCTTGCCGGTAAGCAGGTTTTCTATAACGTACCCGGCCATATTCACCGGATCTTTTGCGGAAGAAAAGGGCGGGGCGTAAGCCAGTTCCAGGTCGCACAAGTCCGCCGCTGTCATTCCTCCCCGGATTGCGGTTGCGAGTACATCAATCCGCTTGTCCACACCGCCGGAACCAACTGCCTGGGCTCCCAGAATCCTTCCGTTTGTTGTGTCAAAGATAACTTTCAGATTCATGAATTCCGCTCCGGGATAATAAGTGGCATGGTTCGCGCTGTACAGGAACACTTTGTCGTAGGGAAGCCCGGCGGCCTTTGCCGCACGCTCGTTCAAACCGGTGGCAGCCGCCGTCATTCCGAAAACCTTTAATACGGAGGTGCCCTGGGTTCCCTTGTAAGTGCTGTTTCCCCCGGCGATATTGTCCGCCGCAATCCTCGCCTGCTTGTTGGCGGGGCCAGCCAGCGGGACATATCCGTCGCCGCCGGTGACAA
The DNA here is from genome assembly GCA_949299755.1 of uncultured Treponema sp. Lineage (GTDB taxonomy): Bacteria > Spirochaetota > Spirochaetia > Treponematales > Treponemataceae > Avitreponema. Next base: position 2,604 of record CASGBA010000016.1, on the reverse strand, counting down.
AGTTCCGTACCTGGACAGCGTCACCCGCAGCGTAAATATCCGGATCGCTGGTACGCAGATATTCATCCACAATGATGGCACCTTTTATTCCGGTTTCAAGTCCGCAGGCGGCGGCAAGCTCCGACTCTGGCTTTACCCCTACAGAAACAAGAACCATGTCACAGCCGGTTTCCCCAATGCTGTTGAGCTTGACATTTGTCTTAACGGTGATTCCTTTTGTTTTCAGATAATTCTGGAGGTCGCAGACCGTATCCTCGTCAAGAACCGCCGCAATTTGTGGTGCGGCTTCAATAACCGTTACCTCCAGTCCCCGGCGTTTCAGGTTTTCCGCCATCTCAAGGCCGATAAAACCGCCGCCGATAATTGCCGCGGTTTTGGGCTTGTTCCGGGAAATGAATTCATCCATTTTGTATGTGTCTGGAATGTTTCTGAGCGTGAACACATTGGGAGCGTCCATTCCTTCCATCGGCGGTTTTACCGGAGCCGCACCGGGGGAGACCAGCAGTTTGTCATAGCTTTCTGTATAAATTGAGCCGTCAGCTTTCTGGACGGTAATTGTCTTTTCCTTCCGGTTTATCGCCGTTACCGTCTCCCGTACCCTGACATCCACATTCAGTTTGCTTTTGAAACTTTCCGGTGTCTGCACGGTCAAAGCGCTTTTATCTGTAATTTCCCCGCCGATGTAATAGGGAAGTCCGCAGTTTGCGAAAGAAATGTAATCCCCCCGCTCGAACATGATGATTTCAGCGGATTCGTCCAGCCTTCTGAGCCGGGCTGCGGCTGTCGCGCCTCCGGCAACGCCGCCGATAATAAGAACCTTCATAAAGCCTCCGGTGTCCGTATGATGTTTTAATGTTTTACCGATGCCGCATATTTTACCATATGTTTAGCGTATGGAATGTAAAATTTATCCGTATAAGTATTGATGCCCCCTGTTTTTATATTGCCGTTGATTCCGTCAAAGCGCCTATCCGTTTTTTGTAAAATTTTATGAAATATGCAATTTCCGCCACAGCAGTGATTGTCCAGGAAAAAGCGAAAAGGAGGTACAGGGATTCTATCGTTTTAAAATATGCGAATACAGTATAAATCCAGATGATTCTGAAAACACAGGAACCGATGATTACGATTATTGTCGGAACCATTGTTTCCCCGAGGCCTCTGGAGGCCGCAATCGAAGTATCCATGAAAGAAGAAATGCAGTAGGAAGCGGACATGATGGTAAGGCGTTTCATTCCCAGCTCTATTATGACGGGATCCGTTGTGAAGATTGAAATGAAGTCCCTGCCAAGAATTATCAGAAAAATCCCGAGGGCGGCCGCAGAGAAGAAAGCATACCCCATGCTGATAAAACAACTTTTTAATATCCGTTCTTTTTTCTGCGCCCCGTAATTTTGTGCGATGGAAGTTGCACAAGCCACGTAAAATGCGCTCATCACATTGTAAACAAGGGGATCAGAATTTGAAGCCGCGGAATTGGCGATGACCATCGATGCGTCAAAAGAATTTATGCCCACCTGGATAAAAATATTTGCAAAGGCGAAAATCGCATTCTGCATTCCGGCAGGTATTCCTATTTTCAGCAGACGCTGCAGTTTGTTTTCCGTGATACGGAGTTTTCTGAATCGCAGGGCAAGAGCATCTTTTTTTCTATACAATTTGATGAAAACCAGAATCGCGGAAACATATTGAGCCACCACGCTCGCAATGGCGACTCCTGCAATGTCCATTTTGAAAAAAACGACAAAGAGAAGGTCGAGCACAACATTGAAAAAACCTGATACCATCAGAAACCGAAGTGGGGATTTGGTATCCCCGTCTGCACTTAAAATGCCGTTCCCGAAATTATAGAATGCCAGTGCGGGCATTCCGGTCATGTATATTTTGAAATAAAGGACGGAGCCTTCTATAAGTACGTCCTTTGTTCCCATGAGTTCAAGAACCTGACGCACGAATATAATTCCAAGAACGCATATCACCACGCCGGCAAAGAAACTCACTATTGCTGACGTATGGACGGTTTCTCCGATGTTCTTTTCATTTTTTGCGCCGATGTAAAAGGCTGCAATGGCATTCACCCCTGAGCCGAATCCCATGAGAATCCCGGTGCACATGAAAACCAATATCGCTACGGAACCCACAGACCCCATGGATTCTGGGCTTGCGAATCTTCCCAGAACCGCTATATCGGTCATGCTGAATAAAACCTGAAGCAGGTTCGTGAAAATAAGGGGCAGACTGAAAAATAGTATGTTCCTGCAAAGGGAACCTTCCGAAAAAACTGTTTTATTTTCCATGCTGAATTCCTGCTATACCGGCAATATATCACGTTTAAATGAAATTATAAAGCGGTTCGCTTCCTGTGGCAGGTGGAGTCAGAATATTTTGCTCTGGATTTGAATGAAATTCCGGGGCAAAGCAGGCTCGTCTGTCCCGGATTTTCTTATAGTTATTCTCTGGTTTTCAATGAACTAACTGAAAATAATTTTTTAACTTGGAGGCTAAAAGAATGAAAAAACTTCTTGTTGCAGTTACAGTAGTATTGCTGCTGGTAACCACTTCTGCATTCGCGGATATCACAATGGGTGCCTGGCTGCGCACGGT
>CASGBA010000015.1 GCA_949299755.1 uncultured Treponema sp. | reverse complement strand
AACATAAGGCTTGCGGAAAAAAAGGGCGTGGAAGTCTTATGCTTCCGGGCTTCCGATGTGTTGGAAGAAAAAGACGGTTTTTCCCCCATGGACATTTTCTACGGTCTTTACAAGGAAACTGCGGAAAGGGACGGCATAGCCATCCACGGGAAAAACTATTACCGCTCCCTTTTTGAAGTGGCAGGAGCCGCAGACTCCGGAGCCGATGTGCGTCTTTACGCCGCAAAGCATGAAAATGATATACTGGCAGCCATAATCACCGTTTTTTATGGCGGCAGGGCTGTTTATTTATACGGGGCTTCTTCCAACAAAAAACGGTCTTTGATGCCGGCTTATGCTTTGCAATGGAAGGCCATGCAGGATGCAAAATCGGCAGGATGTTTTTCCTACGATTTTTACGGCATTCCGCCCACAGATGATGAAAAACATCCCATGCACGGCCTGTACCGGTTTAAAACAGGTTTCGGGGGGGACATAATCCACCGGACGGGAAGTCTGGATGTGCCGTTGAAAAACACCTTGTACAGCCTTTACCGGACAGCGGAAGGTTTCCGGCTTTTCTGGTTCAAGCGTGTTGTAAAGGCCATAAAAAGACGGTGAAAGACAACAGCATTAAGCTAAAAACTCTTCGGTAGTCATGGTTCTCATGCCCAGCTTTTTCATTTCATTGAGGAATTCTTCCCCCAGTGTTTCAAAACCGGTCACATTGGAGCTTGCGTCAGTCAGTATTATAAGCTTCTCGGTGGGGATACAGGCTATAAGATCCCTGGTTGTGTTTGCCACACAGTGGGAGAAAGCTTCCCCCGCAATGGCTATGTTGTCCGCCGCCTTCAGCCGTTCTATGAGCGCGAAATTCGTTCTGGACATGGGATCCGCGGCGTCTGAAACTTCCGCCCGGATGGCGCTGTAATGCTCCGTCCTGACGTTGCTTCCTTTTTCAGCATATTCCACAATGCGTCCCGGGGAATTGCTTTCCCATTTTAAAAGCTCATTGGAAAGGGGCTCATACACATTGTGTCCCCAGGTTCCTATCAGGCAATGGGGAGGCCAGATGCACAGGTCGTATTTTCCCAATTTTTCCAGGGTGGCCACATATTCAACCGCATAATTCTGGTATTTTGGAAGGGAAGCACGGAATTTCCCGCTGTTTACCAGCTCAGAAGTAATGATAGTATAGGGTTCCGGATGGTTTCCTTTGTCATCCACCCAAAAACTGGGATTAGCTATGTGGAAAAGATGATGGGTGTCCAGAGTTACATATACTGATGACAGTTTTTCTCCTGTTCTCTGAATCATTTTAACCAACCGCATGCAGTCGTCTACTGCACCAGGCACGGAAAGAGCGCCTTTCGGGTCACAAAAATCATTTTGAGGATCTATAATAAGAAGTGCATTTAACATGGTAAATAAATTTAGCACATTTCCGTACATTGTCAAGGGTATTTATTTCATGTATACTTATTTCCATGAATTTTGAGGCTTTTATCCTTGGTTGCGGCGGCATGATGCCGTTACCCTACAGGCATTTGACTTCCGTACTGCTGAGAAGGGAAGGCGACATTTTTCTTTTTGACTGCGGAGAAGGTACCCAGGTTTCCTTAAGACGGCTTAACCTCCGTTGGAAGAAAATAAACGCTATATTTATATCCCATACACATGCCGACCATGTGACAGGCTTGCCCGGCCTTTTAATGCTTTCTTCCCAGGTTGACAGGGAAGAACCTTTATATATTTTCGGGCCACCTAAAACCGCGGAATATGTGAATGCCAATAGAAAAATTCTAGATATGTATATAAATTATGACATAATTGTGGAAGAAATAAACCCTTCTGTTTCCGGCTGCGTTTTTTCCGGGCAGGATTTTGATGTTTTCTCTTTTCCTTTAAAACATACGAAGGTTTGCGTCGGATATAGTTTTGTGGAACATCCGAGACCCGGAGCCTTTAATCCGGACAAGGCTCTGGAAATGGGCGTGCCCTGCGGCCCCTTGTGGTCTAAGCTGCAAAAAGGGGAGTCTGTTACGGCTTTGGACGGTTCCATTGTTAAACCGGAACAGGTTATGGGCGCTCCCAGGCACGGGAGAAAATTCAGCTATGTTACAGATTCTGTTGCAATTCCGTCCATCGCCGGAGAGGTAAAGGATTCGGATCTCTTCATTTGCGAGGGTATGTTTGACCAGGAGCTGTCAGAGACTGCCTCGGAAAAAAAACATATGACCGCCTTCCAAGCCGCCGGTCTTGCTAAAGCTGCCGGAGTAAAAAAATTGGGGTTAATTCATTACAGCCCAAGATATACGGATTCCGATTTAAAAAAGCTGCTTGAAGAGGCCAGGGCTGTTTTTCCTGAATCGGTTTTGACAAAGGACAGAATGGTTTTCCCGATAGAATATGAAGACTGAATATTAATGATTTCCTGGATTTTTGTAATTCCTTTTTTATGTGTATTGTTTTCCTTTGTTTTTTTTCCGGGTTTTTGCAGGAAGGGACTGCGGAAGGTTTCCATTTTGTCCTTCCGGAAAACCTTTCTGCTTTTTTTTCTTCAGATATTTTTCCCGGCAATATTCTCCTTGTTTATTTTTTTTAATTCGCCTTTGCCTTTCCTCTTTTTGATAGTGCCATTTACGGCCATTGCCTGTTTTATGTTATGTTCCTTTGTGTTTTTCTGCCGGAACGCTTTTTGTAAAAAAACATCTTTATTTTTCAGCTTTATTATATCCTGTGTTTTTTTTGTCCCTTTCTTCTCTGTTGGAACAGTGCTTTGTTCCCGGTCTTTTTTTGATTCCCGGTTTTTCTTTTGTCCTTTTTGCGTCGCAATGATTTTCTATGCGGGTTTACCCGCTTTCATTCGAAATGGAAAAACCAGGGAAAAACTCAGATTGGAAGAAACAATAAGGCTGGCATGTTTTTTTGTGTCAACGGTATCCCTGTGTTACCTTCTGTTTTATTTTCATTTTGATTATGATTTTACAAAGGGTAAAAAATATTCTTTATCCGGGTATTCAAAAAAAATATTGGAATCGGATTTAAATGAAAACTGTTCTATAATCTACCGTAAACAAACAGGAATCCTCTTGCCTGTGTTTTTTCCGGATAAAAGTGCCGATTCGGTTTTAATAGAATCCCAAATGCGGGCCCTTGTCAGTATATCCGGCGGGAAAATTTCCGCGGAAGTTGCCCGACAACCCTTTACTGCATCGGAGCCGGAATACCCTTACAAGGGAACGCCTGTTTTTACAATCCGTTCCCTGAACTTTGCCCACATTATTCCCCTTGCACCGGTTCCAGATGAATTCGAATACAACATCATAAGGTTAATGGATGGAGGACCGGTGCAAAAATCAGTGCAGGTTCTTGTTTTTGGATCCGGAAACTCCGGTGCTTCATATTCACTTTTATCCGGCATATTGAATTCCGCCGGATATATTGTTGTCCCGGTTTCCCTGCCTGAAAATTTAAATCCTGAGGTGCCATTGGTGGTTGCCGGGCTTCCTTCATTTTTTACAGACAGTATGCAAAACAATATTACACCGGGGAAAAAAACTGATGAGTTTTTTTCATCGGTCTTGAAAGAATTTTTATTGAATGGCGGAAGGGTGGTGTTTTTTTCCTCCAGGTTTATCCCGGATAATTCATGGATTGTCCGGGATAATATTGAGGGGAACACATTTTACTTTGATTTTTTAGAAGAATTTCTGGGTATAAAATTTCTTTCTTCCGCCGTGTATGATCCTGGTTCCTGTTACCGGATACCAATGGTTTCCGGTGACGGTTCGAAAATTGTAAACCCCAGTTATCCTTTTTGGGTGAAATTTTCCCCGGTAAACCCGGGACAGAATCCTCTGGACAGAAAGAATGTTTCAATTCATCCGGTTTTTTCCGGTATAAGGGAATTATGTTTTTTCTGGCCTGGGGCACTGTGCGGGACTTCGGTTCAAACTGCCTGTTCAGGAAAAAGTTTTTCATTGACATTGCCGGGCGGAAAACTTCTTCCTGAGGATGCCTATCCCTTTGATGCCTCTCCTTTTTCCGGTTCTGTTTCAGTGCTTTCCGGAATGGAAGAGGAAGTATCTTCGGCTGAAAATTCGCCGCCCGTTTTCTGTTATTTTTGGAGTAACGATGATGGCATCGATGTTAACGCCGGCTCTGTAACTGAAGAAAGGGGGGAAGGGTTTTCTCAGGACGGTGGTACTGCCGGAATTATAAACCTGTCCGCTGGCCAGAGGATAGCATTTTTTGCTGACAGTCTTTGTGTTTCAGATTTACAGGAAATGGTGTTCCAAGGTGAAAATGCCCGGCTTTTGATTAATTGTGTGGACTGGCTTTGGCACAGGGACGGACTTTTGGATTTACTGGAAACAAAAAAGCGGGCAGTGACAGGGGACAGTGATGAGTAAATATATTTATATTCTAGTTTCTGTTTTTCTTCTGGCGTGTGCTGTCTTTCTCCCGGTTATTTTTAAAAATCCGCTTTTTGTGCCTGGGGAAAAAGTCAGGCTGGCGGACTTCCAGAAGGCGGAGGAGGTTTTCTCCGTCACAATCGAGGACGGTTTCAATATACCGGTGATCTTGGAAAGGAAGGCTGGAACCGCTGAAACCTGGGAGCTTGTTTTCGACGGGACTACAAGATATCCTGCGGACGCTTATAAAATCCGGGATTTCCTTTCCGCTGTTTCATTAAAAGACAGGTTTTTAAGGCCCGTGCCTACCACGGAAGGATTGGACTTTCTCCTGAAAATTTCTTTTTTCAGTGAAAATTCTATAAGTGCCGGGACTATATATGCGGACAGGGCTGAGGCCGGCGGCGGATTCCGGTATGTAAAGCTTCCTTCGGGAATTTTCAAGACGGAGGATTTTTTTTCTGTCCCCGGTCTCACTGTTGAGAATATCGCCGCATTAAAGACCTGGATTAACAGATCTCCATTCAGAAATATTTTTACCCAGGGAATTCTCGGGAATATACAGCGGATAGTTTTCAGGGATTTTAATCCCGGTTCCCGGGAGGAGGGGGGACAGCGGGAATATATTCAGGCGGTTTTTTCCACCGGCACAAGTAATAAATCCGATTCCGTTTTAATCGAAAAAACAGAAAGAATGGTTTCCGGTCTTGAATGCACTGATATAACAAATCTTCCGTTTGAGAAATTATTTGAAATAGTATGTACCACAGGTTACGACAGGAACATTACATTTTATTTCGGTCTTATTTTTACCGGAGGAACAACAGCCGCACAGGAAACAGAATCCAGGATATATGGAATTGTTTCTGAATCCGGGAGAAACTGGGTAACAGGAAGCCAGTCCGTTTTGGATATTTATAGTCTGTTTAAAAACAACGGTACGGAAGAATAGAAAAAGGGTTCCCGCGATTTCCGTGATTAATGATTAATCCGAATCAATCCAATCCCCGCAACAACCCTTAAAATGAACAGAACATACATTATACGCAGTAAAATATATGAAAAATATGCTCCGCCCTTGCGGTATATCCTCTTTCTTTCCTGTGTTTTTTATTCATTTCGCTTGGAGTGTTTTTTTATGCAGGATTTAATTTCCTCAATTGCCCTTAAAGCTTTCAGCCCGTCTTCCAGGGAAGAAAATATTTTTTCATTTCCGTCAAGGAAACCAACGGCATTTTTTATCATGTTACTGAAATATCCGGTTTTTTTCGGGAACCGGACAGATTTGTTTCCGGCAAGCGAATAAAATCCGGAATACAGCTTTGACTCTTTTCTCGTGTATTGGGCGGCGAATCCGTTGCTTATCTTTATCCTTCCTGTCGTGCCTGTAATGTCCAGATAAAAATCAAAGAACCTGCTTCTGCCTGAAATTTCAATTGTGATTTGGATTCCGTTTTCAAGCTGGTAAAAGGCGGAAATATTGCGTACTTTTTTATCCTCGGAAAAAAAGGAAACCCGGGGATTCCGTAATCCGCGTTCCGGGCCGGAAAAAACTTCCGGTTCCAATAAAAAATGAACAATATCAATTAGATGGGTTCCGTCATGAAGAAGACTGTAAGCGCCTGTCTCTTCTTCTTCCGGGGAATATACCGCCAAACCGGAACAAAGAACAGCCCGGACCGTTTGGATTTCCCCTATTTCTCCGCCGGCGATTATGCATTTTGCCAGCCTGTAATCGGATGCAAATCGCCTTTCGTGGTTTATAAGAACCGCCGTTCCCGATTTTTCCGCGGCTGTGGCCAATTCCAATCCTTCTTTCATGTTTAGGGCTACCGGTTTTTCCAGAATAAGAAGTTTTGTGTTTGAAGCCAGGGTTTGCATAGCCACAGGAAGATGGGATTTTTCATTTACTGCCACAACAGTTATATCAGGTGTGTCTTCATATGCAAAATAAGCTTCCGGAGTTGAAAAGATTTTAGCGGATGGAAAAGCTTTATGCCAGGCTTCCAGATTGCCGCTGTCAGTGTCACAGCCGGCTGTGATTTTAATACGTTTGTTGGCGGCCAGAGCTGAAGAATGGGATGCAGGTTGCTCTCGTTTTTTGTCGTAGCCCAGTGAAAAACCGATTCTACCTGTTCCTATTATCCCGGCTGTATAATAACGCAAAGCATTCTCCTATAAAAAATATTAAGTATGTATATAAAATGATACAGAATTTGTAGCCAACCCTGTTTTATTCCCTATCCTTCCAGCCTCCTCATATTGACGCTCATAAGTATCCCCACCGCCGTCATTGCGGTCCAAAGCGAGGAACCGCCGTATGAAAGAAAAAGAAGCGGAATGCCTGTTACGGGCATTGTTCCCATAACCATTCCTATATTGACCATAAAATGAAAGGCAAACATTGTCACAATACCACAAGCCGCCAGGGAACCAAAATTATTTCCGGCGTTTTTCATGATATTGAGTCCTCTTTTGAAAATTATTCCGTAAAGGATAAAAACTATGATTCCGCCGATGAATCCCCATTCTTCAGTTAAAATACTGAAAATAAAGTCGGTGCTCTGCTGGGGCAGGAACCTGTAATGACTTTGGGTTCCATTCAAGAATCCGCGTCCAAATAAACCGCCGGAACCGATTGCCGTAAGGGATTGAATTATATTCCATCCTGCCCCCCTCTCATCTATGTACGGGTTAAGGAAAATAACCAGACGCATAATTTGGTATTCTTTCAGCACCTTGTTGCCTGCCAGAGAAGCGATAAGGGAGGCCAGGACAATTCCCGTGCCATAGGCAATCCAATAGTAGTATTTTGCCTTAAAGGTAAACCGGCCTGCCATGGACAAGGCTAATATGAAAGAAAGAACAATGACAGCCACAAGTGTAATCCTGAAATCGGTGAATACACGCATTACCGGAAGAGAACGCCCCAACACAATATCATCCCAGTAAGGCAGGATTGTAAAAACAATTGTGCAAACACCGAACATGAATACCATGAAAATATATCTTAAAGGTATTCCCGCCATAAAACACATGGTTAAGAATATCGGAAAAAATACGGAGCTTGTCCCTAAATCCGGCTGGGAAAGAATTAAAACCATGGGAACCGCCATAATAATTCCGGCTTTGGCAAACCTGGTGAATTGCTTTTCATTTTTCTCGGAAGTATTAAGATAATGGGCAAGATAAAGTATGTATATAATTTTTGAAAATTCGGAGGGTTGGATTCCCAGCTCACCTACACCTATCCAACTTTTTGCCCCGTTCACATAACGTCCGAACAACCTTGTATATATAAGCATTACAATCATTATCAGGAATAAGATGAAAGTTCTGTCGGCAATTCTTCTGTAGTCATTTATGGATATAAAAAGAAGGATGATAAATCCGCTTGCGGCCCAGAATATTTGTTTTATGTATTCAATTGATACGGATTCGCCGGAGGAGTTAATGCCGGAAGAATAAATAAACAATATCCCGATGATTGTCAAAGCAAGTACAGAAAAACACAACGTAAAATCAAAGTGGGTGAATTTTTTAATCCTAAAACTAATACCGATTTCCATTTTTTTATTCCTGTCTTCCTCTGGGGCCTACTATATATCTGAGTCCAAGTGTGTCAACAGCTTCATCATAACTTTGATTTGCAAATATTCCCTGGAAAATAATGTTTGTTGCGTAAGGTGCCCACCATTCCCATTTATTTGCGGCTTCAACTATAACCACAACCACAACCGCCTCTTCCGGAGGGGCATTGTATGGACCGTATGCGGCCAGCCATGAATGCCAACGGTCATTATACCCTACTTCAGCCGTTCCTGTTTTTGCGGCAATCTGTACTGCCTTATTACGCATAACAAGGGCGACGGTTCCGTTGGTGATTACGTTACGCATATCGTCCCGGACAATGGCGAAGGTTTCCTTTGATATGTTCGTAGTGCGAAGGATTTCCGGTTTTTTTTCCGAAATAATTTCTCCGGTTACAGGATCCCTGATTTCCTTCAATAAATGAGGTTTGTAAATTGTTCCACTGTTTACAACCATTGCCACCGCATTTGCGAGTTGCAGAGGCGATACGAGGGTAAAACCCTGTCCGATGGACATATTCATGGTATCCCCGCCGAGCCATTTTTCGTGATAACGTCTTTGCTTCCACTGGGGGGTCGGTATAAAACCTGCCGTCTGGCTTGGGAGGTCTATTTCGGCGGATTCCCCGAAACCGAATTCTTCCGCATAGGATATTATTTTGTCTATGCCTAAATAGTCACGGCAGGCAACCCAATAGTAAATATCGCAGGACTGGGCAAGAGCGGTTTTCATTGCGATGTATCCGTGTCCCCGTCCACGTATATGGCAGCGGAAAATACGTCCGCCGTATTCAATGTGGCCTGGACAGTTTATTTCCTTGTCCCTGGGAATGGCCTTCTCCTCTATCAGTGCTGTGGACATGAAAATCTTGAAAGTGGAGGCGGGAGGATAACCCGCATCCACAACACGGTTCAAAAGGGGTGTGGACGGGTCATTCAGAAGGCGTGCCGATTCATTTGAGGAATTGGACACAAAGAGGTTCGGGTCATAGTAAGGATAGGAAGCCATGGCCAGCACCTCTCCGGTGGCTGGCCTTAAAACCACGGCGGCGCCTATCCTGTTTCCCAAAGCCTGTTCCGCCAGAATTTGTATGTTGCGGTCAATGGTAAGGACAATATTTTTGCCGGATTCGGGTTCGTTTATTATCCTGTTGTTTTCGATTGACCGTCCCCTTACGTCCACAATCCTGTATTCAAAACCGTCCTTTCCCCTCAATACGGATTCGTACTGTTTTTCTATTCCGGTTTTACCTATGACACTTGTATTTATGTATCCTTCGTTGTAGTGTATTTTCAATTCCTCGCTTGTTATGTCTCCGACATAACCCAGAATGTGTGAGAAAGAACGTGTTTCAATATAATTCCTGATTGGTTTTGAATGCCAGCTTATTCCGGGAAGCTCGTCTATCCTTTCTGCTATTTTGCTTATGCTTTCGTAAGGGACATTCGACATTATTTCAATTTGTTGGAATGAACGGCGCAACTCCCGGGGTATTTTTGCGGAAACCTGTGACGGAGTCATTCCCAGGATAGCCGCGGTTTTATCTATTACGTTTGTGAATTGATCCACCGGTATTTCCCCCGGGGTAATGTTGACGGCAAAGGCTTCAATATTCAGGACCAAAGGTGTCGAGCTGTTCCTGTCATAAATTTCCCCGCGCAGGGCTGTAATCCTTCTGGAACGTTGGGAAATATTTTTTGAGAGGGTTAAATATTGCTCCCCCTTTATCACCTGGAGGGAAAAAAGTTTTAGCGTGTAAAGTATAAGTATGGCAAAAATGAAGATAGACAGAAATCTAATTCTTTTTTTGCCGTCTGATGATGTCATTCTCTTATCTCTCTACTATGCAGTATAAAAAGCGGTTCAAAGGCTCCAAGTATCCAGAATATTACCGGAGAGCATATTGCGTTGATTGCTGTTTCAAACCATAAAGGTGCCGCCGTAATTTTATAGGAAATTATCTCCGGCCCGAAAAAAAACGACATTATCCAAACCAGCAGAGCTTTTAGTATTGTGGCAACCGCCGCCACAAAAAATGGAACGAAGTTTTTTTTCAAGTTAAATGAATCGTGGAATTTCCCTGCTATATATCCGGTTATTGTTTTTGTCATGGCATTCATCCCTACAGGAGCCGCAGAGAGAAAGTCCATAATCAAACCGGAAATAAATCCGGATGTACAACCGGCGGCAGATCCGTTTTTCAGGGAAACATACAGGACAGTGAGCAAAACAAGATCCGGCATTGCCGGTAATATAACTATGTTGGAAAGCACGGCGGCTTGCAAAAGCACAAAGAAAATTGTAACAAGGGACGACCAAAGGATAACCTTTTTCATTCTGTTTCCTTGTCCTCCGTAATGGCGTTTTCATTAACTGAATTTATGTCAAGCACCAGAACGGTGTCCAGTTTGGCAAAATCAACCACAGGATTTATCATGACTTCGATGGAATTCTCGTAATCATTGGAATTGATACCGGTGACAGTGCCTACAGCGATATTTTTGGGATAATTATTGCTTTCACCGGAGGTAATAACGCGCTCACCGGTTTTTATTTCTTCCCGGGCTCTTTTCTGCACATACCTCATGACCAGAGGGGATTCCGGGTTCCCCTGCCCGTTTACCAATCCGTAAAACCGGTTGTCTTCCATTCTGGCGGAAACATAGCACTGCATATCGTACAGGGGCATAATCATGCTTGTGTTCCTTCCCACCTGTACAACTTTTCCAACCAGGCCTTCAACGGAACCCTGGAAAGATATTACAGGCATGTTTTTCCTGATACCGTCTTTTGCGCCCCTATTGATTGTTATTCCGGAATACAGGTTGGACGGATCACGCCCGATGATTTCAGCCGGAATATTTTTAATTGTGATTGTTTCAGTGAAAGAAAGTAATTTCCTCAGCCTTTCATTTTCTTTCCGTATTTCCGCATTTGAACGCTGCATGGTTTCATATTCTTTCAGTTTGTCTTCAAGCAATCGGTATTTTTCACGCAAATCAGCCAATTCCCTGACGGCGTTGAAAGAATCGGAGAAAAAGGAAGTGACTGAATACACCCCCCGTTGTATACCGGACATAAAGGAGAACCCTATGCGCCTGAAATTGATTATGAATCCGCCGCTTGAAAAACAGAGGAAAATTCCCGCAATTACCACATATATGAATAAAAGTAAAAAATCCCTCTGTAATTTAAATGAAAATCTGTTTTGTTTCATAGTCTGCGGATTTAAAATCAATCATTCAAATCATCATATACGCTTCTGCCGATGGACATATCTTTGAAAATCTCGTAATACTCCCCTGCCCCGATCGCAACGCAATTCATTGGGTTTTCCGCCACAATGACAGGAACACCGGTTTCTTTGGAAATTAATTTGGGCAAACCCTTTAGCAGGGCGCCTCCTCCCGTCATTACAATACCACGCTCCACAATATCCGCATTGAGTTCCGCGGGTGTTTGGGCAAGGGTACGCTTTATTTCTTCCACTATCTGGGTTACAGGAGATTTCAAGGCTTCCCGTACTTCCACCGAGTCAATTTCCAGCCTTCTGGGCAATCCAGTGATGGCATCCGTTCCCTTTATTTCAACCTTCTCGATGTTTTTTTCCGGGGAGGCGTTCCCGATTTCTATTTTAAGGCGTTCCGCCGTTTGCTCTCCTATAATCAGGTTGTGGACGGAACGGACATGTTTTATTATGGCCTGGTCGAATTCATCACCACCGACACGGATGGCATTTGTTACAACCATACCTCCCAGGGATATTACTGATACCTCGGAGGTTCCGCCGCCGATATCACAAATCATATTTCCGGCCGGCTCATGAATGGGTATTTTTGCACCGATGGCCGCTGCCAGGGATTCCTCGATGACACGGACCATACGGGCTCCGGCCTTATATGCGCTTTCCTTTACGGCACGGTTTTCAACATCGGTTATGCAACTGGGGATTCCAATGACCATCCGCGGCTTTATTAAACCGTGCCGGGGAAGTATTTTGGATACGAAATATTTTATCATTTTTTCTGTGGTATCCATATCCGCGATAACACCATCTTTCAAGGGTCTGATGGCCATAATGTTACCCGGTGTTTTCCAGAGCATTCGTTTTGCTTCTGTCCCTACGGCGACAACTCTCTTTGTCCCTTTTTCCACGGCCACAACGGATGGCTCATTTACAACAATACCCTTGTTGCGTACATAAATGAGGGTATTGCAGGTTCCCAGGTCAATACCTATATCAGCAGAAAGACTTTGAAATAAGCCCATAATTTATAATCCTCCAAACTACGGTAATACTACCATATTAAAAAAAAATAATAGAATCAACTGCTTAATTTTTCCCGTGCGCCTGCATGGGAAGGATTCAATTTTAACGCTTTCCTCCATTGAGCTCTGGCTTTTACAATATCACCCTGAGATTCCTGGATAAGCCCCAATCCAAAATAAGCGTCAGCGGAATCCGGGTCTTTTTCGATTATGGATTTGAATTCTGCTTCTGCCTCCGGATAGAGTTTTTCCGACAGGAATATACCGCCCATAGCGTTGTGGCATTTTAATTTCAAAAGATCATCCTGGGTGATCCTCAGGGTTTCAGTAAAATATTGTTTTGCTTTCATATAATCCGGGATTTTCGCATATGTATCCGCCAGTGTATAAAGAAGCAAATCTGAAGGCTTGTTTGCAAGGGCTTCCGTAAAAAACTCCACCGCATCCTCATATTCTTCAAGCAAAACCAGGGATAATCCGCAGAATTCCGGTATATCAGGGTAATCCGCTCCAGAATTTCTGGCGTAATACAAATATTTCAAAGCAAGATCCGCATAATAAAAGCCTTTTTGGTAATAAGTTTTTCCAAGTACATAGGCAATTTCAGGTTTTTCTTCTTCCACAACCCTGTACCAGGCTTTACGCAGGGATGTGACCGCCGTATTCAAATAGTTTTGTTCGTCTGTTACATTTATTTGCCCTGTATAAATATAATAGGCTGAAAACCCGTGCATGGCAAGGACAGCACCGTCAAGGGGACGGTGTTCAAGGATACGTGAAGTTTTTTCATAGCAGGAAAGATAGTCTCCCTTATTCCAGTCCTTGTAAATTGAAGAAAGGGAGGGAAGGAAAAAGTTATTCTGCTTTAAAATAAAAAGAACCGTAAATAGTAAGATAAAGAAAATGGAAACAGCCGCAATAATGAAAATATTTCCTGTGAAGAAATGATGGCGGGAAGATAATATATATTTTTCTTTTTTCTGTTTCACTGTCTATTCCGTTTTTGCGTCCGTGCAAATAAATTAAATATCAAAAAAAAACAGAGAGCTGATAAGCCGGGTTCTGTTCATACCCATTGCAGGGTATAACGAGACCATCTGTCTTGAACGCACGTTACCGCGCGCCTTGTGCGACCAACCCGTAAAAAAGGCCGGAAACCCTTTACTGCTCGGTCTTGCTCCTGACGAGGCTTGCCATGCCGTTCCGTTACCGGAAACGCGGTGGGCTCTTACCCCGCCTTTTCACCCTCACCCGGGAAAACCCGGGCAGTATATTTTCTGTGGCGCTGTCTGTCGCACCGGATTTTAATCCGGTGCGCCCGGCCGTTAGCCGGCGTCATTTCCGGAGGAGCCCGGACTTTCCTCACCTGCCGGTATAAAACCGGCGGGCGCGGTCTCAACCACTCTCTGCCAATTCCTTTTACAAAGACATACGGTCAGCCGGTAAAAGCCGGTTAATCGTCATAGTCCATTTTTTCACCGTCCAAATCTTCTCCATCGATTTCTTCGGCTTCTTCATCGTCATCGAAGTCATCCAGGTCGGACAAACTTCCCGCATCCTCATTGTTGAAGAATTCGTTTTCGCCCTCCGCGCTTTCCACATAATAAAGAATGCGGCTGCAATAGGGGCAGTATACTATCTTGTCACCGATGCGGACTTCGTTGGCGAACTGGGCCGGAAGTATCATATGACATCCTGTGCACACATTTCCATGGATGGCCACAATACCGACACCATGTTTGCTTTTTATTATCCTTTCAAGTTTAAACTTTGTTTCCGGATCAATTCCAGGGGAAAGCTTTTCTTCGGCTTTTTTCAATTCCTCAAGCTGGGCATTGTATTTGGAAATTTCCTCGGAAAGCTGGCTTTTACGCTGCTCCAGCTCCTGCTCCTGGTGTTGTATAAGGGATTCATCCCGTTTCAATTCCTCGTCCAAATCCTGGTACTGGCGTTCAAATTTCTGTATTTCCTTGCGCAGTGTCTGCTCCTTTTCGGAGGCATCTTTTATTTCCTTATCCAGGGCCTCATATTCCCGCTGGGTTGTGATTGTATCCATGGCTTTTTCAGCCTTTTCCCTGGAGCTTTCCGCTTCAAAAAGCTCCGCCTGAAGATGCACGATATCCTGTTTGCATTTCTGGTATTTGTTGTCTTTTTCAATATATTCCCGTTTAAGGCGTGCAAGCAGTTCTTCCTGGGAGGATAAAACATTCGGAGACTGCTTTATTTCAGCCTCCACATTGTTTTTTTCAGCTAAAATTTCCTGCAACTCCTTAAGCTTGTCCAAAACTTCCGTCATCACCATGTCTGTTCCCCTTGTCAGTTATCGAGATAATCTTTTAGTTTCCTGCTCCGGCGCGGATGGCGCAGCCGCCTCAGTGCTTTGGCTTCTATCTGCCTTATTCTTTCGCGGGTTACATTAAAATAAAGCCCCACTTCTTCCAGAGTAAGGGAATATCCGTCTTCCAATCCGAACCTCATCCTGAGCACTTCCTGCTCCCTTGGAGGAAGCGTGGCAAGGACGCTTCCAAGTTGCTCCTGAAGAAGCTTGAATGAGGTTTGGTTCGCGGGATTTTCCACCTCTTTGTCTTCTATAAAGTCGCCCAAAAGCGAATCTTCTTCCTCCCCTATAGGGGTCTCCAGGGAAATTGGCTCGCGGGCAACATTTTTAACCTGTTTTACACGGGATACATTCCACCCCAACTGTTCCGAAATTTCCTCATCGGTAGGTTCCCGGCCAAGACGCTGCATAAGCTGTCTGGATTCCCGTACCACCTTGTTTATCTGCTCTATCATATGAACCGGCACACGGATTGTTCTGGCTTGATCGGAAATGGAACGGGTTATGGCCTGTCTGATCCACCAGGTCGCATAGGTTGAGAATTTATATCCTTTCCGGTATTCGAATTTTTCCACAGCTTTTATCAGGCCGATATTTCCTTCCTGCACCAAATCAAAGAAATGAAGCCCTCGGTTAGTGTATTTTTTCGCTATGGATACAACAAGGCGCAGGTTCGCGTTTATAAGCCTGTCCTTGGCATTCTTCATCATGACACGTCCCCGGTGTATTTCCTTTGCCATGGAAATAATTTCTTCCACGGGACATTCAAAATCGCATTCCAGTTTCCGGAGTTTTCTGTTCAAAAGCTGTATCTGGGTGTATATTTCCTTTATATCGTTTGCGTTTATGCCCAGTTCCTGCTCGAGCTTTATGCGTTCCCTGCTGAGGGCAAGCCTTTTTCCCAAGTTCCTGAGGGCACCGTAATCCGACAGTCTAAGCTCCTTTTCTTTTTTCTCCTGCCGGCGTCTGTATTCGCGTATTTTTTTTGTGGCTTCCATAAATTTATCCGAGAAACGCTCTATTTCTTCGGACTGGAGTTCCGCTTCCTGCAAAAGGGGAAGAATTCTGTCCCTGAAAGAGGATAACTCTTCGTCATTGAGAATTTCCACAGTCTGTTCCCTTTCAAAGAGCTTTTTCTTCAGGGCAATATACTGCTTCATATCCGGCAGGACTGTTTTAATGGTTTCCCCATACAGGTGTTTAAGCCGGCGTTTTTCCGCCATCTCCTCGTTCAGTTCCTTTTTTGTTTTGTTGCTTTCATGGGGATCAATCTTTGAAAAGGCTCTCTGGGCTATTGTATAGAATTCAGGGATAATCATCCCGGAGTTTTTTATAACCCCTTTTATAATGTTCTCCCCGTCCTCCATTTTCTTTGAAAGCTCCACTTCCTGTTCCGCTGTCAGAAGATTTTCCCGGCCGATTTCACGCAGATAGAGCCTTATGGGGTCGTCAACTGAGGAATCCTTTTCACCGATACTTATGAATTTCTTGGATTCGGAGCTGTTCTTTTTCTTGTCCAAGTCCTCATCATCTTCCTGCGGAAGATCTTCTTCCTGCAGCTGGATTGCATTTTGTTCAAGGAGGGCAAGAACCTGATCCATTTTGTCGGAATTTAAAATAGAATCCGGCAGAAGTTCATTCAGTTCATCCCAAGTTAAAACTTTTTTTTCTTTTGCGTATTCAATAAGTTTTTCCACTGCGGGATCTATAGGAATTGAATCCGTCATGCGCTAAGCATCCTTTAAATCTTTCAATTTTTCATCAATCTCCCGGATTTGGGACATCATGTCAGGAACATCATGCCCGCCGTAAGATCCGTCTGAAACCGGCGCCAGCCTTATTCTGGCTATAAGCCCGGCTTTCTTCTTTTCCAGAACGTTCTTTTTTATCAGTTTAATACTGTCTGTTATGACTTTATCTGCATTTTCGGAAAATTCCCCGGAAGCATACGCCTGCATTATTATAGAACGTAGATTGTCTTCCCGGCAGCGTTCCAGGACAGCATCAAAACCGACCGTGTCGTTGCGAAAACACTCCTCCAGAATTATGAAAATATCTTTTGCAGCCGGATCCTCGAGATCATCGGCACTGATTTCGTTGCGTACCTGCGGGAAAAACTGCATATTGGAAGCCGCCGCCAACATAGCCCGCAATTCCGCTCCTGGTTTTATTTTCCGTTTGCCGGCAGGCGGATTCGATTCTGTCATTTCCCGTCGGTTGGAAGGCTGGTTCCGTTTTTGAAAATCCGACAGCAGGGCACGCCCGCTTATCCCAAAAGCCGAGGAAATCCGTGATACAACAGATTCCATCAGGACATCCGAGTCAATAACCTCAAGATACGGAAAGACATATCCGCAAGCTTGGGCCTTTCCTCCCGGAGTCCCTAAATCAAAGGAAGAACCGGCATTCAGAATAAGATAATCAACATCTAGTATACTCATTTCCAAAACTTTTTTCAATGCTTCGGCTCCGTGATTTTTTAAAATATCAGCGGGATCCTTGCAGTCAGCAAATCCGGAACCCTTGATATCAACTATTCTGGTTTCCATGCCGGTTTTTCTGCACAGGAGGATAGCCGCATAGGAGGCTTTTTGCCCCGCTGTATCCGTGTCAAAGCATAAAAAAGCGGTTTCCGCAAAGGAATGGGCCAGTTTTGCCTGTTCGGGTGTGAAGGCGGTTCCCAGAGGCGCTACGGCGTTGCATATTCCGGCTTGATGCCATGCCAGAACATCCATGTAACCTTCGCACAATATAACTGATTTTGTTGCCCTTATTTCCGGCAGGGCCAGGTTGAAACCGAACAGGGTTTCCCCTTTTTTGTACTGGGGGAGATCCCCGGAGTTGATGTATTTGGGACCCTCACCGGAAAGAATTCTTCCTCCGAAAGCCACTATCCTGCCCTTTCTGTCCGCTATGGGGAAAATAATCCTGCCGGCGAATACACACAGGGTCGGATATTTGCGGGAAAAAAGGCCTGAAGAAGCCAGGAATTCGGAGGAGTAGCCTTTTGAGGTTAAAAAGCCGTACAGCCAGTTCCTGTTTTTCGGCGCGAATCCCAGTTTGAATTTTTTAATGGTCTCCTCATCCACGGAACGGCCTTTGATGTAATCCAGGGCTTCCTTCCCGTTTTTTGATTCCGTAAGGAAAAAATGGAACATTCCGGCGGTCCTGTCATAAAGATCCATCAAAAGTTCCCGGATGTTGTCCTTTTTTTCATCCTTCCGAATTTCACCGGAACCCTCATAGATAACCTCGATTCCGTTTTTACGGGCAAGACTTTCCACCGCTTCGGTGAATGACAACTTCTCCATTTCCATGACAAAAGAAATGACTGTGCCGCTGACACCGCACCCGAAACAATGGTAAAGGTTCTTTTCCGGCATTATGTTGAATGAAGGGGTTTTTTCGTTGTGGAAGGGACAGCAACCCCACCAGTTCCCTCCCCGTTTTTCCAGCCGGGTGTATTCCCCGACAATTTCAACCATATCCACCTTCGAATTTACTTCCTCAACGGTGCGGCTTGAAATGCGCTTCATTTTCCGCCGGCCGCCTGTTTAAGGTAAATTTCCCTTCCAGCTTCGATATGGTCGTCAAGGGAAACAGTGAAGGTATGGGTGCCGCTTTCGTTGTCGTTGAGCCTGAAATAAAAGTATTTTGTCTGGGCCGGTGAAAAGGCGGCTCCCAGGGCTGTAAGTCCCGGACTGGATATGGGACCCGGCGGAAGCCCGGCCCAAATGTATGTGTTGTAAGCGTTTTCTATGGCTATATCCTGGGCGGTAAGCCGTTCCGGGTGTTTCTGCCCCATAAGTTCGGTGATGATGTATTCAACGGTGGCGCAGGACTGGAGCCCCATGTTTATTTTCAGCCTGTTAACAAAAACACCCGCTATGAGTGGAGCCTCTTCTTTCACCCGGTATTCCCTCTCCACAATGCTGGCAAGAATAACCTTTTTGTGGAGATTTTCGCCGGGTCCCGGGAATCCATTCAAACCGGAAGCCTTTTCAAAAAAAGTGGAAACCATCATGTGCACAACTTTTTCCGGGCTTGTGCCGTAGGTAACAAAATAGGTGTCGGGGAAAAGATACCCTTCCACTGATGAAGCCGGGATACCGAATTCCTCCAGTGTATTTATGTTTTTAGCCGCCTGGATGAAGTCGGCGGAAGATATACCGGCTTGGGTAAACAAGGCCGCGGTTTTGGACAGGGTGAGACCTTCCGGAACAGTGATTTTGAATACCGCAATATCTCCTTCATCAATAACCCGCAATATTTCCGAGGTGGGCATGGAAGGTGAAAGCTTATAGGCGCCGGCTTTAAGGGAAAGGTTAAAAAAACGGGAATAAAGATATGCGAAAAAGTCGGAACGGACCAGGCCGTTGTGTTTCAGGGAGGAAGTGATTTCCTTTACGCTTTGACCCTGATTAACCGTAAAAATGGACTCCCCGGATGCATCCTCATTCACAGGGTAATTCATGTTGGAAAGGACGAATCCTGCAATACATAGAATTATAAACAGGGCACCGGCTGCTATTAAAAACAGGGCGAAAATTTTTTTCATCTTCAATTCAGATTTTCTCCGGGAAAATTCGTGGTTACAAGGCAGAAGTTACAGGAAACATTCCATGTCTTCTTTTGCCAAAACAACAGAGAGGGATCCGAGCCCGTTTTCCATACGGTATTCAGCGGCCTGTTTGGTATCATGGATTTTTTTATCCGAATAGGCTGGTTCATAATGGAAAAGGAACAGACGTTTTGCGTTCCAGAGCCTGGCAAAATTAACCGCATTCAAAAAGGATGAATGCCCCCATCCCTTTTTCCTCATGAATTCCCCTGTGTCGTACTGGGAATCCAGGATGAGGATATCCGGGCTGTCAAAGAAACGGGCTGTTTCCTCCGTCCTTTGAAAACTATCTTCATCAATTTCGATATCGGTACAATAAAGCAGGGTTTTACCCTCCTCTGTTATTCTGTAGGAAGTACAGCCGCCAGGATGCCTCACACTGCGGTAGGATATTTCGGAGGAACCGATGGAAAATGCCCCCTGTTCCGGCGGGAGGGTTACAAATTCTATGGTGGCCGCATTGGGGTTGTTTCCTGGAAAAGCTTCAGGAGGAAAACAGGGTGGTTTCATCTGGTTTTCCAGTATTTCTCTGCAATCGCTGCCTGTACTGTAAAAGATTATCCGGTTTTCCTTCCTGTAAAGCTGGGAAAAAAAGGGAACTCCCTGTATGTGATCCCAATGGAAATGGGAAAGAAGTATATGGTAGGTAACGGGACACCCCGCCAGACCGGGTCGCTTCATGGCGTCCATGGAAAAGGAGCGCAGACCGCTGCCGGCATCCAGGATAATGCAATCCTTTGAGGCGTTTTCAATTTCCACGCAGGAGGTGTTTCCACCCGTGGTTCCGAAAATCCATTCGGGCAGTGAGGCAAGGAACATTTCCCGGGAATCGGCTGAAACTAAATCAGATGGTGAAATACGCTGTACCACTGCGGAGATCTTATCTTTAATCTGGTTGGGAGAAAGAGGAGCCGGAATTGAGCCACGGACGCCCCAGAAATGAATACGCATGTATAAAACCTTCCTCCTTTCCTCTGTTTTTGCGATAATTTTTACAAAGATTCTATCTTTTTTCAACAGGTTTTGCTATAAAAGGTTCCTGCTCCCTTTTTTTCAGCCAGGACAGAATTTCTTCATGGGAATGAATCTGTCCCTGGTTGATTCCAGGACACTCACCGGCCTGGTTTTCCCAAAGGCGTTCATCTTTAACCAGATAGTCCCAGAAAGGGAAAGATGAGCACTGGAGCGGCCTGGCATCGTAGGCGGTACAGCCTTTGTCCCATAGAATACAATCATATCCCGGTTTTTCTTTGAGGCACAAACGTTCTTCAGCCACATCCCCGCAACGGGATATTTCCACCCAGCGGCAATATTTTTCTATAAAATAGTCCCTTTCCAATCCTGACCATACAATCAGTTTTGAAAGGTCGTTTTCCGAAAGGCTCACTGTCCCCGGGTCATAACGGCAACAAGCGGAACACCGGCGGCATTCAAAACGCAAGCCTTTTTCCTTTCTGTCGTTATAAAAAAATTCATTACTCATTTCCAGTAACCGAGATGTCTTTTCTATATATTATACCGCATTAACCTGTATTCAACAATAATATTAATTCTTAAAAATATTGTTGTGACAGGCTTTTTCCCTGTCAGGGATTAGTTTTGAAAATCCCGTCGAAGGCGGTGGGGTCAATGACCACATTTTCCATCCCGGCTTTGAAATGGATTTTCTCCTTGGTTAAATTGCATAAACTGAAAGCACTTTTTCCCATTGTGATATTGTTTCCCTCAAAGACAACCGACTGCAGTTTTTTGCAAAGGGTAAAGGCATAATCCTGTATCTCCCGCACTGAGGCGGGGATTGTGATTTCTGATAATCCGCAACCTTGAAAAGCGTTGTATTCAATTATTACCACAGAATCCGGTATTTTAATGGACGTCAAAACCTCGTATCCGAAAAAGGCGTTGCTCCCGATGATTTTGAGATTTTCAGGCAGAATAACTTTTTCTACGGTTTCATTGGAATAGTAGGCCCATATATCTGTAATTCCGGCCGGAACATTGAAATCCATGCTTAAATCAACGGTTTCAGCCTCCGACAAATCCACTGTGTAACCGCTCCCGTCCGGCTTTTTTTTATCCAGTGTATCGGCAATCCGGTGGAAAAAATCGGGTTCCGACACCAGAACGTCCCCTTTTATTTTCAGGGTGTTTATATCAGGGTCAGTCATGACGTTTCTCAGGGCTTCCTCCAATTCCTTTTCATCTGAGGCGGTGTAATGGTCGCCCACGGAGACATTAACCGGAAGGGATTTCCTGCCGTTGACGGAGACATAAACCTGGTAGGAATAGTCCGGGGTAGTGGTTTGTTCCCCACCCACGAGGAAAAGATTCAGTTTGTTGTTGTTTGTGCTTGCCGATATATATTCACGGTCATCGGGATAGAACCATTTGATTGAATCAATAAGGGAATAGTCGATTATTTCTTCCCCGGTATGACTGTCAATAAATGCGATGGAAAGGGTCACCGATTCCACATGGCCCAATTCCAGGTTCCGGATGGGCCGGTCACGGTAGGAAACGTATACATCGATTTCCGTGCTTTTGGCTTTTTTAAGCCGGGAAACCATGTCGCTGCAGGAAATCAACACGGTAAAAACCAATATTAAGGCGGGAAAGGACAATAAAAGGCTTTTCCTGTTCAGTTTCACGGCCGCTCCTTTTATCTGCCGCCGGGAAGACCGTACATGCAACCTGTACGGAATCCCAACAGGTGTATATGGGAATTGTCTTGTTCCGGCATGAATGAGTACACAGGAGCCAGGAAGACTTCAACGGAACCACGTTTTATATTAGGCAGGCTGTAGAGGATGGACACGGAAAAATCAATCACCTGGTCGAAAAAAACACCGTCAGGATAAGTATTGAAGCCGCTTTCAGGGGTAAGGACATGGAGGGCAAGTCCGTAGCCTATTTCCGGGGATATTGAGAAACGGGAATCCTTTATAGGGAAATCATAAAAAATGCCGGCAGTGAACCGGGTTGTGTTGAAAAATGAAATATAATGGTCTGACGGGTGAAGATAATTCCAGGAAATATTGGCGGACAATCCCAGTTTGTTTATCCTGGGATTGTCAACAGGGAGCATGAAACGGATATTCGCGCCTAATCCGAGTGAAAAATTTATAAACGGAGAAATATCACCGCAGGGGTATTGGTTGGAAATATATCCTCCGCATCTGATAGCAGAAACAGAGCTTTTTTGTCCAAACACAAAACCTGAGAAACAACAAAAAAATAACAACAAAGCTATAAAATATTTCATTATTGTCCCCGCTCCTGGATTACAATTACTTTCAGTGGATTCATTTTATAGCATATATTAAATATTTGGCAATTTTTTTTTATTTTGTTAAAGATATCAATTATTTATTCAACGTGTACGTCTATCCCTTCCATTGGAATTGTAAAATTTACGTTTTTCCTCATACATGAGCTTATCGGCTTTTTCGAATTCTTTCATGATGTTATAACAGTCGGAGCACCAGGTTATTCCGACTGAAATGCTGATGCCGTCCTTTTCCATATTTTGGCATATGGAATTTATAGAGTTACGGAATGTGTTTTCGTCCGTTTCACGGTCAATGACAACGAATTCATCACCACCTATACGGAAGGCTTTGCCGTCAAAAACTTTCCGTATATGGGTGGCGCTGCGAAAAATCAAATCGTCACCGGCTTTGTGTCCGTGCAGATCATTGACTTTTTTCAGTCCGTTTAAATCAAAATAAGCGAAGCCTATATGTCCCTCCAGACTCTTTGCGTTGGAAACTTCATCCATAATCTGGTTGAATTTATTACGGTTATAAAGGCCTGTGAGTGAATCTTCAAAACTTAGACGCAGGAGGGTTTCCGTCTGTTCCTGGATGAGCTTTCTTTGGACTGCAATCTGTTCTTTAAGATATTCAGAGGTTTGACGTGCCATTTGGGACGGGAAACCCACATCATCTTCCGCCATTTCGGTGTACGGGTTGGAAATATGGATATGGTGGCAATGGAATTTGTTGTTTTTCCATCGGAATACCATGGTTACACGCTGGTGTACACGCAGATAAATGTTTGTGGAAGGAGCGGTGGTAATCCACATCCTCCCGGTGCAAATATACACATCATTTTCAGGCGATATCACATGGTATTCTTCCCCGGAAATATTGCATTCTGGAACCTTTCCGGAAAACTGTTTGAAAATGTTTTTTACTTTTTGCCCTCCGACATCATATTCATATTCCCCGGCTCCAAACCATATAAACGGCTCTTCTATAAACGAAACCAGGGTGTTCACATCGTTTTCGCAATAGTGTTTGTGCATCATGAAACTTGTTAATTCAATGACCTGCTGTTTTTTTATTTTATCCGTGTTATTTCCGGTTTCCATTTTTATACCTTGTCATGATAATTATAAAACACCCTGACAGGTTTTGTCATTTATTATTTTTGATTATTTCAAGAGATGGAGCCTGGAACCAGCCGCCGCCCGGCACCCCGCAGCCCCGCCGGAAAGTGCGCTGACGGTTGCCGCCCAAAGCGCCGGGCACGGGAAGGCGTGGTTCGGCATTTGCCCTTAAGGTGTCCGATCATCAATAAAATTGTCGGGTGTGTTGTCTGTGATATTGTCCTCAACTATACTGACGACGGTGCTGTTCTGTGATGCGTACACGCCGCCGCCACAGTGCGGAAGAGCCGGGATTTAATGGGTTTACGGGCGGGGCGCTGCATGGTTTATACCCCCCCCCTTGGTACCTGGAAGCCGGCAGAGAAGACTGGTTTACGGGTTCCCTGTTTGTTTCCTGCCATATTTCTACACCAGTATATCCAGTATATACTATTAATTGTTTGATAATTAAAAAATGCGTATCCGCAAACCTGCGGATATCCCTATCTGCCAGGAAGAATTTCCGCTTTTTGCGTTTATGATTTTGGAATAAGCCTCTTTGTCCTCCTCGGCTCCAAAGCTTTTACCCGAAACCACAGGTTGTACGCCCCACTCTCCTTGAGCCGTAAACGCCAGCCGGCTTGTAAGATTCCATTCGCCTGCGATATAGCCGGAGAAGGCGAATATTCCGGCACCTCCCATATTCCAGTCAAGGAATTTGAGGTTGCGTTGATGGTGGATGTCGAACCCGTTGACGAACACCACGGGCTGAAGCTCAAACCCCGTTTTAAGGGTGAATACATCCCCTCCCTTCCATGAAAAATCCAGGGAGGTTGTTACGGCAAAAACTTCCTGCTCGTAGGAGACAGCTTTCCCGGAAAATTCCTCTTTAGGGACTGCCGGAGACCAAATTTCCAGGGAGTTGTTGACATATTGGGTGAATCCGTCCCGGGATTCAAAGCCTGTTTTTTTGTAATTGACCCCGACGGAGGGGATGAGGGACAGCCGGTCGTCCAGGAAGGAAAAACGCCATCCTCCTTTAAAAAAAACGGCAAAATGCCGCTTCAGGTAATTGTCATGTTCAGAATAATGGGTCATGTTCCCGTTGAAACCGAGCCAGTCATAGTCCTTCATTTTGCCGCATTCCAAAGGGATTCCGCCTTCTGCGGAAAGATTCAGGCAAATCCTTTTTATTTCCAGGGATGTTTTCAGCCCGGCAACCAGGAATGGGGCGAATGTCCAGTCAAGGCGGCTCATTTGTTTGAAACCATCGGGGGCGCTGGGGATGTTTTTCCCGGTGTTCGTGTCAAAGACGAATTCGCTTACACTGCCCCAACGCAAGCCTGTGTACGGCTCTATGCTCCAGCGGATGAAACTTTCCGCCGCCGCCGGGACAGGGGACAGGGACAGAAGGATGATTATTGCGGCAAAAATCCGGGTTGTCTTCATGGGGACAAGTGTACCAAGGGCAGGTTTTTTTGTCAAAAAAAACCGGGGATTACCGGCGGAGCAGTGCCGGTAATCTCCGGGCAGGTTGCCGTTGGAGGGAAAAAAAATGTATATTTAATCCATGCAACATCCGGCACAGCGATGCCGGACATGGGGTTTATGGAGGTTTTATGAAAAGCGGACTGAAAGTCGCATTGGTGGTTGTCGTTGTAATTATTTTGGTGGTTTTTGCCGGATGCCAGTTTTACGCAGGGAATTACAATAAAATGGTGGAGCTGGAGGAAAATGTATCCAACCAGTGGGCGCAGGTTCAGAACGTGTACCAGCGCCGGTTCGACTTAATCCCGAATCTGGTGGAAACCGTAAAAGGTTATGCGTCCCATGAATCCCAGGTGATTACGGATGTTGCCCAAGCCAGATCCAAAGCCGGAGGCGTCATGCAGCTTTCCGCCGCCGATTTGGAGGATCCGGAAGCGGTAAGACGGTTCCAGGAAGCCCAGAATTCCCTGGGAGGTGCGCTCCAGAGGCTTCTTTCTGTCACTGAAAATTACCCGGACTTGAAGGCGAACCAGAATTTCCTTGCCCTTCAGGATCAGCTGGAGGGAACTGAAAACAGGATTTCGGTGGAACGGGGACGGTACAACGAAGCCGTTACGGAATACAATACGTTTATAAGGCAGTTCCCCAGGAAAATCATAGCGGACATGAGCGGATTCAGGACCAAGGAGAAATTCAGCGCGGATTCGTCGGCCCAGACCGCTCCGGCTGTTTCCTTTGACTAGAAGAAGGTGCAGTCATGAATAAATCGAAGATGCTCCGCCGGCTCAGGCTTTCAGGACAGGCGGCCGGGGATATTAAGAAGGCGGTGAAGGAAGCTGAGCTTCATACAACCGGGGAAATCGCCATCGCTGTCACATCGGAAAGCGCCAGGTATTCGGCCTATGAGCTTCTCTTTGCGGTTGTCGCCGGCGCATTTTTGTTTGCGGTGCTCCTGCCCTTCGCCGCTCCAATAAAGGACTTTTTGGATAAACTGGCTTGGGGCGCCGAAACCTGGTATCTGCCGGCTTTTTACGGCATTATATGTTTCGGACTCATCGCCCTGCTTTTTCTGACGGCGAATGTGCCCGCCGTTGACCGGCTGATTGTTCCCAAAAGGGTGCGTGCCCTTGCGGTTTACAACAGGGCGTTGCGGTATTTCATCGAAAGCGGTGTGTATGCCACCCGCAACCGTTCCGGTATATTGATATTCGTGTCCTACATGGAACGGGAGGTAAGGATTCTGGCGGACACCGGAATCAGCGCCGAGATTCCCCGGGAAACCTGGAATTCCATAGCTTCGGATTTGGCTGAGGGTTTAGGCACTGAGGATGCCGCCGCCGCCTTTGTCCGGGCGGTGGAACGTTGCGGGGAAATACTCGCACGGCATTTCCCCGCTGACGGGAATCCGGCTTCCAATCCGGATGAGCTTCCGGACGGGATGGTGGTTCTGGAGGATGAGACATGGCTGTAAGAGGACGCTTTTTCACCGCCGCTTTCCCGGCGGCGGTGTTCCTGATGCTGCTGCTCCCCCTGGTTTCCCCGGCGGCGCTGGAAGTCCCCGGATGGACGGGGCCCGTGAATGATTCCGCCGGTGTTATGACGGAAAATGAAGAAAGTGAGCTTACGGTTTTTTTGACGGAGCTGAATGACAGTACCGGAATCCAGATGGCGGTGCTGACAATCCCTTCCCTTGAAGGTGAATCAATAGAAGAATTTTCCCTCCGGGTCGCGGAAACCTGGAAGCTGGGACAGAAAGACAAGGATAACGGAGCCCTGCTCCTTGTGTCGCTGGACGACAGGGAACTCCGGATTGAAACAGGCTACGGGCTTGAATCATCCCTGACGGATATGAAATGCGGGCTTATAATCAGGAATGTTATAACACCCTATTTCAGAAACGGGGATTATGGAGAGGGAATCACCGTCGGCATAAAAAACATGGCGGGAATTGCCTCCGGGGATGAATCGATGGTGGAGCCTTCCCTGGAAAGGGAGGATTCCGACATAGGCATTAAATCCATAATCGCCGCCTCGGTTTTTTTCATCATTTTCTTTTCGATTGTTTCTATGGGTCTTATTTCCCATATAAGGCGCCACGGTGGAATCGGAGGCTTCGGCGGATTCTCCGGCGGCGGCTTCGGCGGTGGCGGTTCTTCCGGAGGAGGTTTCTCCGGCGGGGGTGGCGGTTTCGGAGGCGGCGGGGCTTCCGGAGGATGGTAGCATTCGGATGCAGGCAGCCTGAAGGCGGTGTTCCATGAAATAAAAAGCCGCCGGAATCCTTGGTGATGGAGACGGATCATCCGGAGGCTCGCCCGGCAGGTATTGCCGGGGAATGAGTTGGGTAAAAATCAATATTTATAATCTTTAAGTTCTATTTTATCGACTTCCTGGAAGGGGGCCAATGTCGATATCATTTTTACAGGTGTGTCATAATTGTTTATGCAATAATGGATTTCTTTTGGTTCTATATGAATCAACTGGCCGGCGGAAAGTGTGTGCACCACTCCATCAACAACAATATCGATTTTACCTTCCAGAATGAAAAAATTTTCTTCCATGATATTATGGTAATGGGCGGTAAAATCCTGTCCAGGCATGAATTGGACTATGGCGAAATTCATGCGCGGGCCTTTCATCAGATATTTCGGGCCGCTGTTACCGAAGCGGTATTCTTTTTCTTTTTCATCAACAATAAACATATTCAACCTCCAATCATTTATTTTTTTTCAGGAATCATACTCCAGGAGCCTTCCACAGGCACCGGGTTAATCCTTTTTCTGCAAGTTCAAGCTGGGCTTTGTACACTTGTTTCCATACAGGATACAATTCATCGTATACCTTTGTGTTTCCGGAATCCGGTGTAAAGGTTTTTTCGATTTTCACAAGGCGGGATGCGGTTTCAGACAAATCCTTGTAAACGCCTATCCCTTTTCCAGCAAGGAGAGCCGCCCCGAGTGCGGTGGCTTCTTTTACAACCGGAACCTTTACAGGAACTCCGAGCACATCCGCAAGGATACTGCACCATAATCCGCTTTTTGAGGCGCCACCGGCAAAGATGACTTCCCGGGGCATATTACCTGTAGCTTCCTTCACTAATTCCATATGGCCGCGGGTCACCATCGCTGTATTTTCAAGAATAGCCCGATAGAACGTGAACCGGTTCCATTTGTCCGCATCTGTCTGGAAATTGGTGAAGGTGGGTGCGGCGTGTTTCCAATGTATGAAGTCCATGATGTCTGAAAAAGCGCAGAACATTCCTCCGCTTCCTGCGGGAATCTTGGAAGCCTTTTCATCCATCTGTGCATATACGCTTTTTCCGGTTGATTTTTCCAGGGATTTTTCATGGTCACAGAAAGCGTCCCTGTACCACCGCATGATTAAACCAGGCTTGAATGCAAGAGCCTCATACTGCCACATTCCAGGAACAGCGTGGCAGTTTACACGTATGCGGCAGTTCCTGTCAACAGTGCATACCCCGGTATTGTATTCATATTGCCAGAAGCTTCCGCCGAACACGGCCGCCTGGTTGTCACCTATGACCCCTACTCCGATGCTGCCAAGCTGGGCGTCACCGCCTCCTACAATCACGGGAGTTCCTTCTGCAAGACCTGAGTCCTCCTCCCCTTTTTTGCTTACTGTACCGGCGGGCTCCCCGCATTCCTTTATCGGGGCGAAAATATTTGTTTTTAAACCGCAGCGTTCAGGGATGTCAGGATCAAAGTTTCTGGTCTTTAAATTCAATAATCCCGAGGTGGAAGCATTGCTGGGTTCGCTGCAAAAAACACCTGTCAGCTTGTAGATGAGCCAGTCGTTGAACATGGTAATCATTTCGGTTTTTTTGTACACGTCCGGCATTTTGTTCTTTACCCAAAGAAGCCTGGGCAAAGCGTCAAGGGCATACAATTGCCCTGTCTCAGCGTACAATTCTGCTTCAAGATTGGGATAATCCTTTTTAAGTTGCAGGACTTCATCATCGCTTCGGGCATCCACATTGGCGCAAGCCCATATTTCCCTGGCATCGCCATCATACAAAACGATACCTTCCCTCATGCAGGTTGTGGCAATGGCGGAAACCTGTTTGCTTTCAATGCCGGCTTCTTTAAGGACGCCACGGGTACAGCGGCAGGTTAAATCCCAATTGTGCTCCCAGTTGAAATTCATGCTGCCGGGATACCGGGGGTCTTCATCATGAATCCATTCCTCTTGGCAGCAGGCTACCTGTTCGCCATTATAATTGAATAACACTGCCCGTACACTTCCCGTACCGGCATCAATGGCCATTAAATATGATTCCATAAAACCTCCTCGCAGTATCAGTTATCGTTATCCGCCAGCAGACTAACAGCGGTTTCCTCGTCCGTAATAAGGACGTCCAGATAATTGCCGTACAAAGCGGCTTTGATTATATCCACCTTTGTTTTTCCCGCGGCAACCCCGACCACATTCTTTAAATTGGAAAGCTGTTCCAGGGAGACAGAAAGAAAACATTTTTCTACTTCCGTCTCCACCGGGTTTCCGAATTTATCCACAAAATGGCTTAGTATATCCCCCACCGCACCCTGCATTGAAAGATAGTTAAAATCGTTTTTTGTGAGGATATTGTTGTTTATCAGTGTAGCGTCATGATTAAGTCCGCCTACGCTGATTACTGTCATGGCGGCTCCCTGTATCATTTGCATGATATCTTTGACGGAATTTTCCTGGAGAAGTTCGTCCCTTAATTTTATGGAAGAAACCCTCAGAGGTGTTGGAATGAGGAAAAAAGTTGTGTTGTAATATTTCACCGAGCGGGACGGCAGGTAAATATTCACACCTCCTGTAAGGGAAACCACCGAAACCGGATTCGTATTCAGGTTTGAAAGGAAATTAAGTATCTTATTGGCTGTGTTGCCGTATCCCATGTTTATAAATCTGTTTTCAGAAAGACGTTCATTGACGTACATTGCCGCCGCTTTGGCGATGCTTTCTGTTATTTCGCTGTTGTCCGCCGGAGACGGGATAACAAAGGCGTCCTGCAGGTTCCATTTTTTCTGGAGTTCTTTTTCCAACTCCATTTTAAGTTCGCCGTCCCTCCGGATTTTAAAGTTGATGACACCGTCCTGCCTGGCTTTCTCAAGGAGTTTTACAACTTTTATCCTTGTAATCCCCAGTTTTTCAGAAATAGCCTG
The DNA here is from genome assembly GCA_949299755.1 of uncultured Treponema sp. Taxonomy (GTDB): domain Bacteria; phylum Spirochaetota; class Spirochaetia; order Treponematales; family Treponemataceae; genus Avitreponema. The sequence goes on along the minus strand of CASGBA010000015.1, from coordinate 11,659 downwards.
CTGGGTGAGGTTTTCAATGTAGTAATACCAGGCGGATTTTATAACAAGTGAATATTCATAATCCAAGATGGCATCTCCTTTTTTACAGGCATGTTTATCCGGTTATTTGTATAACAAATGTAATAGTATCTATCATTTGTTAGGATAATAAGAAGTATATAATCAAAGTAACCCCCTGTCAACAATTAAATGCAGATAATACGAAAAATAAAATGAAAACGGATTCCGGCCGGTTTATTATTATAATTCTATATATTATAACTAATTATATATGATGACAATGGAATTTCCATACAGGACGCATGGCGGATTTTAGATTAAAAATTAACTTGACATACACAGAAAGTATGATATTATACAAACAAAAGATTTTGATGAAAACAATTGATATTGTTTAAGCGCTGTCATGGTTATCGACGGTCATAAATTTAGGAGTGTCATTGATGCCGGTAAATGCAAGTGCTGGAATTCCTCTTCTTTCTGTTGACAACATTTTCAAATCCTTCGGGCAGAACAATGTGTTAAAGGGTGTAACCCTTAACCTTTACGGGGGGGAAACAATAGCCCTCATCGGCGGTAACGGCGCCGGCAAATCCACCCTTATGAAAATAATAATGGGTATCCATCAGGCGGATTCGGGCACTGTTTCTTTGTCTGGGAAAGTTGTGTCAGCCAACAAAACCGCGCAGATTCTTTCCAGCGGCATTTATATGGTTCCCCAGGAGCCCTGTATTTTCCCCCACATGACGGTTGAAGAAAATATCATAATCGGATTCAACGAGAAACGTTCGGTACTACATGAGCGTCTTCTTGAGCTTCTGGACTTGACATCCTGGTATTTGGATTTGACAAGAAGTGCCAGCACCCTTTCAATTGCGGAACAATCCCTGGTGGAAATCCTCCGGGGTTTGTTGCGTGATGCCAACGTTATTATTTTTGATGAACCGACCAGTGCGCTTACCATAGACGAAACTAAGGTTTTATTCAGGATTATAGAAACACTTAAAGCCCAAAAAAGAGGAATTATATATATCACCCACAGGCTGAATGAAGTTTTCCAAATCGCAACAAATGTCGCGATAATGCGTGACGGCGTGATTACAATTGAAAGTGATGTTTCGAATTTTAATCAGGAAATGCTTTTGAAGGGACTTCTTCCGGAAACTGTGTCCGGAGACACAAAAACTTCAGGCCAGGAAGAAACATCATCCCGGCGCCGGGATGGGAAACCGGTTATGGAGTTAAGGGGATATTCAGGGTACGGTTTTTCCGGCATTAACCTGGATATTTACCGGGGTGAAATCCTGGGTATTGCGGGTATAGTTGGTGCAGGACGGACAGAACTGGCTTCAACGATTTTCGGCAAGGATAAGGTTTTGTCCGGAACCTGCACTTTGGATGGCGTGGATATTACAGGCTGTTCCACCAGACAGGCTTTGAATGCCGGAATAAATTATGTTCCGGAGGACAGGCATCTTAACGGACTTTTCAAGATGACTGGTGTGAACGCTAATACAACTTCCGCCCTTCTGAATAAGGAGGAAACAGGAAGGTTTTTTCTGAACAGAAAATCTGAATATGCTATAACCCAGGAATATATGGACGGCTTCCGTATAAAAGCGGACAGCCAAAACCAAGCGGCGGGCACTTTATCCGGCGGGAACCAGCAGAAAATTGTCATAGCCCGTTCCCTTTCCACAAAGCCGAAGGTTGTCATTCTGGATGAACCTACCCGTGGTATAGACGCTGGGGCAAGGCAGGATGTTTATGCAATCATTGAAAAACTTAAAAAGCAGGGAGTCGCGATTATCCTTATTTCATCGGATATGGAGGAGATCATAAAACTTTCGGACAGGGTTGTTACTGTTTACCACGGAAAAATCAACGGACATTTTGACCGGTCGGAAATTACGGAAGACAGGTTAACCGCGAAGATTTTCGGTGTCAGCGGAATTGAGACAGGAGTTGACGGGAAATGAAACAAATACTGCAAAGAATTTCAAAGGTTAGGGAATTAAGTGTAATATTATGCCTGGCCGTTCTGTTTCTCCTTGTTGGTTTGGTAAACAGCGAGTTTTTGACGGCGACAAGTATTTTGAATTGTTTTAATGACAGTGTTGTTTTTACATTGCTGGCATGCGGCATCACCTTTGTAATCCTCACCGGAGAAATAGACGTGTCTGTGGGTGCTGTGCTTGGATTTGCTGCGGCTGTCAGTTCCACAATGCTCCGGGACGGTATGCCGTGGGCGGTGGCTGCAATAGCCGGTATATTGTGCGGAGCCCTGATAGGATTGGTGAACGGTTTTGGCGTTTCAATATTAGGAATACCTTCTTTGATTTTCACCTTGGGTACAAACGGAATTGTCCGTGGTTGTATTTATGTGTTTACAGGCGGCGCATGGGTTGAAAATCTTCCGGCTTGGTTCACAAGGCTTGCGCAGGTGAAAATCATCGGACAGATAACATCATTTTATTTTGTTTCCTTTGCGGTTATCTGTTTGCTGCATTTTATCCTTACCATGACAAAGCGTGGAAAATATTTTATCGCTGTGGGTGACAATGCCGCAGGTGCGGTTCTTGTCGGTATACCAACAAAGACAACAAAAATAGTCGCCTATGTATTGTGCGGGGTATTCGCTTCAATTGCAGGCATAATATATTCTTCACGGGTAGGCTTTATCACGCCCATTGCGGGTAATGGATATGAAATGAAAGCCATAGCTGCCTGTGTTCTCGGCGGAGTCAGTTTGTCCGGCGGACAGGGAAGCTTGCTGGGAGCGGCAATCGGCGCGGTTATTATTTCCTCCGTCAGTAGAATCCTTGTATTCCTCGGATTGTCTTCCAATCTGGACAATACGATTACAGGTATTTTACTCATTGCCATTGTTGTTATTGACGCATTGACACAGACCCATATGGCGGTAAAGACCAGAAGGGCAAGGCTGTTGTCTAAAATTTTGGAAACTGAGGATTGACGGCTATGGAAAAATTAAAACTCAAACAATCTTTTTTATCATGGCAAACTGTGTTGTTTTTGATTTTAATTTGTGAAATCATTGTATTCGGCATGGTAAACCCGAAGTTTTTGATGCCGAGGGTTTTGCTTGGAAGTATTAACGATATCATATCCATCTGCCTTATCTCTCTTTTTGTTACTTTTGTTATGATAACAGGAGGAATTGATATTCAGGCAGGATCCATTGTCGGATTAACTTCTATTGTCATAGGAGTATTGTGGCAGGATGCAGGCGTGAATATCTGGATTGCGGTTATTGCCGCCATAATTATTGCCGGATGTTGCGGGGCTTTGTCCGGTTTTTTTGTCGCTTATTGCGGTGTACAGCCCATGGTTATAACTCTTGGAGGAAGTTTCCTGTTTTCCGGTATAGGGCTTTTGATTTCCAATCTTTCCGCCACGGAAAGCTACAAGGGTATTTCCGGGTTTCCTGAAAGTTTTAAGGCGATAGCGAAATTCCGCTTGTTCGGTTTTATTCCCAGTCAACTTTTAATTTTTATAGCCATGGTTGCTGTAGCCTATATATTACTTCACAGGACAAAATACGGCCGGCAGGTCTTTCTTGTGGGAATAAATCCTAGAGCCGCGGAATATTCAGGAATTAACTCAAGACTCATTATTTTGAGTACATATGTTTTGTCAGGCATAAGTGCAGCGGTCGCTGGCATTGTTTTAACTTCGTATTTGGGAACGGCAAAAAGCGATCTCGGTGTCACCTTCACCCTTCCTATAATTACAGCTGTTGTTTTGGGTGGGACACTTTCAACCGGTGGCAAAGGAAATATTCTCGGGACTGCCCTCGCCGCTCTTGTTATCGGTGTCCTCCGTTTCGGACTGCCATTATGTTTTAAGATACGCAATCAGTACCTAGACATTCCCCAAGGAATTCTTCTTCTTGCAGTTGTCATAGTGCGTGCTCTTTCCGACACAGGATGTTTGTCTAAAATCGCGTCACACATAAAAAAAAAATAAGGGAGGAGCAGTCTTGACAAAAGGTTGACAGTGAATTTTAATCCGGCGAACACCGGAGATATTTTTATTAATATTAGGGTGCGGAGGAAAAAAAAATCCTTCTGCAACTGCATGAAGAGAGCGTTGCTTTCCTGAAGGCAGGTTTTCCCTAAATATAACCGTGAATGAGTTATGTAGGAGGTTCTCATGAATCGGAACATTCGTTTCTTCATCACCATTGCGGCCGCTCTTGTTATTATGACAGGAACTGCTTTTGCCGGCGGAAGCAAGGACTCTGCCGGAGCAAAAGGTGCGGACGGTTCTGTAGCGGGAAAAACAGTTGTGTTTATCCCCAAGGTAACCGGAAATGCATTCTTTGAATCCGCAAACAATGGTGCCCAGGCTTATGCTGAAAAATGGGGTTTTACTGTTGATTATCAGGGCAGCTCAAATGCCGCTGTAGCCGATCAGGTTCAGGTAATCAACAACGCTGTGGCTGGAGGTGCAGACGCAATCTGTATTTCTTCTGTTGACGCTTCAGGTCTTGATGAAGCTTTGAAAAATGCTTCTGCTGCCGGTGTTACTGTCGCAACATGGGATTCTGATGTATCATCTTTTGCACGCACACTTATGGTTTCCCAAGGTACACCCGATATTCTCGGAGAGATGCTCGTAACAATGGGTGTTGAAGCCCTGACAAACCGCGGCAAAGATCCCGCAAAGGATCCGATAAAATACTGCTGGCATTATTCACAGGCTACAGTCGCCGACCAGAATTCATGGCAAGTTGAAGGTGAAAAATATATCCGCGAGAATTATCCCAACTGGATAAATGTTGCTCCTGACAACTATTATTCAGAACAGGATGCGGAAAAAGCTGTTACTATCGGTGCATCAATCCTTGAAGCTTATTCCGACATTGACCTGATTATTTGCAATGACTCCACCGCCCTTCCCGGACAGTGCAAAGCGGCACAGAATGCCGGATTGACACAGAAAGACATTACCATTACAGGATTTGCTTCCCCCATGTCAATCAAAGCTTACTGCGATGCCGGTGTTATCGAACGTTGGGGATTGTGGGATTGTGGTGTACAGGGTGCTATCGGATGCTACCTGGCTGCATATCTTGCCGCCGGTAACACAGTAAAAGTCGGTGATACAATTTCAATTCCTGAAATCGGGGATGTTACTGTTATGGCTAATGATTGCCTGGTTGCCGGAGATACCACTGCTGCCACCAACAATGGTGTAGTACTTCTTCCTGAGCGTCTGGTATTCACAAAAGAAAACATGAATAATTACAACTATTGATTCTTTGTTTGACATTATGTAGTTTTTCATAAGGCAAAAGGGGACACGTTTTTAACTGTTCCCTTTTGTAATATATGTTTAGGAGTAAATAATATGGCTGATACAGACGGTTTGAAAATTGCAAAGGATTACCATATATCAGAACCTTTCGCCAACCAAAATGGATTTTATGTGCGTGGTGCCAATCACCTTGATTGGGGAATGAAAAAGCACCTTGCCAATATATTTAATCCCAAAAGCGGAAACACTGTTATGTTCGCTTTTGATCACGGTTATTTTATGGGTTCCACTTCAGGGCTTGAAAGACTTGACCTGCTGATTCCCAGACTTCTTCCATGGATTGATGTTTTAATGGGCACACGTGGTGCCCTTAGAACCTGTGTTCCTCCAGAAAACAGAAAGGCTGTCGCTTTGCGGACTACTTCAGGTTCTTCAATGTTGAATGATGATTTATCCCATGAAGTGATAGCTGTTGATATAGAAGATGCAATAAGAATGAATGCGGACTGTATGGCCATACAGACATTCATCGGAGCTGACGGACAACTTTCCAGTTTGGACAATCTTTCACGGGCAATAAATACAGGATTACGTTTCAGCATTCCTGTTATGGGTGTTGTCGCTGTAGGAAAACAGATGGAAAGAACTGACCGTTTCTTTAAGCTTGCAACACGTATACTCGCTGAACTGGGAGCAAATATTATAAAGACGTACTATTGCGAGAATTTTGAGGAAATTGTGGCGGCTTGTCCGGTGCCAATTGTTGTAGCCGGCGGCAAAAAGGTTTCCGAGGAGGAAGCACTCCAGCTCGCATACAACTCCATTCAGGGTGGAGCAAAAGGTGTTGACATGGGAAGAAATATTTTCCAAAGTCTGCATCCCTGTGAAATGGCAGCTGCAATCGGAAAAATTGTACATGAAGGATTTACAGACAAGGAAGCGTTGGAATTCTATAAAGACGCGACAAACAAGTAAATTTATTCATCAATAATTAATTACCGGACAAAGGAAACAATCAAAAACAGTTTCCTTTGTCTTTTTTAATCATACGGGAAAATTTATGATTGCAAGTATTTTAAACATTGTTTTGCCGGTTCTTCTGATGTTTGTACTCGGAATGGTATGTAAAAAAACGGGAATACTTTCGGAAGCTGGTTTGGCGGGAATAAAGAATATAATCAGCAATATTTTTTTACCGGTAGTTCTTTTTTCCGCATTTTTCAATGCCCGGTATAATTTAAACATACTTGTGATTTGTATATGTGTTTATTTTGGTTTCGGAATTGCCCTGGGATTGGGCATCCTGTTGCGAAAAGCGGCCTCCCCTTTTGACAGATATATGCCTCTTCTTGTCACATCAGCGGAAGGAGGTATGCTTGGTTACGCCTTGTACGGGCTTCTTTTCGGAAATGAAAACACATTTTATTTTGCCACGGTTGATTTGGGGCAGACTTTATTTGCATACACAGGTTTTCTTACTGCGTTGAAAGCCTTTGATGGAAAAAATATTTCCTTGAAAGAATCACTGCGTGTTGTAATGACAAACAGACCTTTTATAGGGATGTGTCTTGGTATTTTTTTCGGTGCAACCGGAATATCCGGATTAATTACAGGAAGTCCAGCCGGAACAATCGTCAATACTTTGTTGTCTTTTATTTCCGCCCCCACCAGCGTTTTGATTTTAATCACAGTTGGATATGAATTTAAAGTAAGTAAAAATCTTCTCAAGCCTGTATTGTTAACAGCGCTTATCCGTCTTGCAATAATGTTTGTTTTATATTTTGGTATGATACACTTGCTGCCGCTGTTTATTGATCTTCCTATCAATACAAGGTTTGCGCTTCTATTGATGTACACCCTCCCCGCCCCATTTATTATTCCTTTGTTTATGGAAAATAAAAGCCAGTGGGAATATGTGTCAGCTACCCTGTCAGTGCAAACTGTGCTTTCCCTGGTGTTGTTTGCTTTTATTGCTGTGGTCATATAAATAAAAATACACAAAAGGACATCCTGACATGAATCCAATCAAAGAGATGAATACAAGCAGAGATAACAAGCAACCGGTAGCGGAATCTTTATATTATTCCCGTCCTTATTTTTCAATCAGTTTTTCCCGGATAGTTTCAGCCGACGGTTTTTTGTAATCGCCGGGATCAATGCGCAATGTGGAAAACAATTTAATTTCATCCCAGGGAATATGACAGTAACCGCCGGGATTTTTCACCAGATAATCCTGATGGTACTCCTCTGCCGGATAGTAATTGATTAACGGACCGATTTCTACAACAAACCGTGAACTACGGCTCCGTTCAATGGCAGCGATACGTTCCACCGTTTTCTTTGCCGCCTCATTGGTATAATAAATACCGGTTTGATACTGGCTGCCCCGGTCATTTCCCTGCCGGTTTTCCACGGTGGGATCTATTACGTAGAAATAGGCCAACAACAACGCGTCAAGACTGACTTGCTCCGGATCATACTCCACCCGGACAGTCTCCCGGAAGCCTGTTTTTCCGGTGCAAACTGTCCGGTAGTCGGCATCGGCTTCTCCGGTACCGTTGGCATAGCCGCTTTGGGCGTCCAGCACTCCGGGAATAGACTGCATGAGATGTTCCAGCCCCCAGAAACAGCCGCCTGCAAGATAAATCACATGGTCTGTAGTGTCCTGATACATAATCCTCTCCCGGGCAGAATCGGAAACTGTTTGTGCCTTTAATCCTTCGTTTTCGGTTCGCTGTGCAAAACATCCGCCCAACATCATTGCTGAAACACATAGTAACGATAAAGATTTGTTCTTCATAAAAAGGGTCTCCTTTCTTGAGTGTTTCTGATCACATGTGTCCAATTCAGGATAAATCCACAGTACAAACCTTAAAACACTTTTTCATGGAAAAGATAACACATTGAAAATCCTTCCGTAAACCGGATGCATAGTATTTTTACAAATATGTTTTTTTAGAAAATCCTATGTATCAAACAGTTGCGCTTTAATAAATTTTCCTTCTATAATAATTGCACAGGCACTAAAATATCCTCTGCTGAGTCGCTTGACGGCAGAGGTTCTGAAAATCATCCGTCCGATTTACAACTTCGGAGCCGGGTACAAGTGTACACGGTGCGGAATTAAGAAGATGGAGGAAAAATGATATGAAACAGACCGTTTTACGCCCTACGGCAGAACAGCGGTACGCCGATGAGTTGTCCGCTCTGTCCCGCTGGGATCAAAATAACCCCAAACCGGAGAACTGGCGGCTCTCTCCCCGTGCCGTGCGCCTCTTTATTCTGGGAACCCCCAAGGAACATCCTCTGGAAATAAACGGGGAGCCGGTGACAATCCGCAAAAAATATTACGGGAACGACGCCCTGGTGGAGCGGTGTATCATCACCCTGACAGGCAACCGGGGACTGATGGGCGGCGGCACCGACATTGCCAATGCGATGGCGTACTGCCAAAGTCTTATTTCCCAGCCCCGGCGAACCATGGTGGTGCTGGTGAGCGACCTGTGCGAAGACGGTTTTTTTGACTATGGAGCTGCAGTAATGTTCCCAGCAGACAAAGAAAATATATTGCGTGCGTGTACCATAAGCATAGAACTGAACAGAGAAAAAGTTGAAAACAGGTCATTTTTGAATGATGTTGCGATTATAGGGAACGATTCCGGTAACGGTAATCTGCGTTCTTCTGCTATTAAGCGCTTTTATGCAGCCGCACTGAGAGCCGGATATAGAGAGGGAGGAAAATATAATCGCATCATTTACAACGGAAATTTCCTTGATTACCGCTCTGTGACAAAATCAGGGAACGATGTGATAACATTACTGAAAAAACACGGATCACGAGATAATCCAATAACTGGCATATTTTTTTCTACACATGGTACGCCGTATGCGGTAGATTTTCATAATCCGGGAAATAATTTATATATACCTGAAAACGATATGCGGGGATTATACGAGAGAGCAGGAAAAGGAAACTGGAATCCGGGGAGAAATGTTGCATATGTTGATGTTTTATCAGATTTAGCGGCAGATGGAATCATAGCAGCGGATGTAACAATAACGTTATGCGGATGTCTCAATGGAGCAAAAGGAAAAGATGTTCCGCCGGGTGCAGAAGACATTTCTCTCCAATGGGCAAAAGAAAATACTGAGCATCCTAAAAATATTGCATGGTATATTTCGAAGGCGCTGCCACTGGCTTCTGTTATTGCGAATACTACGCAGGTTGATTCAGGACAAGGACTAAATAGTCCGGTAATGTATAAAGGAGGGGAAGTGATCGTATGAGACAGCCGCATCATGAGTTTTTTTATATATGTATTGGTATAGCATTATTTTGTGTTATCTCTCTAATAGTTGTGTATCGTATATCTATACATATCCGTCAATTCAGATTTCTGGAAAACACCTTTATGACCGCTATAGAACTGCGGGAACCCAATTTTTCAAAAGTACATGATGAATTTTTAAGAAAAAAGGAGAAAGTGTTTTCTTTCGGCAGGCACTTTATAGGAGCTACATATATTCAAGTACCTGGCGGATGGGGGCGTTATTTTGTAAGATGTTACTATAATGGAAAAAACTGCGTTTGTTTTCAATATGATATTGCCAGCGGAAACAGCTATGATGAATGGTTGCTGACTGACACATATATAACTGCTCCCTTGCCGAAGAATTTTGATGGCGCTGATCTTTGGGGGCACAGCGTTGATGAGGTATATGCGCGGCTTGGACCGCCTGCGGCTGATGGTTTGTTTGATGATCAAAGGATACTGATATATCTTTTGCGGGGAGAGCTTTTTTTATCAGATTATACCTATTGGTTTTACATAAATTCAGAAGGAATTATAGAAAAAGTTGAGCTGCATCAATATAAAAATTATTTTGGAGTATGACAGAGAACAGCTCTGTGTTATGCAATGCAGGAAAGGAGGAGCACATGAACGCCGGTGAAGCCATGCGGCAGGGAAAAGCGTATTTGGAAAGCGGAGAGTATGAGCTTGCGGCAGAAGCCTTTACGGAAGCCATCCGCCTTGACCCGGAAAACGCTATAGCGTACAATAACCGTGGCAATGCGTATAACCGGCTCAGCAAGTACAAGCCAGCGGCTGAAGACTGCAGCGAAGTCATCCGGCTTGTCCCGGAAAACGCCGGAGCGTACAGCAACCGCGGCAAGGCGTATTATTGTCTCGGCGAATTCTGGAACGCGGCGCAGGATTACAGCGAAGTCATCCGGCTGACCCCGCAAAACGCCGGAGCGTACAACAGCCGCGGCGACGCTTGGTTCTGTCTCGGCGAGTACCGGCTGGCAATAGAAGACTACAGCGAAGTCATCCGCCTTGACCCGGAAAACGCCATAGCGTACAATAACCGCGGCAATGCGTACAGCAAACTCGGCGACCGCGAAAACGCGCGGGCAGATTATGAAAAGGCGCGGCAGCCGCGTTCCTCCCGCTGACGGATGCGCAAATGAGATTATTTGATATGGTATCTGACTTATAGCGCTATATTGCTTTACAAAGACTATATTGTTTTTAAAAGAGTAGGAATCATCATGAAAAAAGCCGTCTTTTTTGTCCTGCTGTTGTCCGCAGCGGTTTCCGGGCAGGGTTTTGCCGCAGACAACTCCCCAGGAAACCGTATGGACAGGACGCTTTATGAAAACTGTCTGGAGCTCATTTCCCTTATGCATGAAACGGCCTGTAATGAAACGTATGCCTCCCTCGTGTTCGGAAGTTCTTTATCGGATGAAGCCGGAGAACCGGTTGCCGCTGTCAGAAACAGCCGCTACGATACGCCGGAAGCCGTCTGGCAGCCGGTCTTCCCGGAAACAGGAATCCCCCTTGCAGCTTATCTTACAAACCCGCCGGACAGCGGAAATGCGGAACTCTCCCCGCGCCTGAAAAATAAAATAAACGCAGCCCTTGTATCCGCGGTTGGCCTGCAACTGACTGCGGTTGAAAGCGGCGTCCCGGGAGTTACCGCAGCAAATGCCTATACGGGAGAACTGGTTTTTACCGCTCCCGGAGTAAAAGGAAACAGCGCGTATCTTTTCATGTACAAGGACAGCGTTCCGGTTTATATTGCCGTTACCGCCGGCAAAGACGGCGCCGTCAAAATTCAGGGAACCTATATTTTTTGGGATACAGCCGCCTCCCCCACCCTGGAACAACTCTGCGGAAAACTTTCCCCTTTCGGCATTCCGGCAGTGACAGAAGTTATATTACCGTAAGGAAACTTACCGGCTTTTCCGGAAAAAGCGGGATAGAAAGATGAAGAGGATGGATTCTGGTATGTCATTAAGTGAAAATTTTAATAAGAAAATAGAACTTTCTCGTCAAATTATTAATCCACTGTTAGACAATTTGAATGAAGA
>CASGBA010000014.1 GCA_949299755.1 uncultured Treponema sp. | reverse complement strand
AACTTTTCCGCTTTTTTTCCACCGTGACCCCGCCTTCCCGGCGGCTCGGTGTCATCCTTTTTACCACACTTCCGCCTCCCTGTCAACTACCAAAATTCAAAATATTTCCTTTTTTTCAATAATTTTCATTGTTTTTCATTGATTTACAGAATACAGCACAGAAAGGCTAAATATTCTTTCAAGAAAAGACGGACGGTGACTATAAAACAATCGGATTATGTGATATCTTCTCCATACCTAAAAGGAGGTCCACGACCATGGAAAAATTTTTTAAATTGCAGGAAAGGGGGACAACCGTAAGCAAAGAGGTTGTCGCAGGTATCACAACCTTTCTTGCAATGGCTTACATTCTGGCAGTAAATCCGGGTATTTTATCCGATGCCGGAATGAAATTCGGTCCGGTTTTTACCGCTACGGCTATTTCTTCTGCAATCGCCACTCTTGTTATGGCTTTTTGTGCCAATTTACCGGTAGCCCTTGCGCCTGGAATGGGACTTAATGCCTTTTTTACCTATACTGTTGTAATCGGAATGGGATGCAGCTGGCAATTTGCCCTTACAGCGGTATTGGTTGAAGGTATTCTGTTCATCATACTTTCACTGGTCGGTATCAGGGAGGTTATCATAAAGTCAATCCCTGCAAGCCTGCGCAAAGCTGTTGCGGTAGGTATCGGCCTTTTTATTGCGCTGATAGGATTAAGCAATGCGGGGATTGTCTCTTCTTCGTTAGGCACAATCATCGGTTTCGTCAATCTTAACGCAACTAACGCTACCGCGCTTGTTGCGGTTCTGGGGTTAATCGTTACCATTGTCCTGTACATCCTGAATGTGCCCGGATCAATCCTAATAGGTATTGTGGTCACAACCATCATCGGGATTCCTTTCGGGATTACAACCATACCCGATTCATTCAAACCGGTGTCCCTGCCTGAAGCCCCTTACTTCTTCCAGTTTGAGTGGACAAATGTCCTGACAATGAAATTCTTCATTGTATTCTTCACTTTCCTGTTCACCGATATGTTTGACACCATAGGTACCCTGATGGGGGTTTCCGAGCAGGCAGGACTCACAGACAAAGAAGGCAACATCCCCAACGCAAAAGGAGCCCTTCTGGCCGACGCCATCGGTACGGTTGCCGGCGCGGCATTGGGAACCTCCACTGTAACAAGCTTCGTAGAAAGCTCTTCCGGTGTGGCGGCGGGGGGACGGACAGGATTGACTTCCGTCGTAACCTCGGTCTTCTTCATCCTTGCCCTGTTCTTCAGTCCGCTGTTTGCCTTGATTCCCGCCGCAGCGACAGCCCCTGCCCTTATTTTTGTAGGGTTCTTGATGATGAAATCCGTCTCGTCAATCAATTTCTCCGAAATAACGGAAGGTATTCCGTCTTTCATCACCATAATGGTCATGCCCTTCGGATATTCAGTGGCCAAGGGTATATCCTGGGGAATAATTTCCTACGTAATCTGCAAACTTGCGGGAAGGAAAGGAAAGGAAATTCCGGTTGTCACATGGATTCTTGCGGCGTTCTTCCTGTTCGACATTGTTTTTGAAGCATTGAAATAGCAAACGCTTTAAGCGGAACCGGATGCGGAAAGATTCACTCTTTCCGCATTTTTTTTGAGGCGTGTAATGTAGCTAACTACATGAACGGCGGACGGGACGCCGGATTACTTCAATATCCCGAGCATCATATCCTGAAAAACACCAGGAACGTCTTTCAATCCGGCGAAAGAACCCCGTTGGACAATGCGGCCTTTATCCATAACTATGATTTCGTCACAGTTCCGAAGGGTGGACAATCTGTGGGCAATTGAAATCACTGTTATACCGTATTTATCTTTCATTGTTTCAATTTCATTTTGGATTTGTTTTTCCGTTGTATTGTCCAGAGCGGAGGTGGCCTCATCAAGAATTAAAACCCCGGGCTTTTTCAAAAAGATGCGGGCCAAGGCGATACGCTGACGTTGGCCTCCGGACAAATTGGCGCCGCCTTCCGCCAGCACGGTCTGATAAGCGCCCGGCATCCTTTCAATGTCACGGGATATACAAGCCTTTTCCGCCGCCAGTTTGACTTCTTCAAGGGATACATCCTTATTCAACCCGTAACAAATGTTATTGAAAACAGTGTCCGCGGTTAAAAAAGGATTTTGTGGTACTATGGCTACAGTTTCAGCCAGCTTCTTTCTGGAAAGAGATGATAATTCCACCCCACCCAAGTAAATTTCACCCCGGGCTTCCTCCAGTTTGTCAACGATTTTTATCAAAGAAGATTTACCGCATCCGCTGGGACCGGCGATTCCGACAAATTCACCGCCGCGGATTGAAAGATTTATATCCTGCAAAATTTTTTGTCCCGGTTTTTCCGGATAAGAAAAAGACAGGTTCTTGATTTCGATGCTGTTGTCTTTTAAGGGAACGGATTTTTCGGTTGCTTGAGGAATCTGATAAGAAAAATCCAGCGGAAGATCCGACAAGCGGAAATAATCATCCGCAGAAACAAGACATTCGGAAAATTCATCCAAAATGCGGTGCAGTTCCCGGAGCGGTCCGGTAAGCTGTATAAAACACAAATAAGCGGTTAACACGGTACCCACCGAAATAATTTTTTTTGAAGCCAGATAAACAGAAATACCTATGACTACAACGGTGAACACCGCTTCATTTATAAATTTAAGGCAATCATAAAAGGCCATTGCCCTGTGATGGCGCATTTCCTTTTTTCTTATATGTTCCGCACGGGACAGTATTCTCCCGCTTTCAGTTTCCGCACTGTCCAAAGCCCGGATTGTTTCAATTCCACCGAGTAGTTCCACCACGGTTCCGTCCATATCGGCTTTTGTTTCCATGAGATCCACCCGGATACCTTTCTGGGTGTGGATTTGCCGGAATACTATGAAAGTCCCCACCGGAATCACAAGAATTACCAACAGGGCAACAGAAAAAGGAAGGCTGACAAAAATGGTTATGACAGCGGCTAAAGCGGTTGTAACAGCAGGAGCGAAATCCATGAACATAAGTTTAATAAGCTTTACCGTTCCTTCAAGGCTTCTGTTCAGACGACCGTGAATGTTTCCTGTCATATGGGTTCTAAAATAAGAAAGAGGCGCAGAAAGAAGGGAACAAGAAGCCTTGAATCTGGCCGCCTTTGCTGCCTGGGTTGCAGTGTCTTCCACAATCAGACGGCGGACAACCTTGATCACCTCGTTGAATATGTTTACACATAAAATTACCAGAAGAACAGGAATCACAGACTTAAAACTTATTTCCTGTTCATTCAGAACATGGTCAGTTAAATACCCCACAGCGACAGGTGTCAACTGACTTAAAAAAGCGGATACTGCCAATATCAGGACAATAAAGAAAAAACCCAGCTTTTGGCGCTTGGGAAGCAGTGTGAAAATTTTCCGCCCAATTTTATCCCTGCATATTTTCCTATCCATAAAAAATATTGCCACCCTTTTAAGATCACAGAATCCTTCATTCATTCTAGCATATATTCAGACATTTAACACACAGAGGTTAAAACAATATTTTTGCCTGTTGACAAGTTTTCCCCCCGTATTTATCCTTTCAAGACAATGGTTAGAAGAAAAAACGAAACACAATCCGCCGGAAAAAAAACGGCGGCCAGTTCAAAAAGAACAGGTTCATCCAAACCTTCATCAGGAACGGCACGTCCGGGAACCAGAAAAACAACACGTAGAAAAACAACTAAAACTTCCAGGACAGTTCTTACTAGAGGTGTCGCCGATATTTCCAGGGATAAAACCGCACGGAAACTTTCAAAAATAGAAAGGGAAAGGAAAAAACGGAGCAAACAAATTTCGAGGATAAAAACAACCTCCATATTGCTTGCCTTGTTTTTCGGGTTGTCAGCCGTTTTATTATTCATCAAGGTGAATTTCTTCACGGGAAAAACCACTGTTGAAGAACAAATTGCAGTGCAAACCGCAAACCGCCAGGAAACGGAACCATCCGTTCCTGATACGCAGGTAAATATGCGGCAGGAAACAGGGACGGAACAAAACCAGGTGAAGAACGTTACCGCAGAGAAACCCGTGGCTTCCGTAAAACCTGAAAGTCCCCGGGCAGAACCGGAAAAGACGGCTCCATCCGTTACGGATGAAAAACCTGAACCTCAAAAAAAACTCCCGTCCGGAGATGAAAAAGAAATAACGGTGCCGGCCGGATCGGGCGTTTTATGTTTTGTTTTCGATGACGCTGGCCATAATCTTGTCCAATTGGAACCGTTCCTGAATCTCCCCTTCCCATGCACAATTGCCGTATTGCCCGGCCTGCCCCATTCCGTAGAATGTGCGGATGAAATACGGGAAGCGGGGAAGGAACTTATCCTGCACCAGCCCATGCAGGCGGTTAATATGAATGTGAACCCCGGCCCCAATGCTTTGCTTCCGGATATGACACAGGAAGAAATCAGGGCTGTTGTCAAGAAAAACCTGGAAGAAATAGGACCTGTGGCGGGCTTAAATAATCATGAAGGTTCCCTGATAACGGCGGACAAAGAGTCGATGGAAGCGGTTTTCGATGTAATAGAAGAAAACTCCATTTTTTTCCTGGACTCAAGGACAAACGCACAAACCACAGCCCCGGAAATCGCCCGGGAACGGGGAATAAAAATATGGGAAAGGGCTGTATTTTTGGATAACAGCCAGAACAAAGAAGAAATTGAAAAAGCCGTCAGGAACGGCCTTGAAATAGCTTCTAAAAAAGGATATGCCATCATGATAGGTCATGTCTGGTCTGATGATCTGGCACAACTGCTTTCAGATTTATACCCGGAATTAACGGAGGCAGGATATTCCTTATGCGATATTTCCGGGCTCCAAACTAAAATTAAAGCGGGGGATATATAAACCAGATGAAGGTTTTAGGCATAGAAAGTTCCTGTGACGAAACTGCGGCGGCTGTTGTCGAAGACGGAAAAAAAATACTCAGCAATGTGGTTGCCACCCAGATACCATTCCATGAAGAATACAGGGGCGTGGTTCCGGAAATTGCCAGCAGAAAACACACAGAATGGATTCTGCCCGTCGTTATGAAGGCTGTGTCCGATGCGGGGCTTACCTTGGCAGACATAGACGGAATTGCAGCTTCAAACAGACCGGGATTAGTGGGGGCTCTTTTAGTTGGTTTAACCTTCGGTAAAACCCTTGCCGCCGCTGAGGACAAACCCTTTATAGTCGTAAACCATATGCTGGGACATCTTTATGCAGCCCATCTGGACAGGGATATAGAGTATCCCTATCTTGGACTCCTTGTTTCCGGAGGCCATTCCATAATATGCAGGGTAACCGGCTTTGACTCCATTGAAATTCTGGGGACAACTGTGGATGATGCGGCGGGCGAAGCCTTTGACAAAGTGGCAAAGTTTTACGGATTCGGATATCCAGGAGGAGTTGCGATTGATAAACTGGCGGCTAATGGAAATTCCGCCTCAGCCAAATTCCCCATGCCGAAAATCGATAAAAGCGCCGACAGTTCAGGCAAAGCCCACCGGGAAAGTGCATTACACAGGTACGATGTTTCCTATTCCGGACTGAAAACAGCCGTCATCAATCAATTGGATAAATTCTGGAATCCGGAATACGAAAAAACGCCGGAAAACATAGCGGCCGCTTTCCAGGAAACAGCTGTAAACATCCTGCTTTCCAGGCTTTTCAGGGCGGTGAAAGACACAGGAATATCAAGGATAGTCGCGGGAGGAGGGGTCGCGGCAAATTCCCTTCTAAGGGCACGTTTAGCGGAACGGAAGGATTTGGAATGTATTTTTCCACCTTTAAAATTATGCACAGACAATGGGGCGATGATCGCCGGAGTCGGATATCATTACCTTCTGCGTGGAGACAGAAGCCCAAAAACGGTTTCCGCAAGTCCCAGAGTGGAAGGTTTCCGGCGGCTGGGAAGACAGAATTAAAGGCTCCGCAGACAGACACTTGAGCCGCAAAATAAACAATGAACAGTACGCCGCATATATTCCTCTAAATTAATTCAAAGTAAGTATATTTATATTTAATTTAAAACGATAACGGTATATAATATCAGCAAAGATTAAGAATATTACAGGCATACAGTCCTCCCATGGTTCCTATATGCAGTGAATTCTTAAAACCCCACCGGAGGTTTTTTGTGATAAGAAAGGCTGTTGCCCTGCTCTGTCTTTCGGCATCATTTTTTTTCTATCCGTTTTATGTCTCAGAAAAGGGGGAACAAACACTAAAAAGCGGAAGTTCGCAAATTTCCTCAGAAGGCTTTACCGATGCCATGGAGGAAAACCCCGGCAGCTTTACCGCAAACCGGCAGAACGGAAAGGAAGCGAAAAACACAACAGTCGATTACAGTAACGTGGAAATTCACGGCACTCTAAAATCGGGAAACTTCAATATAGGTTCAAACCCGGATGTGGCAGTCAATCCAAAAAAAGAAGGATTGATCCCCCTATTTCCGGAAAAAGTTGTGATTTACAGCCTAATTGCCTTTCTGCTCTGTGCCTTTGCGGTTTCAATTTACGGATTGTTTTCCGTAATAGCAGATTCTGCCCGTATTCACCGGGATGTGCGGGCTCTTATATCAGGAGATACTATGCCTTCAAGAAAAAAAAAGCATCACAGTGTTCTAAAAAAGAAAGGCGCAGGACTAAGATTCAAATTTGTATTCTTCACGGGTATATTGGTTTTCTCTGTCGTAATTTTAGTTTCAATACCCCTTGGGTTACGGTTTACAAAAATCCAGGAAAAAACCCTGGTAAATGCCCTCCAAATCAGGTTGAATGTGCTTTTGGAAAGCTTGGCTTCAGGAGCTAAGGCCTATCTTCCAGGACATGACTTACTGGAATTAAGTTTTCTTCCGGGGCAAAGCTCCTCTGTGCCGGAAGCATTGAGCGCCGTCATAACGGGACCTTCAATTGATGGCAGTGAGGAAGGAACAAATTTTGTGTGGGCATGCAATGATCCCGATATAGTCAATAAAATAGACACTCCGGAATATATACCAGGTGTATCAAGACTTGTGTTCGAAGCTTCAAAACAGATTGAAGAGAAAAATGCTTACATAAACAAGCACGCATTTTTTTTGGTTTCAAATATATCCGTGAATATTTCCCGCCTATCCAAGGAAGCGGAATCCCTTTCTCTTAAAACAGACAGTGATTCAATTACCAGAAAGAATGAAATCCAAAATATCATATTGCAGTTGGAAGAGGAACTCACCACCAGGTTGAAACGCATTTCTTTTTCGGCCACAGAGTCCTATCCACATTTTGATCCGGAAAATCTTTCTCCGGATATAACCCACTACATTTTCTACAAACCGGTACTTTACAGGCAGGCAGGAAGCAGTTCCTACGTCCACGGCAACGTTATCGTTGAAATTTCCACCAAGGAAATGTTCACAGCCCTGGCCCAGGAATACAAGGCTGTAATAATGATAACAGCTTACACTGCCCTGGTAGCGCTTCTTATAGGTATGACCGGTTCCCTGTTCCTGGCTTATATAATCATATCCCCCATAAGACACCTGGCGGCCCATGTGGCAATGATAAGAGATACGGAAGACAAGTCCCTGTTGGAGGGTAAAAGCATTAAACTGCGTTCCAGGGATGAAATAGGTCTCCTCGGGGAAACAGTGAACGAAATGACCAATGCCCTGGTATCAGCGGCATTAGCCGCCAAAGAGCTCACGGTGGGAAAAGAAACTCAAAAAATGTTCATTCCCTTGGAAACAAATGAAAACGGCAGAAAACTTACCAGCGGAGAATATTCAGACGGAAATGCCGACTTTTTCGGATACTACGAAGGAGCCGAAGGGGTTTCAGGGGATTATTTTGACTACAAAAAACTGGATGAAAGGCATTATGCAATAATAAAATGTGATGTGGCCGGGAAAGGGGTTCCAGCAGCCCTCATTATGGTTGAAATAGCCACAATATTTTTGGATTTTTTCAAAGATTGGGATTTTGTAAAAAACCGTTACGACATTTCCCCCGCAGTATCCAGGATAAATGATCTTGTGGAATCCAAGGGATTCAAAGGCAGGTTTGCCGCTTTCACCATGTGTCTTTTTGATTCCGAATCAGGTGACGTATATTTCTGCAATGCCGGTGACAACATCGTGCATATTTACGATGCTTCAGAAAAAAAGCTTAAAACCCATAAACTTCAGGAAGTTTCCGCAGCAGGTGTTTTCCCCACTTCGGAAATAAATGCAAAGGGAGGATATAAAGTTGAAAAACTCCACCTTGCTCCCGGAGACGTCCTCTTTCTTTACACTGATGGAATAGAAGAGGCAAAAAGATTTTTCCGCACACCTGATTTCAAACAAACGGTGTGTTCGGAAAAAAACTCCACGGATGAAAATTTTCACGGAAACCACAGGATAGGCCAGGACAATGAGGAATTCACCTACGACAGGGTTAAAGAAATAATCGAAGCCGTATTCAAAAAAGAAAAATTCACACTGAAAAAATGTCACAATCCGGAAGGAGAAAACACGGAATATACCTTTGATTTTTCAAACTGCGACGGAACTGTGGAGGACGCAGTCATTGCCCTTGTTTCCATTGAAAAAATCTTCAGGATATACAAGGATACGACTTCACCTGGTTTTTACAGGGTACAGGCGGACAGAAAAATAGACGCTTTCCTGCAAAAATGCTTTGAACAATATGACGAATATTGTTCTCTGAATTACCCGCATCCAGAATATGAGGAATATTTATATTATGAAAACCTTAAAGAAGACCCCCAATACGATGACCTTACAATCCTGGGAATAAAAAAGAACTGAAGGAATTCCCCGCGCGCAGGATAAAAAGCGGGTTATCACTAAGGCGAAACGGCGAAAAAATCTTCCTTGCTGGCCCGGAGTTTTTTCAAAGCCCTGATTTCAGTCTGGCGGACTGTTTCCGCAGAAACCCCCAGACATTTACCGAGATAAGAGAAGGTGCGTTTTTTCCTGTCCTCGTTAAAACCGAAACGCTCAAACACTATGAATGACTCATTCTTTTTGAGGGATTTAAGCATTTTTAAAACCTGGGATTTCCTGCATTTATTCAAAAATTGCTCTTCCGGATTAAAGGAATTATCTGCAAGCACATCCTTGAATGAGGTGCCCCGCTCGGTATCGTATTCCGCCTCCAAACTGAAAGCAGGCTCGGAAACAGAATAGATTTCAGCAACCTTTTTCTCGTCCATTCCAAGCTCATCCGCAATATCTTTGAAGGTGGGAAGCCCGTAAGACTTGGAAGAAAGTTCATCCCGTACCTGACGGATTTTTCTGGCCAAAGTTTCCTTGCGTCCAGGAAGTCTTACAAGACGGGATTTTTTCGCAATAGCCCTGGTTATGGCTTGCCGAATCCACCAGCAGGCATAGGTGGAAAACCTAAGTCTATATGAAAATGAATATCTTTCCGCGGCAGTAAGAAGTCCTATGTTTCCTTCCTGTATTAAATCAATAAGAGGAAGATCAAAGGCCACGTATCTTTTTGCGATAGCAACAGAAAGCCTGAGGTTTGAATTAACAAGTTTTTCAAAGGCAGCCCTGTCCCCGTCCTTTATCTTCCTGGAAAGATCCATCTCTTCCTCGAAGGAAAGCAGGGGATAACGCTGGATTTCTGCAAGATATTTTTTCAACAAGCTGTCATCATATTCCATGACATATTATTAAGCAAAAAACGTGCCAATTTGTTTAATCAACTTGCAGTAAAAAGCGATTGGTCTTATTTTATTTCTTTAATTTATAATAAAATAGAAAATTTAACAAATCCTTAAAATATGACTACAAAAACAAACTACATTCTGTATTATTTATTATACATTTTATATTAAATAAGTGTATACTTTTCCATCATCACAGCGAATAATTAATTCATTATTGGTACAGGAAACAATATTTTCCACCAACGCTGCCACAGACAGCGGGAATTTTCCTCCGCCACCGGGTAAATCAACAGCGAAAGAAGGAAGCGAAAGGCCTGAAAGCTCTTTACGCAGCTCCTTCCATATGGATAAACCCTTTTTCAAGGGTACACGGAAACATGAGGTTCCAGGAGCCAGGTCGCATTGGAAAAGATACCCGGGCTTTACCCCCAGACATGTCAGATCTTTGAACAACCGGCAAAGAATTCCACTGTCATCATTAACCCCCTGCAAGAGAACAGTCTGGGACTGGACGGGAATACCTGCGTCAATGAAAGCGGACAAACATTTACGCTGGGCACTACCCAGTTCCTCCGGATGATTTATGTGAGGGATGATCCAAAGGGGACGGAAAGATTTTAAGGTTTTAAGCTTTTTCGGAGTGAAAATTTCCGGGGCGAAAACCGGGGCTCTGGTACACAACCGTATCAGAAGGGACGGTCTGGCACCCCTTATTTTTGAAAAAAGAGCTTCCAATTTCCTAAAAGGCGCTGACATCGGATCTCCTCCGGAAACAAGGATTTCATCGATTTCAGGATTCCCGGCGATATACCCGCAAACCTGCTCCGTCTCCTCATCGGAAATGAAGCCGTAATTTCCGGCCCCGAAACTCCTGCGGAAACAATATCTGCAATAGCCTATGCAGCGCCCTGTGGAAAGAAGGAGAACCCGGTTTTTATACTGATGGACAAGGCGCGGGAACACACAGTGGGATGCTTCCCCCAAGGGGTCAGACCTTTCATTGCCGGTGATTAAACCTTCCCCGGGGGAAGGACAAACCTGCCTTTTAAGGGCATCAGCTGCCCCGGCATCCCCGGAATTTTCGGCGGCGGCAATAAGGGACGCAAAGGCCGGCGGAATCCGGCAAGGGAAGGATGACTGTACCTTTCCTGGATTTTCCGTACGCCAGTCTCTGCCATTCGGGCCGGAAGACGGAAGGGGACAGGGAGTCAGCATAAACAGGCCGCCGCCGCCAGAACGGAGGCTTCCCCGATGATATTATCCAGTTTGGAATACTCATTGGGCTGGTGGGCTGTTTCGTCCATAATACTCCAAACCACAGCATCATAACCGGCATTCCTCAAGTAAGCCGCCACAGTACCTCCACCGATACCCACAGGGCGGCATTTTCTTCCCAAAACGGTTTCCACCGCAGAGTGAATCAACTTGACCACAGGGGCTTCCGGACTGACCGAAACCGATTCCACCGCCTGTTCCTCCTTGACGGAAACAGAAACACCGTAATCCCTTTCAATTTCCGCCACAACTTCCTTAACCGCGGCCCTGACCACATCAAGTTTATACTCCGGAAGGATGCGGCAATCCATGCAAAAAAGGTCTTCTCCGGGGATTGTGTTTATGTTCGGCACATTGGCTTCTTTTTTTGTAGCCTGGAAGGTGGAATAATCCGGCTCAAAAAGCGGGTTCCGTGCTGAAAACCTCCTTTCAAGGCCATGAAGTTTCAGGGCAAGATCACAACCGGCGTGGTAGGCGTTTATCCCCAAATCAGGCCGGGAACCATGGGATTGTTTACCCTGGATTATCACATTGAGCCAGAGGATGTTTTTTTCCGCCACTTCTATGGTTTCACCCAGGGAATCCCCTCCGTCGGGGATGATGATGAAATCGGACTTGCTGAAAAGCGGATTCCGGCTGCATTCCTTCAGAAGATACTGCATACCGAAAACGGAGCCGTTTTCCTCATCGGCCATAAAAAGAAGCTTCAGGGTATACTCAGGGACAATCCCGTTCTTGATGAAAAACAAGGCTGCAATCACCGAAGAAACCAGCCCCTGCTGGTTGTCCTCAACTCCACGGCCGTAAACCGCCCCGTCCTTTTCAACAGCCGTCCAAGGATCGGTCTCCCATTTTGAAAGATCCCCAGGCGGAACCACATCCAAATGGCTCATAACCCAAAGGCGCACCCCGTCATTTTTTCCGGGGACGGTGACAACCAGGTTGGGACGGATTCCAGAGGGAACCCTCGGGTCAGGGGCATCAAAACGCTCGAAATCCCGGAAACCCAGGGAACGGAGTTTTTCTTCAAGGGCACAGCATTTTTCCAGCTCCCCGTCCCCGCCGGATTCCGGAGCCAGGGCCGGAAAGGACGTCAAAAGCCTTTCCAGCTCCACAATAAGGGGTTTCTGCTCCCCGACCCAGCGGGAAATAAGAGAAGCCGTGATTTTTCCGGTATCAGGCATAGGGATTTTTGTCGTATTTCTGGTACACCTTCCATGTGGAGGATATCAGGGTATCCACATCGGAATATTTCGGAGCCCAGCCGATGAGTTCCTTGGCAAGAGCGGAGGTGGCGTAAAGGGCTGATGCGTCGCCGGCACGGCGTCCCACATAGCGGGCAGGGATTTCCTTCCCGGTAACCCTTCTGGCCGCCTCGGTCATTTCCGTAACGGAAATCCCGACCTCGCTTCCCAGATTCACAACCAGGCTCTTGTTTTCCCTGTCAATGTATGCCAGGGAATTCACATGGGCTTCCGCCAAGTCCGACACATGTACATAGTCCCGGATACAGGTTCCATCCCTGGTGTCATAATCCTGTCCGAAAATCTGAAGCTCTTTCCTCCAACCCTTGGCAACTTCCATCGTTATGGGAAGAAGGTTCTGGGGGTTTCTTTCAAGGCCGATAATTTCGCCCTCGGGATCATAGCCGGCCGCATTAAAGTATCTTAAAGCCGCGAAGCGGATATTCTTAATCTTGTCGTACCAGCCCAGGAAACGCTCTATTTCCAGCTTGGTGAAGCCGTAGTAACTTTCCGGGTTGAGGGGATGCTTTTCATCTATCGGAAGATACTGGGGGGAACCGAAAGTGGCCGCGGAAGAAGAGAACACAATGTAGCGGCAATTGTGGGCGCACATGGCGTTAAGAATATTCAGGGTTCCTGAAATATTGTTGACGGAATATTTTTCAGGCTGAACCATGGATTCACCTACAGCTTTAAAAGCCGCAAGATGGACGCAGGCGTCGAATCCCAGGGAGAAGGCCCGCTCAAGATCATCCGGATGGCGGATGTCCCCCGGAATAAAATCCTCGCCGTCAAAAATATTCATCAACAAACCGGATGAAAGATTATCAAAAACAGTAACCTTATGTCCTGCCTTCAAAAAAGCTTTAGCCACATGGCTGCCGATATATCCGGCTCCACCGATAACCAGAACTTTCATAAGACCCCCTTAAAATCTCATTCCTGAAGTTATATTCTATTTTATTTTTTTTTCATTAACAAGGATGGAACGCAATAAAATTCCGGATTGGCTTAAATCCGCTTCCGTCCATCCACCCTCCCCGTTTTTATCAGCATAAGCTTTTAAAATACCGGAATCCTCACCTTTATTGTTGACGGACCAGTTTACCCAGGAAATATTATTTTTCTTCAAAAAAGACAGCCATTGGAGGGTTTCTTTTTCAAAAACGCCTCCGTCGCCTGTATCCTTGGTGGTTCCCCATTCCGTCACGAAAACCGGCAGTCCCGCCGCCAGGGCCGCGGACACTTTATTCTGCAAAGACTTTCCGTGGCTGCCCGCATAAAAATGGAGGGTATACATGATATTTTTACCCGGGAGAGGGTTTTCCGCAGCCTTGTCCACATCCTGGCTCCAGGTGGGTGTCCCGACTATGATGATATTGTCGGGGTCGCGTTCCCTTATGGCGGCGATGACAGCTTCCGCATAGGGCCTTATGCATCCGTTCCAGGTAACATCCTCCCCGTTAGGCTCGTTGCAAATTTCGTAGATGACATTGGGAAGCTCCCCGTACTTCCCGGCGATTTCCGAAAAGAACTCGACGGCATCCTCCTGGTAAGCCTGGGGGTTCCTGTCCCCCAGCACGTGCCAGTCCACAATGACGTACATACCGAGCTTTGCCGCAGCCTCTATGGAATCGATGACCTTAAACTTCAGCGCCCGGTTGGAAATGTAGCCGCCCTGGGTTAAATACATGGCGGCACGCCAAACCTGCACATTCCAGTCATCCCTCAGCCACCGCAAAACCTTTTCATTCGCATATTTCCCGTGCCATTGAAGCCCGTGGGAACTCATCCCCCTCAGCTGAACCGGATTTCCTGTCTTGTCACACAAATCCGTTCCGATAACCTGAAGTTGCCCGTACCTTTCGGCGACTGGGATACCGTCCTCCACAGCCAGCCTTGAATCCCTGTCCCTGGCGGCACAGGAAAAAAACAACGGGAAAAGGGTGAAGGAAAGAAAAAGAGCCTTGGGAAGCCCGCAAAAACATTTTTTCATTTTTTCCTCAATTTGCATTTGGAATCCTGAAAGATTATAGCACAGGAGAGGAAATAATTGCAAATATATTCACGATTATCTGTTTAAATGGGGATTAAAACTAAAGGGGGATTAAATGCGCATTCCGGGAGCCGCCCTAAAAAACGGCGGCTTTCCCGGTTATTCCTCCGGGGAGGACAAGTTTTTTTCCGCGTTGATAATCTCTTCAAATTCCTTGCCGTCAATTATCTCCTTTTCCAGGAGACGGCCGGCCACATATTTTACAAGCTCCAGCTTGGACTTAAGCAAATTCTTTACAGCATCGTACCTTTCACCGATGATTTTCGCTATTTCCTCATCGATATACTGCTGGGTGCTTTCCGCATAATCACGCACCAGCTGGGGTTCCCCCGGATATCCTCCGTAGCCCGCACCGTGCTGGCTCAGGGCCACATTCCTGAATCGGGAGCTCATACCGTAATCGGTTATCATCCGGCGGATGATGTCAGTGGCGCGGGACAAATCGTTGGCAGCCCCCGTGGAAATTGAACCGAAAACAACTTCCTCGGCAGCCCTTCCCCCAAGAAGCACATCAACCCGGCCCAAAAGCTCCTCTTCACTGCTCAAATACTTGTCTTCTTCTGGAATTTGCATTGTGTAACCCAGGGCAGAAAGTCCCCGTGGAATTATTGAAATTTTATGAACCTTATCCTGCTTGGGAGTGAATGCGGTGACAATAGCATGACCGGTTTCATGATAAGCGACAATTTTACGCTCATCCTCCCTGATAACACGGCTTTTTTTCTGAAGGCCAGCCACCGCTTTTTCCACCGCTTCGTTAAAGTCCTCCTGGGAAACCTCTTTTCTGCCGGCACGGACCGCCAGAAGAGCCGCCTCATTCACTATGTTCGCCAAATCAGCCCCGGAAGATCCGCTGGTGGACTTGGCCACATCCGCCAGATTGACATCCTTGCCGATTTTAACGCCTTTGGAATGTATTTTAAGTATTTCCTCACGACCCTTAACATCGGGACGATCCACAACAATCTGCCTGTCAAAGCGTCCGGGCCGCAGAAGAGCCGGATCAAGAACATCGGGACGGTTTGTGGCCGCAAGAAGAATCAAGCCTTTAGAGCCGTCGAAGCCGTCCATTTCCACCAAAAGCTGGTTCAGGGTTTGTTCCCTTTCATCATTGGAAGTCATGGAATTTATGCGGGATTTTCCTATTGCGTCCAATTCGTCTATGAAAATAATGCACGGAGCCTTTTCCCTGGCTTGCTTGAAAAGATCCCTTACCCGGCTGGCACCCACACCCACAAACATTTCCACAAAGTCGGAACCGCTTATCCTGAAAAACGGAACCCCGGCTTCACCGGCCACTGCCCTGGCAAGGAGGGTTTTACCCGTTCCTGGAGGCCCCACTAAAAGAACACCCCTGGGAATTTTTCCACCGATATCGGTGTATTTTTTCGGGTTTTTCAGGAAGTCAACGACCTCCACCAGCTCTTCCTTCGCCTCGTCAACACCGGCCACATCGGAAAAACGGGTTGTCACCTGGCCCTCCTCCACCGAAGCGGCACGGGACTGCCCGGTGGAAAAAATACTGCCACCCAGGCCGCCACCCATGCGTTTCATCAGGTACCGCCACATGAGGAAGAAAATAGCGAAGGGCAGTATCCATTGGAGAAGGAAATCCAGTATATAATTCCTTTCTTCGGTAACAACAGAATATTCAATATTTTTTGAATCAAGGAGGGAAATGAAATTTTCAGACAGCAAACCCACCGTCCGGTAAACAGTCCCGCCAGTACGGGCCATACCGGGCAAAAAGGAAGGCAAAAATCCGGTATCCTCCGGCGCCACCGAAGGTGAACCGGAAGGAGTATTGTAACCGGTGAAATAAGAGGAAGAAAGCTCCACCCGCACAATTTCGCCGGATTCCACCATTTTTCTGAATTGGGAAAATGGTATTAAACTGCTTTTATTCAAAAAGGAATAAAAATTGGAACTTAAAAGAATCAATAAAAAAAGCCCGAAAAGAATCCACAAAAAAGCCCTTGGAGGTTTGGAATTTTTCCTGCCGGATTTCTTTTTATCGTCATCATCCGAAAACATTTTGAAGAAAGAAAAAAAATCATCCCCGTCTTTTTTCTCGGGGTTGTTACCGTCCTGATTATTATCGGAGTTCAAAAGAAACTTCATGGTTAAATGATACTAAATTGAAAGAATATAGTCGATATTTTTTGAAAATTTTTATATAATTTTAAAGATTATATTAAAGAATTCCCGGTAAAAAGCCGATACACAGGGGGAACGGGAGGAATAAAAATGGGATACAACCAGGCTCTTAATGTTTACAAAGAAACACGGGTAAAAACCGCAAGTCAGGGTGCCCTCATTGTAATGCTCTATGAGGAGGCAATCAAACATATTGATGCCGCTGTTAGCCTTTTGGATGAAAATCTTAAAAAGGATCCTTCAAGAATTGAAAAAACCAACAACCATATTTTAAAAGCCCAGGAAATTGTAACGGAACTGGCCGCCAGCCTGAACATGGATGAAGGCGGTGATATAGCCAAAAACCTCATGTCGATTTACACCTTCTTTTTGGGCCAGCTTTCTTCAGCTAATTTTGAGAAAAAACCGGAGAAACTCGTTTCTGTACGCAGTCTGATGGAACAACTCCTTTCAGCATGGACACAAATAGCTTCATCACCTTCAGCAGCTGAAAAACGGGGACAAATTCCCGCCGGAATAAATATCGCGGGCTGATATGGGCGGGAAAGAACTGACCCAGGCGGAAATTGACCAAAGGGCCGCTGTACTCAGAAGATTCAAAAAACTTTTGGAAGAAAAACGGAATAAATTCCGTGAATATCTGGCCGCCTTGGAGCAACAGGAAAAATCCATTTCGGAAGGCAATATGGAACAGGTTGAACGCCAGAGCGTCCTGGAAGACTATATTGTTTCCGAGCTTTACACAATCCAGAGGGTAATTGATCCGATAGAAGAAATGTACCGGGAGATTCACCGGAAAAAAGACGTTCCGGGAGGAGCCAATACAGCCGAGGAGGAAAAATTCATACCAAAACTCCAGGCGGATTTGGAAAAACTCCAGGCCGACATCATGGAGCAGAACAAAAAAAACCGGGATTTGCTGAAATCAGGGATGGCGGAAGTGAGAAAGGAAATCAGCAGTCTGAAAAAACCCTTCCAGAAAAAAAATGTGTATGCCGCCGAAAGCGGGAATGCTTCCATAATCGATATCCAAACCTGAAAGAAAATCTTCCTGAAAGAATTC
Source organism: uncultured Treponema sp. (assembly GCA_949299755.1). Classification (GTDB taxonomy): domain Bacteria; phylum Spirochaetota; class Spirochaetia; order Treponematales; family Treponemataceae; genus Avitreponema. Next base: position 32,992 of record CASGBA010000014.1, on the reverse strand, counting down.
TCCGGCCGGAAAACCATTCCATTGCGGATAAACTCTTATCCGTGTTATACTTTTCCAATGAAAGATTCTGTCTTTGTCCTTGACGCTTACGGTTTGATTTACCGCTCATATTATGCCTTCGGATCAAAACCCCTTATAAACAGTGACGGTGAAAATGTTTCCGCTGTTTTCGGGTTTTTCCGCAGTTTGAATGCCATATTGCAAAAAAAGAAGCCCCGTTTTTTCGCCGCCGCCTTTGATTCCCGTGTTCCCACTTTCCGGCACGAACTGTACCCCGAGTACAAGGCCACCAGGCAAAAAACCCCGGATGACTTGCACGCCCAGATTCCGGTGATAGAGGAAATTCTTTCAATCCTGGGTATCCACTGCATCCGGCAGGACGGGTTTGAGGCCGATGACGTGATTGCCTCGATAGCGGCGAAATGTTCCGCCGAAAAACGGGGCTGCGTTATCCTGTCGGGGGACAAGGACTTGGTGCAGCTTGAGGGCGAATTCGTTTCAATCCTTGAACCGGGGAAAACAGGGGGATGGGAGGAGGTTACAGGGGAAACCGTCAGGAAAAAATGGAATATTTCCCCGGCCCAAATCCTGGACTTTCTGTCGCTTACCGGAGACAGATCCGACAATGTTCCTGGTGTCTCCGGAATCGGGGAAGTCACCGCGGCAAAGCTTTTAGGTTTATACGGATCCCTTGACGGCATTTACGCGGCGGCGGAGGAAATACAGGGTGCCGCAGGGAAAAAAATCCGGGAGGGAAAGGAAAGCGCTTATTTTTCAAAAAGGCTTATAACCCTTTCCACGGAGGTTCCCCTGCCCCCGGATTTTTCTTTATTTGAATGTTCTTCATTGAATGGAGAGGCCGCGGCGGAAGCATTGATAAAAAAAGGCTTGCCCAATGTGGCAAAATTGTATACGGACGAAAAAAATTTCACCGACTTGAAAAAATCCCTGCCGGAAAAAAACAAACCCCAATCCGCCGGATCCGCCGCAAAAAAAAGGGAGCCAGAATTATGGGATCAAATTGACGAAGGGGCTTTCGAACAACCTCCTTTTTCCAATATTGTTTTTCAGCCTGAAGAACTGAAAGAAAACAAAGGGAAATACAGGGCTGTAATCTCAGAGGACGACTTATCTGAAATAGTAGACGGCGCCCTGGAAAACGGATATGCGGCCTTTGACTGCGAAACCACCGGCCTGGATATACTGGAAAGAAAACTGGTGGGTTTATCCCTTTCAGTTAAAACCGGAGAAGCTTTTTATATTCCGTTGAAATGTCCGGAATCGGAAGGTATAACCCCAATTCCCAGGGAAAGGGTTATGATGCAGATTGAAAGGATGTTCCTGAATCCGGATTTCCTCCTGATAACCCACAACGGTAAATTCGATTTACAGGTTATGAAAGCCTCCGGGACGGCGGAACCCGTATGCAAACTTTTTGACACAATGATTGCGGCATGGGTTATAGATCCCGATTACAAGTCCTTTGCCCTGGAAACCCTGGCGGAAAGTTTGCTCGGATTAAAGGGGACGGAATATTCAGATATTGTACCAAAAAACGGTTCCTTTGCGGATGTACCGTTGGAAAAGGCTGTCCCTTATGCCTCAGAGGATGCGGATTTCACCCTCCAGCTTTATAATTTTTTAAAGCCCAGACTGAAAACGGGGAATGCGGAAAGAATCTTCAGGGACATTGAAATGCCATTGGTTCCCATCCTGGCAGGGATGGAAATGAAGGGCATTGCCCTGGATAAAAGCCAGCTTGAAATATTTTCTTCCCAATTGGGAGAAGATATTGAAAAAACCGCCGGGGAAATTTATTCCCTGGCGGGGCATGAGTTCAACATATCTTCGCCGAAGCAACTTCAGGAAGTTCTCTTTGATGAGAGAAAACTCCCACCCGGAAAGAAAACAAAAACCGGTTATTCAACGGACACGAGTGTTCTGGAAGATTTAGCCTCGGAAGACCCGTTGCCGGGAAAAATCCTGGATTACAGGGCCCTTACAAAACTAAAATCCGGTTATGCGGATGCCCTTCCGGAACTTATAGATCCCCAGGGAAGGATACACACCAGTTTCATTCAGACTGGAACCGCCACAGGAAGACTTTCCAGCCGTGACCCGAATTTGCAGAATATTCCTGTGAGGGAAGAAAACGGCCGGCGAATACGGAAAGCGTTCAACGCTCCGGAAGGAAAAATGTTGGTTTCCGCTGACTACTCCCAAATAGAGCTTACACTGCTGGCCCATTTTTCCAGGGACGAAAATCTGGTGAAGGCCTTTAATGAGGGCGTGGATGTCCACAGCCGCACAGCAGGCTTGATTTTCGGGGTTCCTCCGGAAATGGTCACTCCGGAGATGCGGAGAACCGCAAAGACAATTAACTTCGGAGTAATGTACGGCATGAGCGCTTTCAGGCTGGCGAACCAGTTGCGCATACCCCGGAAACAGGCGGCGGTGTTCATTAACTCGTACTTTGCCACCTATTCCGGAGTTTCCCGATTCATCACGGATTCCAAGGAAAAAGCGGCTGAAACGGGATGGGTGGAAACAATAATGGGGCGGCGACGGTACATACGGGGAATAAAAAGCCAGAACCGTATAGAAAGAAGCTCGGCTGAACGCATAGCCGTAAATACCCCCATACAGGGATCCGCCGCAGATATAGTGAAGACAGCGATGATAAGAACCCAGGAAGCTTTAACCAGGGAAAAATCCGGGGCAGTGATGCTCCTTCAGGTTCACGATGAACTTATTTTTGAAGCCCCGGAAAAGGAAGCTGAAAAAACCGGAAAACTTGTCAAGGAAATCATGGAATCGGTTGTAAAACTGAATGTGCCGCTGAAGGTAAGCGTCGAAACAGGAAAATGCTGGGGTGATTTCCATTGACAACTGAAAATCTCAAAGAAACCGGCGGACCGGAAAACGGTTGGACTAAAAACGGACACTTCGTCATCGGACTAACCGGGAAAATGTGCTCGGGAAAAAACGTGGCGGCGGAAATTCTGGAAAAATACGGGTTTGCCGTCATTGATGCGGACAAAGCGGCCCACAATGCCCTTGAAGAATGCAGGGAAAGGGTTTTGGAGGCTTTTTCTCTTGAAGCGGAAAAACAAGGGCTGGAAATAGAAAATCCGGATGGAAGCATAAACAGGAAGGAACTGGGGAAGCTTCTTTTCTCAAAAAAAGAACTGCTGGATGCCCATGAGAGTATTTTGTATCCCAGAATAAACGGAATACTTAAAGAATTCATCAGGAAAAACAAAGGTAAAAATGTGGTGATAAATGCACCACTCCTATTTAAATCCGATGCCGCAGACTTATGCGATTTCATTATTATTATCCATGCCCCTGCAATACAGAGGTTTTTCAGGGCTTCAAAAAGAGATAAACTTGGAATTACTCAAATTTTACGAAGATTTTCATCCCAAAAGACTCTCTTTGCTCAAAAACCCGCAGGAAATACCGATATTGTTAAAGTGGACAATTGCGGGGGGAAAAAATCCCTTGAACAAAAGCTTTTGTCTGTTCTTGCCGGAAAGGGTGTGAGAATCGGAAACGCCGCCGGCCCGGACTTTTAACATATGGCGAAATATCAACAGGGGTGGTTTTTATGGAGCAGAAAAAAATACTTTGGATTGTGGCAGCTGTCAGTGTTTTCATTCTTGTCATTTTTGGTTTTGCGCTGGTGATGAATTCACCGTCCAAAACTGTGGAACAGGGAAGGCAGTTCGCATCCGCCTATACACCCGGTACCGCAACTACCATAGGCCGGGAAAACATAACATCGGAAGACGGTTCGGCAAATGTGGATCCGGATTCATGGGTTAAGAATCCGGACAAAACCCCCGGACTTAATACTGAGATTGTTCCTGCCGGGGGAGGTTCCCTAACGGATTTAAATACCAACAGGGAAGACGGCGTTCCTCCCGTGAATGGAGGAAACCCGGACACAATAGATGTGAGGAATTTAACCACCAAAACAGAAACCCCCAGGGAACCAAACAAAACAGCCGCAAGTACAACATCCGCGGGAAAAACAGAGGCAATCAGTCAGCCTGAAAAAACAACTTCCACGCAAACAGCCAAGGCTGTAACGGAAAAAAAGACGGATTCAACGGGAACCAAAAAGCAGGTGTCCGAACCTGTAAAAAAGAGTACACCGGTAACCGTCACAGAATATTGGATTCAAACCGGTTCCTTTTCCAACAAGCTTAATGCGGAAAATTCCAGAAAAACCCTGACAGACCGGTATTTGAATGCGGAGATTTTTACGAAGGAAACAAACGGAGCGCAGACATACCGGGTACGGGTAGGCCCTTATGAGGATAAAAAGGAAGCTGAATATTGGCTGGGAACCATAGCCCAAATGTCTGAATTCTCAGGCAGCTATATTTCCCAAGTGAAAACAAAAAGGTAAATAAAACATCCTTTTTGCGGAAGCATACAAGCCGGAAAAATAAAAAACACGTATATAAAAGGCATGAATACAGTGAAAATCATGCCTTTTATTTTTTTTATTACCTTGCTCCAAGTCCCGGAAGCAGAGGTTTTTTGCCGGGAAAAAGGCGAAACGGGAAGTCCTGCCCTTTTTTCAAAACCATTCATCGAAAGCCGATACAAAAAAAATTTCATAACAGGAAATAAAAAAGCGGAGCCGGATTTATTCAGGGTAAAGGCCGGCACTGAAGCTCTTCAAATTTCAGTGTACGGAAAGAAAAAAGACGGAGAAACATCAGAGTTCACGTCTTTCAAAACAGGTTTTTTCCCTTTCCAAGACAACAGAATAATGTTTAATTTCTTTTACGGTTCAATCGGTTTCAATGGGTTCGCCTCAAGAATGCGGAATCCACCGGAAAAAACAACTTCCGTAGTTTACTACCCGGTAATTCCTACAAAATCCCAGTTTTTCAGCCAAGGTACCGCAAGCGGGAAAACAAATATGGCGGTGGATATGCTTTTCGGGAACTGGCGGGTCGCTTTGTACGGAGACACAAAGGGATGTGCTTCAAGCCCTTCATGGGCTTCCGGCGGTTGGACCGGCAAACCTGTCTTTTTGCCTTCAGCAAACCTGTCAGTTTTGTTTTTCGGCGGCAAAAACATACTGGGGAAAAAAAACGACGACTCCTGGTATCACTCATACCACCGGGAAAATGAATCAGAAAGTTTATGCGCCGGATCTGAAATATCATTCAAAACAAAGCGCTTCAGCGCATCCGTGATGGTTTCAGGTACAGACGGTACTCTGAGACCGGACGGTACCATGATACGGACGGATGCATCCTTATATGGAAAGCACGGGAGGCTATCTGTTTTTTACAGCAAAACTGACAGGGATTATACTGCACTCAGCGGTAACAGAGCCAAAATGCTGGAAAGGGCGGGCTTTTCGCCATATATTGTATTCACCTTTAACAGAAAAAAATGGACACGTTTTTCCGCCGGATCAATCTTTTACAAAGCCATGGAAAAAGGCGTGAAAGAAGACAGCGGGGACAGTGAAAGTTTTTATGCAGGCGGGTACATAAACGCCGCCACATTAACATCCGGCGGCACATTTAAACTGAAAAAGGATATGGATAGTATCAGAAGAAACCGGCTGCAAATCGAAAGCTCCTTCAAATCCGCCGCCCTTATGTCCAGGCGACTGGTGTTTGAAGTTTCAACAAAAACAGTTTTTACCGGTGGAAATAAAATTCCGGAACAAAATAAAACAACCGGTTCCGTGACATTCCGTTCAACCATTTACAGATCCATAGGAATCGGAGCGGAAAGGCTCAGCGAAAAAGGAACCTCATATACGGTATCCGCTTTTTTTACAGAGAGAATCTCCGCAGGCAGACTTAAAACAGATCTTTCCTGCAAAATTTCAGCCCACACAGATGAAAGAAAATTTTCAGGAAATATAACAGTAAAAACCCTGTTAAAATAAATGTTATTTTAATAGGGTTTTCTTTGTTATTTGCGGCGGGAAAAAACCCTGTAATTCATAAAGGGGAAAAAGTGATGTTTCCGCTCCATTTCCGTAAGCCATTCTGTACTGACAAAATTGGATCCCAGGGATTCATACACGGTGGTAAAGGCTTTTATACTTTCTTCAAACCTGTACCGGGCATATTCGCTATTCATAGGATCATTCATTAAAACGGGCCAATCAATGGACTGGGCCAACAGAATTTCTTTAGCCGCCGTGTTAAGAACCCGTTCTTTTAATCCGCTGTCGTTGGGGAACCGCTCAGCCAAATCCACCATTCTTTCCGTTGCCTTTTTAATGTACTGGTAAATCCAATCGTTGGAACTATTCAACAATTCATCCGCATATCCGTTTTCAAACCAGGATGAAAAAACCGGATAAACAATTCCCGGACTTATGTTTTTATCCGCATACTTTTTCTTCAAAAAAGAGGAAGGTGTAGAGAAGGAAATGTCATCTCTGGAAGCTGCAAGCCGGAAAACCTTCTCAAGCCATGCAACACCTTCAAACCATTCCTGACCGAAAAAAGATGCCCGGAAAGCGCAGGTACGGCATACTGATTCTCCTTCAAGAAAATCCGAAGCCTTAGACAACAGGGCACTGCACGAGTCAAGGAAATCCGTGGCATCCTTATCTATCTGGGCGGCGGCGGCGGCAGAATCGTATAAAACAGCATCCTTTGTTTCCCTGGACGCACGGGCTGTATACCGGAAACCGGTTATACGCCTCCCTGTTTTTGCGTCAAAAAGAGGAGCCAAATCCGCATCATCCATTTCAAAACCGATATCATTGTCCACGTCAAGATAAACCGGATTCAAACTATATCCCTTTCCTTCCCCGGAAAGTTCCGCGGAAGCAAAAGAATCCCGGGGAAACAGGTTGAATCCGTTCTCGCAACAAACGGGAGAAAAAACCCCGGAAGAAGGCGGTTTATCAGAAAACAAAAGGGCAATGTTTTCAACAATGCTGTACCGGAATCCATAAGCCTTCAGGGTTTTTTCCGCATCCTGGAACCAGCCCAAAGCAGGCAACCAGAAACCATCCGGTATTGAATCAAAATGAGCCCGATGGGACATCAAACCGGTTTCAATCTGGGCATTGATGGCCTCGGGGATATCCTCATACAGTGGAAAGAAACAAGCCGTGGCGGAAGTCGCAAGGATTTCAAGATACCCGCGCTCGGAAAAATAATCGAATTTTTTCAGAATGTTTTTTTCATAAATATCAACAAAATCATGTTTATTTTTTTTGAGAAGCTCGAGATAGTCCTTCAACAAAGCTGTTCTTGTTTCATCCAAAAGATTGTTTTCGATGGTATGCCCGGCATAATCGATGGAACGTTCCAAATGGGCGGTGTAGCGGTTTTGAAGGAGAGGATCCGACAACATTTCCGACAATTCAGGGGAAAAAGCGATGCCCACATAAAAAGGGATGCCCTCCGTTTCAAGGGATGTGAAACTCCTGAGAAGCGGGAGATAAGTGAATGACAAAACATTGAACAACCATGATTCTTCCACTGAACAGGGTAAATCCGGATCACGGACATAAGGAAGATGCGCGTCGAGAACGAACACGATTTTTTTTTCATTCATAGTAAGTCCATCCTAAAGAAAAGACTGCCGATGATTCCGCCAATGTTTTTTCCTCAAATCGTTTATGCCGGACAAACTGAGAAGAGGGGCTTCCCTGACAGATCCACTCTTGGGAATTTCAATTCCGGCTACGGGAGGAACACCCACTATATTGGATTGGGCTAAAACCGTATCACGGTTAAGAGAACACATAGACAGTAAATCCACGCGACAAAAACAACAGTGCTCAGAAAGATGTACATACCACTTACGATCCGAAGGGGAAACTGCAATATTATAAGAATCCTTTAACTGCGATAAATTTTTGTCTTCAAAAAAAGAAACCCTCAAACCGAAGGATTCAAATCCGCGTTGTGAAGTACACGCAGAAAATTCAACACTCCGGAAATCCCAATAAACGAAAATCCACCCCGGATCCCTCAATAAGATGTTTATCTGGGTTTCATTATAGGATTCTGGAACAGTATCCGTGGAACCTTGCGGCAGCGCATCGGCAAAACTTGAAGAAGCAGGGGCATTTGAATAAAACTCATCCTGGACTTCCAATAATTCCCCTATAATCAAACGCCGGTTAAGCGCAGGAGGGATGTCCACCCCGAATTCATCTCCAAGACGAACCAAAGCTTCGGTTGTAAGTGTCTCAAGATACGCGCGGTTCAGAGAAATATGATCCATAAGTCACTTCCGTATGATGAAGAAAACGCAAAATAATGTCAAGCGCAAGTTTTAATTACGGAAATAAAGTGGCGATACATACTTCCATATGGGAAGGCAGCGGACAGGAAATCTCCAGCATCCGTTCTTTTCCGCCGTCCAGGACAGGAAGAATCAGGGAAGTGGCCGCCAGCTGGAGCTTTTTTATACCGTAAAGGCGGCGAATTTCCCTGTTTTTTGCGAAATCACCGTATTTATCGTCGGCAGCTACAGGAAAACCGGATAGCGCCAGATGCCTGCGTATTTGGTGCATCCGTCCGGTTTCTATTCGGAGGGAGACAAAACAAAAGGAACCGTCCGGACTTGATTTTTCCACACGGTAAAACGTAACAGCTTCCTGAACATCCGAGGGGGCGCCGTCCTTTTTTTTCTTCTCCAAAGGAAGCCTGATTTCCCCGGACGGCCGGCGGGGACAATTCAAACACACAGCCTGATACTGTTTCACTATTTTTTTCCGGCTGAAAAAAGCGGAATAGATGGCGGCGGCTTCTTTTGAAAGGGCTGTAACCAGAATACCAGTTGTATCCTTATCAAGACGGTGAACGGGAAAAATCCTGCGATTCAGTTGGGATGACAATATGCCGATAACACAAATGCCGACACCCTCCCCTCCCTGGACTGCCAGTCCGGACGGTTTTTCTATGACGGCGATATTTTCATCCTGGTAGAGGATATTCAAATCCCTGTTTTTTTTCCTGTTGGAATCAATTTTATCCACCGGAGGATATTACAATGAAACCGAAAAAAAATCTTCTCCCCGCCATGTTTTTTATTTTCAGTCTTTTAATTTTTGTACCGGTTTACTGCCTTGAACTTCAATCACCGGAATTCGGTTTTTTCATGGATATCCCGGAGGGATTTCTACTTACAGAAAAAAGAGGGAACGACCGGTACAGATTCCAAAACCTTGTCTTCCCGGCGGAAATGCAAATCGCCGTTTATCCTGCGGAAAATTTCAACACCGGGAAAGAAGCCCTTGACCACATCACCGGACAAATAGGTTCCGGGGAGCCTGTATCCGAATTCACTTGGCGGCACAGAAAGGCAGCCATTGCAAAACTGGTTTTTCCCCAAGGACAAAATCCTGCCCCGGATATACCCGGAGGAAGCGGATGGGGTGCCGCCGCGGAACTTCCCCTTGGAAAGGGCTGGATAACGGTTATTTCCTACAATTATTCGGATTCCCTGAAAAAATCCCCGGTGGAAATCTCAGAAGAGGAAATCGAGCTTTTCCACCTTTCAGTGCTGGATTCCTTTTCCACAGATATGGGAACAGGATATTCCGCCGGTCTGGTCACAACTTTCTGTTTTCCTAAGGAAGGGGAAATCCATTCAACCTTTGAAACCGCAAAGACTAAAATCCCCGTTCCATTCGATAAATCAGACCAGGAAGCAAGCCAATACTTAATTGAAAGGGAATTCAAAATACTCACAAAATATATGGGTAATGAATATATGACAGATGCCTGGAAAAGATATTACAGAATGATTTACCGGGATTCCTGGGAAAGACTGGAAAAAGCGGCATTTATCCTTGACAACCACCTGCCGGAAAACCCCAGGGAGCGGGCGGAAGAACTCATTCAGTGGCTTTTTGATTTCACTTATGAAAGGAATTTCCAGGGAAGCGATTTCCTGAATTTGCCGGAAGCTTTTACGGACCGCCGGGGAGACTGTGACACCAGAAGCCTTTTGCTTGTGCTCCTGATGAAACAAACCGGAACAGACGGGGTCCTTTTAATTTCACCAGAATTCGGTCACAGCGTGGCCGCCATAGCAATAGACAGGGATGGAACATATTTCCAGATAAACGGAAAAAAATACGCCGTTGTGGATTTAAACTCAAGTAAAACCGGAGGAAAACTGGTTGAGGAAATGGACGACCCGGCAAAATGGTTCGCCGTCACCTTTTAAGAGATGGGGCGGAATCAGCTTTCAGCCAACAAATTATAAGCGTCCTGGGCTGTCGGTGCGTTTATCAAGCCCTCCCGCAAGCCGGCGTTTTTCAGTTTGGAACTGAAAAACGAAAGGGTTTGCAGATAATAGGCATGTTGGTTATAAGCCGCCGCAACCATAAACAGGAGACGGACGGGAAGATCGTCTATGCTCTGAAAGTCGAGAATGTCGTGGCGGCAAATTCCCACCGCCATAACAAGATCCGTAACGGAGGAAAGCCTGACATGGGGGATGGCAATCCCACGGCCGATTGCAGTGGACATAAGCTCCTCCCTTTTGAGGATTTCCACTGTCAATTCATTCAGATTCTTAATCTGTGGGGCTGTTCCGAGAACCTCGGAAAGCTCCACAAGGGCATCCCGTCTTGAAGAATGCTCAATAAATACAATCCTGTCCGGTGAAAGGATATTCTGAACCCGGACAGCGGTGTTTTCCGGCAGGGATTTTGAAGAATTGGAAAGACGGTCATCAACCCATTTTTCAATTTCGTTTTTCTTAAAGCGCCATACAGTTCCTATTTTTCCGGCAGGGATTTCACCCTTTTGCGCCCAATCATAAACTGTTCGTTCCGAAACTCTCAGGTATTTTGCAACTTCTTCTATTGTAAGGATGTCGTCCGCCAAAATAATCTCCTAAACGTCTAAATATAAAGATATATTGCAAAAAACCGCACAAAATGTCAAGTATTCTCACTATCGGCAAAGCAAATCATTTATTTAGCTAATTCATGCAAAGAGTCTTCCGGATAAAGCCCGGAAACGGAGGAAAATACAGTTTTTTCCCATACGGGCCCGAAGACAACAGGCACATCCTTGTCCATAAATTCAGAAATAACCTGCCGGCATATACCGCAAGGAGGCACCGGGTAATCCGCATCGGGAGCACAGACAGCCAGGGCGGTAAAATCTTTTTTTCCGGCGGCAACGGCTGAGAAAACCGCCGTCCTTTCGGCACAATTGGTCGCCCCGAAGGAACGGTTTTCCACATTCACCCCGACGAACACCTCCCCGTCTCCAGTCAACAGGGCGGCGCCTACCCGGAAATGTGAATAGGGAACATAGGCATTCACAACTGCTTTTTCAGCTTTTGAATACAAATCTTTGAGAATTTCCTTTGAAATTCCGCCGGTACCAACGGAATTCTTGTCCTGTATTGAATTTTCCATGTACCTATTATACCATAAAAGGAGTATGACAATCAGAAAAAAAATAAAATATGCATTGGCAGGTTCCTTAATTTTTATAATTATCTATCTTTTTGTGGCGGCGGAACCTCTGGAAAACGATTTTTATTTCCAACCTGACTGGACAAAAACAGTGTCCGCTGCGGAAATTATCGTTCCCGGCGCAGAGGAAACTCCCCCCGAGGTAAACACAGGAAAAGAAGCCTTCATGCTGGCGGACAAATTCGGGTTTTTTACCGAAGACGGGAATATCACCAGGATGGATCCAAAGGGGATGAGGTTTTCAGCGGGAGCGGACAGTTGGTGCATATATCCCAGGAATGCCAGGGAAACACCGGTATATTATTCCAACGGAGCCCTCAAAATGACGGTGAAAGAACCGGGTTTTGTCCATCTTACTAAAAACTCCGTCTATTTGTTCCATCCTGGCGGAGGCGCTGTCAGTATGTACAATGATGACGGAACAAAGGCTTGGACCAGGGATGAAGCTTCCCCGATAACAGCCTTTTCCGAATCAAAATCCGCAGCTGTTATCGGATACGGGAACGGACTCCTTACAGCCATCGACAAAACAGGAAAGGAAATTTTCTCATTTTATCCGGGAGGAAGCGATCTGCCGGTTGTCCTTGCCGCCGCTATTTCCGATGATGGGAAATACGCCGCCTGTGTTTCAGGTATAAACCCACAGCGGTTTATACTGATTAAAATAGACGGGAACCAGCATAAAATAATTTTTCACCACAGTTTTGACGTAAGTATGAGGAGACAGCTTTTTGCATCCTTTGGGGAATCAGGGGACAGGGTGTTTTTTGAGACAAACACCGGACTGGGAATCCTGGATATAAAGACTATGAAATTCAGTGAGGTTCCCTTCAACGGACAAATTTTGAATGCGGGAGAATACCCGGAAACAAATTTTTTTATAATCCTTGTAAAAACGGATACAAGTCATATACTTTCCATAGTGGAAGAACCTGAGCATAAGATAGCGTCCACGGAATTCAATGCCAAAAACGCCTTTTTAATTTTAAAGAACGGGGGTATTTATCTCGGCAGTGATGACAATATTTCACGTATCAATATAAAAGGATTGAGATAAAACATCTAAATGAAAATAAACATACTGAAACCTATTTTTATTTTGTCTGTGGCGGCTGCGATTTTTCCGTTGGTACAACCGGAAGCCTTGGAATGGCCCGTGGTGAACCCGGAAATTAAAAGTATTTTCGGGCAGAAAAGCAGTTATTCCATTGAAAGAGGAATGATTCTGGAGGGAGAAGCTGCGGTACGTACCGCCGGTGACGGGGTTCTTTTAACCATTATTTCCGAAAATGAAAACATGAATGGTTTTCCTTCAACCCTGGGAAACGCAGTTTTGATATCCCATGATGACGGATTGGTTAGTATTTATGGCAACCTGGAAAGCACCGACAGAATTTCCGGCAGGATACAAATCGAAAAAAACACGGTCATATCAAACACAGGGGAAACATCCTGGGGTAATGAAGAAAATATGTGCATTTTCCAGATCATGGATCAAAAGCAGGAAGTATTTTTAAATCCCCTGCTTCTGCTTCCGCCAAAAGATGACAACCGGGGACCGGTTATAAAAAACGTTTTTTTTGAATCGGATTCGGGGCAAACTTTCCAGGCGTCAAATTTAAGACGCCTTAAAAGCGGAAACTACAAAATTTATACACTGATAACTGACACTTATCCCGGGAACCCGGTTGAATTGGCTCCATTCAGGATAAGCATCATTATAAACGGCATAGAAAGTATCTCGGTTCCTTTTGAAACCCTACACGAAAAAGCCGGAATCCTCGTACCAAATGTTTCCCCGGAATACCTGGACGGAAGTCTTCCCTTGTATAATGACGAAGGTTTTATATACGCCGGAAACATTTCCCTTACCCGTGGAAAAACAGAGATCACTGTGTCCGCCAGGGATTTTACGGGAAATGAAAGAGCCGCCGTATTCATGCTCCAGATTGACTGAAAGGCAATCCTTTCAGTTGCAAGCCGGGGCAAAACCAAACCGGCGGCGAAAGACGGGGGAAACCGCACACAAGCCGGTAAACAAAACTCAGCCGTAAAGGTGCTCGTACTGGTGAAGAAGTTCCAAAGCCCGGTCTTTGCAGGAACCGCACACTGTGCCTATCTTTGTCCTCTCTTGCAAACCTTCCCAATCCCTGGCGCCGTCCTTGAAAGCGTTTTCAATATCTTTGTCGGTGACATTCAAACAGTTGCAGATGACTTCGCAGGTTTCTTTCCCCTTTAACGGCGGCAGATTGTGTTTTTCAAGATAGTCGTCAATGGCGGCCCTGAGGGCTTTATCCCCCAAAACAGAACAATGAATCTTGTTTTCGGGCAAACCGCCCAACCGTGCCACAATGTCCTGGGGTTTCAGAACATAAGCGTCTTCGATTTTCATACCCTTTACAGCTTCAGAAAGGATGGACGTGGAAGCAATCGCACTGGCACAGCCGTAGGTTTTCCAGCGGCAGTCAGTAATAACTCCGTCCGAAATACGGAGAAGAATCAACATCTGATCCCCGCATTTTATATTTCCGACAATCCCCCGGCCGTCACAGGGCCAGGAACTTTCATCTGATTCCAAGACATTTTTGGGATTCATAAAATGTTCTTTCACAGTATTTGAATAAAGCCAATCCATATTTCCTCCCTCAGATTTCATAAAATCCGCATTAATTTTTTACGGTTGAATAAGCCCGCAGTTTAGTTATGATAGAAGGCAGAACTTCCACAGTATGGCGGATATCTTCTTCTGTCGTGTATTTTCCAAGACTGAAACGGATGGACCCGTGGGCAAGCTCCGGCCCGATTCCAGTGGCCATCAAAACGTGGGAAGGCTCCAGGTTTCCGGAGGCACAGGCCGAACCGGTTGAAGCTGAAATACCCTGCAAATCCATCATAAGCAATATTGACTCTCCCTCCGCACCGGGAAAGGAGACATTGAGAGTATTAGGCAGGGAATTTTCCAAATCGCCGTTTATTTTAATGCCGGGAATATCTCTCAACAAACCGTCCCGCAACATAGCCTTCAAGGCAGAAGTGTGGGCCGCATAAGCGGGCAATTCCTTTTCCGCCAGTTCCGCGGCGGCTCCGAAAGCGATTATGGAAGGGGAATTGTAGGTTCCGGCGCGCAATCCGTTTTCCTGGTGGCCGCCCCGGACAAAGGGTAAAACCGGCGCCCCGGTCTTTATAAAAAGCGCTCCTATTCCCTTGGGTCCGTAGATTTTATGACAGGAAAGGGTCAGGTAATCCACATCCAAATCTTTTACATCCACAGGGATTTTCCCGGCCGCCTGCACAGCGTCCGTGTGGAAAAGGGCGCCTGCCTTGTGGGCGATGGCGGTGAATTCCTTTATGTTCTGCACAGTGCCTATCTCGTTGTTGGCGGTCATTATGGAGACAAGAAGGGGTTTATCCTCTTCCTTTCCGCTTTCAAGAGATTTGTCTATTATTTTCCTGTACTCTGATTCAACCACACGGCCCTCGCCATCCACCGGCAGGAAAAACACTTTAAATCCCAGACGTGAAAGCCTGCGGGCGCTTTCCATAACACAGGGATGCTCGATTGCGGTCGTAATAACGCTTTTTCTACCGCCGTAATTCTTTTCCAGTAGTTTCGGGGCAAAGGCCTTTTTGTCGGTCATAATATTGAACACAGTGTTGTTGGATTCTGATCCGCCGGACGTAAAAATAATTTCGTTTGACTGGGCATTGATAAGGGAAGCCACCTGTTTTCTGGCTTTTTCCATAAGCCGGGCGACATTTCTTCCATCCTCATGCATACTGGAGGCATTTGCATACATATCAAGAGCCGAAACCAAAACTTCTTTCACCTGGGGATCAAGAGGTGTGGTTGCATTATAATCAAGATAAATCCTATTCACATACAGCTCCTAAATAAGGTATCTACGTTTATAATATACTCAAAATAAGTGATAAATGGAAGCTCAGGCAAGCATCCTTCCCGCTTGAAAAATCACAGACAGCATGATAGGTTAAAAATATGTTGATGGAAATTCCATATGTAAATGAAATAAAATCTGTTCTCGATAATTTTATTCTTTCCGCCTCCGGCTGGCGGAAGGTTTTTGCCAGGGACGGGGATGAAGAAAGCGCCACCCCGGAGATAAGGCCGGAGGATGCGGTTCTTACAGCCTTGGCGGCGGAAACTTTTGCGTTTTTCCTAAAAGATAAAACCGGTAAAAACAGCCCTACCCTTGTTCTCGGTACGGACACCCGGCCCACAGGCAGGGTAATTGCGGAGGTGGCTGCGGAAGCTTTCAAAAGGGCGGGGATGAATTTACTTTATCCAGGTGTCGCCGCCGCACCGGAAATTATGGCTTACAGCAGGACAAAAGACGGGTTCGCCTATATTTCCGCCAGCCATAACCCCATAGGCCACAACGGAATTAAATTCGGGCTTTCCGATGGCGGAGTACTGGGAGCCGAGGACTCATCATTTTTGATAGAGGAATTCAAAAAAGCGGCGGGGGACCAGCGGAGAATTACACGGGCCGCGGAATATGCCTTATCCAAAAAAACGGATATTTTCCCGGATCCAGAGGAAAAGGAAAAAATGCTTTCCTGCTATGAGAATTTCACACGGGAAGTCATCTCATCCTTTGATTCATGTTCCGCGGAGAATCTGGGGAAACAGGAAAAATTTTTCATTGAACTGAAAGATGAAGTGGAAAAATCCACAAAAAAAGGAAATCCCGTATCCCTTTTTGCGGATTTCAACGGAAGCGCCCGCAGTGTTTCCATCGACAGGAAATTTATCGAAAGCACAGGGATTTCTTTTTTTTCAATCCATGAGCGTCCCGGGGAAATAGCCCACAGGATTGTACCGGAGGGCAAAAGCCTTGATTACGGGGCACAGGAAATGCTGAGACTGAGGAACCAGGGTGAAACCCCGCAACAGAGAGCGGTGACCCTGGGTTATGTGCCTGACTGTGACGGGGACCGGGGAAACATAATTTTTTGGAACGAAAAAAATAATGCCATGGAAGCCCTTGAAGCCCAGCAGGTTTTTGCCCTGGCTGTTATCGCCGAGCTCGCTTATACAGAATACATCACCGGAGGGGATTGTAAAAACCACACTATAGTTGTGAACGATCCCACATCAATGCGTATTGAGGCTGTTGCGGAAGCATTTAACGCCACTGTGGCCAGGGCTGAGGTCGGGGAAGCGAATGTGGTTAACCTTGCCAGAAAACTCCGGGAAGAAGGACGCATTGTGCGCATCCTAGGAGAAGGCTCCAATGGAGGCAATATAACCCACCCATCGGCGGTGAGGGATCCATTAAACACGGTTTTTGCCTTGCTGAAACTCCTGATGATTAAGGACAACAACGGAAAAAAGGGGGTTTTTCACATTTGGCTGGACTGCCTTGGAAAAGAAAACCTGTACCGGGAAAATTTCACACTGGCGGACGTTATTGAAACCATTCCACCGTTTACCACAACCTCTGTTTTTGAGGAAGAAGCCAGGATAAAGGTTAAAACAAAAAATCACAGCGACTTGAAAAGACATTTCCAGAAAATCTTTCTTTCAGAATGGGAAAAGAAAAAAAATGAATTTCACGAAAAAGGCATAACAACTTGGACTGCAGTCTGCAACAATGGAATACATCAAAAAGAAAACATCCAGGACTTCGGTGAATCAGGGAAAGGCGGATTGAAAATCATATTCAAGGATGCAGCGGGAAAAAACAAAGCCTTTATATGGATGAGGGGTTCAGGAACGGAACCGGTATTCAGAATACTTGCGGATGCGGAAGGCAGGGACAACCCCTTTGAGAAGGAACTGTCCGGATGGTTATCCTATATGCTGCAAAAAGCCGACACTTGAGGCGGAAAGAAAAATATATTATTATTGGTTTTCCTAGTTCGGACAGGGAGATAAATTATGGGAATACGCGGAGAACTTTTTACGACGGATGTCCAGCTTAAAAACAGGACGTACTTTTTCAATGTAAAGGAAAACAGAACAGGAGATGTTTTTCTTCAGATTGTGGAAACAAAAAGCGTGGAAGGTTCTGATTATGAACGGCGCACAATTGTCATATTCGAAGAAGATATGCGTAAATTTCTCCGTGGCTTTGATTCAAGCCTGTCATTCATAGAAAAAGCCAGGAAAAACAGACAAAAAGAGAAAGCGGAAAAAAGGAACGCAGTCCAAGCGGATAAGAGCCAATCCAGGAATTATCAGCCGGAAGATTCCGGGAACAGACATTCCGGTAAAAAACCGGCGAAACCCAAGGCCGTTAAAATAATCACAAAAAAAAGGGATGGGTAAACCGGAAGGATTGATGAAAGTTATTTATTCCCTTCCGTAAGGGCAAAATATTTTCCAGGAATTCAACCCTTCAATTTAAAAGAATGGCGTTGGATTGGAGAAGGCCCCAGTTTTTTTAACGCTTCGCAATGGGCGGAAGTGGGATATCCCTTGTGCTTTTCATATCCGTAACCGGGATAGAGCCAGCTGTAACGTACCATCATTTTATCCCGGGCTGTTTTAGCGAGGATTGAGGCGGCCATCACCGCATATATTTTTGAATCAGCTTTGACAACAGCTTTGCAGGAAGCACAGCCCAGCAAAGGCGTAAAAGTCCCGTCCACAACCACATCAATACGATTTTCAAGTTCAGGCACAGGAATATCCAAGCGCAGGGCCAGTCTGTTGACCGCATTCCCATAGGCACGGCCCATCGCCGCCAGGGAAGCTTGCAGGATGTTCATGCTGTCAATTTCAAAGGAAGAAGCGGAGCCGGTCCCCCAGGTTTCAGCGGAAATGTAAATTTCCCTCATGGCGGCAAAGCGTCTTTTTTCAGACATCTTTTTCGAATCGTTTAAAATGGAAAAATTAAAATCTTCCGGCAGTATAACCGCGGCGGCAAAAACAGGACCTGCAATGGGTCCCCTCCCCGCTTCATCAATACCGCAAAGGAAATGCCTTTCCCGTCCAGCAAAACCGGTCATTCACCTGGCTTTTCCGTGAGGACGGACAAAACTTCCCGGAGTTCAGGATCTTCCTTGTAATAGAATTCCTCAAGCTCGCTTTCCGTAAGTCCAATAAGTTCATGGCTCATATAATGAATCCATAAATCCTCATCAGGATGCGTTATTTCATGTTTCCGGCACCAATAGTCAGGCTGGATAGGAAGCTGTTCGTCAAAACAGGAAAAGTGCTTGTAATCATGTACGGCTACCTTCACATCCCGGCGGGGCACGCCTTTTTCCAAAAGGGTTTCAACAAGGAAATTAATGGTTCGGCCGGAATCAAAGATATCATCAACAAGAAGTATTTTATCGCCGGGACGCAGATAATCGGGAGAATATGTCCATCCGTCAATCATAACCCTGCTGTGTTCACGGATGTCCGTATAAGAGCGGGCAACGACGGCGGCGAATAAAACGGGACGGGAGTTTTTCTCATTGCGCTTTATGATTTTGAAATACTCACTTATAACATTGGCAACATAAGCTCCACCACGCAATGAACAGTAAATTATATCAGGGATGAAGCCTTCGTTATAAATCCTGTGGGCCATTTTAAGGGCATTGTTTCTGACAATTGTGTACTGTAAAAATTCCTTTCGCATAGTGAGGTATATTATACCCTTTCAGTCAATTTCTCAAGTATCCCCGGAAGAATTATTTTCTTTACCTGACGGGGCAAGGATTTTTGCACCTCTGCCCATGGCTGTTAAACCGGTACGTTCCAGCTCCCGGATACCGAAAGGCTCAAGAAGCCTTATAAGCCCGGCGATTTTATCCTCACTTCCAGTGGCTTCAATTACAAGAGAATCGGGAGCCACATCCACAATACGCGCCCGGAAAATATTTGCGACTCCAATGATTCCGGCACGGCTCTCCTCCCCTGCCTGCACTTTTATGAGGGCCAGTTCCCTTATAACTGTTTCTGAGGGAGGGCAAATTTCTATCGCCACGACTTCCACAAGCTTGGCGAGCTGTTTTTTTATCTGCCCTATGATGGATTCATCACCGCAGGCAACTATTGTCATTCGGGAAAAATCAGGATCCTTGGTGACACCGACGGTGAGACTGTCGATATTATAACCCCGGCGGCTGAACAAACCGGAAATACGGCTTAACACTCCGGAATGGTTTTCCACCAAGACAGAAATTACGTACCGTTCCATTCCGGTATTCTAGCAGTTTAGGAAACCATGCGCAATAACACAACAGGAAAAATATTCCCGCACCCCGTAAACAACCGGATCTTATAGCAGCCGGAAGTATAAACGGGATGCGGGGATGGAGGATTATACCCACATGGGGGAAAGAGAATTCAAATAAGACGTGTAAATTTCAAATGCTTTGTCATAAGCTTTTCCGGCGGCGGTATCAGGCATTACAGTTTCATTTTCCTTCACACTGATATGCTCCGCCACCAAATCCGAAATGGCGGCAGGAGAACCCTCAAGCTTTTTGAGACACCACAGGGCTTGAATAGCCCCTCCCATGGCCGCAGCTTCATCGTTGTCGGGAAGTTTTACCGGTAGTTGCATAATATCAGCTGTTATCTGACGCCACAGAGGGCTTTTGCTTCCGCCACCCGTAAGCCGTATTTCCCGGGGAGAAAATCCCAGTTCCCTGAAAACATCCAGCGCCTGCCGCATCCCGAATATGGCGGATTCCATGGCTGCCCTGGCGATGTTCCCCCGGGAACAATTGGCCGCGGAAACCCCGCAAATACAAGCCCTTCCTTTGGGCAGATTCGGAGTACGCTCACCGTTAAAAAAAGGCAGGAACACAATACCATCCGCACCAGGCGCCGCCCCGGCGGCGAGGCTGTCAAAATCCTTTACACCAAGATCGAACAAGGTTCTTGTTTCCTCTGTAGCTACAGTGCAGTTCATTGTACACAGTAACGGCAGATATCCGCCTGTGGAAGAATTAAAGCCGGAAACCCCGCGTCTGGGATCAGCCACAGGGGAATCGCTGTAACCGAAAAGCGTTCCGGAAGTGCCAAGACTGATAGTTAAAAATCCGTCCCGGACCGTCCCCGTCCCAATGGCGCTCATCATGTTGTCTCCACCGCCTGAGGAAACCGGTATCCCCTTGGGAATACCGAAAGTGGCGGCGGCTTTTTCCGTAACATAGCCGCAGGGAGCGTCCGAATCTATCACTGGAGGCAACAAGCTGTAAAGCCGGGAATCGATACATCCGCATATTTTCTCCGACCATTGTTTTTTGGCACCATTATATACAGCCATTCCGGAAGCATCTCCACTTTCTGTATTGTAAGCACCGCACAAAAGGTAATTCAGGTAATTATGGGGGAGCATAATATAGCGGAGTTTATCAAAGGCTTCCTTTTTATGCCGTTTAAGCCACAGGATTTTAGGCGCAGTGAAACCGGGCAGCATCAGGTTGCAGGTTTCAGCAATGACAGCGTCTTCCCCGCCGGCGGCTTCCGTTATGAGGCGGCATTCCTCCGCCGTTGTGGTGTCATTCCAGAGCTTCACGTTGTAGAGAGCCTTTCCGTTTTCATCCAGAGGGACAAACCCGTGCTGGTGACCGGAAACTCCGACCGCGGACACACAGGCTTTCTGCTCCGGCGTAAAGGCGGCGAAACATTCCGCGAGGGCCTTGTCGTACCATTCCGTTTTCTGCTCCCTGGTACCGTCGTTCTCAGCTATGATATCAACAGGCACCTGGGATTTGGCGACAATCTTCTTTGACTCCCAGTCATAGAGAACCGTTTTAATACTCTGGGTTCCCATGTCAATTCCAGCAACAATACGCATCCATTCCTCCGTAATTTATGTCTGGAGCAAATACGGTGAAACCCGGATTTGCTCAGCTTTTTGACCTCTTCTTTGACAGAACATCAAAAACCACCGCAAAAAGAAGCACAAGACCTTTTACAACACGTTGCCAGTTTGCGTCAATGCCCATAATGGACATTCCATTATTAAGAACACCCATAAAGATAGCACCTATAACCGCACCTCCGACCGTACCGGTACCTCCGTATGCGGAAGCGCCGCCTATATAACAGGCACCGATGGCATCCATCTCATAGTTTGTTCCGGCAGTGGGGGAAGCGGAATTAAAGCGACCCACACAGGCAAGAGCCGCAACAGCGGAAAGGAAACCCATGTTTGTGTAAGCGAAAAACAGGACTTTGTCAGTATTGATACCGGAAAGTCTGGCCGCCTTTTCGTTACCGCCCATGGCATACAGATAGCGTCCCGGAACCGTCTTTTGCGTGTAGTAACTATACCCGAGAACGATAACCGCAAGTAAAATCAATACAACGGGGAACCCCTTATTCATACTCAAAAGCCAGGTAAGGAACATTACTATAGCCGAAATAATGATGATACGGCTGAAAAACAATGCGAAAGATTCCACGGTGTAATTTTTTTTCATCTTTTTTATCCGGCCAAAAACAGACAAAAAGATGAAAACCGCGCATACAATCACGCCAATAATCAGGGTGACAGCCATTACAGCCTCTTTGTCATCCAGCGCGGGAACAAAACTTGTGAAATATCGCAGATATTCATCCGGGAAGGGAGAAATGGTAAGCCCATTCAAAATCAAAAGGGCGACACCGCGCCAAAGGAGCATTCCCGTAAGAGTGACGATAAAGGCGGGGATACGGATAAAAGCAATCCAAAATCCCTGCCAGGCACCGATCAGAATTCCTGTAAGAAGACACAAAAGAATTGAAAAATATACATTCAGATTCAAGTTTACAATCAGGGTTCCAGCCAAGGCGCCAACCATGGCCACCACGGAACCCACAGACAAATCGATATTACCGCCGGTTAATATGCACAACAACATACCTGTCGCCAGAATAACAACATAAGCGTTCTGACTTATTATGTTGGAAATATTCAGAGGGTCAAAAAGGGATCCCCGGCCTGTTGTCAATATCAATGTTTGGAACAGCAGCATAAGCACGACAAGCGCTATCAACATACTGTTTTTCTGCAAACCCTTTTTTATTGCATGTGCCCCTATCATACAAGTTCTCCTTCTTTCACAGATTCAGGTTCCTTTTCCGGAACAACGGAATTGGGACTGCCTTTCAGGATACAGCCCATAATTGATTCCTGGGTGGCTTCGTCCCGGGACAATTCCCCGACAATGCGTCCCTCATTCATAACATAAATGCGATCGCACATACCCAACAGTTCAGGCATTTCCGATGAAATCAACAGGACGCTTTTACCCTCCGCCACAAGATTATTGATAATGCAATAAATTTCATATTTCGCGCCGACATCAATACCTCTTGTTGGTTCATCCAATATGAGAATATCAGGATCAGCGAACATCCATTTACTTAAAAGAACTTTCTGCTGGTTACCTCCGGAAAGGTTTCCCACAAGCTGTTCTATACCGGAACATTTCGTGTGCAGTTTTTCTTTATATTCTTCGGCGATCTGCCTTTCCAAATCAGGATCGAGAACCTGATGATGGCTTACCTTATCCAATTTAGCCAGAGTAGTGTTTTCCGCAATTGAAGAAGCGAGGATCAATCCGTTCCCTTTTCGGTCTTCTGTTACATATGCTAAATGATGGTCAATGGCGGAACGGATAGAATGAAGATGGACTTCCTTGCCATTCAGGAAAATGCGGCCTTTAATGTCCCTGCCGTAACTCCTGCCGAACACGCTCATCGCCATTTCCGTCCGGCCCGCACCAATAAGACCGGCCACACCGACAACCTCACCCCGGCGCACATTCAAATTTACATCATCGCAGACTTTGCGCCCCTCATACAAAGGATGGAACACTGTCCAATTCCTTATTTCCAAGGCCACATCGCCGACGGCGCTTTCCCTTTTCGGAAATCTGTCCGTCAAACTGCGGCCTACCATGGCGCTTATAATTACATTTTCGTCAAAAGATTCGGTTTTTTTGTCCAATGTGCGGATTGTTTGTCCATCCCGGATAACTGTAATTCTGTCCGCCACATAAGACACCTCGTTGAGTTTATGGGATATAATTATGGAGGTCATCCCGTCAGCTTTAAAACGGAGCAGCAAATCAAGAAGCTGCTTTGAATCGGTTTCGTTCAGGGCAGCCGTCGGTTCGTCCAGAATCAGCAGTTTGACATTTTTTGCAATTGCCTTGGCGATTTCCACAAGCTGCTGCTTACCGACACCAATATCTTTAATAAGAGTCAGGGGGGATTCGTGCAAACCAACCAAATCAAGCAGTGAAGCCGCCATACCGGCAGTTTCATCCCAATCAATCCCGCTCCATGTTTTACGTTCATTACCAAGAAAAATATTTTCACCAATAGAAAGATAAGGCACCAAAGCCAGTTCCTGGTGGATAATAACAATGCCCTTACTTTCGCTGTCCCTGATATTATTGAACCTGCATTCTTCGCCATCATACAGAATGTCTCCGGTATAGGTGCCGAACGGATAAATACCGCTAAGAACATTCATCAATGTGGATTTACCGGCACCATTCTCACCGACAATGGCATGAATTTCGCCTTCCTCAACCTGCAGGTTAACATTGTCGAGAGCTTTGACACCTGGAAATATCTTTGTGATATTACGCATCTCCAACAACGTTTTTGCCATCGATGTCTCCTCCTGTGCCGTTTCAGTATTCCGGCAGCAAGTAACGAAGAAGGGGACAGATTTGCTGTCCCCTTCCAGGTTCAGTATGAATTAAAGCGCGATATCAGCTTCAGTATAGTAACCGCTGTCAATCAACATCTCTTTATAATTGTCGACTGTGACCGCAACAGGTTCACAGAGGAAAGAAGGCACAACGCCGAGTCCGTTATCATAAGTTGTTGTATCATTAACGGAAACAGTTGTTCCTTTTACAATCGCATTAACCATTTCCACAACCTTGGCGGCAAGTGTCCTTGTGTCCTTGAAAACGGACATGGCCTGATATCCCCTGATCATGTTCTTCACAGAAGGCTTGTCACAGTCCTGGCCGGTGATAATAGGCATATTTTCCGCGGTATAACCCACTGACAACAATCCGTTGGTAGCGCCGTTGGCGGTGGAATCGTTGGAGCACAGAACAGCGTCCAGCCGTGTTCCTTCAGGGCCGTAGCGGTTGGCGGAGATGATGTTTTCCATGCGTTTTTGGGCTTCTTCCATTGACCAGTTCAAAGTGGCGCACTGGGCAAGGGTTGTCTGGCTGGAACGAACCACCAGTTTGCCGCTGTCCATATAAGGCTTCAGAATATCCATGGCGCCGCCGAAGAAGAAATTGGTATTGTTGTCATCGGTGGGACCCGTGAAGATTTCCATATAGAAGGGGCCGGCGGCATTATCAAGATCAAGGGCGTCACGGATAAATGATCCCTGGGTTACACCGACCTTGTAGTTGTCGAAGGTAGCATAGTAGGAAACAGCGTCACTGTTCATGATAAGGCGGTCATAGGCGATAACAGTTATACCACGGTCCTTTGCCCCTTTGAGGGCTTCCGTAAGGGAAGAGCCGTCAATGGCAGCTATAACGATAACCTTGCAGTTACCCATAATCATGTTTTCAATCTGGGCAACCTGGGTGGGAATATCGTTGTCACCTGCATACTGGAGGTCAACCTGATACCCTGCTTTTTCGAGCTGGGCTTTCATGTTGCTTCCATCCTGGTTCCAACGCTGCAGGCTCTGTGTAGGCATGGAAACCCCGACCTTTATGGCAGAACCATCCTTTGCACCGCCGGCAAAAACAGCCGTACAAATTATCAATCCGGCTAAAACAGCGAGAATTTTTTTCATTTTCTTCCTCCATTTGTGATAATTCACGGGATAATATCATTTTTCCCGTGCTCGAGCACACATATATATATTAAATCCTTTCTTTATGGATGTCAAGTGTTTTTTAGAGTAAGTTGTATTTAAATTTCGGAAGATGTTTCACCCGGCATTTTTCTGGGAGCGCCGGCAGCGTAAAAAGCCTTTTTGTTCTCATACATGAGCCGGTCGGTTTCCCTGACGTGTTTTTTTAAATCAATTACCTGTTCAAACCATAAATGTCCCACAGCCACACAGTATTTACCGCCATCCTCTCCGGAACTTTTCTCCTTCAATTCCTTAACTTTTTTTTCAAACACGTCTTTGGGAATCTCGGGACAAAGAACCACAAACTCATCCCCGCCGATCCGGTACAAATTGTTCCGCCTAAACAAAGACAGAAGTCGGCTGGCAATGGCCTGGAGAGCTTCATTTCCCTTCTCATGCCCTAAAGAATCGTTGACAGCCTTCAGCCCATTCATATCCACATAAGCAATGCCCACATGACGGTTCTGTATGTTCTGAACCGTGTCAATATCGTTAATAAATTTATTTCTGTTCTGAAGCCCTGTAAGCATATCCTTGAAACTCATATCCTCCAGTTGTTTTTCAAGCTTATCTTTTGTCAAAACGGAGACAAGAAAATACGAAATGGCTTTTAGGCCGAAATCAATTGAGGAAACAGGCACATTCGGAACCGGGTTATCCACACCGATAAATCCCAATAACTCTGCATTTTCTGTCATAAGGGGTACACGTAACAGGCTTTTTATTCCATGGGCAACAAGGAATCCATATTCTTCGA
Organism: uncultured Treponema sp.; assembly: GCA_949299755.1. GTDB lineage: Bacteria > Spirochaetota > Spirochaetia > Treponematales > Treponemataceae > Avitreponema. The sequence goes on along the minus strand of CASGBA010000014.1, from coordinate 6,969 downwards.
TATTACTGTATTTTATATTTTCGATATCTTCAATATAGACACATTCATTATGTCTTAAAGATGTGATCCATCGCACCATAATCCTCAACGGAACATTTTTCAAACTGTCAATTTCAGATTCAACCCCTGCGGCGCACCATTCATAGGTATTTGTTACGGTTTCATCTTCAAAATCGATGTCAAATATACATGAACGCTGGGATTGGAAAAACTCACCGGTAGCGGACAGGATATCCAGGCCAGCTTCGCCCTCAATATTGATTATGCCTTTATCGATTGGAAAAACTCACCGGTAGCGGACAGGATATCCTGTATATTCCTGTCCATGGGACATGAACGGTGCAGGATCCTAAGACATTTATTTATAAAATGCTCCATGGTGAAGGATTTTTCCAGCTCCCGGTGTTTGAGCATAATATCCGAAATATCCAGGGCGATTTCCATACGGACGGGTCTTCCGTCCTTCCACGGGATAAGCTTATCCTTCAACATATAATTCCGTTTCGTCACAGGGTTAAAGAAATTCCACTCGTAAACGCCATTGAAGGATAATTTTGAATTAGTACAAAAGGGGCAGGGTTTAGTCCTTCTTTGTAAAACCTCATAACATTTTTTTCCGCAAAGATCCTGCTTTTCGGACACACCGAAATTCTTTTTCCCGGCAGTATTCATAAACAGCAAATCGTAAGTTTCCAAATCGGAAATATAAACAAGTTCTGACAACTCATTTAATATTTCAGTCATAAGGTCCGTCCCCTCCCCGTTTTAAAAATGAAGTTTAAACTTCCCAAAGTTAAAATGATATATCACGATACCGGCAAATGCAACTTTTTTTTACCCCGATTTGAAGAATGACCTCAGGGAAACCCGGTTGCCGAGGAACATTTTTTTTCTTTATAATGGCGGGAACAGGAAAAAACAATGTCTTCTTATTTAAAAAAAGCGGCGGCGTGGGCTAAAAAGGAAATTATTTTTACAGTCATCTTTTGTCTTACAGTCCTTTCCCTGTGGTTCGTGCCTCCTTCCACCGCATATGTTTCAAATATCAATTTTGATACCTTATTCATACTTTTTTCACTGATGACGGTTGTGGCGGGTTTTTCTTCCTGCGGGATTTTCACCTGTCTGGGCGCTCTGGTGTGCAAATCCGTAAAAACGGAAAGAACCCTTGCGGTTGTCCTTGTGTTCCTGTGTTTTTTCACCGCCATGCTGATCACAAATGACGTGGCTTTATTAACCTTTGTACCATTTGCAATCACGCTGTTAAGGAAAGAGAAACAAGAGTATCTGGTTTTTGTAATAGTGCTCCAGACCATTGCGGCGAACACCGGCAGCATGTTGACACCCATTGGAAATCCCCAGAACCTGTTCCTGTTTTCCCAGGAAGGCTTTTCCCTCGGCTCATTCATAATGACAATGCTGCCCCTGACTGTATGTTCAGGCTTACTGCTGGCGGCGGTGATTTTCATCTTTGTTCCGAACACTGCCACGGAAAACGCTCCCACTGGCAGAGCGACCCCCGCGGCCTTTTCCATTCCGGTAAAAAGGGCCTCGGTTTATACGGTTCTATTCATCCTCTCGTTGAGCGCCGTTGTCCATGTAATACCATCCTATGCCGCGGCGGTTGTTATTTTTGTTTATGCCTTTATCTTTGACCGGGAAAGTCTTGCCCGGGTTGACTTTATGCTTTTGCTGACTTTTGTCTGCTTCTTTATTTTTACAGGAAACATTGCGGCCATTGAAAGCGTAAGGAATTTCTTGCAGGCTAAAATCCAGGGGGCGGAATTCTGGGCTGGTGTGGCGGTCAGCCAGATTATCAGCAATGTGCCCGCCACCCTGATGCTCCATCCCTTTTCAGGAAGCGGCAGGGAACTCCTTCTCGGCGTGAATACCGGAGGACTGGGAACACTGGTGGCATCCCTGGCCAGCCTGATTTCCTTCAAGCTTTACATGAAAACACCGCAGGCACGTCCACTTTATTTTTTAGGCGTATTCACCCTTTTCAATGTGGTTTTCATGGTCCTGATGATTCTATTCAAGTGCTTCATCATGGGCGGCAGTCCAGGCTGACGGCCGCTATTCCAACCTTTTCTTCAACGCATCCAGAAGCATTCCGTTGTCGCCGGCGGTTCTGACCGCAAGCCTGATAAACTGGCCGTGGGAAAAACCCTTCTTGGACGACAGGTCTTTTATGAAGATGTTTTCCTCTGACAAAAGCTCACGGGTTAACCGCTGGGAGGTATAGGACGGGTCGGTTATGTTGCACAGGACATAATTTGCCTCGCTGGGACAGGGGCATAAACCAGGAATTTCCGAAAGGGCTTTTATAAACCTTGCGCGTTCGGACGCAATCGCATTGCAGGCGTCCTTATAGGAGCTTTTGTATTTGTCATAAATCTGGAGAAAATATTCACCGAAGGAATTGATGTTCCAGATGGCGGTCTTTTTCTGTATGGAGCGGATGTAATCGCCTCGGGAACAGGCCAGGATGCCCAGCCTCAATCCGGGAACCCCGTAGCTTTTGCTGATTGACTTTATGACCACAAGATCCGGATACTTGGAAAGAATGCAGTCGTCAAGCAACGTGTAGCGTTTTTCCGGTGCGGCGAAATCAATGAAGGATTCATCAAAATAAAGGGCCGCGTTCCTTTGTTTGAGACCGTCAAGAAGCCGGAGAACCTCTTCCTTGGGAAGGAAATGGCCGGTGGGGTTATCGGGATTTATCAGCAGCACATTGTCCGCCCGGTGCCCGTCCACAGTTGCCAGGATGTCATCCACGGTGTACGAGAAGTCATCTTTCACCGGCACAGGAACTGTTTTGGCGTTCACAAAGCGTTCGGGATATTCGTTAAATGTAGGATAGGGAATGGCGACTGTGCCGGAAATTCTTTCGCCCAGGGCGGAAATCAGCTCTGCCGCACCGTTCCCCACCGCCACGTGGGACGGATCTATGCCGAATATTTTTCCTGCCAGGAGACTCTGCTGGCTGTCTCCGGAAGGATACTGGGTTAAAAGTGATTCAAAGCTGGACTGAAGCTCCCGCACCATCTGTTTCGGCGGGAAATAGGGATTAACCAGATAACAGAAATCCAGCATACCGGGGAAACGCCAGTAACCGCCGTAACGGTTCTGCATCAACGTCGTTTTCCTGGCCGCATCGGCGAACCGGGTTTCCGCAATAGCCAGATCCGCTGGATCGTCTATTTCGTACCAGCGGTCACCGGAAACGGTGTACGCTTTCAAGGTGGTGGAGTCTAAAAAGGACAGCACCTTCAGCACCTGTTCGTAATATTCATTTTTGCCGAAAGCCTGCTGGTATGCACGTAGGAAAGGGACATAATAGGACTCGGAGAAGTTCTTTGAGAATTTGTAAATGTTGACTGTCTTATAGTAGGAATCGATATCGCTCCAATTGAACTGGACTTTCCCGATGATGCCTTCGATTTCCCGGTGGGAATTCACCAGCGTAACGGTTCCGTCCATCCAGCTTTCAAAATGGGAGACAACAGCCAGATTCGGCTCACTGTCCTCAAGCAGCTCTTTCAGAATCGCAGAGTCGAAAATCAGGTCGCTTTCCAAAAGGAGGGTATCATCCTTGGCAAGCTCCCCAGATGCAAGATACAGGGAGTAAATATTATTCGTCTTATCATATACAGGATTTTCGATGTATTCAATGGCGATTTCAGGGTAACGTCCATCCAAAAAAGACCTGAGTTTCCCCCCCCGGTAGCCGATGACCAGTATGAGTTTTTTTATACCGGCCCCGATGAGGGCCTCAATGCTGTATTCAATCAGAGTCTTTCCGTTAACCGGGACCATACATTTTGTGGCGTCTTTTGTATACTGCCCCAGCCGTTTACCCATTCCTGCTGCCAGAATCAATGCCTGCATAATATCTCCTGTGTGATAATATGAGCAATAATACCATCACAATGGTTTATTCGTCCAGTTTATTTTTGTCTTTTAATTTATAATCCTTGGCGGCTCGAATCATTTTTCTGTGTAATCCTAAAAAGTGTCAACCTTTTATCATCGTTGAAAACAATTGGCTGTAAAGAGCCGTCGTTGACTTTTGGGAATTGTTTCGCTCCACCAGATGATAAGCGGATTCTCCTTTTTCCTTAAATTGTTTTTTCAGCGTCTGAATATCGACTGAAAGCATTTTATTCATAATTTTTTTCAACTGTTCAAAATGTTCTTCTTTATTGTGGTAGTTATAAGAAAAACAAATTTCAGGAGGATATTCCTGTACTGTCCCTATTTCCGGGCAGATGACAGTCCGTGCATTTGAAAAAGCCAGAATCATGGTTCCTGAATTCAAGCTGCTTGTCATATCATAAGGCAGAATCAACGCATCGGATTTCTGTATCAATGTCGCAATGACATCATCCGGGATAAATTCCAGCAGCAATGAAATATTTTTTAATCCTGCAGCCTGTGCTTCCAGCTGTTCTTTATATTCCCCGGTTCTCGGCCTGCCGGTAATAATAAACCTGAACGGACCGTCCGGATATTGTTTTGCCAATTCAATAATCAACTCTATGTTTTTATAAGGCCGGACAGCCCCTACAAAAAGCAGGTTAATTTTATCTTCTGGAAAATGTAAATCCAGTTTTGCAAATTTAGAGCCATTTTCAGTATACCCCCCTCCCCCATGCATATAACATATTAGATAGTTAGGATGCGGAATTAAAAACGATTTCTTTTCTATTTCCTGCTCTGTAAGATATTCTTTAAGATATAGTTTGGACGCATTGCAGAGGATTATAATCCTGTCAACGGATTTACATATTTTTTTCATGAAGTTAAGCGACAACAAACTGCCGTGTTCCTCGTGGTTTATCCTGTTGTGGAACACATACACTATCCGTTTCCCGGTAATGTGAAGAAGAAAAAGAATCATGCATTTCACAATATATTTTGCCAGCTTCTTTACAGGCTTTTTCCCCAATCTCTCAAACCAATTCAGAATAACAATATCCGTGCGTAAAAAACGCGCAGGAGATTTGAATATTGAATAGAATTCACAGATATCCGCCCCCGCTTCTTTTATGCAGTTAACGGTTATCTCAATATATTTGTTGTTACTGCTCTCTATGGGAGCCATAGCCACATGCGGCTTACGTTCCATGCGTATCCCTCCTCATTCTCCAAAACATGAAATATTCAAAGCAGGCTGCTGAGGAGCGTCCCGTCCGGCATAAACGGGGTTTCCTGAACGCAAAATCAAACGCCTTGTTTATCACTCCTCATACGCATGCATCACTTTGTCTACCAGAACATCGATGTCGTAGTTTTTGACAGCGAAAGCATGGGCTTGCTTCCCGAATTCGGCAAAGGTTTCCTTATTATTATAAAGGTACATAATATATTCCGCAATGGCTTCCGGATTTTTTTCCGGAACAAGGAAACCTGTAACACCGTCCTGCAAACCCTCGGGAATGCCGCCGATATTTGACGCAATTACGGGTAACCCTGCTGCCTCCGCTTCCTGAACCACCAACCCCTGCCCTTCTTCCGCACCGTTATCCGCCCTGATGCCGGGGAAAAGAAGAAGGTCTCCCTGCCAATAAAGCTCCTTTATTTCCAAATCAATCTTATTTCCGGCAAGCACGACTATATTCTGGATTCCCAGTGATGCACACAGATTTTCCAAGTATTTTCTGTACTCCGGAGTCCCGCTGCCGGCGATAATATATTTCAACCCCGGAATTTTGTCTTTCACCAAAGCCACTGCCCGTATGGAATATTCAAAACCTTTTAGCGGGGCAACCCTGCCAACAGACACTAAGACAAAACCATCTTTTTTTTCAGTGTAATCTTTTACCCTGTAATCCGACGGAAAAATCCCGACCGGAACGATGATGATTTTATATTCCGGGCAACCGTTCTTCATCAACTGATTCTTAACAAATCCGGTTCCACAGATAACTTTGTCCGCGGATTTAAAAACCGTTTTATATACCCCGGGTTTATGTTTTTTAGGAAACACCGTTATATCGGAACCGTGGAAGGTTACAATGAGCCTGTCGCAAAATCCGTGCCGTTTGAGGAATGCCCCCACAAAACCGTTCTGCCCGAACTGGCAGTGTATGACATCGAAATGGAGTTTATGGGAATAAAAATCCCAGGCATAATAAAGGGTTTTACCATTGAGCGCCATTGTTTTCCACCGTCTGACGGAAAGGGCATCAAATAATACCAAGGGGTGGGTGAAAAGCATTTTAAAGAAAACCGGTATGAGACGCAACATTCTTTTCTTCATGTTACGGGGTATATTGAGTTTGACAAGATTCTCATCCAGTTTTGAGTCAGTAAAAAGTGTGTGGATTTTCACTGCATCTTTATCAACAGCTTCATCTTCCGCTGATGCAAAAATCACAAAAGAGCCTTTCCCCTTTATTTTATTCTTTAAGATAACCGTTTTGTTTATGATGAATTTTTCCGAAATGGTCGGAAAAGAATTTACAATCATCCCAATTTTCATTTCAATCTCCAAAAAAATCTGATATTTTTATTTTATAAACACCAATCCGCCATGATTTGAATATGCGAGGTTTGTTTTCCGAATAGTAAACGGTCAGTATTCCGTCTTTAATAAATCCTGAAGAGCGGTAACAACCGGACAGTACTTCCCTGCCGCAAAAAGTCCAGTGTTTCAAATCGGAACTCCGGGCAATGTACAATGAATAATGCTTTCTGTCCTGTCCATGCCTCACTGCCGAGATAAGCATATAATGTAAGACCGGAGTCCGCGCAGAGTCTGTAATGATATCAACATGCCAGGGGACAACAGGTAAATTATCAAAAACCGGTGTGCCGGGGGATTTAAAGTCAAAGCAGCCGGGAGCCTGTCCGGTGACGTACTGTATATAATGGCGGGGCGGATCGGACTTTTCCGCATTCATCACATAATACAAATATCCGGTGTTTCCGTCGGAATCCGGTGTGCTAAAATAAACCTGGGCG
>CASGBA010000013.1 GCA_949299755.1 uncultured Treponema sp. | reverse complement strand
ACCCATAGATAGCAAGATTAGCGATAGGAGTGATATTAACCATGGCACCTTCTGAACCATTGCCGGAGAAGGTGAGGCCTTCATCATAGTCCACAAAGGTCGGGCGGAGCCAATCCCATGAGCCGTAGCAGAGGTCACCGCGGAATCCGGCTTCGGGGCTATCGAATTTACCGTAGGCAACCTTGATCATGTCAATGGGTTTCACCCAGATGTAGGCGTTATCACCTACATCAACTTCCTGAGAGTTGATGTAGAAGTCAGCCTTGAATCCGGCCAATTCATCGGCAGCTGTACCGGCAACGTTGATGCGGGATTCGCGAACGCCGCCCCAAGAGTTAGCCATGTCTGTGTAGTTGTTTTCGCCGTCAGACGCAACGGGTGCGAAAACCGTGCGCAGCCAGACGCCCATTGTGATATCTGCGAATGCAGAAGTGGTTACCAGTAATAATACTACTGTAACTGCAATAAGAGTCTTTTTCATCCTCTTAGCCTCCTTAATTTTCTGGTGATATCATACGACATCACAAACAGAATTTACACTTAAAAATCTACTCTGTCAATAAAAAAACACTTTTTAAATGCTTTTTTTGTAACCTTTTCGGATGTGCAATCCTAAAACCGCCCGTTTTGGAGGGAAAAACAGCGGAATTCCACCCTGATCCAGGCAAAAACCGGCTGTTCTCCCTGCGGATTTCACTTCAGAACCGGAACGGAAGCCCTTTCCCGTGTTTTTGCGCCCGGAAGCCCTAGCCGGGGGAACACCGTCCGCCGGACAGCAGCCACCTCCGCCCCTGAATGCAAGAACCGCCGGCCCATTGCCGGCGGTTGCAAAAGATGGAGGAGGTTTTTATATTCTCAGTTTTCACGGCGCAGCAAATAATCCCTGAATCCCGCCTCATTCAGTGTTTTTTTCACATTTTCAAGGGAATAATCTGTTACAGAAGCCAAAACAACCCTGATTTTTCCGTCGCTCTTTTCATAGGCGGGTTCAAGGCCGGCGGCCCGGAGGGAACGCACCATGCGGATGGCGTTTTCTTCCCGGGTAAAGGAACCCAGCTGAATCCTCCACAGGGGGCCGGAATAGCCGGAGTCCCGGAACACGGGGGCCGGGGCGGTGTCTTTGGCAGGCGGAACCGACACCGGTGACGGCAATGCCAGCGGGGACGGTTTTTCCTCTTTAGCGGGGAAAAAGTGGCTGCCGGCGGAAGGAACCGCAGGCGCAGGCGCCGGTACGGACACGGACACAGCCGAAGAGGGCGCTTCCAGGGCGTCTTCCCCGTCCACAATGGCGATAGAAACTCGGGCTGTCCCGGAGGTAATCATGCCCAGTTTTTCGGCGGCGCCCTGGGAAACGTCTATTTCCCTGTCCTTCACAAAGGGGCCCCGGTCATTCACACGCACAATGACGGAATTCCCGTTGTCCAGGTTGGTCACTTCCAGCATTGTCCCGAAAGGCAGCGTCTTATGGGCTGCGGTCATCGCATACATATCGAAAATTTCCCCGCTGGAAGTGGGGCGGCCGTCATATTGGGCCCCGTAATAGGATGCCACCGCATTTTCCTTCAACATGGTTTTTCCGGCAAAAACAGGAAAAACAAGGGTAACTATCAAGATAAAAACAAAGGCTTTTTTCATGGATTCCTCCCGAACTAAAACAAGGGAAAAACTCAATTTCCCTATTATCTTCCCTTATAATTTCGGCATAAAGAGGCAAAGACATTAATATTCCCCGGACATGAAACCAAACATACGTAATATAGCAGATTTTACAATTCAATTGAGATTTTTGTTGTATTAAAACGCAGAATATGGTATTCTATTCTGGTGCTTTCTTATTATAGACATTTACTTTATTTAAATTTACTGCGGTTTGTTGTTTTTCTAACATATTCCCAACAGAATTCTTACAGGCTTTTTATTTGTACAGGTTAAAAATTTACGTGTGGAAAATATGACAAACACAATGAGTGAGAAAAAGATAAAAAACAATTTATTTATGCTTGCAATAGTGTTTGCTTTCGCCATCTTGCTGCTTATTCTGGCCACTATTTTTATGTCTTTCGCACTATATAATGTTAAAAACGATTCAGTAAATTTCAGGATTTCGGCGGAGACAAACGCCCTTTCAAACAATATACGCCGTCATATAAATGCGGATTTCAGGGTTCTCAGAACACTTGCCTCTTTTTTGGAATCAGCGAATATTTTGAATGAAAGCAATGCCATAGACACTGCCAAGCTGAAGGAAGCTCTCGGAGAAACATGTTTCCACAGTGATTTCCTGACCATTTCATGTTACAGCAAAGAGGGGAACGGAGCCAGAACAATTGTTGAGACCGGTGAGGTTACCCAGATTAATTTAAAGGATTCTTCTTATTCAGTCCAAAAGGCGGTAAACCAAGCTTTCCTCGGAGGATATGCCAGTTCAAACTTTTTCTTCTCAAATTTGTTCGGCAGAAGGATATCAACCCATGTGGTTCCCGTTTACCATGGTTCAGAAGTCGTGGGGGCAATAACCGGAAGCCATGGTATAACCGAAATATCAAAAATCATTGACGGCACATCAGAGTTAAATCCGGATTACAACTTTTTCCTTCTTGATAAAGACGCGAATTTTCTTGTCGTATCGAAAAAGAACAAATTTCCGCAAACGATAGAATTTAAGGAAAGGGGGGAACACTTAATGCTGCCCGTTTTCCCCTTCGAAGCAAGACAGCAAATAAGGCAAAACCAAGAGGGCTTTTTCTCTTTTACATACAACGGAATGGAATGCAGAGGTTATATAAAACCTCTCAACTTGAATAATATGTATATCCTGTGTGTAAAGACTTCGCTATATTCCAGAACCACAACAGATTATTATGTTTTTTTGACACGTATAATATTCGGAACCATGTGTGTGATAATGATTCTGGTTATTCTCGGCGGATACAAACTGCTAAACAAATACGGAAGATTGCTGATCAATATAATATATTTTGATCCCTTGACAGGAGCGGATAACCTCAACAGATTTAAAAACATCCTTTCCGCCCGATGTGAAAAAGACAACAGGGACAATTTGTGTGTTGCGTCCCTCAATGTCCGGCAGTTCAAATTTATAAACGAGATTTTCGGAATAAACGGAGCCAACAGACTGTTATTCATTATAAAAGAAACCCTGGAAGAAAATATTTCCGCTTCTGAGTTTTTCTGCCGGGAAAATGTTGACGTTTTCCATTTGTGCCTGCTTGAAAATGATCATGCGAGAATCAAAGAACGGCTTGAAAATATCATTTCCATAATTGAACATAAACTGACAAAATTTTACGATTATCATTTGCAGATATATGCGGGTGTGGCTACATTTAAAAATGACAGGGAAACACCTGTAAACGTGGATAAAATATTAATCCATGTTTCCATGGCATTGTCAAAAGCCAGGACAGACGCAGCAAATCCTGTATGTTTTTATGATGAAAACCTGCATAAAAAAGAAAAAAACAAAAACTATATTGAAACCCACATGGAACGTGCCCTTATTGAAGGTGATTTCAAGCTTTACCTTCAACCGAAAATCGACCTGCAAACCGAGGAGCTTGGCGGAGCCGAAGCGTTGGTTCGGTGGGAAACCAGCAACGGACACATGATTTTTCCCGACCAGTTTATACCGTTGTTTGAACAAAACGGTTTCTGCGTAAAGCTTGATATGTTCATGTTCGAACAAGTGTGCAAACTGATAAGGGAATGGATGGATGCGGATCTTGAGCCCCTTTCAGTTTCAGTGAATCAATCAAAACTCATGTTCTTTGAACCTAACTATGTGAATGACATAAGCAACATTGTGGCTAAATACGGAATTCCACCAGGAATTATAACGCTGGAAATTCTGGAACAACTTGCTTTGGAAAACGTATCAGAGATGAATGAAAAGATTTCCTTTTTACGCCAGGAAGGTTTCCTTGTATCCCTGGATGACTTTGGAAGCGGATACTCATCTTTCAGCTCACTCGGGGACTTGTGCATAGACGAGTTAAAGCTCGACCGAATATTTTTACAGGAAGCGAATACAAAAGAAAATTGGCGGACAAAAATTGTTATTGACCAAATCGTCCGCATGGCAAGACGGCTTCATCTTTCCGTGGTTGCGGAAGGAGTTGAGACAGAAGAAGATGAAATACTCGTGAAAACCCTCGGATGTGATTACGGGCAGGGTTATTATTACTGTCGTCCGATTCCAGCGAAAGAGTTTACCGAACGTTACATGAAAACAACTTCCTCAATTACAAAGCTTGACCAATATGATTTATAAAAACCATACGGGTTTCCTTTACAACAATTTCCGTCCGCAAATTACATATTTGTGTATCCCGTCAAGAACCGGTCTATTTCCGCCGCGCATTTCCTTCCTTCATCTATAGCCCAAACAACAAGTGACTGCCCGCGGCGCATATCGCCGGCGGCAAAAACCTTCCCTGTTGTTGTCCTGAAAGAAACATCATCGGCCGTCACGGTTCCCCGGGAGGAGATTTCTGTATTAAAAGCTTCCGCCGTATATTTTTCACAACCGGTAAATCCCGCCGCGACCAACAACAAATCCGCCGGAATTTCTTTTTCCGTTCCGGGCTTTTCCGTCATAATGCGCCGGTTGTTTTCATTTTTGAATTCAACCTCAATTGTTTTTACCGCGCAAATTCGCCCCTGGTTACTTACAATTTCTTTTACAGTAGTACCGAACACACGGGGATCCTTCCCGAATTTTGCCACGGCTTCTTCCTGCCCGTAATCAGTTTTAAGAATACATGGCCACCTGGGCCAGGAATTCCAAGCGGGCCGGGATTCCGGCGGTCTGGGCATCATTTCTATTTGCACCACGGAAGCACATCCAAGTCTTATGCAGGTTCCGGCGCAGTCATTGCCGGTGTCCCCGCCACCGACAATAACAACCTGTTTCCCTTCAGGATGAAAGAAACCTCCGTCGGTTAAGCCAGAATCCAAAAGGCTTTTTGTAACCGACTTCAAAAAGTCTACCGCATAAATAACTCCGGCGGCGGAACTTCCAATGGCGGAAAGAGGGCGGGCGTTTTTTGCCCCGCAGCACAAAGCCACAGCGTCAAACATTTCAAGTATTTCATCCGCATCAGCGGTTCTGCCCACATCGGCACCGGTTATAAACCTTACACCTTCAGCTTCCATGAGCTTTATCCTGCGCTCCACCACTGATTTTTCCAGCTTCATATTTGGTATTCCATACATAAGCAGTCCGCCGGGTCTGTCCTCCCGCTCGTACACTGTCACATTGTGCCCGCGGCGATTCAATAAATCCGCTACTGCCAGTCCTGCCGGTCCTGAGCCAATAACAGCGACCTTTTTATCCGTACGTACTCCGGGGATCCTGGGTCTTATGAATCCGGTTTCAAACGCTTTTTCAATTATAAAAAGCTCGTTATCACGGATTGTAACGGCACCCTGCCCGTCACCACTAATACCGGCGGCACAATTGCAGGCTTTTTCGCACAAGGCGGGACACACCCTGCCGGTGAATTCCGGGAAACTGCTCGTTTTCAGAAGACGCTCAGCGGCTTCATCAAACAATCCCCTGTACAATGCGTCATTCCACTCCGGAATCAAATTATGAAGCGGACAGCCGGTTACCATTCCGGACAAGTTTATCGATGACTGGCACATGGGAACACCGCAATTCATGCAGCGTGCTGCCTGGATTCTCCTGTCTTCCTGCGGTAAAGGGATATGGAAATCAGAAAATCCGGCGATTCTTTTAAGCGGTGGAATGGTATTATCCGGTTTTACAGTGTAATCCAAAAAACCTGTGTTTTTTCCCATTTGGTTTTCTCCTATTTTGTGCCGGTGACAGCATAAAAAGCTTCAAGGACAGCATCATCGTAATTCAAGCCCTTCTTTTCAGCCCGGCTGATTTCAGCAAGCATCCTGCGGTAATCATTCGGAATGATTTTCTTGAAACAAGGAATGCAGGCTTCAAAATCCGCAAGTATGGCGGCGGCCAGTCCGCTTCCGGTCTCTTCCTTATGCCGGATTATCAGTTCCTTCAATTGCTGGATATCACACTCTTCCGAAAGCTCTTCCATGGAAACAAGATCCTTGTTCAGTCTGCGGTATAAATCGTGTTCCCGGTCATATACGTAGGCAACGCCGCCACTCATTCCTGCGGCGAAGTTCCGGCCTGTGCGTCCGAGAATCACCACAGTACCTCCCGTCATGTATTCAAGCCCGTGATCACCACAACCTTCCACAACAGCGGTTGCCCCGGAATTACGCACACAAAAACGTTCACCGGCTATTCCATTTATGAACACGGTTCCGGCAGTGGCGCCATAAAGGGCGACATTTCCGGCGATAATGTTTTCTTCAGCCTTGTATCCACGTTCCGCCGGAGGATAGAGAACGATTTTTCCTCCTGACAACCCCTTACCGAGATAATCGTTTGCGTCCCCTTCAAGACGAAGCGTCAATCCTTTTGGGATAAAAGAACCAAAGGACTGCCCTCCTCCGCCACGGCAATTTACCGTGAAGGTATCATCAGGCAAATCCCCGCCCCAACGCTTTTGTATTTCGGATCCGAAAATTGTACCAACAGTTCTATTCACACTGGAAACATCTACGCTGAACACGGTTTTCTTTTTTTGTTCCAGGGATTCCCGGAATTCTTTAAGAAATACAGCCATGTCAACGGTTTTCTCCAGATGAAAATCAAAGATGTCTTCAGGATTAAATCCTCCTGAGCTCTTTCTACCCTGAAAAGCCAGCAACCGTTCCGGATTGATAAGATTGGCTCGGGAAGAAGGCATTTTAATTTTTACTTTGAGCAAATCGGTGCGACCGACCATTTCGTCAACCGTGCGTACTCCCAGGGCCGCCATTATCTCCCGTAATTCCATGGCAATGAATTTCATGAATGCGGCCACATATTCCGGTTTGCCTGTGAATCTTTCACGCAATTTTTTGTTCTGTGTCGCAATCCCGAAGGGGCAGGTGTCCAGATTGCAGACACGCATCATCATACATCCCATCGATACAAGAGGAGCCGTAGCAAATCCGAATTCTTCGGCGCCTAGTAGTGCGGCTACGGCTACATCCCGGCCGCTCATAAGTTTACCGTCTGTTTCTATTACCACCCGGCTCCTGAGCCCGTTCTGTATCAAAGTCTGGTGGGTTTCCGCAAGCCCCAGTTCCCATGGTAACCCGGCATGGTGGATGGAGCTTAGGGGAGCGGCTCCAGTTCCGCCATCGTGCCCTGAAATTAAAACCACCTGGGCTCCGGCCTTTGCGACACCGGACGCGATTGTTCCGACTCCCGCTTCGGACACCAGCTTAACGGAAATGCGGGCGTCCCTGTTGGCATTTTTCAAATCATAAATAAGTTGCGCTAAATCTTCTATTGAATATATATCATGATGTGGAGGCGGTGAAATCAAGGAAACTCCGGGAGTTGCGCAGCGGGTTTTCGCAATCCACGGGTAAACCTTTTTTCCGGGCAGATGTCCTCCTTCGCCGGGTTTTGCCCCCTGTGCCATTTTAATCTGAATTTCCTTTGCACTTAAAAGGTATTCCTCTGTAACACCGAAACGTCCCGAAGCAACCTGCTTTATGGCACTGTTATATTCAGTTCCGAATCTTTCCCTTTTTTCTCCGCCTTCGCCGGAATTTGATTTACCTCCAAGACCATTCATGGCAGCTGCCATGCATTCGTGGGCTTCTTCGGAAATGGAACCATACGACATTGCACCGGTTTTAAAACGCCTGACAATATTTTCCACCGGCTCCACTTCCTCAATGGAAATAGCACCGTTTTCGGGAAAGGCAAAATCGAGGAGAGCCCGGAGAGTGTGGGGACGGGACACATCATCCACCATGGCAGTATATTCCTTAAAACGCTTGTAATCGGAATTACGGACCGCCTCTTGAAGGGCTATTATGGTTTCCGGATTGTAAAGGTGATCTTCGCACTCCTTTCCCCGGCGCAGTTTGTGAGTCCCCACACTATCCAGCGTTGTGTCCGTGGTAAGCCCCAGAGGATCAAAGGCTTTATTATGGAAATAGTTTATATCCTCTTCTATTTCCCTAATGCCTATACCACCAACACGGCTTACCGTATTGGTGAAATATTTTTCTATCACCTCATCAGAAATTCCTACCGCTTCAAATATCTGCGCAGACTGGTATGACTGTATTGTTGATATACCCATTTTAGATGCAATCCTGACAATACCGTGCAAAAGGGCGTTGTTAAAATCATCAACAGCAGTGTGGTAATCCTTGTCAAGCATTTTCTTCTCTATCAGTTCCCCGATGCATTCATGGGCGAGATAAGGATTAACAGCCCGGGCACCGTAACCTAAAATCATGGCCGCCTGATGAACATTCCGCACCTCGCCACTTTCAAGTATGATGGAGACAGCGGTACGTTTTTTTGTTCTGATTAAATACTGCTCCAAGGCGCTGACAGCAAGCAGGGATGGAACCGCCACATGATTTTCGTCAACGCCCCTGTCCGACAGAATCAGAATATTTGAACCATTATGGTATTCCCGATCACAATTTATGAATAACTCTTCAAGGGCTTTTTCGAGGGAAGTGTTTTTATAATACAGCAGGGAAACCACAGAGGTTTTGAGTCCCGGTTTGTCAAGGCTGCGTATTTTAAGAATATCGACACCGGTTAAAACCGGATTGTTTATTTCAAGAACCGAACAACTTTTTCCTTCAGGCTGGAGAAGATTTCCGTCAGATCCTGCATATACGGTTGTATCAGTGACTATTTCTTCCCGAAGTGAATCTATTGGCGGATTCGTGACTTGGGCGAAAAGCTGCTTAAAATATGAAAACAACGGTGGATGTATTTCCGAAAAAACAGCCAGAGGCGTATCTATTCCCATTGAGCCGGTGGGCTCGGATCCGTTTTTAGCCATCGGAAGAATCATGTCATTTATATCTTCGTAAGACCAACCGAACGCCTTGTACAATATATTCCTGTGTTTTTGGCTTGATACCGGAACCTGTTTGTTTGGGATTTCCAAATCTTTGAGATGAAGCAAGTGCCGGTCAAGCCATTCTCCGTAAGGATGAAGGGAAGCATAATATTTTTTACATTCCTCATCGGAAATAATTTTTCCTGCCTTTGTGTCTACAAGAAGAATTCTTCCCGGCTGAAGCCGGGCTTTCTTTAATATCTTTTGTTCAGGAATTTTAAGTACACCCACTTCCGATGAAAGGATTAACTGGTTATCACTGGTAATATAATAACGGGAAGGCCTGAGTCCGTTCCTGTCAAGAACAGCCCCGAACACATCCCCGTCACTGAATAAAACCGCGGCGGGACCGTCCCAGGGTTCCATCATAGTTGCCCAATAATGGTAAAAATCCTTCACTTCCCTGTCTATGGTGTTATCGTTTTTCCAAGGTTCGGGAATACAAATCATAACCGCAAGAGGGAGCGGCATTCCATTCATTGTGAGAAACTCAAGGGTATTGTCAAGGATAGCTGAATCAGAACCGGTAACATCAACCGCTGGAAGGACACGCTGCATATCATCCCCAAGAACGGGGGACGAAAGGGTTTCTTTCCTGGCGGCCATTCTGTCCGCATTTCCGCGGATTGTATTTATCTCCCCATTATGAGCCATAAACCTGTTGGGATGAGCCCGCTCCCAACTGGGAGTTGTGTTTGTGCTGAATCTTGAATGGACAATAGCCAGAGACGAAGTATAATATTCAGACTGCAAATCCCTGTAAAACGTCCGCAACTGACTTACCAAAAACATTCCCTTATAAACGATTGTACGAGAAGACAGGGAAGCCACATAAATTCCTTGTCCGGAAAGTTCAAACTGCCTGCGAAGAACATAAAGTTTCCTGTCGAAATCAATGCCTTTCTCCACACTTTCCGGCCGTCTTATAAAACACTGGGTTATAACGGGCATACATTCCCGGGCTCTCCCGCCCAACACAGACTCGTCAACAGGGACTGGCCTCCATCCTAGAAACTTTAAGCCTTCCCGTTCCGTTAAAAGTTCAAAGAGCTTCTTAGCGCGTCCCCGCTCAAGCTGGTCCACCGGGAGAAAAAACATCCCGATTCCATAATCCCTTTCACCTCCGATGTCCATATGGAGTTCCAAGGCGACCTTTGAAAAAAAGGAATGGGAAATCTGCACCAGGATTCCGACTCCGTCACCGGTTTCCCCTTTCGCATCCTTCCCGGCCCGGTGCTCAAGTTTTTCCACAATATGAAGGGCGTTGTCCACAACCCCGTGGGTTTGCAGTCCGTCTATATTCACAACGGCACCGATCCCGCAACTGTCATGTTCAAAGGAAGGCTCGTATAAGGTTCTTACTCCGGAACCATCAAAACAATCCGCATTCATTCTTTCCATAATAATTTACGCACTCCTTTATAATGGATTAACCGGTCACTTTCCGCTGTCGCCGTAATTTGACAAAACACGGGCGGAGGGATCATCCACATTGCAACCCTTCCAGGTTTTATTCGGCATCCAGAAATCCGTCACCATTCCACTCTGTCCCGGATAATATTTTTCAAAAAGTTCTCTGTATAGAAGTGATTCCTTTGTAAAAGGTTTTGCATGGAAATAACGGGACCGTTTTTTTTCAAAATCCGAATCCGTATAAACTGATTCGGCGAATTCCTTCAAATCATCAACCATGGAATGGCCCACCGCGTCACTGAAGGCAGCCTTTTCTCTCATCAGGATGTCTTCAGGCAGCCAAGCTCCATCAAAGGCACGGCGGAGAAGATATTTTCCTTTTCCGTATTTGTTAAGTTTTATTTCAGGATCTAAATTCATCACATATTCCACAAAATCCAAATCACCAAAAGGGACACGGGCTTCCAGTGAATTAACCGATATACATCTGTCGGCACGCAACACATCATACATATGGATTTCCCGGATGCGCTTTTCCGCCTCCTTTTGAAAAGCTCCGGCATCAGGTGCAAAGTCCGTGTATTTATAACCAAACAACTCATCACTGATTTCGCCGGTTAATACAACCCTCACATCAGTTTGCTCATGGATAGCCTTGCAAACCAAATACATTCCTATACTGGCGCGGATTGTGGTTATGTCGTATGTTCCCAGGGCCGCTATGACAGTCTCCAAAGAATCCAGAACATCTTTTTTAGAAATAATAACTTCGTGATGATCCGTGTGAAGATATTCAGCCACTTCCCGGGCATACTTTAAATCAATGGCATCCGTATCCATCCCTATGGAAAAGGTTTTCAACGGTTTATCAAGGATCTTTGCGGCGACTGCACACACCAAAGAAGAATCCAAACCTCCCGAAAGAAGAAAACCCAACGGAGCGTCAGCATCAAGTCTTTTACGAATTCCTGCGATGAGTTTTTCACGTATGTTTGTAAACACTGTTTCAAGCCCATCCTTTATGACGGAACTTGTTTTGCTTATATCCCGGTAGCAGACAAACTTGCCGCCGGCATAGTAATACCCAGGTGGAAAGGGAATGATTTTATCCGCAATGCCCACCAGGTTCTTTGCCTCACTGGCAAAAACTATATTTCCCCTGACATCGTAACCGTAAAAGAGAGGCCTGATTCCTATAGGATCCCGGGCAGCGGTAAACGTTCCGGTTTTTCCGTCGTATATAATCATTGCAAATTCCGCGTCAAGTTTTTCAAACATCCCGTTCCCATACTTCCTGTATAAAGGAAGAATGATTTCACAATCGGATTCACTTTTGAATTTAAATCCTTCCGCCTCCAGCTCTTCCTTGATTTTCCTGAAGCCGTAAAGCTCTCCATTGCATACTACATAATTGCCATCCAATTCAAATGGCTGCATTCCCTCAGCGTTTAACCCCATGATGGCAAGCCGGTGAAATCCTAAAACGCCGTTTTTTAAGGTTATTGTTTTTGTTGCATCCGGCCCCCGGGATTTTGTCCGCATAAACCCTCCGTTAAAATCTTTTGCCGGAACATCTTTTCCACTGTAACCCATGATAGAACACATTTTGCAACCTCCTGAGGGAATCCAAATCATTCAAACCGGTGTTTAAAATAAAAACGGCAATGACTTCGAGTCTTAAAAATGAACCCGACGCCATTGCCGTTTTGATTAGGGCAAAAAAAACGACCCCGCAGATTAAATAAAATTAAAATTAATCCACGACTCCGTTGCCGTGATTTGCATGATATTGAAAATAAAAACTTATGTCAATGACTTTTTCCTGATTCAATAATATTTTCGCAGTAATTATTATACGCCCACCGTTATTGCAACATTTGGGCTAAAACAGCCTCAAATTCGTCGGGAGTACATTTTTCCGAAAGGTAAGCTTTTATCAGTTTTTGAATTTGAACCGGAAATTTGCGCCAATAAATTGTAGTCCAATCCCCGATGTTATTACGAAGATCCGCCTCGTCGTAAAAAGACAAAGATCCCTGGCTATAGGCCACAAACTGGTGTATCATTGAATTCAAGGCATCGCAGGGGATTCCGTTTATCTTTCCTTTTTTTGCCAGCCCCACATAGCCTTCCGGGGGGATAAATCCTGATCCTTCTCCCTCCACCGCCCCATCCCTGGAAAAATCCATAGACGGGGTTGACTCAGGTATCCAGGATTCAACAAGCCTCTCTTTTTCTTCTTCCGACAAATCGGGAGCTTCCTTGTCCAAAAGATCGAAGGCAAAATTCCTGAAAGTGTTTTTCACTCCTTCCATGCTCCGCTTCAAACTGCCTTGCACAGCATCTGTCATCTCTTTGGCGGCTTTCTCCGGATCAAGGGATATAATCCCCGTCTGCCTTGTCAAAGCTTTCCGTCGACGGGCAACAGCGGCTTCCAAGGCGTCAACTTCCCGGAGTTGGGCCCTGTTGAGGATATAATCCAGAGTTTGCATCAATTCAGCATCATCGTACTTTTTCACTGAATAAATTATAGCAGATTTTCGTGAATTTAACAACGAATCACGTAAATAATTGTTATTCTCATACTTTTGATATATACTTAATAGTTATGCAAGGATTTCAATTAGGAAACTTGTTTTTCTCCGAAATGGGGATAAATGTTTTTATAAGGCTTCTTTGCGTAATAACATCCTTTATAATATTTTTAAAAAGCGAACGCCATAAGCGATATAACCAAGTATATGAAATTTTTCAAGTCTTTGTACTCTGCATAGGCTTTTGGGATGTATTTTATATCGGGTATATGATTATAAACGATCCCAAAATAGTAACCCTTTGCAATTCCATGATTTATGCAAACAATTCCTTTGCCGCCACATATTGGTTCCTATTCACCTTTGCCTTCACCTTCCCGGCCAGTAAAAAGCGTATTAAGCATATCCTGGTAGTTCCAGCCCTTACAGCCTTTTTCTCGATGACATATATGTTCCATGGATTTATGTTATCCTATGATTATGTCCTGACAGACGAAATCACACGTGTCCCGGAACATCACGGCCCATGGTTTTTCGTGCATCTTGTTTACAGCTATTCGATAGTCGTGGCGGGAATCATAATCCTTTTCATCAAACTGAGAAAAAAGACCACGCCCAACAAAAAAACTGTGTTTACCATCATTTTGGGAAGCAGTTTCCTGATTCTCTGGAATTTCATCTTCACCGTATTGACAGACTACACATCCCTCTCGGTGGCATTAAGCGGCTGTGCCCACCTTTTCTGTATAATCACGATATACATGGGAATTTGTTTCGATAATGTCGAGAGAATGATTTTATTAACGGGAAAATACAGGGAAGATTTATTCCCGATTCCGATTTTTATAACGGACAACCACGGAATTGTGGTTTACTTTAATTCCGCCGCGGAAGGCATTGTAAAGAAAAAGTCTTTTTCCCCTTACGGAGAATTTCTTTTTGAGGACTTTCTTGCCAATTACACAAAAACCGAGCTGCCCAAAAATGTCCCCGCCATAGGAAACCACGCCGGATTCATGCTGGAGGACTCTTCAAATCATATGGTGTGGTATGTCCAGGAACAGTCCATTCATAATAAACTTTCCATAAAGATGGGAGCGTTTTATACATTTAATAATATTTCCTACATCAACAGGATAATGGCTTTACTGGAAAAATACGCCTTCCGTGATATGCTGACCGGCGCCTATAACAGGCATTTCTTTGAAATGAAAAAGGACACTATACTGGAAACAAGCCAAAGTGTAATAACCCTCGTCATGTGCGACATAGACAACCTGAAAAAGGTAAATGACATATATGGTCATGCAGAGGGTGACAATTACATAAAATCATGCAGTAAAACCCTTTTTTCCAGTGTAAGGAAAAAAGACTTGATTTTCAGAATAGGGGGAGATGAATTCCTCATAATGTTACCCGATACAGAAGAAAATGCCTCAAAAGTCATTATCAACAGAATATATGAAAACCTGGAACTTCCAAAATATGATAAATCGTTCGGGACAGGGCTGTCCATTGGCTCCGCCACAAGTCAGGTTAATAACAGCAGGGATTTTATAGCCCTCATGGATCAAGCCGACAAGGCAATGTACAGGAATAAACAGGAACACAAGGCTCTCCGGCAGAGTTCCTGAAACCGATTCCATCCCATTCCAGGCACAACTTATTTCAGTTGACGGAATTTCCCCAACTTCGTATATTCTCTTTATGCAGAACGGGCGCCAGATTTTAACCCAACAGCAAAAATTATTCCTTTCGCAAAAAATGATTCAATCCCTGAATCTTATGACCCTGCCATTTGCCGAGCTCCGGGAAAGAATTTTGGAGGAAACCGAAAAAAATCCGGCCCTGGAAATAATATCCGACCCGGTTGTTTCCGGAGAAATTCCCCGGCACCCTCCTTTTATCCCTGAATCTTCCAACATGACTGGAAAAACTTCAGCTGTCACAGCCGCGGAAAAAAGTGAAGCCAACAGGAATTTTCTGGAAAAAGCCCTGAGCCTAAGGGAAACCCTTCAGGACCATTTGATGAAAGGACTGGCGGAAACAACCGTCGGGACGGAAGTGGAACAGGTTGCCGCCCTGGTTATTCAAAACCTGGATTCAAACGGTTTCCATATCTCACCTCCGGAAACCCTTTCCACAGACGGGAACCAGGAAATTCTCGAAAAAGCCATAAAAGCGGTACAAAAGCTCGATCCTATAGGGTGCGCCACATCCGATTTCCGGGAATCCCTGGCGGTTCAAGCTGAAATTTACGCTTCTTTTTCCAAAAATCCGGAGGAGCAAAGGCAGTATAATCTGTTGTCCCGAATCCTGAGGGAACATTTTTCCTGTTTTGAAAAAGGCCGGACCGAGGTGTTTATACGGAATTTAAAAAAGGAATCAGGAATCCAAATTTCCCTGGAAGAAGGGAAAAGCCTTCTGGAACTTTTGCGCACCCTGACCCCCTTCCCCGGAAGGGCATTTCCCTCCGGGCAAACCCTCGGGGACTTTACCGGCGATGGCGCCCAATACATTGTGCCGGACATATTTGTAAAAAAAGAAGGGGAAGAATTTTCCATAAGAATAAACGATGAGGAAATACCTGTCATCGGGATTTCACCTTTTTTTATGAAACTGGGAAAAGACAGCGGGCAAGGGAAACAAACCAGGGATTTTGCCCGGGAATCCTTGCAGGAAGCCCGGTGGTTCATGAACTCCCTGAAAAAAAGGAACCTGACTGTAATGAAAGTGGCAAGGGTGATAGTACTTTTCCAGAAGGACTTTTTCAATAAAGGACCGAAATTCCTCCACCCGATGAAACTCAAGGATGTGGCGGACGAAACGGGATTGCATGAAGCCACCGTTTCCCGGGCTGCATCCGGCAAATACCTCCAGTGCGAATGGGGTATCTTTGAATTAAGGTACTTTTTCAGCGGAAAAGCGGGCACTCCATCCTCCCTGAACAAAGACGGGGGCACCTCAAAACAGAGCGCAAAGGAAATAATCAGGGAAATTATCGAAAATTCACCCGGAAAACCCACCGACAGGGAAATAATGGAATTGCTTTCCCAAAAGGGAATAAATATTGCCCGCCGGACTGTGGCAAAATACAGAAATGAACTTTCAATAGGCTCTTCTTTTGACCGTTAAACACAGGAACCGTTCCAACAAATCCGGAACAGGCGTTTATTATCAAATATAATCTAATATTATATGTTTTTTAAGAAATCTTTTGATTTTACCGTGGTTTAGTAGTATCATAATCATTCAGGAGGCTATA
The DNA here is from genome assembly GCA_949299755.1 of uncultured Treponema sp. Lineage (GTDB taxonomy): Bacteria > Spirochaetota > Spirochaetia > Treponematales > Treponemataceae > Avitreponema. Next base: position 34,820 of record CASGBA010000013.1, on the reverse strand, counting down.
TGAACATCAATGTAAACGCAATTAAATTTACGATGGATGATGAGCAGCGCGAATTTATTGACAAAAAGCTCCAGAGAATAAAATACGCGGAGGATTTAATCACAGACATCACGGTTTCCGTAAAGCTGGATAAAAAATTCCTCAGTGAATCCACGGTGAATTTCAGATGGGGAGGGAACGCCCATGTTTCGGCCGAAGACTATGATTTTCAGGCTTGTGTAAATAAAATGATGGACGTTTTGGACCAGAAAGTAAAAAAAGAAAAGGATAAGATACAAGAGCGGAAATAAAATTGACAGGAGCCAAGTCTTTACAAAAAAAACTCCTGCGGGTATAGTCAAGTATGTTTTCGAAACGTTTTTCAGTTCTGGATCTTCTCAGTCTGGATTTAAGAGAACATGACTCTTTGGATTTGCGCTGCATCTGCGGGAGAAGGGGCTTGGTTCGTCCTATATCAATCCCCGACTTAAACCGTCCGGGGCTGGCGCTTTCCGGCTTTTTTGATTCTTTCGCATACCAAAGGGTTCAACTGTTCGGACGTGGTGAAGTCGCATATCTGAATAATATTGTCCAAAACAACCTTACCGAAAACATAAAGGCGCTTTTTGCATATCCGTTGCCCTGCTGTATTTTTACCCACAGCCTTCAACCGCCACAGGTTTTTGTTGATATGGCGGAAGAAGCGGATTGCCCCGTTTTATCCACCGGACTGGAATCCAGCGAATTTTCGTCCCGGCTGATGCGAATCCTCTCCAATATTTTCGCGCCCCGGATGTCCCTTCACGGTGTTCTGGTGGAAGTCTACGGATTGGGGATACTTCTACTCGGAGATTCCGGAGTGGGAAAAAGCGAAACGGCCCTGGATTTGATTGAGAGGGGACACCGGCTTGTAGCCGATGATATAGTGGAAATTTCCTGTGTGAACGGAAACAGCCTCATAGGACAAGGGGCTAATAAGTTTATCGGGCATCACATGGAAATACGGGGGCTTGGTATAATAAACATCACCCAGCTTTTCGGAGTCGGTGCTATCCGTGAACGGAAAGAAGTGCAGATTGTCGCAAAACTGGAAGAATGGGACGCCACCAAGTCTTACGACCGGTTGGGGGCGGACCAGAAAACCATGGATATTCTCGGGGTACAGGTTCCCATGTTGGAAATTCCGGTGCGCCCAGGACGGAATATCCCGATTATTATAGAAACAGCGGCTATGAATGAACGCTTGAAAAGCATGGGGTATTTCTCGGCGAAAGAATTCAACAAAAGCGTTCTGCGTTGGCTTGAAACGGATGCGGTACAATCGCCGTATTATGATGCGGACGATTCATACTGATTTTACAAGGGGAGATTCAAGATGATACATAAGGTTCTAAAAATAAAGAACAGGGCGGGAATACATGCCAGACCGGCGTCTTTAATTGTCCAAACCGCCAATAAATTTCAAAGTGAAATCACCTTGGAAAAGGGAACGCTTCATGTCAACGCAAAATCCATTATGGGTATTATAATGATGGCTGCAAGTTATAATACGGAAATTAAATTGTCCGCGAACGGACCCGATGAAGCTGAAGCGGCGGCGGCGATTGAAGAATTGTTTGAAAATAAATTCGAAGAAGATTGAAAGTACAAAAAGAACCTGAAAAAAGAATTTTCCCTGTTGTTTTTTCCTTGCCGTTCATTATTTTTGTATTCCTGCTGGTAACAGCCTCTTGTTTCCTGCTTTTAAAGGAAAGTGCGGAAGGACTTTTCGACAAGACATTTTTTCAGAATCCCAGGGGCTTTTTTCTCCTTGTGATTATCCCGGTTTCCTTCATAGCGCTGGCATCCTTTCTATTTTATGGCATATCCTCAGAAATCATGAAAACCGGAAAAATGCATAAAAGCGGCATAAATGTTTTTCAGCTTTTTTGCGGGTTTGCAATTCTGGTGGCAATAATTTTCTGTGTTTTTTCAAGTTTTTTCATGAACAATATTTTCTCCGTATATAATGACAATAAAATCCATGCTTCCATTATCAACGCTGAAAAAACAGCGGAGGAATACACAAACCTGAGGAAAATCCAGCTTGAAACTGTGGCAAGAAAATTTTTAACAGGCGTGAATATAGGGAACCAAAGAGCGTATCCACGGCACTGGATTCCGGAAATCAGGGAATTTGACTCCAATGCCAAGGCGGTACAGGTTTACCTGGTTGACGGGGAAAACAAAAACACCATAGGCTACCAAACCGTAAAGGAAGAGGGAGACTCCTCCGTATTCATCAAGGCGGAAAAACTTGCCGAAATGAAAAACGGCATAATCACGGACAGTGGAAACAATTCCTGCATAAGAATCCTTAAAACAGTGAAATACGCCGGAAACACTTATTTATGCCTTTATACTTCAGCCTTTCCGGTGGTGATAAAAAAAGCGGAACACATGATAGAAGAAATGGAAACCCATATTTTCACTTTGAAAAGGCTTGCCCCACTTATCCCTTATTCAGGAATATGGCTGTTTTCAAGTTTTATTCTGCCTCCCTTTCTTTTCCTTCTGCTGACGGCTCTATACATATGTGTGCGGTTATCCGACCCCCTGGCTTCCTTAAACCGTGTGTGCGGTGAAATTTCACGGGGAGATAACAGCACAAGCCTTATCAGTCACCGGATATACGGTTTGGAGGAAGCGGTTTCTTTCATAAATAACGGGGCAGAAATAATTCATGCTAAAAACACCCTTTCCGGCATGAATCCGGGGAATCAAGAGGCTGCCGTGGAAAAAACCGGCGTGGATGTAAAGCCAAATACAAATTCAGCAATCCCCACCGGCGACACCGGAACTGAACCCGTAGTCAAAGAGCCGGAAAACCCGGAGGCACTGTGATGACAGCTAAAGCAGTATCAAAAAACACGGGGACAGCCCCTGTATGGCTTTTTACCGGACCGGAAAACGGGGAAAAAAATGCAGAAATTGAAAAAATCAAACTTCAGGCGGAAAAGCAGCACGGCAATTTGGAAAATTATAAATATTACGCCCAGGATATAAAAACAGGAGATTTAGTTTCCCTGCTGCAAAACGGTTCCCTCTTTTCCGCGGGTAAATTTGTGGTGTTGGGGAACGCGGAACTTATAAAACTGAAAGATGAAATCACAATTCTTACCGACTGGATCCATTCGGTAACCTCTGTCCGGGAAAACCCTGAAAACAATTCCTTCCTCATTCTTCTTTCAGATGAAATTTCCATTGACAAAAAAATTGAGACCGCCGTACCGGATGGTCACAAGAAAATTTTCTGGGAGCTTTTTGAGGACAGGAAAGAACAGTGGATTGTTTCATTTTTCAAAAAAGAGGGTTTATCCATAGACGAAAAAGCTGTAAGGCTGATTTTGGAAATGGTGGAAAACAACACGGAAACCCTGAGGGCTGCCTGTTCACCCTTCCCCCTTTTCTACGGGAAAGGAACCATGATTACGGAAAATGAAGTTGAATACATAATTTCCCATAACAAAGAAGAGAACGCATTTACTCTTTTCGATGCCCTGTCAAAACACGATTTTGAAAATGCGGCGGCGGTTTTCAGGAAAATTTCCCTTTCTAAGGATTCTTCCCCGCCACAGGTCATAGCGGGACTCTCATATTGCTTCCGAAGGCTTCAAGACTGGCTTTCCCTGGAGGAACAAGCCGGCGGATCCGGAAGGAATATTCCTGCCGATATGCTTAGGAAGGGCGGTTTTTCCGGCATAAAAATCCAAAATCAATACCGTTCCGCGGCACGTATCTGGAACAAACCAGCCGTGGAGGGGATTTTAGCCATGCTGACGGATGCGGACGGGGAACTCCGTTCCAGCGGCGGACAAATGCAAAACATGATATTCGAATACCTTCTCTACCGTATATCAAAGGCAGGGAGGGTTAATAATGCCAGAGTATCCCGGTTTTAAATATTGTCTCAAAAGCCTTTTTGCCTTTCTCATGGGAAGCATTCATTACATAGCGTAAATCCAATCCGGCGGAAGCTTCAAAATGATTTAGGAAAGGCCATACAGCCTCAAGCAAAAAACAGTGGCTGTGCTTGTCGGGTTTATTCAAAACGGCGGCGACCTCAGGGTTTGAAACCTGGTCATAATAAACGGGAAGAAATCCGTTGCCGTTTATTATGACCAGGTCGTTAAGGTATACGGGCCCTTTAATGAGGTATTTGTAACCCAATTCAATCCTGCCCCCCTGTTCCGTGACAGCACCCACGGAAAACTTGAAGGAATCCACATCACCGCCTTCAGAATGTCCAAAGGGGGTATCAAGCCCGGAATGACCGCCACTGGAAACCTGACGCTGGTACATACTCAAATAGGGCTGCCAGCGTGTGTAAGTCCAACGGTCAGCGTGGGAATATTCACCGGAAAGAAAGAAAATCCAGCCGGGAATGTCCAAAGGAAGCGTATAAAGGGCTCCCAGTTCCCAGGCAAGACAATTAGGTTTTGACTCACCGGTTTCCACAGCGGACTGCAAATCATCCACCAGGAATTCGCCCTGTATGAGAAGACCGTCCAGCGGCAATGCCCAAAAATCAGCCTGAAACATCACGTTGGTAACAGCCGCGGAATAGGTGTTGTGCCAGGTAACCATCGGAAGCAGGTTAAACAAATCTGGAACCTTACCGCCGATAAGCTGCATTTCCGTTACACCTATTCCGAAACGCCGCACAGGTTTCCATTCAAAGCGGTGATAAGTGAACATTTTGAGAGGTATATCCGCAGTGGCGGAATCGTCATGGTTGTTTATGTCATCCCACTGCTGCGTCTGGACCGCCCATTCCCCGTCGGACAAATGGGCTGAAGAAGAACCTATCATCGAAAAGAATTTGAATTTCTCGTCCCACCAGGTGAATTGGAGACTGTCGTACCAGGAAGCCTGCCCATTCAATATCAGGTTTTCCTCCCCGAGTCCTATTCCCGTTTTCATCCTGCCGGCGAAAAAGGAAATATTTTCCCCCGCCCAGGACAAATACCCCTCCCGGGGAAAGGTCATCCATTTGCCGTAAACCTGGGGCTGCCAAAATCCGAGGAAGCCGGACGAGTCAGCTTTACGGACAAGCTCATCAGTGGACATATCAAACTGAAAGGAAGCGAAAAAAGACTCCGTACCGAAGGTAATCCCCGCAGCCAGTATTTCATCCTCCATTCCAAGCCTTTTACGCAGTGAAAAATCCCGGCTTCCTCTTTCTGTATCAATATTATTCCAGACGGTGAAAAAAGGCTGCACACGCAAAACAGGGCTTAAAAAGGTTTTACGCTCCGCAGGAAGATATCTGTCCACGGTAAAACCATAATAAGAGGCTTCCGAAGCGGATATAGAATGAACCGCCGTCGGAATATTCTCTCCACCTTGGATACGTTTCAACTTCTGCCATTCCATGGAACGGGAATGGAGATTCAACATATGGGATTTCTGCATTTTCCACGCAGAACCGTTATCATTGGAGCCGGAAGGGGAACCGGATTCCCCGTAAAAAAATGGCGCCAAAACCAACATAAAATACAAAGCAAAAACGGAACAAGAAAACCGCATGGTTTAATATATCAGAGCGCAAATAATTTTAGCAAGAGGATGGCGAAAAAACGGGAGGGGGTATACAGTTGAAAGAAATTTCCGTTTAGATATAATTGTCATGACTGTATTTATCCTTATGAATTTCTACATTATGGGGAAAAAGAATGAAATATAAAAATCCGGGGCAGAACCTCCCAAACCGCTTTTTATTGTTTTGCAATGCATTGCTTTTGTGCGGACTGTTTTTTTTCCCAGGATGCAAACCTGCCACCGGCACGAACCTTAAAAAACATTCCATAAATTTTATCGCCATGGGGACTTACATAACGATGTCCGCTTACGGGGATCAGGCGGGAAAGGCACTGGAACTTTCCGAAGAAAAAATAAAGGAACTTGAAGACCTATGGTCTGTTTCATATGAAAAAAGTGAAATATACAGGGTAAACAACAGTCGCGGGGAAACAACGCAAATAAGCACTGAAACGGAGGAACTTCTCGAATTCGCCCTGGCAATGGCTGAAAAAACGGAAGGAACCTTTGAACCGACGATATATCCGGTTGTGGACGCATGGGGTTTTACAAGCCATCAGTATAGAATCCCTGGAAAGGAGGAATTGGCCGGTTTGCTTAAAAACACAGGTTATAAGAAAGTCTGTTTGTCAGACGGTAATATTCATCTATCTGACGGCGTTAAACTTGATTTGGGGGCAGTGGCAAAGGGATATGCGGGTGACATGGTTGTGGATTTACTAAAACAGCAGGGTATAACTTCAGCACTTTTGGACATCGGCGGAAACATCCAGCTTATCGGGAAAAAACCGGACGGCGGCAAATGGCGGATAGGCATAAGGAATCCATTTGATGATGGAGAAACCATAGGGATTGTTGAAGCGGAGGACTGCGCTGTTATAACATCTGGCGGATACGAACGGTATTTTACCGGAGAAAACGGGAAAAAATACCATCACATTATAAATCCAGCGACAGGATATCCGGCGGAAAGCGGATTGGCATCCGTGACAATCGTTGCGAAAAAAGGAAGGCTTGCGGACGTTCTTTCCACCGCTTTATTTGTGATGGGGCTGGAACAGGCAACAGGATACTGGAGGCAGCACCAGAATTTCGACATGATTTTAATAACGGAGAACGGTGGCATCCATATTACAAAATCCCTTTCAGACAGATTTTCCACGAACGGGGGAACTTCTCCCGCCGTAATAGACACAATAGACGCCCAGTAACAAAAAAGCGGCAGAAATAAAAAGGCATCCGGATCACGGATGCCTTACGCCTGATGTTGCTTTCGTCCGCATACTGTTCCCCGGATTTCCGGAGAACAGCAGGGACTTCCTTTCTACAGCAGTGAGCGGTAAAGTTTTTCTATGTCGGACACGTTGGGATCTTTCGGATTACCGGGAGTACAAGCGTCCGCCATTGCGGATTTTGCCAGAGCCGGTACGTCATCGGGTTTTACAATTTCCTTGAGATCCGCGGGGATACCTACATCGGTGGACAACTTCTTTACTGCGTCAATGGCCGCCTTGCGGTATTCAGCTTCGGACATCTTATCTGTTCCAGGGACACCCATGGCCTTTGCAATGTCCCGGTAGCGGCTGCCGGTTGCGGAAGCGTTGTATTCCATAACGGTCGGAAGCAAAATCGCATTTGCCACACCGTGGGGAGTGTCATAGAAAGCACCCAGCGCATGAGCCATGGAGTGAACGATTCCCAATCCTACGTTGGAGAAGCCCATTCCGGCAACATACTGTCCAAGCGCCATGTCTTCCCGCCCTTTAGGGGTGTTGGCAACAGCATCACGCAGTGAGCGGGAAATAATTTCAATAGCCTTCAGGTGGAACATATCGCTGAGTTCCCAGGCACCTTTGGTGATGTAACCTTCGATGGCGTGGGTCAGGGCGTCCATACCGGTGGCTGCAGTCAAGCCTTTAGGCATACTGCTCATCATGTCCGGATCAATAACGGCCACAACAGGGATGTCATGGGGATCAACGCAGACAAATTTGCGTTTCTTCTCTACATCTGTGATAACGTAGTTGATGGTAACTTCGGCAGCTGTTCCGGCTGTTGTGGGAACGGCAATAATTGGGACACATTTATTTTTTGTTATAATTGCCCCCTCAAGGGAACGTACATCTTCGTGTTCCGGATTGGCAATAATAATACCGATGGCTTTTGCGGTATCCATTGAAGAACCGCCACCGATTGCGACCAGATAATCGGCGCCGCTTTTCTTGAAGGCGGCTACACCGGTCTGGACGTTCTCGATTGTCGGGTTCGGCTTTATGTTGGAATACAACTCAAAGTCCAGCCCCGCAGCCTTCAGCAAATCGGTCACTTTTGACGTGACATTGAATTTGACCAGATCAGGATCCGAGCATACAAAGGCTTTTTTGAAGCCGCGAGTTTTCACTTCCGTCACAATCTCCTTGATTGCCCCGGAACCGTGATAAGATGTTTCATTTAATACAAAACGTGCCATATTACAGCACCTCCTTGATTATGATTTGCGCGTATGTTTGCGCATATCGAAAAATACTGCGATGATTATGATACAACCTTTTACAAGGTATTGGAAATAAGAGTTAACGGCCAGGAAGTTCATTCCATAAGTAATGATACCCATGATAAGTACACCGCAAATCATTCCGCCCATGGTACCTACACCTCCGGACTGGGACACACCTCCAATGGTGACTGCGGCGATGGCATCAAGTTCCATACCTACTGCGGTAAGGGAGTTTGCCAATCCAAGACGCGCGGTCTGAAGTGCACCGGCGATTCCATATAAAGCTCCAGCAAAAGTGTAGGCAAAGAGCAATCCTCTTTCCACGTTAATACCGGCAACCCGCGCAGCCTGGGGATTTCCACCGATTGCATACAGGTTCGCACCGAGGCGTGTGTGGCGGAGGATAAGCCATACTATAAAAGCAGCAATCGCAACATAAATCATCAAAAGGGGGAACGGTCCGATAAAACCCTGGGCAAGAGCTTTGTACTCATTTTTTACGCTTCCAACAACAGTTGCGTTTGTGTAAATCAGCTGTGTTCCGCGGCAAAGGGAAAGGACACCAAGCGTCGCGATGAACGGCGGAAGTTTGGCGTAGGCGACCAAAGAACCGTTTACCGCTCCGACCAGCATACCGATGAGGACTGCAACCAGAACAGGAAGGAAAATCGGAAAATCAACACCGGGATACATCGCCGCACTGTATGTGACGCTCTGCGACAATGAGGCCGCCATACTGGCTGTCAGACAAACGGCATAACCAATTGAAAGGTCGATTCCCCTTGTGATGATGATGACACCGACACCCAGCGCCGCAAAAGCCCTGATTGATTCTGCAATCACGAGGTTCTGCAGGGACGGCAGCTTCCATGAATCGAAACCGGTCAAAATACCAAGTCCGACAAACAAAACAATAAAGATTATGTATGTGGTGTATTTCGACATAAGGTCTTTTATCCGGGTGGCAGTAAGCGGATTTTTTGCAACAGATATTTTATCATTCATAATGACTTCTCCTTGAACCTATTTATGAAAACTGCGTGGCATAACGCATTATTGCTTCCTGGGTAGCGTCCTCTTTATTCAAGAATCCGGTTACCCTGCCATTACACAAAACCATGATACGGTGGGACATACCGATTAATTCCGGCATTTCGGAGGAAATCATTATGATGGATTTTCCCTGTTTTACCAGTTCGGACATAATCGTGTAAATCTCATATTTGGCGCCGACATCAATACCACGGGTAGGCTCATCCATGATAAGGATATCCGGAACCGTCATAAGCCAGCGGGCCAAAATAACCTTCTGCTGGTTTCCGCCCGACAGGTTTTGTATCGCGGTCTGCATGGATGCGGTTTTAGTGTGCAGGGCGGAGTTAACATCCACCGCTGTTTTTGACACATCCGCATGTTTTATGAGGCGCAGTTTTGAGCGGTATTTATCCAATGACGCAATAGACGTATTACTCAATACAGACATAAGCGGAAAAATACCTGTACCACGCCGGTCTTCGGTAATAAGCCCGATCCCGTTACGGATGGCATCCTTCGGGGAATGTATTGTAATTTCCTTTCCGTTTATAACTATCCTGCCGGCCACAACGGAACGTAGCCCGAATATCGCTTCCATAAGCTCGGAACGCTGGGCGCCGATAAGGCCTCCGACGCCGAGGATTTCAGATTTATGCAGTTTGAAGGATACATCCTGAAATGATCTGGGATTCACAGACGACAGATGCTCCACTTCGAGACAAACATCACCCGGAACGGCAGTCACTTCAGGGAACTGTTGCGTTGTTACACGGCCAATCATCAGATTGATAAGCTTGTCGTTATCAAGATCCTTCGCATCATATGTGCCTATCATTTCACCGTCACGCATAACGGATATTTCATCCGCTATCTGGAATATCTCATTCATACGGTGGGAAATATAAATAATCGCAACGCCTTTGCTTTTCAAATCATTGATAATCTTGAAAAGATGATCGACTTCCTTTTCTGATAAAGACGAAGTGGGTTCGTCCATAACCACAACAGAAGCCCCGTAAGAAACAGCCTTTGCTATTTCACACGCCTGCTGCTGGGATATGGATAAAGAAGACATCATGGCGTTGGGATCGACTTCCATATCCAATTCCTGCATCAACTTGACTGTTTCTTCCGTCACTTTGCGGTGATCAATGAGACGCAGCCCTTTCACCGGGAGAACCGGCTCCCTGCCCATCCATGTATTTTCCGCCACAGTTCTGAAAGGAACATTTGACAATTCCTGTTGTATCATGGAAATACCGGCGTCAAGGGCGTTTTTGACACTGTGGAATTTCACTTCTTTGTTCTTAAAAACCACAGAGCCGGAATCGGGATGATATATTCCAAACAAACACTTCATCAATGTCGATTTACCGGCGCCGTTTTCACCCATCAAAGCGTGCACAGTACCCGGACGGACATTAAAAGAAACTTTATTGAGTGCAAGGACGCCTGGAAATTGCTTAGAGATTTCCTTCATTTGAAGGATATATTCTTCCTGCATTCGGTCCTCCGTTATAATTAAAATAAAGCCGCAGAAATCACAAAATAAAAGTTAAAATCTGCGGCATCTGACTGAAGGATGCCGGAAGCCAGTCTGACTCCCGGCACAGCTATTAACAAAATTTAAAGATCAGATTTTGTGACTTTCTTGAACGGAACAAGGAAGCACTGATCCAGAACAGCGGGATCCGTCGCGGGATCTTCCCCGATTTCCGTGGTCGCTGTGATTCCACCGGCTGTTGTTCCGATAGCGGATCCTTTTGTCGCCGTGGTGTACATCAGCTCAAAGGCTGTTGTTGACTGACCGACAGCATCCTGGAGAACTGTAGCATACATCTTGTTTTCCCTGATGGACTGCTGTCCGGCGGGGGTGGCGTCAACACCGACAACAGGAACCTTTGTCACAGTTCCGTCACCGTTTGTATCCTTTGTGATGTCGTTGGGATCATCGGTGAATTTGTTTGTCAGCATGGATTCAACAGCGCCCATGGCCATATCGTCATTCTGGGCGAAAACCATATTGAACTGTCCGCTGTAAGCGGCGAGCCATGCGTCCATCAAAGCCTGCGCTTCCGCCGCGGCCCAGTTAGCGGTCTGTTCCGCCACGATGTTGACGTTGTAACCGCGGGCTTTCAGGCCGTCGATCGCTCCCTGGCGGCGGTTAACCTGGGCGGGATGTCCAAGCTGACCGTTGATGATAAGCAGGTTAATGGTATTGTTCGGACCAAGTTTGTCGGGATAAGCTTTGAAGTACTCATCCGCGATTTCCGCCTGGATGTTGCCGGCGACTGTTTCCGGGGATGACGCCAGATAGAAATTCTTTCCGACTTTCAGAGCTTCAACAGAAGGCTGGATGTTGGAGAAAGCGGCGGCTCCGCCCTTTGCGTTAATCAGCTGGCACATCTGCTCTGTGGCAGCGGTATCCTGCGGAATGATGACGAAATATTTGACACCCTGGGTAAGCAGCGTATTGAGCTGGTCAAGCTGGGTGGCAACATCACCGTTTCCGTCAAGCAAACGCAGTTCAACACCGGCATTCTGAGCGAGCGTCCTAAGGTTATCCGCATAGTTGGCGACAAACGTTTCATTCAGGTTACGGATTAACGCACCCATAACGATTTTGTCGCTTCCGGAATCTTTTCCGCCGGCTGCGAAGGCAGAAACGACACAGAGCATCATTAACGCAACGCAAAGTCCCTTAATCAAATTTCTTTTCATAATAACCTCCTTGAAAGAAATCAGACTTCAGTCTTTATCTATAATGTTTGTAACCGGGATGCTTCCCTGTTACCCCATATTGGGCGCGCATATTAATCAGGCGGTCGATATTTTCTTTTGAAATTTCCTTTTCACCGCCAAGAAGATGGGCTGTAAAACAAATCTTTGCATTCAGCTCAAGGGTTTCCATCCGGTAATAAGCCGTAATCACATCCGCTCCGACAGCCAAAGCCCCATGATTCTCCAAAAGCATCACATCGTGGTACGGAAGATACGGCGTAATAGCATCAGGCACTTCATAAGTTGAAGGCGTTCCGTATGGGGTTACCGGTACAGAACCGATACTCACGACTGTTTCAATCATGCAATATCTGTCCAGAGGTATATGAGCGACAGCATAACCGGTTGCTGTGGGCGGATGGGCATGTACAACAGCGCCCACATCTTCCCGCTTCTCATAACACCGCAAATGCATTTTGATTTCAGAAGACGGCTTGTAACCGGGAGCCCCTTCAAGAACCTTTCCGGAAGCATCAATCCTTACCAGTTTTTCAGGAGTGATAAACGACTTACTGATACCTGTCGGAGTGGCGAAAAAAGTCCCGTCATCCAGTTTAACGGAAACGTTACCGTCATTGGCGGCGACCCAACCAAGCTGCCACATTTTGTGGCAGACATCGCAGATCTGATCTTTTATCTCTTTGTAATCCATTTTATACAATCCTCCTTATGATTCATTACTCCGGAATAACAACACCTTTTTGCAGCATTATGTTTGCGTACAGGGCGGTCTCGCCGGAGGCAATAACAGCATAAGATTTTTTCGCCTCATCGTAAAAAGAGAAACGCTCAATATGTTGTACTGCGTCACCGCCCCGGATGTCATACTTTGCGATGATTTTTTTGTATTCATCCCAGATAGGGGTTTTAACGGTATCACCCGGAACAACCTCCATAAGGGAAACGGGTTTATCCACATAGGTATCCAGGGGAAACACCTTCAAAACAGCTTCCAACAATTCACAGCCGAAGTGGCCGTCGCAACGTATTACAATCCCGTCTTTTCCTATTGATTCAGAGGGGAAATTCCCGTCAGCGATAACAAGCCTGTCCCCGTGCCCCATTTCACAAAGAACCTTCAATAATTCCGGGGACAAAACAGGAGGGATTCCTTTCAGCATTTGACAACTCCTTTAAATGTTTCAAATCCTTTGTCGTAATTTTCCGTATTGGAATTTTCATAACGCATAATATCAGGCATATTTTTTACAATTTGTCTGAATTGCGTTAAATCTGATAATATGCCCATGGAAATCATCTGGATTCCGATGTTACCCAAAACAGCACCTTCAACGGGACCGGCCACAACCGGGATCCCGCAGGCATCAGCTGTCAGGCGGCAAAGGAGTGCGCTTTTAATGCCTCCACCAACCATATGAATGCACGGATATTTTTTTCCGGTTAATTTTTCAATTTTATCTTTGACATTACGGTACGTAAAAGCAAGGCTTTCCTGAATGCAACGGATAATCTCGCCCTTTGTCCCTGGAACATACTGACCGGTATTCCTGCAATAATTCCGGATACGTTCAGGCATATTCCCCGGCGCAATAAAATCGGAAGCACAGGGATCTATGAAACAGGCAAAAGGTTTGGACTTTTCCGCCTCCGCATCCAAATCATCATAGGAAACGGATTCACCGGCAGACTGCCAGTAACGTTTGCATTCCTGAATCATCCATGTGCCGGTTATATTGGTCAACAGTGATATACCGCCGTCAAAACCGCCTTCATTGGAAAACCCGGCTTCCCTGGCTTCTTCCGAAACCACCGGTTTCGGGCAATGGGTGCCCATCAAAGCCCAGGTTCCGCAACTGATGAAAAGAAAATCCGGACTTTCAGCAGGAACAGCCGCCATTGCGCTCTGGGTGTCGTGTCCCGCGGATGAAATCACCGGAACAGAGGGAATTCCCAATTCCCGGCAAATATCATCCTTAATGAAACCTGCCCGGGTACCCGGCATTACAATATCCGTGAACAGATGGGCGGGAATTCCCAGCTTTTTAATCAGCTGACAATTCCAGTTCTTTGTCTGTACATCAAGAAGCTGGCTGGTGGAAGCTTCGGTGTATTCACTCTGCATTTTTCCGGTAAGGAAATAGGTGAACAAATCCGGCATCATCAGCAGGGTTTGAGCCTGTCCGAGTTCTTCCCGGTTATTCTGAACCATATACAAAAGCTGAAAAACGGTATTAATATCCATAATCTGGATACCGGTCATGGAATACAAATCCGCGGCGGAAATAATTTCCCCGCTTTTTTCCGCCATTCCGTTGGTCCGGGCATCCCGGTAATGAACCGGGTTGCCGAGAAGCTTTCCTTTTTTATCCAGAAGACCGAAATCCACACCCCAGGTATCGATTCCCACACTGATAAATGATTCTTTCGACGCTTTGACCAATCCCTGCTTTATTTCATGGAACAACCGGAGGACGTCCCAGTACAAGGTTCCGGCAATATTGACCGGCTCATTGGGGAAACGGTGTATTTCTTCCTGAATGATGGTTTTGCCGTCATACCTTCCGAGCATCGCCCGCCCGCTTGAGGCACCGAAATCAAATGCCAGAACCTGTCCTTCCATTACTGTTCCTCCTAACGGCTGACACCTTTAAACAGAGGGCCGAAAGCGGCACAAGCCCGGTAATCCTGCCCCTCCTTGTCCATGCCGAAAGCGTTCCAGGCAGCGGGACGGAAAATATCCTCTTCCGGTACGTTGTGCATACAAACAGGAATACGCAGAATGGAGCATAATGTAATCATATCCGCACCAATGTGACCGTAACTGATTGCACCGTGGTTCGCTCCCCAGTTATTCATCACATCATAGGCGGATTTAAAAGCGCCTTTACCGGTAATACGGGGAGCGAACCATGTGCAGGGCCATGTGTAGTCAGTGCGTTTCCACAACTTGTCCGAAACTTCCGCCGGAAGTTTTACTGTCCAGCCTTCAGCAATCTGCATGACAGGCCCCAACCCCTTCACCAGATTCAAACGCATCATGGTTACCGGCATTTCACAATCCGTAAGGAAGCGGGAGGAGAAACCGCCTCCCCTGAAGTAACCGAAATCAGCGGCGTTCCAGGTGGTGGCTTTCAGACAGGCATCGCAGTCAGCTTCTGTCATTTCCCAGAAAGGTTTTATAACACTGTTACCGGCCGCATCTTTTGCGCCACCGCTGGCATCAATACAAGCGGCACCGGAGTTAATCAAGTGGATAAATCCGCCGGCATCTTTTGCTTTTCCTTCGATGTTGTAACCTGTTGCTTTTTTAACGGCATCGGCACTCCAATAGGTGCGGACATCGGCGAATATCTGGGCCCTGTTTGTCAGCAACTTGCCGAACAGCATGGAAGTTCCGTTAAGTGTGTCATTCTCTGTCGCCATAACGTAGGTTTCACGGGGACCTTCCCAGTCAAAAGAAGAATTGAGCATTGACTCGGGGAAGTCGCAGTTCGGGTAGAAGTCCGTCCACTGGCGCTGTCCCTGGAAACCTCCGGCAATGGCGTTGTGTCCCAAGCGCTCTTCTTCACAACCGGCAGGCAGATTCTTGTTCCCGTTATACAAATCCTTGATGATGCACATCATCTTGACGATGAATTCCCAGTCCTTTTCCTTTTCTTCTTTGGACTTCTGAACATTGGCGGGATTCTTGTCAAAACCTTCCGGGCAGTGGGCTTTTGTCCAAGCCAGAGCTTTTTCAAATTCAGCTTTATCGTATATACCGTTTTCCATACGGCGGATAATTTCAACCTCATCCACGGATTCAACCCGCATCCCCAGATATTCCTCAAAGAATTCAGAAGAAATAATGGAACCGGCAATACCCATACAAATTGAACCTATCTGAAGATAGGATTTTCCACGCATGGTGGCGGCGGCAATGGCAGCTCTACCGAAGCGGAGCAGCTTTTCCTTTACATCTTCAGGGATATCGGTGGCATCCGCATCCTGCACATCGTGCCCGTAAATACCGAAAGCGGGCAAACCTTTCTGGGCATGACCGGCCAAAACCGCTGCCAGATATACAGCACCGGGCCGTTCAGTGCCGTTAAAGCCCCACACACCTTTGATGGTGAGCGGATCCATATCCATGGTTTCCGAGCCGTAACACCAGCAGGGAGTAACTGTCAGAGTGATGGAAACATTTTCTTTCTTGAATTTATCAGCGCAGGCCGCGGCTTCAGGTACACGTCCGATTGTAGAATCCGCGATTACAACCTTTACCGGCTCTCCGTTGGAATAGCGCAGGTTCTCTGTAAAGAGTTTCGCCGCGTTTTTTGCCATATTCATTGTCTGTTCTTCCAGGGATTCCCGGACACGCAGACTTCCCTGCCTTCCGTCAATTGTGGGGCGGATACCTATTACCGGATAATCACCAATAAGCCGACTCTTAGCCATATATTTCCTCCTTGGAAAGCATAATTGATTTTTTCTAACAGATTTATCTTGCACCCTGTTTTAAATACATTGTATTATTAAAATATGATAAAATATAATTATTTTCAGAATATAAGGGACTATTAAGGGTAATATGTACCATTGGTATGACTTTGAAAATATAAAAAGAGGCTCCTATCACTTTCCCATTGAATTTTATCATGTGACAAAAAAACATCCCCGTTATGTGATGCCCTACCACTGGCACCAGGAAATAGAAATTATCAGGATAGTGGAAGGTTCACTGACTATTTATCTTGATGAAAAGGAATACCAGCTTGGAGAAGGGGATTACCTTTATGTACCGCAAAATGCCATTCACGGGGGGTTCCCATCCGACTGTGTGTACCAGTGCATTGTGTGCGATTTTTTATCCATGCTTCAAAACAACGCTTTCTTCAGCAGTTATTCGGACTTATTTACCGATAAAAAAATAACGGCTTATTACAGCAAGAAGGACACAGAGGCATTTTCCATACTGGAAAAGCTTTTTGTCACAATGAAAAACCGGGCCGACGGCTGGCAGATTTCCACAATAGGATGCCTGTTCCAGTTTTTAGGGATTGTCCTGGAAAAACACTATTTTGAGGAAAATTCCGAAGAAAAAAGAAGTGAAAAACCAAACATAAACCGGTTCCAAAAAGTTTTTCAGCTGATACGGAGTAAATATGCAGATCCTTTGACCTTGGAATCAATGGCAGCGGAAGCCCATATGTCCCCGAATTACTTTTCGCAGATTTTCAAAGAAATAACCCACTACACGCCTATAGAATACCTGCTTCATTATAGAATAGAATATTCAAAATATCTGTTATGTGTGAAAAACCAGTCCGTATCCGAGGCGGCGATGCATTCTGGTTTCAATAACTGCGCCTATTACATTAAAATGTTCAAAAAAACCACAGGGATTACACCCAACAAATACAAAAAACTCCACATCCCAAGCAAAAACTTCTGAAAAAACTACTCCATATTATATTATGTTAATAATTAAAACTTACGGCAGCGCCTGCCGGTGAAAGAGCGAAACTTATCCCGTCATTTCCACGACTTTCCTGAAGGTTTTCATTCAAAGTATGGACAAAGGGCACAAAAAATCCGACAAGGGAACCGATCGCAGCCCCCGCCAAAACATCGGTGGGGAAGTGGTTGGCGCTGGCAATCCTCATACCGGCTGTAGCGGCGGCAAGCAAAAAACTTCCGGCATAAACAGGATAACGGTAAACAGAATCCGGAAAATATTTGGAAAACACATAAGAAAAAAAGACAGCTGAAGAAAAGGCCATTGTTGTGTGCCCGGACGGAAAGGATCTGTCAAAATCTCCGTCCTTAATATCTTTCTCGGGAGGATTATCCGCATACATATAGGGACGTGTCCGGGAAATACCGTTTTTCATTATTTCTTTTATTCCGTTCGCAATTAAAAGGGTTTCGGCGTACATAACAGACAGGGTCAACCACTTTTCCGGAATGAAAAACACCATGGAAGCCGGGGCTACAAGTGAAAGCCCCACCAAAACATCACCCGTAAAATCAAGGGCTCTGTTGTAAGAATGGATAAACGGCCGGTCAAAGGCATTCACCCCGGAAGAATCATATTTCACCCCGTCCCAGTCATGGGAATCCGGCTGCAAGAAAAACCCGGCCGCAGAAAGTGAAACCCCGCTTGTCAAAAGAAAGGCGTCCGCCGTCAAATCCAGGGAAAATGCATCCTTCACATATCCGGAAGAATCAGCCTCCCGGGCTTCAAGGCCGGGGACACATAAAATACATAAAAAAAACAACAAGACACCGAAAAATCTGCTTACAAAATCCATATTTCGAATCCTAGGAAAAACCATGACGGTAAACTCTATACTGTCAGCGGTTAAATAACAATAGCTTTTCCCAACAAAATATCTGGAATCCGGTAAACATCCTCAACTCCGTCCACAAGGATGCCGCCCATCCCCAGCGACAAGGGGACAGCGATATCAATATCAAACCTGTCCCCCACGGATACGGTTTCCCGGATTTTCCCGCCACACAATGAAACCGCTTCCAAAAAAAGCTTTTTGTGGGGTTTTGACAGCATAAAGGAATCAAGACCGATTATACCGGGGAAAAAATCCGCCACCCCCAGAGTCCGCAATGTCCGCATTCCTATATCAACAGGGTTATTCGTCAGTACAGTAAAGGAAAATTGAGGGGAAAGACTTTCCAAGGTTTTCTTCAATTTTAAATCAACCTGAAGGTATTTTTCAGGTTTAAGCAGCTTTTTCCTCCACTCCACACTTTCTTCTATTGATATACCAAGTTCCGTCAAAGCATTTCCCAAACTGGCGGCCGCCGTTTTCTGCCCATCCTTTCCCTGCCCGGAAAAATGTTTTTCAGCATAACGTATTTTAGCCTTTTCAATCATGCCGCTGGCTTCACTGTAAGAAATATTCCGGATGGAAGCAAAATACCTTATTTGACAGGCAACCTGTTCCCGCTGGTAATCGGCGTTTTCGTACAAGGTGGAATCAATATCAAAAATGATACAGGAAGCCTTTTCAGGTAAGGAATATGTTTTCATTTGTAACCCTCAACAACCCTCATTTTGCAGTAGTTATAGAGAATACTTAATCTTCAAAATCCTGTCACCGGTCTTATACTTTTAATTCTTTCCCACCGTTGAGGTTTTTAAAATAATCTGGTATCTTGTGAAAATTAAGAGGTAATCCCACAATGAAAATGTCAGAATTTTTTATGCCCACACTCAGGGAAGTCCCGGCAGAAGCGGTCATTGCCAGCCACAGGCTGATGCTGAGAGCCGGAATGATCCGGAAACTTTCAAACGGCTTGTTCGCCTATCTCCCCATGGGTCTCAGAGCCTTCAGAAAGGTTGAAAATATAATCCGTGAAGAAATGGAAGCTATCGGCGTAATAGAATTCAAGCCGCCTGTAGTACAACCGGGTGAAATCTGGAGGGAATCAGGCCGGTGGGAAACAATGGGCGACGGAATGCTCAAAACAAAAAGCAGGACGGGAATGGAGCTGGTGGTCAGTCCCACGGCGGAAGAAGCCTTCACCAGTCTTTTAAGGGACGAAATAACCTCTTACAAGCAGCTTCCTGTTTCAGTTTACCAGATAAACACAAAATTCAGGGATGAAATCCGGCCCCGGTACGGTCTCATGCGTGCCCGGGAATTCACAATGAAAGACGCTTATTCCTTCCATACAACCGATGAAAGCCTGGATGAAACTTACAGAAAATTCGGCCGGGCTTACAGGAAAATTTTCCGCCGCTGCGGTCTTTCTGTAATCCCCGTAAAGGCGGATTCCGGGGCAATGGGCGGAAGCGGCTCCGAGGAATTCATGGTGGAATCTGAAATCGGAGACAACAACCTAATCCTCTGCCCCAAATGCGGTTATGCCGCCAACGACGAGAAAGCCCAGTGCGCCAGGGATACCCTGCCGGAAAGCGCAGGAAACATCCCCGCAAAAGAAAAATACGAACCCATAGACACACCGGACGTAAAAACCATAGACGATCTTTGCTCCTTCCTTAAAACACGGCCGGAGTTTTTCATAAAAACCTTGATTTACAGGGTAATCAATTGTGAGCTGGATCTCTCCCAGGCTCCGGGTTGCGGGAACCTGGAAAAAATCCGGTCGGAAAACGGTCAGGATTATTACCCGGAAGCATTTTTCGCCGTGTGCATCCGCGGGGATTTGGACGTGAACGAGGTAAAACTGGCCGCTGTCCTGAAAGCCAGCGAAGTCCAGCTGGCGTCTGAATACGATGTGGAGCGCCTCACCGGGGCGCCGGTGGGTTTCGCCGGTCCGGTGGGCTTTACTTCCGCACCTGTGCTTGCGGACGAATCCGTTGTTTCCGCCGGCGGGGAAGTTTTTATGCACAACGCCGTCACCGGCGCCCTGAAAGCGGACACCCATTTCATACACGTGGAACCCGGCAGGGACTTTACCCCTTGGATGTCAGCCGATGTCCGGACTGTGAAAGCCGGGGACAAATGCCCGAGTTGCGGGGCGGAATTCTACTCAAAGAAGGGTAACGAGCTGGGGCATATTTTCAAGCTGGGATACAAATACACGAAAACAATGAATATGACCTATCTTGATGAAAACGGCAGCCGGCAGATCCCCACGATGGGCTGTTACGGCATAGGCGTTGACAGAACCCTGGCCTCCATTGTGGAAGAGCACAATGATGACGACGGTATAATCTGGCCTGTTACCGTTGCGCCCTATCAGGTGGCGGTTGTTCCCATAAAATACGAGGGCCGCATGAAAGAAACGGCGGATATGCTCTACAAGCAGCTTTCCGGAAAAGGGATTGAAATCCTTCTGGACGACAGGGACGAACGGCCCGGCGTTAAATTCAAGGACGTGGATTTAATCGGAATCCCCCTGCGCATTGTGGTTGGGGAAAAGAACCTCCCTTCCGTGGAAATAAAAACAAGGGGAGGAAAGGACACAACCCTTATTCCGGCGGAGGAAGCGGCTTCTTACACGGAAAATACGTTGAAGGATATGCTGAAAGATTTCACAGGGGAGGAATAATCAGGATCCGTCAGGATTCACCTGTTCTGGAGGACAAACATGACAAAAAAACGGAAAAACCGTCGGCTTTTTGCCCTGGTTGTGCTGACAATATCTTTTTTTGCCTTTCCCCTTCAGGCCCAGCAAAGGGAAAATCCGGATCCCGGTACAGGATTGCTGAAAGATTACGCTTTCCGAACTTCCGGAGAATTCGCTTTTTACCGTGACTACACGTTCAACGAACCAACCTGGATTGGAATCCTTTTTTATGATGAAAACACATGGGCGGCCCAAACCTTTGCCCCGGGAACAGGGCGCCGGATCATTGCCTTTTTCAAAACGGAAGTCTCCAACGGAAAACTTGTCCTGACCGGACAAAAAAACGACTCCAATTTGCAGGAAGATGTCCCCTTCGTTAATTATCTGATGCAGATTTTCCCCTTTTTGTATGAATCCCGGCTTGCCGCGGAAAAAGATGGCAAGCCGGTTGCCGGAAGTGATACCAGGAATGGAAAGCTTTCCCGGGGAATCCTGCCTCCAGATGTGGAAACAGACTCGGAGAGTGTCCTCTTCGGCGGAGAATGCCGGATCCGGCTGGCTCCTGAAATCCCTCTGTTCAATGTGTTACTTGTGAAAAACTCTTCCGGGAAAAAACTCTTTGAATTTGAATACGGCGGAATTATTTCCGAAGAAAGCAGCGCCGGTTTTTTCAACTTTGAGCCTGTCCCTGCTTCCGCAAAAGAAAAATTGGCGGAAATAAAAAGCGGAAAACAACCCAGGGTGGATTTGACAGATGCCAAAATAACAACCGTAACCCCGAATTTTTTCCTTTTGGGGGATAATGCCCTGGTTTTAATTACAACGGGGCAACCAATGGAAGGGAACTCCTCTCCGGCAAAATTCTTTGCGGAAATGGCAAAGGGAACCATTATCTCCCCTCCCAATTCATCTTTCATTTCAATCCCAGGGAATTTCACGGTAGAAGGAACCAAAGATGAAATTGTACTTTCCCAGATTTTCTATGAAAAAGAAAATAATGAAATAATAAGGGATATGAAACTGGTGCAACCGGATTTTAATTCAAAAGAGTATACCTGCGCGGTTATTTCGGGATTTGAATCCGGTTTCTATGCGAACGAAGAAAAACTAAAAACCCTGTCCAGGGACCTTATTAAAAGCGGACCAGAGACAAACATTGATTAAAAGTAAATAAAACGCTATCCTTATATATAGTATGCAGATTGTAAAACTTGGCACAGAAACACTGAGAGAAAAATCCGTCCCCATCCAAGAAGTTACAGACGAAATAAAGGCGTTGGCAGCTGAAATGTTGACCACAATGTACAAGGAAGAGGGGGTCGGGCTTGCCGCACCCCAAATCGGGAAAAACATCAGGATGTTCGTTGTGGATGAAGGTTCTGGCCCCAGGGTTTTCATAAATCCGCAAATAACCGGGATGTCCCAGGAACTTGTGGAAATGGAAGAAGGTTGTTTAAGCGTCCCTGGAATTTACGAAAAAGTTGTCCGCCCTGCCACCATAAGGCTTCAAGCTCAAAACGAAAACGGAAAACGGGAAATAACAGAGGCCTCAGGTTTCCTTGCCCGGGTTATACAGCATGAATATGACCATTTGGACGGTATTTTATTCATTGACAGGATAAACGAAACTAAGAAAGAGCGGATAGAACGGAAATTCCTGAAAAAAGCCGGAAAGGAAGCTTCCAAAAATAAAAAAATCAGCCAGCCGTAATCGATTTTACGGTAAACGGTTTAAATATCCGTAAAACACCGGCATAATAAATTATTAGAGAGGAAAACGAAAACCATAATGCTGAAAATTTTGTTCGCAGGAACTCCAGAATGTGCGGTTCCCGCCCTCGAAAAAACAGCTGGAACCCATATAATAGCCGGAATACTTACGGCACCTCCCTCGGCGAAGGGAAGGTCCGGAGCCTTATGCCCTTCGCCTGTGGCCGTCGCCACAGAAAGACTTAAGGCTGAAGGGAAAATTCCAGAAGACAGTCCCGTGTTCCAGCCGGAAAAAATCACAAACGAAGTCCGGAGCAGAATTGCGGAAACCGGGGCACAAATCCTTGTATGCTTTGCTTACGGAAAAATTTTCAGCTCAAAAACCCTTTCCCTTTTCCCGGAAGGAGGAATAAACATACACCCTTCCCTACTCCCCAAGTGGAGAGGTCCTGCTCCGGTACCCGCGGCCATACTTGCCGGTGACAGGGAAACAGGCGTAACGATACAACGCATCAGCCTTGAAATGGACGCTGGAAATATTCTGGCTGCCAGGACAATAAGTCTTTCCGGGAAAGAAACCGCCGGGAAACTCCTGGAAACCCTTTCAATTATTGGGGCGGAAATTTTGCCGGATGTGTTGCGTTTAGTTGAAAATAAAGCCGTAAAAGAAACCCCCCAGGAAGGGGAGCCGTCTTTCAGCAGAATGTTAAAAAAAGAAGACGGAAAAATTGACTGGACCCAGTCTCCCAGGGAAATAGACGCTAAAATCAGGGCTTTTACACCTTGGCCGGGAGCTTTTACGGAATTGCCGGACAACGGGGGCCTTTTATTCATAAGGAAGGCCGGTATATATAAAGAAGGGATACAGCAAGCCCTTCCAGGTACAGTTCTTCCACCGGACAACAATATACTTATTCAAGCCGGAAACGGAATTTTGGCGGTGGAAAGACTTCAAAAACAAACAAAGAAAGAGATGGACTGGCGTTCATTTTTGAACGGGAACAAATCTTTTATATCAAGTAAACTTGGAAACAGCTAGGAGAGAATAATGAGGTTTTTGGATTTTTTGCGTATTGATGTTTCTGCACTGACGGATGGATTCCGCCAGAATTCAAGAGTGATCCTTATAACAATGTTTTCAGTTGTACTGGTTGTATGCGCAGCCTGTGCAGTTGTGTTTTTCCTGGCTCTTAAAGGCGGGGAACAGGTTATGGTTCCTGCCTTGGAGGGGAAAGATCTTTCCGTAGCAGTTCTTGAAATGCAAGCGAAGGAACTTTACCCACGGATACAACTCAGATACTCGGATAAACCGGATGACAAGGGAAGAATAATAGAACAGGAACCCAAAGCGGGATCCATCGTCAAAGCCGGCCAAAGAATTGCCCTGGTGGTAAGTCGTGGTGTAATAATAGAGAAAGTCGAAAATTATATCGGCCAGAATATTGACGATGTAAGAATAAATTTGCAAACACTTTTCACGTCGAGCACTGTCCCTCTGCTTTCCGTCAAAGAACCTGTTTTGTATAAATTCAGCCAGGAACCGGCTGGAACAATCCTGGAACAAAATCCCGAGCCGGATGTTTCCATAACAGAACCTATCCAGCTTACCTTTGTTGTAAGCCGTGGCGCCCAAAACGATCAGATAAACGTGCCAACCCTCACAGGACGGTCCATTGCTGAAATTGTGGCTGTCATGGAACAAACAGATTTGATTTTCAATTTCACGGCCAGAGCTCCCCAAAACAATGAAACCGCCGGAACAATTGTTTCACAGCTTCCCGCCGGGGACACCCGGGTTTCAAAATTCAGTGTGGTGGATGCAGTACTGGCTGTCCCCGTAACTCCACCAAAGGGATTTGTATACGGAATTTTCCGGGAAGAGTTGCCGGAATACCCCTATCCATTTAAAATAACAATTGACGTCATATCACCTACAGGGGAACGCCGGGAATACATCACATTGAGACATCCGGGAGGCATATTGTCCGTCCCCTATTTGTTGCCGGAAGGAAGCATGCTTTCTTTAAGTGTCTTAAACAAGGAATCGGGTGTATACGGATTAACAACAGTGAATCTGGAAACACAGGCGGAACCATAACACTCTTTCCATAATCCAGACATAATCCTCAGCCGGGAAACCTGTGGACATCTCCTGTCCACAGGCTACTTTTCTGAAAGGCTTTTTTGGATTATAATAACAGATGAAATGAGTACGAAAATATGCCTGACACTCACGGCACCCACATTGCGCCAAAATCTGGAAATAGTTGACCGTTACCGGAAATACATTGACATAGTGGAGCTAAGGGCAGACTGGTTAAGCGCAAATGAATATCCTTATATCAGAAGTTTTCCGAAACTTGCCGGATTGCCATGTATTCTAACTGTCAGAAGGCAATCCGACGGAGGAAATTTTTCAGGGGGAGAAGGAGCAAGAACCGTTTTATTTGCCCGGGGGCTGGCCTTTGCGGATACAGATCCTTGTAAAAACTTTTCCTATGTCGATTTGGAAGAGGATTTCCAAATATCAAGCATAGAAGAAGTTGTGAGGGGATTCAACATAAAGATTATCCGCAGCCTGCATAACATGACTGATGCAGAAACCAACCTGGAAAGTTTGATACGGAATTTACGGAAAGGGAAGGATGAAATAGCTAAAATTGCATTTATGCCGAAAAGTCTTTCCGATGTAACTTCAATTTTCAGGGCCGCTAAATCCTGCAGGGATGAGGAATTCACCATGATTGCCATGGGTCCGCTGGGAATTCCCACAAGGATTCTTGCGCCGGTTTTGGGTTCCCAAATAGCCTACTGCTCAATTCCGGCCGATGATCCAACCCTTTACCCGAACCTGTCGGAAACCCGTGAAAAATCAAACATTATCGGACAACTTGATCCCATAACATTAAACGAGGTTTACAATTTCCGCAACATAAGCAGGGAGACTGAAATTTTCGGTATCGCCGGATTCCCTTTGGAGGCTACCTTAAGTCCGATTCTCCATAACAAAGGCTACAAAAATCACGGTAAAAATGCCGTTTACATACCGGTGCGGGCTGAAACCATTGAAGAAATATTCGACTTTGCCGAGGAAACAGGCATAAAAGGATTGTCCGTCACCCATCCATTCAAGGAAAGTGTCATCTCAAATCTTGAAGAGATATCCGAAGGAACCGGGGAAATAGGAGCCTCCAATACAATTGTAAAACGAAACAATCAATGGTATGGCTACAATACAGATTTTTCGGGTTTTACAAGAGCATTATTGGAATTCCTGGGAGTAAAAGATCTCCGGAAAATGAAGGTTGCAATAATCGGAGCAGGAGGAGTATCAAGGGCCATAACACTGGCTGTAAAAAGGCTTAAAGGGAAAGCGTGTATATTCAACCGTACACCAGAAAGGGCAAAGATTCTTGCTGATATTTACGGATTCCAATGGGCGCCCCTTGAAAAATCGAGCCTCCCGAAACTGGAGAAATACTCAGATTTAATCATCCAAACCACAAGCGCAGGGATGCCTCCGGATACCGGGAAGGATCCAATAGACTTTTACTCGTTCACGGGGGCGGAAGCTGTTTACGATACGATATACGTACCGGAAAAAACAAAAATGTTACGCAGGGCGGAACAGGCAGGATGCAGAATATGCAACGGATGGACAATGTTAAAATACCAGGCATACGATCAGTATAAATTATTTACAGGGGAAGATTATGGGGAATAACCTTGGAGAAGAAAAAAAACTGGCGGCGGAATTCGCTGTGGATGATTTAATAAAAAAAGGACTGATTTTTTCCGGCATGAAAATTGGTCTTGGAACAGGGTCAACAGCCATGCCTGCAGTGCGCCGGCTTGCGGAAAGGATTAAGGACGGAACCCTTTCACAGATAAAAGCTGTCGCCACCAGTTTTCAAACCACAATAGAATGTGAAGCCCTTGGTATCCCTGTTTTTTCCATGAACTCCAAGGAAATAAACGGAAATCTGGATTTAGCCATAGACGGAGCTGATGAAATTTCCCCGGACAAACATTTGATAAAGGGCGGCGGAGCAGCCCTGTTGTTGGAGAAAATAATCGCCTATAATTCCAAAACCTTTGTCATTGTCGCCGACTCAAGCAAAGCGGTGGACAGTCTGGGCATTAAATTCCCCCTGCCGATGGAAATCATTCCGGAAGCCCGTGTAAGCATTATACGCCGGCTGGAAGAGCTCGGTGCAAAACCGGTGCTCAGGGAAGGAGTAAGGAAAGCGGGTCCTGTCATAACAGACAACGGGAACTTGATTCTGGATTGTTTGTGGCAAGCGGATAAAAACGGGAAAACCCCATTCAGTCCAGCGGAAATGGAAGGCAGAATAAACGGAATAACAGGCGTTGTGGAAAACGGATTTTTTACCTGTAATATTCCCATAGTGTATATAGCGGAAAACCAGAACAAGGTGCAAATAAGATAAGAAAAAACCGTAAGCATCCGGAAAAGACACAAGTCAGTAAGCCGGACTCAATCATCCGGAAACATTAAACCAAGCGGACAATGGTCTTTCCGGTTCCACCATGTTCCGGCAGGGCGAAATGAAAATCGGCCACAGCAGGATAACTTTTCAACACAGATATTACCGCATCCTGAAGAACACCGTTGCCCTTCCCGTGAATAACGGAAAATTCCTTCAACCCTTTCATAACTGATAAATCAAGCTGGCGTATTAAAAGCTTTTCCGCCTCTGTCCGGCGCAACCCAAGAAGCCGCAACTCAAACACTGGAGTTCCTGAGTCATCCCCGGGAATGGTTTCCACCGAAACCTGAGGCGTGGGATTCTCCCTGACGGAAGCTTTGCGCAATTTTTTCACCGGAGACAGAAAGGTTTCCCGCACTGAAATCCTGACCGTACCCGCCGCTACAATCCAGGAATCCTTTTTATCCCGGCGCACAACAATTCCACGCATTCCTCCGGGGGAAATAATAACCTCGGAGCCTTCCTCTATATTTCCAGGAACATTATTCCTGTTTTCAATTTCTCCGGATCCATCGGCTTCCAGAAGCGAAAGGGAATCTTTTTCACGCTTAAGATCCGCATATTCTCCTTCAAGTTTTTTATCGAAATCCTCGCCCCATTTTTTAACGGCTGTTGTGGTTTCTTTGGTAATATTCCCTTCCCGTATTTCCCGCACCAGATTTTCCAACTGCCTTCTATTTTCCAAAAAGAAATCCTCAAGACGGTGATATTCCTTTTCACGCAGTAAAAGTTCTTGTTGTTTTAGCCTAAGCGACCGTAAATCCGCCTCCCGCCTCATTTCACGGAGAGCGGTTTCTTCCCTTTGTTTTTTATCCTCAAAATCCCGGAGCTGTTCATATTTTTCCGTAAGTCCTTGGATTAAGGCTGAAACATCCGCATCCCCGCCGGACAAATAAGACCGGGCACTGGAAATGATTTCTCCGGGAATCCCGTTTTTCTCCGCAATATCCAAGGCGCGGCTTTCCCCTGGTATTCCCATTAAAATCCTGTATGTCGGAGAAAGGGTTTCCACGTTGAATTCAACGGATGCGTTTATACATCCCCTATGGGTATATCCGTAATGCTTGATGGCCCCGTGATGGGTTGTCACAAGGAGCAGGGAACCTTTTTTTATCAGACCATCCAAGACAGCCATTGCGATGGCCGCGCCCTCCTGAGGATCTGTTCCGCTTCCCAATTCATCCAATAGAATTAAACTTCGTCCACCTGCTCTTTCAAAAATACCGCTTATATTTTTCATGTGTGAAGAAAAAGTGGACAAGGACTGCTCTATGGACTGGTCATCGCCGATGTCACACCCCACGTAATCAAAAACAGGAAGGCAAGTCCCCTCAGACGCAGGGACTGGCCAGCCGCATTGGTTGGCAAGGGCAAAAAGAGCCGCGGTTTTCAAAGTCACAGTTTTCCCGCCCGTATTCGGCCCGGTAATAATCACAGCATACGTATCCCCGGGAATATTTATATCTATGGGCACAACCTTTTCCCGTAAAAACGGATGCCTTGCTTTCACCAGATTGAACGAAGGACGGGACTGTTCCATGGCAACACATTCATTTTCCGGCGGGGAAGTATCAGCAAAAACACACTTATTTTCCCGTCCCCAGGCTGAAGCCCCATTCAACCGGTCAAAAAACACCATCTCTTCCAAAGCCCGCAAAAGATCACCATGAAAGGCTTTTAGGGAAACCGTCAGTTCCCGGAGTATCTCAGTCATTTCCCGGGAAAGCCGGAATTCTTCAGAAATCAAATCATTGTTGCGCTCGACAATTTCAGCAGGTTCAACATAAATTGTCTGCCCGCTTTGGGAAACCTCATGAACTATTCCCCGTATCCGTCCGCGGAAATTTGCTTTTACGGCAAGAACCTGGCGGCCGTTTTTGAGCGCAGGTAAAAGTGACTGTAACATCACTACGGTATCGGGATTGGTGAAAAAATAAGATGTCTTTTTTTCTATATCACGGCGGATTTCAGTTATCTTTGTACGGATTGAAGCGAGTCTGGGCAAATCCCGGAACTCTCCGCCAGGTTCTATCACAGCAAAAATTTCAGCGCAAGCCTCGGATAAATCCGGAAGAGCCCGGAATCTTTGCATGATGGCAGGAATTACGCCGGTTTCTTCCGTTTTACTGAAAGCCCATGAGCGCAGGGCTTCTGTCGATTTACAGAATTCCCCCAAATCGGAAACCTGTTCCGCGGACAAAACAGCGCCGTCCACAGTCAACACAGGAAGCAACCCTCCCACCTCGGGCCATCCCCTGAAATCGGGAGGGTTTTCCGAAAGACTGATTGAAAACCACTCTTGCGTTAAAGCTTTAAGATCACTCACTTCCCCATCGTCAGAGGAAGGCAGTATTTCCAGAAATTTTTCCCGTCCTTCATGTGAACAGCAAAAACCGGCTATTTCTTCCCGCAACCTGTAAAATTCCAAAAGCTCAAAAGTATGATGATTCATTTTTAACCCTGAAATTCCAGCAAAACTTTTTCAACCGAAGAAATTATCTCTTCGGGAGTTGAAGCGCCGGCTGTTATTCCTATACGGGAACATTGGTATACATCTTCCGGAATATCCTCTGCCCTTTCTATGAGCCAGGCTTTATCCGTAAGCCCCAAGGCTGTTGTCAAAAGTCTTCTTGTATTGGCAGAGTTTTTCCCTCCGATTACAATAATCCCTTCTGTATCGGAAGCCAGTTTTTCCAAAGCCCTTTGTCTTTCCTCCGCAGCGGGACAAATAGTAGGGCATACCTCAAGTTTTGGAATCCTGAGGGAAAGAACCCCCGCTATTCCGTCATATTCAGTTTGTTTTATGGTTGTCTGTCCGATTAAAGCAGCCCGTTCAGGAAGTGTTTCCTGTCTGATGAAATTTTCCGCATCGGCTATATTTTCCAAAACCGTACAACCGGGAGCGAAACCCGCGATTCCAGCTATTTCCGCATGGTTTTTATCGCCGGCTAAAATCAGGGCAATCCCTTCACGCACATATTTCTCCGCCCGCTTTTGACTGGAAAGAACACGGGGACAGGTTGCATTGACTATTGAAGCTCCCCGTTTTTCCAGTTCTGCAAATTCTGCCGGCGGAATTCCATGAGCGCGTATAACAACAGCGCGACCTCCGAAATCATCTGGCAAAGATGAAAATCTGTCGGCAGAACCTGGCGCATGTGGATTAAGGATTTCAACACCAAGGGCAGCAAGCTGTTCAAGAGCCGCCGGATTATGAATCAAAGGACCGTAAGTATAAACCGGCCGCAGGGGATTATCCCTCAAAGCCTTGTGAACGGCCTCAACAGCCATATTAACACCCATGCAATAACCCAGGACCTCTGCCCGGACAACAGAAATCTTCTTTCCCATGACAAACAGTCTACCGAAGCAGGGAACTTACCGCAAGATACACTTTTTGTATTTCACAACATACACATAAAATGATATAATTACCTATGACAATTGCAGCCCGAAACAGACTGATTAAGCTGGGGATGGCATTTTCCTGCCTTCTTTCAGCTGCTTCAATAACTATTTTCATTCTTCTGTGTATCTCACCCGGAGCTTCTGACGGATACGGAGAAATACGTTTCTTACAATTTCCGGATTTTTTCCTTTTTGACCGCAATTTTTATGCAGCGGCCGGAGGTATCCTTGCTCTTGTGGTTTTGGGCACAATTACCTGCTTCAAAATGTTTTTCCTTTTTGAAAAAACGCCATCAGTGGAAATAACTTTTTTCTCAGCAGGAATTATATCGGTATCCCTGGAAAGTCTTAGAATGCTGATACCTCTATGCCATCTGTGGCAAACACAACCTTTTTTCATATACATCATATCAAGAATTATCTTTTTCTCACGTATGTTTTTTGTATTAACCATTCTTGCGGGGGCTATTTTTTCTTTTGAAAAAAAAATACAACAGTCAGGAACCGCCCTCTTTTTTCTGGCTTTTTTATCCTTTCTGGCTGCAAGATTGCTACCTGTAAATTATTCAGATCCGACTTCGTTGTTTTTCCTTGTTCCCGGGTACATGACGATATTGATATTCTTATCAATGTTTTTGTGTATAACGACAGTGATTTCTTTCATAATCCAAGGCATATCCAAAAATGACAGGAAATATTATAAAACCGCCATGGGAGCGGCTTTTATGCTGGCGGGATGGACTTTTTTATGTCTGTGCGACAATTGGATTTTTCTAGGAGCCGGCGTTATCTTCCTTATAGCAGGAACGGGGCAATACCTGCGTTCCCTCCACACCTATTACATGTGGCAGTAAAATACCGGACAGCCCCTTTCGTCAAAACCTAAAACAAGGAAAAAGAATCAAGAACAGCGGCAAGAAAAGAAAGCAAAAGGGGGATTATGAGGTTGTCATAATCCTTAATGGGAAGGGCCTCAAAAACCGCCGCACTTAAGCCGAGGAACAGGGCATGGAAAAAATTCCTGGTTATAAGCAATGATGTTAAAAAAACCATTATAAAGCAGGACAAGCTGCCTTCAACGGTCTTTCCGTTTGAGCCCGGAATTTTCCTCTTACCGAAAAGTTTTCCGGCTAAACTTGCCGTTCCGTCACCAAAAGCCAGGGCTAAAATACCAATTGTGGCGTATCCCAAGGGAAAAAACAAAAGAGTCAGCAAAATACCCACCGCCATGGTGACCGGCCCCAGCACAAAATGCCCGTAATCCCTGCTTCTGGCCGCATAAGCTGTTATTTTTGAAATAACAGGGACATTGATTCCGTTGAGGCGCATGATTTCGCAGACAGAATAAACAGGAATGGCAACAGCAAGCATAATGCAAGCAGCTTTCAGATTAAATTTTGCCACTATGGGCACAAAAGCGGCGCAAATATGTATCAGTTTTCGGAAAAATTCCTTAAGAAGAGTTTCGACAGTAGCAGTCTGGGAAACGTACCGGTATCTTACATCTGAAAGAATGCCCATCTCCATATCACCACCTGAGACCGAGCTAAGTTTGGACGATACTGGATTTGAACCAGTGACTTCTACCGTGTGAAGGTAGCACTCTACCACTGAGTTAATCGTCCTTATCGGTCGAGTCTAATATAAAAATGTGAAATATGCAAGCAAGTTACATATTTCACCCCAACTATTTGCAGAATCTTCCGGAAATTAATCCAGCCGGCTCTGCAAGACTTTTTCACCTGTAAGAACCTTGGGAATATCAGTATAAATTTCAGGTGAAAAAGAAGAAGAGGGAGCTGTAATATTCTGCATATTGAGATAAGCGAGATTGGCTCCCTGGGCACGTATCATAGTATCGGGATTTCTGGTCAGGGCATCCCAAGCCCTGGCAGACTCCGAAAACAGGGCATAGGCCCTTCCCTGCAAATCTTTCCTGCCGGTTTGAAGGGAAATATTATACAAAGTAACCCCCAGATTATTCGATGTATGCATATACTGCTCCACAAAGGAACCATGGTCACTACGTATCTGGGGCAAGAGTATACCTTTCCTTATTCTTTCAGCCTCAGACATTTCCATAAGCCGCTCATAATAACCCCGAGCGGCGTTGTAACTGCCACGCCGGAACAAGGTGTTCCCCAGAGAAAAGAGAATATTGCCATCGGTATTAACCTCGCCGTAACTACGTACAAAAAAACGGAGAGCATCCTCATAATTCTGTTTCTGGTATTGAATATAGCCCATTTTATACCGCACGGAAGGAGTGTCATAAAGTTCAGAGGCTGCCTTGCTGTAATTATCAAAGGCAGAGTCCCAGTCATTTGATATAAAATAGTCTATGTCGGCGTAATCCGCATAAAGCTGGCCAACCCGTGGATCCTGTGGAACGGACCGTGCCGCCCGCCTGGTTTCATAAAGGGATATGCCGGCGGCATACAAATCCTGGGCATTTATATACTCCTTTTCGCCAGCACGGATTTCACCCAACAGCCTGTATGCATCCACATTGGTAACAACCCGACGGGGAGAAACTTGTTTCAAATCCGGAAACAACCGGAGGGATTCATTAAGTGAAACTGCGGCAAGATCTTCCTTATAATTAAAGATGTAAAATCTGCCCATATTATAATGTCCCTCCGGAATCGAAGGATCCGCAGTCACTCCGCGTTCTAGAATTGTCCGTAAATCCCCTATAGCATCACGCAAAACATCGGAATCACCGGCGGAAGGCATATACCGTTTTTCCAAAAGATACCCGCCCAATTCAATTAAATCCCCGGCGCCGATTTTTGCGCGTTTATTCATAAAGTGTTCTTTCAACGGTAAAACTTCCGCCAGATTGTTGGTACGTATAAAATAACGCATCATTCTGACTAAAATCGGATCTTTTGGACCGTAAATTTCAGAAGCAGAAGCATATTGAATTCTGGCCAATTCATATTTTTCAGGATTTTCTTCAGCCCAATCAAGGAAAACATCACCCAGAAGAAGAAGCCCGTCCAAATTATTAATATGATAATCAAGAACCCGACGGCGAAGGATTGTCTCCGCTTTTTCAAAATTACGCAAATCAGTCCTTAACATTTCAGCATATTCGAGTCCGCCTTCCAAATCATTGTTATACCTGTCAAGAAGGCGCGTATACATTGTCTCCGCTGAAATATATTGGTTTTTGTCCCTGTATCCCCGGGCATAAGTAAAATACCAACGTTTCTTTTCCCATCTTTGAACAGCCTGGTCAAATAGTTCCATGGACTGGGTATAACGCTCATCCTGTATAGCCTGAAAACCCCTTTTATAAAGGCCTTCGGCGGAAACGGGCCTGTAAATAAATTGATAAGACAAAAATACAATACAAGCCGTAAGAACGAGGGCAATAGCCGACATGACGGTCATTGGAAGAATTTTGTTGAAAAAAACATATTTCAATGAAGTTTTTTCCAGCTCATATTCCTCAAAATTCTTCTTTTCAAAATCCTTCGGGATTGTAATTGACCTGTCCAGATGCTTTTCCAGGATATTGGCGGTTTTCCGCAGGGGCAGTCCATTCAGAATGTTACTTACAAGCTCCATTTTCTGGGGATCTGTCCCCTCTCCGCTTGAAAGGTATTCTTCAACAGCAAGACGTAAATTCAATGGGAACCGGGAAAGTATTTGCAAAAACCTTTCAAATTCTTCTTCCGAAATCTCAGTGGGAATTTCTTTTTTTACAGTCTTTCCGGGCTTAGTCTTTCCGCCTGTCCCGTCTTTTTCATAATCAGAATAACCGGGGACAGTGTCCGCTGAAGAGGAATTCCTGATGGCGGCATTAAGGACTTTTTCGTCAAACTCAAAACCATCCAAATCCTGCAAACCGTCAAAATCGTCTAAATCGGACTTATCGACTTTAGAGTCGGATTTTTCTTCCTCGGAAATTTCCTCTGTCACGGAATCAGAATCTTCCGCCAATCCGTCCAGAACGTCAAATTTGCCTGAATCCTCCGTGTCACCGGCTAAAGCTCCATCAGGAGACTCTGAGGATAAATCTCCGGAGGGAAAATCCGGGATGGATGTATCACCCACATTGAAATCAAAATCCGGCAAGGATTCCGCATCCTGCCCTTCCGGTGATGAAGATTCCGAATCGCCGCCAAAAGAAAAATCAGAAATATCGGGAATATCCGGCATGGAGGCAAAACTGTCAGAGGAAGCTTCCTTTTCTTCACCGGCATCCTGAACCGGCATTTCAAAGCCGGCGTCCATGGAGAAATCCCCGCCCTCCGGGGGAGTGTCTGAAAAACCGGTCCCCGGCTCTTCCACAGGCGTTTCCCCGGAAA
>CASGBA010000012.1 GCA_949299755.1 uncultured Treponema sp. | reverse complement strand
GGCCCAGGCCGAGGAAGAGAAGGAAGACGACGGCGTTCTCCCTGAGGACGCTTCCATCGTGGCCCAGGCCGAGGAAGAGAAGGAAGACGACGGCGTTCTCCCTGAGGACGCTTCCATCGTGGCCCAGGCCGAGGAAAGCGAAGATGACGGCGTGCTTCCCGAGGACGCTTCCATCGCATAAATGTGATTTAAAAAAACGCGGGTCCGGAATACACTTTAATTCCGGGCCTTTGTTTTTTCTGGCAGAAATACGGTAAAAAAAGATGGATTATAGTTTTTCCTGCTGTTTTTTTTGGGAATGTTACGTCTGACTCTTTTGGATTGTTGTATCCTTAGATTCGTTTGCGGTATACTTAAAGTCTCGGAGAAAACGATGGTTCGAAAAATTACACTTTTTACTGTTATGGCTTTTCTTTCCCTCCCTTTTTTCGCGCAAAGGGAACAGAATCTGGAAGAAGGATTGCCGTCAGTGCCAGCCGGATATGCGGAATCCTCCAGAGTGTCCTTAAAGTCAATTCCTCTGGGTAATCCTCTGGAAGTAACGGAATATAACGGTCCTTCTTTTGATAAACTTGTCCGTACAAAAACGATTATATATGACGGAGGGAGAATATCTTCGGAAAAAATTTTTACCGCTGAAGGGAACCTGTCTTCCGGGGTTGAATATGTCTATTCTTCCGGTGATGTCCTGACTGAAATTCGTGGCCTTGATGTGGACGGTAACATTAAATGGGCTTACCGCTATGAATATGACGACATAAAGCGGTTGGTTAAAGAATCTTCCTTTAATATTCACAATGGGAACGAGGTTCTGGAAGGATATGTTACTTTGGTATACGATTCCAACGGTCTTGTTTCCAAGCGTGAAACTTTTTCTGCTGATGACGTTATGACGTTGCGGGAAGTTTTTACCTATAATGAAGCCGGTAAACTTGTTGAGGCTGCTTCATATTATGGCGATGAAACACTTTTGAAAAGAACTGTTTACGAATATGCATCCGGAAAAGGGCTTGTCCTTCAAATCCGCAGTTATGATGTCAATGGATTGTACGAAACAACAAAATATGAATATCAGCAGGACGGGAAAATTTCCTCCATATTGCGTTACGGTTATGACAGCGTTCTGAAAGATACTGAAACAAGGGTTTATTGTGAGGATAAGATTGTCCGCCGGGTTGTCACCAATGCTGACGGAAGTCCATCTTCCGCAAGTTTCTGTCTTTATGACTGGATGGGCAATGGAGTTTTTGAAAGATCCCAGGAAGGAATCACAGTAAGGGAATTTGTTTATCCTGAATGAAAACAATCGGTAGGTTAAAATGGCTTGTATAATACTTGTGGAAGACAATAATCTGATAAGAGAAGCTGTTTCCGGTTATTTGAAGCTGGAAGGTCATTCAGTAATTGAATTTTCCAGGGTTGAGGGTGTTGTTGAATCAGTCCGAAGGAATATAGCATCTTTGATTGTCCTGGATGTCATGCTGCCTGACGGGAATGGTTTTGTTCTGGCGAAATCAATCCGGGCGGAGTCAAATATACCGATTATTTTTTTAACCGCCAAAGACAGTGAGTCAGACCGGATTCTTGGATTTGAATTGGGCGCTGATGATTATATTTGTAAACCTTTTTCCGCCAAAGAACTTGTGCTTCGTATCCAGGCTCTTTTACGCAGGGTTGAAAACAATGGTAAAGGATCTTCCGATCCCTCCGGTTCGTGGATTTTGCCTGATGGTAATTCCGGGTCTGAAGATTCTGCGTCAATAGACATGTTAAAACATGAACTCACTGTAAAGGGGAAGCCTGTTACACTGACCAATGCCGAATGGAAGATACTTATTTACCTGGCTTCAAATCAAAACCAGGTGGTTTCCCGGGAACAAATTTTGTCAGAATGTTTTAATTATTTTTTTGAGGGTTCGGAAAGAACCGTTGATACCCACATTGCCAATCTGCGCTCAAAGCTGGGTGGAAGTTGGATAGCCACTGTAAGAGGATACGGCTATAGATTCAACGGTGTCCGCAAAGAACCGGAACCGGTTGTAAATCAATGAAAACCTTTTTTGGAAAAATATATGTTTCCCAGCTTATTACAACCTGTTCTGTTATGGTTCTTATGGCTGCTCTTTTTTCCTTTGCCGTAAGCGTTTCTGTTTCGAATTGGAATGTGGGAAAAAAAGGAGATCTGGAATCCCTGCTTCTCCCTGTAATTCTGAAATCCTACAGACTGTCCGGAAGTTTGTCTCCTTCAGCCTTGGAAAAAGCTTTGCTTCCTTATATAACTGATTCTCTGTATGTGTATCTTTTTGATTCTATCCGCAGACCTGTTCTCCTTCTCGAACAGGGGAAAAGCCGTTCCGTAAAGGAAGTTGAAAAAAATGTCGGGCCTATTTCAACCTTTCTCTCTCTGAATAAACCTGTCCCGATAGAAGAGTCAGGAACTGTCATCGGCTTTCTTTTGGTGGACAGTATGGATTTTTTCGCTTATAAGGCAAACCAGGTTTTTTTATCCACAATGAAAAAAGCGGTGACTGCCGGTGCCGTAGCCGCCGTCCTGTTGTCCCTTGGTTTGTCTTTGATAACGTCTTGGACAATTTCCCGTAAATCTTCGGAACTTGCCGATATAATAGCAAACCCGTCGCTTTTGGAAATGGATGTGCAGGAAACGGGAGTACAGGAATTCGACAGGATTGTAAAGTCCGTCCATGGTCTCCAGCAGAGATTGAAAAATGAGGAGGAACTCCGGCAACAGTGGATGCAGGACATCTCCCATGATTTGCGTACTCCTCTGACCGCTGTCAAAATGCAGGTTGAAGGAATGAATGACGGGGTTCTTGCCGCCGACAAAGAACATTTTGCCGCCTTGTATTCCGAGCTTACCCATATCGAAAGGCTTGTAAGCAATTTGCAGGATTTAAGCCGTTTTGAATCCCCCGAAATGAAAATTTCCTTGCAGCCTGTTAATCCGTACGAAATAACTTCCGATATCCGTGACCGGTTTTCACTTTTTGCCGAGAAAAAAAATATTACCTTTTCCTGTGCTGCCCTGTGGCCAGAAAACGCCCCTTTTTTTTGCGATCCGTTTCTTCTCCAGCGTTGTTTATCGAATATTGTGCAAAATGCGTTCCAGTATACAAAAGAAGGAGGCGAAGTTAAATTCATTCTGGACAGAATTGAAGAAGATGGTGGCGTTAAAGCCCGCATCCGCATTTTGAATACGGGCTACATCCCCGAGGTTGATTTACCCAGAATTTTCAACCGCCTTTACAGGGGAGACCGTTCCCGCAGTACCTCAGGATCAGGTCTTGGGCTTTCGATTGCAAAGGCTGTTGTTTCACTGCACCATGGTTCCGTTTCGGTGCGCAATGTGGATTCAGATGGAAAAAACATTTCCGGTGATGATGTTCTCTCTTCCGGGGAAACCATGGTTGATGTTTCAGTTATCCTTCCTGTTCTGGCTGTATCCTGAATCCTTAAAACCGAAAATAAGGTTAATCAACCCTGTTGTCAACAGCTGTTTTTTTTTTACGTTTATTTGAAAAAACTTGACAGTTAAAAATAAAGAGGTGTAACATTTTCCCGTACCATATTACAAAAGATTTTTGAGGAGGAATCTGATGAAAAAAGGTATCGCTATTTTACTTACCGCCCTTATTGCCTGCGGAATGGTGTTCGCGGCCGGCGGTTCCGAAAAGGGACAGGAAATTTACTTCCTGAACTTCAAACCTGAAATTGCAGATGTCTACACAAAGAAAGTGGCTCCTGCTTTTGAAGCTGAAAATCCCGGTTATAAGCTCAAAGTTGTAACCGCTGCTTCTGGAACCTACGAGCAGACACTTCGCAGTGAAATCGCAAAGTCAAACCCGCCTGTTATCTTCCAGACAAACGGTCCTATCGGGTTGGGCAATTTTGATGCAAATGCCGCCGATCTTGAAAACACAGAGTTTTATAAGTTGTTGGCTGACAAATCAATGGCTCTCGCCCGGGCAGGAGTGGTCAAGGCCATCCCCTACGCAGTTGAAGGCTACGGCATCATTTACAATGATGCCATCATGAGGGCTTATTTCGCCCTTCCCAACAAAGCGGTTGCCATTTCTTCCGCGGAAGAAATTACTGATTTCGCAACCCTCAAAGCTGTTGTGGAAGATATGCAGAAAAACAAGGATGCCCTTGGAATCCAGGGTGTATTTGCTTCCACATCCATGTCAGCCGGTAACCAGTGGAGATGGCAGACCCACACTGTAAATGTTCCCTTGTTCTTTGAATTTGACGAACAGAGGGTGGCTGCTGATTCCGCATTGGGTGTCGCTTTGAATGCATCTGAAATCAGCTTCAAATACGGTGCCAACTTCAAGAATATCCTTGACCTGTATGCAAATAACAGTGTTACTCCCAAGAACCTTCTTGGTGCCAAAAGCGTAGATGACTCAATGGCTGAATTCGCCCTTGGTCAGTGCGCCATGGTACAGAACGGTAACTGGGCCGCTGCCCAGATTCTCGGAACAACCGGAAACAAGGTTGCCAGTGAAGATATTAAATTCCTGCCTATCTATACCGGTGTTTCAGGCGAAAAAGGGTATGGGTTGTGCGTTGGAACAGAAAACTATCTCTGCATCAACTCCCAGGCCAGTGCCGAAGCCCAGAAAGGTGCCGATGTATTCCTTACATGGCTCTTCAGCTCAGAAACAGGAAAGAAACTCGTTTCAAACGATTTGATGTTCATCACTCCGTTTAACAGCTTCACTGATGCCGATCTTCCCGCTGATCCTCTGTCCAAGCAGGTCAGCATCTGGATGAATAAGCCCGGTATTTCTTCCATTCCATGGGTATTCAGCGCCATTCCTTCCGAAGCATGGAAGGACAGCCTCGGTTCAGCCATCCTTGCATATTATGAAGGAAAAGGCGACTGGGCGGCTGTTGAAAAGATCGCCCGTGACGGATGGGCTTCTGAGTGGGCGCTTAAAAACGCCAAATAAGCTTTCTTGAAAGCTTAAGCGGTTTGTTGTGAAGGTCGGTTCCGTGTCCATGCACGTGAGCCGGCCTTTCTTGTGTTTTGCTCCCCGGAATTCAGAGGTTCATTTTATGGAAAAATCTTTACGGAAATATTTTCCACTATTCGTGCTTCCAGGCTTATTGTGTTTCCTTATAGCCTTTTTAATACCCATGATAATGGGTATTTACCTTTCTTTTTGCGAATTTACAAATGTCACCAATGCCAAGTTGGTTGGAATTTCAAATTACATAAAAGCTTTTACTGTTGACGGGTATTTTGTTTCATCTTTTTGGACAACCGTTGCCTTTACAATTATCTCTGTGGTTTCAATAAATGTTCTTGCCTTCGCTTTGGCAGTGATGCTTACCCGGGGTCTTAAAGGAACCAACGTTTTCAGGACGATTTTCTTTATGCCCAACCTTATCGGTGGTATTGTACTCGGTTGGATTTGGCAGGTTATGATTAACGGTTTCCTTGTCAATTACGGGGCTACCATCGTTTCCGATGCTAAATACGGTTTTTGGGGATTGGTTATTCTTATGAACTGGCAGAACGCCGGTTACATGATGGTTATTTATATTGCCGCCATTCAGAATATTTCTTCTGATATGCTGGAAGCGGCTTCCATAGACGGAGCCGGTTATTGGCAAACCCTGTTTAAAATAATAATTCCGTCTATTATGCCTTCCATAACAATTTGTCTTTTTATGACAATGACCAACGGTTTCAAACTGTTTGACCAGAACCTGGCCCTTACTGCCGGTGAACCTGGAAAACAAACGGAATTGCTTGCCTTAAATATTTACAATACCTTTTACGGGCGCAGCGGTTTTGAAGGTGTAGGGCAGGCGAAAGCTGTTATGTTCACAATCATTGTTGCGGCAATTGCCTTAATACAGCTCCGGGTTACCCGCAGCAAGGAGGTGGAACAATGAGTAATAAACTCCAACAAAACAAAAGCTCGAATCTTTTGATCCTTCTTTTCCTGTGCTGTATGGCTTTTGTTGTTTTGTATCCTATTTTTGTAGTTCTCATGAATTCCTTTAAAGGACGTTTCTTTATATCTTCCCAGCCTTTTACACTTCCTTCTTTGGATCCCGATAACTTAACCTTTGTTGGTGGTGAAAACTATACCTCTGGAATTGAAAAAACATCTTTCTTTTCAGCCTTTGGGTATTCACTGTGGATTACCATTATGTCGGTTGTGGGAATTCTTCTTTTGTCGAGCATGATGGCTTGGTATATTACAAGGGTTAAAAATAAAGTTACTTCCGCCATTTACTATACATTGATTTTTTCGATGATCGTTCCTTTCCAGATGGTTATGTTTACTATGAGTAAAATGGCAAATATGCTTCATCTTGATAACCCCATCGGAATTATTTTTGTATATGTGGGTTTCGGAAGCGGAATGTCAACATTCATGTATGCCGGCTTCATCAAATCGATTCCGGTGTCCTTGGAAGAGGCTGCAATGATTGACGGAGCCACTCCGCCCCAAACTTTCCGGCACGTTATTTTGCCCATGCTGAAAAGTCCTGCGATTACAATCGGTATTCTGGAAATAATGTGGGTTTGGAATGACTACCTTCTGCCTTACCTTACCATCGGAACGGATTACAGAACCATTCCCATCGCAATCCAGTATTTGCGTGGCGGATACGGTTCCGTGGATATGGGCGCCATGATGGCCATGCTTGTGCTTGCCATGGTTCCTGTCATCATCTTCTATATTGCCTGTCAGAAACACATAATCCGTGGTGTTCTTGCCGGTGCCGTAAAAGGATAAAATCCATTTACCTGTTTAAAAATGCTTGTCCGGAGTGGCAAGCATTTTTTTTACGCTGTTTTCCTCTGTCCAGGAACGGAGCCGTCTGTTTGTTGAATAAAATTGCGATACAATATAAACTCTTTTCCGGAGTGGATATGTCTTTTGAGAAAAATGATAATCATGCGCCCCTTTGGAGCGGACGTTTTAAGGAAGGACCGGACGCTGACGCTGTAGCCTTTGAAACCTCAATCAATGTGGATGCCCGTATGGTGCAGGATGATATACGGGGCAGTATCGCCCATGCGGAAATGTTGGGCCGCCGGGGAATAATTCCCCTGGAGGATGCGGATCTCATAGCCAAAACCCTGTCCCGGATTGCGGAAGATATAGAGACAGGGAAACTGAATATAGATACTTCAGCGGAGGACATCCATTCTTTTGTGGAAGCTGTTCTGACTGACAGGATAGGGGATGTGGGTAGGAAACTCCATACAGGGCGGAGCCGCAACGACCAGATTGCCTTGGATGAAAGGCTTTATCTGCGTCGGGCTTTAACGGAACTTCAGGATGAAATCCTGTCTCTGATAAATACCCTGGTTTCCGTGGCGGAAAAACATACCGGGACCCTCATGTCCGGTTATACCCATATGCAGCGTGCCCAGCCTGTAACCCTGGCCCATCATCTTTGCGCCTGGTGCTGGCCCCTGACCCGGGATTACGGCCGCCTCGGGGATGCCCTGAAACGGATGGACTTTATGCCCCTGGGTTCCGGGGCTCTTGCTGCC
This sequence comes from uncultured Treponema sp., assembly GCA_949299755.1. GTDB lineage: Bacteria > Spirochaetota > Spirochaetia > Treponematales > Treponemataceae > Avitreponema. Next base: position 59,693 of record CASGBA010000012.1, on the reverse strand, counting down.
AGCGGCCTTCCCCTGGACAGGCGGCAGGTTGCCTCATCCCTCGGTTTTTCATCCTTGACCTTGAATTCCCTGGACGCTGTGTCGGACAGGGATTATTGTCTGGAAACCCTCTCCGCACTTTCCATTTTGATGGTGCATTTGTCACGGTATTGTGAGGAGGTTGTGCTCTGGTCAACGGAGGAATTCGGTTTCATCAATCTTTCGGAGAACTGGTCCACCGGCTCAAGCATCATGCCCCAGAAAAAGAATCCCGATTTCGCCGAATTAATCAGGGGAAGGAGCGGGCGCGTATTCGGAGACTTGATAGCCCTCCTTACAATGATGAAAGGGCTTCCCCTTTCTTATGACAGGGATATGCAGGAAGATAAACAAAGCCTTTTTTCCGCCTATGACACAACCCTTTCCTGTCTGAAGGTTTTCAACAAAATGATAGGCTCCGCTTCCTGGAACGTGAGCAGGATGAAAGCTTCCTGTACCGGCGGTCATGCCAATGCCACCGATCTGGCGGATTATCTTGTACGCAAGGGGATGCCTTTCCGTACAGCCCATGGGGTAGCGGCTTCCGTGGTCCGGGAGTGCATTGACTCCGGCATCGCCGACATGAGCCGGCTTCCTTTTGAGCGGTTTTCCGCCCATTCCGACCTTATCGGAATGGATGTGTACGGGGTGTTGTCTCCGGAAGCCTGTGTTTCCGCAAGAAATATTCCGGGCGGACCTGCACCGGAAGCCGTTGCGGAGCAAATCAAGGCCCTCAAGGATTTCACCGGGAAAGTTTCATCCTGAAAACAGTTTCAGATTGTTTGGGTATTAAATCCTTGAAAAGCATAAAAATTTACAAATTTTGTTTGACATTTCAACTTTCTCCCCTTAAAATACTTCCATAAGATAAATTTAGGAGGCCGTTATGGCAAAAGTCGAGTTGAAAGGTATCGGCAAAGTCTACGATGGTGAAGTCCGTGCAGTGGATAATGCCAATATCACGATTGAGGATCAGGAATTCGTTGTTTTCGTTGGTCCTTCCGGGTGTGGAAAATCCACAACCCTCCGTATGGTTGCCGGACTTGAGGAAATCAGTGAGGGCGATCTTTTTATTGATGGTGAACGCATGAATGATGTGGCTCCGAAAGACCGCAACATTGCCATGGTTTTCCAGAATTACGCTTTGTATCCTCATATGACTGTATATGACAACATGGCGTTTGGTCTCCGTATCAGGAAAACTGACAAGGCGGAAATTGACCGCCGCGTAAAGGAAGCTGCCCGCATCCTTGATATCGAGAAACTCCTTGATCGCAAGCCGAAAGCTTTGTCCGGCGGTCAGCGCCAGCGTGTCGCTGTAGGCCGCGCAATTGTGCGCAATCCTAAAGTATTCCTTTTTGATGAGCCCCTTTCCAACCTTGATGCCAAATTGCGTGTCCAGATGCGTGCCGAAATATCCGAGCTTCATAACAGGCTTAAAGCCACTATGATTTATGTTACCCACGACCAGGTTGAAGCTATGACCATGGGCGACAAGATTGTTGTTATGAAAGACGGAAAAGTCCAGCAAATCGGATCACCCCTTTACCTGTATAATCATCCTGTAAATAAATTTGTGGCCGGATTTATCGGTTCACCGCCCATGAACTTCCTCACCGTAAAAATTGTGGAGAAGGGCGGGCAGATTGTTGCCGATGAGGGTTCCTTCGAGGTTGTTCCCACCGCTGAACAGCAGAAAATACTTAAAGATTATGTGGGGAAAGAAGTTTATTTTGGAATCCGTCCCGAAGGTCTCGTTTACCAGAGCACACCGGCTCCCAAGAGCAATATGCAGATGAAGGTTACCGTAAAAGAACCCCTTGGAGCGGAAACCCATCTCTATTTGGCCACCAAAACCCAGGTTCTCATTGCAAAAGTCGGCCCGGATGTGGTTCTCCAGTTGGGCGACACGGTGAACTTTGTTCCTGAAATGGAAAAAGCCCGTTTCTTCGATAAGGAGACAGAGCTTTCCATTTGTGATGATGTGAAATCTGAGTAAAATGTCATTTCCCCTCCGTATACGAGGGAAGAGTTTTTACTGAAAGCGCCGGATTTTGTCCGGCGCTTCTTTTTTTGCGCTGTGTCTCATTTATGCGGTGTAGTTATTTACTGTCTAAACCGGATATATGCCTGGATTCAGTTTAACCACATCCGCTCCTCCGGATTTTACACGGATTATTCCATTCAGCTTTGCGCCGGGAGGACAAGTAATCAGGGCTTCCAGAGCCAGTTCCGGGATTATCACGGTACAGTCTTTTCCGTTTATTTCCACAATGGAAGCTTCCGCCGTCCAATCCGGATTGTCCAACAGGTAATTAATTGTCCAATGCATATTTGTTGACCTTTCAGCCTGGACGCACATTCTTTGGGCCATGTCCCCCTGGGCTATTCTTTCCGTCATCTCATCGGCGGACAAGAGTTTTTCCCCGGACAGGAAACGCCGCAACTGCTGGTGGGCGGCCAGATCTCCGTATCTCCGTAACGGGCTGGTGACCTGGCTGTACACCCCCAGGCCAAGACCCGCATGGTCTGCCGGGATTGTCCCTGTTTTCCTTGCCTTCATCGATCGCCGCTTTGCGTATTCTCCCGCCAGCCCTTCCGGAAGCTTCTGGGGCAAGGAAGGCTCTTCCTGGCTGATATACTGGAAGGGTATTGAGTTCTTAAAAGCGAAGCGGGCCGCCGCTTCCCCGGCAAGAAGCATCATTTCCATCACCATGGCGGAGGATTCCGTGCGTGCAACCGGAAAAAAACCGATGTTTTTTTCCGAGTCCACCGAAATCTTCACTTCCGGCAAGTCGATTGAAACAGCTCCGGCTTCAGTCCTCCGTCGTAAGTTCCTTTCCGCTATGGTGAAAAGGGGTGCGAGTTTTGGATTCTCTTTTTCTTCATCAGCTTGTTTATAAGTCATTCTTGTTACGGATACAAAAGTTTTCTTTATTTCAACCTCTTTTATTGCTCCGGTGTCTGTGAATGTTATGCCGAAAGACAGGGCACGGGATTTTTCTGAAAGTCCCAAAGCGAAATAATCCAAAGCTTTTCCGTCCAACATTCTGGCAACCCCTTCCGGTATATAAAGGGTTGAACCCCTGGCCCTGGCTTCCTTGTCCGCAGGTGTGTCCGGTTGGATTGAGGCTGCGGGATCCGCCACGTGTATCCACAGTTTTCCGTCATGGAAACTTACAGCGTCATCCGGGTCATCGCTCCATTCGTTATCTATGGCGAAAGCATCCATGTAGGTGAAATCTTCCCTCTCCATATCATCCTTTTCAGGAGGAGTGTCCACGGGAACGGAAACAGCTGAAAAACCCCGGTCTTTTCTGGATGGCCAGGGATTTTTTTTTCTGTCCCAGTAACCGCTTTTAATAAGGATGGAATGGGCCGCTTCCGCTGTTTCCGGAAGTCCTGCCCCGTGTAATGCGGTTGATTTATCCGTTTTACCGAGCGCCAAGGCTTCCGCATCCTGAAGGAAGACGGCATCTTCAGGAAGTTTTATTCCTCCGTCTTTTCCCTTTGCTGTATTTCTCAATCTGAGAAAAAAAGCCTCCCTCTCCCTCTCTTTTTTCTCTTTTTCTTCTCGTTTTTCATTTTCCCTTTCAACATCCTCTTTCCGCCGTATTCCAATAGGGTCTTCGGGTGAGCTGCAGACAAACCAGGGGGATGTTGACAGGAAATTCCATGCCGTCCAAGCCTTTGACGGTGAAAGATTTCCCCATAAAAGTTCTGAAAGTTCCCGGAAGGAAGGTTCTTCACCGGAAAAAAAGGTTTCCGCTTCTTCCGGTTGCACTTCAAAAGCAGGCAGGATTTCTTCCAATGCTTCTTCAGGGCTGGATACCGGCCCCGGGGATAACAGGAAGGCGTCTTTTTCTCTTATGTGTTTTATTTCACCGGGATTCTTGTTTTTTCCGGGTAATGTTATTGTTATTTTCCCGTTTTCAATCCCAGTGACAACTGCTGGCTGGTTTTTGTAAAGGAGCAGGCTTTTCTCTTTGAACATAGGGTTACTTTAGCATTTTTTTGTAAAAAAAACAGCGTTATGTTGATAATCGGAAAGTTTTTAAGGTATAATACCTTTGACTTGAATGTCCCTCCGGTATATGCCGGCGGATTTCCAGAATAAGACGGAGACAATGATGGAAAAAACTTTTGCGCTTATTGCCGCATTTTTCCTGGTTTTTGCTTTTACAGGTTGTGGAAGTAATTCCAATGTGGCAGAGGAAACCATTGACGGCGTTCCTGCATGGGTTGTGACGATGAACAAAAAATCCGATACAGTTCACTATGAAGTCGGATATGGAAAGATGTCCAACAGGGCTACTTCCCAGAAAAAAGCTGAATCAGATGCCCGTAATAAAATAGCTATGTGGCTCCAAACAGATGTTCAGACCGCCCTCGTAACCTATACACAGGATGCGGGAATTGGGGATGAGACAGAGCTCATAGAGTTTATGGAAGAAATTTCAAAGCAGACAGCCGATGTGTCCCTGGCAGGCGCTGATATTGAAGAAGTTTACATGGATGAAGATGGCGGTGTTTACGTTTTAATGTCTTACGACATTAACGGTCTTGCCGCGGATTTACAGAATCAGGTTAATTCCTACGTCCGCAATGAAAGCGCCGCTTTCGCTGAATTTAAGGCGGATGAAGCTTTGAAGGCTCTTTTGAGTCAGGAAGCTTCTGAATAATTCCTGCAAGTCCAGGTAGTAAAACAAATGTCCCGGTATTTTCCCGTAGGGGATACCGGGTATTATGTTTATGTTGGAAACCGTTTTGCGCCTCCGGTGCGGGACGGTTTCTTTCATTTTCCGGGTTTATTTTTAATTCATGGTGGTTTTGTGGCTGATATTTTACTTCTTTGCGGAAAAGTGGGAAGCGGAAAAACCTTTTACGCTGACAGGCTTGACTCTTCAGGTGATTTTTTCAAGCTCTCCTGTGATGATTTAATGCTTACCCTTTTTGATTCATGCATTGGTCCGGACAGGCATGCGGATATGTTGTCCAGATGCAAAGAATATCTTGCTGGTGTGGCTTTGAGGCTCTTAAATACAGGACGGAATGTGGTTTTGGACTATGGGTTCTGGTCTTTCAAGGAAAGACAGGAAAATGTCCGGTTTTTTTCCTCTGCTGGTCATAAAGTCCATATCATATATTTTGACACGGACAGGAAAACCGCGGTAAACAATTTAAATGCACGGAATACATTTTTAAGAACCGAAGGTGTAAGAGGCTATATCATTGATGATAATATGAAAAGCTTTTTTGATTCTAAATTTGAAGATCCCCTGCCGGAAGAAGGCGCTGTTACCGCTTTCAGTATGGAAGATACTTTTTGCCGGAGTATCGACTAACAGGGCGAAAACTGGTAATATAACCAGAGTTTCTTATCGGAGATGCGAATGATTGTAATGAAATTCGGTGGTTCTTCACTTGCCAATGCAGAGAGAATACGCCGTGTTGCTTCCATTATAGCGGAGATGGCTGAAAAAAAGCCTGTGGTTGTGCTTTCCGCCATGGGTGATACCACGGATGATTTGCTTACTGCCGCAGATATGGCCCTCAAAGGAATTGTATCTGTTGATGCTGTTGAGAAGCTTCATAAAGATACAGCGGAACAGTTGAATGTTCCAGTTACTGAAATAGATTTTTTATTAGAGGAGCTCCGGACTCTTTTAACCGGAATTTCCATGTTAAAAGAGCTTACATCCAGATCCCGGGATTATCTGGTTTCCTTCGGGGAAAGACTGTCCGTCCGGCTTATGGCTTCTTATTTGGAAGGGCAGGGTGTTCCTGCGAAATTTTACGATGCATGGGATGCGGGTTTTGTTTCGGATTCAAATTACACCGGCGCTGATCTTCTTCCGGAAACATGGGCTAATATCCGGCGTATTTTTTCTTCTTATCGCGAGTCTAAGAAAGAGGAAAGATTCCCCATCCCTGTGGTTACCGGTTTTATAGCCAAGGACTCAAACGGATTCATTACTACACTGGGCAGGGGAGGAAGTGATCTTACGGCAACTGTAATAGGTGCTGCTTTGGATGCGGAGGAAGTCCAGACCTGGAAGGATGTGGACGGAATACTGACAACGGACCCGAGGATAGTTCCATCCGCAAGGACTGTTCCTGTAGCTACCTACGATGAAGTGGCGGAGCTCGCTTATTTTGGTTCCCAGGTTCTTCATCCCAGATCAATGTTGCCCTGCATACAAACAGGTACGCCTGTCCGGGTAAAAAACTCCTATAATATCGATGCTCCCGGTTCCCTTATTGTCACTAAACATGAAAAAACACCGGATCCGGTCAGGGCAATAACGAGTAAAAAAAATGTAATTCTCATTGACCTGGTTTCTACAAGGATGTTGGGCCAGTACGGATTTTTGGCAAAGGTTTTTGATATTTTTGCCCGCCATTGTATTAGTATTGACGTGGTTGCAACCTCTGAAGTTTCCATTTCTCTTACTGTTGATTTTAAGCGTGTTAATCTTCCTGCCCTGCAAAAAGATTTGGAAGAATACGCAGATGTTGAAATAAAAAACGATATGGCCATCGTGACTGTGATTTGCGATGTGCGCCAGTCAAGCTCTATTCTTGCAGCGTCTTTTGATGTTTTAGCCGCGAACAACATTAATGTTCAGATGATAAGCCAAGGTGCTTCAAAAGTTAATATCAGTATGATTTGCGGATCAAACGAGTCTGATACTGTAGTCAAGCTTCTTCATGAAAGGTATTTCGGGAAAGGAGGCCTTTGTTCGGCAAAGGATAAGCAATAAGACTGTTTGCAAATAAAGGGGAGGAAATAGTTATGAAAATAGCACTTGTAGGTTATGGTAAAATGGGGCATATGGTTGAAAAAGCCCTTAAAACCCGTGGTCATGAATGTGTTTGCTCCGTGGATTTATTCGCGGAAGACGCATCCTGTATTACTTCGGATCATGTAAAGATGGCTGAGGCTGTCAGGAATTCCGGAGCGGAAGGTATCATTGAGTTTTCCCATCCTGCCTCGGCCGTCCAGAATATAAAAGCGCTTCTCCCTCTACGTCTTCCCCTCGTTGTGGGGACTACGGGCTGGCTTGATAAAATATCTGAAGTCCGGCAACTGGTTGATTTAAATAAAACCTCAATGTTGTATGCTTCGAATTTTTCAATAGGTGTAAATTTATTTTACCGCATTGTTTCCGCGGCTTCAAAAATGATTTCGGAATTTGATGAATACGATGCGGCTGTTTTTGAAGCCCATCACAGTCAAAAAGCGGACAGTCCCTCAGGTACCGGAATCGACATTGCCCGTCTGGTAATGAAGAATATTCCCAGAAAAACGGAGCTTGTCACGGATTCTTTCACACGTAGGCCTGAACCCCATGAACTTCACCTTGCCAGTCTGCGTGTAGGTGCTGTTCCCGGAACCCATTCTGTGATTTTTGATTCTCCGGCGGATACAATACAACTTATCCATGCTGCCAGAACCAGGGAAGGATTCGCAATAGGCGCTGTACGTGCTCTGGAATGGCTTGCCTCCACTGATCCGTCAGGAAAAATAAAATCCGGCATTTTTACTATGGATGATGTTTTTGATTCGTTGCTCAAAAACTGACGGAAACATACCGGATTTTTTCATCTCCGGTTGACGTGCTTCCGCTTGAAAAAGAAACCTTAAAGCGGATGCCATTGTAAAAATATACATAAGCATCCGCTTCCCTGTACCGGGGGAACCCGAATACGGTTTCAAAGTCTTTCCTGCTGTCTCCTGTCCGTATTTCGCCTGGAAGGGATACAGGCGAGTTGAAGAAGAATTTCAGCATAACAGCTTCTGAGATGGTTCCTTCGTAAGCTCCCGATTCTTCATTCGTGTCCGGTACAGGCATGAAAATAATACGGGCACATAAGTCCGGATATGTCCAGGTTTCTGATTTTGTGTTAAAGGCTATTTCTGAGGGTTCCCCCCATAGGGATGCCACCGTATCTGTATCATCACCTAAGCCTACGGATTTAAACAGAAGTTCTTCGGCGTGAATCTGACCGGCATTCCATGTTTCTGTCAGTCTGGAAACAATATTTTCCGCCCTTTCTGTATTACCGTTTTGTTTGAGGGTAACAGCGTAAAAACCCGCCGCCATCCTGGAATCTCCCGGGAAACCGGGGGACACATATGCATAATTACATTCTTTTTTTGATACCCGGTCATAATTATTTTCTGGAAAAATTTCCTCCATCATTTTTACCGCCAGAGGAAGATCCTTTCCGCTTAAAAATAAAAGACGCGCGTAATTAGTTCTGGCAATAATTGAGGATGTCCCGGCTTCTTTTAATGCCGCTTCTGCAGCTGATGCTATGATTGGGGCCAACCCGTTCGCCGGTGAGCTTTGGGCGGATAAAAAGGCATAGGCTGAGCGGATTGTAAAGTCATCGTAATATTCAGAAACCTTTCTGTATGAATCCAAAGCTCTTTTATAAAGTCTTTCATTTCCGTCCGCTGTATTTTTTTCAGACAAACGGCCAAAGAGACTTTCACCGTCGGATTCAACATCTTTTATCACTGCCTTTAAGATTGAGGTTTTTCCCTGATCAATGGTTTGGCCAAAGGGGAGCATGGAAAGAACCCCTGTGTTTTCACCGTTTTTAAAAAAGGATTGCTCCCAGGCCCTGTGGGCAAGAAGCGCTTTCAGTCTGTACAGATAAACAAGCTCAGGTATTTTTTCTTCCAAATCATCGATAAAAGAAGAGGCTTCTCCCGCACCCAAGTCTGTCTTAAGGGAGTTGACAACCGCATTCAGTTTTACGACAACGTTTGCCGGACTGGAAATTTCTTTTTTTAGTTTTCCGGTTCTAGTCTCGTAGGAAGGGAATCGGCTGATATATTTTTTCAATATGGATTTACTTCGGCTTTCAGTATATATATATTCAAGCCATTCCGTATAGGATAAAAAGGTTCCGGAGCTGGAAAGCAGGGAAATGGCACATATGTCAGCCAAAAAAGTTTCTCTTTCCGAAAAATCATAGAAACTTCCGCTTTTCCCGGCGGTTGAATTCCCCTGGACGGATGCAAGCCTGGAATAAGCGCTGAATTCCGCATCCGCCGCAAAAAGGCCGGCTTCCGCAGCGATAAAGGGAAGAATCATTTTTTCCCGCTCATTGTCTAATTGTCTCATGCGCCTGGCAGAAGAGGCTGCGGATACAAACAGTGTTTCATCAATGAAGTCCAAAAGACCTGTTGAAAGCTCAAAAACTCCGTCGGGATAAAATCTTAGGGAAACATTTTCATCCTCTATTATCCGGATTGAAATTTCTCCCCGGTATAATTCCGGTGTTCTAAAAATTGTAAAAACCGCATTGTTTATTATTTCTTGCCATGTGCCTGTTTGTTCAGGTGGAATCTGGTTTCCCGCTACAGTTGATGCCGCCAGGACAGCTGAATTAAAGTCCCTTCTGGTTATCTGAGTGTTTTGCTGCGCACCGGCTGGAACTACCCCTAAAAATATGCCTGCGCAAAGGCAACAAAAATATATTTTTACCGCATTCATGGTAATATCTTAACATATGGAATAGAATTGTGCAATTAGATACTTTTTTTATGTATATTCTGGACACTTTTGCATATTTTAACTATAATTCATAGGTGACATTGGTATTTCAATGTTTGGAGGAGAAAAAAATGAAGAAAAATCCGGTGAAATTATTTTTAGCTGTGTTTACGGTTGTTTCTGCATTGTTTTTTGCAGGCTGTGCCGGCAAGGAAAGCGACACAATTAAAATTGGGGGTATTTTCCCCCTTTCAGGAAAGGTCGCTGTTTACGGTGTGGAATGCCGCCAGGGAATTGAATTGGCTGTTGAAGAAATTAATGCGGCCGGCGGTGTGAACGGAAAGATAATTGAGCTTATTTCCGAAGATGATGAAGGAAACCCGGAGAAATCTGTTAACGCTTACAAAAAGCTTACCACAAAAGACAGGGTCAATGTCATAATCGGATCCCTTACTTCCGGTTGTACAAATGCCATCGCTTCTTTGGCCCAAAGCCAGAAAAAGCTTATTATTGCTCCTGCCGCTACAGCCCCAGCCATTACAGAAAACGGTGACTATGTGTTCAGGGCTTGTTTCACCGATCCTTTCCAGGGGACAGTTGGAGGCCGTTTTGTTATTGAAAGTCTCGGTCTGAAAAAAGCCGCTGTTTTGTACGATATCGGCAATGACTATTCCGTAGGTTTGTATGAAAACTTCAAGGCTGCCATTGAAGCCGGCGGTGGAGAAATCGTTGACGCGGAATCCTATTCCACTGATGACAAGGATTTTTACGCCCAGCTGACAAAGATAAAGAATGCAAATCCTGAGGTTGTATATCTTCCTGATTATTACGCTACTGTTGCCTTGATTGTTAAGCAGCTCCGTTCCCAGGGCATAAACACCCCCATCGTTGGAGCCGACGGCTGGGATGGTATTACTTCCAATGCAGGGGATGAGGTTCTTAACGGATATTATTCAAACCATTACGCCTCTGATTCCACGGAACCCAAGGTTGTGGAATTTGTAAAAGCCTATGAAGCGAAGTATAAAACCCTTCCTGCTTCTTTTGCGGCCCTTGGTTATGACAGTATGTATATGCTGAAAGATGCCCTTTTGAGGGCATCCGACTATACGGATGCCACTTCCATCCGGGATGCCCTTCAGCAGACAGACGGCAGCTATGTCACCGGAGATTTGACCTTTGATGAGAGCCGTAATCCTATTAAGTCAGCTGTCATCGTCCAAATCGTCAAAGATGATGCCGGTAAACTTACTTCTGTGTATGCGGATACAATCAATCCTTGATGTATTCCCTTTGATTTAGCACAGTGCTTCAGTGTAAAACAGCCGGTTCTGCTCATACAGATCCGGCTGTTTTTATTTTTACGGGGTCTTTTATATGTTTTCAAACTGTAGTAAAATTATGAATTAAGAGGAAACACGAGCGGAGGAATTTTGAATACAGCGAATATTTTTGTACAACAGATGGTAAACGGGCTTTCTTTAGGCAGTATATACGCTCTTATAGCCCTTGGTTACACCATGGTGTACGGTATTGTAAAGCTAATTAACTTTGCCCATGGCGATATACTCATGGTCGGGGCTTATACCGGATATTTTGTTATACGTACTGTCGGCGCAAATCCTGTGGGACTTACCTTGGCTTTTTTCTGTTCCATGGCTATATGCGCGGTTTTAGCCGTTTGCGTTGAACATTTTGCCTATAAGCCTTTGCGTTCAGCCCCCAGGCTTAATTCTTTGATTACTGCAATAGCTGTTTCCTTGGTATTGCAGAACGGCGCCCGGGTTATTCCCTTTATCGGTCCCAATCCCCGGGAATTTCCAACCCCGGCCACCGTCAACATAAATTTCGGTATTATGTCCTTATCCAATATACAGCTGATTGTCATCCTGTTGTCAATTGTCCTTATGATCATCCTTAATTACATAATCAATTATACAAAAACAGGCAAGGCTATGCGGGCGGTTTCCTATGATATGTCTGCCGCCAGTTTGATGGGCATTTCTGTCGACAGGACAATAGCCTTTACCTTTGCCTTGGGAGCTGCTCTTGCAGGAGCCGGCGGTGTACTTTATGCCAGTGCCTATCCCCAGATAGATCCTACAATGGGTACCATGCCAGGCTTAAAAGCCTTTGTGGCCGCTGTTCTCGGAGGAATCGGGTCTGTCCCCGGAGCTATGCTCGGGGGCTATATTTTGGGAATTGCGGAAACACTTACAAAAGGGTTTCTTTCTTCGCAGTTCGCGGATGCTATCTCTTTCTCGATTTTGATTATTATTCTTCTGGTAAAACCCACCGGAATAATGGGCGAGAAAGTTAAACTGAAGGTTTGACAAATGAAAAACGTTAATATCCGCAATTTTTTGCTTTTAGGTACCATCAGTCTTTTATGTATATGTATTCCTGCCCTGTTAATCCATTTTTGGGTTATAGATGCTTATACGGCTCAAATTATTACATTGGGCGCTGTAAATGCGATTATGGCTGTCAGTGTCAACATGGTTTGCGGAATTACAGGACAGCTTTCTTTGGGGCAAGCCGGTTTTATGGCGGTGGGAGCGTATTCCTGCGTTATTCTTTCCCAGGCGGGGGTGCCCCTTCCTTTGTCAGTGATAGCCGCATCGTTGATTACCTGCGTGTTCGGAATAATAATCGGTTTTCCGACCCTGAAGCTCCAAGGGGATTATTTGGCAATTGTAACCCTGGGTTTTGGAGAAATTATCCGGGTTTTGCTTGTGAATTTCAAAAATCTCACTGGCGGGGCCAATGGAAAACAGTTTCCAACCGCCCTTGTGTCTTATGCTGATCTGGCTTATCTGGTTATCATAGGTTCTTTGGTGTTGATTCTGGCTTTAATCCAGAATTTCCTCCGTTCCACTTACGGCCGGGCTATCCTTTCCGTGAGGGAAGATGAAATAGCCGCCAATTCCTGTGGTATCGGGGTTTTCCGCTATAAAATGATTGGGTTTGTGACCGCTTCTTTTATCGCCGGCATAGGCGGAGCCCTGTATGCCCCCTTCATCGGTTTCATAAAGCCGGACTTGGCTTCATTCAACAGAAGCATAGATTATTTGATTTTTGTCGTCCTCGGCGGTATGGGTTCAATGACCGGTTCCGTCATTGCGGCTTTTGTGCTGACTTATTTGCAGGAATTCCTGCGTTTTTTGCAGGATTACAGGCTTCTGTTTTATCCCTTGATTTTGATTGCGGTCATGCTTTTCCGTCCCCAGGGTTTCCTAGGCATGAAGGAATTTTCTTTCGTCAAAACCTGGGAAAACCTGCCCCTTTATCCTTCCCGCATAAAGGCTTTTTTCGGGAAATGGAAAAAACCGGCTGACAGTGTGAAAAAAGAAAAGACGGCGGAAAGCAAGCCTGCAAAGGTTTCTGCCAGCAAAAAGGAAAACGGTGATGGAAAAGGAAAATAAGCTTCTTTTACAGGCAAATGACATATCCATTGTTTTCGGCGGGCTCAGGGCTGTCAGCAATTTTTCCTGTTCAATAGAGCAGGGTGAGCTGGTGGGCTTGATCGGGCCCAATGGAGCGGGGAAAACCACAGTGTTTAATATGCTTTCAGGTGTTTATACGCCCACGGAAGGCGAAATCGTTTTTTGGGACAGGGAAGGGGCTGTCCACAAGGTGAATAAAAAGACCCCCGCCCAGCTTAACAGTCTGGGAATTTCCAGAACCTTCCAGAACATCCGGCTTTTCGGGAACCTGTCGGTCGCAGACAACGTCCGGATTGCCCTCCACGGTTTGCGCACCGTGAATCCTGTGGATGTGCTTTTCAGAACCCCTTCCTTTTACAGGGGTGAAAGAATGATGACGGAGCGAGTTGAAAATCTCCTGGAACTTTTCGGTATTGTTGAGAAAATGAATGAGCCTGCGAAAAATCTTCCCTACGGTGAGCAGCGTAAGCTCGAAATTGTACGGGCCCTGGCGGCGGATCCTTCCCTGCTGTTGCTTGATGAACCTGCCGCCGGAATGAATCCCCAGGAAACAGATGATTTGATGAAGCTCATAGCCTTTGTCCGGAAGGAATTCCGTCTTTCCATCCTCCTTATCGAACATGATATGCATCTGGTTATGGGAATATGCGAGCGCCTGATTGTTTTGGATTATGGAAGGATTATCGCTGAAGGAAAGCCGGACGACATACGTTCCAATCCGGTTGTGGTTAAAGCTTATCTGGGTAATGATGCTGAAGCGGGAGGCTCTCTGTGATGTTGAAGGTTTCTGATTTAACTGTTTCTTACGGCGCCATAAAAGCACTCCGGGGTGTTTCTTTTGAGGTTAACGAAGGAGAAATAATAACCCTGATAGGTTCCAACGGTGCCGGAAAAACGACTACGCTTCATGCACTTTCAAATATATTGAAAAAGAACGGCGGCACCATTGTTTTTAAGGGTGAGGATATCACGTCTCTTCCTCCCGCGGACATTGTCCGCCGGGGACTCGTCCAGGTTCCCGAGGGCCGCAGGATTTTCGCCAATTTGACGGTAAAAGAAAATCTTGAAATGGGTGCTTTTACCAGGAATAATAAATTTGAAATAAAAGAGGATATGGACAAAGTGTGTTCCCTTTTCCCCCGGCTAAAAGAAAGGCTGAAGCAGTATGCGGGAACCCTTTCAGGAGGCGAACAGCAAATGCTTGCCATGGGCAGGGCTCTTATGTCAGAACCTTCCCTTTTGCTATTGGATGAGCCTTCCATGGGTTTGGCCCCTATCCTGGTGGACGAAATTTTTTCAATTATAACCGCCATTAACAAAAGCGGCACAACAATTCTTCTTGTGGAGCAAAATGCCTTTAAGGCTCTGTCTATTGCCGATCGGGCTTATGTATTTGAAACCGGAGTAATAAATAAGTCCGGTAATGCCACCGATTTGTTGGATGATGACAGTGTGAAAAAGGCTTATTTGGGCGGTTGAAATCCGCAGTGATATTCAAAAGCTTAGGAGGAAAATATGATAGTTGCCAGCGTTATGAAAAGAAATCCTGTTTTTATCCGGCCGGAGATGTCAATCAATGACGTTAAAGAATTGATGATAAAAGAAAAGGTCGGTAAACTTCCGGTTCTTGATAAATCAAACAGGCTTGTGGGTGTGTTTACAAAAAAAGACTTACTGAAAGCGGGTCCTTCAGAAGCGACAACCCTTGATATGTTTGAAATAAGTTATTTGCTTTCAAAATTAAAAGTTGAAAAGGTAATGTCCCGGGATGTTGTTTCAGTCCAACAATCCGAAGTTGTCGAAGAAGCTGCCAGGATTATGGCGGACAAAGACATAGGATGCCTTCCTGTTTTAAAAGACGATTTGCTTGTCGGCATCATAACAAAAAATGACTTGTTCCTTGCCTTTGTTGATATGTTCGCCGGCCGTTATGAAGGTGTCCGCATTACATTCCTGGTTGAAGAGAAGCCCGGAATGGTTGTAAGGACAGCTGCCGGTGTGGCTGAGCTGGGGGGAAACATTCTCTCCTTTATCACCAGTGACGGCGATGATATGTCCAATAAACGCTGCACCATGAAAGTCACCGGGGTTGACCGGGAGCAAATGAAGAAAATACTTGAAGTTGCCGGTGCAAAGATTGAAGACATACGCTGACGGTTCCTCCGCCGCAAATTCCGGAGTTTTTGACTCCGTTGTGGTGCTCGGCCCTACAGCCTGCGGAAAAACATCCCTTGCAGTTCACATCGCCCGTCTTTTTTCCGGTGAAATTATTTCCGCCGATTCCAGGCAGGTTTACCGGGGGTTGGATCTGGGAACCGGGAAAGATTTGGATGAATACGGTGATATTCCTTATCATTTGATAGATGTAATCTCCCTGCCGGAAGAATACAACGTTTTCAGGTTCCGGAAAGATTTTTATGCCGTTTTGCAGGAAATCAAAAAAAGGGGAAATCTTCCCGTTTTAGCAGGTGGAACCGGGCTCTATCTTGATTCTGTAATCAGGAATTATGACTTTACGGAAGTTCCAGAAAATCCTGTTTTGAGGAATGAGCTTGAAATCCTTGATGTGGAGCGTCTTGTGGAAAGATTGTCCAGGGTAAAGGCTTCCAGGGGGGAAAAGGTTCATCCTGATGATACGGCAGACAGGGAAAGGTTGATTCGGGCCATAGAAATAGCGGAAGCAGCAGACCTGCGTCCTTCCGCTGTTTCACTGCATATTGAGAGTGCGGGAAAAAACTTCAATCCTTTTATTATTGGAGTCCGGTTTCCCAGAGACGAAATCCGTAACCGAATTAAAATTCGTCTGGATTCCAGAATTGAAGCTGGTATGGTTGAGGAGGTCGGTGCCCTTCATAAATCAGGTGTTTCATGGGAAAGGCTTGACAGGCTGGGATTGGAATACAGGTATATTTCCCGTTATCTTCAGGGATTTATGGATTTTGAAGGCTTTAGAAATATTCTTTTGACTGAAATATGCCGTTTCGCGAAAAGACAGGAAACTTGGTTCAGAAGGATGGAAAGGTGTGGCGTAAAAATCCATTGGATTGACCGCGGAAATAAGGCAGAGACAGAGGAAATACTTTGTGAAGCCGGTTTCCCTCTGAAAAAACCGTGATTTTAGGCGGTTGCCCCCGCTTTTTTTTCTTCGGCTTCAACAATGTATCCTGTACGAAGGCACATTTCAAAAAGCTCCCTGCTCATGAAATTTTCTATTGTTTCTTCATATCCGTCTTCATCACGGTAAATGCAAGCCATAAATCCCGATTCATTTTCGTTTATTATCGAAAGATAATCGTTTTTACCCTTTGCGTTCATGATATAATAAGTTTTCATAAACCCTCCGCATATATAATTTTCGGAAAATAAAGCTCATGTCTTTAGTTTGCCTGTTCTCCGTTTAAAATGTTCCGGAATGCTGTTCCCTGTGGTGTTTCCGCGTTATAATGAATTGCTTATGATGCATTTTTATGACGCCCATTTACATTTTTCAGATTGGCAGAAATTTTCAAATCGGAATGTTCCGGGGAATATCCTTTTTTGTACTTCCGCTTCTCTGGAAGAAGAATTTTTAACCAATGAGACTTATTCCCTGCAAAATCCTGGCACAGCTTTCCTTTCTTTTGGGATTCATCCCCAGCTTCCCGCTATTTTAAAGTCAGAAAACCGGACAGAGATGGAAATACACAGGATTTTATACCGCTTATTGGATTTTTTTTCCTGTTTGATTACCACCAGACGCATTTGTGCTTCCGGGGAAATTGGATTTGATTTTTTTTCACAGGAATTCAAGGCAACCGGGGAGTTCCAGAGGTTTTTATGGGAGGAGCAGATTAACCTTTCGATAAAACATGGTATGCCTGTTATCCTTCATTTACGAAAAGCCATGCCCCATGTTTTCCTGGAAACCTCCAGGTTGAAACTTTTACCAGCTGTTGTTTTCCATGGTTGGTCCGGTTCTTCTGTTGAAGCGTCTTCAATTCTTAAAAAAGGTGTAAACGCTTACTTTTCCATCGGCAAAGCCCTTTTGCGCGGCAGCAGAAAACAGGCTGAAACTCTTCTTGCTGTTTCCCCGGAGCGTATTCTTTTGGAAACCGATGCGCCTTATATGACTTTGAAAAAAGAAGGATTTTCTAATCCCGAAGATATAGAAAAGGTTTATATTGAAACTGCGCGGATAATGTCCGTGACAGTGGAAGAACTTTGTCTTATAATAAAAAACAATTTTAATTCTGTATTCAATAGGACTTTCAAACCGGAAAATTTCTCCGCAGTTTAAAATCCTTGTACTGTAAATTCGTCCTTCCCTTATTTTTTAATTTGTGGTATCTTTTTTTCATGGCTTCAAACAAACAAAAACTTAATATATGCCGGGCTGAAAAAAAACATATACCGGCCATTGTGAATCTTTTACATCAAGTGTGTCTTGTCCACCATGAAGGGAGACCGGATCTTTTTAAAAAAGGAACCAGAAAATACACTGATTCCCAACTGGAAAAAATTCTCAAGGATGATTCAAAGCCTGTTTTTGTTGCGGAAAGCGAATCAGGGGATGTGGCGGGTTATGCTTTTTGCATTTTTCAGCAGCATGAGAATGACAATATCCTTACCCCGGTAAAAACCCTGTATATTGATGATCTCTGTGTGGACGAGAAGTGCAGGGGGCAGGGGATTGGTTCCGCCCTCTATCATTCAGTTTTGGATTTTGCCTCCAGTCAAGGTTGTTACAATGTTACCCTGAATGTTTGGGCTTGCAACGAAAAGGCCATGGCCTTTTACAAAGCGATGGGGCTTTCTGTTCAAAAGACGGGGATGGAAAAAATATTATAGGGCAGAAGCCCCTGTTCATATGAATAAAAAATGCCGGAGAACAGACTTGAACTGTCACGCCGATTACTCAGCAAGGGATTTTAAGTCCCTGGTGTCTACCAATTCCACCACTCCGGCAAAAAAGATAATATCGCTATGATATTAACGTAAATTACGTGACAGGTCAAGTTATGCTTTTACCATTGATGGAGATGAAATATGCTTTCTGATACACATTGTCATTTTTCAAGGATGGAAGAAAGGGGGGAAGATATCCGGGCTCTTTTGGCTTCTCTGGAAGAAAGCAATTTCCGCTTTGTGCTCGATATTGGAACCAGACCTGGAGACTTGTCCAGCCGCATGGATTTAACCTCTTCCTCCGGCGTAAACGGGGGCAGGGTTTTCCCTCCTTTTCTTCATTTTAGTTGCGGTTTGTGGCCCGACGCTGATATTATAGCTTCCCGGCAGGAAAGTCTTTCCGCGCTTGAATCCGATATAAGGTATATGATTAACCTTGCCGGGGAAAGGGCAGGGGCGGACCGGACTGTGCTGGCTGCTTTGGGAGAGTGCGGTCTCGACCGTTTTTGGAATGGGGAAAAAGCCGCGGAAAGAATACGCATGGCGGAAGCCGGAAACAACGTTCTGCCTCAAACGGATGACGGTCCCGGTACAACGGATACTGACGGGGAAGAGGAGCTTTTTGCCTCCCAGCTTTTAATGGCTTCCCGGTTCGGACTTCCTGTAATCATACATTCCCGTGACGCCTTTGAACCGACTTTTTCGGTTGTCAAGGATTGCGGCTATTTTCGCGGGGTGATACATTGTTTTTCGTACGGAGTGGAAGAAGCCCGTCATTTTTTGGATTTAGGATTTTATATTTCCTTCCCGGGAAATATAACCTTTCCGAAAAAAAATACCGACAGGGAACGGATGGGAAAGCTTTTGCGCTTTGTACCTCTTGATATGATGCTTCTTGAAACCGATGCTCCTTATCTTGCACCTGCACCGGAGCGGGGAACTGTCAATACCCCATTAAAAATCAAATACACTTATTCCGTTGCATCCGATTATCTGGGAATTTCTGTGGAAAAGCTTGCGGAAATTGTTTATATGAATTCTGTTTCTGCTTTTAGCCTACAAAAACCAAACTGAACCAGGGTATGTAAGTCACAAGCATTAAAACTATAAATTGTATAATCAAATAAGGGATTATTGATTTTATTATTTTTACTACAGGTTTCCCGAAAGTATAACTTGCTATAAAAAGATTCATTCCTACCGGAGGGGTTAAAAAACCTAAAGCCAGGTTTGTCAAGAAAATCACACCTGTATGTACCGGATGAATCCCGAATGAATCCGCGATGGGGATAATTAACGGTGAGACAACAAGAATAGCGGAATATAAATCCATCAGACATCCGACAATAAGAAGGAGTATATTCAGCAGGAATAAAAACAGGTATTTTGAGTGGACAAAAGAAACTGCAAAATCCGTAAGTACCGCCGGAATGCCTGCGTCAATTAAGAAGAAGGCAAGTCCTTTCGCCGCTCCTACAATCATCAGTACACCGCCCGCAACAGGAACCCCTTTCAAGGCTGTCATGGCAGACATTTTTAAGGTATAGTCTTTGCGGATAAAAACTTCCAGAATGAATGAGTAAACAGCGGCAAAACAGGCTGTTTCAATGAGGGAAAGGAATCCTGTAAAATAACCTACCGTCACCCCGGCAGGTAGCAGAAGTTCCGCCCAGCCTTGTTTCACGGCATTTCCTAATTTTTTCAGCGAAAAAGCTTCTTTGTTTTGGTTCTTATCCTTGAAAATACCGATTGCTATCATTGATATACACATCAATACGCCCGGTAAAACAGCGCCTTTAAATAAATCATATATGTCAACTGAAAAAATATTCGTTGTTCCGTAAATGATTATTGCAAGGCTTGGCGGAAAAAGCATTCCTATGGAACTTGTGGCTGTTACCAGGGATTCCGCATCTTTTTCCTCATAGCCGCTTCCTTTTAAAATAACAGTAAGAAGGGTTCCCAGGGCGAGTATTGTCGCTCCGGAAGCGCCTGTAAAAGTCGTGAAAAAAACCGCCACTATTGTGGCTGCCAGGACAGCACCTCCCCGTATCCAACCGAAAAGTGAACGGATTACTTCCAAAATACGTTTCCCGGCGCTTCCTTCAGCCAGAAAGTAACCGGCTAAGGTAAACAGTGGTATAGCGGCCATGCTTTTGTCAATTAAAATTGTATAAGTCTCCAGGGGTATCATTTCAACATACCCCCCTCCCTGACTGAATGCGGTGTAAGCTATTCCCGCAAGAACCGCATAAATCGGAAGGCCGAAAAAGGCTGCGGCAACAAAAAATAAAATCAGCGGTATAAAAGCCTTTGATGTAAAAAACATCCACGCATCGAAAATTTTCAAAAATGGAGCAGCATTTTCAATTCCAAAAAGAAAATATAATACACCGCTTATGGGTCCGCTGGCTGCCAGCGCACCAAGACATATTCCGATTATTGCCGCAATCCTGCTTCGTCTCCGTTTTAAATTTATGGCCAAAATTCCTGCGTACATAAGAGGAAGAAAAGCAAATATCCAACGCATGGGAATTCCCCACAGTTTTTCCTCCGGTTGGAAGGCTGCAAAAAGCTCTGACCAGGCGCTGAAGAACAAGGATGTGATTATTGAGGTTTCTAAAACCGCTTTTACTTGGTTTACAATATTCAGCGTTTTTTCATTCAGGAATGTTGTTATGACATCCAGGGACAAATGTTTTCCACTATGGCTGGCTAGAATTCCCGCCATACAGGAAAAAATAAATACAAGGTTTACAACTGCGGAATCCTGATTCGGTATGGAATTAAAAACCGGGATAAGCCTGAAAATAAGGGGCATAAGCGCCAGAAGCCCGAGAAAAAAAAGCGTAATTATATAAACGGTTTTTTTCAGCATTTATCTTATCCCGGATTACACTGATATCTTAAAACTAATCCCTTTTTAAAAGGGCTTTTATCTTTCTAAATAAATCCATATCAAAAGCATCCGGAACTTTTTTGTTTACGGCTTCCACAGCTTTCCCGAAATCTCTTTCCCATGCTGCCAATTCTTCAGGAGTGGGATTAATCATGGTTATCCCTTCTTTTTCCATTCTTGCAACATACATGGCATCCGATTCATCGAGGGAGTTATTCAGTTTTTGTTTAATGCGGTCCACCGCCGCAATCATTTCCGGTTTGTATTTTTCAGGTATTCTGTTCCAGGCACTGTTTGAAATTACCAGTCCTGCCATAACCGGACACATCTTTGTATTCATTGCGTAACTTATTGCCTTGTAAAAGCCTGTAACATAAGCATACATATGGACTGCAAAAAATCCCCGTACTCCACCTGTGCTTTTAAGGGACCGGAGTATTTTTGAGGCCTGGATGTCCTCAACTGTCAATCCGGCGGCCCGGAAAGTTTCCCCAAGAACAGGACTGTCTATTCCGGCGGATGCCAGTTTTATTTTGCTCAGGGTTTTCAAATCAGAGTAGGGGTCTTTGGTATAAAAGGAAAGCCAACCCACATTTGTCCAGGCAATGACATTGAATCCTTTTGCGTTGAATTCCTTCAGCAAACTGTCTCCGTATGTGTCCAGAACCTTGTCCAGCTCCGCCTGGCTCCTTATTAAAAACGGTATTGAAAGTGTATACAGACGGGCTGCCGGAGCCATTTCATTTAATCCCACGGTACTTAAAACCGCCCCATCCAGGGGAGGTTTTTGTCCAGGTCTTGGTGGATTTAGTTTTTGCAGTACGCTTTTTTCTCCACCCAGCGACATGGCATCATAAAAAGTCACCGACACAGTTCCATCTGTGATTTCGTACCATTCCTGTGCCAACTCTTTCAGCTGTATGTCCCATGGAGAACGGGACGGTGCAAGACTGGCTATTTTTAACTGGATTTTTTCCTGGGCGTAGCAGAAAAAAACCGAAATCAACAACATTAAAACAAAAGATACGGAAAGTTTGGTTATTTTTCCGGAAAAATGATTTTTCATAATTTACACTCCTATTCCAAAAAGAATGTGCCTTTATTGTCCAAAAGCCATCTTGCCTTCTGTTGTGCAAGTACGGTCATGAGGCGGGAAGATATGTTTTCGTCAGGATTTATGGCCAATGCCTTGTCCAGAGCTTCTAAAAACCCTTCGATGTCCTGGGCCGGTATGCAAATATTTTTTGCATAAGCTGTGTAAAGAGAGGCTGACCCGCCTCCGATTTCCAATGCCTTTTCGTATGCTGTTTCAGCTTTTTCCATGCCGCCACCCATAAAATCCGGAGCCGCGGAATAGAAAGTGAACAAGGTTTCCCATATAATACCGTTAAAATATTCGGGATAAAGCTCCGCTGCTTTTTCCATCATGGCTACGGAACCTTCAACGGAATCTATTGCCTCTGCATCAAGGGGATTCAGGGAAAAATCAGCCAAGGCGCCGGAAGCGGCCCAAAAAAGAGCTCCAGTGTCTTCTTTTTTCATTTTGTCCATCATGGCTGAACGGGCGTCTCCCGCCGTTTGGAATACAGCCTCATAAAAGCCGGGGTGATTCATTTCCAGCGCATTCAAGGAGTAGGAACGACCACGTTTGAAGAAATTGGATGCCCTTGTATACTGGTGATTTTGTTCTTTAATCATATTCGGGGGGTACATTTCCGCCTGTCCCTGTAAAAAGGCATTCCCATACATGATATACAATTGTCCGGTCATCACTGCCAACTCGCTGTGCTCCGGATTTTCAAACATCATTCCTTCGTAAACTTTCAGGATTACAGGGAACGCATCGGCCACAAGTTCAGGATCGTTTTCGGAGGTGAATGCGAACATTGCCCCCCTGCTTTCTTTTGCCTCAGCTTCTATGCCTGGAGCCAACATATCCGAAACAGAATTGAGGGCCATTTTTCTTATGGAGCAGGATGTTGCCGAAATACCCCACAATATGGGTATAATGAAAAATACTTGTAGTAGGTATGAATAACCTCTGGTTTTTATCTTATTCATGTGGCATTCAGTATAGTGTTTTTTTTGTTTTTTTCAAGTATAGTAAACAAAAGCATTGTGTTATTATCTATTGTAAGAGTAAAAATCCGGATCCAGTTTTGCACTGATAAACAAGGAGAATAACCTTATGGAAGAAAAGAACAGCGGTAATGGTGTTGATATGGAAAAAATAATATCAGATTCCTGTTCCCAATTATGTTTGGCGCTGGCAAATACAAAAGATCCTGTTTTAATCAGGGATTTTTTTGATTGTCTTTTTACTTCTTCCGAAATAAAGGAATTTTCCCTTCGATGGGCTCTTGTCCGGGAAATCCTGGAAGGTACGACACAACGTGAAATCGCCAGAAAATTCAGCATGAGTTTGTGTAAGATTACCCGGGGATCCAAAGTGTTGAAAAAGGAGGATTCTCCATTCAAAAAAATGATGGATATTTACGCTGCCGCCGCAGAAAAGGAAGGGGATTGCCGTTCCCCAAAGGCCTGACAGCCCTCTGGAAAGGGCTTAAGCCGGAAATACGGTTCATACAGTCATATCCTTGACTGTTTCTTTTTCCACAATGCATCCTGAAACTATTTCCAGTACCGGATGATAATTTCCCTTTGTTTCTTCCAGTCTTTTACCCAGCCTCTTGACGGCAGCTTTCGCCAATTTTTCCTTATCCACTCTGTAGGTTGTTATATTTTTGTCGGACAAGCCTGGAAACAAGTAATCATCGAACCCCACAATGGAAATATCTTCAGGTACCCTTATTCCTCTGTCCTCAAAATATTTAACGGCATAACTGGCTACCAAATCGCAATAACAGACAAAAGCTGTGGGCAGGTTGCTTTCCGGGAAATGCAAGTCCCTTTTGCTTCCCTGAAGGGGTTTGTTTTCTTCTCTGTCAGGGATAATCCATTCGGGATTTTCTTTCAAGCCGTTTTCTCTCATGGCTTTTGAATAACCGAAATATCTGTCCGTTACGGAGCTGTCCGCCAAAACAGAACCCACAAAGCCTATGTCTCTGTGCCCTTTTTTTATGAGGTATGTTGTCAGGAAGTACATACCGTAAAAACCGTCTGAAATTATTGAGTCCGCTTCCTGTTTCCGTTCATAAAAATCCAAAAACACAAGGGGCACAGAAATATTTTTTTTCAGGAAATCCAGGTATTCTTTTGACAGCTCTCCAAGTACAATTACTCCGTCCACTTTTTTTTCTTTTACAAAAAGAAGGGGTTCCAGTTTTTCTTCGGATTCGTTTTTAAGGACCTCGACAAAGGTCAGCCAACCCCTTTCCGTGGCAATTTTTGATATTTCTTTATAAATACTCCAATAGAAAGAAACATATTCATCAAGATATTTTTCCGAAATCGCCACACCAACAAGCCAGTTTTTTTCATTTTTTTTGTTTTTATTACTACGGGGAAGATGGTATCCCATTTCTTCCGCCGTAGCTACTATTTTTTTTCTGACCTCTTCACTTACACCTCGTTGGTTCGCCAGGGCGTTTGAGACAGTTACAGTACTAACATCCAGTTTTTTCGCAATATCAATAAGTCGGACTGCTTTTCCCATAAATGGATTATACATCAGTAAAAAGAAAAATACAACTTTTAATTTATAAAATGATAAAAACAGATTATTATTAAGATTATTTTAATTATTTTTTATTTATTCATGAGAAAATTTAATATTTTTACGGTTTTATTTTCCCTGAATTCACCGCTTATAAACGGTTCCAACAGAGGACGGTGTTTTTATTATCCAAGAAAGTAAGCCAACTCTCGGACTTGAACCGAGTACCTGCGCCTTACGAGAGCGCCGCTCTGCCGGGTGAGCTAAGTTGGCAAAACAAGACGGTGCATCCTAACAAAAAAAACTGTCCAAAGTCAAGGGTTGCCAACAGGCATCTGTCTGTGAGGATGTTATCTGTGCTCCATGTTTCTGACACGCTTCGAGCTGACAAAACGGTTCATGTCGGTTATGTTTTTAACAACAATTCTGTCCGTGTAAATTTCTATGCGTCCCTGGTCTGCCAGTTTTGTAAGCCCGTCTTCTGTTTCCTCAACCGGAAGCCCGGCCCATCTGGCTACTTCCTCTATGGTTGTTGTGAAAGTACGTGATTCCGTAGAACGGTCTATATTTGCCTGGGTTTCATCAAGCATGAGAAACACGTCCCCCACCCGGGCTGTTTTTTCCGGAATCGTAAGAATCATGAACCTGCGTTTTTGGGCATAAATACGTTTTACAAAGGTTTTTAGCAGTTTTATTGCAATGGCGGGATTTCCCGTCATAAGTATTTCAAAATTCGCCCTGTTGAATTCAAGGGCTTTTACGTCATCGTAGGCAACAGCAGTGGCTGATCGTGGTGTGTTTTCCAGAATTGCCATTTCCCCGAAAATTTCTGACGGCATAAGAATATCCAGGTTCTTTTGAAAACCGTTCACTGTTTTCAGCAATTGGACCCGGCCTGATTGTATCAGGTAAAAGGATTCCCCTGGTTCAAATTCGGAAAAAATAACGGATCCTTTGGGGAAATTTTTTGCAAAACGTGAAAAAGCTGCGAATACATCCGGCATCAGTTGCCTCCTGGTACAGCTTGGGGATTCATTGCAGAGGCTTTTGCGTAGAAAGCTTCCGCCTTGTTAAGCTGGTCTAGTTTTTTATAACAGTTTCCCATTTCTACAAGGATAAATGGAATTACAGGGGACGAGGGGAAGGAATTAATAAAACCGGTTCCCATCTGGATTCCCTTGTTGTAGTTTTCAGTCTTATAAAGGCATTTCACCGCTTTTAAATAAGCTTTCTGTTTCAGATTTTCATCGGAACCGTTGATTACGGCTTGATATTGTCTGAAAGCATCCTCAATTTTACCTTGTTCCTCAAATTTTTCAGCGATATTGTATATATCCTCCGGTTTAGCCTCAGTTTCACTCCTTGGCTGGGTTGTTTGGGGTATAAAGTTAGGTGCCGCCCTGCCGTCCCCGTCCTGGCGGACAAGACCCCTTTGAACCAGTTGTTTCATCTCCGTGGTGTGTTTCCCTGAGGGGAAAAGCTGAAGGTAACGCATGGCAACTTCGCCTGCCGGTCCAAAATCCTGGGCATTACTGAATGCCAGGGCAACAGAATACATTCCGTCATCTGGATTGGTTTGTTCTTCGCTTTTCAGAATGGATTCAATCTGATGATGTATGTGGCGTAATTGATTTGAAAAAACCTTCAGCATTTTCATAACAATACGTGTGTTGTTCTGGGCAAAGAGTTCGAATTCAGGGGTGGAAAAAGCCAGGCAAACGGAATCAGCGACAACCATGACACTTTCTTCCCTGGGGAATTTCCCCAATGCTGATTTTACCCCGAAAAATTCCCCTTCGCGGATATATTCATTTATTTGAACCCCGGTTTCTATGTCAATGGCAGAGAGCACGAGCTTTCCCTTTTGCAATAGGAAAACCCTGTAATCAGAGTCTCCTGCAAAATAGATTACGGAATTCGATTTGTATTGTATGGCTTTCGGCATTTTATCCTCTTCTTTTCACTGTAGTATAGCATAAAATATAGTTTTTAGTCTATTTTTTTGATATTCTGAAAGTAATAATGATAGATTTACATACACATTCAACTGTTTCAGACGGTTCTTATTCCCCTTCGGAGCTTGCTTTCCTGGCGGTGGAAAAAGGGCTTTCTGTCTGGGCTTTAACGGATCATGACAGTGTTGACGGGATTGAGGAAGCCCGTAAAGCTTGTATCGGTGCAAACATTCATTTTATAGCCGGAGTGGAGATGGCCATACAATGGAAGTCTTCCGGGGAGTTTCATTTGCTTGGTTACGGGATTTCCCCTGATAATGATTTCCTGCGTTCCGTCCTTTCTGAAGCTGCTGCCGAACGGTTGCAACGGAACAGTAAAATTGTTTCACTTTTTCATGAAAAGGGCATAGAAATCGATATGGATGTGGTAGAAAAAATTTCAGGTAAAAGCGGTATTATCGGACGGCCTCATTTTGCCCGTTATTTGGTGGAAACCGGTGTCGTTAAAAATATTGAGCAGGCTTTTTCCCGTTATCTGGCAGTCAATAAACCTTGCTATGTGGAACGCCGGAATTTATCCCTTGAAAAAGCGGTTTCATCAATAAAACAAGCCGGAGGCATCCCGGTTCTTGCCCATCCCCTTTCCCTTTACGTTTCTTGGGGGAAAATGGAAAAAACCATTGCGGATATACGTGATTCCGGTGTCCAAGGTTTGGAAGCCTGGCATCCCGGGGCGCGGGTTTCGGATTGTGTCAGACTGGAAAAAATAGCCCGTAATTTAGGGATGTTTGTCACGGCCGGCAGTGATTTCCATGGTACTGCCCGTCCTGACCGAAAGCTTGGTGTCGCCGCCGGCGGTAAAAAAATAGATGACAGGTTTTATTACGAAGGGTTGGCTTCACGTCTTGAAACCTCCAGTGTGGATTTTTAGGACAGAAAATCAGGTACGGAAGGCGACCAGGTTCTAAAAAACAGGGCTTCTTCCAAATGACAGGTCTTTATTTCCCCTGAGTTTTCCATGTCAGCAATTGTTCTGGCTGTTTTTATAAGACTGTGGACGCTTCTTCCTGAAAGCTTGTTTTTTTCAGATGCGTGGCGTATAAAACTTTCGCTTTGATTATCCAAACCGCATACAGCGGATATTTCCGCCGGTTCCAAATAGGCATTGAGCCAGTCCGGGCCTGTATAGTTTCTGTTTGCTTTTCTGTTCCTTTCCCATTGCCTGAGCCTGGCTTCCGCCACCGGTCGCCGTAAATTTTCCAAACTCAGGTTTTTTCCGGAATCTGTCCGTAAATTTTCAGGAAGATGTCCCCCTTCGTAAACAACGGATGGTACGGCAGCTTCCACCCTTAAATCCATCCTGTCAAGGAGGGGTTCCGTTAATTGCTGCCAATATTTTTCCACCATTGCCGGAGTGCATGTACAGATTTTTCCAGGAACCCCGAATTTTCCACATGGACAGGGATTCATGGCAGCTAAAAGCTGGAATCGGGCTGGAAAAGTGGTTTGCCTTCCCGCCCGGCTTAAGGTTATTTTTCCGGATTCAAGTGGAGCCCTCAGGGCTTGTAACACGCTGGAACGGAACAAAGCTGTTTCATCCAAAAATAAAACACCTCCATGGGCCAGGGAAATTTCCCCTGGCCCGCAATTTTTCCCGCCGCCTGCCATACCTTCAAGGCTGCAGTTTTGATGCGGTGTTCTGAATGGCGCTTCTCCGGGGTTTTTATCTGTTATTCCGGCTATACTGTAAATACGGGTCAGGGTAGCGGCTGTATCATTATCCAGTGCCGGAAGAAGAGAAGGGAAGCGGGTAAGTGACATAGTTTTTCCACAGCCCGGAGGCCCGTAAACAATTATATGATGTCCTCCCGCAGCGGCAATTTGCAGGGCCCTTATCAGCTTATCTTGTCCTGATATATCGTGAAAGTTTTTTTCCAGTCCGGGATTTTTATTCCATGAAATTTTGTATTCACCGTTTTTTCTGCTTACAGTGTGAAAATTTTTTTTAACGGCAGAATTTTCCCGGATGATTCCTGTTTTTCCTTTCAGGATTTTATAAGCTTCCTCCAATGTGTCCACCGGATAAACTTTTACCTCCGGGAAAATATTACTTTCCGGTAAATTCCCGGCCGGCAAAATGAATGTGTTTATCCCTTCCTCAAGGGCTTTTGCCACCGCTGCTGATATTCCCCTCACTTTCCGGACAGTGCCTGAAAGTTCCAATTCCCCCAAAACCATTACCGCATCTGATTTATTGTTTACGTCCAATCCCTCTGCCGATGCCAACAGGGAAAGAGCGATTGCGAGATCAAAGGCGCTTCCCTCTTTTTTCAGGTTGGCCGGACTAAGGTTTATTAAAATGCGCTCCCTCGGGAATTCCAGTTTTGAGTTGCGTATGGCGGCTCTAACCCTTTCCCTGGCTTCTTTCACCGCCCCATCCGGTAATCCGACAATATCCGTAGCCGGAATTCCCCGGCGTAAATCTGTTTCAACCTTAACAATTTCACCTTCATAACCGAACTGTGCGAATCCCAATATATCCATTTCAATTACCCCATGATTGTTTATACCGGAAAATATCTGCGGCGGCCGGCTTTTATTCTTTTATGTTGACTATTCCTGAAAATACGGTAAAATTCGTTCAGATAAGTTTTTGAAAATGGAGTTTTATTCTGAATCCGGAACTTTCTGCTAAATTAGTTGAACAGCTCTCAAAAGAAGGCGTCAATATGGATGCGATGACATCTTTTTTGACGGATTTAAATAGCGGGAAATTTAAAAATAAAAATCCTGACAAGATAACCGGAGTGCCATCCATAAACCGGCCGGACATAATCAACCGGGCTTTTTTGACGGAATTTAAAACAGAGGAAAAATCCGCCCTGGAAAAATTCAGAATGTGGGGTCTTCCTTTTTCCTTGGATTCTGTTTGTGCAGGCAAAGATAAAGGTTTTTGCATTTTCGATAAAAACGGATTAAGAAAAATCGGTATCGCATTATACCCTAAAACGGCTTTTGGAATTCTTAACGGTGGTTCAGCCTCCAGTTATGTTGACATGAAAAAAAACATGGCTCTTTGTCCCGAAGTGTTTGAATTTTACCGGACACGCTTCGCGGATGTTGTGGATTCTTACAAGGGTAAGCCTAAAGGTGTTACAGCAGCTTATTTTAATCCGGACGGTGTACCCGGGTATAGTTTTTTGTTTTTGAAATTAAGGATGCTCCTTGAAAGAAAACGGAGTTTCTACCGGGAATTCGGAGTCCTCCCGTCTGTGATTCTTCCCGCATTCCAAATGACCAGTATCCATACTGATGCTGAGATTAAAAGAGCTGTTTCTGAATATGTGGTTTCAAAGGAATTCCTTTCTGTTTCTAAAGAGTTGGGATGTCCGTCTGTGGAAATGTACACCGAAACCCAAACCATGATGGCGGCTTTAACCCATTCAAGTTTTGGCATCCCACGGCGCATCTTTGACCATGCTTACGGTAAACCTGATACAGGTCTTGCATTCCCCGGTGGGCACGGCCAGAATTTTTCAATCCTTGCTCCTATTTACAAGAAACTGTATGAGACAGGAATACGTTATGTATGGCTGGGTAATATTGATAACCTGGGATATACAGTGGATCCGGTTTCCCTTGCCCTGTTTGCCCTTTCCGGAAAGGAAGCCGCTTTTGAAACGTCATTCCGTACTCCCATGGATGTGAAAGGAGGGCTTATTGTCACGACTGAATCAGGAAAACTTACCTGCGCGGACATAGGCCCTGCGGTATCCTTCGAGGAAATGCAGTCTTTTGAAAGAGAAGGATTCAAACTTCTATTCAATTGTGCCATCGGGCTTTTTGATTTGGAGAGACTTATTTCCATGCTCGATGAAATTCCTTATAAGCTTCCCCTTCGGATAACAGATCAGGACAAAGATGCCGGAAAGTATGCACAGGTTGAACAACTTACCTGGGAAATCATCGGCTTGTTGAATGAGCCAATGTTTTTTGCTGTGGAAAAAAAGAAAAGGTTCATCGCTTCAAAGATGATCCTGGAAAATTTCCTTACAAGCCTTCCTGATATGTTTTTCCAGAAAAAAGAGTTTTCCGTTAATCCTTTGTATTCCCTTTCAAAGGATTTGCACGTAGGTTTATGCTCCATCCTTGAAAAAGATTACGGAATGGTATTGGAAAACAACCGTTGGCATTTTAAATAATACATCATTCCTGTTTCAACCTCTCTATGCACAAGTTTTCTTCTTCGGTATACTGTCAGAATGAATTCAGAAAATGAAGATACAGGTCTTTTTTTATTTGCGGAGTTAGGTCTTGATGAAACAGTGCTTAAAGCTGTGGAAGCCAAAGGATTCGCTGTTCCGACTCCCATACAGGTTCTTGCCATACCACGCCTTTTAAATGGTGATGCGAATGTTATCGCAAAAGCCAGGACAGGTACCGGTAAAACCGCGGCTTTTGCTTTGCCTCTTGTACAGGAATTAAGCGTGGACAGCAGTTCTCCCCGGGCCCTTGTTCTTGTTCCCACTAGGGAGCTGGCTATCCAAGTGGCCGCGGAAATTGATTCTTTTCGTACCGGAAATTTTCCCCGTACAACAGTTGTGTATGGAGGCGCATCCATTGTCAGCCAGCTGAAAGCGTTAAAAGCCGGTACTGAAATTGTCGTGGGAACTCCCGGACGAGTCATAGACCATCTGGAAAGAAAATCCCTGGATATTTCCCGAATCGAATATTTTATTCTTGATGAAGCAGATGAAATGCTTAACATGGGCTTCATCGAAGATATTGAAGCTATTTTCGGACAAGCTAATCCAGATGCCAGGGTTTTAATGTTTTCGGCCACCATGCCCAAAGAAATCCTTTCAATTGCATCTGATTTTATGGGTGAATATGAAATCGTGGAAGAAGAAACGCCGGAAGAGGAACCTGTATTAACCGAGCAGTTTTTCTGTGTGGTTCGGGAAGATGATAAAACTGAGGTTCTTGTCCGCATTATAGATACCTCCCCGGATTTTTACGGGCTTGTTTTTTGCCAGACAAAAGCTGATGCGGAGGCTGTTGCCAAGGAACTGGACGAAAGGCATTATCAGGCTGCCGCTTTGCACGGCGATATAGCCCAAATACAGCGTGAAAAGATTTTAGACCGGTTCAGGAAAAAAAAGACACGTATACTTGTCGCTACCGATGTTGCGGCCCGGGGAATAGATATAGAGGGATTATCCCATGTGATAAATTATGCCCTTCCTTTTGACGGACCGACTTACACCCACCGTATCGGAAGAACAGGCCGCGCTGGAGCCCGGGGTATCGCAGTTACTTTTGTAAGACCCCAGGAGCAAAGGCGTTTGGGATATTTCAGGAAACAAGCCCGTGGTGAGCTGAAAGAAATGAAAATACCCTCAGTTCAGGAAGTCCTCGGGATAAAGCGTAAACGGCTTGAAGATTCCCTGATTCTTTCCCTGGAAAAACTTCTTCCCGGAAAAATTGTGGATGAGAATACCGAACCGGCAACCCCTGATAATCCAGTCTCCGGGGACAAGAAAAACCTGGAAAATCCCTTTGACGGTTTTGCCCGTAGGATTACCGATGGACGGAATCCGCTGGATGTGTTGTCGGCTGTCTTGGCCCTTCAATTCGGTGACAGTCTTTCTCCATCCCAGTATTCAACCATCCGTTCCGTTTCTTCAAACAAGGGAACTGATAAAGCCCATATACGTCTTTATGTAAGTTTGGGCCGCAGGGATGGAATGACAAAGCGGGGAATCGCCCAGTTTTTCCGGGGGCTTTTGAAAATCCCTGAAAGACTTGTTGATTCAATTGAAGTTACGGACAGTTTTTCCCTTGCGACCCTTCCCGCCGAATCCGCCAAAGAAGCCCTGGACATTTCCAGGCGGAACAAGCGCGTCCCTCATATGCATATTGATGTGAAGGATTCCCAGGGAGACAGTCAGGATTTCCAGTCCGGAGGAAAAAAGCGTTTCAGCGGAAAAGAACGTTTTTCGGAAAAAGACAGGAGACTGTCTGGAGGGGAGAAACCGTCCCACAGGAAAACGCGTACTTACAGTCGTGGCCCCAAACCTGACGGAAAACACCCAGGAAGGTCAAAATAAAAGTTCCGCAGTGATAATTTTGAATGAATAAGTGATTCTGCGGATTGTAATTATCTGACCGCTTCCAAAATTGATGAGATATTCCCCACAATTTTTTCAACGATTTTTGGTTTATTCATGGCATAAATATGTATACCATCCGCTCCGTTGGTTATTAAATCAATGATTTGGTCTGTGGCATAGGCAATCCCTGCCTGTTCCATGGCTTTTTGGTCTTTTTCAAAACGGTCCACCAAAGCAAGGAATTTGGGAGGAAGATAGGCATTCGATAAATCCAGCATTCTCCGTAATTGAGATGCATTGGTAATTGGCATAATACCGGCAAAAATAGGAATGTCTATACCGATACGTCTCGCCCTGCTTATAAAACTGTAAAGCATTGTGTTGTCGAAAATCATCTGAGTGGTTAAAAAGGAACAACCTGCGTCCACCTTCTTTTTCAGGTTTTCCAAGTCTTTTTCCCTGTTTCCGCTTTCAGGATGTCCCTCTGGATAACAAGCTCCCCCTATACAAAAATCACCTTCCGCAAGGATTTCTTTTATCAATTCACTTGCATAGTGAAAATCCTCCGGCGGGGTGAAATCCTGGTTCTGGGGTTTGTCCCCCCGGAGCGCCAGGATGTTTTCTATGTTCTTTTCTTTAAAGGCTTTTATTACACTGCGTACTTTTTCCTTTGTAGACGAAAGGCAGGTGAGGTGGGCCAGGGGGGCTGTTCCGTTTTCTTTAATTCGGGACGCTATTTCAACCGTATAATCTGAGGTTCCTCCCCCGGCACCGTAGGTTACGCTGATAAAATCAGGATTACACCGGCACAATTCATCGGCACAGGCAAAAACGGATTCAAGCCCGGTATCTTTTTTAGGGGGGAAAATTTCAAAAGACAATATAAGTTTTTTTCGGGCTATAATTTCACTTATTTTCATTTTTTTTGCCTGGGAATAAACCTGAAACAGCTTTAAATATTTTTCGGAGAAGTTCCAAAATAAAAGTCATGAATCTGATGAAAATATTCGGATTTTTCATTTTGTTCAATTTTATATAAGCTTTCATTAACTCTTCTTCTGTAAAATCCGAACGCTGGACATTTTCTTCTATTTCAATTTCAAGGGCGGATATCGAATCCGCATTGTGTATCACAATAACGGGGATAGTATGCCATCCCAATTGTTTTACAGCCTGAAGACGTCTTTCCCCTGCAATGAGTTCATTTTTTTCATTCACTGTTATCGGATTCAAAAGTCCGTAATGTTTAATACTTTCAACTAAGGAATTTATATCCCCTGGATCTTTTCTGACTCTTTTTTTTATCTTTACAGCGTCCACGGGAATATTCATTTTTGCCTCCGTTTCACCAGACTCTGTCCGTTTTATTCCAACATGGGGTTAAAGGGCAGACTCTCCGGTTCTTCATTTTCTTCCGGATTGTCTTCCTCCGTGATGCTATTTTCGTTTTCTTCCTGTAAATCTGTTTCCAACCAGTCTTCCTCGAAGTCAATCCTTTCGTTTTCATCCCCTTCAACCTGGGATTGGAGTTCCTGGCCTTCGGTTTCATTTATATTTTCTGTCTCCGGGATCGGGTTTTCGTCATGGAGTAAATCTTCCGTGGTGATTTCCTGTTGGTTTTCCGCATCCGTATCCGTGTCTTTGGTATTATCCTTGACGGAAGTTTGGTTCCGGCTGGGTATCACAAATCCTCCCGTTGTTCTGGTTGTAGTACGGTTTGTTCTTCCCGCCCTCCGCAAGCGTGCCTGCGCCTGTTTACTGGGTTCCGGATCATCGAAAATCCCGGGATCCAGGATAAGCTCACCTTCCTTGATTGTTAAAGGTTTCCTTCCCGTTAGATAAGATTCATTTTGAAGCCTGTCAATGGCGGTACGTTTTAGAACCGCATTGTTTGCGTGGTACTCGCAATATTGGGTTGGTTGGGTACCTTCAAGGAAATAGAGTTTTATGGAACCTTCATTGCATTCTTCTGTCCTTAAAAGACCGGATTTACGGCAGACTGTGGCCTCAATTAAACCTGTTTGCGGTTTTACAAAATCCCTGTAAGGAAGCCCCTCGTGGATCCGGTCCATGTATTTTCCCCAGGCAGGGCCGGCCAGAGTTGCTCCTGTTGATCTGAGTCCCAGAGAGTATCCAGGCTTATCAAAGCCAAACCAGATAGCGGTTGTGTAATAAGGGGTAAATCCTACAGTCCATGCATCCCGCCAGTTTTGTGTCGTGCCGGTTTTACCTGCGGCCGGTATTGTATATCTCTTTCCGTTGGCATCCTTGTAAGAAAGAAGCCCGCTCCAATATATACTTCCAAGGGTTCCTTCCGAGAAAGTGTTTCTCATAAGCTGGGTCATAATGAATGCATTCTGGGGACTTACTATCTGTATGGCGGCACCTTTACGCTTTTGTTCCAGCCTGAGTTCCTTTTCAGTGTCTATTATCAACCGTCCGTGCCTGTCTTCCACTGAGCGGATGGCAATGGGAGTCACTTCTTTTCCTTGATTTGCAAAGGTTGCGAACGCTTTTGCCATTTGAAGGGGAGAAACGCTTATAACTCCCAATCCCAAGGAATAAACCCGGGGGAAAACCCTTTCTATTTCTTCCTTGTCTTTATAACCCAAAAGAGCAGCCGCCCTGTTTATGGCCGCGTCAAATCCTATCCCGTCCAATAGTCTGACTGTGGGGACATTCATGGAGGTTGCCAAAGCTTCCCATAACAGAACCGTTCCTTTCCATTCGCCCCGGAAATTCAGGGGAGTGTAGGGAACTCCGTCCTCGTTATAAAAGACCACAGGCGTATCATTCATCATGGTTCCCGCTGTATATTTCCGCGTATCTATTGCCGCGGAATAAATAAGGGGTTTAAAGGAACTTCCCGGTTGAACCTTGGCCTGTGTAGCCCTGATGATTTGGTTTGACTGGTTGAATTGGCTTCCTCCCACAAGAGCCGTTATATAACCGGAATCATTTTCCAAAGTAATCAGGGCTCCCTCAACGGTACTTTTTGCCTGGGCTTTCTGGTATTCCGCGTTGGAAATATTCGCCGTCATTTTCAATGTATCAAACCCGCACAAAAGGCTCATAATGTCCGTTATAGGGTTTATTTCATTCCTGTAACGGGCCAAAGTTTTTACGTGTGTTCGTTCAGCGGAAACTGCCAGTTGTGGAAAGTCAAATACCAGGGCAATCAGTTCCGTTATTTCCGCATATTGGTCTCCTCTGGCAAAGCGGGAGGAGCTTGTTTCCTGAAAACGTTTATTCGCTTCTTTTATATATTCCGTCATTACCTCATCGGCAGCCTGCTGGTGGGCTAAATCCAGGGTTGTGTGGACGGTATAACCACCGGAATATAAGTCCATGGTACCGTACATCATTTGTTCCAGTTCCCTGCGGACATATTCCGAGAACCACCGGGCTTTGTCATCCCTATTCAACCACACAGATGAATCGGTTCTTGTGTAGTCAAAGGTTGCCCAATAATCCTCAAAGGATTTATCCGCCGTCTCCTGGTCCAGATAACCCAAAGACACCATTTGACGCAATACTTCTTTTTGCCTGTCCATAGCCCTGTTGGGATGGTTGAATGGGTTGTAAAAGGCCGGATTGGAAAGCTGCACCACCAGAATAGCCGCTTCGGCCGGGGTTATTTCCGTGGCGGGGTGGCCGAAATAAAATCTGGAGGCTGCGTTGACCCCGTAAGTTCCTCCCCCGAAATACATTTTATTGAGATAAAGCTCAAGAATTTCATCTTTTGAATACCTGCGTTCAAGTTGGAGCGCCCACCACAGCTCTTTTATTTTACGTGTGATAGACCTTTCGCTTCTGTCCAAGTATAGGGTTCCAGCCAATTGCTGTGTTATGGTGCTTCCACCGCCAAGGGATCGGCCTGTAAGTACACCTAAAAAAGCGCGGGCAATGGCTTTTACGCTGAAGCCCTTGTGTTCATAAAAGATTTGGTCCTCTCGGGTTAACAGGGCGTTTATCATGTGACGGGGCAATTGGTCCAGCGTTATCATTTCCCGTTTTTCTTCCGCTGCGAATTCCGTTATAAGATCACCGTGAACATCAAGAATTCTGGTCGGAAGATCCGGGTTGAATCCACTGAAATTTTCTGTATTTTTTAGGTTCGCTGTCATTGCCAGTGATATGCCGAGGGCTGCCCCCGTCATTATTGCAATAATCATTAGCAGAATGCATAGAACCGTAGCCAGCTTTCTTTTCTTATTAGCCATAATCCGTATAATAAAACATTAAGCCCAACGTTACAACGGTATAAGAAAAAAAAAGAGCCGGTACAAGATATACCGGCCCGCCCATCAGGCTATCGGACGACCAGTGGGTGGGAGGGAACCTGATCGCCCGATACTTATTTATCGGAGGGCGGAAGATTTTTCTTAAGTCGAAAACGTTGTTTTGTTGTCTAAAACCTCCCGATTCCTATTCCAATTCAACTATTTCGGCATCCACCGTCATTGAAACTGAATAATCCCGTCCCTCTTCAGCTGTGAATTGTTTTTGAAGTTTATAACCCCCCACTGAAAACACCACCAGATGTTTTCCTGGTTTTATCTTTCTGCTTTCCCTGGGATTGTCTATTTTTTCACCGTCCAATAAAATTTCCGCGTTGTCCGGTCCTGCAAACACAACTGTCGGGGCAGTGTCTTTCATTTCCACTGTCACCTCTGTGATTTTTGCTTGCTCGACTGTAAAAACCCGTACTTCTGTTCGGTAATTTTCTGCGGATACCGCCAGATGATGGCTTCCTGGGGATAAAAGCTGTATTTTACCTGGATTTTGCACGGGAATTTCGTCTATCCTCACATTGGGGGTGATTACCCCTGGATTCTGCTCTCCGGAACCCGGTTGGACAGAATCCGTGTATTTGACGCTCAGCTTAAAACCGCCCTCGTCAATTAAAATCGGTTTGATTTTAACCGGGAAAACCGCATTTTCAACTTCTTCCGGCATTCCTTTCATAACCGGAAACAGCCTGAAAAAAAGCCAGGCACTGTCTTCCGGACGAATGGGAGCCATTACAAGCGCATAGGGATCTGATTTTAAGCCGTGATTTTCCCTCAATGGAAGCTGGAGAACAAAGGTAACTTTTGAAGGTAAAATTTCAATTGAAAGTTGTTCCGCACTGAAGTCGAATATTTCTCCGTCCGGAAGGGAAGAAAGGTTTGTATATATACCATAAGCCATTCCACCGGGAAATTGAAGAACTTCCCTGGGGGTTTTTATTTCAAATTCAACTGCCTTTATAAAGGTCAAATCATCGGGTAAAACAAGGGCAACCCCGTCATTGTACCCTAAATTTATTGTTTCAGATTCAGGATTAACGCTTCTGAAACGGATTGTTTGGGCTTTCGTTACACGGAAATCCTCTCCATTGAGTCGTGAAATGCCTGAAAAAAGGAAAAAAGAGAATATTATTGAAAATACGGTTTGAAATTTGAATATTTTTTTCATAATCGTAATTATCCGTTATCGAAGCAAACCCTCTGGATTTTTTGGAATTCCATTCTCGTGGATTTCAAAATGAAGATGAGGTCCCGTGGATTGCCCTGTAGAGCCTACACTCCCTATAATAGTACCTGATTTAACGGTATCATGCAACTTTATTTTTTTTTCGCTTAAATGGCCGTAAAGGCTCTCCCTTCCGCCTGAATGCCTTATTATTATGTAATTTCCGTAAATATTGCTGTATCCGATTTCTGTTACCTTTCCGTCCCCACAGGCAAGGACAGGTGTACCTGCCGGAGCCGCCAAATCTATGCCCCTGTGGAATACTCTGTTTCCGGTTACAGGATTAAGTCTGCTGCCGTATTTTGAGGTTAAAATACCTTCCGGCAGGGGAAAACGCATGGTTTTTATAAGGAAAAAGGTTCTTGTGGTACCGTCCAGCTGTAATCCTGGAAAGCAGAAAAAGCGGGTTCCTCCCGCGTTAATTTGTATCATTTCCTGATTCCGGCTGGAAGATTCCAGGCTGGATTCCAGCAGTTTTTCAAATGAAGAGGAAGGGTTTTCCGGAAGATATAAGCCCGGCATGGACGGAAGGATCAGGTTTTTCCCTTCTATGTTTTCCGAGGCGTTTTCTATCCTGTTTAATGTTGCAATGCTTTCATAGGGTACTGAGCATCTGGCCGCCAGGGAAAAAATATTTTCTTCCGCCCCCACCAGATATGAATAAAAAGAAATATTCTCCGCGGTTTCTTCAGGGGTTTTTTCAGCCGCAAGTGTTTTTCTGGCATTTATTACATCTGCGGAGTATTGTCTGAAAACAGGATCCCTGTGGTTTAGTTTTTCGATTTTTGGCAGTCTGGCGGAAAAATTTTCCCCATGGTTTTTTTGAATTGGAATAAATAAAAATATGATGAAAAAGAAAAAAAGACGTGGAAACTGTATTTGGCCGGCCGGATATCTTACCTGGCGTTCAAAGGGATTTTTTTTCAGGAATATCCTCCCGGTTGGATTTTATCCTTGTCCCCGCCAAACCGAACCTTATGATTCCGTAGGCGACAACTGAAATTACCAGTAAAATGCAGGCAAAAACCGGCCGTCTGGAATATGTTTGCCAGACAAAAAGGATAAATCCGGCCAGAAGGGTCGCCAATCCGGCTGTTTTCAATATAAAAAGTCCCGGATTTGCCCTCCAGGCTAAAATAAAATATCTGATAAGGAAAAATAACACAATTATTCCGGCAGCTGTAAGAAAAACCGCTGTAAAAATCCTTGGTTTTGTTTCCGCCAGTTTCCATGCCGGATAGGAAACAAGAAAACCTATGAGTGTGCAAAAACCGAGTAGTAAAATAAATCCGGAAATACCGCCGAAAATGGAACGGTAACCATTTAAAATCCGCTTAAAAACAGACATTGACAAGTGATAATATTTAATTTGAAAACAAGGGTAAAAATACTTGGCTTGAACTGGAAAGAACAAGCCAAGTTTATTTGCTGGTAATTATTAAGCCTCAGAAATTGCTTCTGTGGGGCAGGCGGCGGCGCAGGCTCCGCATCCAACGCAGGCGTTTTCATCTATAACGCGCTTGTTGTCTTTTTCGCTGATTGCTCCCTGGGGGCATTCACCTTCGCAGGCTCCGCAGTTTACACAGGCATCGGAGATTTTGTAGGCCATAGTATTTTCCTCCATCATTATACGCATTAGCCGTTATAGCCAGCGGGATTCCGCCTGTTCCGGCAGCAATGCGCGACAAAAAATATATGAATTTGCGACGCAAATTCTGTTCCGGGCATTGTTTTGCCCTGGAATTCCAAAATACTATAAAAAAAACGAAAAAGCAAGGGTTTTGTTGTTGTGTCCTGGATATAGAAGTGCTAATATTTATTCGGGTGAGGAATAAAATGAAAGAATTTCAAACACAGCTGATTAAAATCAACCAAGAATATATAAATGTTTTAACATCATGGGCTCAGGAGCTTTCGGTAAAATATTGTTCAAAAACAGCCAACCTGTATTTTGTCCATGGGAATATCAGGGATTTTCTGCCCCACAAGGTAAACGAGGGGCAATTCACCTTTATGAAAATCCAGGACTATATTTCTGAAGTTCTGTTCGGCAACAGGGATATAATCGTATATTTCGACAAATCCAGCGGGATTACCTTTTGTATGTCCTCAATGCAGGATGAATATCTGAAAGTGATGACATCCCGCTATCCATCCGTAAATCCTTCGGATTTCTTTTCCCGGGACCCTCAAAAAGCCTTTGATTTTTTGGAGCGGTATTTTGCTTTCAACATACAGGAGCAGAATAATTGCCGTATTGTTTTGATTATTGATTACGCTGAAACCATAATTCCTGCCGGTGAAATAGGTTCATTAAGCGAAGCAGACCGGTATTGTCTTGTCACGTTGAATCGGTGGTCCCATGAACCCCAATTCACCAAGGGTGATATTTCAATAATAATGCTTACAGAGAACCTTTCTGACATTAATCCCAGGCTTTCCACCGCTCCTTCCACAGTGAAAGTCTCGGTTCCTTTTCCGGATAAATCCGTTAGAACCCAGTTCCTGACATACCTTCTTGAGAATGACCAGTTGCTTTTGGAACGGGGACTTAATCCGGAACGTATGGGCGCTCTTACTTCCGGCTTGAATTTGTTGAATTTACACCAGCTTGCTTTGGAATCCTGGCAGGAGGGTAGGGAAATAACCCTTTCTTATTTACGGGACAGGAAAAGGGAGATTATCGAAAATGAAGCTGCTGGTCTTTTGGAATTCGTAAACACGGATCATGACCTTTCCTTTGTTGCCGGTCACGCCTTTGTAAAAAGGCGTTTCCTTAGCGCAGCGAAGGCCATAAAGATGGGCCGGGCCGATGTTCTTCCGATGGGGTATCTGATAGCCGGTCCCGTTGGAACAGGAAAGACTTTCATCGTCTCAGCCTTTGCCGGGGAAATAGGTGTTCCTATGGTGAAACTGCAGAATTTCCGTTCCCAATGGGGCGGTGCGGCGGAATCCAATTTGGAAAAAGCCATGAATATTCTGAAGGCAATGGCTCCCGTGGCTGTGATGATAGACGAAGCCGATGCTTTTTTAGGAGACAGGCAGTCAGCGGAGG
Organism: uncultured Treponema sp.; assembly: GCA_949299755.1. Taxonomy (GTDB): domain Bacteria; phylum Spirochaetota; class Spirochaetia; order Treponematales; family Treponemataceae; genus Avitreponema. Next base: position 18,678 of record CASGBA010000012.1, on the reverse strand, counting down.
ATTCTGTTTCCGAAGGAAGAATTTTTGCCCAGATAGCCAATTTCATGGGTGATACGGAATACCGGGGTAAAATAATCTGGTTTTTAATCACGTGCCGTCCTGATCTTCTGCCGGTAGACTTGAAACGGCAGGGAAGGGCTGAAGAACATCTGGCTCTTTTTTATCCTGAGACCATTGAGGCTAAGATAGATTTATTTAAAACCCTTAAAAGAAAACTTGATTTGAAAGTGAAGGATTTCCCTGTCACTGATATTTTCAAAAATTTTAAAATGGAAGTGTCCGGGGCTGACATTGAAGCGATTTTAGTTAGGGCCAAAATGAATGCCACCATGGATAATCGTACCATTGTCACCCAGGAAGATATTGAGCAAACCCTTTCTGATTTTATCCCTCCTGTTTATCCATATGAAATAGAGCTGCAAAATCTGGTTGCGGTACTTGAATGTACGAGCCGGGAAATGGTTCCTCAGAAATATCAGAAAATGGACAGGTCTAAACTGGCCGCTGAAATCCAGGAATTGAAGCAGCTGCTTGGATAAAAGCTTCCGCTAATTTTCCGGCTATATTTATTCCCATCTGTTTTTCCATCCCTTCAAAACCTGGAGAAGAGTTTATTTCACATAATAGCAGTTCCTGCTCATTTTTAAATAAAAAATCCGCTGTGCCGTAAAAAAGTCCGGAAACAGAATAAATTTTTTCCATTACGTCTTTTATTGATTTTAAAAGAGCTGTTTCCCTGTCCTTTCCCAAAGGAATGAATGTGCCTCCTGTGCTTATATTTGATCTGATTTCTCCGTTGTCCCTGTTTATCCCTTTATTAATCCTTTCCGCTGCGACCAGGATTTTTTTACCGGCAAAAAACACCCGTAAATCCCTTCCACAGGAATATTCCACGAATTGCTGGGCTATATACTGGGCCGGGGATTTATTTATATTTTCACCGCTTTTCAAGGATTTGGTTTTAAAAAAATCCTTCATTTCTTCCATGTTTTTTGCCAGGAAAATGTTTTCGCCCCGGCTTCCGTGTCTGGGTTTTATAACAACCGGGAAGCTGAGTTTTTGTCCGGTTCCTGGTATTTTCCGCGGCAAACCTTTTATCGCTTTATTTGCGCTTAAGGTATCCGGGGAAGGGATTCCGTTCTTGGAAAACAAACTGGCGCAGATTAATTTGTCAGAGGCTTTTTTTATGGATTCCGGTGTATTTATACATAAAAAACCCGCTTTTTCCGCGGATTTTATGACCGGAAAAGGTACGGGCCCCCTGAAAAGGCACAGACTTTTCCTTTCTCCCTGCTTCCGGAATCCTGCCCTTGATTCCTTAAAAAATTTACAAGCCTCTTCCGGGAATAAAAATTCTATTTGTACTCCACGGGCAGAGAATTCCTCCAAAAAACGGCGGCAGGGATAAAAAGACTCAACCCAACCACAATCCCTGGTTTTGAGTTCATATACACAGAGGATTTTCATTTTTTCAGGATATCTTTAATTCCCTTCTTTACTTTTCTGTGATCCAGGCAAGCTTTTCCACACAGAGTTCGGCAAGCTTTTTGGCTGTCCTGTTTGCATCTATTTGTGGAACCCCCGCTTCCTGGTTCAGTGTTTTAGCAAAGAAAATTTCCAAAGAATCAGCAATATCTTCGCGGACATAGAACAAAAAGGCAAAGTTTATCCCTTCCGGCTTGAATACTGTGAAAGCGGAAATCGCTTCCTGTGGTTCCTTACTGTAATAGATATTCATTTGGTTTTTTGCGGTCACATTATGGGCTTCTGAGAACCTGAAAGGCACCATGTATTCTTTTGTTCTGCAATAGGGTTCCACTGTTTTTTGGTGATAAGAAGGCGGTTCAACAAGAATGAAAATTTTCTTTCCGTTAGTCTGAAATGTGAGACTGTCCGATGTTGAATAAATATCCTTTACAGCGGAATAAGAAACAACCTCATAAATACTGTATGAGGAATCCTCCTTGAAAAATGAAGATACAATATACCCCTCGTCCATAGGAAGTTTACTCTGGGCATACGCTTCAAACAAATCCATTGCCTTCATGCTATCCTCCGATGTGGAAATTATATGATATAAATTTACAGTGTGCAACTTAAAAATAAAAAAGCGGATGAAAATCCAGGTTTTTCCATCCGCTCAAGGAATATACTATGATTTTTTCTGTTTTCCAGTTTACCCCCTTACGGCATCCATCCCGAATTTTTTGCAGGCTTCGAGAGCCTTCTCATCCGGTGTATTCTGTACAATGAATCCTTGATCACGGAAAAGAACCGCTCCTGCAGCCCTGCAACGGTCTTCCCAGTCCCGCATCCATTGCCCGTCTCCCCAGTCGTAAGAGCCAAAAAGAGCAATGCGTTTCCCGGAAAGTTTGTTTTCCAAGGCTGAAAAAAACGGTTCAAAGGTTTCCTCTTCAAGAACTTCTGTTCCCATCGCCGGACTACCTAAAATAAGCAGGTCGTATTCAGCCGCCTCATCCACGGTAATATCCGCAGCCTTGGTGATGGTGACAGAATCTTTTCCGGCGGTTTCCACTGCACCCTCGTAAATAGCTTTCGCCATTGCTTCCGTATTGCCTGTAAGGCTTTCAAAAATAACAGCGGTTCCCATATCTCCTCCTAATATTTTATTTTTTAACCGGTTCCCCGGTTTTGTTGTGGCATACGCATAATTCTGACAAAGGTAATCCCGCCGATGCCTTCAAAAAACATATTCTCCTGCATTCTGTGTATCGCCGGAACATATCACCCGCTTTTTCCTTGTCCCCGTAAACTTTCCAATAACCGCACATTTTGCAGTTTTTCCCCTTGTTGTTTATAAACCCTTTTACATCTTCCAGGGGGTATCCGAGAAAAATCCCTATTTCATGTGGGAAATCACTTTTCCCGGAGTTTGCTTCTATGATGCGAAGGCATAGTCTGTTTACATGGCTCTCAACGGATTTCAAAGGCTTGTAGCCTTCTTTTATTAAAAAAAAGGCGGTTCCGGGGTTTTTCAGGGTTTTTTCCAGCAAGGGCTTGTTATAAACAAAAAACAAAGTGGTGTTGTTTGATATATTCATGGTGTTAAAAAAAATCCCTCTCCTGTTGCATTGTATGTTAAAGATTGCAGCCTTTGCGGCGGCCGCTTCACCGGTAACCCGTACAGCCAGAAGATTTGACGGTTTTATTCCTGTAAGAGCCGGTCCGCAATGGTAGGCGATTAGTTTTTCAAGACCCATGATATTCCTTTGTCAATAAGTTAGATTTGATTAACATTTATATGTTAGAAGAGGATAACTATTTTGTCAATAGCTTTTTTGTGGGATTTTTATAGTGTGATGTGGAGAGAAAAATGATTGAACCGCAAGGCGGGTACGGGACCAGAGGGACTCGAACCCCCCACCTACTGCTTAGAAGGCAGTTGCTCTATCCGGATGAGCTATGATCCCGGAATCGGGACGGCGGGACTCGAACCCGCGATATCCTGCTCCCAAAGCAGGTGCCATAGCCGCTAGGCGACATCCCGGTTGGTTTGTAGTCTACGTAAAAACAAACCCATTGTCAAGTTCAAATGATGCTGTGATTTATTCCTGGAAATCCAATACAGATTGCACGGATTATTGCATTGAGTCATAGGTGTCATTGACGGGAAAAAGATAGAAATCCGGAATTTGAATTGAATTTTCGGAATTATACGCATTCCTCACAGAACTTTCACTGGTCAATCCCACTTCGAAATAATGCATTACAGGTTCTTTCCCATCCGCTTCTATTTTTATTTCAAATCCGAACACTTTTTTTTCTCCCGCCGCCTTTGCCGGTTCAGGTTTTATCCAGAAAACAAAATTTCCGGGGGTGTTTGCACTGATTCTATAAGGATTTTCCCAGGAAGGGTTTATTGCCTGACACAATTTTCCGTTTAAATATAAACCAACCTGAATATCCTTTTCCGGCTCAAAGGACAGTCCGTCCAGAACCCTGCCTGTTATTGTTGGGAAGTTGAATACAGGTGAATCATTTTCCTTTTCATTATCATCTGGGGTATGCCCATGGGGACGTTGGGTTTCCGAGACTTTTTTCATGCCTTCTAAAACCAATGCGCTGATATCCGCCAGAACCTGGGATTTTTCAGAAATGTCATCGGAAATATGATGGGATATTCCCCTCCCGGATCTTATGTATTTTGGAGGAATCCTATTCAACACATAGCATAAGGTATCACAGCGGCACTGGCTGCATGAGCAGGAAAGCCATGGTAATTTTTGTTGTTCCGCTTCATTAAATAGTTTTTCAACCTCTTCCTTTACCAGCTCTTCCATTATATTGTGTACTTCGGCATCCACTTTTTTCTCCTGTGTTCCGATACATAACGGTTATTTATTCAGTTTACTCCAAAAAATGCCGGAACGCAAGTTTTTATAAAAAACTGTGGCCGGATAATTATTTGTAAAAAGACTTATTGCCCTCCGTTCCTGGTATATGAGGCTCTTCCTCCTGCCAGCAGAATATCTCTTGCCCTCTGATCCAAATCGTTTTTAGCTGTGAATGTGAATCCGTCTGACTTTCTCTTCAATACGAACGGAGTTCCTTCCTGAAGAGCCTTCCTTATCCCGCTGAATTCAATCATATCATTATTCTCAAGTTTTTCGTAAACTGAAGGATTTTCCAAAACGAGAGGAATAATTCCGTAATTTATTAGATTTGCTTTATGTATCCTGGCGAAGGATTTTGTGATGACAGCCCTTACTCCCAAATACATTGGCCCTAAGGCAGCGTGTTCCCTGGAGGAACCCTGGCCATAGTTTTCACCGCCAAGAATAAAGCATCCCTTTGCATCGACAGCCCTTTGATAAAAGCCGGCGTCTATTCTTTCCAAAGTGAATTTTGAAATTTCCGGAATATTGGACCGTAATGGAAGGACTTTTGCCCCCGCCGGCATGATATCATCTGTGGACACATTATCTCCGGCTTTAAGCAGTATCGGCAAAGTAAGCGAATCAGGTAATTCCGGTGCAGCAGGACAGGGTTTAATGTTAGGTCCCCGTAAAATTTCAACTTCCGCCGCCTTTTCCGGAGGAAGGGGGGATATAAGCATTCCGTCATCTTTTTCAAATGGCACTGTTTTAAAAGAATGGCTTTCCAGATTTTCCGCAAAGTCCCTTGGATCAGTGATAAATCCGTTTACTGCCGCCGCCGCCGCTGTTTCCGGCGAAACCAAATATATCCCGGCATCCGCTGTTCCGGATCTGCCTTTGAAATTACGGTTAAAGGTTCTGAGGGAAACCCCTTCAGAGTTAGGTGCGAATCCCATTCCGATACATGGACCGCAGGCACTTTCAAGGATTCTGAATCCCGCGCGGATCAACTCACCGAGAACCCCCGATTTTTCAATTTGAATGAGGGTGCCGCGGCTTCCAGGAGCAATACCTGCCTCCACGCCCGGGGCAATGTGTTTGCCTCTTACTATTTCAGCCACCGCCGTCAAATCCGCAGGTGAACTGTTTGTACATGACCCGATTACAACCTGGTTAACTTTTTTCCCCGCCAGATCTTTTACGGCTGTTCCCGCATCCGGGGAATGGGGACATGCTGCCAGCGGTTCAAGGGATGACAGGTCTATTTCAATTACTTTGTCATAATCCGCATCCCCGTCGGCTTCCATTTCCTGAAAGCATTCACTGCGGCCCACTGTTTTCAGGAAGTCGCCGCAAATTTTGTCCGCAGGGAAAATGCTGCACGTGGCTCCAAGCTCCGCACCCATGTTTGTGATTGTCGCCCGCTGGGGAACAGAAAGGTTTGCAACCCCGGGACCGAAATATTCGTATACAGCCCCGACCCCGCCTTTTACGGTTTCACGGCGGAGAAGCTCCAGTATCACGTCCTTTGCGGAAACCCCCGGCTTAAGGGCTCCGGTCAGTTTTACGCCGAATATTTTCGGCATATTCAGGTGGAAGGCGCCGCCGGCCATGGCAACCGCCACATCCAGACCTCCGGCGCCAATGGCTATCATTCCTATGCCGCCACCGGTGGGAGTATGGGAATCCGATCCGAGAAGGGTTTTGCCCGGAGCCCCGAAACGTTCCAGGTGAACCTGGTGGCATATTCCGTTCCCTGCCCGGGAAAACCATATACCGTACTTTGCCGCCACACTTTGAAGGTACCGGTGGTCATCCATGTTTTTAAAGTCTTCCTGGAGGGTATTATGGTCTATATAAGAAACAGATAATTCTGTTTTCACCCTTTCAACCCCTATTGTTTCAAACTGAAGATACGCCATTGTTCCTGTGGCATCCTGGGTAAGGGTTTGGTCTATTTTTATGGCAATGTCTTTTCCTCTTTCCGGTAATTTATCAGTGCCCACAAGATGCTTTTGCAGAATTTTTTCAGTTAACGTCATGGATTTCCTCCGGAATAATATGATAAGGTGAATTCCCGGAATAATTTAACTTTTTGTTCCAAGATTGTCCATATCTCCGGCTTGTGTTATAATTTTTGCATGAAAAGTACTACCGCAGAAATGAAAAAACATAAGTATTCAGCGGCGGCTTGTTTTTTTTGTTGTTTTTTTCTGTTTTTATTAAGTGTCCATGCGGAAAACCCTCCGGCCGGTGAAACTGTGAGGACCCGGACTGAAAAACGTTTTTCCGCTTTTGAATGGCTTTCCAAGGATGGTATGGAGACTAAGGATTATCCATTCCAAAATCGTATAAGCAAACCTTTAACTGAATATAACAATTTTACAGGAAAATCCGAAAACACGGTTGGCATCTCTTCCGGGGTTCCTGTTCTTTCCGTATGTACGGGTTGCCTGGTGCCTTCGGTGATGCCGGAAATACCCGAAGCTGGATCACTGGACTTTTCTTCTGTGCCTGAAGGTCTTATCACCCTTTTCCGGGATACATCCGCAATTTTGAAAGAAGGAGATTTTTCAAAATTGAAAACCTGGGGGAACGGTTCCTTCCTTCCTTTTTTGCTCGAATCCCGGCTGGAAAAACTTCCTCCGGTGGAAGATGTTTTTTTTGCCGGAATTAAAATTGCAGGGGACCGGACGGAAGCCCGTTCGGTTTTCCGTCTCAGGTTTCCCGTTTCTTATTCCGCATTTGTTTCTGTTTTTGCTGTTGTGGAAGCGGTTCTTTCCGGCGGGGAGTGGACAATCCGGGATATAATTTTTAACGGGGATTCCTATGAAAAAGCAGTTAAGCAGACTGGAGCGTGAGTATGTGCTTTCCCGGTTTTCCGATTTTCCTGTTCCCGTGGAAATCAGAAAAAGCTGTGTAAAATTCAGGGAAGGGGAGTCCGGGGTTATTTGTCATCCTGATTCGTACAAATATGACAGGAACCGGCAAAGAATTGTTTTCAGCGGTGATTTTATTTCATCCCGGAAAATTCCGGAGAATATTTCTTTTGAGTTTTTGTTCAGCCATAAAGAAAAAAGAATATTGTTTTCTTCCAAAATTTCCGGGGAAGGGAATTCCCCGAAATTCTGTCCGGTGGGCGATCTTTTTTATGCGGAGGAATCTGCCGGAAAAAGAGGGCATCCGGTTGAGGCAAAAATCAGGATTGGAAAAGAAACCCTCACTGCATTAAGTTCCCCTGAATTTCCCCTGTCAACCGATAAAGCCGGTGACCGTGTTTCCGGATTTGTGAAAAACATAGGACGCAAAAAAAATCTTTCCGGTAATTCCGGGTTGCTTTTGTATATGGATCACAAGGGAGCTGTTTTTGCCATTTTGGAAATGAGTTTTTCCTCATGGCTTTCCGGTATTCCTGTAAAAATCATTAAAAGCGGTGAAGAATATGATGTGGATTTTTCCGTCAGATTTGAAAACAGAAAAATATCCGTGCCAGGAATTTTATCCTCCATCACCGTTCCAGGGCAAGTCCGTATTTGCAAGGTAAAATTTGTTCAGCTTGTGCCGGAAGATGAACGTTTCCTTTATGAAATGTCCCGGGGGGAAAAATACCCTGGACCGGGTTTATAGATAAAAAAAGCTCCGGTTCCCCGGAGCTCCATTCCGTTCTTTTGGTTATTCCCCGTCAATGGAAATACCGTGTCTCCTCTGCTGGTATTTTTTTAGCATGGCAACTCCGTTTCTGGCATCATTGTATATGAATCCGCCGTTCCAATATTCGAGGGCGGCAAAAAGTGCGTTGCCTCCATCCTGGTCGTCGCTATTATTCGTCCTGAAGGAAACATAGGAACCCAAATTCTCAAAGTCTTGCTGGTAAAGGCATTCCAGCCGCTTTTTATTGAATTCATTCCATTTTTCCAAGTCTTTAAAACCTTCCCCTTCATCTTCAACAATCAAGTGGGCATGGGTCGGACTGAAGGAATACCAAACATGGACTTTTTTATTCTGGTCACACTTGTTTCCATGTTTTACCGCATTTTTGATTATTTCGCTTATCTGTTGTTCCAAAAGGTTTATTTCCTTGATTTCCAGCGGGGCTGATTGGACAATCAGAAGGGTAAAATACCGTATCTGCCGGAAATCCGAGGGGAATTCCTTGTATAGCATATTTGTCTTATCGAATAAAGGATCGCTTCCGTCTGCGCGAAGTTCTTTTATAGGTGTCATGTTAAGCTCCTGTTTTAACCTTCAAGCTGAAGAAGGGCTTCCTCAATACTGTTGGTAATCGGAAAATACCCCATAAGCTTTGTCAGCTCGATAACTTTTTTTACGGATCCGTGGATATTTGTTATGGCCATTTTCAGATTCATCTTTTTGATGGTGGAACAAATATAAATCAGAGCCCCTATACCGGAGGAGTCGATATAATCTACATGTTCAAGATTAACAATAAACGACTGTACATTCTTCTCAAGCATTTTCATTACGAGCTCTTTCAGCTTATAAGAATTGTACAAATCCATCTCCCCGTTCACATCAATGATATAAACGTTCCCATTTTTACGGATTTTAAGCTCCATACAACCGACTCTCCTTCTTATATCCTTACTTTCAGCTCTTTATTTTCATAACAAGCAATGTTTGATCGTCATGAACCACTGCTGTACCCAAAAAGGCTTTCAAATCATGCTTTACGGCCGCAGCTATGTCTTTCGCTGTTTCGCCGCTGTGTTCCGAGATAACTTTGGAAAGACTGGCAAGTCCATACTGTCTTCCCTCTGAATTAAGACTTTCAACAAGACCGTCTGTAAAAAGAATTATAATATCTCCCGGCGCAACTGTCAATTTTATTTCTTCATAAGTGGAATTGCGTTCAACGCCTATCGGGTCTGAGTTGATTAGAACCTTTTCCACTTTGTTTTCCGCCGCTTTCCATAAAAGCATCGGTTGATGGCCGGCATTTGAATATTCAACCTCATGGGTCGCAGGGGAATAGGATACATAGGACAGGGTTGCGTAGTGATCCACATTAATTTTCCCTGTTATTCCTTTGTTCACCCAATCAAGAATTACGGAAGCATTCTTGGTTGTGTTGGTTACCAAATGCAGGATTGAACGTAACATCATCATAACCATACTGGAAAGGATTCCCTTCCCCGCCACGTCCGCCATAACAAGGGCAATCCTGTCACGGCGGGCTAGTATTATATCGTAATAATCGCCGCAAATACCTTTTGTAGGCGAGAAAAAATATCCGAATCCCACTTCAGGTAAATCAGGCAGATGTTTCGCTTGAAGGGTTTTCTGGATGTCGGCGGCGATTTCCGCTTCCCTTTCCAAATCCGCCTGTTCCAGGACTTCCTGGATACAATATACGTTGTTAATCGCCGCACCGGCATAATTGGCAAGGGCTTTCGCAACCTTAAAGTCCTTTTCTGAAAAAGGTTTGTTTTGGGGAAGACGGGCTAAGCCTGATATTCCTACAACCTTTCCCTTTATTGAAAGGGGGGCGATAATGTAACTTCCAGGTTTGAGGAAGTCTTCCGGCCCATTCACATAAACTCTGGGATCCTCAGCTCCGTTTTTTATGTAAACAGGTTCAGCTGAAACAGCGGTTTCACCGAAAATGTTTCCTGTGAATGGGAACTGGGCATACCGGAAACTGGTTTCCACCCGTATTGGTTTATGTGGTAAATCCGCCGGAAGTTTATATGGAGGCGGAAATTGACCGCTGAAAGATTTTGCATTAAGGATGTCTTCAAAATCGTCTATCAGGAAAACAGCGCCTCCGTCAGCCTTTGTGTTTTGAATAAGGGTTTGGTTTGTGAAATCCAGAAGCCTGTCCAAATTAACACCGCCGGTCATTGATTCAGAGATGTGTGATATAAAGTCCTGCCCGATTTTAAGCAAGTTCTCTTCTTCGTCCTCTTCTGATAATCCGGCTTCAGATAAATCATCCTGGTTGTCAGCGGTTTCTTTTCCGGTTCTGTCTTCCGTTGGCGGATGGAAGGTTAAAAAGCCCGGTATTTGGAAAAAAACCGCCAGAGCGACAGCGGCAAAAAACGACAATATTATGCCGGAAAAAAAGTAAATTAAAGAACCCGCCATTAAAAAAACAAGTGAAAAGGCGGCGAAAACCGGCTGGAACCCCACGGCATTTTTTTTTGATTTTTGTTTTAAAACTATTATAAAAGCTATGGCACTGACTATAAAGGAAAGGATGCTCAGTACCTGGGTTAAAAAATCAAAAGTTTTCATATATCGTTATTCAGGTTACCATCGAAGTTTTTACAAGTCAAGAGAATCTTTTTTTTTGAAAAAGTTTTTCAACTTGCTTAAAAAATTTCCGCTCTTTTTTGAGTTGTTTTCAATTTCTTTGGGAACCTCCGTCAATGGATATTCCACCCCGTATTTATTTTTTAATTCATCCCATTTACGTATGACCCAAATGTATAAATCTCCGGAGGTTCTTCCGGGAAATTTTTTTACAAGCTTTGTTCCTTTTATTACATCAAGAACAGGCTTGTAAACGTTCGTATACCAGGAAAGAATGGTTTCTGGGAAGGTAACCTCTGTTCCTGCGTTCTGGCTGATAAAGTACCTGTGCCCCTGGATGTGATCGTAAATAACATCGTAAGAACCGGGGGTGGTGAAATTCAGTTCCCAATCATCTGTTATGTCCCCAAAATTTGTTTCAGTATAAAAAAGCCTTTTTTCATATTTGATGACCTCGCTTCTCAGTGATTCGGGGTTAACATCTTCCGGAAGCATTATTTCGCTTTGAAGTGAGATAACCTCAGCATCAATGAAAGAAACTCCTTTCATTCTGGCTACTGAAACCCTGTGGTTCCCGTCCCTGACAAAATAAAGACCGCCCAATTCATAAAGGACAACCGGCGGCAATTGTATGTCCGACAAATGGGCTTCGTCCACTCTTGCCCATCTTTGTTTAAGGTGGTTTGCCTTTGGAAGAAAATGGTTGTCAAAATCTTTGTACCTGCCTTCGCTTCCTACGATTTTGGAAATGGGCACGGTTTTCATCCCCACATATACTTCTCCCTTAGGTTTAAGTATTTTTTTTACATCATTCAAGGAAAGCATTTTCCTTTTTTCCGGTTTGAGAAAATTCTGTATTTCATACAAAAGGGCTTTGTTTCTTGCTTTTGAAAAATCTTCCTGGGCTTTTGTTTTAATATAATCACTCATTCAAAGTCTCCGGTTTCAATAATATAATGGCTGTAGGCATTTATAACTGTGGTTTCTTCATATTTGGAAACGCGCGTGTCCTGTAAATCATAAAGGTGTATATGACCGTGGATTAAAAACTTGGGTTTGAATATTTTCATAAAGGAAAGAAAACACTTGAACCCTTTGTGACACTGGTCTTCCTTGTCGTGGATTCCCCGTGGAGCCGCATGGGTTACCAGAATATCAAGAAAACGTCCGTATTTTAATTTATTTATTAATAGAGACGGAACAAGGAGTAGAAGCCGGAGTTTCATTTGCCGTTCCGAGTACTGGCACAGCCCGTTGTTGTATTTCAGCGAACCGGAAACTCCCGCTATGAGCATTTTTTCTGCCCGTATGCATTTGAAACCTATGTAAAGGGCTCCTGTTCCGGAACAACTTGAAAAATCATCATGTTGGAAACGGTAATCTTCTTTCGAGCATCCCCTCGTATTGTGGTAATAATTGAAGCTTTTAAGATTGTGGTTCCCGAAAACAAAAAAAAGGGGCTTGTTTAGGGCTGAAACAAGGAATTCCAAGTATTCGTCCGGTAAATCACCCGCCGAAATAACAGCATCCACATCCCCGAACCTTTCTTTGATTGAAGAGCTGTAAATGAAAGGATCTATCTGGTCGGATACACACAGGAGCTTCATGGTTATTTCTTTGAAAAGGGATTTACTTCAGCTAAGATTGATTCCAGTTTGTCCGGTCCCACAAGGTCTATGGGCCTGTTTTCGGAGAATTTCATTGCGCTGTGGGTGAATCCAGAACTGGTGAAAACTGTGGCACGAATAATTGACTGTTTTTTCATAACCTCCTGAAGGTTTCTTAAAAAGGAATCTTCTATAAGATTGGGATCCCGGTAAAACACAATGAATTTGGGCATTTTGCGTACATTCCGCCATTTTTCCGCGTCATTTTCGGTGGCGACAATCACGCAACCGTATTTTGTGTCCTTTGCATCCCTTGGGGAAAGATCCATAAAATCGGTTACAACTGCCCTGCATATGGTCAGAAAATCCTCTTTACCGGCTGTCAAATATTCTTTCATGTTATCGTTTGTTGCGGCGTGCTGGTATAAATTCAGTTTTTCATTCACATCCAAAAAATTTTTTTTCTGCCTTTGTATTTCTTCCCATTGGGTTACCGCACCTTCTATATCCCGCTTTTTTTCAAGGCAAGCCGCCAAAAAATACCTGGCATAAAGGGTGTCATTTGAACCGGGGGGCTGGGAATTTTTAACCGCCGTGGTGAATTCAGCTATGGCTCTTTCGTCGTTGTTGGTGGATAAATAACAGCGGCCCCGCTCTATGAGGGCTTTTATCTTCAGTTCAGGGTTTCGCATGGCCTTTTCAAAGGATGAGATTGCCTTTGCGTAATTGTGGTTGCTCATAAAAATTCTTCCCTGATAAAAATGAGCTTTGGCGTTCTGGGGGTCAAGTTTCAGGGCGGTGGCGATTTCTTCTTCCGCGGCAACATTTTGCTTTGCCCTGTATAACAAATAGCCCAAGGCTGCATGGGCTGCGGCATGGTGCGGGTCTATTTCCACTGTTTTCCGGTAATAAGCCATGGCCTGATCACTGTTGTCCCTTTGTTCAAAAAGCTCTCCGGCCATAAAATAATAGTCCGCTTTAAAAGGATCCAGCTTTATTAAAAGAAGGTATTCCTTTAAGGCTTCTTCCTGCTGGTTGAATCTTAAATAAAGCTTTGCCACCGTCCTGCGGAATTCCGGTTCCGGAATCCGTTTTGAGAAAAAAGCGGCGGAATTAACGGTTTTAAATTCCATCAAAGCCAGCTCTGGCTTATTATCTGCAAGATAAGCTTTGCCGAGAATATAATGTGCTTCCGTATCCCTCGGGTTTTTTGATATGATGGATTTAGCCATTTTTATGGCCTGCTGTCTTTTCCCGTTACGGATAAGCTTTTCGATTGTTTCAAGCTTTTGAGGAGCGATTAAAGAACGCAGCAGAAAAACCAGCAGGGATACAACACCTGCCGCTAAAACTGCCGTGCATATAATGAATACAACGGACATAGGTGAAAGACTATAGTTTTTATAAAGGAATGTCAAATGAATCGGTTTTTTATGAAAAAAAGATGTCTTTTTTTTATTTTGGCAGCCTGTTTTTTTTGTTTTTGCCGGTTTCCGGTTTTCTCCATAGATTATTTTAAAGAAGGAGAAAAACTTTTCAGGGAAAACAATCCTTCCCAGGCTATTCCCCTTTTGTACCAGGCTTCCCAGCAAAGTCAGGTAAACCCCAAGGTTTTTATTTATTTGGGTTTATGTTATCAGCAGGAGGGGAAATTTTCCGATGCGGTAAGCACTTTTATTAAAGGAACCACATTGCCGGGGGCAGATAAAAAAGTGCTTTTCTTTAATGCGGGGAATATTTATTTTTCCCAGGAGCTTTTTACCCAGGCTGAAGAAATGTATTCCAGGGCGATTCAGGCGGATTCATCTTATGCCCCCGCTTTTTTGAATAGGGCAAATTGCCGTATAAAACTTCAGGAATTTGACGGTGCAATCCAGGACTACAGCATTTATTTGACTCTTGATCCTGCCACCTGGCAAAAAGATTCAATCCAACAGGTTCTGGCCCTTTTGAATCAGGAGAAAATTGCCAGGCAGGAAGCCGCTGCCAGGGCTGAGGCTGAAAGGGCGGCCGCTGAGGCTGAAAGAAAAGCGGCGGAGGAAAGATTCAAAAAGCTTATGGATGAAGTTAATTCTTCGATCCAGGCGGTGGACGGAGCCAGTGTTTTTTCCGCCGGCTCGGAAGATGTTATGGGATATGATGAGGAAGGTGATTTGGAATGATTGACAAAAGAATATTAATACCAGCTGTTATTCTTATTGTTATTTTATGTGCGGTAATTGTGTTTTTTGCCGTCAAGTCGTGCAGTTCTCTGGAAACAGGTCCGGAAAAAGCTTTGAGATTGAGGCAGAACACTCTTTCTTTAGTGCAATCTTATCTGGATAAAGAAGAATTTGACCGGGCCCTCAAGCTTTTGGAGGATTTACTTATAGAAAATCCTGATGATGTTGAAGCCAATGAATTGTGGAATGCGGTACTTGCGGCAAAAAAAGCCAAGGAAGCCTTGGAATCGGGACTTTCAGGAGCCTCTCTGGCTGAGGTTGAGGCCGCTATAGAGGCCGCCAGGCAGGCTGCCGCCAGAATTCTTGCCGCCGCGGACAGGGCGAACCATGCGGCCTACCAGGCGGGACAGGCTGCTTCCGAAGTACAAAAGGCTGTCAACGAAGCTGATTCAAAAACCAGTGCGGCTTCCGCCGCTGCGGCAGCATTGGCAGAGCAACTGGCCGCCGAAAAAGAGGCGGATAAAGCGCGGGCTGCCGCGGAAAAGGCCGAGAAGGAAGAGCGTGCAAGGCTTGAGGCGGAACAGGCGGCTGCCAGGGAAGCTGAACGGCGGGCCAGGGAAGAGGAAGCGGCCAGAAAAAGCGAAGAAGTAAAACGCAGGCTCGAGCAGGTTGATTCCTTTATGAAAAAAGGCGCTGCCGCCGTGGAATCTGGAAATTTAAGGACAGCCCTTTCCAATTTTGAACAGGCTGCCGCATTGCTTCCGGAAAATGAGCCTGAGATTGCCTCCCAAAAATATACTGAGATGGCGGAAGGCCTTCTTGAAATAGCCCGGAAAACAGATGACAGCACGATAAAGAATGAAGCATTGTCCTCTGCTTTGGAATATGCGAACAATGCCGTTGCCTCCGATGCAAAATATGCTCCTGCCAGGTTTGTCCGTTCTGAAATTTATAATGATCAGAAGAAAGACAAGGAGTCTCTGGCTGATTTGGAGGAAGCCGTAAAACTTGACGGTGAGAATTACCTTTATGCGTATGAATTGGGGAAAAAATATTACCGTCTGCGCCGTTATGATGAGGCTGAGACTTGCTTCAAAAAAACCGTTGCCCTTAATCCTAAACTGGAAACAGCTTTTTTTAATTTAGGTATGACTGAAAAAGCCCTGGGCTCCTATTCGGATTCAGTTTCGGCTTTCAAAAAGGCGATAGAATTAAGACCCTCCTATCCCCGGGCTTATCTGGAAATAGGCCGTGTTTTGAACCGTACCGGTGATTATACCGGCGCCGTGACTAACTATCGGAAAGCCATTGAAGGGGAGCCGGGCAATGTTTCCGCTTTGAGGGAACTGGCTGCCATTTACAGTGTCACAGGCAATTATGCTGAATCCGAAAAGCTTTTCAGGGAAGCCCTCGCTTTAGGCGCCGGGGATGCCCTGACAAATTACAACCTGGCTTCGGTTTTGCTGGAGCAGGGTAAAAACAGCGAGGCATTGGATTACGCAAAAAAAGCGGCGGAAACAGACGGAAACAATGCAGTTTTTTTGTACACTTACGGATTGGCCGGCGAGAGGAACGGAATGACTGACATAGCCCTGACCCAGTACGCAAAAGCCATCGCTGCCGATCCCCGGTATGTAAAGCCCAGGGTTAATCTGGGGAATATTTACCTTGATGCTGGGAAGGTGGATGAGGCTTTGAATCAATTTACCGCCGCTTACAGGATAGAAAATGATAATCTGGAAGTGAATAATAACCTCGGTAAAACCTATGGTTTGAAAGGCCAGTATGATAAGTCCGTGGAGCATTATGCGAAGGCAATGAAATTGGATCCCAAAGATATTGACATAAGGCAGAATTTGGCTTCAGCCTATGTCAGTGCCGGCCTTCCTGAAAAAGCCAGGGACTGCTACATCGATCTGCTTAAACTTGACGGTGAATGCTGGGACGCTTCCTATGAGCTTGGTAAAATATATGTGAGCCTGGGCGATAAAGCCGCTGCGAAAAGTGTTTTGCAGAATCTTATTGATAAAAATCCCGGATATAAACATGCGGCGGAAGTCAAATCCCTTTTGATGACCCTTTGATCCGGGACGAACAGGGCAGGGTTGCCAGTTCGCAGCCCTGTTCAAATCCTTTTTACCCGGCGGAACAGTTCTTCCCTGGTTATTTCCGTATACACGGGCCGCCCGTGGGGGCAAAAGGGTTCCGGCAAACACAAGGCTTTTTCCGCTATGGCCCTGGCGGTGGCGGGATCCAGAAGATCCCCGTCCTTGCAGGCCGCCCGACAGGCTTCTGTGGCGTAAAGCCGTGATACCAGGGTTTCCGGTTCGGCGGCTCCGTTGGTGAGTTCTTCCACAAGTTCTTTTTCTGTTCCAGTCCATCTTACCGGTACGGCTGTTATCAGCCAAAAACCGTCCCCGTCACTTTTAAGGGTAAATCCCGCATCATAAAGATCCTTTTGTTTTTCCTGGAGGCACCGGTCTGTTTTTTTGTCGGGGGAATCTATCCTGTAAGGTACAAGAAGTTCCTGCCGTTCCCCGCGGTTTTCCATGATTTCATTGTATAATATTCTTTCATGGGCAGCATGCTGGTCTATCAGAAGAAGTTTGCCGTCTTTCTCCACGGCAAGAAAAGTTCCTAAAACCTGCCCCAAAAATCGGAAATTCACTGGTGTGTCCGGGAAAGGCTTGAATTCCATGTTTTCAGATTCTTTTCCTGTAAAAAAAGGCTTGTCCCTTTCTTCCTGTAATTTTTCCTGCCGGCCGGACACAGGTGAAGTCTGCCTGTAAAACACGGGGGATTCCGATGTTTCCTGATGTTCTGCAGATATGTCATAGGTGAAATACAGGGAACCGGTTTTCCCTGGAGGTTTTTGAAGAGCGGATGTTCCTGTTCCTGGATAAAAATCAAAGGAAGCGTTTTTTTCAGGGTGAAAGGTTTCTGTCAGACTATGTATCATATATCGCCTGTAAAAATCCTTGCACACGGAGCTTACCGCATGATGTATTGCTGAAGGATTTTGGAAGCGTACTTCCCGTTTTGCCGGATGGATATTAAAATCAGCTGACTCAGGATTTACTGATATATACAGGCAAAAGAAAGGGTGTAGACCGTTGGGAAACCTTCCCTCGGCTCCGAACTCAACTGCCTGTTGGAGGGCAAAGTCATTGATTCTTCTTCCGTTCACAAACACGAACTCGAACCGTCTGTCTTTATTCACAACTTCAGGACCGCCGAGAACCGCGGTGAAGAAAAAATCTTCCCCGCCTCCGTTTACCTCGTAAAAAAAAGAAGGATTTTCTTTGGGTTTTAAGGCGGCCATACACCGTTCTTTTAAGGATTGGGCTGGTGGAAGTATGTACCGCACTGTACCGTCTGCGGTCAGCTTAAAACCAACTTTATACCAAGCCAGAGCCTTGTCTATAAAAACCTGCCTGCATAGAGCTGATTCAGCTGAAGCCCGTTTTAAAAATTGTCTTCTGGCTGGAAAGTTTTCAAACAAACCGTCTGCCTGAACCAGGGTTCCTTTGTTGCGGACCGCCGGCAATATTTTACCTCCGGGGCAAATTTTAAAAGCTTTGCCGTTTCTGGAGGATGTTATTTCCAACCTGCACACAGCGTTTATCGAGGCCAGGGCTTCTCCACGGAAACCGAGGGTATTGATTTTAAGTAAATCTTCCACCGAGGCGATTTTGCTTGTGGTGTGGTTTTTTACACATATGGATAAATCTTCTTCGGTCATGCCGCACCCATCGTCTCCCACACGTATCCGGTCTATGCCGCCGTTTTCAATTTCAAGTGATATTTGTTTTGCGCCTGAATCAATGGCATTGTCCAAAAGTTCCCGGACAGCCGCGGACGGTCTGTCAATAACTTCTCCCGCGGCGATTTTTTGGGCTGTTTCCGGAGGAAGTTCTTTGACAGGTCTAATGTTATCAACTGATATTTTTTCTGTTTCCTTCATGTTTTAATCTTCCGGAATTGAGGAGAAAAGATCCAATTCAGGTTTTTCTTCCGCGGTTTTAGGCTGGTTTATCAGGATTTGTATTTTATTTTCTATCTTGTCCAGTTCTGTTTCCAAGGATTTCGCCAGCTTTATGCCTTCTTCAAATATTGAAAGGGCGTCTTCCAAGCCTGTGGCCGGATTTTTTATTTCCTCTGAAAGAGTTTGGAGCCGGGAAAGTTTTTCCTCAAAGCTTTTTTTTTGCAGACATTTATTTTCAGTTGTAGTTTTTTTTCCTTGAGCCACTTCTATGCCTCCTTAAGTTTATCCGTGTTTGTTTTTGATGAAAGGACCTG
>CASGBA010000011.1 GCA_949299755.1 uncultured Treponema sp. | reverse complement strand
GTTCTGGAAGTCTGGAGTCGCCTGTTCTGGAAGTCTGGAGTCGCCTGTTCTGGAAGTCTGGAGTCGCCGTTCTGGAAGTCTGGAGTCGCCGTTCTGGAAGTCTGGAGTCGCCTGTTCTGGAAGTCTGGAGTCGCCGTTCTGGAAGTCTGGAGTCGCCTGTTCTGGAAGTCTGGAGTCGCCTGTTCTGGAAGCCTGGAGTCGCCTGTTCTGGAAGCCTGGAGTCGCCTGTTCTGGAAGCCTGGAGTCGCCTGTTCTGGAACTCAGTTGTCGTCTGTTCTGGAAGTCTGGAGTCACCTATTCTGTAAAACGTAAGGCACACTGACAAAAAAAAGCGCCGCGGGCAATGGTCATGCGGAAATTACTCAGCTGCTGTTGGACGCTGGAGCGAACGTCGACGCGCAAAGGAAAAGAGGCGGAACAGCGCTGATGTTTGCCGCGAGGTATGGTCACGCGGACGTTGTCCGTCTGCTGCTTGACGCTGGAGCGGACGTCAACGCGAAAGACGAGTGGAATGAGACAGCGTTGATGTTTGCCGCAATGAGTGGTCATGAAGACATCGTCCAGCTGCTGACCGAGGCGGGCGCGCAAAAATAGACCGCGAATCCTTCCAGCTCGATTGCGCCTCCCCGCCGTGCCCGGCCGGGCTTCCTCCTTTCTCCCTCGCTCCCAGAAAGCGGGAAGACGCGCGGCGAAAAATCTGCTAGAATGGGCGTGTCCGGACTTGTGCCATTCCGGGCAAAGGACGTCTATGCAACGCAACACATCCCGCACAATCATCCTGCTCGCGGCCGCGATCGCGCTTTTCGCGTCCACGCTGCCGTTGGGCGGCCAGGAACGCCAATCCGACACCAATGAAACGCTGCTAACTGCGGCGAAAGAAGGCAATTTGGCGCAGGTTCAAAGCGCGCTAGCCGCAGGTGCTGACGTTGATGCGCAAAATAAACGAGGCTGGACAGCGCTGATGTTTGCCGCGAGGTATGGTCACGCGGACGTTGTCCGTCTGCTGCTTGACGCTGGAGCGGACGTCAACGCGAAAACGGAAGACGGCAAAACAGCGCTGATGGATGCCGCATACGATGGTCACGCGGACGTTGTCCGTCTGCTGCTTGACGCCGGAGCGGACGTCAACGCGAAAACAGACGACGGCGACACAGCGCTGAGGTATGCCGAAGGATTTAAATATCATCCGTATAAGGAAATGGCCCAGATACTGATTGACGCTGGCGCGGATGTCAACGTGAAATATCACTTTGGCGAGACACTGCTGATGAATGCCGCAGAAAATGGCGATGCGGATGTTGTCCGGCTGCTGCTTGACGCGGGCGCGGACGTCAACGCGCAAGATGATAGATGGGGACAGACAGCGCTGATGGAAGCCGCAAACAATGGTCATGCGGACATTGCCCGGATGCTGCTTGACGCGGGCGCGGACGTCAACGCGAGAAGGAGAGACGATTTAACAGCGTTGTCAATTGCCATATCCAATGGCTATGAGGACATTTCCCAGCTGCTGATCGATGCGGGCGCGAACGTTAATGTAAAAACGGTAGACGAGGCGTATTTACACCGCTGACGCTTGCCGTTTCATTCTCTCTCCTTTCTCCCTCGCTCCCAGAAAGCGGGAAGACGCGCGGCGAAAAATCTGCTAGAATGGGCGCGTCCGGCCGGCTATGGTCATGCGGACGTTGTTCGCCTGCTGCTTGACGCGGGCGCGGATTTCAAGGAAACCGCCCTTTGTCAGCGTTCCGCCGCTTTTTGACGCCGCGTCATACACCCCGGTGATGAATGGCTTTATGGAATTCCCCTGCCGTATCACCGGCTCGATTTCCGAAAACACTTTCTTTGCCGAGGCCGTCGGGTGCGACGAAATGCTGGCAAATCCGCTTTTGAAAAGCTGGTTTTTATGCAGATTTGGAATTTGATTCCGAATCTGCATTGATTCTATTCCCTCATTCCGTATAACAAAAAATTCAGCACTGCGCCTTTGCTGTGGACATTCTAAATTGAAGTCTTCATTGTAAAGTGGAATTGTATTCTTTCGAGGATACGGAAATTTTGTTCAATTTGGAGGGTTTGATATGAAAGTCAGCAAGGCATTCGCAAGTCTCCCTGAGTTTGAGAGACGGCTCATCGAGGAGGACAAGGCAGCGGCCACAGTGGTAAAGTACATTAGCGATGTGCGTATTTTTCTTTCGTGGTGCGCGGAAAATTCGGTCGGCGGAATAACTATGCCGGTGCTCCGGACGTACCGTGATTTTCTTTCCCGGCGGCGGTACCGCTCAATGATGGCGGTCTCAAAGGAGATTCCTTTGAGTTTTGGCACCCTCAGGGTGACATCCCCGGAAGTGGTGGTGAGATTTCGGCTATAATGGCCGCTGCGGTAGCCCTGACGTTGCTTATTGCGCTCGTATCGGGCTGCCTGGGTCAGTTTTTCAGCTTCGGCCTCCAGCAGTTCATTGAGCGTCTCCTCCACGCTATCTCGTACCAACTCCTTCAGCTGCCCCTTTATTACTTCCTCGTTTAGCTGTACAATCTTCTCTGACATGGTTTGTTGTCTCCTTTTAGAATGGTCTGTCACAACTTCATTCTACCAGAGTTCTGCAAGCCATGTCTCTTTTTCTTTTTGCGAAACTTATTCTACCTTATCTACAATAACTTTTACAAAATCAATAATTAAGGAATGGAAAACATTTTAGTGTAGCCTTCCCGCAAAAGTCTTCTATTAAGATAACTTTATCTTATATTAAAATTATCTTCTTTTTTGATTGACCGTTATTTTTTCCCGTTTTTTATCTATCGTAAAGGAGGAAATAAGACCTTTGCTTTTCAACAGAGTAAAAAGCTTTTCTGCTTCGGGTGTATAGGCAAACTTTTGTTTTTTTCCAGTATGTTCAATACATTTCTTGTATTCATCTCCCAACTTGTTGTTGATGATACTTTTGATAATATCTGCGTTCAATTTTTGTCCCTGTAAGCCTAATAATTTAATTATATCCGATGATTCTGAAAATGCATTAAAAATTGAAGTTACAGCAACAGGTAAATTCCCCTCAAATCCGATATTCATAATCTTCTTTCCCAAAAAGAGCAAATCATCTTGGGTGTTCATTGTTTTCCATACAGCAAAATCTTCAGATAATAGCTTTGATTTTTGATCATTATTCAAATCCGGTTTTTCAAGAAATAGTTTTAAATCTTCTTTTGTTATTTGCAACTTGTCTTTTTCTGTGAGAAAATCATCAAAATTCAGCTGAACAAACAAAGACAACAAATCACCATGACTGTTTTTTATTCCGTTGTAATTTTTATCAGTCATAGCAAATTTATCACCACGTATTAATATCTCCAGTTTTTCAGCAGAAATATTATACTGAGAAATATGATTGTAAAACCATGGACAGATATTCATTAATTGTTTATAACTCTCATCTGATAGCTTGGGACAAATCATAACTTCATCATAAAGTTGTTTACAAACTGAAGAGTTGCCGATTTCTTGTTTTATTTCTTCATCAGAAAGAGGTTTTATCTTTACAAGACTATCCACAATCTCCTTTTTATTGATAAAATTGATTAAGATTTCATCCAAAACATTTTTCTTGTGCCTGAAAAACTCGAAAACATTTTTCCAAGTAGGGACTACTATTTGAAGTTTAAACAGTTCTTCCCATACATCTATAGTTTTGGTATCTCCTTTTGTATCAGCTTCAATATCAGTCTCTGTGATCATTGTTATATCAGAAATCTTTCCCGTGTTTTTCCCGATTATTTCTACTTTATCACTGTCAGAAATCGAGGGTGAATTCAGTAAAGATATTAATGCTTCTTCGCTTTCGGAAAGTGTTTCCAAAGGCAATATTATTTTTTCGATAAAAACTTGTAGCTTGTCATTAACGTAGTTTTTGATACTTTCCTCCGGTAAAGACAAAATACGGGTGTAATAATCGCTAATGGGAGAAGAAAGCTCTTTATCGTAAAATCGCAGAATAATATCAAAGTTTTCACGGATTAACGTATAAGCATTATTTTTTATAATAATGTCAAAAATATCGTAATTGACTGTATCCTGCTGTAAATTAAAAGTTAATGACAGCAAAAATATTTTACTTTGAATTATTGCTTTATTCTCATCGAGTGTTCTATGCAAAAATGAAATATCAGATTCAAGGAAAGCGATAGTATCTCTGTCATCTCGATCAATTTCACCATATATAAAAAAGTAATATTTTATATCTGAATTTTCATTTTGAAATACAAACGTTATTCGCTCGGATTGATATTGTACAAATTTATATAATTTTTCATAAAGATATTTTAAGTGTTCTGGATTGCGATTTTCATAGTCAGAAAAAAAAGAAATATTCTTATCATTCAATAGTGTGATACTGTCGATAAAGCTTCCATAGTCAGAAAAAAACGGGTTTCTCTGCTCCTTTTTATATCTTATTAAAGCATGAAGAAAATCTGTGATATGAGAATCTTTTTTCTCCAACAGATATGTCAGTAATGAATAGTTCAATACAGAGGGAATAGTCCATTCTTCGGAATTGATTCTTTTTATTACATTTTCTATTTTTGTTAATTGTAAATTCACCAAGGGGCTCTTACGGTTTTTTATAAGAAGCAAATATTCTTTATCTGTTGCACTTATAGCACCTTCATAAAAATATGAAATATAATCAAAATAGTTTTCGTCTATGTATCCGTTTCTTAACAGAAAAGCAATAAAGTCTTTTTTATTGTCGGGAACATTTTCGGTAAATTTTTCAACAGGGATTTCTGCATCGATTAATTGCTTAAAAGACATTATATGAGATGTATTCATAATTCTTTGCTTGTTCACAATTAGAGCTTGTATTTGCCTGATTTTAGATGTCTTGCCTTTTCTGATTATTTCCTCCCGCTCATCATATGAGAGAGAAGGGTTTATCTTCTTCTCTATTTCACTAAAATTAACAAACTCGTCTGATTCGGTGGTTTTTAGATTGCCATATCTATCACAATAATACTTACGTAAAGAGATTGTATTTGTTTCTTTTATTTTATGAAATTCTTCATCCGTTATAAAGGTACTTATTTCATTCTTTATAGGACCCTGTGTTGATTCCAGTATTTTTGCAACGTATATGGTACGTAATTCTGGTATATCCAAATCAATTTGTTTTTCTACTTCTTGTATTTTAGTTTCCAGTTCAGAAATTTCTTTTTCAATCGATTTTAATTCATTCTGAACAATATCTTTTTTTCTCTTAAATATTTCTGCTAAATCACCTTGATTTTGAGAAAGTTTTGCAAAATCATCGGGATACAGATTTTTATAGACAATAAGAGCGAATAGTTTGTCTCTGTTATGGATCTGAAGCTCTTTATTATTGCTACCAGCAGACTCTTTTTTTTCAGACCCATTTGCAATAGTTTTTTTGCAACAGTCTTCATTTTGCATCACACCATGCTTATCGCTATTATCTTCACTGTTCTTACCAGCAGCTCCTTCTTTTTTAGAATCACATACCATATAGTCTGTTGCATTAATTTTTCGGTCATAAATTTTAAATTCATTTATACAGTTTTTCACTATCCGCATATCATCGATGTACAATCCTAAATCATGCAAAAAACCATCACTCAAATCTTTTAAGATGCTGTCAGGATATTTCTCTTTCAGCTTAAAAAATATATCACAGGAGTTTTGAATATTGACAACAGGGATAATAGGTATAATAAATTCAAAGAATTTGGTTCGGGAATGATCTTTAAAGACTTCATCCTTGAGCGCATAAATAAAAACAATATTTCTTTTTATCTTTTCATATTGGTTTAATAAAGTGTTTAATTCACGGAGTTTTATAAAAATTTCCGTATTTTTAAATCTGTCTAAATCTTCAATAACAACCACATTATACTTTGTTTTTTCAAAGAAATATAAGATTTCATCGATATACCGATTAAGTAAAGATTCTTCTCTTACACTATCAAGACCAAATTCAATCTTTTGAAAGGAAAACTTGATAAATCTCATTTTGAAAAAAAATGAAATGATAAAATACAGCACGATTAATGCGACTATAAGAAAGCTCCCTGCTATAAAATACCAGACAGGGTGACTACCGGTTATGAAATTCCAGACTCTTAAGACGATATCATTTTGAAATACAAGCAAAAGCGGAATCAGGAAACTCAAAAAAAGCAATTCCCATACCAGTTTTTTCCAAAAGGAAATTTTCTTAATTCGATGAAAACTGGAATCCGGCAGTTTTGAGGAAGAGGTACTGTAAAAGATTTGCTGTAAAATGCTTTTTTCGATTTTCTGAATCGTCGTTTCGGGAAGTATCCCGTTTCCTTGCTGTGTAACTTCTTCAGTAAATGTGGCAAGAGATATATTTAAGAACTTATGCTTTTTATGCGTTTTGATATAAGTATTCAATACCGAACTTTTCCCGGAACCATAATTCCCGGTTACGGCTATATTGTGAATGCAGTCCTGCGACAAAGCGTAATCAAGGGCTTTAAAAACTTCGGGGTCATTTGCCGAATCTAAGGGAGCTAAATGCTCAAAAGGAATTTCCGTATATTTACATTTTGGAGACTCTTCTTTATTTCTTTTAAAAATTGCCGGTAGCTGTATTTTCAATCCTTGATTTCCCTCTCATACCCATTATACTCTATTTTCTCTATATTACAAGATTTCCCTACTTCAACCGCTCACACAACGGCAGCAATTCTTCCAGTTTGGCGACGATGCGTTTTTGTTCGGGAAGAGGCGGAAGGGGAAACTCAAATCGTTTTAATTTTTCTGCATTAATGTTAGATTGTCCTATTGCATCGCTCCTAACTGATTGGCAGTAATTCCAGTAAAATGTTGATTGCATTACATAATTAATGTAATCACTTTCTGCTAGAAGTGGAGTTAGACGAACAAGATAACCGGCATAAATAGCCGGAATTTCCCCTCGATAAATAGCAGTTTTTCCAACTAATTCTTTACTATTAGTCCTATTAAAAAGCAAATCACCATATTGTAATGGATATTTTTTTATCTCTTCTTCATCTGAAGTATAAACTAATTTATCGAGAATTATTTTTCCATCTTGAAGATTTCCCATTCTTAAAACAGCTATCTTTCCTGTTTGTGATGATTTTTGAGAAGACCCATATTGGATATTTATACACACATCTCCAATTCTTACCCACTTCCAACTTTCAGGTATGTCAAAGGGTTTTTCTTCTTCGGTAATTTCCGGCAGGGGTTTTTCTTTTTTTATCTTGCCTTCTGCTATGAGCCGCTGTTTTTCTTTCTGTATCCGTTCAAACAGTTCTTCTGCCGTGCCTTCTTCCGGGCGTTGTTCCACCAGTTTGCCCTGTATAGCGTACTGTAAGAGGGATTTTTTCATGTCGTCGGGGAAACGGCTGTTAAAAGCTTCCAGTTTGAGCCATGATTCTTCGTAGCGGTGAATATAGGGCAACAGTTCTTCGATTTTGGCGACGATACGTTTTTGTTCGGCAAAGGGGGGAAGGGGAAAATTCAAATTAAAAAATATATCTTTATTCAAATGGGGAATCGCGGCTCCCTTTTTATTGTTCTTCAATGTATTTTTGTGAAGCTCCAAAAATCGTAAAACATAATCTGTGAAAATACTTGATGGCATAAAAAGGATTTTAAAAGTACTTCCCATATACCCATCTTCTGGAATATCAAAAACTTCTCCAGAATTCTCGCCATCAACAAGGATTACTTTTGTACCAGCTTTTATAAATTTACCAGTTTCTAGAATTCGTGCTTCTGCTTTTCCTCTTAAGTATTTTGCTTCTAAATACGGAAATTTCTTGTCATGAATGATTTCAGAATCCAATAATTGACATATCTCCCCCAACCTTACCCACTTCCAATTTTCGGGGATGTCAAAGGGTTTTTCGTCTTCGGTAATTTCCGGCAGGGGTTTTTCTTTTTTTATTTTGCCGTCTGCAATCAGTCGTTGTTTTTCTTTCTGTATCAGTTGGAACAGTTCTTCTGCCGTGCCTTCTTCCGGGCGTTGTTCTACCAGCTTTCCCTGTATGGCCTGCTGTAAAATGCTGTTTTTTAGTTCCTGGGGTGTCATTCGGCTTGTTCTCCCAACAGGGCACTCATGTCTGCCAGTACCCGGTCGATTTCCGCATTGAGGGAAGAGCGTTCTTCTTCATACCGGCGAATCAAATCAAGGGGAGCAAGGATTTCTTCTTCCCGATGGGGAAAGCCGCACAGGTCTATGTTGTAGCCCAAGGCGGCAATGTCTTCTGCGGAATATTTTTTTGCTTTGGGAGCGTCGTCTACCGTGATTTCCCTGCGGTCATTCCACCACTCCACGGCGGGGGCAAAGTGTTCCACCTTCATGGGTTTTGTCTTGGAAAAATGTTTGTAGCCTTCCGGCATATCAAGACGGTAAAACCAGGTTTCTTTTGTGGCACCGGTTTTGCCAAAAAACAAAATATTCGTGGTAATGGACGTATAAGGAGAAAAAACGCTGCCGGGAAGGCGGATAACGGTGTGCAGGTTGAATTCCCCAAAAAGTTTCTTTTTAATGGCGACTTTTGCATTGTCTGTTCCAAAGAGAAAACCGTCGGGCAAAATGACTGCTGCCCGTCCCTTTTCTTTGAGGCGGTACATTATCACGGACATAAACAAGTCGGCAGTTTCGCTGCTTGCCAAATCCGCAGGAAAATGATTTTTAACGTCGGCTTTTTCGTTTCCGCCATAAGGGGGATTCATCAGAATAACTTCAAACTTGTCGTCGTCGGTATAGTCCAGCAGATTGCGGAGCAGAGTGTTACCGTAAAAAATCCGGGGAACATCTACATCGTGAAGCAACATGTTGGTGACGCACAGAATGTAGGGAAATTGTTTTTTTTCTATGCCGTAAACGGAATTGTATATTTTTTCCACGTCTCCGGCGTTTTTCTTTTTAGCTTCAAGCTCTTTCAGCCAGCTGATTAAAAAACCTCCGGTACCGCAGGCAAAATCGGCACACTGTTCCCCGACTTTGGGCTGTATCATGTGTGCCATAAAATCGGTGACGGCACGGGGCGTGTAAAACTCACCGGAAGAGCCGGCGCTTTGCAGTTCCCGCAAAATCGTTTCGTAAATCTCTCCAAAGGCGTGACTTTCTTCGTAGTTGCTTAAATCCAGAGAGTCGATATGGTTTATTACCTGACGCAACAGGACGCCGTCTTTCATGTAGGTGTTGGCGTCTTCAAAGGTGGTTTTGACTATGGCTTTTTTAATGGGAGTGTCGGGGTCTACCTGTACGCCGGGAATCAGGGTGCCGGTGGCGGGGTCTTTTACGTCATTGCCTTTGAGTACCGGGAAAAGGGTGTTGTTCACAAAAGACAGGAGAGCGTCGCCGGTCATGCCTTTGCCGTTTTCTTCGTGTGCCCAGTTACGCCAGCGGCAAGGTTCAGGGATGATGGAGCGATAGTCTGAGTCTTCAAACTCCCAGTCCTGTTCTTTGGTGTCGTAGACTTTTAAAAATAAAAGCCATGCTATCTGTTCAATTCGCTGGGCGTCGCCGTTAATGCCGGCATCGTTGCGCATAATATCCCTGAGCCGTTTTACAAATCCGGTTAAGTTGGTCATGATTTACACTGCCTCTTTTGTATATATTGCTTGTTCCAGTTCCCGTACTGCTTGCAGGTAGCCTTCTCTGCCTCCAAAGAGTTGGGCGATTTTTGCGGGTTTTCCGAATCTGACGAAGGGGTCAAGTTTCAGAATATCGATATCTTCTATTTCATAGATGCCGCTGTCGGCATATTTTTCCAGCAAGGCTTCCAGTACTTCCCGGGCGGCACCGCTGTACTTGCCGAAAAAGTCTTGCTTTTTCACGTTGTTTGCCCGTTCCCGGCGGGTCAGGGGTTTTGCGTCAAATGCCACGTGACAGATAAAGTCAAAGTCGTCAACGCCTTTCATGTTTTGGTCGGCTTTAATGGATTCCAAGTCGATTCCCCGTTCCCGGAGTAAATCCCGTATTTCTTCTTTTTTGTCCTGTTCCCGCCACTGCCGGATAAAGTTGTCTAAAGAAGCGTATTCTCCCCGGATGTTTTCTTTGGTGTAGTCGGTAATGCTTTCTTGCCGTAGCAGTTTGCCGTTGGTGTCGTACACCGAAACGGTTTTATGGATAATTTCCACGGTACAACCGTCTTTGTCTACGATGGGTTTGGGCTTTTCATACTCCGGCGGCTCTTCCCCCACTTCGATTTCTCCATCCCTGTTTTCTTTTTGAGGACTTTCGCCTTCCCCGGGTTTTTCATCGTAAAAGTTTTCGTTAATTTCTATGGGACCGTCCCAGTCCGGGTCGGCAAACAGATTGGTCACGCCCCGGAAATCCATTATCACAAAGTGGGTCTTTCCGTCTTTCCAGCGGAGCCGTGTTCCCCGTCCGATTATCTGTTTGAATTCCGTCATGGAGCTTATCATTTCATCCAAGACAATCAGTTTGACCATTTTGCAGTCGGAACCGGTTGAAAGGAGTTTTGACGTGGTGGCAATAACCGGGTACGGGGCAGAAACGGAAATAAAGTAATCCAGTTTCTTTTTGCCGTAGTCATCGCTGCCGGTAATGCGGACAACGTAGTCGGGATTTTGGGCGCACATATCCGCGTTCTGGTTTGTCAGTGCTACCCGCATCCGTTCCGCAGCATCTTCTGTGGGACAGAAGACGATTGTTTTTGCCATTCTGTCTGTTGCTTTCAGATAGTGTGTTATCTCTTGGGCAACTATGTTGATGCGGTCTTGGATGATGATGTTTGTGTCGTAGTCCCGGTTGTTGTATATGCGGTCTTCTATTTCGTTGCCGTAAATATCCCGTTGTCCTGCCCGGGGTCTCCAGCCATCGTCTATGTTTGTTTTAATGCGAATCACTCTGAACGGAGCAAGAAAGCCGTCGTCTATTCCTTCTTTCAGGCTGTATTTGTACAAAGGTTCGCCAAAGTAGTCGATGTTGGAAATATAAGCTGTTTCTTTTGGTGTTGCCGTCATACCGATTTGGGTGGCGGAAGAAAAATATTCCAGTATTTTCCGCCAGCGGCTGTCTTCTTTTGCCGAACCCCGGTGGCACTCGTCAACAATTATCAAATCGAAAAAATCTTTGTCAAAGAGTTTTTTGTACCGGGCAAGGGTTTCTTCTTCGGTTTCGTCTTCCCCTTTTTTGTTTCCTACCAACTGTTGATACAGGGAAAAGTACACCTGATGGGATGTGACGGTTGCCGGGTCGTCTTTTGAAAAATCTATTTTATGTATCACTTTTTCCAGTGGCTTAAAGTCTCCGCTGGTGGTTTGGTCTATCAAATTGTTTCTATCGGCAAGGTACAGTATCTTTTGCTTTGTACCGCTGCGTAAAAGTCGCCATACAATTTGGAAAGCGGTGTAGGTTTTGCCTGTTCCCGTTGCCATAACAAGGAGGATGCGGTTTTGTCCTTTGGCAATGGCTTCTATGGTGCGGTTCACGGCTATGCGTTGGTAATACCGGGGCGGATAGGTGTTTTGGCTGGTGTAGTAGGGTTGGCTCATAAGCTGGCGTTCTTTGTCTGTTAAACCCTGTCCTCCGTTGACTTCTTTGTTATAGCGGTTAAAAAGTTCTTCCGGTGTGGGGAAGGCATCCCGCGGAATTTCCCGTTCTGTGCCGGTAATAAAGTCAAACTCTTGGAAGGCGTCTCCGTTGGAGCTGTATGCAAAGGGGATGTCTAGCCGGACTGCGTAGTCTTTTGCCTGTTGCATACCGTAAGAAACGCTGTGGTTGTTGTCTTTTGCTTCCACAATGGCTAAGGGATGGTTTTTGGTGTGGTATAGGATGTAATCTGCCTTTTTGGGCTTTTCTCTGCTTACCAGATTGCCCCGGAGGTTTACTTTCCCCTCCGTAAAAAAGACCTTTGTTTCCATGGTGATTTTATCTTTCCAGCCCTTTCCCAAAAGTGCCGGGGTGATAAAATTCAGCTTGATGTCTTCTTCGGTCATCTGTTTTTTTGACAATATCATGTCTTCGGGCATCGGCACCTCTCCGTCTGTTGTTGAGCCTGATAATTTCCGTGCATCATTGATTCTCGTATTATACCACTGCTCCTGTAAAACTGCCAATGGGCTGGTGTAAAAAGCCCCATTGGCTTTCCTGGGGATTTGCCGTAAAATCAGGTTATGCACATTGAACTGGTTCCCGGCACGGAATGTCCGGAAGAAATACGCAGCCTTTTTACCGAATACACCCGGATGCTGGTTTCGGAATGTCCCGGTTTTGCCCGGTATTTGGAAATGCAGGATTTTGATTCCGAGCTTTTGAATCTGGACAAAAAATATTCCCCGCCGGATGGCCGGCTCTATGCAGCCTTTGCAGACGGCGTTGCTGCCGGCTGCGGCGGATTCCGGAAGATTGACCGCCTGACCTGCGAAATGAAACGGCTTTTTGTCCGGCAGGAATTCAGGGGATACGGTATCGGCAGGCTGATTTCAGAGCGGCTCATAACCGAGGCTCAAACTTCAGGATACCGGAAAATGCTTCTGGATACCCTGCCTTTTCTGAAAGACGCCCTGTGCCTTTACAAAAACCTGGGCTTTTACGAAATACCCCGGTACAACGAAAATCCGCTGGTTTCTTCTATTTATTTATATGCAGCGGGATTTATGATTCCCGCTTTGCGTGGGGTAACTGTCGATACATTTTTTGTCAGCCGGCTGGGTGAGGGTCTTGGTATCCGGAAAATATTTTGAATCTGCCGGGGTGTTCCGGTCAGCGGACGGTCAACAGTCACCTTTCCAGGTGCTGGCAAGAATATCTTTTAAAACCAGCAGCGCATCGGTTTCATTATAGCCGTATTCCGCCTGCAGCCGGGTGAGCATTTCCTGTAACTGCGTGGCATAATCATCAACGGCAACCCGTTCCCGGTAAGTTGCCAGAACAGGGTATTTTTTGCTCCATACTTTTGTCCAGACTGTTTTTGCCTGGCATTCTTCGCTGACATAAAATATTTTTTTTGTTTTGAAAATAATTATAATTGACTTATGAATAGTTAAGTAATAAATTCATTTTTGTAGGATACATACCATTATAATTTTTATTATAAGGAAGGTAAATTATGAGTGAAGAAAGAATTATGACATATGAAGAATTGACAAAAAAAATCAAATCATTACCAAGAGGAACCATTATTCCCAAACCACAAGCAGAGAAAAATTTTACCATTAAGGGTATAGGGAAAAGACGAAATGAAGAAGCTTTGATTTATATAATTCCAACCAATAATCCAGAAAAATATCCAAAAGGCCATGAAAAAGGAATTACATTTAATGAATTTTATTCATCTTATGCGATTTTGCAGGAAACTTCAAAATTTGAAAGAGCATGGATGGAAACCAATTTACCTGAATGCATAAAAGAAGGCTCTTGTAATTTCACAACTATTGGAGGAATTTTTGAATTGCTTGGCATTGCTCAATACAACAATCTAGGATGTTATATATTAAAAAAGAAACAATAAAAGAAAACAGTCTGGTTGCAAAAAGCGATATTCTTCCAGGGTATAAACACTTATACATAAAACACGGAAACAAGAGGATGCTCCCCTATGCTGTCGCATAATCATATGACTTCAGATACAAACAAAAAGAAGCGTTCTCTTGTCCTCCTTGCGCAGAACCGGAACACTGGAAAGCCGTGACGAAAACCATAATAGCCGGGGAACACAAAATTTAGTACCACCGGTCAAATCCGCCCTACTCCTGTTATTCTGTCGTCAGTGTAATATTTACATTGTCCTCGTATCCATCTGTTGTCCATGCGGCATACCGTTCAGGCGTGAGAACCAGCTTCAGATTTTGCTCTAATTTACCATTTGAAGTCTGATTGCCGCACTCAAGATCTGTCAAAAGATTGTTATTCCTTAAATCCAACTCCCTCATCCTGTTTTTTCCGCAATAAAGGGTTTCAAGCTCTGTAAGTCCTGACACATCCAATGATTCAAGCATATTTTCTCTACAGTCTAAAGCCAACAACAAGTTGTTTGAACTTAAATCAAGATCTGTAATCCGATTATCATTACATTCAAGATATCTCAAGGATTTGTTTTCAGAAACATCCAATGAATGCAAGTTGTTTCCTGAACACCCAAGATAATTAAGTTCTGGAAATCCCGAAACATCCAAGGTTGAGAAATGATTTCCGTTGATATTTAAATCCATCAGCTTCACGTTTCTACTCAAATCCAGTTCAGTTAAATCATTGTCACTGCAATAAAGTTTAGTCAAAAAAAGATTCCCGCTTAAATCCAACTCCAACAGGGAATTCTCATCGCAGTACAAAGTAACCAGATCCTGGTTTTCTGTTACGTTAAGACCTTTTAAACTATTACTCGAACAATCCAAATACATTAACGAAAAACAACCCGAAACATTCAGTGATTTAAGTTTATTATCATAGCAGATCAAATCCGTAAGTGACTGAAGATTCGAAACATCCAGATTTTTCAAATTATTTTTCCCGCAATTCAAATATTCAAGACCTGTAAACCATTCGATTCCGGACAAATCTGTCAAATCTTGGCCGCTGATATCCAAAGATACAACACCCTGGATAACAGCAAGATTTTCCGGAGTAAGTTTTACCCTGCCGTCTTTTTCCTTTTTCCAATTCACTGTCACAGGTTTGAATTCTGAATCAATACCATTCTCCACAGCCCAAATAAAATCATTGTTGTCAATAAAAGAAGCAACTTCCACCCGGTGTTGCGCTATTTCGGTACCATCAAGTGTTTTTGCCGTCACAGTGGCGGAGCCATCCTTAACAGCCCTCACAGTACAGCTTCCATCGTCGTTCTCTGTCAGAACAAGAATGTCCTCCGGCTTAACACTCCAGGTTACTGTCTGCTCCTGGTCACTCACCACATACAACACATCTTCCTGCCCGTTAGGCAGAAATAGTTTTACTTAAGTTTCTCCAACTTTTTCTATATTTCTGTACACAAAAAGTATCGCAGTGATTATTACTGCAATTACCAAACTAAATACTCTTCCATTTTTTCTTCCCATATTTTCTCCTGTGATATTAATTACTGTTTAATTTCACAAAAACTTTCTTAGTCACCTGCGGCCGGTTTTAATAAACTCTATCAGTGTTTCCGCATCATCAAAACCGTCGTAGTCGCCGGTTACGCCTTCCCGGTGATACACAACTCCGTTTTTCTCATTTCTTTCAAGACAATCAAGAAGATACTTTTCACCGTATCTTTTGACGAACTGAGTAAAGGCGTAGGGTTTTATTTTGCCCAGCAGTCCTTTTGTGCATCTTTCATCGCATTCATAACAGTGCGCAAGTTCTTTTGCGAGAGAACACTTTCTGTTTTCGCACCAGTCTTTATCAGGACATTCTCCTGAATCACATCCGGAACACGTTATATTTTCAGAACACAGGCAGCAGGCAAGCCCGCACCGGGCAATTCCCAATTCTCTTTTCATGGCGGCGCCCAGGCAAAGTCCGGAAAAAATAACAGATAAGTCCAGTATAAAACCACCATGAATATTCCGGCTGTACTTTTAAAAATAACAGACATAATAACAGACCTGCATTGGATAACTGGTATATATAATAGGCTGCCCTTTCACGGCCTTGAACCGGAGCAAAATGCGCTGCCCTCTGTATTGCTTTTTTATTCAGAATAAAAGGCAGCAGGAATCTGATAATACAGAAAGGTATAAGCAACAGGAATCCGCTCACTATAAACTCCTCATTACAAATTCTAAACTCCATTAATAAATAAAAAGTACTCGCGTAACGCTTAAAAGGTATTAAATGTATTGGAACGGCACTCTTTTCTTTCTGCGTTGAATTCTCCCACGGTAAATTCATTCATCACACTCAAACCACTGATTTTTGCAAGGGTAATATGTCCCGCCTCTGCAAGAGTTACAAGACTTCCGCAAATTTTCTCTTTAGGATCAAGCCGCAAAACGAATGTGCCTCCGAATTTCCTGTATTTCATGAAGTTCCTTCTTGGCGATAAACAATCTCTATCGTATTCCCTGATTGTTATATAGCATATTGTGGTTTTGAGTTTTTACTCTTCCATGTTACCGGTAATAAATTCATCTTGTTCTTCAGCAGGAAGTTTCATATATTTTCTCATATTACTATGGTTTGCACCTTTACTTACTGCAAGATACTTTTTATAAGAATCACAACTAAAGCGAACATCGCAGTTTCTACAAACCTGAACAGCGAATACACTTTTCATACCGTTAGGTTTATTCAATAAAACATCAACATCTGGCGGAGCAAACTCAGAACTTTCTATCTTTTCTACCACTTCTCCAAAGTTATTAATCATCTCTTCAACTTCTTCTTCCTCGTAACCAATGGGAATAATCGGTTGCCAAGATTCAACTTCCCGCTGAATAAGCTCTGGGTTTCTTTTTCGGATAGCCATTTCTAATCTATCAGGTAAAGGCGTTGAAATAACAGCCGTATTGTCAAGCTCATTTCTTTGTAGCTTTTTCCAAATATACGAATAAATATACAACTGCTCTTTGTACTGTTCAATGTTAGCCTTAATACGGTCAATATCATGGGTTTTCAAATCGTATAACCAGATTCCATCCTTTTCCTGAACAATATCTACAATTCCTTCTATTGTATACGGAATCTTTTGATTAGGTGTTACCCTTTCCGGTAAAGATAGTTTTACTTCCGAGCGGGTAATTCGTTCAATCAGTTTACGGTTCTTCTTCCAGTAATACAAAACTTGTTGAAAGGCCTTTTCTTTCATATAACCATCAATCGAATGTCCTGAACTTTCTTTTAAATACTGAAAGTTTGATTCAAAATAATCCCGGAGTTTTAACTCAATTTCTGTATCTGTCATTTCATTCATTATTCAACCCTCCGATAATGAAGTTTTGTAAATCTTCAATTGTTTCGTGAACTAAAGACCAAAAAAACATTGTTTGACTTCTTGACGGAACAAAACCATATTTGTTAAAAACCATATAATTTCTGGGACAGTTTTTATAAGGCAGATAATCACCTGTATAAGTGTACATATGAACAGTATCATCGTCCCTATTACTACCGGAGGGCAAGGTATCTATATCAAAAGAAGCAGAATTCTCAAACCTTTGAGATGCTAAAAAATTTTTCATCGGAATAAAAGTTGAATAACCGCATCCTGTCATTTGCGTTATAATACAAAGATTTTTAGCACGACTGACGGCTACATAAAAAAGACGCATTGAATCAAATAATTCCATCTTATCTAAAGGTTCTGCAATTTCTGGAGGATTTCCATGTTCCGTAAGCATCTTGCGCACTAAAACATCTAAAAGTCGAGGATCTTTATTTTTTCGTTGGACAGAACCAAGTACAACAACAGGAAACTCCAAACCTTTTGACTGCTGTACCGTTAAAAAAGGAACATACCCTTTAGGAAAAGGGTCCTCCGAATCTTCAACTTCTGTTTCTCCTAACCTGAATAAAGCATAGAGAAAAGAACTAAAAAATTGATTTGGTATTTTATTCTCCTGAAAACTACGGCCGGATAAAATCGGCATATTCATTTCCATAAACTTTGAAATATATTGGGTAATCATTCCAAAATTATACATTGCAGAGTCTTCTCCTCCGTTTTCGGCAAGACGATATTTTTCTGCAAAATAAAGAAATGTATTAAGTTGATAGAATAAGTCAAGTAAAGTCCAGTCTAAGGCTGTCACACGATTTAAAACATATTGTAAAGAAACCGAATCATCGTGGTCTATTTTATTACGTATATGATTATTCAGGCCTGTACTAACTAACGCTTTTTTAACCTCATTATCTAATTTTGGAATTCCTGAAAGGATTTTTGTAGTCTGTTCATAAGCATTTGATTTTAAATCCCAATTTCTCTCCTCGCAGTAGTCGGCAAGTATTTTATAGTTCCGTTTTGCCAATTCAATTTCTGTCCATTTTTCGATAATAAACTCTTCAAGTAAACTGTCTCCGGCAATAATTTCATCTGCCCTAGTAATAGCGTTGTTAATCCATCGTCTATACTCTTCTGAATAACTTACAGAATCATCAATCTTTAAAATTTTTGCAAACAGACCAAATGTTACAAGAAATTCTTCTGTATATAAAATATTTTTTGCACGGGGAGCGTAAAAAGGAATACCGGCTTTTTCAAATGCTTCTGCAAAAGCCTTAACACTTGCACTCATACCATCCATATCACCTCTTAAAGTCGGGAACAAACATGCACATTGATTATAATCTGTTATTTTCCCAGATTCTCTCAGACGTTTCACCATATCAACTATATTTTGTGTAATATCCTCTTTTTTCCCACTCTCCAGAAGTACAGACGTTTTATCATCCGCACTGAAAGCCTGGATATCTTTATCGGCAAACCGAAAATTCTTTCCCGGATGATCGGCATCGACCCAATCGCAATTTATCATAAAACCGGTGTAGGCAGAAACAATCTGTTTTTTTGAACGGTAGTTTGTATTTAAATCAATACGAGTTGGGTTCCCCCTAAATTTTTTTTACAAACATCTTCAAAACCGATAAAGTTTTCTACAGTAAAAAGTTTATAGAGGATCTCATTATTCATTATTTCTCATCTCCGTATGTAGGCGTTGTATCGGAAGCAAGCATCTCTGTATCATTTCTTATATTTTCATAGGATAGAATAATTTTAAATAAATCGTCATAATCTTTCTTATTCTTTCCCAAAAGTACGTTACGGTAATTTGTTACATCTTTTTCCCACCACTTTAAATAGTACGTATCTGTTTTTTTTCCATCAATAAAGCGATAATCCAATCCAACTGCTTTAAAATGTTTTTGGGCACAAATAATTTTACTAACTTCGTTTAAATGCCAAAGATGAGTTAAATCGCTAGTCCCCTTTGTCTCACGGACAAGTTCCAGTTGCTGTTCCGTCTCATCACGACGAACGATAGCCCAGTCAGGGTTGTAATTACCGATAATCTTCGGAAGATTGATTTTGTATTTCGGTGGAAACTTAAAATATAAAATTACACCTCCCGTTTGGGGTGTACTATTATTCAAAACATCAACAAAGTGACGCTCTACTTCAGAATCAACTTGAACCTTTTCATAAATAGTTCTGTCTTTTTTTTGCATCCACAAGCTCTGTAGTCGAATGAACTTCTTCAACAGGAAACAAAGCATCTACATCTTTATTAATTTGCCCATCTGACTTTGTGTATTCAATATTACAAGCAATGTGATTTGCAACTAGTTCTTTAGAATGATACTACATATAAATTTAAGGTTGGAAATAAATTACATGATATTCTGCACTAAGCAACTGTAAAAAAAATTTATTTAATTCCATTCAAATTACTAATTTCTTCTTCAAAATAGTCAAAATTGATAAAAAAATCATTTGCTTCATGCAGGCCTTAATATTTGTCGCATAGTGATCAGGAAATTTTAAAAACTACTTCACCGTACATTTTATTCCTGCTCAAAAGAGATATGCGGTGGAATTTCCCCCTTGTATTCCTAAAGAAATAAAAGAACCGTCAAATAACGGTTCTTTTATTTCACCATTAAAAAGTTTTTTTAACTGCATCATTTATAAGTTGGATAAAAAAAAATCCGTACAACCTTATAACCATATTTTTTCGTGTTTTTTTGATTTTAAAAATCCTTTCTAATTATACCAAGGTTTTCATAATAATAAATACCATCGAATTCTACTATAAGTTTTAGCGTTTCACTTCTATAATGTGGACGCATTCTGTATACACAGCCATCAAATTTTCCAAAAATCTTATCATGCGCCCAATCATGAATATCCGGTATCTTTATCAATACTAGCTTTTAGTGCATCTTTTCTACTTTCTCTTATCACCCTATTTTTCCCATATACACCTATTCCTCTATCAATTTGCACAGTTTAAGAATTTTTATCTTTTTTTGATAAAATTATTCTATCTTTCTTCCTTAATTTTTCTCTAGAATTTCAATTATGCACCCTCCACTGTGGCAATTCTTTAGATGATTTCACTACCAAAGTACCAACAAAAAAAAAATGTTGCATTCAATTTCCAAATATAAAACAGATAATTCTGTCATTTGCCTTTTTGGTGGCATCAAGAATATCTTCTTTTGTCCAGAACGGTTTATCAGTTTTTTGATATTGAGAAACAAGAGTACGAGCTATAGGATATTTACTATCAATATAACCTGTTTTATTCATACGGCTCGTTGATACTTTAGTCCTAAACCATTTATTTCCAATTGAACGATTAATTTTTTCTTCAAGAATAATCTTATTACCTAATTTATTTACAAAATTATAAAATTCATCCTCTGTGTCAATACCTGCATCCCTCCTAATCTCCTGAAGGTTATTCCCGCTATAAGGCATTATATGCTCAATATCATATTTATCATCAAGAATAAAATCGACACCTTGTTCCTTTGCAAACAAATATTCATTTAAATACACAAGGGTATTTTTATCATAATCACATAAGGATGTTTTAATATAGTTTTTTCCCCAGTTGGATTGAATATGTTTGTTAAAATCATTTTTTATATCATCTACAGAAATACCTGCATCCACAAACCTTACTTCTTCAGCAAACAAAAATGTCTTAAAATACTTACTGGAGTACCCTATATTGAGAATTTCAAGAAGAGTGAATAATCGAAGTAAATAATCAAGAATTGGTTCAACAATTTCTTTTGTGATATATTCTTCTTCGAATCTAAAAAAATAACTTGCTAAGAAAAGTTTTGAATTCTCATTAAATTTTAATAAAAGTTTCATTTGTGTATACTCAGAAACCTTTTTCCATATTTTTGCTAATTTAATCATATCCGTACACATTTCTATTGGATTTGAGATTGGCGTCTTGTTGATTTCTGTAAAATATCTTCGTAATCCGGGCGTAGTAACATTGACAGCTCCTGAATCACTTATTGTTTCTCCATTAATAGTACGTATATAATACATATACTGCATTAAAATAGAATTAATATCCGCAATTCGAGTAATTCCTAAATCATCAATGATTTCGTTTAAATGCTTCCACAAGTCTGCAAATTCTACTTGCTTACCTAGCTTTTCAGCTTCCGCATATAACTTAGCGGAAATAATATCTGAATCAAAAAGAGGCAACCCATCGGAATTGAGAGAATTAAACATTGTTATAGCCTGTTCA
Source organism: uncultured Treponema sp. (assembly GCA_949299755.1). Taxonomy (GTDB): domain Bacteria; phylum Spirochaetota; class Spirochaetia; order Treponematales; family Treponemataceae; genus Avitreponema. The sequence continues at coordinate 48,168 of CASGBA010000011.1, read as the reverse complement.
ACTTGCCAACTCTTTATCTCTATTACTTCACAACTATCAGTGCAAGATTTTGCAATTGTATTTAATTGTGAATCAGATAAATCACAGATTTTATAAAAAAAACATAAAATTTCCAAAAAAGTTTGTATATCTGTTATCCTTTTGCTTGTATTTAAGTTTTACTACCCCTGCCTCCGCTGTTTTATAATCTATAGCCTGAAGAATTATTTTTAATTCTGTTTTGTTCATTTATGGAAAAATTTTCAAGAATAATTTTTCGACTATATATTATTGAGTCTTTCTCTGAATCTGGTTTATCAGAAATATCTTCCGATTCTGCTTTATATAAAATTCGCATGATATTTCTTCTGCGTTCCTGTAGTCCACGACAAAGACTTGCAGACTCTTCGTCATTTGCTGTTCTGTTAATTGCAATATTAATTCTGATTAATAATGCTTTTAATAATAAAAGAAAAGTTGTAGTACGTTGCTATCCATCAATGAGACCAAATTTTGTATCGTTATCTTGACAGTTAATTATAATTGTTCCAGAAAAAATATCTATCTTTACTTCCACTATCTATAAAATCATTTATATCTTGCCATAACTTATCACAATTTTCAACACCCCAAGAATACGCATGCTGATACTCCGGTATAATAAAAACAACATCTTCTTCCAGCTTTAAATAATCTCCAATTTTCTTGAGTTTAGGTTCAATATTTTTTACCATAATAAATTCCCTTTCTCATCTGTTTGCATATAAATTTATAATTAAGCAGCCACAAATACTTCGGGTTTATTATGAACTATTATAAATTCACTGTCAACGCAGTTTTTATAACTTATTCTCAACAAACAATAAAATTCCATGCCCGCTCAATCCCCTCAATCCTTCAGCCAAACTTCGGCGGAAAAGGGCTGCAAGGTAACGGCGCCATGCCACTGACGCTGCCCGCCTTTAAGGACATCGGTGAAGCTGCCCTCCAGCCCGTCAAACACGCCGTAACCGCCGGGGGTTCCAGCCTTTTTTTCCAACACGGCGGGGGTTTCGGTGCAGTTGACCGCCACAAAAATCTTTTCCGTCCTGCCGGTAAAAGGACAGGTGTGTATCCGGGAAAAAACCAGCTGCCCGTTGGTAACGCAACAAACCCTGCAATCACCGTAGCGGAGGGCAGGATGATTCTTGCGGACATCAATCAGTTTCCGGATATAATCCGTCAATTCATTCCAGGCGGGACTTTCAACCGGAGGCCGCAGTGCGCAGTCACCTTCAGACTTCAAGCCGGGCAAGCCCCATTCACTTCCGTAATAAAGACAGGGAAAGCCGGGAACGGTAAACAGCAGGGTATAACCGATTTGAATGCAGCGGGAATCGGACAGCACGGAAGCAAAACGGCTTACGTCATGGTTGTCCGCAAATTCCAGCGGATACTTTCCGGCAAACAAACCGCCGTCATCAAACAAGCGTTTCAACGAATGGGAAAACTCAAACATATTCCGGTCATTCAGACTGGAATACAAACCCTTGTACAATTCGTAATTTGTGCAGCTGTCACACAAATGCTCCTGAACGATGTCATAATCCCGGCTGTGGATTGTCTCTCCGATAAGCGGGAATCCCGTATCGGAAAACAGTGAAGGCAGCCCCTTGCACACCCGGTGAAGTTTTTCCAGAAAGGTTCTGTTCAAACTGTAAGCCACGTCTAGCCGCAAGCCGTCAATGTGGAATTGCTCCGACCACATCTTCACCGCCCCAAAATATGTTCCGCCACTTCTTCATCCTCCAAATTGAGTTTGACAAGATCCATGTAGCCTTCCCATCCTTCATAGGAAAAGCCGTCATGATAAGGGGAATCTTCTTCCCAGTTGATATAATACCAACCGGCATAGCGGGAGTTTTTCCCGTTGGCGCGCACATCCCTGAATGCGAGGAAGTCCCTTCCGGTATGGTTAAAAACCCCGTCCAGGATTACGGCGGTTCCCGCTTTGTGAAATGAATCGCACACTCCGGCGAAGTCCCCGTTGGAACCGAGCCTGCCGTCCACAGTGTAATAATCAATGGTATCATAGCCATGGCTTCCGGACTGAAAAACCGGCGAAAGGTACACAGCCGTGACCCCGAGTTTTTGCAGATGGGGAATCCATGCCTCAAGCTTCTGTATTCTGTTCACCGGAATATTGTCTTCAGGATTCAGCCGGGGAACGCCGGGCAATGTCAGGGGATAAAACTGATATAAAATTGTATCAGCCAGATTCATGGTTAGCCTCCTCTTTCTGTCAGACTGTGTTGCTGATGAATGTTGCCGATGCCTGCCTACACCGGTTCCCAAAGGGACATGATGCCGGCGGTCATCGCGTCAACGGCGTTTGTTGTGGATTATGAAAAAATACCGTGCATGAAAAGTTTTACGGTCTGCCTGCTTTGCCTCGGATTCAATTCCATTTCCCCGCTGTGCCAAAGTCCTATGCAGCTTTGAATCAATGCCCGGAAACTTACCGCCAGCAGGGTTTCCTTGCGTTTAAGGTTGCCGTGATATTCAGCCATGTGGCGGAACATCCGCTCCAATATTTTCTGTTCCCGCTTCTGGAAACCTTTGATGCAGTCCGCAATTTCAGTGTCAGGATTGGCGAAGGACATCGACAACACCAGCATATAAAAATCCGTATTCTGCCGGGCGAATATGCAATAGGTGTCCATCAACCGGTTCAGCACCGGGAAAACATCCTGCTCATATTTTGACGGCGAGGGCTTGTATTCCGCCGCTTCTTCCAGCAGGGAAAAAAGCCGGTTGTAGTAAGTGTCCAGAATGGAGAAAAACAACCCGGTTTTGCTTTTGAAAAAGTAATACAGCGCAGGCTTTGTCACGCCCGCCCGCCGGACAATTTCATTGATTCCAGCGGCGGCATAGCCTTTTTCCATAAACAGGGACAGAGCCTGCTGCATTATCATGTCCCTGCTGTTTTGCTTTCCCATAATTTATTTATATACCGTTAGGTATATAAATGTCAAGCGGGGACATCGGTTTCATAAAAACCCGGGAAACCGGAGGCAGGGCTACAGCACCATGAGCAGGGTGCCGGCGGTGACAAGCAGGATTCCAGGAACAGTCCGCACTTTTTTATTGCCTTCGACAAAAAAACGGCTTATTATAATCAGAGTCGGTTTATTGCGATTATTTTCGTGTTATGTATTCATACTCCCCGGAAGAGGAAAAATGAAAAAAACACTTATTTTATTTGTTTGCAACCTGTTCTTGATGAATCTTTTTGCCGGTGCCAGAGACGGCGGTCCCTCTACTATCGTGCAAAATACATGTCCACAAAATACCCAGGAGGCTCATTCCATGAGGGATATTTTTTATATTACCGCGGGAAACACAACCTTTCAGGCGGAGTTTGCCGGAAACTCCAGCGCAGAAGCCTTTAAGGCCCTGCTGGCAAAGGGCGACCTTACCATTACCATGAGTGACTACGGCAATTTTGAAAAGGTAGGAAACCTTGGCACAACCCTGCCCCGGAACGACCGGCAAATAACAACTTCCCCCGGAGACATCATCCTGTACCAGGGAAATTCAATAACCATCTATTACGACACCAACACCTGGAGTTTTACCAGGCTGGGGAAAATAAACGGAGTAACAAGGGAACAGCTTCTTGCTGCTTTGGGAAAAGGCTCCATCCGGGTAACCTTTTCCTTGGAAAGACCATAAAAACACGATCCGGAAAATCCACCCGGTGAACCGGAGGCAGGGCTACAGCACCATGAGCAGGGTGCCGGCGGTGATAAGCAGGATTCCCAGGACTGATTTTACGGTGAAGCTTTCGTGCAGGAAAATGAATGCCAGAATCAGTGTAATCACCACGCTGAGTTTATCCACCGGCACCACCTTGGACGCCTCCCCGATTTGCAGGGCTTTGTAGTAGCACAACCAGGATGCGCCGGTGGCAAGCCCCGACAAAATCAGGAACAGCCAGCTCTTTTTCCCGATTTCAAAAATGCCGCCCTGGGTGTGGGTCACAAACACCATCCCCCATGCCATGACTACCACCACACAGGTGCGCACTGCGGTCGCAAGGCTGGAGTTCACCCCTTCAATACCGACTTTCGCAAGAATCGAGGTTGCCGCCGCAAACACCGCCGACAAAAGCGCAAAAACAAACCACATACAAGCCTCCAGGAATTCCGGTTCCTGTGACACAACCGAAATTCCAGTATACGGGCTTTTAGGTTTTCATACAATTGCACCGGCAAACACAGGACATCCAGGCCCGTTATTCAAATTTGAAACCCAAATTAAATCCCGAAACGGGTTTGATTCATTCTTTTCTATTGAAAAAAAACTGTTATGGGGGTATGATACGTTCATGGAAAGACACGTAACAATGGATGATAACAAAGATTTCATTAAATGGGAAAAGAAATTCGAGCTTGGAATACCTGTCATTGACAACCAACACAAACAGCTGGTGAATTTATGCAATGACTTGTATCAGGCTGTCATCAGAAACAAGTACAGGGCGACAACACCTGGATGGCATGAGGCTCTTTCCGACGCGCTCCGGGAAACAGTCAATTACATAAACACCCATTTCTCGGACGAGGAAAAACTCCTGACCGCCGTGAATTATGACAAGCTGGACCAGCAGAAAAGCCAGCACAAAAGTTTCACAAACAAAATATCAGAGACATTAAAAACCTTCAACCAGGCGACTTTTCAGGATGCGATGGACTTTGTGCGGTTTTTATATGACTGGATTTTGCAGCACATCGCCATCTCCGACAAACAATATGTTCCCGCCGTACTTGAATACCTGAAAAACCGCCAGTAAACCGGGATTTACGGTTTCCGCAACAGTAAAACCGATGCGGAAACTTTATACCTGTTTGTTAAAATTATAAACAGTCATAATTATTTAATATAAATATAATAAAAGGGAACCTTGACAGGAGAAAATATAATTATGCCCGTTAATATGAAATTGATGATTGCATCTGTTTTCGTACAACTGGCAAAGGATAATCCTGTCGATAAAATCACCGTGAAAAACCTTGCGGAAGCCTGCGGAATTTCCCGGTAGACATTTTATTATCATTTTCAGGACATACTGAATGTGATGGAATGGACTGTCCGGCAGATGATACAGACCGCACTCCGGAACAGTCTATGCGAGGAAAGTCCTGAAAAGTCCATCGAAGAATTCATCCGGATTTCGGTGGAAAACCAGGATCTGCTGGAAAGGATGCTGTCATCCCAGTGGAGGGCACAAATAGAGCACATCTTCGTGGATGCCATGCATTCCAGCCTTCTTGAACTGATACGTGCAAAGCAGCCGGATTTGGATGTAACTTACCAGGATTTGAATCTTGCCCTGAATTTTTACACCTACGGAACAATCGGTGTGGTGCTTGAATATTGCAAAAACCCCGGTGTCAACATAGAACAAATATCAAAGAAACTGTATAAAATCCTTTCCGGACGGATGATGGATTTTTAATACATGACACCCCAAACCGGAATTTTTGACATTTCGGCCAATCTGTCTATACATACAAACAGCATTATACATTGCCGTTATTCCCTGTATTTCCTATATTTTATAAGTTGGAACATATTAGCCATATCCGTTGGAATTTATACTTATGTTTTGATACTGGCAAAACAGAACACAAAAGGAGAATATATTTATGAACGAAGTAAAGACACCGAAAAAAACACCCTTGTATTATTACGGCATTGTGGTGCTGTGTCTGATGCTTTTCAATTCCCTCGTCATGCCCTGGTTCGCCCGGCGGCAGATAAAGCTGGTGGATTACGGAACATTCATGACCATGACGGAAAACAAAGAAATCGGACTGGTGGAAGTGCAGGAAAACCAAATACTGTTCACCGATAAAGAACAAACCGCCGTATATAAAACCGGTGTCATGAATGACCCTTCCCTGGTGGAGCGGCTGAAAAACTCCGGCGCCCAATTCTCCCAGCAAATCGTAGAGCAAATGTCACCCCTTGCATCATTCGTCATTTACTGGATTCTTCCTCTGGTTATTTTCTTCGGGCTAGGGCAGCTGATGAATAGGAAACTGATGAACAAAGCCGGAGGGAACAGCATGATGTTCGGTCTGGGGAAATCCAGCGCCAAGGTTTACGTGAAGTCTTCGGAAGGAATCCACTTTAACGATGTTGCCGGAGAAGATGAGGCGAAGGACAACCTGAAGGAAATCGTGGACTATCTCCACAATCCGGCAAAATACAAGGAGATCGGGGCTTCCATGCCTAAGGGTGTCCTGCTGGTTGGGCCTCCGGGAACAGGAAAGACAATGCTGGCGAAAGCTGTCGCCGGTGAAGCGGATGTTCCGTTTTTTTCCATGTCCGGTTCCGAATTCGTGGAAATGTTTGTGGGAATGGGAGCTTCCAAGGTGAGGGACCTTTTCAGACAGGCAAAAGAAAAAGCGCCCTGCATTGTGTTCATCGATGAAATCGACGCCATCGGAAAAAAACGGGACGGACAGATCGGCGGGAATGACGAGCGGGAGCAGACATTGAACCAGCTGCTTACGGAAATGGACGGCTTTGAAGGTAACAGCGGCGTCATCATCCTTGCGGCAACAAACCGCCCGGAATCCCTTGACCCTGCCCTCACCCGTCCCGGCCGGTTCGACCGCCGTGTTCCCGTGGAGCTGCCTGACCTCCAAGGCCGTGAGGAAATCCTGAAAGTCCATGCAAAGAAAATCAAGGTTGACAGCGATGTGGACTTCCACCAGATCGCACGGATGGCGTCCGGTGCCAGTGGTGCGGAGCTTGCGAACATCGTCAACGAGGCCGCGCTGCGGGCTGTCAGGGATAACCGGAGTTCCGCCTCCCAAAGTGATTTGGAGGAAAGCATTGAAATCGTCATCGCAGGATACCAGAAGAAGAACGCCATCCTTTCCGATCAGGAAAAGAAAACCGTGGCTTACCACGAAATCGGTCACGCCCTGGTGGCGGCAAAGCAAACCCAGTCCGCCCCGGTGCAGAAAATCACGATTATCCCCCGCACTTCCGGCGCCCTCGGCTACACCATGCAGGTGGAGGAAGGCAACAAATACCTGATGACAAAGGAAGAAATCGAAAACAAGATTGCCACCTTTACCGGCGGGCGGGCCGCGGAAGAAGTTGTTTTCGGAACCATCTCCACGGGAGCCTCCAACGACATCGAGCAGGCCACAAAGCTTGCCCGGGCGATGATAACCCGCTACGGCATGAGCAAGGATTTTGACATGGTTGCCATGGAAACGGTGAGCAACCAGTATCTGGGCGGAGACACTTCCCTCGCCTGCTCCATGGAAACCCAGACTGAAATCGACCGGCAGGTGGTGGCACTGGTGAAACAGCAGCACGCAAAGGCGGTGGAAATTCTCAAAGCAAACCGGGAGAAACTCGATGAGCTTGCCTGCTACCTTTACGAAAAGGAAACCATCACCGGAGAAGAATTCATGGAAATCCTGAACCGGTAACCTGGCAACATTCCGGCCGGGGTGCACTCCGCCCCGGCTCCTGCTCCGCCACTGGCATTTCCAGGTTCTAGTCCGCCTCCGGCTTCGAGTGAAACGCGTTTTATGCTTATTTCCTACAATATCGGATCAATTTTAGCTATTTTCAAAAAAACATAAACCGATTATACTAAAACCTACTATATTTTTAGACTATATTCCATGGTAAGGGGGAAATAACTTTCAACATGGAAAATCAGTTTATATCAAATCAAGAAACAAAAAACTTTTTCAATACAATAAAAGAAAATCTGCTCTTTTGCTCGGAATTCAAAATTTGTGTTTCATTTATACGCATAAGTGGTGCTCAATTGTTGATTGATTTATTGCATGATTTAGAATTACGAAATATAAAAGGACAGATATTAACGTCTACGTACATGCATGTCACCCAGCCTGATGCGCTTGAAATGCTCAGTTCCTTCAAGAACATAGAATTAAAAATCTACACACCTTCAATCGAAAAAGGATTTCATGCAAAGGGATATTTGTTTTTACACAAAGAAATAGACTACGAAAAATGGACAATAATTATTGGTTCTTCAAACATTTCTGGAGCAGCATTTAAAAAGAATGTTGAATGGAATATCCTAAATAGTGAGCCTTTATCAGAAAATAGAGAACCAGGAATTGTTTCAAAATCAATACTTGAAGAATTTAACACACTTTGGGAAAGCCCTTATGCAAAAGAATTTTCAAATGAATTCTTAATTTCTTATCGAGACTATCTGTCAAAAGTTAAGAGACTCGAAAAAAGTAACAAAGAAATTTTTAGTTTTGAAGAAGAAATTATTCGTCCAAATGAAATGCAGCAAGAGGCGATTGTAAAGCTTGATAAATTGCGCAAGATGAAAGAAACAAAGGCGCTTGCTGTAGCAGCTACAGGAACAGGAAAAACGTATATGTCTGTCTTTGATGCTATGCAAGTTAATCCTCAAAGATTACTGTTTGTTGTTCACCGTGGAGATATATTGCTAAAAGCGAAAGAGTCTTTTGATAAAATTCTTTCGAAAAACATTTCCAATTATTCTTCAGCGATATACGATGGGAAAGCGGAAACGGCATATTGTAAATATCTGTTTTCAACAGAAAGTATGCTTGCTCTGCATTTAAAGAAATTTAAACCTGATAGTTTTGAATAAATCATTATCGATGAGGCTCATCATGCAGCAGATTCTTCGTATTCGAAAATAATTTCATATTTTAAACCGCAGTTTCTCCTTGGTCTTACAGCTACACCTGAAAGAACAGATGGACAAGATATTTTCAAAATATTTGATTTTAATCGGGCTATAAATATTCGACTAAGAGATTCCCTTCAAAAAGATTTAGTCTGTCCTTTCCACTATTTTGGAATAAAAGATGTTGATGGTATCGATTATTCAACATTAAAACATACGCCAGAAGACGGCGAAGACTATTTAAATGAAGTTTCTGCTCTGTTGATGAAGTCAAAGCGCGTTGATTATATTTTAGAAAAAATTAAATTTTATCGTCATGACGGAGATAAAACAAAATGTTTGGGTTTCTGCGCAACAGTTGAACATGCAGAATTTATGGCTAATTCTTTTAATTCTCTTTTGGGAGCTGGCACAGCGATTGCTCTTTCTGGAAAAAACTCAGTTATACAACGACAAAAATATTTACAAGATTTAGAAAATGACAATACACAACTTCAATATATTTTTTCTCGAGATATCTTTAATGAAGGAATTGATGTTCAAAACATCAATTTGATTTTAATGCTTCGGCCTACTCAATCCTCTATCGTTTTTACTCAACAGCTTGGAAGAGGCCTCAGAAAAATTAAAGGAAAAGAATTTTTAACAGTTTTAGATTTTATAGGAAATTATCAGCGTTCATTTCTTATAAGCAGTGTATTTTCTAAAGAACCTAATCCAGACAAAAAAACAAGACTTAGAGAAGTATCTTCAGATTTTAATGATATTCCTGGCGATACCTTTATACATTTTGATAAAATCGTAAAAGAACAGATATTAAAACAAATTGATCAAGAAAAATTTATGTCAGATTCAAATCAAAAAAAAGCCTATTTTGTATTTAGAAAAGACAACGGAAATAAGGTTCCGTTGCTAACGGACTACATAAAAAGAGGTTCTGACTTAGATCCTTGTCTGTTTAGCAAAATAAAAAAGGCTCTCTTTTATATCATTCTTATTTAGAATTTGTCATTTCAGCTGAAAATGAATTAAACTCAGAAGAATCTACATCTCTCAATAGATTACATAAAAATAATTTGTTTATCAATTTAATGACTTTTTTAGAGACGCTGCTCCCTGCAAAAAGAATTGAAGAATGGTGTATTCTTGATTTCCTGTTTAAAAATCCCAGTTCACAAATATCAGTCTTTGAATTACAAAACTTAATGAAAAAATATGTAGACTATGAAAATATTCAAAATTTACGACATGCTTGTCGAGTTCTTTCTGGAGAATTCTGGGATAGCAATGAGCATAAACATTACGACAGTATAAGATTCAATTTTTCATCTGATTTAATTTCGCTAAATGAAAATGTGAAGAGTTTATTCAAAACTCAAGATAACGTCTTTTCTGAATACAAAAAATGGTTGTTGGATTTTTCTGAATATGCAATTCTAAGGTATGACGATGAATTTGGAAGAAGTTTTTATGGATTTCCATTTTTAAAACCATATCAAAAATATTCAATGCGTTCTCTTGCCATTCTAAGCAATTATGAAAAAATTCACAGTTCTTTTAGAGGAAGTGGGGTAATTTATAATATACCGTCCGACTATTTTATTTTTATCGATTTATATAAAGAAGATTTGAAAAAAGCTGAATTTAACTACGACGATAGATTTATTACTCCAAGTTGTCTACACTGGACGGGGCCAGATAAATGGAATCAAAAGCATAAGATAATGGATAATATAATCAATCATTTTGAAAAAGGTATAAATATCCATTTTTTTATCCGAAAATTCAAGCAAGTAGAGGGAATTCCTCAAGATTATATTTATATTGGAGACGGAGTCGTTTTTAAAGATACTGTTCCCAAAGAACTTGTAAATCCTGTTTTTATGGATTTTGCCATTCGTGAATTATCAGCCCAGATGTATACTGATTTCATTACAAAATCAGATATAACAAATGTTGAATAAAAAACAGAGGTATTAACATGAAAACCATAAAAGTCGTGGCTGCGGTTATTTTCCGTGGCTCGGAATCGGGGACAAGGGAAGTCCTTGCCACCCAGAGAGGTTACGGAGAATTCAAGGACTGGTGGGAATTCCCCGGGGGAAAAATCGAGGAAGGGGAAACCCCGCAGCAAGCCCTTTCACGGGAAATCAAAGAGGAGCTGGATGCGGAAATCTCCGTGGGGGACTGCATCGGCACGGTTGAGTACGATTATCCCGCCTTCCACCTCTCCATGGACTGCTTTCACTGCACCCTGGTTCCGGGACAGAAAGCTCCTTCCCTTCTGGAACACGAGAACGCAGCATGGCTTAACAGTGAAAACTTGAAAACCGTAAAATGGCTTCCCGCTGACATTGGAATCCTGGACAGAATTTCCGCAATGTTATAAATCTTTTTAGTAATCTGCGCATGACTTGTAGAATTTCAATTGAATTTTTCCGCAAATCGGTTAAGATAACAGTATCCGCCGCGAAAGCCGTGGAGAATCTTTTTCGGAGGAAAAATGAAAATGAAACAACTGCTTTCACTGCTTACGGACGCAGCGGGATTTCCATCTTTTGCGGCCGCCGGAAAAAAAGGGAACGGTGTCCTGGTCGCTTATTTTACGTGGTCACCCGCGCAAAACACCAAGCAGATGGCAGAACAGATTGCCGCCGCCACCGGCGGGGATTTGTTCCGCATCGAACCGGAGGAAGCTTATCCTGCGGACTACCGCAAAACCGTGCAGATTGTAAAAGATGAAATGCAGGGAAACATCCGGCCGAAACTGAAATCCACGATGACACAGGAGGAACTGGACCGCTATGATACGGTTTTTGTCGGCTTCCCCGTCTGGTGCTACGACGCTCCGATGGTGGTGTACTCTTTTCTGGAACCGCTCGATTTAAGCGGCAAAACGGTGGTTCCGTTCGCCACTTCCGGTGGCGGCGAAATGAACGACCGGAACCTGCGGGCAAAAATCCCAGCGACATTCAAGGACAGCCTCTGCATCGCCGGCTACAGTCCCGGAGAAAGCAGCAGCCGCAAAATAACGGAGTGGCTGTCGGCTTTGGGCTTTTCGCTCTAGAGGGAACCGCCGTTCCCGGGAACGGCAGGCGGATTCATTTCCCGGCAGCCGGAATGAATCTGGCTGCCGGCGCAAAACAGCGGAAACAAAAACAGCATCTGTAGCACGCTGACAACCGGCGGGATGCGCCTAATCGGCGGCAGAGACTTCTCCGCATTTGACTTCCCGCCGCACATATAGTACCTTTTAAAAAGGAAAACTATGAAATCACCGAAAGAAATATCCCTTGAAAAGAAAATAATCACTTTGCTGGAAGAAGCGGCGGCGGCGGAGCATATCCCGCCGGAGGAATTCCTGCCTTTGGCAGCCGCCCGGCTTTTAATAGAGGATGAAGAAATCCACACTGTCCAGGATTATGCAAATGACGTGTCCATCGTCCGGCTTGGTTACAATGACCACGGTCCGGTTCATATGCGGACAGTTACGGTAAACGCCATCCGCATGATGATGCTGCTCCGGCAGGCGGGAATAAAAACAAGCCTCGAAACTGAAAACGCCGGTTCCTTCCAGGACAGCCTCACCGCCGTCATCTTTGCGTCATTCCTCCACGACTTCGGCATGACAGTGGGACGGCAGGATCACGAGCTGTTCAGTGTATCCCTGGCCCTGCCCGTCATCGAACGCCTGCTGTCACAACTGCTGCCCGATTCAGCCGCAGACAGCGGGGAAACAGGAAGTCCGCACAATCCGCTGAAACGCCGGATCATCATCCGGTCCCTGGCGGTGGAAGGAATCGCCGGCCACATGGGCAGCAGGCGGATTCATTCCCTGGAAGCCGGAATGATTCTGATTGCCGACGGTTGCGACATGGCAAAGGGACGCGCCCGTATTCCCATGGCAATCAACACGGAACCGAAAATCGGCGACATCCATAAATACTCCGCCAATTCAATTGAAAAAGTTTCGATTAAAACCGGCATGGAAAAACCCATCCGCATTGAAATATCCATGTCCAGTGACGTGGGTTTTTTCCAGATAGAAGAAGTTCTGCTCCAAAAAATAAACTGCAGCCCGGCCAAACCCTACATTGAACTGGTCGCCGGCGTGGAACAGCAGGAACCGAAACAGTATCTGTAAGACTGTCCCGTATAAAAAAACACCTGTCACAAACGCTCAAAAGACGGATTATCCCTGCATGATCCCCGCTTCTTGAGTTTGTCGGCATACATCAGCTCATCCGCCTGCTTCAGACATTCCATTATATCAGTGGAACCCAATATCTGGTATCCGCAGGCAACCGAAAGGGGCTGGGAAACGTTTTTCTCTTCTTCTGCCAACAGCCCATGAAAATTCCGGAGTTTACACTCAAAATTTTCTTTCCCGATATTCCTGCCAATCACACAAAACTCGTCACCACCCACACGGTAACAAAAACAATCGGGGGCAAATGCGGTTTGAAGACATTTTGAGATTGCCTTCAAAGCCTTATCACCGGCGGCATGCCCGAAATTATCGTTAATATGTTTTAAATAATTCATATCCGCCACAAGTATCATTGTTTCTTCCGCCCACGGATTCTTTTTATATTCATTCAGCCTTTTCTCAAAAGCCGCCCTATTACCCAATCCCGTCATAACATCTGTATAAGCAAGTTCTTCATAAATCCTTTGACGGACAGCGTTAATTTTCAAATCGTTGATTTGGTTCGTAACAATTATGCCCAAAGCTATAAAGAAAAACAACATGCCCAATTTGCTCGATCTGCCCACATCCGCTCCGGGATCAATGTAAAACAAAAGAACATCGCCACAGCAAAACAAAAACAAGACAAGTATAGCCCTGTAAATATAGCGCTCCTCTTTATTCTTCTCCATCTTATAAAATTTATGGTAGGATCTTACAATTTCAACGAATATTACAGGAACAAGGATATGAATGGTGATAATCATATCAGTAAAATGAAATATTCCGAAAATCTGTAAAAACTGGATAATGATAAAATTTATGCACGAAAGCCGGAATAAAAATGTCAGGACAGAATCCCTGGAAAAACAGGGGAATGACTGGAAAAAATACAAACCAGTTACAGGCAAAAGGAAAAAACACGAATACAGCAAATACAACATTACAGGACTGTTTCCGCTGAATAACTGGAGGCTTTTCGCCTCAAAGACACACCACAAACTCACAGTTAGTCCGAAAATTCCCAGGCGGATGAACCTTCTGCGGAGGATTTTATCTTTAACGAACATTCCCGCGAAAGAAAGCACAATACCGATTGTTAAAATGAAAACATCAACAAAAAGGGACAAGAGCCCTTTTTTAAGTATCATATATAAAAACGAAGCCTTTGTCCCTGTATAAACAGCCGGAAGGGAACGTGCGCTTTTATCAAACACCGGTTCAATTTCTATCCTCAAAATTTTACCGTCAAAATCGTCCGGCAAACGAATAAACTGCCAGGCCGAAGCAGCGGACAAGTGGAAAGGAGTTTTCCTCCCCCTGTCAGACGAAAGCATACACACATCATCAATAAAAATGTCCACCCAAGACTGCACTGTATAGAAAATAATTGAATTACCATCGATGGATGATTTATCAAGTTTCTTGGAAACGACAATGACATCCCCGCCGGAGGCATTGATTTTGACCGGCAAAGGGCTTTGAAATGAGACACCGCCGTATGTAATTGTGAAATCCCCTTCTATTAAAGAAGCTGTTTCTGTATCCAGCCGGTTATCGGAGGTGACGGAAGTAACCCCAATCCACACAGCGACAACCAGGGCAAAAACAAAAAGGAATGAGATAAAAAACAAATCAACACGGGCCATAACATGCCGGCCAAAATGTATTTTCCGTAAAAAATGCATAATAATTTACCATCAACAATATGATAATATTATAACGCATATAGCAGGATTTAACTAATAAATACTGAAAAATCCCTGTTCCAGGCTTTTTCCCTGTTTTATTCCAATGTGTTTTTCCGCACACAGGCATCCTGAAAACCGTCCAACCGGAGCCCGCCATGCTCTCCCCTTCCCCAGCGGCCGCCGTGTTTTCCGCCGTTCCCCCTGTTTTTCCGGCCATACCCCGCATAGGGTTCACCAGGCATATCCGCATCCCCGCTTCCACCCGCGGTTCCGTCATCCGAATCAGACAGGGAAAGAATCATGTCGCGTATTTCCTTCATTGTCATTCCCTTGATTTCATCCTCGGACACCACCGATCCCATGGACCGCAGTCTCAGAAACGCCTGGTATTTTCCCCGGGACAGGCCCGCCTCGTGGGCACACTCTGTCCCCGCGAAGGAACCTGAATAACAGTAAATATTCCGCCGGGATGAAGTGCATTTTTTCACTCCGTTCAACACCTCGTTCCCCCTGTTCCCCTCATTGCTTATCACAGTCACAGCCATAACCTCATCCCGCCGGAAATATTCCCCTATTTGCTCACTGCTCATGATAAGATCCAAGGCATCCCCATACTTCTTGTGTCTAAGGGGCAAAGAGGCGGCAAGTTTTTTTCCGTCGTTGTTATATCCGGTAACCGAGATGACCCGGTTTAAGCCGTTTATTCCCAATTCAATCGAAGGATTAATATCTATGCTTATTACCACTGACGGAGTAAAATAAAAACGGAAGCCTGCTGTCACAAAAATAAAAATTAAAACGCTTGCCACGGCAACAAGGGGTCGCAGGGGAATCCTTCCGGAAACGCTCGCCCTGCCTTTCAGCATCCGGGAACGCAGGTATGCTTTTGTTTTTTCTTTTAAATCTTCTTCCGCATGAATTTTATCGAAAACACATTTAAACCTGTTATTCATATCCGTCTCCACCAAGTTTTTCCCGGAGCATATTCCTTGCTCTTGCCAAAAGGCTGTAAACCGTATTTACATTTTTACCAAGGATACGGCCTATTTCCGGAGCAGTGTAATTCTCATAATAATGGAGGTATAAAACTTCTTTATATTTTCCCGGCAATGTGAGGACATTTTCCAGCACATCAGTGTCTGACGGTGTTAAGTCCGGAAACAATCCGGTATATTCATCAATTGATACAACCCTGCTGCGGAAAAAACTTTTAATCAAATCTTTACAGGCGTTTATTGTCACCCTGACAAACCAGGCTTTTTCATGTTCCTCATTTTCAAAAACAAGGGAGCTTAGGACATATTTCAAGAACACAGTTTGAAATATGTCCTCCGTATCGGAACAGTTTTTCAGGTAAACCATGCAAATACGTTTCACCGTGTCCGCATATTTTTCTATTGCGATACAAGCTTCCTGTTCACTACGCATAAATTATTCCGCGGTATTCCAGTCACTGCACGGAAGGGCTTTGGGCGGACGGTTTTCTTGCATTTTCTCCAGGAACAAACCTGCCGGAATAAAAGCCATAACATCCCCGCCTGCCGCATCCGCCATATTCATATTCTGTGTATCCGGCACAATTTCCTGAACCATGGCGGCCACAACCTGATGTCCCGTAATAATCACAAACACCGTCATCATTTTCATCAGCAAAGCATCTTCCTGATCCGGACAACCCGGAGCCGGCATACCGGCATCCTCTTCCGGCATACCCCTGGGTCCGATGACGCGAATTCAAATAAGGGGCGCGGCCCGTGCGTCTGGCTCCACAGACTTCATAATAATCACAGATTCCATTTCCGTTTTCATCCGCAAAAAATCTTCCGCCTGCAACGGGTTTGTTTTCCCCGGCAAAAGCGATTCCGCAACCGGCGGAAACCATAAAAATAACAGCGGCCACGCCTTTTAAAATCCTTTTCACAAAAATGCCTCCATTCTTCCATCCTCAGTATATATCAGCCTTTCCGGCTTCATATATAATACGATTGGGGAGGGGAAATCCATTCATCAATATCGGAAATTCCAAAAAAAATCCCAGGAAATTCAATCTGATAAAACCGCATAGGAATACACAGGATAAAAAAACGGAGGGCCGGCTAATAACCGACCCTCCGATTCATCCATAAAGCGTGGCAAAGTCAAATCAAACTGTTTTGCCGTTTTTTATGGAAGCCTTGCATATTTTGCAAATTTTCACTTTTTCGCCGGAAACTTCCTGTTCATACAGAACCTTTACTCCGGTTTTCTTGCAAACGGGGCATGTTCCACGTCCATGGGAAACTTCCCCGCGAACACCTTTTCCACGATGCGCTTTTGACATAATCAGCCCTCCGCAGTTGTTTCAGCAGGTTCAGACTCCTTGGCTTTTGCCTTGGGAGCATCCGTATTCTTGTCCGCATTTTTTCCGGACTTGGCTTTTTTAGCGGAGGCAGAGCTTCCGGCAGCCTTTTTAGACTCAGCTTTTTTGGATTTCTTTTTGTCGTCCTTGTCACCGGTGTCCAAAGTATAATCTACCAATTCCAAAATGGCCAGCTCAGCCGCATCGCCGGTCCTGAAACCGAGCTTCATGATACGGGTATATCCGCCCGGCCTGTCCTTCATGCGGGGTCCGATTTCGGTGAAAAGTTTGGCAAGGACAGCCTCATCAGAAATAAAACGGGCAGCCTGCCGCCTGTTATGAACCGAATCAACCTTCGCCCGGGTAATAAGCTTTTCAGCGGTTCTGCGAACCTCGAGAGCCTTGGGCTTCGTAGTGGTAACACGTTCGAATTTGAACAGTGAAGTTACCATATTACGGTGCATCGCCCTCCGATGCGCCGAATTCCGCGAAAGCGGGTTAAAACCGTTTTTATGCTTCATCTGTTTCTTCCTTTTTCTTAGGCAGCTTAATAGAATTCTTAATATGGCTGTAATCGGTCATGCCAAGACCAAGATTCCATTCCTGAAGTTTTTCTCGAATTTCCTGGAGACTCTTTTTGCCGAAGTTCCTGGTTTTAGCAATATCGTCCTCTGTTTTCTTCGTCAATTCACCGATTGTCCGGATATTCGCGTTCTTCAAACAATTAGAAGACCTGACGGAAAGCTCCAGCTCTTCAACAGGAGTATTGAGAAGCTGGCGGATACGCTCGTCCTCTTCATCAAAGTCTTCCTCAACACCAATTTCACTTTCGTTGAAGTTAACAAAAACTGAAAAATGATCTTTCGCAATCTTTGCCGCTTCAGCCAAAGCGTTCTCCGGCGATATCGTACCGTCAGTCCAAATCTCAAGGGTCAGTTTATCGTAATCATTGCGCTGCCCCACACGGCAGGGATCAATGCTGTACTTAACCTTCGTGACAGGACTGTAAATGGCATCCATGGGAATTGTTCCGACAACTTCGATATACCGTTCATTCATTTCAGCCGGAACATAACCACGGGCAAGATCAACCTGAACTTCAAAATCAAGACGCGCCCCATCCATCATGGTGAAAACCGGGAAAGGTTCACCAAGGATTTCAAGCTGGGTATCGCTTCCAAACATATCGCTCGTGACAGTACCCGGCCCGGAAAATTCAAAGTGAAAGGTTTCCTGCTCCACATCCTCCGGAAGGCGCAATCTTATTTGCTTGAGATTATTCAAAACCTCCAGCGTATCTTCCACCACATTCGGAATAGTTTCAAATTCGCTGGAAATTGTGTGGGCTACTCCGTCTGCGTCATAAGAATCTATTTTAACCGCGGAAATAGCATAGCCTTGAATTGACGAAAGCAAGACACGGCGCAGGGTATTCCCCACAGTTGTTCCAAAGCCGGTTTCAAAGGGAGAAGCCACAAATTTACCATATTCGGCCGTTGATTCCGAACGTACAAACTCCAGGTTTTTCGGCTTCTTAAATCCTTTTAACAGATTTTTCCTGGCCATTTAAACTCCTTACTTGGAATACAACTCAACTACGAGCTGCTCTTTGATATCCGCAAGGTCTGTAACATCAGTACGTCTAGGTACAGAAACAAACGTTCCTTTCATCGCATCTTCATCAACAGTAAGCCAAGGATAAACACCTGATTTTGCAATCTCCTTCAAGGCATCCTTCACTACATTAAGCTTCTTGCTGGCTTCCTTGATTTCAATCACATCACCGGGCTTAACCATATAGCTCGGAATATTGACAGACTTACCATTCACATAAACGTGCCCGTGCTGGACAACCTGTCTGGCCTGATTCCTGTTGACAGCAAAACGCATACGGAAAACAACATTATCCAGCCGGCTTTCCAAAAGCCCGATCAGGTTCTCACCTGTGATTCCAGGCATACGGAGAGCCCGGTTAAAAAACAGCCGGAACTGTTTTTCAAGCATACAGTAAATTCTTTTAAGCCTCTGCTTCTCTCTAAGCATCATTCCATAGTCGGAACGTTTACCAATCCTAGCCTTGGGATCCTTTCCCGGCATAGGCCTTTTTTTGTTAATAGGACATTTATCAGATTTACAGCGTTCGCCTTTTAAGAACAGCTTCTTTTGTTCAGCACGGCAAAGCCTGCAAAGAGGTCCGGTATATCTAGCCATGAATCTCTCCTTAAATTACACGCGCCTTGTCTTTCTAGGACGGCATCCGTTATGGGGGATTGGAGTAATATCATTGATGGATTTTACTTTCAATCCGAGTGCTCCAAGCTGCCGGATCGCTGATTCGCGTCCAACACCAGGCCCCTTCACAAACACATGAACTTCCCTCAACCCGTAAGACTGGGCTCTCTGCACGGCAGTTTCCGCCACAGTTTGAGCCGCAAAGGGAGTGGATTTCTTTGCGCCGTTAAATCCCAGTCCGCCGGAAGACGCCCAGGAAAGGGCATTCCCGCGCAAATCTGTAATGGTTACGATAGTATTATTAAACGTCGCCTGAATGTATACGTTTCCTTCATATACACTCTTTTTTTCTTTTCTTTTCTTTACGGTCGCCACGTCAGAACTCCTTCAAAATTTCAGGTTACTTCTTCTTACCCGCAACGGTTTTCTTCTTACCTTTGCGTGTGCGGGAATTAGTCCGTGTCCTCTGACCGCGGACAGGCAGTCCTTTTCTGTGCCGGAGTCCCCGGTAACAGCCGATATCCATAAGGCGCTTTATGTTAAGCCCTATTTCCGTTCTCAGACGACCTTCAACCTTGTACTCATTCTCAATCAAATTCCTGATTTGAGCCAATTCATCCTGATTCAAATCATTGATAAGACGGTTCGGGTCAATCTTTGTCTTTGTGCAAATATCATTTGCGGAAGAACGTCCGATTCCATAAATATACGTCAAAGCGATATTAACATGCTTGTTAGGGAGGTCAACTCCCGCTATACGAGCCATTCAGTTTCCCCCTTAGCCCTGGCGCTGCTTATGTTTTGGATTCGTGCAAATAATGCGCACAATACCTTTGCGTTTGATTACCTTGCACTTATCACACATGGGCTTTACACTGGTTCTTACTTTCATTCTAAACCCCCGTTTTCTACAAATTACGTGATCTAAGTCTGCCTTTCTTTACCAAACCATCCTGATAGTGCATTTTCATCTGCGCTTCAATCTGGCTCATGGTGTCAAGATCAACACCGACAAGAATCAGCAACGAAGTTCCTCCCATCAACATTGAAATTGACGCGGGGAATCCAAAAAGCCGCTGTATAATCGTAGGAAGAACTGCGATCACAGCAAGATACAGAGATCCCGGCAGAATAAGTCTGTTCAAAATCTTCTGCATATATTCTTCCGTTTTATCTGTACGAATCCCTGGAATTGAGCCGCCGTTTTCCCGGATTTGTTTCGCAATTTCAGTGGGGTTTAATGTCACCTGTGTGTAGAAATATGCGAAAAAGATAATGAGAAGAACATAGAAAATATTATACCAGATTCCGTCAGGCCTAAGGAATGTCGCAAGACTGTTAAGCCATCTTACGTTCGGCCCCAAGTTACTGGCAATTTGCAGCGGAAAAGTCAAAAACGAAGAAGCGAAGATTACAGGGATAACCCCGGACGGATTGATCTTAAAAGGAATATAAGAACTTTGTCCGCCATATATCTTTCTTCCGACGATTTTTTTTGCGTAATGTACAGGAATCCGCCGTAACCCTTGCTGTTCATAGACAACCAGGGCCACAATTCCGATAAACATAACAAAAGCCACTATGACAAAAACAGCATTCAAGGAATCATTGCGGATCATCCGGACAAGCTCCATAACAGCGGAAGGCAGCCGGGCGACAATTCCCGCAAAAATCAGCATGGAAACACCGTTCCCGATTCCCCGGGAAGTTATCTGCTCACCAAGCCACACTGTAATCATAGTACCGGTTGTAACAGTAATCATCGCTATCAGCGTATATGACAACCGGCTGATTGTTATGGCACCAGGAATATATGAAGCGTAAATCGTAACAGCGTAAGACTGGATTAAAGCTACAATCACTGTTACAAATCTGGTCCATTTCTGGATTTTTTTCCTGCCGCCGTCTTCCTCAACAATCCTTTTTAAGCTTGGGAAAATAATGAGCGCCAACTGCATTAAAATCTGGGTGGAAATATAGGGCATAACCCCAAGCATAAATACGGAAAAGTTGGAAAAGGCGCCACCGACAAAAAAGTCCATGTAATCAACAAAAGCATTCCCACGGATTTGTGAACTGAAGAACACCCGCAGCGCATGGGGGTCAATACCGGGAATAACCAGCACAGACCCCAGCCTGTAAACCACGAGAATCGCAAGGGTGAAAAAAATCCTTGCCCTCAGATCCTTTGTCCGGAAGATTGCCACTAAAGCGTTGCTAGCCATCTCTACGAACGCTCCCGTTATTCAGCCGGTTGGACAACAGATCCGCCCGCTTTTTCAACCTTTTCTTTTGCGGCGGCGGAAATCTTGTCAACATCGACTGTCAGCTTCTTTGAAAGTTCCCCATCCGCGAGGACTTTTACAAGCGCAGACCCCTTCTTCAACAACCCTTTGGCCATTAAAGATTCTTTGTTCACGGTTTCTCCATCCGCATAACGGGCATCAAGAACAGAAAGATTAAAAACCTCATATTCTTTGCGGAAACAAGCATTGGAAAAACCGCGTTTGGCGATCCTTCGGTACAAAGGCATTTGTCCGCCTTCAAATCCGACATAAACCTTTCCGCCGGAACGGGACTGCTGTCCCTTGTTTCCCCGGCCGGCAGTTGAACCAAGTCCTGAAGAAGAACCGCGTCCGACAATGCGCTTCTTTCTATTTGCTCCATAAGGAGCGTGCAAATTGAAATCAGACATCAGTTAATCTCCTTAACTTCCAGCATATGTGAAATGGAAGAAACCATACCCATGATTGCGGGGGTCGCTTCATGCTCCACTGTGGAATTGATTTTTTTCAATCCGAGGGAACGGACCGTTGCCCTTACTCTGGGCTTTTGTCCGATTGTACTGCGGATAAGCTTTACACAAATTTTCTTTGCCATCTCTTACCCCCACAAATCCTTAATGGATTTTCCCCTGTTTTTCGCGACAGACCGGACATCCATCAGCTGGCCGATTGCCTCAAAGGTAGCGCGCACCACATTAACAGATGTATTGGAACCAAGGGATTTGGAAAGAACATCCGTCGCACCGGCGGCTTCAAGAACCGCACGGATAGGACCGCCTGCGATAATTCCAGTACCGGAACAAGCCGGCTTCAACAGGACACAGGAACTCTTGTATTCCGCCTGGATTTCATGGGGGATTGTTCCGTTTTTCAGGGGAACAACCATCATGTTCCGTTTAGCCTTATCTATGCTTTTGCGGATAGCCTCGGTCACATCATTCGCTTTTCCAAAACCAAAACCTACCCTGCCTTTCTGGTCTCCTACAACTGTAAGCGCAGAAAAAGAAAACCGGCGTCCGCCTTTTACAACCTTGGCAGTACGGTTAAGTTTGACCAATTTCTCGACATATTCTTTTTCTTTGGTTTGGCCTTCTTTATTAAAATCCTTACGATTTTCCATAAAATCTCCTAGAAAATAATCCCGCCCTCACGGGCACCGTCAGCCACAGCCTTTACAACGCCATGATACAAATATCCGTTGCGGTCAAAAACAACAGAAGAAATATTTTTCTCTTTCAGGCGCTTTGCAATTTCCTTTCCGATTGCGGATCCGGATTCCTTGTTTGCCCGGAGAGAAGAAAGCTCTTTCTCCAATGTTGAGACTGATGCAAGGGTAACGCCCTTGTCATCATCAATAACCTGAACAAAAAGGTTGCAATTGCTGCGCGTCACAGTCATACGTGGTCTGGCTGCCGTTCCAAAAACACGCTTACGGATATGGATTTTCCTCTTCAAGCGCTTTTTTTGTTTATCACTAAGTTTCCTGATCATACCGCCACCTTACTTAACGCCGGATTTTCCGACTTTACGTTTGATAATCTCATCTTCATAGCGGATTCCCTTTCCTTTATAGGGTTCGGGACCACGCAGCTTGCGAATCTCCGCCGCATATTCACCGACCTGATCCTTACGGATACCGGAAATGGAAATCTTTCCCTGGGCATCTGCCGTAACAGTCAAACCTTCGGGGATTCCCGCCACAAAATCCGTCGAATATCCAAGGCTGAGGACAAGGAGTTTACCCTGAACCTCGGCACGATAACCGACTCCGTTGACAATAAGATTCTTTGTGAATCCAGAGCTTACACCGATAACCATGTTATTCAACAGGTTGCGGTAAAGACCGTGGCAAGACCTCGCCTTTTTGGAATCATCTTTGCGGGTTACGACAGCCTGATCCCCTTCAACCTTGATGCTGACAATGGGATCATATTTCTGGGAAAGCTTTCCCTTTGGTCCTTCAACTTCAAAAGAATCCTGTGAAACAGTAACTTTTACTCCTGCGGGAATAGCGACAGGAAGTTTACCAATCCGTGACATATAAAGCTCCTAATCACCACACCTTGCAAAGCAGCTCGCCGCCGATCTGCTTTTCGCAGGCTTTTTTTCCCGTTGTGACACCAACGGAAGTAGAAACAATCAAGGTTCCGAACCCGTTGTAAACCCGGGGAAGATCCTTGTATCCTGAATACACACGGCGTCCGGGTTTTGAAACCCTTTCCAATCCGTGTATAACCGACGCATTCTTATCATCATACTTCAAAAAAACCCGAATGCAGTTAAGGCCGTCCTGTGTTACCCGTTTGAAGTTCTTGATATACCCTTCAGTCTTCAAGATTTTCACAATCTCCAATTTAAGCTTGGAGGCGGGAATGTCCACTTTTTCGTGGCGGGCCATTGCCGCATTCCGGACCTTTGTGAGCATATCTGCTACGGGATCTGAAACGCTCATATATTTCCTCCTACCAGCTCGACTTAATAACTCCAGGAATCAGCCCTTCGCTGGCCAACTTCCTGAAACAAACACGGCACATCTGATATTTTCTAAGATATCCCCTGGGGCGTCCGCAAACTCTGCACCTGTTATATTTCCTGGTGGAGTATTTCGGAGTCGCATTGGCTTTATTAATCATTGCAGTTGTAGCCATAATTCCTCACTTACTTCCTAAAGGGCATTCCAAACTTTGTCAGTAAAGCTTTCGCTTCTGCATCAGTTCTGGCCGTAGTCACCACATTCACATTCAAACCGGCGATTCTTTCGATTTTGTCGAAGTCAATTTCCGGAAAGATAATCTGTTCAGTGATACCCAAAGAATAATTTCCGTGTCCATCAAACCCATTGGGGTTAACTCCGCGGAAATCTTTAACACGCGGCAGAGCAACATTCACAAAACGGTCCAAAAACTCATACATTTTCTGACCGCGCAAAGTCACCATAACACCTATTTCCTGTCCTGCACGGAGCTTGAAATTCGCGATGCTTTTCTTTGCCTTGGTTTTAACCGCTTTCTGTCCGGTAATAAGGGCAAGATCTTCCGCGGCGGCATCAAGAAGCTTTTTATTGGAAATAGCCTCCCCGATACCCATGCTCAAAACAATCTTGGTCAGCTTCGGAGTCTGCATAACAGACTTATAACCCAGCTCCTTATAAAGCTCCGGCGCAATTTTTTCTACATAGGCTTTTTTAAGCCGAGGTACATACGCAGCCATTACAGAGCCTCCCCACATTTCCGGCAAACACGTGTTTTCTTTTCACCGTCAATTTTATATCCGATGCGCGTCGGTCCGCATTTCTTGCAAACAATCATCACGTTTGAAATATGAATCGGGGCTTCGATTTCAACAATACCACCACGGTCTTGCTGGTTACGTTTCCTCATAGCCTTTTTCACCATATTCAAACCAAGAACAATAACACGGTCTTTGTCGCGCAGAATCTTCACCACAGAACCACGCTTCCCCTTGTCCTTTCCGGCAATAACCTGAACCGTGTCGTCTTTCCGGATTTTGAATTTCTTATTCATCACTCATTCTCCTCACAAAACCTCTGGGGCAAGGGACACGATTTTCATATAATCCATATCACGAAGCTCACGGGCCACGGGACCAAAGATACGTTTTCCTTTGGGATTTTTATTCGCGTCGATAATAACACAGGCGTTATCATCAAAGCGGATATAAGTTCCATCCGGGCGGCGGTATTCCTTGGAAACACGGACAACCACAGCCTTTTCAACAGCTCCCTTTTTTATTGTTGAAGTGGGAAGCGCATCTTTGACCGCAACAACAATTACATCCCCGATTCCGGCATACCTGCGGTGGGAACCGCCCGGAACCTTGATGCATTCAACAAGTTTTGCTCCGGAGTTGTCAGCCACATTCAATCTGGTTTGCATCTGAATCATGCTAAAACTCCTTCCTACTTCGCCCTGTCAACGATTTCCGCCAGTTTCCAGCATTTTGTTTTGCTGATCGGACGGGCTTCAACAATACGAACAGTATCCCCGATGTGAGCCTCATTCTGCTCATCATGGGCATGATACTTTTTACTGCGAGACACGTACTTCTTGTACAATCTGTGAAGTTTCTTGGTGTTCACCTGGACAACAATGGTTTTATCCATCTTATCACTGGTGACAATTCCAACAAACTCGCGGTTCCCGGCTTTTTTCTTTGTTTCTTCCACGGGCCTGCTCCTATTTATCTTCTTTAGCGGAAATAAGTGTATTCAGCCTTGCAATTTCCCGGCGCATATTCCGCTTCTGAAGGGGATTATCCACGTGTCCAACAACCATTTGGAAACGCAGATCCATATACTTTCTTGAAAGTTCGTCGCGTTTGGCAACAAGTTCAGCATAAGACAAATTCTTTATATCTTTTTTCTTCATCTGATGCTCCTTTACTCTTCATCGCCGCGTTCAGCGAACTTCGTTTTAAAAGGCAACTTGCTTCCTGCCAGATGCATTGCAGCGAAGGCCAATTCACGGTCAACCCCGGTCATTTCAAACAGGATTGTTCCAGGTTTAACAACAGCTACCCAGTATTCCGGCGCACCCTTTCCCTTACCCATGCGGGTTTCGGCGGGTTTCTTGGAATAGGGCTTGTCCGGGAAAATACGAACCCAAACTTTTCCGCCACGGCGGATTTTCCTGTTAATAGCAACACGGGCAGCTTCAATCTGCCTGTTTGTAAGCCAAAAAGGCTCCAAAGCCACAAGCGCATAATCGCCGAAATCAATGGAATTGCACCTTGATGCAACACCTTTTATGCGGCCACGCTGCACTTTTCTATGTTTAATTCTCTTAGGACTAAGTGCCATTTATCACACCCTCTCTTCGGACGATGCGGTACGGGCCGCTGTTTGTCCGGCATCATTATCTGAAGCGGAACGCTCATTGTGTCCACGGCGCTGACGCTTCAGCAGGAGTCCCGCATCTTCTTTCTGCTCATGTCCGTACATCATGCCGTTATAAATCCACACCTTGACGCCGATTTTACCATAAGTGGTATTGGCTTCGGAAAAACCGTAGTCAATGTCGGCGCGGAGAGTATGAAGGGGAACATTCCCTTCTTTATGCTCTTCGGTTCTAGACATATCGGCACCACCGAGGCGGCCGGAAATCCTTATTTTTATTCCCTGGGCTCCGGCTTTCATCGCCAAAGAAGAAGCCTGCTTAAGGGCTTTCCGGAAAGAGCCGCGGTTCATAAGCTGACGCGCAACATTCTGGGAAACAAGGGAGGCGTTTGTCTCTCCCCTCTTTATTTCCTTTATCTTAATCTGCACCTTCTTGGTGAAATGGCGCTGGATCTCGACCCCGATCTGTTCGATATTGGCGCCTTTAACCCCGATAATAACACCAGGGCGAGCGGTATGGATTACAATCGTAATGCGCTGAGGATGGCGGACAATTTCAATCTTCGCTATATCCGCATTTTTGCATTCAGGCAAAGTCTGAACCATTTTGCGGATTTTTAAATCCTCGTGCAACAAATCCGCATATTCGCGGGGATCCGCATACCAACGGGAAGCCCATGTCTTATTGATTCCAAGGCGCAATCCAATAGGATTTACTTTCTGTCCCACTTTACTTACCTGCCTTTTCGTCTACAACAACGGTAATATGACACATTCTTTTAAGAAGAACGTCAGCCCTTCCGCGTCCACGACACCAAATTCTTTTAAGCCTCGGCCCGTCATCAATCCTGATATCCTTGATAAACAACATATCTTCATCAAGACTCTTATTAAGATTAAGGGCATTGGAAGCAGCCGACTTAACGGTTTTTTTGATAAGACGGGCTCCTTTCTGGGGCATATTTTCCAACATAGCCATAGCTTCAGTGTATCCCTTGCGACGGACAACATCAGCCACAGGACGCACCTTTATGGGTGAAGCTATGAGAAACTTTGAAACTGCTTTATATCCGGTTTTTTCAGCCATATTTTCACCTACTTCCCAGCTTTTTTATCCGAACCAGCATGCCCGCGGAAAACCCGCGTAGGTGCAAATTCGCCAAGTTTATGACCGACAAGGTTTTCAGTTACATATACCGGAACCCAAGCTTTACCGTTATAAACTGAAATAGTATTGCCAACCATCTCTGGAATAATTGTGGAACAACGGGAATAAGTCTTTATCATCTTCCTGTCGCTCGCTTTATTCATCTCGACAACTTTCTTGTAAAGGCTCTTTTCAATAAAAGGTCCTTTTTTTACTGATCTAGACACCTTCGCCCCCTACTTACGCCTTTTGACAATAAACTTGGTGGAATTCTTCCGCTTGTTACGGGTTTTGTACCCGCGGCAAGGCTGACCCCAAGGCGTAACAGGATTACGCCCTTTACCAGCACCTTCACCACCACCGAGAGGATGATCCACCGGGTTCATAGCCATACCACGTACAGAAGGACGAATTCCCCTCCACCTGGAACGGCCTGCTTTTCCCAAGCTGGTATTAAAATGATCCTCATTTCCTACTTCACCGATTGTGGCATAGCACCTTTTGTGCACCATACGCATTTCCCCGGAAGGGAGCTTGATGGTCACATAATCACCCTCTTTTGCGGCAATCAATGCTGAGGCACCGGCGGAACGGGCCATCTGCCCGCCTTTACCGATTGAAAGCTCAATATTGTGGACAGTGAAACCGACGGGAATTGACTCCAAAGGAAGGGCATTCGCCACATTCAAAGGAGCGTTCTCCCCGCTCATTATTTTCTGTCCCACAGCCAAACCTTTGGGAGCAATGATATACCGTTTATCACCATCGGCATAAAAAACAAGAGCGATGTTCGCGCTACGGTTCGGGTCATACTCAATGGTACGAACCGTCCCGGGAACCCCATACTTATTCCGCTTAAAATCAATATCGCGGTAACGCCTTTTATGACCGCCACCCTGATGACGAACGGAAATCCTACCATTGGAATCGCGTCCGGCATTCGACTTCTTTCCACGGGTCAGCCTTTTTTCAGGCTTTTGTGCGGTTATTTCATCCCTGCGCAAATCAATGCGCATCCGCGTTCCCGCTGTTACAGGCTTGTAAACTTTAAGAGCCATTTTGGTCTCCTTACTCTAGTCAAAACTCAAAAACGTCATACGCCCTCAAACACTTTGATAGTGTCACCGGGGGCAAGCCGAACAACAGCTTTTTTCCAACTTGAAGTCCGTCCAGGCCGGTTTCTAAGGCGCTTGATTTTTCCGCGGACATTAACAACGGTGCAATCAAGGACTTTTACATTAAAAAGACGGCGGACAGCTTCCTTTATTTCAATTTTGCTGGCGGAAGGGTTCACTTTGAAAGTGTATTTCCCCTGTTCACGCAGCTCATTTGATTTTTCAGACAACACAGGAGCAATAAGAATATCTTCGTATTTCATTATTCATTCTCCCCTTCAGCATCTTTCTGAGCATAAAACTTGGAAAGATTTGCAACCGCGCTTTCCAGAATAATCACACGGCGTCCGTAGAAAAGGTCATGAGCCCGCAGACGGTTATAAGCAAGGAACGACAAACGGGGAATGTTCCTGCCGGCACGTTTCAGCATGGCGTCATCATCCTTCATCACCAGAACGGTGCGCTCATCTTTCATAAAATTATTGAGGATTTTTACAAGACTCTTTGTCTTACCGTCGCCGACTGTAAAATCCTCAATCACAGTAATCCTGTCATCCTGAGCCTTTAAGCTGAGGATAGATTTCATCGCAAGCCTTTTAACTTTCTTAGGCAGCGAATAACTATAATCACGGGGTTTGGGTCCAAAAACAACACCGCCACCCACAAGCAGAGGAGATTTTTTGTCACCACGGCGGGCACGCCCTGTTCCTTTCTGCTTATACGGCTTGGCGTTTGAACCATGCACTTCCGCACGGGTCTTTGTACATGCCGTTCCCACGCGTTTATTGGCCAACTCGTTATTGATGGCATAATAAATCACATCTTCATTGACAGGCAGTCCGAACACATTATCATCGAGAGTAATTGTTCTTAATTCTTTTCCGTCAACTGAATAGACTTTCTGTTCCATTGTCTTCTCCTGCCGCTACATCTCTTTCTTAACTGCAGACCTGATGATCAGCGTACAGTCTTTATTGCCGGGCACAGACCCGCGCACCATGACAACCTTAAGATCGGGATCTATCTTCTGGATTCTGAGATTCTGAACCGTTACACGGGCACGTCCCATACGGCCGGGCATCTTGGTGTTTTTCATGGAATGTCCCGGAGTTGTACACTGCCCTGTGGAACCGGGCTCACGATGGAATTTTGAACCGTGGCTTGCACGTCCACCATGGAAACCCCAGCGTTTCATAACGCCCTGGAAACCCTTTCCCTTTGAAATGGCAGTCACATCCAGGAATCTGGTGGATTCAAAAATTTCAATACCTACCTGATCTCCAACCGCCACCTCACGGTCAAAATCGCGGAATTCCTTTAATTCACGCTTAGGTTCAATTCCTTCAGAAAACTGTCCGGAATAGGGTTTCGTAACTTTAGAAGCCTTGGTCGTTCCGAGACCGAGGACAACCGCATCATAACCGGCAGTTTCCGCCTTTTTAAGCGACACAACAGTATTAGGTTCAACGCGGATCACGGTAACCGGAATCAGATTACCGTTTTCGTCAAAAACCTGCGTCATGCCGACTTTTTTTGCTATCAGACCTGTCATTTCTGATACACTCCTCATTAAAGCCTTAGCTTAACCCGGCACGTCATCCCCTGATCCGGGGGACCGTCTGCCGTTTAAAAACTATTGTTTTATTTCAACATCCACACCGGCGGGAAGTTCCAGTTTCATCAAAGAATCCATAACTTCCGCAGAAGGTTCAATAATATCTATCAAGCGTTTGTGCGTGCGCATTTCAAACTGCTCGCGGGATTTTTTATTAACATGGGGAGAGCGGAGAACCGTCACCTTGTTAATTTTGGTCGGAAGCGGAATAGGTCCTGAAACCTTGGCCCCGGCCTTTTGAACCGTCTGAACAATCGCCTTGGAGCTTTGATCAATCAGCTCCACATCGAATCCGCGGAGATTGACACGGATTTTTTCCTTAGCCATCTTTCCTCCAGAAAAACAACGCGGAATCATATTTTCCACGACCCCGCGTTGTTTTCAAACTATTCGATAATCTCAGTAACCTGTCCTGAAGCTACAGTGCGTCCACCTTCGCGAACAGCAAGTTTGAGACCTTTTTCCATAGCGATAGGATGGATAAGTTCACCGATGATTTCTGTGTTGTCACCGGGCTTAACCATATCAACACCATCAGGAAGAGTAATTGTACCGGTAATGTCCGTAGTGCGGAAATAGAACTGCGGGCGGTATCCGGAGAAGAACGGGCTGTGGCGTCCGCCCTCTTCCTTTGACAAAACGTAAATCTGCGCTTTGAATTTTGTGTGAGGTGTGATGGATCCGGGTTTTACGATAACCTGTCCGCGCTCAACGGCTTTTTTCTCAATACCGCGGAGGAGGAGACCAACGTTATCACCGGCAACACCTTCGTCAAGAAGCTTGTTGAACATTTCGATACCGGTGACAACAGTTTTCTGTGTCGGGCGGATACCGACGATTTCAACTTCTTCGTTCATCTTGATTACACCGCGCTCAACACGACCGGTAACAACAGTTCCACGGCCGGAAATTGTGAAAATATCCTCAATCGGCATAAGGAAGGGCTTGTCGGTGGCGCGCTCAGGATCCTTGAAGTAATCGTCCATTGTCTTCAACAGCTCTTCGATACACTTGGTATCATCGGCGCTGGCACCGTCAGCAAGAGCCTTGAATGCAGAACCCTGGATGATCGGGGTGTCTTCCGGGAAACCGTATTCTTTGACAACATCGCGGACTTCTTCAACAACCAGTTCAAGAAGGTCGGGATCGTCAACAAGGTCAACCTTGTTAAGGAACACGATAATGGAAGGAACGCCAACCTGACGGGCAAGAAGCAGGTGTTCACGGGTCTGGGGCATTACAGAGTCAGGAGCTGAAACAACAAGAATAGCTCCGTCCATCTGAGCCGCACCGGTGATCATGTTCTTGATATAGTCAGCGTGTCCGGGACAGTCAATGTGGGCGTAGTGCCGCTTGTCAGACTGATACTCAAGGTGACGGGTATTAATGGTAATACCACGCTCTTTTTCTTCCGGAGCATTGTCAATTTCATCATACTTAAGCGCTTTATCACCGAATTTTTTGGCGCAATACATAGTGATGGCGGCCGAAAGAGTTGTTTTACCATGGTCAACATGACCGATGGTACCAACATTCATGTGAGGTTTTGTTCGCTCGAACTTTTCCTTTGCCATGAGATCCTCCTAAAAGATTTATAGGCAAGCTAATAAAAATAGTACCGCATTATAAGAAATCAACGGATTTTAAGCAAGGGCGAAAAATCCGTTGACATCCCGGCACAACGGCCGGACTTAAACGGCAAAAATCACAAAACAACCGGGGAAAATGTAAAACAGAAGAGACAAACAAGCAGCCGTCACAGAGGGACAGCAGTCAGACAGAAACAACCCATAGGATATCGGGCTGTTACGGCCGGAACCACCTGCATCATCATCAACATTACATTGACAACCGGTCTGGTATCCTGAGAAGCCGACGGAAGCCCTTGAAAAGGGCTTCCAATCCAAAGTTTCCGAACCTGAACCCTGAACGCCAACGGCATCCAGGCAACGGAACCGGAAGGGTGCACTTGCCGACTTGAAACCAAGGGCTTTACAGCACACCGTGGATTCTCAAACATAAACTGGTTTACAGCACAAACTATAAACACACAACAGTGTTATATTTTGTACAGTTTTTTTACAAATGTGTCAACACACAAACCGCATAAAACAGAAAACTACCAGCGGTAATGGGCAAAAGCTTTGTTCGCCTCCGCCATTTTGTGGGTGTCTTCTTTTTTCTTGAAAGCAGAACCGGTGTTGTTGAAAGCATCAATCAATTCAGCGGCAAGGCGCTCCGACATTTCATGGCCGCTGCGGGCACGGGCTGCGGCTATAATCCAACGCATACCGAGAGCCTCCCTGCGGGCTTCGCGGATTTCAACCGGAACCTGGTAAGTGGCGCCACCAACCCTCCTGGATTTTACCTCAACGACAGGTTTCACGTTCTCAAGGGCCTTCAAAAACACTTCCAAGGGTTCCTGGTTGGTTTTCGCCTTGATATTATCCATTGCATCGTACATAACACGCATACAAATGGATTTTTTTCCGTGAAGCATCATCCGGGACACGAATTTGGACACAACAACACTGTGATACTTGCTGTCCGGAGTAACCGGACGCTCAATAGCTTTGTTTTTTCTTCCCATTTTTCAACCTCAAGCCTTGGGGCGCTTTGCACCATATTTAGAACGGCTGCGCTTGCGGTCTTCTACGCCGAGCGTATCCTTCGTTCCACGGATAATATGATAACGCACACCGGGAAGATCCTTTACACGTCCGCCGCGGATAAGAACGACAGAGTGCTCCTGAAGATTATGACCGATTCCGGGGATATAAGCCGTAACCTCTATACCGTTACTAAGGCGGACACGGGCTACCTTCCGCAGAGCCGAATTAGGCTTTTTCGGAGTTACAGTCATAACACGCGTACAAACGCCACGGCGTTGCGGGCAGGACTGAAGCGCGGGGCTTTTAGTTCTGTTCGCAACCGTTTTGCGTCCTTGCTTTATAAGCTGGTTAATTGTAGGCATTTGCCTTCTCCTCTTTATCTAATCCGGTCAGCACCCCGGACGTAAATACAAAATAAACAACAAGCCGAAAGGCTCAGCCAGTATAATAAACTAAAAGAACCGGTGTCAATATTACTCTGAATCTTCCTGCTCAAAGTCAGAATCTTCAGAAACCGTTTCATTTTCTTTTTCCAGCCTCCGGCGCTCCAGAATTTCATTCATCTGGACATCAAGATCACTGTTATTCTGGTCAAAAAGCTTCACATTCCTGTAATGTTTTATTCCTGTACCGGCAGGAACAAGATGACCGATGATAACATTTTCCTTTATACCACGGAGATTATCGCAAGCTCCAGAAATAGCGGCATTTGTAAGAACACGGGTTGTTTCCTGGAAAGAAGCCGCGGAAATAAACGAATCCACATTCAAAGAAGCCTTCGTTATTCCCTGGAACATGGGACGGGCAATCGCAGGCTGACCGCCTTCTTCCATAACCCTGGAATTCTCAACGTTGAACTTGTATTTATCAACCTGCTGGCCGTAAATAAAACGGGTGTCTCCAACCGCCACAATTTCAACCTTGCGGAGCATCTGCCGGACAATAACACCGATATGCTTATCGTTGATTACAACACCCTGCGCCCGGTACACCTGCTGGATTTCATCCATAAGGTAATTCTGAAGGGCGTTCTCACCCAGGATTGCCAGAATATCGTGGGGATTCAGGGCCCCGTCGCAGAGCTTTTCACCGGCTTCAACAGTATCCCCGTCACGGACAAGCAGGAGCTTGGCCATGGGTACCAGATGCTTGAATTCCTTGCCGTACTGGTCTTTCACTATGAGGACACGTTTGTTCTTGAAAATACCTTTGAAGGAAACTGTCCCGGAAATCTGTGCCAAAACAGCGGGATCCTTGGGTTTCCTGGCTTCAAAAAGCTCGGAAACACGGGGAAGACCACCGGTAATGTCATGGGTTTTTGCCGAAGCCTTGAACATCTTGGCAATGGTATCTCCGGCTTTAATCGGGGAGTTATCATCCACCTGGAGGGTTGAGCCACCGGGCAGGTAATAGGAACCGATTGTGTTACCGGAGTCGTCCGTGATAAGGACACGGGGCTGCTTTGTTTCAAACTGGAAGTCGCTGATTTTCTTCTCGACATTGCCGGTGCTTGTATCGACTTCCTCTATCAAGGTGGAACCGGGGATTATGTCCTCATACCGGACATAACCGTCATATTCAGCGATAATCGGTTCCGAATGGGGGTCGAAGGAGGCTATGGTGCCGCCGGCGGGTACAAAGTCGTCGACCTTAACGGCGACATTGGAGCCGTTCCTTATTTCCACCTTGTTTTCGGCGCCAATCAGGTAAACGGCGTTTTCACGGCAAACCACCCGGGCAATGTCCGCGGCGGGTATGTCCTTTCCGTTCCGGGAAATAACCGGCTCGTCCTTCAGAATCTGCTGGCCGTCCTTGACAAGAACCTTGTCGCCGGATTCAAGCTTGTATTCCTGGAGAACCTTGTTCACCGTCATGGAACCCTTCCTGGTAAAGAGCCAGTTTCCGTTGCCAAGGACAACATGCACGCCTGAAATATCCTTGACGATTACAGGATATTTCAGCACAATCTTGTTTTCCTCGGTGACCTTGGAAGCGGTACCGCCTACATGGAAGGTACGCATGGTAAGCTGGGTACCGGGCTGGCCGATTGACTGGGCGGCGATGATTCCCACCGCCTCACCGATTTCAACCACCTTGTTACGGGCAAGGTTGCGTCCGTAGCATTTCACACACACACCGTGGGAGGACTCGCAGGTCAATACAGTGCGGAGTTTTACGGATTCAACACCGGAAGCTTCGATTTTTTCGGCGATTTCATCCGTAATGTATTCATTCACGTCAATCAGAACTTCTTTTGTTATGGGATGGACAACCCGCTCAAGGGTATAGCGTCCCACAATCCTGCTGCTGAGCCGCTCGATGATTTCATCATCGTTTTTAACGGCGGTGTATTCTATACCGTTGATGGTGCCGCAATCTTCCTCATTGACCACAACATCCTGGGCAATGTCGACAAGGCGGCGGGTAAGGTAACCGGCGTCAGCAGTCTTAAGGGCGGTGTCCGCCAGACCTTTGCGGGCACCGTTCGTGGAGATAAAGAACTCGATGACGGAAAGGCCTTCCTTGAAGTTTGAGCGGATGGGAAGCTCAATGATGTCACCGTTAGGCTTGGCCATAAGACCGCGCATACCCGCAAGCTGGCTGATCTGGCCGCGGCTACCACGGGCACCGGAAGTGGCCATCATATAGATGGTGTTGAAGCCTTCCTTGTCGTTCTCAAGGTGCTGCATCATCACATTGGTAAGCTCTTTGTTTATTTTTGACCATTCATCGCAAACACGCTCGTAGCGTTCACCGGCGGTTATTTCACCCTTTGTGTACTGCTCCTGGATGCCTTTCACCGCCTCGTTGGTCTTGGCAATCATGTCAGCTTTCTCCGGCGGAATGATGATGTCATCCATGCTCAGGGTCGCCCCGAAGAAGGTGGCGTATTTATAACCGGTGGATTTAAGCTTGTCCAGCATCTGGACAGTGAGCCAAGGACCTTTTTCCTTGTGAACCTTTTCGATGAGCCGGCGGATGGCCTTGTCATCCAGGCATTCATTCACAAAGGGGACGCCTTCCGGCATTTCTTCGTTGAAAATCAGGCGGCCGGGGGTTGTTCTGACCATTTCACCCCGGTATTTAACCTCAATGGCAGACTGCCAGCCCACAGCGCCGGCCTCGGCAGCCATCATCACCTCATCCACATTCGTGTAGCGGCGTCCCGCACCCTTCCCTGATGGACGTTCCTTTGTAAGATAATACAAACCGAGAACCATGTCCTGGGAGGGGAACACAATTGATTTTCCGCTGGCCGGATCAAGCAGGTTCCGGCTGGACAGCATGAGCGTCCAGCATTCCATCTGGGCCGCCTGTGTGAGCGGTACGTGGACAGCCATCTGGTCGCCGTCAAAGTCAGCGTTAAAAGCTTTACATACAAGGGGATGAAGCTTAATGGCCTTTCCTTCCACCAGGACAGGCTCGAAGGCCTGGATTCCAAGACGGTGAAGGGTCGGCGCACGGTTAAGCATTACAGGATGTTCCTTAACGACTTCATCCAGGATTGCAAAAACCTCGGGAGATTCCTGTTCGACAAGAAGTTTCGCTTTTTTGATATTGTAGACAACATCCTTATCCACAAGTTTTTTCATTATAAAGGGCTTGAAAAGCTCCAAGGCCATTTTTGTCGGAAGACCGCACTGCCACATTTTCAGCTCGGGTCCCACAACGATTACGGAACGGCCGGAATAGTCGACACGTTTACCGAGAAGGTTCTGGCGGAAGCGCCCCTGCTTTCCTTTAAGCATATCGGAAATGGATTTAAGGGGGCGGTTGGAAGCTCCCTTTATAACCCGCTTGCGTTTTGAATTGTCAAAAAGGGCGTCAACCGCTTCCTGAAGCATACGCTTTTCGTTCCTGATGATAATATCAGGAGCGTTAAGGCTCATGAGCCTTTTAAGGCGGTTGTTGCGGTTGATGACCCGTCGGTAAAGGTCGTTCAAATCGGATGTGGCGAAGCGTCCGCCGTCCAGCTGCACCATAGGACGCAGTTCCGGCGGAATGACGGGGATTACATCGAGAATCATCCAGGAAGGCTGGTTTGTGGAAGCCCGGAAATTCTCCACGATTTCAATCCGCTTCAACAGGCGCTTGTCGCTTTTCGCGCCTTTTTCAATCATTTTGGCACGGAGTTCCGCCGCAAGCTCATCCAGATTGATGTTTTCTAGAAGGGTTTTTATGGCTTCCGCCCCCATGCCGGCGGTAAAGGAAGAGCCGTAACGTTCCTGGGCTTCCCTGTATTCGTCTTCCGTGAGAAGCTGGTTTTTCTTCAGGTCAGTGTCACCCGGATCAATAACGATGTATTTCTCATAATAGAGGACGGAACGGAGGGCTGTAACCTGAAGGTCAAGCAAAAGCCCCATCCGGCTGGGGACAGACCGGTAATACCAGATGTGGGAAACAGGGGCCGCCAGCTCAACGTGCCCCATGCGTTCACGCCGGACTTTGAAATGGGTGACTTCAACACCGCACCGGTCGCAAATGACGCCCTTGTAACGGATTGACTTGAATTTTCCGCAGTAACACTCCCATTCCTTTGTGGTACCGAAAATGCGCTCGCAGAAAAGACCGTCTTTCTCCGGGCGGAGAGTACGGTAGTTGATGGTTTCCGGTTTCTTCACTTCACCGTAAGACCAGGAACGGATTGTCTCCGGCGAAGCAAGCTTTATCATCAAACTGTCAAAATCCTGAATATCTCTCATTTTTATCCTCTAGTGTTTTCCAATTCCTAGAAATTGGAGCCGGCTTTTGCAATAAGTTCCTCATCACGCTCTGTAAGAGGAATCTGTTTCCCTTTCGCATCGTAAATCGTGAAATCCAAGGCAAGACCGCGCAGTTCCTGCACGAGAACGTTGAAGGACTCCGGTATTCCGGCAGGGGCGGAGGGCTCGCCTTTAACGATGGATTCGTAGATTTTGGAGCGGCCATTCATGTCGTCGGACTTGATGGTCAGCAGTTCCTGAAGTGTGTTTGCCGCACCGTAAGCCTCCAAAGCCCAAACCTCCATTTCACCCAGGCGCTGGCCACCGAACTGGGCCTTTCCTCCAAGGGGCTGCTGGGTAACAAGAGAATAAGGCCCTGTGGAACGGGCGTGCATCTTATCATCAACAAGGTGATGGAGTTTCATAAAGTAAATCACACCGACAAACACCGGGTTATCGAAGGGGATACCCGTGCGGCCGTCACGGAGGACAACCTTTGAGTTGACCGGGAAGCCGGCTTCCGCAAGTTTTTCCCCAATCTGTTCGTTTGTGGGGGACTGGAAAACAGGCGATTCAAACCACTTGTCCAGATATTTCGCGGCGAGACCCAGCTCGGATTCCATAATCTGGCCGATATTCATGCGGGAAGGCACACCGAGAGGATTCAGACAGATATCAAGGGGCGTACCGTCTTCCATGTACGGCATGTCTTCTTCCGGAAGGATGCGGGCGACAATACCCTTGTTGCCGTGGCGTCCCGCCATTTTGTCGCCTTCACGGAGTTTGCGTTTTGTGGCGATAAGGACTTTCACAACCTCGTCAACACCGGGATTCAGGTCATCACCTTCGGTGCGGCGGAGGCGCTGCACATCGATTATGGTGCCTTCAACCCCGTGGGGAACCCGCAGGGAGGAATCCCGGACTTCCCGGGCTTTTTCACCGAAAATCGAGTTGAGGAGCTTGAATTCCGGGGTGGTTTCCGTCTCGCTTTTGGGCGTCACCTTTCCTATAAGGATGTCACCGGAACGCACTTTGGCGCCGATACGGATAATACCCTCGCTGTCCAGGTTGTCGATGCATTTTTCGCTGATGTTGGGAATATCCCGGGTGAGTTTCTCCGGCCCGAGCTTTGTCTCCCGCACCTCGGTCACAAACTCCTTGATATGTATCGAAGTGAACATATCCTCCTTAACGACCCGCTGGGAAATGAGGATGGCGTCCTCGTAGTTGTACCCGTTCCAGGGCACAAAGCCTACAAGGATATTGCGGCCCAGGGCCAGCTCACCATGGTAGGTTGCGGGACCGTCAGCCAGGGACTGGCCGGCCGCAACTTTCTGCCCCAGCTGGACAACAGGGCGCTGGTGGTAACAGGTGTCCTGGTTTGTCCTCTGGTACTTCAGCAGGAAATATTCATCACGGGCGGAGGAATCCTCGTCCGGAACAATGACTATCTTTTCAGCGGAAACATACTCGACCTTTCCCGCCCTCTTCGCTTTAATCAGGACGCCGGAGTCATAGGCGCATTTACCTTCCATTCCGGTACCAACTCTTGGCGGTTCCGGGAAAACAAGGGGCACAGCCTGGCGCTGCATATTGGAACCCATCAGGGCACGGTTGGCGTCATCATGCTCCAGGAAGGGGATGAGGGAAGCCGACACGGATATAATCTGCTTCGGTGAAACATCCATGTACTGGACTTCTTTCGGAGAACGGGTTGTGTAGTCACCCCGGTGGCGGCAGGAAATCTGATCCGCCGCAATAACGCCGTTTTCGTTCACGGCGGTGGAGGACTGGGCGATGTAGTACTTGTCCTCATCCATGGCGGAAAGGTATTCAACGTCATGGGTGGCGACCCCGTCCACAACCTTCACATAGGGGGCTTCCAGGAAGCCGTAATCATTGACACGGGTATAGTTGGCCAGCGAAACGATAAGACCGATATTCGGGCCTTCCGGTGTCTCGATGGGGCACATACGCCCGTAGTGGGTATAATGGACATCACGGACTTCAAAGCCGGCCCTGTCCCGGGAAAGGCCTCCCGGCCCCAGGGCGTTAAGGCGGCGTTTGTGGGTAAGCTCCGCGAGGGGGTTTACCTGATCCATAAACTGGGACAGCTGGCTTGAACCGAAGAATTCCTTGACGGCGGCAACAATCGGCTTGATGGATATTAAATCCTGTGGCTTTATTGTCTCCGTCTCTTTGAGGCTCATCCTTTCCTTGGCAATCCGTTCCATGCGGGAGAAGGCCGTTTTGAGCGTGTTTGTCATAAGCTCGCCCACGGAACGGACACGGCGGTTGCCCAGATGGTCGATGTCGTCCACCAATTCAGGCTTAGTGTAAACTTTAATCAGGAATTTCATCGTGGAAATGATGTCCTGTTTTACAAGCGTGAATTCGGTGACCGGCCCTTCATAATCGAATTTTTTATTGAGTTTATAGCGTCCGACACGGCCAAGATCATACCTTCTGGAAGAGAAGAACATGGTCGTAAGGTCTTTTTCCGCGTTTTCCACGGTGATAGGCTCACCGGGGAGAAGGACTGAATAAACCGCGGCAAGAGCGTCTTCTTTTGAAGGCTCGTCATTTTCAGAGTCTTTCCCGGAATAACGGATTTCTTCCCTCTCAAAACAGTTGATAATCATCGGGGAGTTGAGGGAGTCCGGGGAATCAAAGTCAATTATTTCAATTTCGTGCACATTATTGAGGAGAAGCTCGTCAATATTGTGGGGATGGATTTTTTCACCGGCACGGTAAAGCTTCACCTGGGCGCCGGTTTCATCGGTTACATAAACAGCTGAGGCAAAAACGCTTCCAACGAGGGCTTCCTGCTGTTCCCGGTTGTCGGTGACCTCCGCTTTCTTTGTCACATAAAAACAGCGGATGATTTCTTCACGGGTTTGGACACCGAGAGCCCGGAGAAAAAGGGTTCCCAGAACGCGTTTTTTCCGGTCTATTTTTGCATAAATGAGTTCTTTTTTCTGGTCGATTTCAAATTCAAGCCAGCTTCCCCTGTAGGGGATTATGCGGCTGGAAAACACGCCCTTTTCGTGGCTGAAAATAACGCCGGGCGAGCGGTGGATTTGGGAAACGACAACCCGTTCCGCACCGTTTATGATGAAGGTACCGCGGTCCGTCATGAGCGGGATATCGCCCATGTAAATGTCTTTCTGACGGATTTCCCCGGTCTGCTGGAAAATCAGGTTGATTCTGGCTTTAAGGGGAACGGCATAGGTAAGGTTTTTCTGTTTGCATTCCAACTCGGAAAATTTAATACCGCTGTCGTCAAGCTCATAGAATTCGTATTCAAGAACCATATCGCCGTTCGGACTTTCTATCGGGAAAGTCGAGCGGAAAACCTCTTCCAGCCCCACATCTTCCGTGGAATCCGGAGACACAGATTTATCGCGGTTGAGGAATTTCCTATACGATGAAAGCTGAATATCAATTAAGTCAGGCAATTCCATAAAATTAGGAATATTTTTGCCGATATACTGGCGGTTGAAAACAGGGACTCCCGTAGACATCCCTACACCTCCTCACAAATGAGACAAAACAAACAGCCGGCGAAAAACCTTCCACCGGAAGCCGAACCGAGAGACAGAGAATTGATTTCCAATGTGGCGAGACGACGGGCGGACCGCCTGGAAAAACAAGGCAGTCCGCCACGCGGATTAAGCAATCTTAACAACTCCACCCGCGGCTTCAACCGACTCTTTAATCTTTGCCGCATCCTCTTTAGACACATTTTCTTTAAGAGTTTTGGGCGCGCCTTCTACAAGGTCTTTTGCTTCCTTAAGACCGAGACCTGTAACAGCGCGAACTTCCTTGATAACAGCAATTTTCTTAGCGGCATCAACACTTTCCAGTGTGACGGTGAATTCCGTCTGCTCTTCAGCAGGGGCGGCGCCACCGGCTGCACCGGCAGCCACGGCAACTGTGGGGGCCGCGGCGGTAACACCGAATTTCTCTTCCATAGCTTTTACAAGCTCGGAAACCTCAAGAACTGTCATTTCCGCAATAGCGTCAAGAATCTGTTCATTTGTCAAAGCTGCCATATTAACTTCTCCTAAAATATAGTTACGGATTATACAATCCGCCGCGGCTTTAACCTGTAAAGACCGCATTAAACGGACAGGACGACAGCAGGGGTTTTACCCGGAAGCCTGACCGTCTTACATTAACAAAACCACATCCGGCAGGAAAATCATGCCGGAGTTTCAGATGCCTTTTTATCCGCAACGGCTTTAAGGGTACGTGCCAGTTTGGAGGTAGTAGCCTGCATGGCGGACATAAGCATGGAAATAAGCTCCTTCTTGCCGGGAAGCTTGGAAAAGGCCTCAAGTTTGGCGGGGTCGTAGATTTCCCCTCCCACAAGGGCACCCTTGATTACAAGGGCGGGAGCGTCCTTTGCGAACTCAAACAAAATCTTGGCGACACTGTTCACTTCATCTTCGCCGGCATAGAGGGCGACCGCAGTCGGGCCGACAAAATAGGAGGAAACATCGCTTTTTTTCAGCTCTTCAAAAGCAATGCGGGCAAAATTGTTTTTCACAACCTTGTACGTGCAGTTTTTTTCACGGAGCTGGGAGCGCAAAGCGGTAATCTGTTCCACGGTGAGACCGCGGTATTCAGTGAAAATGAAATCATTGGTGGCTTCAAAACAAGCCTTGACATCGGCAATGGCTTCGGTTTTTGCAGCCTGAAGTTGTTTCGCTTTAATTGCCATAGTTATTCTCCTGCCCTATAGGATACCCAGACACCGGGCCCCATCGTAGAGTTGACGGACACAGAACGGACGAAATCCGCCTTGGCGTCAGCCGGTTTTTTACGCATCATTTCGGCAAGGAAGGTCTTGATGTTTTCAGCGATTTTATCGGAATCCATTGAAACCTTTCCGACAGCCAGATGGATTACACCGGTTTTATCGGCGCGGAATTCAACACGGCCTTTTTTAAGCTCGTTGACTGCCGCGGCGATGTCAGCGGAAACAGTACCGGTTTTCGGGTTAGGCATAAGCCCTTTCCGGCCGAGAACCATACCGAGACGGCCAACGTCCTTCATCATGTCGGGGGTAGCGACAGCCACATCAAAATCCAGCCAGCCGCCCTTCACCTTTTCGATATATTCATCAGCACCGGCGTAAGCGGCACCGGCGTCCAAAGCTTCCTTCACCCTGTCTTCCTTGCAGAAAACAAGAATCTTCTTTTCGCCACGGAACTGGTGGGGCAGAACAACTGTGTCACGCACAGACTGGCTTTTTGCAAGTTTCAGACTGACATGAACTTCCACAGTTTCATCAAAGGAAGCGTATTTCACGTCCTTCACGATATCAACAGCTTTCTGAAGCTCATAAGCCTGATCCGGATTGTATTTTTTCAACGCTTCGCGATATTTTTTTCCACGTGCCATATTACCGCTCCACCTCTACTCCCATACTGCGGGCTGTGCCGGCTATGATTTTTTTAGCCGCCTCAATGTCATTCGCAGTGATATCGGGCATTTTCATCTTCGCGATTTCTTCAAGCTTAGCTTTTGAAAGAAGAGCCACTTTCTGTCCCGTGGAATTCGCCGCGCCTTTCTGGATACCGCAAGCCTTTTTAATCAGGACAGCGGCGGGCGGGGTTTTAAGGATAAAAGTAAAGCTTTTATCGGAATAAACACTGATGACAACCGGCACGATAAGTCCCGGCTCCATTGCTTTCGTGCGGTCATTAAACTGCTGCACAAACTGCGGGGCGCTCACGCCATGGGGACCCAGAGCCGGGCCGATAGGCGGAGCAGGCGTAGCCTTTCCGGCAGGGCACTGCAACTTAATTACAGCCGCAATTTTCTTTTTAGCCATAAAAAACTCCTGTCAGGTAATAACGGGGAAACGGAAAACCGTTCCGGAAGCTCCGCCAACGGCGGCTTCCGCAAGCAGGACGAAAAACGTCCGCCCCTCCCTATATCGAACAACGCAAAAGCGTATATCCGCAATTAAATCATCTTTTCAACCTGAAGCAAATCAACCTCAACAGGCGTGGCGCGTCCGAAAATCCCGACCATAACCCGGAGCTTATTGCGGTCCAGATTGACGTCTTCTATTGTTCCGCTGAAAGAGGCGAAAGGACCGTCTATAATTTTGACGGTTTCCCCGACAGAGAAAGACTGATGGACACGGGGCGCCTTTTCCCCTTTGATTTCACCGGCTTTCTGAAGAATAGCACGGGCCTCATCCGCGCTTATGGGATAAGGGCGGGAACCGGAGGGCGCGCCGATAAAACCGGTCACACCGTTTATACGCCTGATTGTGGAACAGACATTTTTCCAACCCAAATCCGGCAAATCCATTTCAACAAGAATGTAACTGGGCAGGATTTTTTTATGTACGTTATGTTTTTTGCCGTCTTTGATTTCTATAATTTCTTCAAGCGGAATTTTTATATCGAGAACCACGGAAGGATCGATATCCCCGTTCTTGATGAGGGTGCGGATTTCCTTTTCAATTTTATTTTCATACCCGGAGTAAGTATGAAGAATATACCAACCTTTCGCCATGCCGCCAGCCTAAAATACAAGATTAACGCCAGCCATAAACAAGGCGTCAATAAACCCTAAAAGCAAAGCCATAAAAACAGTGGAGATAACAACAACTTTAACAGAGGAAACAACATCGTCCCGGCTGGGCCATACGACCTTCCTTAATTCCGCGACACAATCCTTGCAAAACTGAACTATTTTCATTTCTTCCCCTTGGTTTCAATATATTCGCAGGCCAGGAGGGACTCGAACCCCCAACATGCGGTTTTGGAGACCGCCGCTCTACCATTAGAGCTACTGACCTAAAATATCAGAACGGAATAAATTCCGCAAAACCCGAAATTTATTTTATCTTTGTCTCTTTGTGCAGCGTATGCTTCCGGTCAAAAGGGCAGTATTTATTAAGCTCAAGCTTTCCCTGCATATTCTTGCGGTTCTTTTTGGTTGTATAGTTTTTGCGCTTGCATTCGGAACACTGCAGTGCAATAAGTTCCACAGCCTGTTTTTTTGACGCCATAGACATCTCCTTTCATAAACAAAAATTGAAAACTTCGAGCTCCCAAACAGAATCGAACTGTTGACCTCAACCTTACCATGGTTGCGCTCTGCCGACTGAGCTATAGGAGCAGGACATGCAGATACGTTGGAAAAATCTATCAAACAATTTGATTTTTGTCAATTGAAAAATGATTTTTTGTGAATAAACTATGACCGGCTGGTGCCTGGTGCTCCGTAAAAACATACGGGGAATGTCAGGCAAAAAGGCTACAGTTTTTTCTGTCCGTTCCCTTTTTGCTCTGACGCACTGCTCAAGGCTGTCCTTTCTGACGTTTGTCAACTTCCGGGACAGCCTTTTTT
This sequence comes from uncultured Treponema sp., assembly GCA_949299755.1. GTDB lineage: Bacteria > Spirochaetota > Spirochaetia > Treponematales > Treponemataceae > Avitreponema. Next base: position 3,314 of record CASGBA010000011.1, on the reverse strand, counting down.
GTTAGTTTTAGTACTATGGATTTAACACTACCTTAAGCTCACCACTAGCATCATCCACAACTACTGCGTAATTTGCGTGATGTGCAGCAAAAAACTTCTTATAAGTCTCCGCATTGCCGTTACATCCCCGTGTGAAAATGCCTTCACCAGATACACCAATTGTCCCGCCGGTAAGTTCACCATCAATAGTAATTAGCACTCTTGTAAAACTATTAATATCAATGTTTACATCATTTTGAGTACCATTAGAATTTTTGTTATCATTCCAATATATCGTTGGAGCACCGCTGACTTTAAAGGTCGCATTCTCAGAAACATACACACCACCGCCATTCATTCCAGAAGTGCTTGCGTCAACACCGGTTTGATTACCTGTTATACGTGCAAATCCTGTAATTTTGACAACTCCACCATTATCAATGTAAACTCCCCCTCCCTGTATTTCTGCTCCAAAATTACCCGCAGCCCAGTTACTGGATATACTACCACCGATCATGGTAAATATGCCGGACACATACACACCTGCACCTTGGCTACTGGCTGTGTTGCTTTGTATTGAGCCGCCGGTCATAACAAATTTGCCGGAAACGCGCACACCGCCACCTTCGTTAGCTGTATTTCCGGTGATAGCTCCCGAAACAAGTCGCAATACACCGTTAGTAACAACATTAATACCACCGCCACTGCTCCCACCACCGCCGGTTATCTTACCGGTTCCGCCGGTACCGTCAGGATTTGCGGAAGAATCCTTTATTTCCAAAAAGCCGGTTGATACAGAAAGTACAGAGGCAGAACCGTTACCGGAAATGGTGTGACCGTTCAGGTCTATGGTGACGGGACTACCGCCTTCACCGGTGTCTGAATTAAAACCAGATTGGCTACCTCCGGTGATTATCGCTGTTTGAGTCAAGGATATATCCTTAAGCAGCGTTATTACACCGCCGGAAGATTCGTTATCAAGCTCAGTAAGAGCTTCCGCAAAAGTATCTTCAATTTCGGGACCGTTGCCGACTTGGTAGGTTACTTCTATGTCACGGAGCCATACCCCATCAGCCTTGTTGTCTACGTAATATCCTTTATCCGAAGAGAAAATTGTTCCCGCATTGTCAACGGATTTATCCGTTACCATAATACCGGTTGCATTAGGCGTGACTTCTGTGTTTACACCTATGCGGGCGGCATCGGAAAGGGTGCCACCGATGGTAATGACTTTTCCGTCAGCCAGAGTCACATTGTTGGTACTACTATCATCAAGGATATTTTCGGTTATATCCGGTCTGCCGCTGACGGTGAAGGTGCCATCTCCCGTGAAGTACACACCACCGCCATTATACGCCTCATTATATTTTATTCGGGCATTATCATTCATGAAAAATCGACTCTCGGAATTACCAACATATACACCGCCACCCGATCCATCACAAGTATTATAAATTATTTTTGCATTATCATTCATAGTAAAAGTGCTATCAAAGATGGCGCTGAAACAAACACCTCCGCCATGAATTCCCGTCGAGTTGGAACCTGTGTTTTCAGCCATATTGTAGCTTATTTCAGAATTCCCACTCATGGTAAACTCACAGTAAAATCCAACATATACACCCCCTCCCCATTTGGCGACATTGGTATAAGCACTATCTCCCCCTATAACCCCGCCATTCATGGTGAAGTTAGCACCATCTCCACTTACATACACAGCACCGCCACCATCCCAAGCTTGACATCTTATTATTTTAGCACCGTCGTTCATGGTGAAGGTGCCGCCACTTCCCACAGATACACCGCCACCGGAAGCACTGGTGCCTTTGACGCTGCTATCCGCTATCGTGCTGCCGCTTTCCATGGTGAATTTTCCGCCAGTTACATGCACGGCACCACCTCTCGCGTTTGCGTAATTTATATGTCCGGTGAGGGTTATGCCTTCTCCAAGGGTCACGCTTCCGCCGGTTATGTTGAGAACCCGGCCGGAATCGTTTTTCAAGGTTCCGCCACCGTCATATCCCCGCAGGGTCAGGCTTCCGGAACTGTGGTTATGCTCGGAGGTAACAGCGACGTTGCCGGTTACGTAAACCACGCCTTCGCCGCCTATGTTATCTATGGCTTTATCCAGGGTGGCGAAGGGGTTGATTGGGGTGCCTTGACCGTTGTTACTACCGTTCTCCGATATATACACGGCGGAATAGGGCACCGTGTAGGTGAAGGTGGTTGTGGTGTCCCGGGCACCGGATACACCGCCGGCAGTGGCGGTGACGGTGTAGGTTCCCTTCTTGATAAAGGTCAGGGAGATTCCGCTGCTACCACCATTGAATGTCACTTTGTTTCCGGTAAAACTTCCTCCAGAAACAGACACGCCTTCTGTGCTGCTCAAGGTAAGCGTTACCGTGGAACCGGCGGTTGCATGATTAAAGGTCACCAAATCACCTGGCTCAATGGTGCCGGATCCGGGGTTGGCTGTGACGGCGGGCAGCGGCGGCGCTTCCGTGGAAGCCGTGACCACAGAGGTAAGGCCGGAGGAATCGGTCAGGGTTATGGTACATTCAGGATTGGGTACGGCAGTCAGCGACACACCCGTTTCTATCCCCACAAAGCGGTTGTTTTTGTCACCAAAAAACGCGCCGCCGCCGGACACTTCCTTGTAGTTTGTGTCATCATACGCATTTGTGACACCTGTAATGCCGTTGCCGTTGCTGTCGGAGGGAGCCGTCACCGTGTATGTTTTGTCGTAAAAACCGCTGACCGTAAGGGATACAATGTCCCGGTGGATGCTGGAGTTTGTATTCATGTCCGGCATGTTGAAGCAAATCACGTAGGTGTTGTCCATATTGTTGTAAAGGATGATGGGGGAAGACACCGCTGGCGGCGCCGAGTTCACCCGCAGGGGAACCGTGTAGCTCCCGAAGTTCCTGCCGGACTTGGGTTCAGTTATGCTCACCGTGGGGCTTATCTCCGTTCCGGTGCCGTCCAGGCTCTGGAGGTAAGTGTTATTCAGGGTGAGGCGCAGGACAGTCCTGTCCGACGCGTCCTGCCCTATGCTGTAATCCAAGCCTTGGTTGGGGCTGGGGGATGATGCGAATGTTGCGGAGGGGTCCAGCAAGTAATTCTGGGGATTCACCAGGTAATAGGTTATCACCCGGTCGCCTCCGGAGGGCAGGTTGGTAAGCCCGCCGGTTGCCGGGTAGGAGCCGTCGAAGCGGTGCTCCATTATTTTGGCCACATTCGTCCACTCGTCCAGGAAGTCCTGGAGGGGCTTGTTGAACAGGTCGCAGGAAAGGAAGGCCAGGGCGCACAGGAAGAGCGCCGCAACCGCCGCCACA
>CASGBA010000010.1 GCA_949299755.1 uncultured Treponema sp. | reverse complement strand
CCCGCATCATCCATCTTGAAAGAAGAACCTTCTGCTGGTTCCCGCCGGACAGAGACTGTATAGGTGTCTCAACAGAGGGAGACTTTACATTCATCTTTGAAAAGAAATCTTTCACCATGTTCTTTTCGTTATTGGAATGAAAATATCCGCGGAAGAAAAATTTTTTAAGAGAAGCAAGCGAAGCATTTTCTTTTATACTGCGCATGGGAATAATCCCGTAACGCCGCCTGTCTTCCGACAGCATCGCCATCCCCGCGGAAATACTGTCAGGCACACAACGGATTGACAAATCTTTGCCGTCCTTTCTTATGACACCGCTGTCCAGATTTTCCAGACCGAACAGAGTGCTCATAACTTCCGTCCGCCCTGAACCGACAAGACCGGCGAAACCCACGATTTCACCACGGCGGACATAAAAGCTTATATTCTCGAAGAGTTTTCCGCTGCAAAGATTCTCAACTTCAAGAATTTTCTCACCATACGGAATATCCTCTTTCGGATAAATATTGTCGAGCTTGCGTCCAACCATCCAGGCAATCACTTCATCAATATTTGTATCAGAGGCACGGACGGAAGTAACAACTTCGCCGTCCCTCAACACCGTTATATCATCAGCAATCCTGAAAACCTCATCCATTTTGTGGGAAATATAAATTATGGTGACGCCCTGTTCCTTCAACAAAGCGATTTTCTTAAACAGCACTTCCACTTCGCTTTGGGTTATAGCCGATGTGGGTTCATCCATAACTATAATTTTCGCGTCATTTGAAACAGCCTTGGTTATTTCCAGCATCTGGATGTCACTTACCGTCAAGGTTTTAAGTTTGTCGGTAGGCTTATAAGGCAGATTCTCGTTTCTTAAAACTTCAACAGTTTTCTCCCGGACTTCCTTCCATTTGATTTTTCCGTATTTATTCACCGGCAGATGACCAAGAAAAAGATTTTCCTCGACGGACATTTCCGGAACATAGTTTAATTCCTGGGCTATCATCGCAATCCCCAGATTTCTGGCTTCAAGCGGAGATTTGATTTTCACACTTTTTCCGTCTATGAAAATTTCACCGGCATCGGGTTTATAAATACCGTCTATGATTTTCATCAAAGTACTTTTACCCGCTCCGTTTTCCCCACAAAGGGCATGAACAGTTCCGGTGCGAACAGAAAAATTAATATTCCCCAAAGCCCTTACGCCAGGGAATGTTTTTTCAATTCCTGTCACACGGAGTTTGATTTCTTCCGGCATACATCCTCCCGGGAATCTGACAGCAATAATTATGTATAAAAGTTTTACCTAACTATTATACATAAGTTATTATAAATTGTATTTCCCAGAAGTCAAGGAAAATATTTGTTTTTTTGTATTTTTTTTTACACTACCGGACGGAAACGCCAAATTCATTGTAATTCGTTGTCATATAAAGAAAAAGACTGGTAAAAGAAAATAAAAAGCAGGCGGTCAGCGGATGTTTTTCAAAAAACCGTCCACATAATGCAGGGCGGCGCCCACAGCAGAAGCCTCCATTTTGAAGTTGCAGCACCTGACATAATTCCCGTTATTTTCAAAAGGATTCCTGTCATTCACGGCTTCCATCAAATCATCAATATATTCACCCATATAAGAACCCACATAGCCGCCAAGCACAATATCGCAGTCAAAGCACATACGCAGGTTGTAAACAAGAAGGGCGAGATTCTTCATATACTTTCTGAATTCCGTTACACATACCCTGTCTTTGTTTCTAAGTCTTCTGAAAAATTCCTCCAAATCCCCGTCCGTTATGTCAGAAAGGATCTTTGCGTTGCAATAAGCATCCGCACAGCCACGTTTGCCGCAGTAACACATGGAACCGCCTTCACGCAGCGTCATATGACCGAATTCCCCGCTCCTCTGGTTATCCCCTTTGGACAGATGATCCGTGTATATTATCGCACCGCCGACACTGTTACTCAGCGAAACATAAACTATCTTCTGGACAGGTCCCCTGAAGCGTATTTCCGCCACTCCGCCGGCGTTCGCGTCATTAAAAAACAAAAAGGGGAAAGGAATAACCCTGGACAATTTCTCATACAAATTCACGGGTGCCGGCAGAACCTTGAGATAAGAAAAACCCCGGCCGTCTGCCGATATTATAGCTGGAAGGGAAACGCCCACTCCAAGAATTTTATCCCTGGCGATATTGCTTTCAGACAAGAATTTATCCAGAATTTCCCCAAGGCCATTGTAATAGGACGGGGTATTCTTAAACTCATGGCGCAACCGGATACTTTTCAAAACATTACATTTTAAATCTATAATTACAAGACCCACATGGTTTCTTGTTATATCAAGGCCTACAGCAAGTTTCACATCTTCACAAACCCTTATAACCCGGGCTTTCCTGCCTCCGGTAGAATCAAAGACTCCGTCTTCTTTTATAAGGTTCTGCTGTTTAAGTTCCGATAAATCCTGGGCAACTGTCTGAAGTGATAGTTTTAGTTTGATTGATATATCTAACTTTGAAATTCCGTCAGATTCATAAATAAGATTATATATATTGCGTTTGTTGAATTCCCTTAAATTAAGCTTTGTTGCCATCTTTTAACTCCGGATTAAATTTTCCCACATCCGCTTATCCGGTTATTTTATAACATTACCCTGTAAAAAAACAAGCAGAAACGCAACAGGCAAACGCATTGCAATCAAGCTTCCTAATATGGTAGAATATGGAAAATATCCACATTTTCTGGAGTTGAAATGAATCTGAGGTATTTGCCTGTTTTTCTGGTTTTAACCGCTGTTTTTATACATGAAGCAAACCCCATGTCCCTCTCCGAGTTTTTCAAAACGGTGGACAAAGCGGAAAAAGAAGAATCTGTTCCTATGGCTGCAAAAATCACGGCGGAAGTCTGCGAGCGTTTTCTGACTGAAAATGATGAAGGCAGCTTGAGCGAAAAAAGCTTGAAAAAGGCTGCGTCCCGTGCAGCGGAAATTATCGGACGGTTATCGGTTTCACCGGTATCTTCCCCAGAGGAAACAAAAACCGGAACAGAATTCCCCGCCCCCTTTGTGGCAGAGATATCCGTAAAAGAATCTGAAAATGGAATTCCTGCCGGCGACAACGGAACAGACGGGGATTCTCCCCTGTCTTGTACGGCCATATTCCCCCGTACAAATTACACAGAGGCGGAGCCGGTAAACTTTATGCCGGAAGCCATTCCGGGGGGAAACTTTTCCGCTTCCTTTACGCCGCCTGTCCCTGCACAGGGTGTAACGGGAGAACTGAAAATCACCTTCACCTTTATGAATAAAGCCGCCAGAACATTAAAGCTTCTATCACAATATGAAAAAGATACTGCCGGAAAGCTTACCGCGGTTTTTCCCTACAGGGTTATGTCCGCAAAAAATATTTCAACAGTCATTTCTGTTCTGGATATTGACAAAAACGGAAAACCTGTTGCATCTCCAAGTCCTTCCGGAACGGAATTACTCCGCCAAATTATCAGATGCGGTTTCAAATCCACCGGAACTGCAGATTTTTCCTCCCAGCTCGCTTCGGACAACGAACAGGAACTGTATAAGGCTGCTGAATCATTATTTCAAGGTACAGTGAAACGTTTTGTCTACGGAACTGTGGAAGTAAAATCCATAACGGAAAACCCTGAAGGAGACATCCACGTTATTCTTCATGCAAAAATAAATACTTACGATTTATTCCTGAAAGAAAAAACCGGAGCAGGTAATTTCCAGGCGGAGTCTTCAGGGAAAACAGAAGCTGAAGCGATAAAAAAAGCCAGGGAAATCCTGTGCACTGAACTTATAGCGCCGGCATTAGAATACGGGATGTAATTAGATTTAAGGATAAGGATATGTACAGTTTAATTTTGCTTTTAGTTTTTCTTGTTGTAATGATTGCAGTCGGGGTGTGGGGACTCAAAAAAACATCCACCATGACGGATTTTTTCCTGGGAGGCAGATCCCTGGGACCGTGGATTTCCGCATTTGCTTACGGCACAACCTATTTTTCCGCGGTTGTTTTTATCGGCTTTGCGGGGAAACAGGGCTGGCAGTTCGGGTTAAGCTCCCTTTTAATCGGTGTCGGGAACGCAATACTTGGTGCCATGTTGGCTTGGATTGTTCTGGGCAAACGTACAAGGGTTATGACCCAGAGGCTTGGAGCAATGACCATGCCGGAATTCCTGGAAGCACGCTATGGATCCGACCACATGAAAATGATTTCCGCAGTCCTTGTTTTTGTGTTCCTTCTCCCATATTCAGCTTCCGTATTCAAAGGATTAGGACACCTTTTTGAATCCACTTTCGGTATTTCCTATGATTTTGCATTGATTATCTTGGTAGGCATAACAGGACTCTACCTGATTCTCGGCGGATATTTTGCTGTTACTCTCACCGACTTCATCCAGGGTTTTATAATGCTGGTGGGAGCCATAGCCATGTGCGCACTCCTGATTTACAGAGCCGGCGGTTTTCCGGAAGCTTTCCTTGCCGCTGCGGAAAATTACAAGCATCATGTTCCACAAGAAATGCGTCCGTCCGCCCTTACAGTAGGTTCCCTGATTTTTATGACAAGTTTCGGAACCTGGGGACTCCCACAAATGGTGCAGAAATTTTACGCCATCCGTGATGAAAAACTTATCGGTAAAGCGGCGGTTATCACCACTGTATTCGCCCTTATAATCGGGGTGACAGCCTATTCAAGCGGTATTCTGAGCCACGTTTTTTTTGACACAACCTCAGTTCCAAAAACCGCCTCAGGATCAATCAACTACGACATGATAGTACCTACCCTGCTTACAACTTATTTACCCGATTTCCTGATGGCGGTAATAATGCTTCTGGTACTTTCAGCATCCATGTCCACCCTTGCCTCAATGATACTCGTGTCATCCTCGGCAATCACAATAGATTTGTACAAGGGTTATCTGCATCCGGATGTGTCTGAAAAAACCTCACTGATAATCATCCGTATCTTAAGCGGTGTATTCATCATCTGTTCTTATGCGATTTCACGGATGCAGATTGGCTTTATCGTCACCTTGATGTCCCTTTCCTGGGGCGTTCTTTCCGGCGCATTCATGGCTCCGTACATTTTAGGAATTTTCTGGAAAGGCGTGACAAAGGCTGGGGCTTATGCGGGGCTTTTTTCCGGAGCAGGTCTCGCGGTGGTTTTATTTTTTGTTCTTGGAGCGGAAAACTCGCCATTGGCATCAAGCATTGCTATGGTTGTTCCATTCGCAGTTGTTCCGGTTATCAGCCTTTTCACAAAAAAAATTAACCCATCAATCGTCGGAACGGCGTTCGGGGAAAACAAATAAAATCCAGGAGTTTTATATTATGAAAGAAATGGTTTTACTTGGAGATGAAGCACTGGCGGTCGGACTCCTTCATGCCGGGGTATCAGGATGCTTCGGGTATCCCGGAACACCTTCAACAGAAATTCTTGAATATTTGATTGATAACTATGAAAAAAAATCAGCGGACAAGGACAAAGCCGGAGAAGTGCCCCTTGCCCAATGGTGTTCCAATGAAAAAACAGCCTACGAGGCGGCCCTTGGCGTTTCCTTTGCGGGAAAACGGGCTGTGGTCACAATGAAGCACGTCGGATTAAACGTGGCGGCGGATCCCTTCATGAATTCCGCCCTGTGCAAAATCAAAGGCGGCTTAATCTGCATTGTGGCGGACGACCCGTCCATGCATTCCAGCCAGGGTGAGCAGGACACCCGCTTTTACGCGGATTTCGCCATGGTTCCCCTGTTTGAACCCACAAACCAGCAGGAAGCCTACGAAATGGCGGCGGAAGCCTTTGAGGTTTCAGAAAAATTCAATGTGCCTGTCATAATGCGGATGGTCACAAGGCTTGCCCACTCCAGGGCTGTTGTCCGAACAGATGAAAAAAACGCTTCCCAAAACAAGCTGGGGAAAGGTTCAGCCCAAAACTGGATGCTTCTTCCTGCCCTGGCAAGAAAAAACTACCTTTCCCTCATTGAAAAACAAAAAGACCTTCTGGATTGGGCAGAAAACAACAAAAGAAATACCATTTCATTGAATCCCGGACGGAGGGATATCGCAATTATAACCAGCGGTTTGGGACGTAATTACTATGAAGAAAACCTGAAAGACTTTGCCGGAAAATGCGGGGAATCCGGGCTTCCTTCAACCCTCCATATTTCAGGATTGCCACTGCCTTCAAAACTGATACAACAGATTGCAGATGCGGCTGAAACAATCATCGTCATAGAGGAAGGGATGCCGTTTATCGAAAAACAACTACGGGGCATTATTCCAGGAAAAAACAAAATCCGCGGTAAATACGACGGCCTTCTTCCGAGAACCGGGGAACTCAGCCCGGATTCTGTCAGGACAGCCCTTGGACTTGAACCGAGAAAAACAACGGCAGACGGGATTAATCTTCCTCCCCTGCCGGGAAGACCTCCACAGCTCTGCAAGGGTTGTCCCCACCATGATTCCTATACATCCATCAACAAGGCTGTTGCCATGCTCAACGAAAAGGACAGGAAAAACGAATGCCTTTCTGACGGAGAGGTTTCCACCGTGGTAACTTCTGACATAGGATGTTATTCCCTCGGAGCTTCCGCCCCGCTGAAATCAATAGAATCAATTGTGTGTATGGGAGCTTCCCTGGGAATGGCCCGTGGTGCATCCATAGCTGGTTACAAATACGTTTTCGGAGTTATTGGGGATTCCACATTCATGCATTCAGGATTAACCGGACTTGTGGATGCAGTCGCCACAAACACTCCGGTCACAATTGTAATTCTTGACAACTCCATCGTTGGAATGACCGGATGCCAGCCAACAATAATCCCTTCAAGCAAGTTTGAAGATGTAGTCAAGGGGCTGGGAGTTGCTCCGGAACATGTCAGGATACTTGCCTCTAACCCGGGAAATATCGATGCCAACGCCGCTGTTTTAGCTGAAGAGGCCGAATACAGGGGTGTTTCCGTTGTAATACTGGCAAGGGAATGTCTTGAAGCCTTCCGCCTAAGAAAAAAGAAAGAAGCCATTCAAGGCAAATAAGGAAACTGCCATAACCGGCGAAATTGTCAGCCACGGGGAAGGATTTCTTTGCGGCTGGCAATTTCCGGATTTCACTCTTCAGCCGTTTCCAGAGGAAGATTAAGAACCTCATCAACACGGGCAACAAATTCCTCAATCGTAAAGGGTTTTTGGAGAGGTTCAAAAGATCCGAATTTTTCCACAAGCGTTTTGAACATATCATGGGACATATCCACATAACCTGAGGTAAAAATTATCTTCATTTTGGCATTCCGGTAGGAATGCATCTCAAGCATAAAGTCAACGCCTCCCTGCCCCGGAAGGATAATGTCGAGTATAAGTAAATCCGCATCATGCCCCAAAAGCCATTCCTTTGCCGCTTCAGCGGATGCAAAAGAAACAACTTTATGGCCGTGGCTTTCCAAAGCCTTTTCTTCGATGGATCTTAATGTCGCTTCATCTTCAACTATCAGTATTACTGACATAATCCTCTCCTGTATGGGAGTTACAATTATCAATAATGCGGCGGACGTTTATCCAGGATGGAGTCTCCCTCCGATTCTTCCAATTCGATGATTTTATTGTACAACCGGATATTTTCATTTCTGAGCAAATCTAATTGCGCATTATGATCTGTCACCACTGCCTGTAACGATTCAACAAAATTTTCAAGATAGGATAATTTTGTCTCAACAGCCGTCAAACGTTTTTCAAAAAAATCCGGTTCAATATTGTCCCTATCATCACACACAAGGAACAGTATATCACGGTTTTTCTATAAAGAAAATTAAAAATTATAAAAATGAAGCGGAAATAAACAAACCGGACGGAATCCAAGGTTTCAGGAAACAGTCTGCGGTACGGATTAAAAGTTTTTCTCTAACGGACGGCTCATCCTCGTTTTTACACCACACTGAAAGAAGCACATCGAATTCATCCCCACGGAAACCGCATACTGAAACCTTTGCACCGGGAGAAGGCAATATACATTCACAGGAGGAGGCTTGAAGCAGTTCTTTTTCGACAAAACAAAAGCACCCTGACGCATCCGGGGAAAAATCCTGTAATGCCCCGGATACGGTTTTTCCGGAGGAACCGGAAACCTGAGCCTGCCAGTCCCTAAAAGCCTTAAGGGAAAAAGTCGCCTTAACCGTGATTCTTCTCTCCGGAAAAAGAGTGCAGTTCGTGAAATTCGCCTTTATTATGCTTTCATTGGGAACCCGGATAAATTCCCCGTTTTCACTCTTTAAATGAACAGACAAAAAATCGATGGATTCCACTGTACCACGGACAGAATTTATCTGGACAGTATCCCCTATTTTAAAACTTCGCCCTGCCAAAAGGAAAAGTCCGGAAATAATATTCGATACGGAGGTTTGGGAAGCGAAACCCAGAGCCACTCCGAATATTCCCGCCGCACCAAGGATGGCCGAAAGATTCACGCCAAAACCATTCAACACAGTAACAGCAGCGGCGACCAAAGCCGCATAAAAAATCACTTTACGGACAATATTTTTTACCGCCGGAGACACCTTGTCCCTCATAGCCCTCATAAGGACAATACGCAGGAACCAGAAAACAACAAATATAACCACAAGGGAAATGGGTATTGAAAAAGCGTTATACCAGTCACCGTGTGTCAAAGAATAGAAAAAAACTTTTACTCTTGCGGCTATATTTTCCATATTTACGCAATTGAATCATACAGCAAAATCAGCTGAAAAGATCCTTGACTTCCTTTTTATAAATTTCAAGAACCTTAAATCGCATTATTTCCTGTTTTGCGGAAAGTTCAACCCCTGGCTCAAAAGATTTTTCCAGCAAAGCGGTTCTGTTTATACGCTCAAAGGGCCGGAAACCGTTACGGGCACTTACATATTCCGCCACCTCAGAGTCTATGAATTTTTTCACTTCCTGGTGTTCAAGAATTTCCTTATATGAACCTGTTATTCCGTTTTCTGCGGCCCAAGCCTTTATCTCCTCCCTGGCCGGTACTATCAGGGCAGAAAGGCATTTTTGATCCTGTCCCACAACCATAGAAGATTCAATAAATCTTGATTCATTTATTTTCATTTCGATGGGAAGAGGCTCAACATTTTCTCCGCCCCGCAAAACAATCGTATCTTTTTTCCTTCCACGTAAAATTATTTCGCCGGTTATTGTCTTAAACCCGATGTCGCCGGTATCAAGCCAACCATCAGGGGAAAGAACCTTAGCGGTCAATTCAGGGCGTTTATAGTATCCTTTCATTACATTGCGTCCTTTAATAAGAACCGTACCCTTCTGTCCCGGGGGAAGCTCCCTGTTGTTTTCGTCCACTATTTTTACAGTGCAACAGGAAATAGACGTCCCGATTGTGCCGAAAACCGGTTTAGGGATTGGGCGAACAGCCACAACAGGGGCTGTTTCCGTAAGGCCATAACCTTCGACAACCTTTACACGGATAGCCCAGAAAAACTCATCTATGGCAGGAGGCAGGGCACCGCCACCGGAAACTCCTCCCACGAAGGCATTCCCCAATTTAAGCCTTATCTTTCTGTAAACCAGGGCATTCCCCAGCCAATAGGCAGGTTGGAGCAAAATCCATGGAATTAGACCGAAAACAAAGCCCACGGGACGTTCCCATTTGTGCATCAAAGGCCTGTTGCCGCGAACAGCCCGGCCACAGGCAGCCTCCAAAAGGGCAACACGCACAAAAAAGTTAAACAAAACCCATGTAATACCACCTGTTTTCCGCATTGTCCTGAAAATCCCGTCATATACGGATTCCCATATACGGGGAACAGACGGCATCAGATTAGGATTCATTTTCGCTATATCCGCCAAAAGTATACTTCCAACAGGTTTGGAATAAATGATACCGGCGGCACTTACCAAAATAACGTATTCCACCAACCGCTCAAAAGCATGCCATACAGGAAGAATGGAAATAGCCGTTTGTCCGGGATTAAGCACAATACGCTCCGGAAGCTCCTCAAGCTGGCTTAAAAAATTATCGTGGGAAAGCATAACACCTTTCGGTTCACCGGTAGTACCGGAAGTGAAAATAATTGTGGCGATGTCATTTTCACCGCCCTTTTCCAATTCGTTTTCAACCGCACCGGGATTTTCAGCACGCCAAGCCTTTCCCCGCTCCAAAGCTTCCTGAAAGGTAATCACCTCCACGGAAGCGATGGAGGCCGTCTCCAAGGCTTTTTCAGAGGGCTTATCAAAAACAATGAATCGGGCCAGTTCCGGGATAGAATCCTTATGCTCAAGGATTTTCAGTATTTGCGCTGAATTCTCAACAACAGTCAGTTTACATTCCGCAAAAGACAAAATGTAGCTTATTTCCTTGGCTGTGGCATCGCATCCACGCGGCACATCCGCGGCACCTATTGCCATTATACCCATACTGGCATGTTGCCATTCCTTCCTGTTATCGGAAATAAGGCCTATATGATCCCCGCGGGAATATCCATAAGACAAGAGGGCGGCGGCGAAATCCAAAACGTGATTATAGTATTCTGAATATGAAAGGGCTGCAAAATTGTCCCCGTCCACCTTTGAATACTGGGCTTTTATTTCGGGATAAGTTCCGGCTATCCGCCGGAGCAATTTAGGTAAAGTTTTATCTTCCATCATTACTTTACAAAATATCATATTTTGTCAGCTTGTGCAACTGAATATTCACTCTTTATGCTGTCTGTCCTTCTTCCAGTTGAATTCTTTTCAAAGCTTTTTTTTTCAGCTAAAATGCCTTATGGCCGTAAAAAAATCCCATTCTCCAGGAAAACTGATGCGTTTTCTTTCATATTTTAAGCCTCACTGGAAACTCTTTGCGGCGGATATGTTATGCGCTGCTTTTATCGCAGCCGTGGATTTGGCTTTTCCAGTGCTCACCCGGTGGACAATAAACGAATTGTTGCCGGAAAAACTCTTTTTTTTCTTTTTTATAATGATAATCATAATGGCCGCCCTTTACGGCCTTCAAACCGCGGCCTCCTATTTTGTAGCTTATTTCGGCCATCTTTTCGGCGTTCACGTGGAAACCGACATGAGACGGGACATTTTCGCCCATATTGAAAACCAGGGCTTCATCTTCTTTGACAACAGACGGACGGGCCACATCATGTCCCGGATAACATACGACCTTTTTGAAGTGACGGAACTTGCCCACCACGGCCCGGAGGATGTTTTTATTTCCCTGGCAACCATCATCGGATCCTTCTGCATAATGCTGGTCATAAGATGGGAACTTGCCCTTGTAATTTTTCTTCTGCTTCCCGTCCTCATCTTTTATGCCATGAGATCCCGCAGAAAGCTAAACAGGGCTTCCAGGGCGGTAAAAGAGAAAACCGCGGAAATAAATGCCGCCATAGAATCCAGCGTTTCAGGGGCAAGGGTTACAAAGGCTTTCACCAACGAAAATTTTGAAAATGAGAGCTTTTCCAGAAGCAACGGGGAGTTTTTCAAAGCGAAACAGCGTTATTACCGTTCAATGGCCGGATTTCACTGTAAAATAGAATTTATAACCCACATACTGAATGTGGTTGTTTTAGCCCTTGGAGGCCTTTTAATCATGCGGGGGGAAATGAACCTGGCAGATTTAATTGCTGTGAACCTGTTTGTGGCGGCTTTTATGGCTCCCATCCGGCGTTTAACCAATTTCGTGGAGCAATTCACCACGGGTATGGCCGGATTTTCCCGGTTTGCGGAAATAATGGACACCCACTGCGAAACAACAGAAAAACCCGGTGCGGGACCTTTGAAAAACCCCAGGGGTGAAATAGTGTTCAAAGATGTCTCGTTTTCCTACAATTCGGATGTTTCCGTCCTGGAAAATATTAATCTTATCGTACACCCCGGGGAAAAAGTCGCCATTGTGGGACCATCCGGCGGAGGAAAAACAACCCTTTGCCACCTCCTGCCCCGGTTTTATGAAGTTACCGGAGGAAAAATAACCATAGGCGGAGAAGACATCCGCGAAGTTTCCCTTCAGTCCCTTAGAAGCAACATAGGTCTTGTCCAACAGGATGTATTCATGTTCGCCGGTTCCATCCGCAGAAACATAGCTTACGGAAAGCCGTGTGCCACGGAGGATGAAATCATAGAGGCGGCCCGCCGGGCGGAAATCCACGACGACATAATGAAAATGCCGGAAGGATACGATACTGTGGTGGGAGAAAGGGGCATAAAACTTTCCGGCGGACAAAAACAGCGTATTTCGATTGCCCGCATATTCCTGAAAAACCCGCCCATACTTATTCTGGACGAAGCTACCAGCGCATTGGATTCCTCAACTGAAACTAAAATACAAGCCGCCTTTGACGAGCTTTCCAAAGGGCGCACAACACTGGTGATTGCCCACCGCCTGTCAACAATACGGAATGCGGGAAACATAATTGTTGTAACCGATGAAGGGATAGAAGAAAGCGGAACCCACGAACAACTGATGGAAAAGGATGGTCTTTACAAAAAACTGTATACAGCCCAATTCTTATAAATCTTTCCATTTTTTAATTTTTTTTTAATGTTATACGGTTCCAAACCGTATATACTTACAATGAAATGAAAAAAATAACGGATAAGCTGAAAAAAGCGGCATTTCTTGCCCTGTTTTTTTTATCCCTGCCGGATTCTTTCGCCAGTGATTGGCAAAACTCCCCTTTTATGGAAACAGACAAACATGGCAGGAATGAATACGGTTTTATAACCTTTTTTTATATAGATGAAATTGAAAGGGAAGACGGGGAGTTGGAAATAGAATTCAATGCAGCTGTGGACCCAGAGACAATATCCCGCAAAAATTTCATAATAAACGGGAAATATTTACCGGAAGAAGCTTCATACAAAATATCACGTAAGGGAACAAAAATAGTCATTAAGGAACTTCCATCCTGGCGTAATGAAACAATATCAATAGAAGTGGTGGATTTGATGTCGGCAAACGGTACAACCATAGAACAAATTCCTCCGATATTCATAAATGACGGGGAGGAATATGAAAGGGACGAAGACCTTGAATTCGTGTACTGGTACTGGTATGATAACAATGGTGGAAAACCTTTCAAACGCTGAAATGAAAAAAAATATCCTCATAATCGAAGATGATGAAGGGATATCTTCATTCATAAAACTTGAATTAATCCATGAGGGCTATAATGCCACTATTGCCGCTGATGGAAGAAATGGCCTTGAAACATTTGAAAAAGGCGGTTTTGATTTGATACTCTTGGACATAATGCTTCCGCAACTCAATGGTATCGAAGTATTAAGACGTATACGCAAAACATCGGACATTCCGGTGGTTATGGTGACCGCAAAAAGCGATACAGCGGATACAGTAACAGCCTTGGACACAGGTGCGGATGATTACATTATAAAACCGTTTGCGATTGAAGAGCTTCTCGCCAGAATACGAAGGATGTTCAGAAGAACACCTCCGGAACAGAATATTTCCCCGCAGCAGAAAATACATATCAGGGACATTGAAATTGATACCGACGCATGCAGGGTTTTGAAAAACGGCAGGGAAATCCAACTTACCAGAACGGAATATATGCTTCTGTTGTGTCTCGCCACCAATAAGAACAAAGCGATGAGCAGGGACCAGATTATTGATTTTGTATGGGGGACGGATCACTTTATAGAAGCCAATTCCGTAGATGTTTATGTCAGGTACCTACGGACAAAACTGGATGGGACGCAACAGGAAGAACCGGTTATAAAAACCCTGCGAGGGATAGGTTATATAATTTCAACGGAGTAAAAATGAAATTCAATAAAAAACGCTCGATTTCTATCCGTATTGCAAGTCTCCTCTCTGTTTTGATTTTTTGCTCGGTGTTTTTTTTTCAGCGCTGATTATTGTACTAACACGGGAAGGAATATCCGCACGCAGAGATACAGAAATTTTATCAACGCTGGATATACTTGAGACAGTTGCGGCTTCCGTATCCTCCGGAAAAAACACCCTGAATACCGGAAACATTCCTTATTTCATAATGTACAGGCTTTCCATCAAAAACGGAAGAGTTTTGCAGACAAATGATCCTATGATACCGGAACTCCCAGTAACAGAAGAGGGGAAAACCGGCCGGATATTCAGGGAAAACTTCTTTTCCGATGGAAACCTGAATTTGGTCTATGCCGCAAAAGACATGGAATTCAATACAATTACCTACCACATACAGGCGGCCATCGATATAGATATGGACACCCTGGATAAGTATATGCTGTTTATGCCGGTAATATTTTTGATTTGCAGTATTCCAATCCTGGTAATTTCATGGATAATATCCTGGCGTACAACAACCCGTATGTTAAAACCTGTGAAACTGATTACGAAGCAAGCCCAGGAAATAGGAAGTGAACATTTGGACCGGCGTCTTGATGAAGGTGAAACAGATGATGAATTAAAGGTTCTTGCCCATACTTTCAACGAACTTTTTGCCAGGCTTGAAAAAGATTTTGAACATGAAAAAAGATTTACATCGGATGTTTCCCACGAACTAAAAACCCCCATAGCCGTCATAAGCGGTCATGTTGATTTATTGATGCGCTGGGGAAAAGATAATCCGGAAGTATTGGAGGAATCACTCAAGGTTTTGAAAAGAGAAACCCAATCCATGGCAAACCTTACAGAACAACTTTTGGAACTGAACAGAGCGCACAACGCTGCCCGCTTACCCTATGAAAAGAAAACACTCAACCTTGTAAGTTTTTTACAGTCAATAAAGGATGATTTCAAGTTAATAGAACCTGGGGTAAAAATAGAAATCGAAAGCATTAACCCTGAAGAAATTCTTACGGATGCGGAAAGCCTTAGAGAAATTCTCCGCATAATCATAAAAAACGGTATTTTATACAACGACAGCCCGACCCCGGAAATTACCATCCGGTTTGAAAACGGAATTCTTTCTGTCCGGGATAACGGAATAGGGATACCCGAAGAAGACATTCCCCATATTTTCGACAGCTTTTACAGGGTGGATAAATCCCGGAACCGAAGCAAGGGCGGTACAGGCATAGGGTTGGCAATAGCAAAAAGCGTTGCGGAAAAATTAGGAGCCGTCATTTCAGTGGAAAGTAAAACCGGAAAGGGAACTGTCATGCATATCAGGCTTTAAGGATTTTCTCAGGAAGACAGGCGTATTTTTTTCATTCTTTTGTCTTATTTTAAGCTTGTTTTAATGTTTGGGTAAAAATAAAACTGTATATTAACATCATAAATCAAAACGCTAATTTTTAAGGAGGTAGAGTATGAATAAATTAGCAGTTATATTAATGGTTTTGGCGATTCCTGCGGCTGGGCTTTTTGCAGACAGGGTTATTCCGGTGGAAAAACTTCCTCAGCAAGCCAAAGATTTCATAAGCACAAATTTCTCCGGGAAAACAGCAACTTACGTTGAGGCTGATTATAACGAATATGAAGTAACCTTGAATGATGGCACCGAAATTTCTTTTTCCGGTAAAGGTGAATGGAAAGAAGTGAAATCCTATACAGGGGTTCCGGCTGCGGTTCTTTCCTCTTCTATCACAAATCAGGTTACCCAAAATTATCCTGACGCTATTATTATAGAAGCGGAAAAAAACTGGAACGGAATAGAGTTGAAGCTTTCCAACAGAATGGAAATGTACTTTGATAATTCCGGTAAGCTTATCGGTCAGAAATTTGATGACTAAAAATCAATAAATAATTATTTTTACAGGAAAAGCTGAATACCAAATCAAAATAAAAACGCAGTGCCAATTGCATTGCGTTTTTATTTTTCTTTAGCCCGGAATTCCTGTAGAGAACATCCGGAGACTTTCTTGAAAATAAAGCTGAAATAATGCGGATCACTAAAACCAATTTCGTAAGCAATTTCCGAGCTACGCATTGCCGTGTTTTTCAGCAATTTTTTTGCCCTTTCTATCCTAACGTTTGTCAAATATTCGATATATGTCATCCCGCATTCCTGTGAAAAAACCGAACTGAAATGATTAGGACTCATATTAACGGCTTTTGCGGTTGACATAAGGCATATATCAGGATTCGCGAAATTTTTCTCTATATATTTTTTTGCCCTGAGGATTACATTCCCGTATTTACCTTGAATTCTGGAATTGCGCCAAGTCAAAACCGCTGACAGGATGCGTTTTACCTCCCTGGTGAAAATCTCCTTGCTGCTTACAGCACCGCTTACAAAAGCCCTGGAAAGAATTTCCGGTGCAATGTCTTTCACATCACCGCCCAAATCTTCCGCCAGCTTTGAAATGGACATTATGATATCAACAAGAAGATATGAAGCCGTGGAGGCGAAATCTTCCCGCACCTCATCAATACATTCAAGATATTGGTTTACAATCTGTTCGATTTCACCTTCATCCGCATAACGGATTCTGTCCACCAAAGGATCCGTCTCTTTTAAATCTGAAGGAGTAACTCCATTCTCGCTGCAATCAGAAGTATTTATAATCATGTTTTTATTTGGAATAAGTCTGTTTTGATTTAAATACTGTACAGCGGAATTGTAGGAATCATTTATTTTCGCAATCCGGTCTACAGTCATACCAATTGAAGTGACCACATAGGAATCTGTTCCAGCAGAAATTTCATGTTCAACTGCATTGGCAAGATTATAGGAATCCTCTTCAGCTTGTTCTAATTGCACACTTTTTAAAATAAACACAGCCCGTTCCGGAGAAATGAAAAAGACAGTTGACTTAGGATTGTTGTCCGCAATGCTCAATAAACGGGATTTTACTTCTATGAGTTTCGAAGATTTACCGCCTGCCGGATATATCTCGCTTATACAAACAGTATAAAATCTGGATATCAAGTCAACTTTCATATCGGCGGTCAGACGGACAGCATCGGCACCTGTAATTACACCCAAAACAATATCGGAAAGAAGTTTCTCTTTCGCCAAAAGGGAGGCGGATTCCAAAGATTCCTTCATTTTTTTTATATCACTGAATCTTTGTTTCTGTTTGTCTAAATCCTCAACCGCCCGATTCATGCTTACAAGCAGTTCTTCAGAGGTAAAAGGCTTCAAAATATAGTCAGCAATTCCTATAGATATTGCTTTTTTTGCATACTCGAATTCATCATGTCCCGAGAGAATAATGATTTTTGTCCAAGGCAACAGCTTTTTCACCATTCGTGATAATTCAAGTCCGTCCATAAACGGCATTTTAATATCTGTAATGAGAATATCCGGTTTTATATCCTGTATCATCGACAAAGCGATTTCACCGTCGCCCGCTTCACCTGCAAAAGTGAATCCAGACTTTTCCCAATCAATTTTATTTCTGATTCCATCCCTGACTATAACTTCATCATCAACAATAAAAACACTATACATATTCAGAACCTTCTTTTGCTTCTATATACGGAATGGAAAAAAAACAATGCTTCCTTTTCCGAATTCACTTTTAATTTCAAGTTTTACGGATTCACCGTAATACAAATTCAATCTTTTATTTACGTTGTATAAACCATAAACATACGACAAACTTTCAGGATCTTTATTGCAGGCAAGTTCCTGCATAACATTGTCCAGTTTTTCCCGTGTAAAACCTATACCATTATCTTCGACACAAAAGTGTACTTTTTTTTCTCCTGTTTTATTTTCTTCGAAAAAAGCGCGGACCTTTATTATACCCATACCGCGTTTATTTTTTATTCCATGGTAAATCGCATTTTCAACCAAAGGCTGGAGTGTGAGTTTTAACATCATGCAATCAGTTACAGCCTCGTCAAAATCAATGGTATAATCCAATATATTACTGTACCTTATTTTTTGAATTTGCAGGTAATACCGTATGTGCTCAAGTTCCTGGGAAGCCGGTATCCATTCCCTGCCCCTGTTAAGGGAAATACGGAAAAAACCTGAAAAAGCCCTGGTAATTTCTATGACTTTTTCAGTTTCCTCAGATTCCGCAAGCCAGATAATAGTATCAAAAGTATTGTACAGAAAATGCGGGGTTATTTGTGCCTGAAGAGTTTTCATCTCAGCTTTTTTTTAAATTCTGCTGCTCCCTGATATTCTCATCTATTAATTCCTGGATTTTCCCCACCATCATATTCAGGTTTTTTGCCAAATTATCCAGTTCTTCGATATCAGGAAGCTGAACCCTGGCGCCAAAATCGCCGGAAGCAATCCTTGATGAAAGACTCTCCATATCATGAATAGGTTGCCGGATGCTTTCAGAAATAAAAACCAAAGTACGTACAACAATGATAATCATAATGAGGGTTATAACACCCTGTATCAACATAAGAACAACTGAGTAATTTTTAATATCTTCATTTGTCTTAGCTCCAGACTCTATTTCAGCGACAATAAAATCCTGAAGGACATCACTGACGACAGTCGCCACTGAACGGACCTCATCCAAAACCGCCTCGTTTTCCACCACAGGCGCACCTTTTTCTATCTGCTCTCCCAATCTGTCTACGTATCCTTCCAAAGTCTGTATTGCCCTGGATGCGACCTCAAGATAATTAAAATTAACCGGGACCTGCGTAGATGTTTTCATTTCATCTATACCATTCTTTACACGTGACAGGATTACATATTGGGAACCATCCTTAAAAAGTTTATTTCCAGCGACAATGCTCCATAATTCATTTGCAATATCAGTCTTTATAATTTGATTTATTGTATTAGCCTTGCTTACATTTGTTATAATATTGTCATACCGGTATATCGCTATCCAGGAAATAAATACAATATAAAAAACGGGGAAACACAAGAGTAAAACAATAAATAAGTATGATGTTCTGAGAACTTGTTTTATGCTTTTTTTACAATGGGAGAGGAGGCTGTCATATTGGATTAATAACCACGTGGCGGAAGAGAATCATACTTTTCAAATTCCGTAAAAACTTGTCCATCAATTGTTGTACGGTATTTTATTTTCTTACCTTGTACTAATTCCTGTGCAAGATTTAAAACTGTTTCACCAAGATTAGGATTACATTCAACAACACAATTGACTTTACCCTCTTTCAAGGCATCAATTGCCGCTTGCTCGGCATCTACAGTAATAATTGTAACATCCGTTCCAGCTTTTATACCGTAATCATCAAAGACTTCCAATGCTCCCAGAGTCATGCCGTCGTTATGTGAAAAAACAACATCAATGGGATGACCGTCGAAAACAAAACCTCCGTTCTCCTTTATGAAATTTTCAACCAACTCTTTCCCTTTGGACCGTAAAAAATCACCGGATTCACTGTATACAATTTTAAATCGGCTGCTGCCATTTATAATTTCTCTAAAACCGGCGGCCCTATCTTCCATAACGGAAGAGCCATCCGTTCCCCGCATTTCAAAAATACGCACAGATTCAGAAACTGAAGGGTATTTACGCAGTAAAAATCTTCCGGCATTCCTACCTTCTTCAAAATTATCCGGTCCGGCAAAACCTGCGACCAATCCAGGATCTGAGATTTTAAGCTTTCTATCAGCGACAATCACAGGAATCCCGGCAGTAACAGCCTCGTGCAAAACATTTTCCCATCCATATTGAACAATAGGAACAAAAACGATGACATCAACCTGATAAACAATAAAGGAACGTATCGCTTTTATTTGATTTTCCTGTTTTTGCTCGGCATTTGCATATAAAAGCTGGATTCCCATTTTTCCGGCAGCTTCCTGCATTGACTCCGAATTTCTCACACGCCATGCGCTTTCAGCTCCTATCTGAGAAAAGCCGACTATAATTCCTTTATCCGTCCCGGGATACAACAGATGAGGAAGAAGATTCGTGAGGTTTCTTACCGCCACAGGAAAACAGAAAAAATAAAAACAAACATAAGAATACACCCCGGAAAATGCGAAACTGCCCTGTAGCAATCATAAAACGCCTCCCATTGACGTATTACATATTCAAATACTTTTAGACAACACTACTGTATCAGCATAATCAGACACGGAAGACCGTTCCACGATAACGGGACGGAATAAAACTTCCGCATCAAAAGAAGGATCCTCTATAAGGGCAAGAAGATTCTTAGCGGCTGTTTCTCCTAAAAGACTTACCGGATTGTATACGGATGTTAAGGGAGGAACACTTAATTCTGCAAGATTCGAATTATCGATACCTGTAACTGAAATATTATCCGGAACCGAAATACCATGTTGTTCCAATATTTTTATAACTTTAACCGCTATCTGATCATTATAACAACATACAGCCGAACAATCTTTAATCCTCTTCATTATCCGATCGGGATAAGTGGCAATATCATCGATGTCTTCTGTTGCAAACCAGAATATCCGGTGGCTGTTTATTTCTATGCCGTTTTTTTCAAGCGCCTGAATATAACCTTGATAACGTAGCAATCCTTGAATGTCATCGCATTGAAAGACACCTGCTATTTTTTTATGTCCTTTGCCGATTAAAAATGATGTTGCCATTTCTCCGGCAACAACATCATCCAAACAAACAACAGGAAAATCAAGGCCTGGATATTTTGCATTGAAAAACAACACAGGAATATTTCTTGCACGGAATTCATCGTAAATTCTGATATTAGGATTGGGCAAGCCGCTCTTTGTCGGTTCCACGATGATTCCATCCACGTCATTGTCAAGCATGGATCTCAACGCACGTCTTTCATTTTCAACCCGGTTATGGGTAAAGGAAATTTGCGTGGCATATCCATTGGCGCTTAAAACCGATTCTATTCCATGGAGGATATCCATAAAGATATATTCACCCACATAAGTTGAAATGACGCCGATTTTTTTTGTACCGCTCCGGGTTGTTTTTTTCTGCCATGTCACATAGGTTCCGCTTCCCCTGCGCCGGCTTACAACTTTTTCCTGCTCCAAAATTCCGATTGCCTGTCTGACAGTCTGCCGGCTTATTCCGAAAATAGAACACAATTCATTTTCGGAATAAAGCCGGTCACCGAAATGCAGGTCACCGTGGAGTATCTGGTCTTTTATCCAGTTAACTAAGAAAGCATATTTGGGAACAAAAGCCATGGTAACCCCGCCATTACATTACTGTCCGTAATAAGCATTTGCGCCGTGTTTGCGCAGATAATGTTTATCCAGAAGGGTTTGCTGCATAGGTCCGGGCTTTTTCCCGGAGAGTACATTGCAGTGCCATGCCATAAACGCAACCTCTTCCAAAACAACTGCATTGTGCACAGCTTCCATGGGGTCCTTTCCCCAGGCGAATGGTCCGTGACTCTGCACCAACACCGCAGGAATCTCATCAGGATTCAAATCCTTAAACCGTTCAATGATGACAGTTCCCGTTTCCTTTTCATATTTACCGTGAATTTCTTCATCCGTCATGAGACGGGTGCAGGGGATTTCACCGTAGAAATAATCCCCGTGGGTTGTCCCCAAAGGAGGAACACCCGCCCCGCACTGGGCGAAAATGGTTGCCCACCGGCTGTGGGTATGCACCACACCGCCGATATTCGGGAAAGCCTTGTACAGTTCTATGTGGGTGGGCGTATCCGAAGAGGGCTTTAATTTTCCTTCCACAACTCTGCCGTCAAAATCAACGACAACCATATCGTCAGTCTTCATGTCGCTGTATTCAACTCCGGACGGTTTTATGACAATAAGCTTCTTGTCCCGGTCGATTCCGGAAACATTCCCCCAGGTAAATGTTACCAAACCATGGGCAGGAAGCAGTAAATTGGCTTTAAGGGTTTTTTCTTTCAGTTCTTCAAGCATATGCTTCTCCGATAATTACATTCAGCACGTTGTTCTCCGGCTGTACTACAAGAATACAGCCGGAATAGGCGCCCGGAATCAAATTCCCTTGAGCTTCCAGGCAACATCCATCACGAAAAGCTCTTTTTTCAGCTCCTCAATATTTGTTGAAGCGGAAATATGGACATACTCAATGCCGGCCATTTCCGCCCAGTCTTCCATCATTTCCGCGGTAGCCGCATAGGAGAATACCGTGTGATGGGCTCCTCCGGCAAGTATCCATGCATGGGCACCGGTCAGCAAATCGGGCATAGCCTTCCACATGATGCGGGCTACCGGCAGATTCGGCATCTTGTATTTCGGTACGACCGCTTCCACATCCTGCACAATCATCCTGAGCCGGCCACCCATATCGATGAGGGATACAACTATCGCCTTGCCGGGATGGCCTTCAAACACCAGGCGGGCCGGATCTTCCTTACCGCCGATACCGAGGGGATGCACTTCGATGCGGGGTTTGGCGGCGGCAACGGAGGGACACACTTCAAGCATATGGGCACCCAGGGACAATTCCTTGCCCGGCTCCAGATCATAGGTGTAATCTTCCATGAATGCGGTTCCGCCGGGAAGCCCTTCCGTCATCTGTTTTACAATGTGGGTCATGGCGGAAACCTTCCAGTCTCCCTCACCGCCGTAGCCGTAGCCCTGCTCCATAAGCCGCTGGGAGGCAAGTCCGGGCAATTGTTTCATTCCATGGAGATCCTGGAATGTATTTGTAAAAGCCCCCGCCCCTTCCCGCTCAAGGATTTTTTTCATGGCGATTTCTTCCCGGGCCTGGTAGCGTACAGCGTCCATATTGTCCGTGGCAAAATCATATTTACCGCGGTATTCCGCGATCAGCGCGTCAACCTCGGCTTCCGTAACGGCGTTGATTTCCTGCACCAAATCACCCACTGCCCAGGTATTCACCTGCCAGCCCAATTTCATCTGGGTCTCAACCTTGTCGCCTTCGGTGACAGCAACTTCCCGCATATTGTCTCCAAAGCGTACAACTTTCAGGTTACGGCTGACCGCAAAGCCGACCGCGGAACGCATCCAGCTTCCCAGTTTGCGGCGCACCGGCTCATCCTCCCAATACCCAACGATAACCTTGCGGGCAAAACGCATTCTGGCTCCGATAAATCCGTGTTCCCTGTCTCCATGGGCAGCCTGATTCAAATTCATAAAGTCCATGTCAATTTCAGTATCTGGAATCAGCCGGTTGTACTGGGTATGCAAATGGCAATACGGTTTCTGCAAAAGGGCAAGCCCGTTTATCCACATTTTGGAAGGTGAAAAAGTATGCATCCAGGTGATAATACCGGCGCAGTTATCGTTGTAATTGGCTTCTTTCACAATCTGCGTGATTTCTTCATTTGTTTTCACTGTGCCTTTATAAATAACCCGGCAGGGTATATTTGAATCTCCGTCGAAACTCTGGGCCATTTTTGAAGCCCGTTCCGCAACTGTTTCCAAAACCTCCGGGCCGTACAGAAACTGGGAACCTACAATAAACCAGAACTCATAATCTTTCATTTTTTTGGCAGCTTTTGCACTCATGTTTTTACTCCTTATATATACCATAAAAAATTATAATTGAATATTATCCACTGCGCTCTTTTCCACAGGGATAGCCTTGACAAATCTTTCCATGTAAGCATTGAAACCTTTCACATCCTCAGGATCGGGATTCAAGGTGCTAACCGGCATGGAAGCGAAAACCTTCTGCTTCAGGAAAGCAGGGAAGGAAAGCTGTTCTCCGGAACTGCGGGCGGAAAGATAGGACGCAAGAAGCGCAATACCCCAGGCACCTCCTTCCCCCGCTGTTTCCATAACGGACACGGACGTTCCCAAGGACGCCATAACACGCTGGCCTACCACCGGGGTTTTGAAAAGCCCGCCGTGTCCCACAAGTTTATCCACGACAACTTTTTCTTTTTCCAACAGGATATTCATTCCCATTTTCAAGGTCGCCACGGCGCCGTACAAATTGGTGCGCATAAAATTGGCAAGGGAAAAATCCGCATCCGGCAGTCTGACAAACAAAGGTCTTCCCTCATTCAATTCTGCAACCGGCTCTCCGGAAAAATAATTGAAGGAAATAAGTCCGCCACAGTCAGCGGCCCCTTCCAGTGCCTTTTCATACAACAAATCATAAACTTTCGGTTTAGGGACATCACATCCGATAAGGGCGGCGAATTCCCGGAACAGCTTTATCCAGGCGTCAATATCCGAGGAACAGTTATTGCAGTGTACCATTGCAACCGGATATCCGTCCGGGGTGGTAACCATATCTATTTCGGGATAAACACCAGCCAGTTTCTTTTCCAGGACAATCATGGCGAAAATCGAAGTGCCTGCGCTCACATTTCCGGTTTTCGGCTCAACGGCACAGGTGGCTGTCATACCGGTACCCGCATCCCCTTCCGGCGGACACAGGGGGATTCCCGCTTTCAGTTTCCCGGAAGGATCCAGCAGTGCGGCTCCCTCCGAGGTCAGGGTTCCGGCCGGATCACCGGCGGACAAAACTTCCGGAAGCAAATCCCGGACTTTCCAGGGATAATTTTTGCCGGCCAGATGTTTTTCCAGAGTATCCAGCATTTTTTCATCATACCTTCCGGTGGTACTGTCTATCGGGAACATTCCGGAGGCATCTCCGACCCCGAGAACTTTTTTGCCGGTCAGTTTCCAGTGAACGAAACCAGCCAGCGTGGTGAAAAATGCCGCCTGGGGTACATGGGGTTCATTGTTCAAAACCGCCTGATACAAATGGGCTATGCTCCACCGCTGGGGTATATTGAAAGAAAACAGAGAGGAAAGCTCTTCCGCGGCGGGGCCTGTGCAAGTATTGCGCCAGGTGCGGAAAGGGACAAGGAGCTTTCCGGACGCATCAAAGACCATGTATCCGTGCATCATGGCACTTATTCCGATGGAACCAAGGGTTTCAATTTCCACCCCGTATTTTGATTTTACATCACCGCATAAAGCCCGGTAACAGGATTGGAGTCCGTTAACCACATCGTCAATACTGTACGTCCATATGCCGTCTTCCAGTTTGTTCTGCCAGTCGTGGCTGCCGGAAGCGACAGGGGCGAAGGTTTCATCTACCAAAACCGCTTTTATACGTGTAGACCCGAACTCAATTCCAAGGGCAGTTTTTCCTGCCTTTATGGAAGCTTTGATACGCTCAATGTCCATAACATCTCCTTATAAAACCAAAACCCTAAGGGGGTTTGTGTTCTCCAGAAATACAATACAATAAAGATAGCGAGATGTCAATAAAAATAATACAACTATTTTCTTCGATTTAATCCATTCATTTGTTTTTCAATACAACTTTTGTATCCTGTATGTATAAAAACACCCCATGGAAAACCACAGGGTGTTCAAAAAATTACTTGAAAATATTATAAAGCTGAATTATTCGACGTATTACCCGCCGGTCCATTCCACTTCTATATTCTCTTCTCCGGGAGTAGCCTTGCTTGTATCACAAATATACCAGGAACCCGGACTTGAAACAGAATCCAGAGAATACCTGCATATGGTACGTGTAGCCGTATTACCTGAAGCGTTGAAAGACGGAAAATCCCCTTCACCCTGCCAAACACCGGCGGACATAGCCTCCGCAACTGAGGAAATCAAAACCTGGGAAGAGACAGCTTCATCCGAATCAGTATACACCAGCGCATCCATAAGGCTTCCCCCGCTTCTTTCCCGTACTAAAACCACATTGGGAATGGAGAGAGGTGATTTTGCATGGTCGAACCAAAAATCCCGGCCTGTAGCGGAGGCTCCATCCCCTCCTGAAAGGGTAATATCAGAGCCGGTTTCATCCTTGAACACGGCGCCTTCAGGCATACATCTGTAATGTAGCACCACAAATTCACCAGCGGCAACCTCCGCCGCTGGGAATTCATACAAAGTATTTTTTGACTCACCTATAGTTTCCACACATATACCGCTTAAATTACCGGCTTTTAAAACTTTGAATTCAATATATTCGGCTTTGGGTTTTGAATATTTTGCCCTCACCTCGTTGATCCGTAATTCTGGAAGACGGGAATTAAAACCCGTAAGGGTAACTGACACGGAAAGAGTGTTCCCGCCTTCATCTTCCACCACCGTGGAAAGAAGGAATTTTTCACCTACTCCGGGAGCCTCGCTCATGACAAAACAAATTTCCCCTGGATTGCCTGAATCCTGGGACTCAACAACACAGGGTCTGCCCGAATCAAGGACAACCTCAGCGGACACCACTGACACCGGAGAAGAAAAACCCATGACCGCGGTATTTTCCCCGGTCATGGATGCCCCGGTGAATTCCGGCACAACGCAATCCCCGCCCCAAACGGCAGGGCTCCGGGAATCAAAGGCACAACCGGAAAGCGCCTGTAACAGAAATACAGCCGCCAAAAGAAAAAACGCGGCGAACCAGAAACCAGTAATCCTGCGGCATTCAGGATTCCTCATTTTCCACCTCCTTTTTGATATAAGAAAACAATTCATCTTCTCTATCTGGGAATTCCCGGACAACGCATTCATTTCAAAATAATTTACTTGCTAAAAAAACAGCTTTTCACTATTAATTAGACATGGATTTCACAATAAGAAAACTTTTTTTAAGCGAAGACATAAACGCCCCGGAAGGAAATCTTTCACCGGACAAAACAGCCGCGCTCTATGAATGCACCACATCCGTAAAAGCCGGGAATCTGGAACCGCCGGACAGCAGTCATTTTGAAACCGCAGTCCGGACAGGGAAAATACCAGCCGGCCAATATTTTTTCCTGCAAGGCTTCTCAAAAACAAATGTTGAGGCCTTCATCGAAGGCAACCTTGGGGCAGAAGCATCAGGGAAAAACGGACAAAACACCGTCATCCGGGTTGACCCGGAAAAAGCGGCCCTCTTGATTCAAGCCGCAAAGGAACTGTGGCTCGAAGCACTGTGGCAGGAAATAAATCTTGCGGACGGTAAATTCTTTTTACGTCTCCTCGAAGAAAACAGCTTTTGCGTTTTTCAAATTTTCAGGCCCCTTGGCGCCGCCTGAAAGATTGGCAAGCGCAACAAAAAAACCCCGGAATCTTTCCAGCTTCCGGGGTTTATCCAATAAACAGGGTTTCTTTACTTAAGGTTAAGAAGGCTCTTATCGTAATCTTCCGGCGGAACAAAACCCATCAACTCCATGAGCGTGGCAGGCCAGGAACTGATTCCCAGACCTTCATTGAGTTTCGTATCGTATTCCCCCTTATATTCCGGGTCATAAATTATAGCCGGAACCGGATTCAAGCTGTGGCTTGTTTTTGCCTTGGGGGAACCGTCGGAATTTGTAGCCACGCTACCGTCCTTTTTATGCTCGAACATATCATCGCTGTTGCCGTGATCTGCGGTGATACACATAATTCCGCCGGCTTCATCGACAGCGGCTTTAAGGCGGCCAAGCTGAAGATCCATCCCTTCCATGGAACAAACAACCGCATTGAAAACGCCGGTATGCCCCACCATGTCCCCGTTGGGATAATTCAAGCGGATGTGCTGGTATTTCCCGCTTTTGATTGCCTCGATAACCTTGTCGGTAATCTCGGCGCATTTCATCCAGGGGCGCTGTTCAAAGGGAACCACATCACTCTTTATCTCAACATAATCTTCCAATTTCTCGTCAAATTTGCCCAGTTTGTTTCCGTTGAAGAAATATGTCACATGGCCGTACTTCTGGGTTTCTGAAATGGCAAGCAGACGCACC
Source organism: uncultured Treponema sp. (assembly GCA_949299755.1). GTDB lineage: Bacteria > Spirochaetota > Spirochaetia > Treponematales > Treponemataceae > Avitreponema. Next base: position 44,382 of record CASGBA010000010.1, on the reverse strand, counting down.
CCTGACTTTGTAAGGTATTCACCCATTGTCCGGTCAATGCTCGGGGGGCTTACAAGATACTGGCGGGGGATATGAAGGTCGCCGTCATATTCCATCATGCCGGCATATTCAACAGAGGGAACACGTTTCCTGTCAAAATGGGGGAAGTTCCCGTCAGCGGGTGTTTCAAAGGCGGCGGTCATTTCAAGAGCCCGGTCTCCGCGGAAGTTGAAATAAACCACGCTGTCGCCGTCATTTATTGTGCCCACAGGTTTACCGTCTTTTTCAATTACGAATTCGTGCATATCCTGGTCAAGAACACCTGGAACTTCCTTCCTGTAGGTTTCAATGGCCTCGGTGGCGGAGGGGAATTTCCTGCCCTCGCCGAGCACATGGGCTTTCCATCCCCTTTCAACCATTGCCCAATCCGCATTGTACCTGTCCATCGTCATGAACATACGGCCACCGCCGGAAGCGATTCCGTAATCAACTCCCGAAAAGCCTGCCAGGAACTTTTCAAGGGGAGTGATGTAATCAAGGGCCGAAGTGGGATCCACGTCACGGCCGTCGAGAAGGGCATGGACACGGAGGGTTTTCACACCCTCGGCATAAGCCTTCTCAATCATGGCCTTAAGATGGTCGATGTGGGAATGGACATTCCCGTCAGACACCAAGCCTATAAAATGAAGAGCGGTACCTTTGCTTTTCACGTTGGCAACAAGCTTTTTCCATACTTCCCCTTCGAACATGGAACCTGAAGATATGGCGTTTGAAACCAGTTTTGCGCCCTGGGCAAAAACCCGGCCGCAACCCATAGCGTTGTGCCCCACCTCACTGTTACCCATATCAGCGTCAGAAGGAAGTCCTACGGCTGTTCCGTGGGCTTTAAGCTTTGTGTGGGGACTTTCGCTTTCCAGCTTCCTGAGATAATCCATCCGGGAAGCCTTCACCGCGTCCCCGTCCTCATATTTGCCATAACCCACGCCGTCCATAATCACAAGGACGACAGGTCCCCGTCTGCCCTTCCAAGAAGGATTTTTTTTCAAAGGATGCATTGTATCAGCCATTTTTCAACTCCTTATTGAATTTCGGTTTCATTCACAGTTTCCGGAACAGCGGCTTCAGTTTCATTTCCCTGGATGACGTCATTCCCGGAATCATCCGCCGCAGGCTCCACTGCGTTTTGGACGGCGGGAATGCCGTATCCCTCGTCAGAGAAGGAAGGGGTCACAGTTTTCGGTTCCGTATAACTGTCAGGATTCATTACAGGAACAACCACAGTGGAAAGTGAGGACAAAAGATTATCTTCTTCCAGGATATCAGCCATGGCAAGGGCCTGGGCTTTATTCATGTAAATAACCTGCTTAACTGTATTCCTCAATCCGCTCCTGCCGTCTTTGTAACCGAGGTTTTCAGTCACAGGAACAACCACAACAAAATAGGGGTTACGGCCTTCAAAACGGTATCCGGCCGCAACCTTTGGGTAAGCCTCTCCATTCATGGTAAAAGAAGTCAGTCCCCATTCCATGTGACAGTCCTTCACTTCCCCGTATATTTTCTCAGTCTTTCTGTAGCTCAATTCCCTGTCCAACCGTACCGCGTCAAAATCGGCGTTATATTGTACGGCGGCATTCCTGATAAGTTCCCGGGCGGCCCTATTCAAATACAGTTTGTAGGTATTTCCGGTTACTTTATATTGTATAAGAACCTCATCAGAACGGGGGACAAAAAACACAGAAACCGTTTTCGGTTCGATGGAAGTTCCCAAAAAATTCGGGAACTGGGCTGTTACCGGGGACAATTCAATGGGATCCACATCGGCAATAAAGTTTTCGTTCTTTTTAGACGAAGTTGCGCATGAAGAAAGCGCAATCCCTACCACAAAAAATACAGCCAAAGCTTTCACTATAAAAGCTAAAAAAGATTGTTGGTTTTTCATTCTATAAGTAAAACAGGAAGCAGGAAGTCTGTCAATAAACAAAATGAAATCCTGGTTAACCCGGGTGTCATACAATTTATCGTTGATTCAACCGGGAGTATCGATGATAATGAATCCATGAAAGAAATAATAATCATAACAGGAGCCGGTTCCGGTCTCGGACGGGAATTTGCCTTGCAGCTTTCCGCTTCCATTCCTGCCGACGAAATATGGCTTTTAGCCAGAAACAGGGAAAAATTGCGGCAAACAGCGGAACTGGCGGAAAAAAACGTGAAACATGACGGAGCGGTAAAAGCCAGGATATTTCCCGGGGACATTGCGGGAAAATCCGGAGTCGCCGCTTTCAGCGAATTACTGGAAGAAGAGGCAAAAACTGCCGGCGGCCTGCGCATAAAGGTTCTTGTCAACAACGCAGGGTTCGGCACTTACGGCCCGGTCATGGAAACGGAAACGGATGACCAGCTTAACATGATAGAATTAAATGCATTGACACCGGCGGGCTTCTGCATGGCCGGGGTTCCCTACATGGAGGCAGGTTCCGTGATAATTAACACCGCCAGTCTGGCCGCCTTTGCCCCGTTGGGAAATTTCGCCGTGTACGCCGCCACAAAAGCCTTCCTGCACAGCTTTTCCACGGCCCTGGGGGCAGAACTTGCGGACAAGGGTATCAAAGTGTGCTCTGTGTGCCCCGGACCGGTATCCACAAATTTCGCAGCGGTCGCTTCGAAGGGGGCAAGGAAGGAAGTGAAAGGCGGAGCCGATGCATCCAGAACGGCGGCCCATGCGATACGCTGCGCTTTGGCCGGGAAACCCAAAGCGTTGATGCTATTCAAATGGAAGCTTAAGGCGTTCTTAAGCCGGTTCATTCCCCGGTATGCTTTTGCCCGCTGGACGTTTAAGCATGAGAAAAGGCCAAGGGCAAAGGAAAACGGAATCAATCCGGCGGAATAAAACGCCACGCCGTAAAGAATCAAGCCTCACCTTACGCTTATTCAGGTTGACGTATTGAGAAAGCTGCATAATAATGAAAAATCAAATGCTACCCAAGGAAGGACTTTCTATGACAACTTTTGATTACAGTAAAACAAAGGATCCCCGGTATTTTAAAGACAACAGACTGGACGCCCATTCAGACCATATATATTATAAAAATTCCGCCGAATCAAAAAGCGGAAACATCGGATTCCGTTACAGTTTGAATGGTTTATGGAAATTCCATTACGCGAAAAACTATGAAAGCACCATTGCCGGTTTTGAAAAGAGCGGGTACAACTGTGATTCCTGGGACACCATCCGGGTTCCTGCCCATATCCAGATGGAAGGCTACGACAAACCGCAATACGCAAACACCCAGTATCCTTGGGAAGGCCATGACGAAATTAAGCCCGGAGAAACACCAACTTTTTTTAATCCGGTTGCCAGTTATGTGAAATATTTTGAAGTCCCGTCCCATATGAAGGGACAGCGTATATTTATTTCCTTTCAGGGGGCTGAAAGCGCCCTGGCCTTGTGGCTGAATGGTTCTTTTATCGGTTACAGCGAGGACTCATTCACGCCTTCGGAATTTGAGCTCACCTCCCATTTGCAGGAAGGAATGAACAAACTTGCGGTTCAGGTATTCAAATGGACAAGCGGAAGCTGGTGCGAGGACCAGGATTTTTTCAGGTTCTCCGGCTTATACAGGGATGTATACCTCTTCTCAGTCCCGGCCACCCATATTTTCGATCTGCAAATAATTCCGGATGTTGAAGCCTCCCTTAACAAAGCTGTGCTGTCCGTCAATATGCAGGTATGGGGCACAGGCCGGGTTCAAATCTCCCTCAACAAAGACGGAAACAAAATCAAATCCCTGTCCGGGGACATAACCGAAGGTCTTTGTTCCTTTTCCGCGGAATTGGACAAACCTGAGCTGTGGAGCGCAGAAATCCCGGTACTCTATGATTTGGAAATAACCGTATACAACAAAGAGGGAAAACCGGTTGAGTTCATCCCCCATAAAGTCGGTTTCAGACGTTTTGAAATGAAAAACAACCTGATGCTGCTGAATGGCCGCCGGATTGTATTCAAAGGCGTCAACCGCCATGAATTCAGCTCAAAGACGGGACGTTGCGTCAGCCGGGAAGAGCTGGAACTTGACCTGCGCACCATGAAACGCAACAATATCAACGCCATCCGGACCTGCCATTATCCCGACAGCGATGCCCTGTATGAGCTTTGTGACATTTACGGGCTTTATCTCATTGCGGAAACCAACCTGGAAACCCACGGAACCTGGGACACGGAAACGGCGAAACCGGAACCGGATTACAACAACATAATTCCCTGTGACCATGATGAATGGATGGAGGCAATGCTCGACCGGGTTCAGTCCCTTTACCAGAGGGATAAAAACCATCCGTCCATTTTAATCTGGTCATGCGGCAACGAATCCTTCGGCGGAAAGGTCATCTACGAAATGTCCCGGCTTTTCCACAGTCTGGATCCGAGCCGTCTTGTCCACTATGAAGGTATCCGTTGGGACAGACGTTACAATGATACAAGTGACATGGAATCCCAGATGTATCCTTCCGTGGATTCAATCAAACAGTTTTTGCAGGAACACAGGGACAAGCCTTTTATTTGCTGTGAATACACCCATGCCATGGGAAATTCCTGCGGCGCAATGCACAAGTATACGGATTTAACTGAAACTGAAGAACTTTATCAGGGCGGTTTTATCTGGGATTACATAGACCAATCCATTCTGAAAAAAGACAGGTACGGAGTTCCCTTCCAGGCTTACGGGGGAGATTTCGGGGACCGGCCCAATGACGGCAATTTCAGCGGTAACGGAATTGTATACGGTGGGGAACGGGATGAATCACCTAAAATGCAGGAAGTTAAATTCAATTACCAGAATATTACAGTCCTCATAGACTGTAAAAAAGAATGCGTTGAAATCAAAAATAAAAACCTGTTTGTAAATACAAATTCCTTTGCCTGTTACATGACAATCGAAAAAGAAGGCGTTCTTGTATCACGGACACCTCTGCAAACCGATGTCGCGCCTCTGTCAGAAAAAGAGTATCCGTTGCCGGAAGCCCTTCCCAAAGAACCGGGTGAATATGCGGTTACGGTTTCCTTTGAGCTTGCCTGTGACACCCTGTGGGCGAAGGCCGGCCACGAGATGGCTTTCGGACAGGCTGTTTATAAGAACGAAGAAGAAGTTTTGCCGGAACCCAAACGGCCTGTGACTGTAATCCGGAGCCTGCACAATATTGGTGTGCGTGGAGACGGTTTTGAAGCGGTTTTCTCCATATTGTACGGAGGCTTGGTGTCGTACAACTACGGAGGGGTTGAAATGCTTCCGGTGACACCAATGCCGAATTTCTGGAGGGCTCCAACCGACAACGACCGGGGCAACATTATGCCCATGCGTTATGCCCAATGGAAAACCGCTTCCATGTATGTCTCCCATAAAGATTTCCGGGACGGCTCCGCACGGACACCAAAGCTTGAAGAAAAAAAAGGATGCGCAGTCATCACCTACACTTATGTATTGCCAACAACACCTGTAACGGAATGTAAAGTTGCTTATACAGTCCATTCCAACGGAAAAATAGAGGTGGCGCTTGATTACACTCCGCCGGCCAGTCTGGGGGATATGCCTGAATTCGGTATGCTATTCAAATTGAATGCCGATTACGACAATGTATGCTGGTACGGGATGGGTCCGTCGGAAACATACTGGGACCGATGCAAAGGCGCAAAACTGGGGGTTTACCGTAACAAGGTGGCCGACAATATGGCGAAGTATCTCCGTCCTCAGGAATGCGGAAATAAAATCGGGGTACGCCGGGCGGACATAACCGATTATAAAGGGAGAGGCATACGCTTTGAAGGCGATGAAATGTATTTCTCCGCCCTGCCCTACACTCCCCACGAAATCGAGAATGCCCTGCATCCTTATGAATTGCCGCAAATTCACTACACCGTGGTAAGGTGCGCATTGGGACAAATGGGTATTGCTGGCGATGATTCCTGGGGCTCCAGGACACATCCCGAATACTTGCTGCCCGCAGGGAAACCCTTGCATTTCTCCTTCAGTTTCAGGGGAATTTGACAAAGACGGAATTCTTTGCGGCGGAGCAAGCCAATCCGCAAACATCCGGGGGAATTCAATATGGCTGTGTACTTTCACGGGGAATCACGGAATTTCCACCTGTCCAATGACAGGATAAGTTACATCCTGACGGTTTTGAGAAACGGGCACCTGGGGCATTTGTATTTCGGGAAAAAACTTCCTGACAGGGAATCCTATAACTATCTGCTGGAAGAAGCCCTGCGTCCGATGACTTCAAACCCCTATGAGGGAGACCGCAAATTTTCACTGGAACACTGCCTGCAGGAATTCCCGGTTTACGGATCCAGCGACTACAGGGAACCTGCAGTGGAAATCCGGGAAGGAAACGGAAGCAGGATCACAGATCCCCGGTTTGATTCATACCGGATTTATTCCGGTAAACCCAGGCTGGAAGGATTACCGGCCACATACACTGAATGTCCCGGTGAAGCGGAAACCCTGGAAATAACTCTCCGGGATTCTGTCACCAATGTTTGTTTTATACTATCCTTCACCGTATTCAGGGATTATGATGCTGTAGCACGCAGCTGTAAAATATGCAACAACGGAACTGAACCGGTACACATCGAAAGAATCATGAGCTTCACCCTCGACTTAGATGACAATTATTACGATTGGATTCAGTTTTCAGGGGCATGGGCAAGGGAAAGGTTTCCGGAAAAACACCGCCTCCATACAGGAATCCAATCCATAACAAGCGCCAGGGGGCATTCCGGACATATGCACAATCCTTTTTTGATTTTGAAACGGCCTTCCGCCGATGAGCATCAGGGGGAAGTTTTCGGATTCAGTCTTATTTACAGCGGTAACTTCATTATTCAGGCTGAAGTCGACACATACGGCACAAGCCGTATTCAAATGGGAATAAATCCTTTTCAGTTTTCATGGTTTTTAAAACCCGGAGAAACATTTACCGCTCCGGAAGGAATCGCCACCTATTCATCAAAGGGCATGAATGGACTTAGCGGTATTTTCCACCAGCTTTACAGAGAAAGATTGATCCGGGGCATATGGAGGGACAAGGAACGGCCCGTTTTAATTAACAATTGGGAAGCCACATATTTCGATTTTGATGAAGAAAGACTGATAGACATTGCAAAAAAAGCACATTCAGCGGGAATAGAACTGTTTGTGTTGGATGACGGTTGGTTCGGATGCCGCAGAGATGACACCCAGGGATTAGGTGACTGGACACCAAATAAAAATATCCTTCCGGACGGGATTGCGGGTCTTTCCCGCCGTATAGAAGAAGAATGCGGAATGAAATTCGGATTGTGGTTCGAACCGGAAATGGTGAATAAAAAAAGCGTTTTGTACGAAACCCATCCTGACTGGATACTTCAAGCTCCTTACAGAAAATCCTGTCACGGGAGGCATCAATATGTCCTTGACTTTTCCCGGAAAGATGTAGTGGACTACATTTACAGCTCAATGGCTGCGGTGATAAAAGAATCCCGCATTTCATATATAAAATGGGACATGAACCGCAGTATAACCGAATGTTACAGCAAAGCATATCCTCCTGAACAACAGGGAGAAATATTCCACAGATACATTCTCGGCGTATACGATTTATACGACCGGCTAACAACAGAATTTCCGCATATCCTGTTTGAATCCTGTGCCAGCGGTGGCGGACGCTTTGATCCCGGAATGATGTTCTACGCACCCCAAGGTTGGACAAGCGATGACACGGATGCTGTGGAACGGCTTAAAATACAATACGGTACCAGTTATTGTTATCCCTTGAATAGCATGGGAGCCCATGTATCCATCATACCCAACCACCAGCTTAACAGAAGTACGCCTCTTTCAACCCGATTCAACACAGCCCTTTTCGGGGTTTTCGGTTATGAAATGGACTTAACCCGGCTGTCCGACAGGGAATTCATGGAAATTAAATCTCAGGTTGAATTTGTAAAGGAATACAGGACTCTTATTCACTCCGGAACTTTTTACCGTCTGCTAAGCCCTTTTGAGAATAATGAGGCGGCATGGATGGTTGTATCCCATGACAAAACCGAAGCCATAACCGGTTATTATAAAATCCTTAATGATGTGAATGCCGGATTTAAGCGTCTGAAACTTGCCGGTCTGGATGAATCTTTTCAATATACAATAGAAGGCAAAGGGATTTTTTCAGGGGCGGAGTTAATGTCCGCAGGGCTGGTAATAAACAACCCTCCGGAACAGGACAAGACCGCCAGTGACTTCCGGTCAGAAATTTTCCTGCTGAAATCACAAAAATAAACCTCGGCCCGCCTTCCGGCAACATCCTGTTGCCTACTCCTCGCCACAGCTCGGCAGCGGCCTCGGTTCAAGTCCTGCCGGGAACGCTTTTATTTGCGGGGAAAGCATAAAAAAGGCATCCCTTATTGGATGCCTGTATAGCAGGGGCAGGACTTGCCTGTCCCCCGCAAACTTCCTGTTTGCTCCTCCCAGGCGCCTCGGCCCGCCTTCCGGCAACATCCTGTTGCCTCTTCCTCGCCACGGCTCGGCGGCGGCCTCGGTTCAAGTCCTGCCGGGAACGCTTTTATTTGCGGGAAGGCTTAAAAAGCATAAAAAAAGGCATCCCTATTGGATGCCTGTATAGCAGGGGCAGGACTTGAACCTGCGACCTCCGGGTTATGAGCCCGACGAGCTGCCAACTGCTCTACCCTGCGATGAACGGTACGAGTATATTACACAAAGCTGAATTTTGTCAAGCATGGACTTACGGCGGATAAGGGAATAAAATAAAAAGCCGGCAGATAAAAGGAGGAAAAATCTGCCGGCTTAAAAAACTGTGTAACTTCCGATTCCACCAAAAACCAGGTATTCTGCAACGCAGTCCAATACCCGGTTTACAGGCGAATCTTCAGGATTGTATAGCACCCTTCAAACTTACATCAATATAACTTCAAATAACAGAATAAAGTTACAATAAAAGTTTGTTATTTCTTTGAATTTCAAAAAAAACACACAGTCTTTACAAACACCGAGGAAAGACCGATAATTTTGAATATGAAACGCTTTTACCTGCGGATATTTTTCTGCATATCAATTTTAATTTCTACACACAGCATCCTCCGGGCGGAAACCTTTAAATTCAAATTCACAGAGGGCGAATCTTACCGGATTAACTCCATTGTCCAGGAAATAGTTACCTTGGACGGGAATTTCTCCCATTCCGCGGAAATAGCGAACAGGATAAGCGTGACCGTATCCGACGTGAAAACCACAGAAGGACTCACATCAGCGGAACACAACTGCACATTCATGACCAGTGAAAAAAACTCGAACAGAACCTTTGAATGGGGCCAGCAGTATGAAAGCGTTTTCAGAAGGGATGAAACAGGACGGTATGACATTTCCGATGAGTATTTTATGCCCGTTGTCCGGGACGTGCCTGTTTTCCCCGATTATGACATAAAACGGGGCGACAGATGGCAGGCTTCGGGGGAAGAAGCCCACGACTTCAGGCTCCAGTTCGGCTTGGAAAAGCCCTTCAAAGTTCCTTTCACGGCGGATTATTTATATCTGGGTGAAATTGAAGAAAACGGCCGTATTTTTCATTGCATTGAAGTTGAATACACCCTGTTTTTTGACACTCCGGTTCCGCCGGCAGGACGTAACGGCACGGTTCCGGAGCTTTACCCTGTAAGCGTGAAGGGATTTTCCCACCAGCAGCTTTATTGGGACAATGAAAAGGGGGCTCTTTCCCACTACAACGAGGAATTCAACATACAGCTTGACCTTAACACCGGTTCCCGGCTCAATTACCGGGGAACAGCCGAAGCTGTTGTCAGCAAAAATGAAGCCCTGGACAGGGACAAAATTGTCCGGGAAATGGATGAAGAAATAAGCAGGCAGGGGATAAAAAACACCCGGGTCACCGCCTCTGAGGAAGGCGTCACAATATCCATGGAAGCCATACGCTTTGTGGCTGATTCATCGGAGTTTCTCCCCGGGGAAGAGGAGAAAATAAGACGTATAGCCAAAATCCTCTCAAAATATCCGGACAACGACCTTTTGGTTTCAGGGCACACAGCCCTGGCAGGAACTCCAGAAGCCAGGCAGAGCCTTTCGGAAGAAAGGGCGGAAGCGGTGGCGGGGCTTCTTATCGCCCTTGGAGTAAGGAAGCGGCAGAACATATTCACCAAAGGCTTCGGTGCGGAACGTCCCTGCGCCCCCAACGATACGGAAGAAAACCGAGCCAGAAACCGGCGGGTTGAAATAACGATTCTGGAAAAATAAGCGGAGCCCCGGAAAATGCCAGAAAACAAAACCCCGGTTTCCCGGACAGCCAGAACATCCCTGACAGCCGGGAATCCCCCGGTTGTGCCGGCCGCCTTGAAAAAAAAGCTTTCCGCCCTTGCAGCCAAATACGAGACGGAAAGTTTCACTGACAACGACCCCAGCAGGGTTTTAAGGCGGTACACCGCCACCGGTGACATTGAAACCGCATCCTTTATCGGAGCCATGCTGGCCTTCGGGCGGCGGGATCAGTTCCTGGCGAAAACAGATTTTATCCTGGACACATCTGACGGATACGGCGGACCGGTAGAATGGATACTCTCAAAAAAATATTCCCTGGTTTTCAACGGAAAAAAAACCTGCGCAGACAGGAAATTTTACCGTTTTTATTCCTATGAGGATATGGGAAAGCTTTTCCGTGCCCTGGGCAAAATTCTTGAAAAAGAACCTACACCGGGAGAGTTTTTCAAAAAGGAATTCATGAAGATGAAAGACAATCAGCCCCAGCCCGTGCCGCTCGCCTCCGTCATCTCTTCAGCCTTCCCTGATTGCCCCATTGTTCCCCAGGGAAAAAACACCGCAAACAAGCGGATCAATATGTTCTTAAGATGGATGGTACGTAAAAACTCACCGGTGGATTTAGGTTTATGGGACTGGTACGACCCCGCGTCCCTGGTGATTCCCCTGGATACCCATGTTTTACAGGAAGCGGAGCGGCTGGGTTTGATTCCTCCAAAAAGCCCTGGAACCCTGAAAACCGCCCTCTACCTTACAGAAGTGTTCCGGCAAATATGGCCCGATGACCCCTGCCGCGGGGATTTCGCCCTTTTCGGACTCGGAGTGGATACTAACCCGGAGTAAAATAATATCCTTCAGTTTCCCGGTAAAAAACCGATACTGAAATAAAGGGAGTGGAGAAATATGCGGAAAACCAGTATTTTCATATTCTTGGCAGTTATGTTCGCTTCGTTGTATGCCGGTGATGTAGCTAATTTTGTGGATTTGGGATTTTCTTCTGACGGTAAAACCTTTGCTTTCGGTCAATACGGAACCGATGACCAGAGTTTTTCCGCATACGGGGATATTTTTTTCATTGATGTGGCAAAAAACGAATTCATTCCGGGAACCAATGTTTCCGCATCCCCTTCAAGGATAAGCGGCAAAAGGGGTCCCTCCGTTATCTTCGATGAATTGAAAAATAATGCCAGCCTCACTTTCAAAAGACTTTCAATAGACATTGATTCAAATTCATCCAGCAGACCGCTGTATGTCGAGACTTCCTCTGTCCCGCTGAAAGACGGACGTTCCCTGTCCTTCCGTGATTTTGAAACCGGTGAAAATTATGATGTATCCCTGCACCAGCTCGTTTCAGGCTCAGGGGCAAAGGCGTCCTCTTCTTTTTACATAACGGCGAAAATAACGGATTCCGACGGGAACACCGTAACAAAAACAGTCGGCCATCCGGACTATAAAAGAGCCGGAATCCTCGGATACAAAATCAGCAGGATAATCACAGACGAAAGCGGAAAAGCCCTCGTTTTCATCGTTGAAAAAGAGGTTTACAGCAAGGGAGGAAACTCCATCAGGTATATGGCTGAAACGGTTTACCGCTGATTATGCCAAGGGAAAAGGAAGGGGAAAGCTCATCCCCTTCCTTTTTTATTTTAAATTAACAGCGTCAAAGTCAGCGTAGATTTCAGCATCCGGCTCTTCCGTAACCGAGGAAACAACCAGAATGCACAGGCAGGAGAACAGGAACGCCGGCAAAAGCTCGTAAATGCCGAACACACCCCCGAGCGGCCGCACCAGAAGCTTCCATACGAACACCATCACGCCGCCGCCGGTCATACCGGCAATGGCTCCCGCCCGGTTCACGCGCTTCCAGAACAAACTGAACAGCATCAGCGGCCCGAACGTCGCGCCGAATCCGGCCCAGGCAAAACTCACAATCGTGAAAATGATGCTGTTTTCGTCCAGCGCAATGCACATCGCCACGGCGGCAATCACCAGAAGCGTAATGCGCGTAAGAACCAGCACTTCGCGGTCCCCGGCCTGTTTGCGCACGACGCCCTGATACAGGTTTTTGGCCAGCGCGGACGAAGCAATCAGCAGATAGGAGTCGGAAGAGCTGATGGTCGCCGCAAGGATGCCCGCCATGACAAATCCGGCAAACAGCGGCGGCAGCAGATTGGTGGAAAGCAGGATGAACACGTTTTCCGCCGAGGAAGAAGTCAGAAGCCTGGTGGGGAACAGCGCGCGACCCATCAGTCCGATGAACACCGCCACCGAAAGCGAAATCAAAACCCACACGGTGGCAATCCGGCGCGAACGGGTCAGTTCGCCCTCTTTCCGGATAGCCATAAACCGCAAAAGCACCTGCGGCATACCGAAATAGCCGAGCCCCCAGGCCAGCATCGACACAATGGAAAGCAGGCCGTACTCTCCGGCGGGGCCGAACAAAGGCTGTCCGGCAGCGTCCACCTGCTGCACGCCGTCCGCCGTAACCGGCGATGCGATACCGAAAAACGAAAAAAAGCCGGGAATGGATCTGGCGTTGTCCAGCACGGCGTCCAGTCCGCCGGCTGCCGCCGTTCCGGCAACCGCGATAATCGAAAGCGCGGTAATCATCACAAGCGCCTGCATAAAGTCGGAAGCGCTTTCCGCCAGAAAACCGCCGAGAAGCGTATACAGCAGGACAAAAGCCGCGCCCACCAGCATCATCGGCACATACGGCAGCCCGAACAGCGTGGAAAACAGCTTGCCGCAGGCAACAAAGCAGCTGGAAGCATAAACCGTGAAGAAAATCAGGATAAACACGGCGGCGATGGACATTACGATTTTGCTTTTTTCATGAAAGCGGTTGGAAAAATATTCCGGCAGCGTAATGGCGTTTACCCGGACGCTGTACCGGCGCAGGCGTTTGGAAACAATCAGCCAGTTGATGTACGTCCCGAGCGCCAGCCCGATGGCTGTCCACGCCGCGTCGGCAACCCCGCACCAGTACGCCACGCCCGGCAGCCCCATCAAAAGCCAGCCGGACATATCCGAAGCTTCCGCGCTCATAGCCGTCACCCAGGGGCCGAGCGTCCGTCCGCCCAGGAAATAGGAATCGGAATTCTGGTTGGCCCGCCGGGCAAACGCAATCCCGATGAAAATCACAATGGCCATGTAAATCACCATGGCTACGAAAATCTGAATTGTATCCGACATATTTTCCCGCCTGCAAGCAATCCGTTTTTTCTATTTGATTATGCCGCATTATAGCCGGAAAACGGGGAAAAAGTCCACCGGGCGGAAGGCGCAAAAAAAAACGCCCGCACGGCAGCGGACGTTTGCAAAACCTTTGGGAGTCAATACAGCAATATTTTTTAACGATAACGCCAAAAACTCGTACCGAATTCTAATTGAAAGGCAGAAGGCCTTACTTCATCTATTAGCAGTTCCTCATATGATCCGCGTCTTATAAATTCCAACTCAATACGATCAATCGCTTTTGCATCTCCGAAAACAGAATCAACATACAATGTCAATTCCCCTTCCCTTCCGCCGTCTTCCACCCAACCGGAATACCATCCCGAATAGCCGTTTTTAGAATAATAAGATTCCTTTAAGGTAAAAGAGTTTGAAGTAAATACCAATTCCCAATCTCCGTGCCAAGTTCCATAAACATAGTCATCAATCGGGACGGAACCGTCGTCAAAACCGTCGCAGGCGGAAAAGGCAAAGACCGCGGCAAAGGCGGCCAGACAGGCAAAAAGGGTTTTCTGTTTCATGCATTACGCTCCTGTTTTCCGTTTCCGGTTTGCCCGCAAACGGACACGCTTCCGCCATTCTAAAGCATAGCGCCCCGGAAGGCAAGAAGCGGATTCTGCCGCACGCCTGACCCGCCGCGCGCAGCGTATGCAAATAAAACCATCCGGCGGACGGAAAGTTTCGAAAAAAAAACTCCGGCCGGAGCCGGAGTTTTTGCCGGGACAGGAATCAGTACATTCCGTCCATGCCACCCATTCCACCGGGAGCTCCGGCTGCGGGAGGATTCTTCTCAGGAATATCAGTGATAGCGCATTCAGTCGTAAGCAGCAGGCTGGCAACTGAAACAGCGTTCTGAAGGGCGGAGCGGGTAACCTTTGCAGGATCGGAGATACCGGCCTTGAGCATATCAACCCATTCCATTTTGGCGGCATCATAACCTACTCCCTTCTTTTCGTTGCGGGCCCGTTCAGCGATAACACCACCATCAGCGCCGGCGTTAATGGCAATCTGGCGGATGGGTTCTTCCAGGGCACGTTTCACGATTTTGAAGCCAACCCGTTCATCATCGGTAAGGTCGGAGATTTCAGCCTTATCCAAGGCGGCTGCAGCCTGAATAAGCGCGACCCCACCACCAGGGATAATCCCTTCTTCAAGGGCAGCCCTTGTGGCAGACAGGGCATCCTCAACACGGTGCTTTTTCTCCTTCATTTCAACCTCGGTAACCGCACCGATGTTAATCACCGCAACACCACCGGCCAGCTTGGCAAGGCGTTCTTTGAGTTTTTCCTTGTCATAATCGGAGGTGGATTCCTCAACCTGGGCCTTAATCTGGGCGATACGGTCTTTAATATCCTTCTGTTTTCCGGTACCGTCAATAATCGTCGTGTTGTCCTTATCGATTTTGACGCTTTTAGCCTGGCCAAGCTGGGAAATGTCCGCATTCTCAAGTTTAAGGCCAAGCTCTTCGGTAATGACTTCGCCACCGGTCAAGATAGCGATGTCTTCCAACATGGCTTTGCGGCGGTCACCAAAACCGGGAGCCTTCACGGCGCAGGTTTTAAGGGTTCCCCGGAGATTGTTCACAATCAGGGTAGCAAGGGCTTCCCCGTCAACATCTTCAGCGATGATGAGAAGGGGGCGGCTGCTCTGGGCGATTTTCTCCAAAAGGGGAAGCATATCCTTCATGTTGGAGATTTTCTTGTCATGTATGAGGATATAGGGATTTTCAAAGACAGTTTCCATCCTGTCCCGGTCAGTTACAAAATAAGATGAAATATAACCCCGGTCAAACTGCATACCTTCCACATAATCTGTGGTGGTTTCCATTGTCTTTGCCTCTTCAACGGTGATAACCCCGTCCTTTCCGACCTTCTCTATTGCATCTGCAAGGATTTTTCCGATTTCTTCATCATTGTTTGCGGATACTGAAGCCACATGGGCAACTTCATCAGAACTTTTAATTTCTTTGCTTGATTTTTTAATATCATCCACAGCGATGGCAACGGCCTTATCCATACCGCGCTTCAATTCAATCGGAGTCATTCCGGCCGCCACAGCCTTTAATCCCTCGCGAACCATAGAGTAAGCGAGAACAGTGGCAGTGGTTGTTCCGTCACCCGCAACATCGTTTGTCTTTGTGGCAACTTCCTTTAAAAGCTGCGCACCCATATTTTCATAGGGATCCTCGAGTTCTATCTCTTTAGCGACGGAAACACCATCTTTTGTCACGGTAGGTGCCCCGAATTTTTTGTCCAGAAGAACATTGCGACCTTTGGGACCGAGAGTGACCTTAACGGCTTGAGAAATCTGCTCCACTCCCGAAAGAAGTTTTTTACGTGCTTCTTCATTAAACATAAGCTGTTTAGCCATTTCTTTATCTCCTTAAAGTTTAAAATACTGAAAAAAACGCTTAACGGCAACAGTTTTAAGTATTTTATATGAAGAAAACTTGACGTATGTTTTTTTAAGATGGATACTTGTAGAATGTTTCAGAAAACAAAGCAGGACATCAGCAAGACCAAACAAAGCGTTTACCAAACCGGTATCGAAAAACAGCACAAAAGAGGCCGGCTCCACGCCATTGAAAGAATTCAGGCTCTTTTGGATAAGGATTCCTTCAACGAAATTTACTCCGGGGTACAGCACAACTGTTCCGAATTCGGGATGGACAAAAAGGAAATACCCTATGACGGGGTTATAACCGGATTCGGGACAATAAACGGCAGGCAGGTGGCGGTTTATTCCCAGGATTTCACCCTTCAGGGAGGCTCCCTGGGTTTTCTCCACGGCAGGAAAATCGCCGACATCATTGAAGCGGCGGTGAATGCCCGGTGCCCCGTCATAGGCATAAACGATTCCGGCGGCGCCCGCATACAGGAGGGTGTAAACGCCCTTGCCGGTTACGGGGATATCTTTTACAACAATGTGCTCGCATCGGGATACATACCCCAGATTTCCATAATAGCCGGTTCCTGCGCCGGCGGTGCGGTGTACTCACCGGGGATAACCGACTTCGTTTTTACTGTCAAATCCCTGAGCCTGCTTTTTGTCACCGGCGCTAAAGTCGTGAAGGCGGCGGTGAACATAGACATAAGCGACGAAGCCCTCGGCGGGGCGGAAGTCCATGCCCAAAAAAGCGGTGTGGCACATTTTTTGACGGAGGACGAAAAGGACTGCTTTTCGACTGTAAGGCGGCTCCTGGACTTCATCCCCCACTACTATGGGGACACTGTGAACAAATACGGGCCGGAAAAACACAAATTCCTACAACATAAACCGGTTTTCAGCAAATCAAAACTGAAAAAGATAACGGAAATACTGCCGGAAAAGCAAACCCAGTGCTACGATGTGCACGGGATAATCGACTGTCTCACCGATGACGGGGAATTCCTGGAAGTCCACGCCGAGTTCGCAAAAAATATTGTGGTCGGATTCGCCCGGATTGACGGGATTGTGACCGGCGTCATCGCAAACCAAAGCGGCTATCTGGGCGGGATTTTGGACTGCGACGCCTCCGACAAGGCCGCCAGGTTCATCAGGTACTGCGACGCTTTCGACATCCAGCTTTTAACACTGACCGATGTGCCGGGATTTTTGCCCGGCCCCCAGGAAGAACAAAAGGGAATTATCCGCCACGGCGCGAAATTGATTTATGCCTATGCGGAATCCACAGTGCCAAAGGTTACTGTCATTCTCCGGAAAGCCTACGGCGGCGCTTATATTGCCATGTGCTCAAGACATCTGAAAGCGGACTTTGTTTTCGCCTGGGAATCCTCCGAAATAGCTGTCATGGGGGCGGAAGGCGCTGTTCAAATCCTATACGGGAAAGACCTGAAAGCCGGCACCAAGGAATTTGAAGACAAAAAAGAGGAATACAGGCAATCATTCATGAACCCCTGGACAGCGGCGAAGGCGGGAAATATTACCGAAGTCATAAAACCGGAAGAAACCAGAGGGCGTATAGAAGCAGCTTTTTCATTTTTAGCGGAGAAAAAGTCCGGCCTCAAAATCCGGAAAAAACACGGAAATATCCCTCTCTAAAGTTATACGCAAAACAGGCCGGAAAAATAAAATCCTTCAGCCCGTAGGACGGCGTTTCAGCGCTCTTTTGAACACTTCCATATTGACGGAGCCGTCCGCTTCCAGAAGGTTTTCATCTCCGGTATCAAGGTCAAAAACCCGCCGGGCAATATGCTCCGGGTAATGGGCATCGCTGGACACCGTAAGCGGGAATCCCCCCGTATCAACCGCAGGGGGAATGCGCACTACCTCCAGGGCATCCCAAGGTCCGTCAGGGATAAAACCTAGCTGGCTTGTGAGGGAAAAAGCCGGTCTTTCCGCATGGGCGGGAATCACGACCCCTCCCATATTGTGCACAATGTCCGCCAGTCCGTAAATATCCAGGGCGGCACCGGTTATCAAATACTTTTCAACTTCGCCCAGAATATTGTCATCTTCATCCACATAAACCTGATCCCCGGTTTTTTCCGGATTATTCATAACCGGGGGAAGCTGGCTGTAAATTTCCCCGGATAATTCCAAGGCGGAATCAACATTGTTGAAAAGACAGAGTATATGGCATTCTTCCTGGGTTTGAACTTCCATCCCGAAAAGAGCTGTTACCCCGTATTTCTTACAGGCGGAAGCAAAGGCCGGGCAATTAAGGGCTGAATTATGGTCAGTCAGGGCGGCAAGCTCTACTCCACGGGAAACCAGTAAACGGACTATTTCCGATGGTGAAAGCTCAAGGCTGCCACAGGGAGAAAGGCAGGAATGTATATGCAAATCCGAACGGTAAATCATCCGTATAAAAGCCGACAGATCCGGTCACCCTCCGGTCTTGGTCAAAAGCGGATAAAGTTTTCCGGAAACGGTGAATTGGTTTTCCGGAGTAACAAAAACCGCAATACGTTCATTCCGTGCAGCCTGTATCATGTCATCGGGGACAGGCCTTCCGCCGCAAATTATTACGGCCGCCAAGTCTTTCAGGGTTGCCACAGCCACAGTGTTTTTATGGGCTTGAACTGTTATCAGCACACCCTCATCAACAGCGTGGCCCATGGCATCGCTTAACAAATCCGAAGTGTATCCGCCGGCAATTTCTTTATCGTCATATTCAGGCTGGACACATTCCGCACCCAAAAAAGCCGCAAGCTCGGATGTTTTCATACCGGAACCTCCCCTTCCCGTCACTCTGGAGTATGCATCAAATTGAAAGAAGCGCGCACAATGGTTCCGGTGGATTCATCGGAAGAAATTTCAAAAGAATCGGAAACCCGTTTTGTGTTCGGCAAACCCATGCCGGCTCCGAATCCCAGGGCCCGGACTTTCTCGCTGGCAGTGGAAAAACCTTCCGTCATTGCCTTTGACACATCGGGAATCCCCGGGCCTATGTCCTGGGCTTCAATCACCAGCAAATCGGGGGTTATGATATAACGCATTACACCACCCTCCGAGTGCACAACCTGGTTGATTTCCAGCTCATAACTGGCGATGCCGATCCGGCGGGTCACCTCCGCGCTTACACCGGAACCGCGGAGGATTTTCTTTATTTCTGTGGAAGCCTGTCCCGCAAGCTCAAAGTTAAAGGGCTCGGTCTTGAATTCGATGACACGGCGTCCGCCTTCATCAGCGGATGCCTGTTCCTCCGGAGTCTCCCCTTCTTCATTATAAGAACCGATGGACTCCTCTATCCGGGCCACCTCCCGATTGAGGGCAACAAGAAGGGTTGAAATAACATCGGAGGCGGTTACGATTCCGGTCACTTTGGAATCCCTGTCGAGGACAGGGAAACGTCCAAAGGAATATTTATTGAAATAGGAGACACAGAAGGATATGGGCATGGTTTCCTGCAAAACCATAACCTGAGTTGTCATATGGAGGGCAGCCGGGTCTTCAATCCAGCCACCATCCAGGGCATTCATAATGTCTTCCACTGAAACTATACCGATAAGTTCCCGGTTTTCTCCTGTAATAGGAATACCGGTTATCCGGTTTTTCTTCATCACCTGCTGTATGTGACGCAGGGAATCGGAAGGGCTTGCAGTAAGGATAGGATGGGTCATAACATCCTTCACTTTCAACTTGAAAAGAATCTGCATTACAGCTTCTGGGGAATTATCCTGATTAATCGGAATTGTCAGCATTCAATTATTATAAACCGGATTTTCGGAATTATCAACGAGAATCATTTCCGGGATAAATTTACCCCCACTGAAATCTTCCGTTTACATTAAGCTACACACTTCTTCAATATCCTTCAAAATTCTTTTTGAAAGTTCCTGCTGGAGGGTTTTACCGTAAGTTCGGCGGAAAGAAAACTTAATATTTTCGGGACAAGCAGTATCATCAAACAAAATGGAAATTTTAATATTAAGGGCATCCGCTATTTTATCTATGGTTTCAGCGGAAGGGAACCGTTCCCTTGCCTCCATATCCCCGATATATGATGTGCTCATCCCTATCGCTTCCGCAAGTTTTTCCTGGGTAAACCCTGCTTTTTTCCTATAGTACTTTAAATTTTGAATAAAAACGTGCCTTGTTCCCATAGGTGTATTTTCTTTCAATTTAAATCGGCTTGTTATTATCTAATAAACAAAATACTAGATAAATATTGCAAATATTGAGTTTAAGTATATAATCGTATTATCTAAAACACAGAAAATATTAAAAAATACAGAAAAACTTGTTTTTAACCTAATAATTGAGAGGGCACATGCCGGAAAATATTTCAAAAAAAGACGTATTAACCTTGGGCGGCCAGTCCATCATAAGGGTTATGACGGATGGCAGTATCACCCTCCTGCGGTGCAGGGATTGTCTGGGAATAAGTCTGGTTTTTTCAGATGAAAAGGAAAGCGGCTTGAACCGCACCATGCTCCATGTTTCCAACCTTAGTTCCAAAGTATGTATCTCCATAATACGCAACGGGGAAACTGGAAAAAAGGAACAGGAAATTGACTATGTTAAAGAAATAAGTCTTTTCCTGAATGATGATTATATTGATTTCCTTTTTGATTACGGAAAAAAGGAAAAATTTTATCTGGATCCCAAAGAAACGGATTTAGGTGAAACAACCGAATATTACATCCTCCCCATGGAAGAAGCAGAGCAGGAATACCTTAAAATCTGTAAAAATATAATATACAGCCGGAACGCTTAAAATTCCACCGGTTTTGGTTCCCCGGAAAAAGAGTAAAAAGCACCCGAGGCATTTTTCAGGCAGAAAACCTCCGTGTTACCGTCATCAGCCTTGTACATTGCCTTTAACTCCGGATATTGGTCCAGCATATGCTCTCTGGCCCGTATGTTATCGTCTTCCAAAACTTCACAAGCCAACCGGAGCCACATGGAACCGTCAAAGGCACAAATTTCAATCCACGGATTTTCGTGCATTTGCTTTGACACGGCCTTTATCTTTCCTGTCTGTATGTAAAGATTACCGTTAAAAAGATCAACAGTACCAAAGGGTCTTACCCGTGGTTTACCGTTGTCGCAAGTAGCAAGATAATAAGTCCCGCATTTTTTCAAAAAATCGTAAACATCTTTTATTCCAAGCGGATTCATTTTTCTCCTCCATATTAAAATCCATAAAAATCCAAAAACCTGTTCCCCATTATAACACATACATGGCACCAAAGTTTATTTGTTTATGGAAAAAAACATAAAACCGGCTTATACTGGACGAATGGAGAACCTCCGGGAAAATAAAATTAAAACATGGCGGATTCTGGAAATAGACAAGCTTATCCGGGAAGGGAATTTCCCCAATGCCACGGACATCGCCAGACATTTTGAAATTTCCCGTTCCACCGTATGCAGGGACATAGATTTTCTCAGGATTTTCTACAATGCGCCGATTGAATTTGACCAGGCTAAAAATGGCTATTACTATACGGATAAAACTTTCTGCCTGCAAAAAATAGATTTAACGGAAGGCGAGCTTTTCACAATTTCCACCGTGTATCCCCTCCTGAAGCAGTACAAGAACACACCTATAGAAAAAACAATGCGCGCAGTGTTTGACAAAATCATAGCCATGTTGCCGGACAACATAAGCGTTGACACAACGGTACTGGGGAGCGACATCTCCCTTATAAGCGACCCGCTGCCGGCGATAGACACGGAAGTTTTCACCCGCATCCTTAAAGCCCTGAAAGCCAGGAGACGCATAAGTTTCCTGTACCTGTCCGGCAGCGGGAATCCGGCGGCGGCCAACCAGGAAAGACGGAGCGCCCTGCCCTACCATGTCGTCTGCCACCGGGGAAACTGGTACATGATTGCCTTTTGTCACAAACATAACGAAATAAGGACTTTCTCCTTTTCGAGAATATCCAAACCGAAAATAGAAAAAGACTATTACTCCATTCCGGAGGATTTCAACCCGCGGTTGTATTTTGACACAGCTTTCGGAGTATGGAACAACAACCGCGGGAAGGAAAAGGTGGAGCTTCTGTTTTCACCCTGTCTGTCCCGTTATATCCGGGAACATAAATGGCACGAAACGCAGGTTATAAAACAAAAGAAAGACGGCTCAATCCTACTTACTTTTGAAACGAACCAGGTTCTGGAAAGCACCGCCTGGATTTTAAGTTTCGGGCCCCTGGTAAAAGTGCTCAATCCCGGGGAACTCGTTGAACATATAAAATCCAAGGCGGAAAGCATTCTCGCCGTTTACAATGAAGGGAAGCCGCTTACACAGTGATTTTAATCACGATTCCGCAGCGCCCTTCCTGTTTGTTCCCGATACGGACAAGCCTGGCGTTGTAATTGAACCGGGAAGGTCTTGCCGTCCTTATTATGGCGGCTCCGGTAGCCCTCAGGTATCCGGCCTTTACCTTACCGGAATTACCGACCAGTTTGGCCTCAATGTCATCAACAAAAACCTCTATGGCGTTGGGGTCATATTTGTTCGACGGTTCAGCCTGGGCAACAGCCGAAAGGGAGCCGAAGAATTCCTGTTTAGCTTCCTTTACCCTTGTGCCCGAAGTGAGGAAATCGTTACCGACCTGCATTTGGATTACTGAATCCAGATAATCGAGGCCATCATTCCAATCCCGGTATTTTTGTCCCACAAGTCCCAGTGTGAGCGTAACCTCTTTTTGGCTTTTGAAATACCGGATGAACATTTCCTCCACACTTTCCTTTTGGGGTTCCGGGGATAAATCTTTCCTTGCCGCCTCAAAAAACACACAGGCTGTATCGGAACAGGACAAGTCAAACATCGCCCCGGACTTATAAAAAGCAGGGAATTCAGTATTCTCCTCAAAGCGTCCGTAAAGCCAGGCAAAAAGCCCGGCGGCGGCCACCTTCTTTATAAGAAAAAGTGTCAGTGAAGGATACCGCATGAATATCTCCTGCCGCCGTGAAAAAATTTCCGCCGCCAAAAGCCCGTCCCCCTCGTCAACCGCCACCAGAAGCGGACCGATGTGCGTAAGATAGGAAAACATTCCGGCGTTGTCCAGAACACATTCCGGAGACAGGACTGTTTCAAAGCCGCACGCCAGGCCGGGGCATAAATAGGTGTAGTAAGACGGGGAATAAAAGGGACTCCCTTCAAGAATCTGCCATCCTTCAAAGGACAGGGAAGAATCCGCCACGCCTGCGTAATCTAGTTGTCCAGTCATGCTTTTCCTGAAAGCCCAAACCCGGTTCCCTGTTCCGGCTTTTGAATTCAATGGGCGGGCAATGACCGCGATATTGAAATCAGTTTCTTTTCCACTCATAAGAAAACCTCCTGTAAAACCCTTTTTCTTTTTCAATTTTACAAGAGGGGCTGTATCAAAGAATGACACAGCAAGGATTTTTTTTTATTTTTTATCAAAAAAAAGCCTGAATCCCTTACGGAATTCAGGCTTTTTCAAATTTCACTCAACCCTATTTATACAATTCCCGTTCAGTATAATGGGTGTGGAGGAGCCGGTGGGCACGCTCACCGAGGGGTTTCCCCAGATATTCATCATAAGCCTGTATGACGGCCTCATTTTTGTGGGAGCATCTGATTACAGAACGCTCGTCATCGGTATAAAGTCCGTCAATGCGCATTTTACGCACTTCATCCGTGGCACCGTAGGGCTGCCCGCCTCCGGCAATACAACCGCCGCGGCAGGCCATCACTTCGATAAAATGATAAGGAGGTTCGGCTCCGGCCGCTTTGGCCTGGCGCACCTTTTCCAGCACCGGTTCCACATTACCGAGCTGGTTCACGATGGCAATCCTAACCTCTGTTCCGTTGATGTCTATCTTGGCTTCCTTGACATCTTTAAGTCCCCTGGCTTCCATAAAGTTCACATTTCCCAGTTCCTTGCCGGTTATAACCGCATAGGCAGTACGCAGAGCGGCTTCCATAACACCACCGGTTACGCCGAAAATAGTTCCGGCTCCGGAATAGGGACCGAGAGGGCTGTCCGCTTCCTCTTCCTCCAGATTGTTGAAATTGATTCCATACATTTTGATGAGCTTGGCCAGCTCCCGGGTTGTAAGGACAAGGTCAACATCCTGGGTTCCGGAAGACTGCATCGACGGATCCCGTTTGCTTTCGTATTTTTTTGCGGTACAGGGCATAATCGACACGGAAAAGATTTTTTCCGGAGCGACAGAAATTTTTCCGGCCCAGTAATTCTTTATCATAGCGCCCATCATCTGCTGGGGACTTTTCGCAGAAGAAAGGTTGGGCAGAAGGTCGTGGCAGTTTTTTTCCGCGTAATCAACCCAGGCAGGGCAGCAGGACGTGAACAGTGGAATTTCCCCTCCGTGATTCACAAAACGGGAAATAAACTCATTGCCCTCTTCCATGATTGTAAGGTCAGCGGACCAGTTGGTGTCGAAAATATACTTGAAACCGATTCTGCGCAAAGCCGCATAAATCTTCTTCGTGGATATGTCGCCCGGCTTCATGCCGAATTCCTCGCCCAAAGCGACACGGACGGCGGGAGCGATTTGAACCACACTGACAAGATCCGGGTTTGAAAGCCCGGCCTGCACCTCGTCCAAGGCGCTGTGCTCGTAAATGGCGCCGACAGGGCAATGGGCGGCACACTGACCGCAACGGATACAAGGGGAATCCTCAAGCTCTACAAGGGCGGCAGGGCCTATTACAGTTTTTCCGCCCCGTCCCTGGTATTCTATGGCATTCACTTTCTGTACCTGCTGGCATACTTCCACACAGCGGCCGCAGCTGATGCATTTGTTCCTGTCAAACACAATGGAACCATTGGAATCGTCCACAGGCCTGTCAATGATGTAATTTTCAAATCTCTGGGAAGTAAGACCGAATTCGGCCGCAAGTTTCTGAAGCTCGCACTTGTTGTTTCTGGTACAGGACAAACATTCCTGGGGATGGTTTGAAAGGATAAGCTCAAGGACTGTCCTGCGTGCCTTCGTGATTTCCGGGTCATGGGTAATAATACTCATTCCTTCGGTCACTTTGGTGCAGCAAGCCCTCAACATACGGGCAGTTCCCTCCATGCGGACAATACAAATTCCGCAGGACGCCCAGGCTGGAAGGTCATCATTATAGCAAAGCGAAGGGATATCGATATTCGCTTTCCGTGCAGCCTGAAGGACAGTTGTCCCTTCTTCCACGGCCACAGGTTTTCCGTTTATTTTCAAATTAATCATTCTACGCTCCTCTTACTGCTTCACAATGGCGTTGAATTTACATGCGGTGAAACACGCGCCGCATTTAAGACACTTGCTCTGATCTATCACATGGCGGGTTTTCTTTTCGCCGGAAATACATTCAGCGGGACAGCGGCGGGCACACATACCGCAACCGATACACTTGTCAGTGATAATATAACTGATAAGCTTCTTGCATTTTCCCGCCGCACATTTCTTATTCACAATGTGATCGATATATTCCTGCTCGAATTTGCGCAGGGTTGAAAGGGTCGGGTTAGGAGCGGACTGGCCGAGGGCGCACAGGGAAGATTTCTGCATGGCGAAACCTATTTCCTTGAGTTTATCCAAGTCTGAAAGCTCACCGTTACCCCGGGAAATTTTGTCAAGCAGGGCATGAATCTGGCGTGTACCGATACGGCAGGGCGAGCATTTTCCGCAGGATTCATCCACACAGAATTCCATGTAGAATTTCGACACGTCCACAACGCAGTCATCTTCATCCATGACAATCATGCCGCCGGAACCCATCATTGAACCGAGTCTCTGGAGGGCACCGAAATCGATGGGAGTGTCCAAGTCCGACTCAGTCAGGATTCCTCCGGAGGGACCGCCGGTCTGGACACCCTTGAATTTCTTTCCGCCTTTAATACCGCCGCCGATTTCAAAAATGATTTCACGGAGGGTTGTTCCCATGGGAACTTCAACGAGACCGGAATTGTTCACCTTTCCTGTAAGGGCGAAAACCTTCGTACCCTTGGAATCTTCCGTGCCGATTTTGTTAAACCAATCCGCGCCCTTTGTAAGTATAACGGGGATATTCGCCCAGGTTTCCACATTGTTTATAACCGTGGGGCGACCCCACAAACCGGACTGGGCCGGGAACGGAGGCTTCGGTGTGGGCATACCCCGCTGCCCCTCGATGGAACGGAGCAGGGCTGTCTCTTCACCGCAAACAAAGGCACCGGCGCCAAGACGGATCTCAATGTCAAAATCAAAACCTGATCCCAGGATATCCTTTCCGAGAAGACCGGCGTCCTTTGCCTGGGCCATGGCAATCCTGAGTCTTTCAACTGCAAGGGGATATTCCGCACGGATGTAGATGAAACCCTGGTGGGCGCCGATAGCACGGCCGCAGATAATCATGGCTTCGATTACGGAATGGGGATCGCCCTCAATCGTAGAGCGGTCCATGTAAGCTCCGGGGTCCCCTTCGTCCGCATTGCAGACAACATATTTAACATCCCCGGCAGCCTTCAAACCGGCTTCCCATTTAAGACCGGTGGGGAATCCTGCACCGCCTCGTCCGCGCAAACCGGATTTCTTGACTTCATCGACAATCTGTTCCGGGGTCATCTCGAAGAGGGCTTTTTCCAAAGCGCGGTAACCGTCACGGGCTATGTATTCTTCGATGTTCTCAGGATTGATTACACCACAGTTTCTCAAAACAATGCGCAACTGTTTTTGGTAAAACTGGATTTCCTCAACAGTTTCCGTACTGTGTTTTTCTTTATTGTAAAGAAGGCGTGGTACTTCACGTCCCTTTACAATCTGTTCATTTATAATTTCCTTTGCGTCTTCAGGATGGACTTCGACATAAAAAGAATCCTCCGGAAGAACCTTTACAATAGGCCCTTTTTCGCAAAAACCGAAGCATCCTGTTTTTACAATCTGGACATCCTCCGCTACACCGGCGGCCTTGGCTTCGTTTATCAGGCTGGTGTAAATCCCGTCGGCGTTACTGGATTCACATCCGGTTCCGCCGCAAACAAGTATGTAATGCTTATATGCCATTCTATGACTCCTGTCTTGGTTTCCCTTACATAAATCTCCCGGTCCGGGTTAATTTTTCATGATATCCCTGGCGGGACGATCCAAAATCCTGTCTTCCAACAGTTCTTTTTTTACAAGATGCCTTTCCACAATTTCTTTTGCCACATCCGGAGTAACACGGCCGTAAATAATATTAGGCATACCCGTCATAACCACTTCCACAGTTGGTTCATTCTGGCAGAGTCCCATACATCCTGTCTGGCGGATGATTACGGATCCACCCATACCGTGGTCATCCACTTCCTTGACAAAGGCGTCAAGGGTGGCCTTAGCACCGGCGGCGATTCCACAGGTTCCCATAGCGACAATGATCTGGGCAGTTTTACCGTCTGTTTCCCGTTTTTTAATCTGCTGCTGGGTGGATTCACGCAGCTTCCGCAATTCTTCCAAAGTCATTTTAGCCATTGTTTTCCTCCGATTCTTCTGATTCAAGAGATTCGAGATATGTTCCCAATAAACTCAACACCGAAACTTCCGAGAATTCTTCAGGAGAATTTAATTCCAGAACATCCAAAAGTTCCGACCTTTTTATGGTGTACTCCGTCCAAGGAGCCTTTCGTTTGACCGTCATCTCATAATCACGGTTGAAAGTCAAAACCTGCCTGAGAAATCCGGGGACATCCCCCAGAGGAGGCAAATCTATGTTTGTCAAATCAAACGAGCAGGCTAAGAAAGTGCCGGTTTCCCCATTCCGGGAAAGGCCGTTCCAGGTTTCCTGCCCGGACCCCATTTCCGCGGCCTCGTTTCCGGCTGAATGGGTTTCGATTTTCCAAGATCCTCCTGTTTCTTCGGCGGTTTGAATCAGGAAAGGAATGCCAAGTCCTACTTTCCTTCCCGGATGTTTCACTCCATCCGTGTAAAAGGGATCCGAAGCTTTTTCAAGCTGTTTACCCGTCATTCCCTTTCCATCATCCTTAACACTGAAAAAGATGGAAGTTTCAGTCTGTTCCAGACGTATTTCCACATTTCCAGCTCCCGCTTCTATTGAATTCTGGGTCAAATCACTGAACATATCGCAAAGCGAGTAATGCATGAAATCAGGTTCTATATTTATCCAGAATTCCGCTGATCTGGTCTTTGGTCAGCTTTCCGTACACATCATTATTAATCGATAAAACCGGCGCCAATCCGCAACAACCTATGCAGCGCACAGGTTCAACAGAAAAAAGTCCGTCTTCGGTTGTTATCGAACCGTCAGAGATATTAAGGATTGACTTTGCCTCGTCAATCAAATCCTGCCCGCCTTTCAAATAACAGGCGGTTCCCAGGCACACACTGACCTTGTTTTTTCCGGGCTTCACCGTTTTGAAAAAATGGTAGAAGGTCATGGTTCCGTAAACCCTTGCCAACGGATTACCTGTCCTTGCCGCAACCTCAGCCGCAGCCTCTTTGGAAATATACCCCTGCTCTTCCTGAACCTTATGAAGGATCATAATGAGGTTTCCGGGTTTTTGTTTCCATTCATCAATAAACGTATTGAGTTCATTAGAGAACCCGCACGCTGTCGCCATGTAAACCCCCAAGAAAATCAATTTCTGAATAAAATCTTGTATTGCAAATCTTATCCTGTGATTTATCGATAAAATTATATCGATAAAAGCCATGCTTCATTATACATTAAAAGCCGGTGTTGGGCAACCGTTTTCAAGACTGAATCATATTTTTTACATAGGGTTAAAAACCCGGAAACCTCCGCGGATATCAGACAATCCTGTTGAGCCTTTCGCCCCGGAAAAAAGCTTCCAGATTGGAAACCGCTATTCTGGCAAGGCGGTTCCTGGTTTCTTTTGGTGCCCAGGCAATATGCGGGGTCAATATACAATTTGGAGCACCCAGCAAAGGATTGTCCGCGGCCATTGGCTCAGAAGAAATGACATCCGCGGCGTAGCATCCGAGCCGGCCTGAATCCAAAGCTTCCC
Source organism: uncultured Treponema sp. (assembly GCA_949299755.1). GTDB lineage: Bacteria > Spirochaetota > Spirochaetia > Treponematales > Treponemataceae > Avitreponema. The sequence continues at coordinate 15,482 of CASGBA010000010.1, read as the reverse complement.
GGACCGCATTTTCATCCACAAGAGGTCCCCGGGCGGTGTTTATCAACATGGCACCTGGTTTAACCTTGGCAAGGGTTCCGGAATTAACCACAAACCTGGTTTCGTTTGTCAGGGGTGCATGAAGGGTTATAAAATCCGAATCAGAAAACAGGGTTTCCAAAGAAACAGGTTTTACATTTAAGCCGGATTTCTCTATTTTTTCCACGGAGCGGGTGCACACCGAAACGTTCATCCCGAAAGCCAAAGCCACTCCGGCAGCTTTTTGGCCGATGGAACCGAAACCGAATATACCCAGGGTTTTCCCGGAAATTTCCATAAGAGGGGTTTTCCAGTAACAGAAATCCGGGGAGGCGACCCATTCTCCTTTCATGACAGATTCGCTGTGTATATGAATCTGGTTTGTCCACTCAAAAATGAGGGCAAACAAATGCTGCACAACCGCAATGGTGCTGTATCCGGGTACATTGGTAACAGCAATGCCACGGCGGGCGGCGGATTCGGTATCAACCACATTAAAACCCGTGGCCAAAATGCCCACATAACGCAGGGAAGGACAGGCAGCGAAAATTTCATCAGTTAAGACTGTTTTATTTGTGAAAACAATCTCTGCATTCCCTATTCTGGGAACCACCTGATCCGGAGGGGTTCTGTCATATATTCTTAAATTCCCGCATCCGCCGATTTTTTTCAAACCGTCCCAGCTTAAATCACCGGGATTGAGGGCATAGCCGTCAAGAACCACAATATCCATAAAACCCTCCTAATGGCATAAACCGCCGTCTAATATGAAAGGGGCAACCCGTATCCTTTCTGCCTACGGAATTCATACAGGAGAATACCAGCGGCAACGGAAACATTCAAGCTGTCCAACCGGCCGGCCGCCGGTATTGAAACAAAACCATCGCAGTTTTCCCTGAGGAGCCTGGAAATACCACTTCCTTCACTACCCATGATAAAAACCGTTTTATCCGGAAGCTTTACGTCAGCCACAGACTGTCCCCCGGCTTCCGCTCCGTACACCCAAAAACCGGCTTGCTTAAAGCGTTCAACAGCCCTCACCAGGTTGGAAGTACGCACCAGAGGAATCCAGGCTGATGCCCCGGCACTGGCTCTGGCGACAACGCCGTTTTCTTCGCCGCTGTCCTTTGCGGACCTGCTTTCGGGTACAATCAAGGCGGAAGCCTGGAACTGGTCGGCGCTGCGTAAAACCGCGCCAAGATTATGGGGGTCGGTAACACTGTCCAAAACCAACACCAGGCAGGAATCCAGTGTCTTTACGGAATCCATAAGAGAATCCAGGGACATCTGAATATTAAAAGGCCGGGCGCCATCAGGTAAGCCGTTTTTCCCTGAAACTGATTCCAGGGAGCATACAATTCCCCGGTGGTCTTTCAACTCCTGGGGAAGGGAGGAAACCATTGAATTCAGGGTACCGGCATCGGTTTTTACGCAGGGAATGCCGTTTTTTTCCGCCAGGGCAAGGATTTTTCTGACCCGGGGACCTTCTTTTGAGAAAAAGATACGTATTCCTGGCCGGCAGGCATTCCCGCCGGATTTTTTTCCGGCCTCTTTTTCCGCCACGGCACGGACAGTCTCCTCTATCACATGAAAACCGGTTATAACAGTGGTGTCCGGAGAATTCTTTGTCATAAACTGTAAAATTCCTTGCTTTTTACAATCTGGACATCCTTAAATCCGTTTTCACCTAAGAATTTCTTAAAGACAACCTGTACCTCAGGCTCCCCGTGAACCATAAAAATGCGCTTTAAATTCGAGCGGTCACATCCGTTAAGCCATTCCAGCATCTCTTTGTAGTCGGCATGGGCGCTCAAGGCATTTATCTCCGAAATTTCCGCGCGTACATTGTACCATTCCCCCATAATTTTAAGCTCAGGTTCCCTGTCCTTTATTTTACGTCCCAGCGTATGTTCCGCCATATATCCCACCAGAAGAACCTGAGCGGTTGGATCGCTTATGTTATTCGCAATATGATGGACAACCCGGCCGGCTTCACACATACCGTCCGCACTTATGATAATCATCGGGCCTTCCATATTGTTCAAAGCCTTTGATTCCTCGACGCTCGTTATAAAATGAAGGGAGTTGAATCCGAACGGGTTTTTGTGATGAACCACAAAAGCCTGGTGCGTTTCCTCATCATAACATTCAGGATGAACCTGAAAAATCGTCGTAGCATTTACAGCCATGGGGGAATCCACATAAACAGGGATTTCCGGGATGCGCTTTTTGTCCACAAGCTGGTGCAGGTAAAACACAAGTTCCTGGGTACGTTCAATGGCGAAAGCCGGAATTATGATTTTCCCATTCATTTTGACAGCCTTAAGAACTATTTCAGCCAGCTTTTCAAAGGCGTTTTCCCTGGTTTCATGAAGCCTGTCCCCGTAGGTGCTTTCCAGCACAATGTAATCCACAGCCGGAAGATATTCAGGATCCCGGATAATGGACTTGGATTTACGTCCCAAATCACCTGTATAAGCTATTCTGACCTCTTTCCCGGAACTGTCCCGGGCGGTAAGAAGGGCTATGGAAGAACCTAAAATATGTCCGGCATCGAAAAATTCCAGCTTCACGTTTTCGGAAATCCATACAGGACGGTGATAAGAAACGGTCACAAACTGGTTCATTGTATTCACCACGTCACCTTCCCGGAAAAGAGGCCGCCAGTTGAATTTTCCACCGGTTTTAGAAGCTTGTTTCGCAAGATATTCCGCATCCCTGGCTTGGATTTTTGCGGAATCCATCATTATAAGGTTCGCTAAATCCCGGGAAGCCGGAGTAGCATAAATATTTCCTTTAAATCCGTTTATTCCCAACATGGGAAGAAGGCCGCTGTGGTCATAATGGGCATGGGTTAAAACGACAGCGTCAAGCTTGTCAGCAGGAACCTCAAAAGCCCTGTTTTTTGCATCCGCTTCCGCACGCCTGCCTTGAAAGGCTCCGCAGTCAACCAAAATTAATCTTCCGTCCACATCCAAAACATGTTTTGAACCGGTAACCTCCTCGGCAGCACCGAGAGAATAAATTGAAATACTCATATTTATAGATGATAAGCTGAAAAAAACTGTTACGCAAGTACAAACGTATGCTATAATAATCCGCTACAGGATTCACAGATGTATACCAGAGAACTAAAAGAAGCCCCTGAATACCCGGTTTTTAATAGAGAACCGAATTTCGGCTCATATACAGGGAATTTTAAATTTTTTGATATTTCAGGAATGAAACGCCCTTACGGGGGATTCCCCATTCCGGCGGCAGTAACAAAACTCAGGATTTTCGGGTTTTCCCGTTTTATGTTTTGCACTGAAGAATTCATAGGTGAAACCTTTTTCTTTTCCAACCCATTTTTTGCATATATGGAGACCATTGTTTGGGACAGGGAGACAGGTTCAAGGCATATTTACAGGAAAGCGATTTTCGACAGGCTCACCCGGATTCCAAGAAAAGTAGAAGGCGGGGTGACCGCATGCCGGACAAAAAGAAAATTCGCCAGAATTTCAATCCGGGAAGGAATAAAAAACGTTGCCCTTGAGCTGGATTTCAGCGGTTCCCGCAGCAAACGGAAACAAGACAAAAAGCCTGCCTTCCAGGCGAAAATAACTTTGTCATCGGCGGCGGCAGGAGGTTCCGTTTTTTCAACCCTTATACCCTATGTGACACGAAGACGCTGTCAGGCCTCGTTTTTCGCCGTGGGATATTCCGGCGGAGAAATAATCTGGAGGGGGAAACCCCGGCGGATACAGGGAGCCGCTCTCTTTGAAATGAAAAAAGCCTACTTTTCACTGAGGACAAAAACCTCCGGAGTATACGGTTTTTCCCTCCACGAAGGCAGGATTCTGGCTTTCCACATAGGGGATTCCGTTTCAAAAGATGATTTTAACTGCAACAACAATGTACTTTTCTATGACGGGAAAATCACCCCCCTGCCGCCGGTCCGTATAACAAGACCTTATGGTTCAAGCGGGGAATGGATTATCCAGGATACGGAAAACATGGTGGATTTGAAATTTCTTCCGGTTTCTGTCCATGCAAACAAAAAAAGCCTTTTTGTTGTGCGTACCCAATATAAAACAATTTATGGAAATTATGAGGGGGTTTTAAAAACAGCAGACGGCGAAGACCTTGTATTGAAAGATTTTCCGGGTATAGCAAAAAAGATTTTGCTCCGGATGTAAAAATATTCAAATCAATATATATTTATGGAACTATAATGGCAGACATTGAAAGAGGATCGGACGGGTTGCCCATAACAACGGAAAAAGAACTGGCAGCAATGAACCAGCTTCTGTCGGACAGGAAGTATAAAATAAAACTTCCTCCGGGATTTTTCCACGGGGACAAAAAAAACCTGATAAACCCGGATTTTATACTTTATACGCTGAATGACTTTCTGGGTCATATACAAAATTATGTGGTATCCACAAGAAGAATGATACCCGGAAACGATACGGTTAATTTTATTCCGAAAGTAGAATCCTTTTATTCCACTGCGGCAGGAATTTTCACAGTGGCAATCAACATTGACCTAAAAACCTTGAGTTCTGTTTTGGGGCAACTTCAAAAATCCGCCAGAAATATTTCCCTGCCCATGCTTCTGCCATTTATAAAAATCCTGTACAAATCCCTGATACGCATATATTATTTGCCTCACAATTACACCGCGGACTGTTACAGGACAGTTTACACTTTTATTACGGCAGAAACAGTTCCCGCCGACCCACAGGCTTTAAAAGACAACACCCTTACCGCCATCCAGGAATTGCAGTACATATACACAAAGGTCTTCCCCACTTTGTATCCGCTGGTGTTGCGGATGGTTTCCCCCGTTTTCCTTAGCGAAAAGGATCTTTTTTATAAAAACGGATCAAAAGTACTTGCATGGCTGGGAGTAGACCCCAAAGAAATCCTTTTACCTAAACCCCGTGAAAAGGATGTTCCCTCAACGGTGAAACAGGCAAGCGTTCCAAAAAAAGATGAAAAAGCCGAACGGGAAATTCCTTCCCGGGTTTTCCGGGGTTTGGAGTATCTGGAAAAATTATTTCCGGAAGCCGGATGGCACAATATTCCCGAGTTCCCTGAATACGTCCAGGACTTTGCGCCGTATTTTTCATCCCTGCTCCAACTGTCGGAGAGTTTTATACAACTTTCACCCTCTAATCCACTTCATCTGACAATGATTCTTTTCCAAATCCTTGCGGAGCTTTTCCAAGGACTGAGGCACGCAACCTTCAATATCATACATACCGGAGACGGAGGAGATCTTCCGGATGATGACATTTACCATATTCTGGATGACTGGATTTTATACAAGGTAAGTATATTCGATAAAAACTTCAGCGAAGACTTAAAATCCTACACCCATCAGATTTATACCCAACCGGATTTCGGAAAAACGCCTTACGCCCAAAAACTCATGTCAAATATGTATTCGCTTATCCGGCATTATTTCATGCCTTTTTTTGATACGCAACTTTACGGCTTCCAGAAGCTTCCGAAAGATCCCAGATTGCCTCCCCTGTTTTCCAGGGTCGCACGGCTCCGTGTGCTTCTCGAAAATTACATGAAATCCGTGGAAAAATCCGAAGCGGTGGCCATGGCAAAGGGCGGAGAGCCGGGAAGCTCCGGCGGAGACATGATAAATGCTTTTGATAATTACCGGTTCGACATTCCCAATATGGTGTCAAGAAGACTTGATGCCCTGTGTGGCGGAAAAAACTCCGCAAACAAAACAAACGCCGTGCTGCTTCGGTACAGTCTGTCCATCCTCAGTGTACTTGACTGGTGGATAAACGATCCTTACAGTCCGGCATACAAGATTCAGTCTGAATCCATTTACAGGACGGTTGAAGCTGGCGGAACAATACCCGCTTTCGGAGTGACGCCCAGAACCGACACGGATGAAATTTTCAAGCGCCATCTCCGCAAGTCTTTTTCATAAATCCATTATTGGTGACAAAACGTCAAATTTTTTATAAACTCTCATCAACTGAAAAATAGGAGTTTCCATGCCTGTAAAAATTCCAGCGGCATTGCCAGCCGCAAAAACATTAGCTGATGAAAATATTTTCGTAATGGACAACCGGCGGGCATCAACACAGGACATCCGTCCGCTGAAAATAGCGATTGTAAACCTCATGCCCACAAAACAGGTTACTGAAACCCAGCTTTTGCGTCTTCTGGGAAACACACCTTTGCAAGTGGAAATAACCTTTTTGACAATGGCAACCCATGTTTCAGCAAATACAAGTATTGAATATTTGAAAACTTTCTACCGCACCTTTGAAAGCGTCAAAGACAGTAAATTTGACGGATTGATTGTAACAGGAGCTCCCGTGGAAAACCTTCCCTTTGAACAGGTTGATTATTGGGAAGAATTGAAAACCATAATGGACTGGAGTTCAACCCACGTTTACAGCGCCCTTTTCATTTGCTGGGCCGCCCAAGCCGCCCTATACCATTTTTACGGAATAAAAAAACATACCTTGGAAAAAAAAGTTTTCGGAATTTTTGACCACAGGGTTTTAAACCCGAGGCATAAGCTTGTGCGAGGTTTTGACGATACATTCAAAGCCCCCCACAGCCGCCACACCGCAATTTCAAAGAAGGACATAGAAACCCATCCCGGACTGGAAATTCTGGCGGAATCAGAGGAAGCCGGCGTATTCCTGGTGGAAAGCGAAAAAGGACGGAGGGTTTTTGTTACCGGACACGCAGAATATGACGCGGATACGTTGGCGAAAGAATACCAGAGGGACATTGAAAAGGGTATGAATATAGATGTGCCGGAGCATTATTTTCCCGGGGATAATCCCTCGGAACTACCTCCGGTAGGCTGGAGAGCCCATGCAAACCTGCTGTTTGTAAACTGGCTGAATTACTTTGTATATCAGGAAACACCTTTCAATATTGAATCCATAAATTGAATAGGCGGAATAAACAATGAAAACAACCACTCCTTTTTCTGTAATATACAAAGATGAATCCATTGTGGTTTTGAGCAAAGCCTCCGGGCTTTCAGTGGCGGCGGACAGATGGAATCCTGACGCACCCCGTCTGGATAAAGCCGCTGCGGGAGAACTTTTTCCTGAGGGTGGAAGGCTCTACGCTGTCCATAGAATCGACAAGGATACGTCCGGACTGGTGGTTTACGCTTTAACATCCGCCGCCCACAGAAAACTCTGCCTGGATTTTGAAAACAGGAAGGTGGAGAAAACCTATCACGCCCTTATCCACGGGCGACCGGACTGGAAAACATACACCGTGGACGTTCCCCTGCGGGTTGACGGGGACAAAAACCACCGGACGGTCGCCGACAAAAGGGCGGGGAAAAAAGCCGTGACAGAATTTTCAAATTTGGGAAGCTGCGGATCTTTCAGTTGGATTGAAGCGAAACCGGTCACGGGAAGGACACACCAAATCCGGGCCCATTTAGCCTGGTTGGGATTTTCAATTGTTTGTGACCCACTTTACGGAAACAATGAACCGGTTTTTCTTTCAAAGATAAAGCGCTCATGGAGGGGAGATACCTTTGAAGAAAGGCCCCTCATAAGCAGACTAGTCCTCCATGCCTTCAAACTGAAATTAACACATCCTGAAACAGGAGAAAAACTGGAATGCACCGCCCCATATCCCAAGGATTTAAACACACTGAGAAATCAATTGGCAAAATTGTACGGAACGGATCCTCTCAAGCTTTCAGGGGCAGAAGGTTGATTATAATGGCCCCGGATTTGGAATCCACGGCATTGTCTCCCTTGGTTTTATCATTTAATTTCAAATTGACGAGAGCCCCGAAGGGAATCTGTTTTAGGAATTCTGCGGAAGACATATTTCCGCCTCTTTTCCCCTGTTCCGGGAAATCCCTGCCTGACAACAGAACCATCCCGATTGCGGAACAGCCGTAGCGTCCGGTTTTTCCTCCGGGCAATCTTATTCCATCGGAAATAACACGGACAGGAAGAAACTTGGTTTTAATGTCCGGCGGATTTTCAGCTGTACCGGAAATATCCGGAACTCCTGCGGCAGCCACCGTCAGCTTTCTTCTTACTTTTTCCAAACACACAAAGGAAAGGACAGCCCGGTCTTTAGACAATCCGGCTTGCTCTGAAAGGGATTTTAATTTTTCCGGAGCATAATCCACCGGGAAGGCAAAATGACACCACTTTTTTCCCCTGCCGCCCGGAAATGGACAGCGTCCGGCATGGGGACAGGGAGAAACAGGATTGTAACCTCCGGAAACAGCTTTTTTACGGAACCAGGATACAAAGGAACCGCCTTCAGGATTGCCGGGTTCTATAATCAGGATTTTTGAATCCACGGCGGCATATTCATCCACAAGGGAAAAAGCGCGGGAAGCGGCACTTTTTGTTTTTTCATTTTCCAAATCTGAAGAAAACATTTCGTTAAAGACATTGGCACAAATTACAAGCGAGGCTTTTTCCCTGACAGAAATACCGGCCGGTCCCCTGACCCGGATAATTTCCCAAGGCTCTCCTCCTGTGAGGGCAGCCAGACGAAGAAATATTTCTTCACCGGCAGCCAAAGCGTCACGGGAAATGTCAACACAATACCAAGTGATTTTTTTTTGACGCAATTCAGGGCAGGCTATCCACATAGCACAGACAGATGTTAAAGGTCCGGAACCCAAATCAACAGCATAAAACCGGTCGGGGAAACGGCTGCCGGCAAACAACCCGGCAAATAATCTGGAAAACCTTACAAGGTTCCACCACATAAAATAATGCACATAAGCGGAAATATTTGCCGGATCATTCATATAGCCTACCCTCCGGTCAGAGCGGGTATCGGTCAATAAATGGGAAAGGGTATTTATGTTTTTTGGGAGAACAAAAAGCCTTTTCCTGTCCAATGGAAAAACTTCCCGCACAATATCCCCGAAACGGCTTAAAAGCCCGGCAAGGGAATCTGACACCGGGGAGTACACAGCCTCGGAACAGGAAAAATGCGCATGGGCAGACAAGGGACAACCTTTTTTATCCAGATTGCCGGGAATACTTCGTTCCGGGTTTTCTTTACGGTTCCCAGCCGGCTTAAGCGCCGGGGGTTGCACATTTTTTTCAGCCAGCCCGGAAACATTTCCTTTTTTTTTCTTTTTCAGGATGGAAGCGTAAAACGGCTTCTCACCGGAATAACCCGGCGGGCCTGACATACCCCTTACCCCGTCATAGGTATCATCTCTGTATTTCATCTGTCCCACCTAAATCTTCTGCAAGCTCCCCCGGGGTAGAAGGTTCTCCGACAATATCCCCGCTGACGGAACTGACTATTCCGTAGAGACGCATAAGTTCGCTCCGTATTTCCTGAATGGAAGAAACAGCGGGGATGGAAGAAATTCCGGCAAGCTCCCTCAAAAGCTGTTCACCGGCACCTTTAGCCGTGAATTTTTTTTCGTATATCAAATGCTTCAATCTGAATAAGATGGAAACATCTCTGGTGGAATAAAACCTTTTCCCCAAGGAATCCTTTCTCGGACGGATGAGCGGTATTTGTTCTTCCCAATAGCGGAGAATGTATGCTTTAACGCCTGTCATCCTTTCCACCTGGCCTATAGAAAACCCGGTAGTTTCAGATCCCTGAGTCATTTCTGTTTTTCCCATTTACGACGGCTGCCCTTTACTTCTATCAAAACAGGTATTTTCGGGAAACCCAAATCCTTCCTGATCCGGTTCGTAAGGTACGAAATATACTGTCCGGAAACCGCTTCCGGCTTTGTGGCAAAAAGAATGAATTTAACGGGATTAGTCTGGGCTTGCACAATATAACGCAACTTAAACCGTCCGTTTTTACTTTGCGGCGGAGGGAAAGCCGCAAGCCAATCCTGCAAAGCCATATTTAAGGCGGAAGTTTCAATCCGCCGGGAAAGCTGGCTGTACAACTCCAAGGCAGTTTGGAGAAGGGTTTCCACTCCCTCACCCTTCAAAGCTGACAGAGATACAACAGGCGCATATTCCATTATCCCGAACATCACTTTTATATCACGCACAGCATCCTTGAAAGTTTTTTTACCGGGAGACATGGTGTCCCATTTATTCAAAACAAAAATTACACCTGCGCCTACTTCACAGGCATGAGCGATGATTTTTTTATCCTGGTCAGACAAACCTTCCTGGGCATCTATCATGTGAAAAACCACATCCGCGCTTTTAATTGTTTTTATAGCCCTGTTTACGGAGTAATATTCTATGTTTTCGCTGACACGGCTGCGCCGTCTTATTCCTGCCGTATCCAAAACCTTGAATTGTTTGTTTTTAAATACAAAGCAGCCTTCAACCACATCCCTTGTAGTACCGGCAATATCAGAGACAATCGAAAGCTCCTGTCCCGTCAACAAGTTAGCCAGCGTTGACTTGCCCGTATTAGGTTTTCCAACTATCGCGATTTTTACAGGTTCATCGGAAGAATCCTCCTCCACTGCCGAAAAATCAAGTGAGGCGACCAAAGCTTCAGCCAAGTCAGAAATATTATCCCCATGCTCAGCGCTTATGAAAAAAATGCGTTTAAACCCCAGAGAAAGAAAATTCCATGCTTCCGCTTCACGACGTCCGCCTTCAGTTTTATTTACAGCGGCAATAAGCTTATCCCAGTAAGGCCTGAGAAGAGAAATAAATTCCTCATCTTCCGCCGTAAATTCCCCGGCTTCCAAAAGAAGAACAACCGCATCAGCTTTTTTCAAAGCTTCCTTCGTTTTAGAAACAACCAGCGAATCCATCTCCGCCTCATCCGTCAAACCGGAAGCCCTGGCGCCCTTGCTTAAAGGTTTGCCGGAAGGACTCCCCTTTGCACCGTGGTCAAGTTTAAAACCCCCGGTATCCATAAGACGGACAGGCTTACCACAAATAAAGGCGGTTTCTTCTATGGGATCCCTTGTAACACCAGGGCGTGGATCGGTTATCGCACGCCTTCGATGTAAGAAGCGGTTGAAAAGGGTTGACTTGCCGACGTTGGGTCTTCCGGCAATAACAACCAAAGGAAGATTTTTATAGTGCAACTCCTCATCAAAGATTTCCCCAGAAGGATTTTCCCCGTCATCCCCGGGTGCTCCGGCGGTTCCGGTAAAATCCAGGTCAACGGCAACATTTTCAAAATCTTTGTCTTTTTTCATTTTAAAACGCATTAATCCTTACATCATAAAACAGGACAAACTCCGCCCAATTCTTTTTCCAGGACGGCTTCCACATCTTTTGCGGAAGATGCTTTTAAAGCATCTTCCGCCACCTGCTCCAGTTTTGATGATGAAAAAGAGGCCAGCGCGGCGTCCACCTGTTCAATGAGGGAGACCGACATGCTGAATTTTCGCAGTCCCATACCGAATAAAAGACAGGCTGATGCCGGATTACCGCCCATTTCACCACATACAGAAACATCTGTCCCGTGCTTTTTCCCCGAATCTATCACATATTTTATCAGCCGGAGAACTGCCGGGTCAAAACAATTATAAAGATACGAAACCTTTGAATTCTCTCTGTCAGCCGCCACCGTGTACTGAATTAAATCATTACTTCCAACAGACATGAACGAAACACGTTGGGCCATAAGATCTGCACAAACAGCAGCGGAGGGTATCTCAATCATAACACCGGTTTTTATATCTTCATTGAATTTTAACCCGTCCCTGCGGCAAGATGCCTTCGCCTGTTCCAATGCGGCTAATGCATCTTCCAACTCGGTAAGGGTTGCAACCATGGGAAACATTATCCGCACATCCCCGAAAGCCGAAGCCCTTAAAACCGCACGCAGCTGACTTTGAAATATTTCCTTTTCTTCCAGACAAAACCTCAGGGCTCGCCAACCAAGGAGAGGGTTTTTCTCCTTCAACGCTATTTGGGAAGGAAGGGATTTATCTCCTCCCACATCCAGAGTACGTATTGTAACAGGAAGACCGCCCATGGCATTCGCCACTGTGGAATAAGCTTCAAACTGGATTTCTTCATCCGGCATGGAAAATGAGTCGTTCTGGAGAAACAGGAATTCAGAGCGGAACAAGCCGACTCCGGCGGCACCATAACTGAAAACAGCGGCGCAATCATCGGGAGCCGCTATATTCGCCATCAGGGTAAAAGGAACCCCGTCTGAAGTCTTTGAAATCATTTTTCCTCCTGGTATACGGACGGATTCTTTCTCTTTTTCAGTCCTAATATAGTCCTCGGCGTCCTTTTCAGCCGGATTAATAAAAACAACTCCTGCCCGCCCGTCCACGAGCATTCGCATACCTGAAAAATCCCCGCCGACGGCATCAAAAAGTCCACGGACCCCGACAACCGCCGGTATATTCCAACTACGGGCTAAAATCGCCACATGGCATGCAGGGCCGCCCTCTTCCAGCACAATGGCTGCGATTCCAGAATTTTTCAGCGTAACGGCATAAGACGGCGAAATATTCTTCGCAACCAATATTTTCCCTGAAAAGGAACAAAAAAGGCAACCGTTGTCCGCCGCACCGGAAACAGGACAATTTCCCTGACAGCATCCCCCCAAAAGCTTACGCATAACACGGCCGAAAGCGTCCTCGATATCAGTGGCGCGGGAAGCCAGAAAATCATTTCCCGCGGACCGCAAAAAAGTTGTAACGGAACCTATACAGGATTGCAAGGCATATTCGATATTTATACATTTTGATTCAAGCTCATTTCTCACGAGAGGGAGAAATTCAGGATCCGCAAGCATCAAAAGTTGGGCTCCCAGAATTTCATCCTGGGTTTTTCCTCCTCCCGCCTGAAGCTCTTTGATTTCCTTTTCCGCAACCTGCACAGCATCCTCAAAACGCTTCCATTCCTCCTCAATTTGCCCGGCTGGGATACTTCGCCGGGGAATCTCGAAGGAAGATTCTTCTATAACCGTGGAAATTTCTCCGTAAACGGTTCCCGGCGAAACGGGGGAACCCCGGAGGCTTTTGCATTCTGGACTCATGCTTATAGTATAAAATAAAAAATCAGCCTTGCATACCATTGTATTTATGCGTATTATGGAAATATGGCTGAAAAGAAAAAAAAGCAGGCTCCTTTCGGCTGCATTTTTTGGATTGCATTTATACTGCTTGTTTTTGTGCTTTTTTTTATAAACAAAAACAATATTGCCGGGGCACTGCGTAGTTTGGAAGAATCCGGTTTTTTTAATAAAAAAGAAGATATTGAACGTGGACCCAATTTAACCCCTCAGACAAGGGAAGACGGGGATCTTCATCTTAAAATCCAGCCTGAACCTGAAGACAAAAAGGCAGAAAACAACGGGGGAGAATCCCGGCAGGAGCCTTCCGGTGGAGAACGGAGTGAACCGGAACAGGAAAAACCAAGGCAAAATGACATAACCGAGCTGACTTCGCCGGAGGAAACAGGAGAATCCACCGGAGGACGGGAAAAAGAACAGGAAAAGCCGTCTCCAGTGAAAGAGAATTCAAACAGTGAAAAAGAAACAGACAGCGAAACCGCTTCTTCCCAAAAGCCGGCTGTTGTTGTCCCCATGAGAAAGCAGCGGCTGTATTTTGTTTCCATTGACTCAGAGGGCAGGGTTTTGCGGCAGGAGGTTGTAAAGGATATTCCAAAATCCGACTCTCCACTGGCCGATGCCCTGACAGCTCTTTTTGAAGGGCCTTCGGACAGTGAAAAGAAACGCGGATTAATTTCCTTGATTCCGGACGGGACAAGGCTTCTATCCGCTGTGGTCAAGGATGGAACCGCAACCCTCAATCTCAGTGAGGAATTCCAGTTCAACCAATACGGGATTGAAGGTTACCTGGCCCAGCTTTCACAGATTGTCTTTACCGCCACCACTTTCCCCACAGTAACTTCAGTGCAGTTCCTTATTGACGGCCAGAGAAGGGAATATCTGGGAGCGGAAGGGGTTTGGATAGGCACTCCCTTGGGACGTAAAGAATTCACCAATTAAACGGAAACTATTGTTACGCCCTGTTTATTCCCCAGAGCAATAGCGGCCAGATTTTTTGCAGTATCTTTTTCCGGATTTATTTCCACATTGAGTATTTGCGGATTGTAATCGGTATTGTTTTTCAATACAGCATAAACTATGTTCAAAAGCTTATGACACACAAAGCCCATAGCCTGAAAATGGCTTTTTCCTTCCGCGGTTTTATTCCTGTAAATTTGAATGATTTCCTTGTTATGATTCACCGCCACAAAAGCCGCCACCCACAGGGAACGCCTTAAATACGATGATCCCCTTTTTGACATATGGTTTTCCGTCCCTGTAAATTGACCGGATTGGGTGACAGAAGGATCTATTCCTGCATAAGCCACAAGCTTTTTCGGGGAAGCAAACCGATTTATATCACCTATTTCACTTAGGATGGAAGCACCCAATACAGGCCCGATACCGGGGATCTGGGTTATTTTTGTGTCAAAAGATTCAAACTTCTGCGCTATAATCTTTTCCAAAAATGAAGTCTGCTTTTCCACCAGTTCAATTTGCTCCATCATCTGTTTCACAAGAAGTGAAAGAGTGTTTGAGGAAAGCCGCGCGGCGAAAGAATTTTCCGCCAATTTTATCAAATCCATGGCTTTATCTTTCCGGAATCTTCCGTTACTGGCGGAACGTAAAAGTTCCGTCAGGTTATCAATTCCCATGGAGACAATTTCCTCCGGTGTATTACAGTTTTTTAAAACCTGCGCTGAAGCTTTTCCGAAAGTGTCCGAAAAAAAACCCTGATACTCCGGAAAAATCCTGTCCATCATTACGATTATCTTGCGCTTCAAATCCGCCATGATATCCACCAGAAAAAACCGCTGCCGGCACAAATCACGCATTGCAAGCATATTGTCATCCGCAAGTTTTGTTTCTGAATATTGTCCGATTCTAATAACTTGCGCAATTATTTTCGCATCAACAGAATCTGTTTTTGTTCTACGAAGATAGAGGTTACGAAGGGCATCAGACTGAAGCGGATTTATGACATGAATCACAACTTTTTTTTCCGCAAGCCATGTATAAAGATTCAACCAGTAATGACCTGTTGCCTCCATTCCGAATTCAAAATTATTTAAATCACTGTCCACGGCGGCAATTTTTGACATTAAAAAATCAAATCCTTCCCTGGAATTGGGGAACCGGAAAGACTTCTCCAACAATGATCCGTTTTTATTCATTATGGCTGCTTGATGGGATTTTTTTGCTATATCGATTCCCACTATGTACATTAACACCTCGCGATTCGTGACATGTTTGAAATGGATATCCTAGCTTAAACACTTTAAGCCGAGTCCTATTCTTAGGTACGGGCTCATGTCCCAAGGAGGCGATTAGGATTTCTTTTCGGACAATCCAATTCAAACACGGTCATCATAATAACGGCTTTTTTCCTGTATGTCTAATACTTATCATAAGGAGGCTAGAAGAATGAAAAAACTTCTTGTTGCAGTTACAGTAGTATTGCTGCTGGTAACCACTTCTGCATTCGCGGATATCACAATGGGTGCCTGGCTGCGCACGGT
>CASGBA010000009.1 GCA_949299755.1 uncultured Treponema sp. | reverse complement strand
TCTTCATTCAAATTGTCTAACAGTGGATTAATAATTTGACGAGAAAGTTCTATTTTCTTATTAAAATTTTCACTTAATGACATACCAGAATCCATCCTCACCATTATAGATTACTATTTTATTTATTTCAAATTCATTTAGAAATGGATATGCAAATTCCTTACAATAAAGCTTTTTACAGAAGGATTTTAATGCAGAAGAGCTTGCCTTCATTCCCATAACCCGAAATAGTCCCTGGGATCAATTTCGCCTACAAACCGTACTGAAATTCTTCCGTCGTCGGATTGGTCGTCTTTTTTTCTTTTCCTCTTCCCTTTCTTTTTCTCTTCCTCTTCTTTTTCACTCCAGGGGGGTGGCAGTTTGCCCCTTTCTTCTTCCGTAAGGAATTGTGATAATGCAACCAAAAAGGGCTCTATGAATTCCGACATCAGCAATCTTTTGTTCCAGGATAAATAAGGTATTTTAATTGACGGTGTTCTCCGGCTTTTATCCTTCCAATTTGGAAATATTACGATGTATGAATACTCTTTTTCAAATAAGCTTATCAGTATAACTAATCTGCAGTCTTCATAGTTAATTCCGACAGTTTTCTCCCATGTGTTATAGTCCTTATAGGTAAGATTCCTTAATGTGGTTATTATCCAGGCTATCCACTCTTTTTTTATGATAATACTTCTCCACTGATCTGAATAAGAACTCTTTCCGTTAATTCGTAACTCATCGTTATCTAATTCCTCAAAATTAAATTCAAAATATGCACTCATTATTTTACCTCCCTTATGTATACACGTTTTATTTTCTAACAGAAATGAGCCATATCGTAGGGATAGTATTTACAGTCTTTTAATTCCGTGTCGTCAAGCTTGAGGGCTTTTACCAAAGTGGCTGAGGCAATACACCAAAATCCGCGGTAATTATTGTCTTTCAGATCATGGTGCGTTATTACCCCTTTCCGTAATGTCAAAATCCACTGCCTTTTAAGATACCGCCTTAACCGCTGGACGGCTTCAGCCTTGTTTTCTTTTGACAGCATTATCACCTCGTATAACGGCTGTGTATGTTTGGGACACCGGAGTTTTTGCGTATGTAACTGCCAGGTGGGGTCCACTGTCTGTACAAGATAATCCATATAAAAATCCCGCTGTTCCGATTTTTGTAACAATTTTCGATAGTCATCCAGAAATTCAGTCCTGTTAAAAAGCACGATAAAATACAGAATAGTTTCCATATCTTCATAATTATCAGTGCCGTCCTGTGCGTCTATCAAATTACGCAAAATCAGGTCTACTTCGGGAAGCAGCTCATGCATGTCTACCCCTAAGGAATATCCTGTATAAAATTTGTAAAATGCATAAGTATATATTTGATATTTAAACGCTCTTATGTCCGGTTCCGCACGATGTTCGTCAGTCTCAATATCACAATGATACGTTTGCAGTATTTCTTTCAGATTTTGGGAATCTTTCTTGAATCTTTCATCAAAATATTCCTGGGCTTTGACCTTATCCCTCATCATTCTCACCCGGGGAGGAAGTTTTTCCCGCTCCTCCTCCGTAAGAAATTGCGACAGTTCAACTAAAAAGGGCTCTATAAACTCCGACATGGCTCTAGCTTTATTCCCATAGCGGTAAGGTATCTCAATAGCCGGTGTCCACCGTTTCTCATCCTTCCATCTGGGGAATATCTCAATATGTGAATAATATAAATCGTGTTCCAGCCATACACATATACCTAAGGTGCAGTCTTCGTATGCATTTTTAAAATACCTACGCCACTCCGGCGGGCAAAAATCCTCTTCAGTCGCATTCCTCAAGGTGGTTATTATCCAGGGTATCCACTCTTTTTTGATGACAACACTATCCCACGACTGCCATGATCCGGCACCGAAACGGCTACCGGTTCTGGTGTTGATTCGTATTTCGCCTTTGGGACTCCAGGGCGGGGACAGTTTTTTCCGGTCTTCTTCCGGAAGAAATTGTGACAAGGCCACTAAGAAGGGTTCTATAAATTCCGACATGATTTTCAAGTCGTTGTCCGATTCTTCAAAATTAAATTCGAAACGGGTATAAGTCCCCACTCCCTTTAGAGTATAACTCTGCTCATTTTTTGTATGCCAAGGAAAATAAGGTATTTCAAGTGCCGGTGATATCTTCTTTTCATCCTTCCAAATGGGAAATATTTTTATATAGGAATACCCATCCCCTATAGGACAGATGCTTAACGTTAATTGGCACGTTCCCCATTTATTTATGATGCTTTCAACTCCTGTTTGATAGTTATCAACACTAAGATTTCTCAATGTGATTATTATCCAGGGTATCCAGTTTTTTTGTATAACAATACTTTTTTGCTGTCCGCCGCCGAAGGTACCGGTTCTTTTTCCGTTGATTCGCAATTCGTCATTGTCACATTCTTCAATATCAAATTCAAAGTTTACAATAATATCTTTTTTTATTTTTTCTTTTGTTGCAATTTCTCTGATTTCCGGATCGTTGTTTACGGATTGAAAATTTTCTTCATTTTTATTTTCTTTCCAAGAATGGGGCAGTTGCAGGCGTTCTTCTTCCGGAAGGAATTGCGATAATGCAACTAAAAAGGGTTCAATAAATTCCGACATCAAGTTTGTGTTATTGCGGGTTAAATAGGGTATTGAGATTGAAGACAACCGTTTTTTTTTCATCTTTCCAATTGGGATAAATTTTTATATAGGAATAATCTGTTTCCTTTGTCCTTATATAAAATGTTAATTCACAGTCTTCGTATTCATTTATAAAATTTTGTGTAGTCTCATAGTCAGCAACGGTGGCATTTCTTAATATGCTTATTATCAGGGAAATCCACTTTTTTTTTATGATAATACTGTCCCATTGTTTTGTCCGCCAGAAAAAAGAATCTGTTAGTTTTACATTAATTAGCAGTTCATTATTGTCAAGTTCTTCAAAGTTGAATTTAAATTTCAGATTCTTTTTTTTCATCTGTATTTCTCCTAAAACCCAGCTGTTATTGAAATGATTAATAGCCCGTGGCTTTATGACCCAATCTGCACATTGTGTAACCAGGTTGTCATACCCTAATATCTACCATAAGTAACCGCCGAAGCACCAGCCAACGGTCCCTTTAGTGATTGTTTTGCCGTCGCGGTCTTTAGCACCGGCCTGTACTTCAACTTTTACCCAGTTGCTGCTAATTCCGTCGATTGTTTCGGCTTTACCGACTTCAAGGATTTTTACACGGGTACCTGCCTGCAGCACAGTGACAACATCTGATGTTGTGGCTTCTCCCGAACGGAGTTTTAGGTTTTCGGTGGCGGTCATTGTTTTGTTTTTGGAGACGTTGGTAGATTGCACGGCAACTGTCTTTTTGCTTCCGTCGTAATCACAAGAACCGTCGGCATGTTTTGGCCAGGTGACTTTAGAAAGATCGCATTTGTTTCCTTTTAATATCATTTTAATATTTTCTTTTATAAAATCATAATTGCTTACAAACACAAATGACTCTATCATTTCATTTCTGTTTGAATCATTATACAAATTTATATAATCTCCATCTCTCTCAAAAAAAATTGCAGTTTCATTTTCTCCATCAAAGTACCTCAATATTTCCTTTTTCGAATCTATTCTACCAGTATCAATATTTTTTTCTAATGTGTAACATTGTATTCCATTATTCGAAATATCTGAGGTTATTAGATAAAATCTGTATCCAGTTGCATACGATGAAATATAAAAATAATTATCAGATATAATTAAATGCAAGGGAAAATATTCATCTTCCCATTGTTCACCAATACTAGTTTTCCAATCCGTTTCCCAAAATGATTCATAACTTAACAATTTCTTTTTATTTCCAGCCTTTAATACATCAAAATAATATGCTGGAATCCACACTCCATTTATGGATTTATGAAGATCTTTATCAACACCAGTTCTTTCAAGATCGTCAATTAAAACATGAAATAAATCTCCATTTTTATCATTAACAGTTATAGTATGTAAAAAATAATTATCATCATTTTTCACACTTAAATAATGTTCTGAAAACGGACTTCCAAGTTTATAAAAAACTAATTTATCTTTTCCAATTAATTCTCCCTGAAGCTCCTTAGACAATTCATTAAAATTATATACAATTTCTTCATAATAGATATACTTTTCTTTTGTAATACTATAACTAATAATCTGTGAAAAAGAATGTGATAATATAATACAAATAAATAAAAAAATAAAAAATAATCGTTTCATTTTATCCACTCCTTTACCTGTGTCGTTATATATCTTGTCTTTCGCCTTCTTTCACGTTTGGACGCAATACGCCTGCCGTTATCAACATGCTTCCTGCCGCAAACACAACCAGCGTCATCATCATCACTATATAGATAAATTGTTTATAACTAATTACCACATTTGATAAAAGAAACAATATTCCGGTAATCATCGCAACTTCACCGGCTATGACCGGTCTCAAACTTCCGGGAGCCTCTTTTTTCTTTCGTATTTTTCCGACTATTGTCACCAGCCCTGCTACTATATATATAAAAATTGAAGCAATGACCCCTATTATGACTATAACATCAATGACATCAACTGCTGTCAGCACTGACAGGCAAAAAGCCGCAAATGCGGAAAAAAAGCATCCGGCACAAATCAATGTAAGTGATAACACCGGAACATTACCTCCGGCACCTTTCTTTCTTGCCTTTATTGATTTGATTATTTTCATCGTATTATATATAAAAGGTACGATTAATAATATAAAAAAAATAAAAGTAAAATACATTCCTATGATAAAAGATATTTCTTCGATACGGATTTGAAATATACTTTTAACTTCGGACTCTGTTTCGTTTGCTGTTTCCGGGGAATCAAATAACTCCGATTCTTCATACTCCCCGGTTTTCAAGTAACCGCCGAAGCACCAGCCTGTTGTGCCGGCCCGTATGGCATTGCCGTCACGGTCTTTTGCCCCTGACCGGACTTCCACCTTTACCCAGTTTGCGGAAAGGCCGTCTATTGTTTCGGCTTTTCCAACTTCAAGGATTTTTACACGGGTACCTGCCTGCATCACAGTGAGAACTTCTGATGTTGCGGCTTTTTCCGAACGGAGCCTCAGGTTTTCAGAGACAGTCATTGTTTCGTTTGGAGAAATGTTTGCCGCTGGTGCTGCCGGTGAAGATTCTTTTTTGACAGAAGAAAATCTTGGCATGACTACTTTTGATAAATCATCTGATTCCCCTTTTATCCATTTTTCTATTTGGTCGCAGGCTTCCGGTGTTGTACGGACTAATATTTGGAACAGGTTTTCTTCCGAAACTTCATCTATGTACATTTTCATATAATCGCCATCAAGTGTAAGAAAAATTTTAAAAGGTGTTTCTTTTTCAAATAGAGGTAAAAATTCTGGCTGATTATAACTAACTTCTTCTTTATAATCAAAATAATGAGAATACATTTTTTGAACATTGTAGACTATCTTTGTGTCAGAAACTTCTTCCAGGTAGGCAAAGAAATCGACATCTTTATAACCATCGCTACCAAATACTACTTTATAAAAATCTCCAAAATAATAACGTTGAACACCAAAAAAATCATACCATTTTGGCTCATCCTCAGCCACAAACATAAAATTTGCCCAATATTTTTCATATTTCAATACATCATCAAACGGAGTGTTACTTTTTAACAAATCATAATAATATGAAGGTATCCAGTAATCTTTGCTGACATTTTCACATATTTTATAATCATAATCTGCCAAGCAAACATCATTAATATTACTTGTATAACTAGTACCATTAGTGTCTTTAAAAAAAATTTCAATTGAAAGCGGATTATATAAATCTACTCCAAAACCTTTTTTAGTATAATCAAACAAAAATTTATCACCTTTCGAAAAACTGTGTTCATTTAAATACACATCCTCAAGAACCAAATCTTTTTTTAGTATAAAAACGGGCTCTTCTGCAAATAAAAAAATATTTATTAATAAAAATAAAAATATTACAAACTTTTTCATTTTTTTGTATCCTTCTCGTATGTTTCTTATTTTTATAAAAGTACTTTTACCGGAGTGCCTGCCTGCATTGTGGTTACGACTGCGCTGAATGTGTCTTCATTTTCCCGCAGCCGCAGGTTTTCCGAAACACGGTATATGCCGCCTGCCTCAAGCATTTTTACTGTTTTATAGTCTAATATTGGCCTCGGTGGAAAAGTGAAGTCTGATGGGTTAAACTTTCTTACAAACAGTATTCGGGTTTTTCTTGTACCGTCCGGCCGAAAGGTGTATTCATACCAGTATTCTTGTCCATAATATTCTATTTCGCTCGGAGTGAATATGCTGTGGATTATATATCCCCGTTCATCGTATTCGCTTATCTCCAGCACTTTCATCAATTGATGTCCGCTACCGGGGAAATCCTTGTAATATTCTTCACCGATAACATATTCTTCTGCGGAGATTGTCGCCACGACTGTAAACAAAGCGGTGACCGCAAAAACAAGCGTTGCAAGTGTTCTTTTGGGTGTTTTCATAAATGGGAAAACACAGGTAAAGAGAAATAAAACAAACCTATGCTTTTTCATTGCCACTCCTAAATTCACGGACAGTCTTTCAGGCGAATTCATTTTAATCTGGGCGAGCGCATTGTTCCTCCACCGTTTTCCGCTCCTACCGTGCCGGATGGCAACCCGTCATCCGTCCAAACCTTCACAGGGATAATGGATCGACATTTGCGCCCGAAGATGATCCATGGTTTCCATCAAATAAATTGTCTCCTCATGGGGCATTGAAGGACATTCCAGAACACCGTCATTGATGCACCGGACAGTTTCCGCAACCTCATATTCATAGCCGGTTAACTGCGGGGGACAAACCTGTTCATCAACCAATTTATAGTCCCTGTCATAGACCTTGATTCCCTGGGGATTATTGATGTTCTCCACAACCACAAAACCCTTGTCTCCGTAAATAATTCCGGATCTGTCGGAAACCGCCTCCGCCGAAGCGTTAAGAACAGCCATGCGTCCGTCATTCCACAAAAGGGTTATGCTGTCTGAAATATCCACCCCTTTGCTGTTCTTCGTGCACATACCCTGTACGCCGTCCGCATGGCCGAAAACCATGGCAGCGAAATTCAGCGTATACACACCCACATCAAGCAATGCACCGCCTGCCAGTTCCGGAACGACAATGCGCTCTTTCTCCGTAATGGTGTAGCATAAATTGGCTGTAAGCATCTTCAGATTGCCGATGGCGCCGGAAGACAACACATTGCCAATCATTTGGCGCATTGGCTGGTAACGTGTCCAAATCGCTTCAGTGACAAGAACCCCTTTTGATTTTGCGTACCGGAGGATATCCTCAACCTGCCGGGCATTAACAGTAAACGCCTTTTCACAAAGCACATGCTTCCCGTGGTTCACGCAAAGTTTAATGTGTCGGTAATGGTGCGAATGGGGAGTGGCTATATATACAAAATCCAAATTCGAGTCGCACAGCATATCCTCATAGGAGCCGAAAGCCTTTTGAATTCCGTTGGTGGAAGCGAAAGTCTTGGCACGTTCCATTTCCCTGGCGGCAACCGCATACAGCTTCACGGAATTATCACCGGCCTTATTCATTTTATTGACGGTATCCGCCATAACAGCGGCGATTCTTCCTGCTCCTAAAATACCCAAATTCATGGCAACCCCCTTTCACAAAACAACTCTACACTGAAAAACACTCTCTCAATTTTCTCAATTTTACTTGAGCACCGCATCTTCGTTTGCAAAAGACAACAGCGCCAACCCATCTCAATCAATAATGCGGTTAATATATGCGGTCTCCCAGCAGCCTGGCCGCAAGCTCAACAGCCATCCTGGCGGTCTGGCTGCGCACATCAAGGACAGGATTCACCTCAACAAATTCAGCGGAACCGACCATGCCTGTAAGTGAAATTTCCTCCATCAGCAGAAGGGCTTCCCTGTAATTCAGCCCGCCAGGGAGAGGTATACCCACACCGGGAGCGAACATGGGGTCAATTACATCCATATCGAAACTCACGTGTATTACGTCAACCCTGTCCTTAAAAAAGGCGGTGACTTTTTTAAGGACGGAAGGGAAGCCCAGCCTGTCTATATCGCTCATGGTGAATGCCGTAACACCGGCTTCCCTCATCAGGACACGCTCTTTGGGGTCAATGCTGCGCAAACCCACATAGCACACATTGCGGCTGTCAACCTTTGCGCCCGGGCAATACAAGTCGGTGAGGGGCTTTATGCCGAACCCGCAGGAGGCAGCCATACACATACCGTGTATATTTCCCGTGGGGCTTGTCTCGGTTGTGTTGAAATCGCCGTGGGCATCCACATACAGAACCCCCAGCCTTTTGCCGTCCTTTCTGTGGGCGGCAGCCACGCCGGCAATGGTTCCCAAGGCAATGGAATGGTCGCCGCCCAGGACAAGGGGAAAGCCGCCGGAAGACACAATGCCATCGGTTTCTTCCGCCAATGCACAACAAGCCTTGGAAATCGGTTTAAGGTATTTCGCTTCAGGATTCCCCGGATCCTCGTATTCAGACGGGTTTATATCCATCGGGTTTGTATATGTTATCTCGTTTTCGCTGAGCTGGGACAGACGCTCTTTAAGGCCGGCAAGCCGTATCGCCGACGGTCCCATGTCCGAGCCGTGTCTGTTTCCGCCGAAATCAAGGGGCATCTCAAGGACGTGTATATTCATAACGAAAATTGTATCCCCATAAACGGTAAAAAAGCAAGCGTTAAAATTTTATGTACAGGCAACCGCATCCGTGGTATAGTACAAAAAGGAGATACACATGGCTTATCAATTCATACAACCGGATAAAACGTTTATAGGGGATGGTGCACTGGAAGCAGCAAAGTCCGCTGTCTGCAAACTGGGGACAAAGGCTCTCATAGTGACAGGGAAACACATAACAGCCGGCGGGCTTGTAAACATTCTGACACAAAAGCTGGATTCCTGGGGTATAGGGTATACGCTTTTCAACGGCATCACCGGGGAACCCACAGTACAGATGATACAAGAGGGTGTCGAGGCTTTCCGCAAAAACGGATGCGACTTCCTTATAGGTTTCGGCGGCGGAAGTCCCTTGGACAGCGCCAAAGCCATCGCCGCAATGAGCGCCCTGCCCGGTTCCATCGCGGATTACGCCGGCAAGGAAATTTCCGGCGGCTTCCCGCCTTTCATGCTTATTCCCACAACGGCGGGAACAGGTTCGGAAGCCACAAAATTCACCATCATCACCGACACTGAGAAGGATGTTAAAATGCTTCTGAAAGGGGAACAGCTTATACCCCAGGTTGCCGTCATCGAGCCGTCCTTCGACCTGTCCGCTCCGAAAAACATAACAGCATCAACGGGAATGGACGCCCTGACCCATGCGGTGGAGGCTTACACCTCCCGGCTGGCGAACCCCATCACCGATATGTATGCTTTGACTGCCATCAAAAAGATTTTCACCTGGCTGCCGGAAGCCTACAAGGACGGCAACAACAAAGAGGCAAGGGGCGAGCTTGCCCTGGCGGCATACCTAGCCGGGGTATGTATAAACAACGCGTCAGTGACCATTGTCCACGGGATGAGCCGGCCTATAGGCGCCCTGTTCCATGTTCCCCACGGCATTTCCAACGCTATGCTGATATGCAACTGCCTCTCCTTCGCCCTTGACGGCTGTTACCAGAAGTTCGCTGAAATCGCCTGCACCCTCGGCATTGCGGACAGGGGCACAGGGGAAAAGGAGGCGGCGGAAGCCTTTATCGGAAAACTGAAGGATTTGTGCCGCACCCTGGAAATACCCAGCCTTGCCGGATACGGAATAGACAAAGCCCGTTTTGATTCCCTTATCGACAAGATGACGGGCGATGCCATTGCATCAGGAAGCCCCGGAAACACAATCAAACCCGTCTCCAAAGAGGACATCTGCGCCCTGTACAAAAGTTTATGGGAATAAGCGCCACGGGCGCTGCTGGCGCCGCGGATTCATTCCACCAAGTTCAGGGACTCCTTCAAAAGCCGGGCTTCCCCGGCTTTTTCCTGTAGTCCGGCTGCGGAAAAAATTTCTTCAGACCGGGCAAAGGCCTTGAAAGCCTCCTGTTCCTGTCCGGCTTTCACATGAACCCTTCCCATGGCGAGCCAGTCCTCCCCCACTCCGTATTTGTTTTCACTGCGCCTGTCAAAAGCGAGGGCATTGCGGAGGGCTTCCAATGCGCCTTCATAGTTTTCGTTTTCGGAACGCACGGAGGCAACCGCAAACCAGTCAAAGGCGGCGCTCTCCAAATAAAGCTCCGCCTCATGTATCTTCAAACTTTTCATCAGGGCTTCTTCCGCTTCACCGAAACGTCCTTCAGCTTTTTTTGCCAAGCCCAATGTCTGCCAGGCAAAGGCTGTGTACATTTTATTGGCTGAAAGGGAATCCATCTCACCCAAAATGGCTTTCGAAATTTCCGCCCCGTTCTGCCCGCCGTTTTTCTTCAACCTGCCCTTCGCCAGATAAACCCTGGACAGGGCTGCCAATTCCTCCAGCGATTCTTCCTCCGCTTCCTTTTCAGCCCTCTCCCATTCAGCGATGGCCCCGTCCACTTCACCGTTGCTGAAGAAAGCCGCTCCCAGGGCGATGGAAGTTTCCACCCGCAGTTCAGGGTCATCAACAGCGACGGCACGCCGGCGGGCATCGGTTATATACGTCAAATTATCGTTGTAGCCGCCCCCATTCATATTCCGGTATGCGGCCTCAAGCTCGGAGGAAGCCAGGTTTCTTTCCGTCAAAATTTCCGCGGGGCGGGAAGGAGCGGAGGAACAAGCCCACAATAAAAAAGGCACGGAACAAAAAAACAGAGGGATGAATATTTCCTTATTAAACCTGCGCATCTTTATCTCCTATTACACATCACGTCAAAATTCCAAATCCCTGGAATAAGAATCCGTGCCGCCCGTCTTCACCTTCTCCGGAATTCCTCCACGCAACAGGGGATTGTTCCTGAGCCCTTCCATAACATCCTGGGCTTTTTCCAGCGAGGCTTTTAAGTCGGACAACAAAAGCGAAATCTGCGGGAAATCCGATTTCAGCATAAAACTGGCATCATCCAGGTTGGTGAAAATCCCTTCAATCTCAAGCAATGTCCTCTCTATGCTGTCAAACAACCGTCCGTCACCATCGATAAGCTTCGGCACAAGGTTTGTCGGGTCGGCGAATTCCCTGCTCATTTTCTCAAGGTTCACGCTTATCTCCGCCAGATTCGCCAGGGCTTTCTCAATGTCCTCGGAAGAAGTGTTTGTGATTTCCGCCACATTATTCAAAGTGGCGGCCAGTCCTCCCACCGTCTGTGTCAACGGGCTGTCCCCTGTCCCGAGGAAGGCGTTGTTTATCTGCCTCAAGGTGAATGTCAGGGTCGCTATCAGGGGACTGGCCTGGGATATGAGGGTGGAAATTGTGTCGTCCTTTTTCACAAAGGACACCAGTCCCCGGCGCATGAGCGCCCCGGCCTCTTCCGAATTCCACAAGGGAATCTGGGAATCTTCCGGAAGGAGCGTTTCCCCCTTTCCGGGATGAATCAACATCTGGCTGCCCAAGCCTATGGGGCTGACGCTAAGCTCAATGACTGTCCCTTCCCGGATGCGGTTGTAGTATGTATCCTGAATCAGAATGTCCGCCGTGATTGTGTCGTCGTTATTCAGGCGGTATTTTTTCACCTTCCCGACAACGAAACCCTTGTATTGTATCGCCATCCCCTCGCTTATCCCGGACGCACTGTCAAACACGGCGGTGAACCTGTAGTCCTTTGAGAACCATCTCTGGTTGCTGCCCAAAAGGAACACAGTGACAACAAGAAGGAAAACTGCAAATATAACAAAAAAGCCGACAATTTGATCCGCATATTTGATTTTGAATTTCATGTATCAACGCCTCTGTCAATTAAATCCTTATTATAGTTTTTTTGAAAAAAAATACTGCAGGAAGAGTCTTCCTCCAAACTGCCGTTTTTAATCACACAAATCCTGTCAGCAAGTTCCTGAATGACGGAAGCGTTGTGGCTTACAAAAAGAAGGGTTTTCCCTTCAGTTTTCCAGTCCTTTATAATCTTCAAAAGGCTCCGGACATTTTTATCATCCAGGGATTCCTCCCATTCATCAAGAAAAAGAATTTCCGGAGAACACAAAAAGGAACGCACAAAGGCTATTATTTTTTGCTCCCCGGAAGAAAGGGACGCCGGGCGAATGTGCAGCCCCTTTGAATACCCGGTCAGGGACAGAAGCTTCATTATGCGGCTGTGCCTGTCTTCTTCGGTGTATCCCGGGAAATGGATTTTCAGGGGAAGCTCTAGGTTCTGCAAGATTGACTGGTTGGCCCACAAAGCCGCGTTTTGGAAAACGAACCCGGATTTTTTCCTGAACGCCAGGGTCTCCGCCCTATTCATGTTGTGGACAGACTTCCCGTCAAAAAATATTTCCCCGGAAACAGGAAGAAGCAGCCCGGCGGCAAGCTTGAGGACTGTGGACTTGCCGCTGCCGGAAGAGCCCACAAACGCCACGGACTGACCACGGGGAACCTGCAAGGAAAACCCGTTCACGATCCTCATTCCGGAACCTTCAAAAGAAACATTCTGCATATCAATACGAGTATTTCCGTCCATAAAAAGCACTACATTAAATAGAATAAAACTGTTAAAAGCACGTCAGCAAAAATACAGCTTCCGAAGGATTTCCCCACCGCCCTAAGTCCCGCCACGGGGATTTCCGTCATGGAACGTTCCACCGAAAAACCCTGCAACAAGGCTGTGGTGGCAATCGCAACCCCGAATACAAAGCTTTTCAACAAGGAGAAAAACAAATCCACAATTGAAAAGTTTTGCAGTATTCCGGCAAAATATTCCGAAGGTGCGATGGAAGTAAAAAAAAGGGATACACAGTAAGAACCCACCAAGCCGAAAAGTGAAAAATAAATATTCAACAGCATAAGGGAAACGGTGACGCCTAAAAACCTGGGGACTGCGATATGCTCGATGGGGTCAATCCCCACAGAGACATAAGCCTCGATTTCACTTGAAACCACCATACCGGCGACTTCCGTGGCTATCGCCGTCCCGGAACGGGCGATGATAATGAATGCGGTAAGGAGGGGACCCAGCTCCCTCATTATCACAGCGGTAATCAGCGGATAAATCAAGCTTTCCTGGGAAAATCCTGCCAAAAAAGGATACCCCATTACGATTACGGCGCATCCTATACCAAGTGCCAGCAGGGAGGAAATAAGAAGGGCCTCCACAAAAGTAAAGAGAATCTGCATTATGAGGATTCTGTAAGAAACCCGTCCCCTTAAAACAAAAGAAAAAACGCTCCTGCAGATTTTCCCGAAAAAACCTACGGAGTATTTTACCTCTTCAAAACCGCCCAAAGTTCTGGCGCCGATTCCACCGGCAAAATTTTTTACCGCTCCAAGCATTGCACAATTATAAGCTAAAATGGACAAAATACAAGCGGATACTTATATTGACGGCATACAGAAACTTTTAGTATCTTTACAAATACAAATATCAGGTAAAATACAAACTGGAGGTCTGGTTTTAACATGGCGACATACCAATTTCAAACAGAAGTAAATCAGCTTTTAACGCTCATCATCCACTCTTTGTATTCAAACAAAGAAATCTTCCTGAGGGAAATAGTTTCCAACGCTTCCGATGCCCTCGACAAACTGAAATACCTTACGCTTTCAGACGAAGCTTACAAAAACGTACAGTTTTCCCCCCGGATTGACATTTCCTTCAATGAGGACGAAAAAACCCTTACAGTCCGGGACACCGGTATCGGGATGAACGACCAGGATATCATCGCAAACCTGGGAACCATCGCCCGTTCAGGCACAAAGGCTTTTTTGGAAAAACTTTCCGCCGGCGACAAAAAGGACTCAAACCTTATAGGACAGTTCGGCGTTGGCTTTTACTCAGCCTTCATGGTTTCGTCAAAAATAGAGGTTGTTTCCAAAAAGGCCGGGGAATCAAAGGTATGGAAATGGACTTCAGACGGAAAGGGTTCCTACGAACTGGAGGAAACCGATGACACGGCCTTCCCCCTGGAAGAAGGTGTCCCGGAAGGTTCAAACGGTTCAGCTGTCATCATGCATTTGAATGATGATGACAAGGAATACGCTTCCCGTTGGAAAATCGAGGACATAATCAAACGGTATTCCGACCACATTGCCTTCCCCATTTACCTTCACTATATAAAGAAGGAATACGATGACAAGGGCAAGGAGAAGAAGAGCGAGCCCGTTTCCGAGCAGATAAACGATGCCAGCGCCCTCTGGCAAAAGCCCAAGTCGGAATTGAAACACGAGGACTATGTTTCCTTTTACAAATCCCTGTCCCACGATTCGGAGGAACCGCTTTTATACGTCCACACAAAGGCGGAGGGAACCCAGGAATACACAACGCTCTTCTATGTCCCTTCCCGCGCGCCCTTTGATATGTTCCATGCGGATTACAAACCCGGCGTAAAGCTCTTTGTAAAAAGGGTTTTCATCACGGATGACGACAAGGAACTGCTTCCCGTCTACCTCAGGTTTGTCCGCGGTATAATAGACAGCGAGGATCTTCCCCTGAATGTAAGCAGGGAAATCCTCCAGCAGAACAGGATTCTGTCAACGATACAGACGGCTTCAGTGAAAAAGCTCCTCGGAGAATTCAAGAAGCTCGCGGAAACGGACCCTGAAAAATACAACCGTTTCATAACAGAATACAACCGTCCTCTGAAAGAAGGTCTTTACAGCGATTACGGCCACAGGGAGGATTTGGCGGAACTCGTCAGATTCAAAACCACGGCCGAACTTCCTGAACCTGAGAAAAAGGACGGCGAAAATAAAGACGGGGATGCGGCGGAAAAACCCGTATGGACTGGATTCGCGGATTATGTTTCCAGAATGAAGGAAGGCCAGAAAGCCATCTACTATATTACCGGCGGCGATGAGAAAACCCTCCGCCAGTCTCCTCTGCTGGAGGCGTATAAAGCCAAAGGAATCGAAGTCCTGATTATGGACGACGAGATTGACGACATCGTGATTCCGGCTTTGGGAAAATACAAGGAATGGGAGCTGAAGGCGGCGAACAGGGCCGGCAGCGACGACGAGCTTGCCGATAAGGAAGACAAAAAAGCCGGGAAAGAAAAGGAAAAGGACATGAAGCCCGTCATCGAGGCAGTAAAGAAATCGCTGGGCGACCGTGTGAAGGACGTCCGCCTTTCAAAGCGGCTTTCGGATTCCCCCTGCTGTATTGTCGTTGACGAGAATGATCCGAGCCTCCAGATGGAGCGCATGATGAAGGCCATGGGACAAAAGGGCTTCGCTGAAGTAAAACCCATCCTTGAAATAAATGGGGAACACCCGCTGGTGCTCCAGCTGAAAGAAACGAAAGACCAAAGCCGCATCGATGACATTTCCTCCGTGCTTTTGGATCAGGCTCTCCTGGTGGACGGAGGGGAACTGAAAGACCCGGCTGATTTCGTCAAACGGCTGAACCGGCTCCTTTCAACCCCTTCATCCGGAAATTGAGACAGGGGCAAAGGGCAGGAACCGTAAAATGAACATGAACGGCGGAACCGGCACATGGCAGGAAAGCTGCACCCTTTGCCCCAGAAACTGTGCCGCCGCCAGAAACGGGAACCCCACCGGAGCCTTCTGCGGGGAAACCGATGGACTGCGCCTTTCCTGGGCTGGTCTCCATTTCGGGGAGGAACCGCCCGTCACGGGACAGGGCGGATCCGGAACTGTTTTTGTGACAGGATGCAACCTGCGCTGTTCTTTCTGCCAGAATTACCAGATTTCCCGGGAAGGCATGGGTAAAGCCGTAAGCAAAAAAGACTTTGCCTCCATATGCCTTGCCCTGGAAAAAGCCGGTGCGGAAAACATCAATATTGTAACAGGAAGTCATTCCGTGCCATACCTGGCGGAAGGCTTGCGGGAAGCCCGGGAACAGGGGCTTTCAATCCCGGTTCTGTGGAATTCCTCCGCCTACGAATCCACCGGTGTCTTGAAGCTTCTGGAAGGGCTTGTCACCGTATGGCTTCCGGACTTTAAATCCTCTGACCCTGATTTTTCGGCGGAAGTTTTCCGCGCCCGCGATTACCCGGAAAAAGCGGCCGAAGCCATCCTGTACATGACAGACACCTCCCCAATGGTATTCAACGAAAGGGGACTGCTCCAGTCCGGGGTCATCATGCGGCACCTGTCCCTGCCGGGACGGCTCAAAGACACAGGGGAAATTTTACGCTGGTTCAAGGACAATCTTGACGGCAGAGCCCTGCTGTCCCTTATGACCCAATACACCCCGGTTCCCGCCGCGGAAAAAAAACTCTGGGGGAAGGAGCCCTTCCCCCAGAGGTACACAGAGGAAAACGAATACGACGCCCTGTTGGAAATGCTGGACAGCCTGCAAATAGACAACGGCTTTTTACAGGAGCTGAATCCGGACAGCGAATGGCTTCCGGATTTTTCCAGAACCCAGCCCTTCTCCTCTTCACTGGCGAAACCGGTGTGGCATTGGAAGCAGGGCTTCACAGCCATTGCGTCCCCTTCCCCCGAACCTTGAGCCGGAAAGCTACGGCACCTTATTCAGCGGAAAACACCAGCGACCCTTCCTTCACCGTGTGAAGGATTTTCACATCCCGGAGGTTTTCAGGCGGCACTGTCAGGGGATTTGAATCGAGGACTATCAAATCAGCGATTTTCCCAGGCTCCAGGGAACCTTTGAAATTTTCCTCCCAAATCTCATGGGCAGCATTCACAGTCACCGCCTTCAGGGCGTCATAAACCGAAACCTTCTCGCTGGCAGCCAGCTGCACGCCGTTCTTTGTTATGCGTTCCACGGCGCACCAGATTGTTTCCATCATGTTCGGAGGAATAACAGGCGTATCCTGGTGGAAAGTATATTTCAATCCGGCTTTCCGCGCGCTATTCACGGCGCTCACAATCATTCCCCGGGCTTCCCCCAGGTTCTCCAAATGCACATCTCCCCAGTACCATACGTGGGCAGGGAACATCGAAGGGATAATCCCCACTTCAGCCATTTCCGAAAATTGTTCCGGCCTGATAATCTGGGTATGAATCATTGTAGGACGGAAAACATCCTTCGCACCGGTTTCGGCGACAACCTTCTTGAAAGCATTTATAAACTGGTCAGCGGCCGCATCCCCGTTGCAATGGGCGTGAAGGCTCATCCCCTCTCCGATACTGAAACGCACGAAATCCTCAACCTCTTCATCCGTGTGGACAGGATACCCGCAATATGAAGGATCCGACCCATTAAGGGGCACATAAGGCTCTGTCAGCCAGGCTGTCCTGCCCTGGGGAGAGCCGTCCAAATAAATTTTATATCCGCCTATCTTAAAGTGGTTTTTGTACACATTATGCATATCCCTGTGTTCCAGAGCCAGGGAAGCGGCATCCTTTAAATCCACATAACCAACCACGTCTATTTTTAAATCCCCGCTGTCTGCGGCGGCGGTAAGCATTCCGAATTCCTTTTCAAAAACCCTTGCATCCTGCGTGGTGGTTATCCCGTACTGGAAATAAGCGTTCTGGGCACGGACAATAAGCTCATTCATGCTTACATCGGGGATTTTTGTTTTTGCGGTGCATGCCATGAAAGCCTGCTCTTCCACATATCCGTCCGGTTCGGTGGTTCCCGGTTCCCGTCCGATTTTCCCTCCCTGGGGGTCGGGAGTGTCTGCGGTAATCCCGCATACTTCCAGCGCTTTGGAATTGAGTACCCCCATATGCCCGGAAGCGTGGGTAATTGAAATCGGAATGGTGGTGGAAATACGGTCAAGAATTTCCTTGGTGGGATGCTTCTTGTCCGGCAGATTATTGTTGTCATAACCGAAGCCCACAAGCCAATCACCGGGTTTCATTTTGCTTTCATTCGCTTTCAGGAAAGTTTCCATCACTTCCACAATCTCATCAAAACTTGTGACCTGCCCCAACTGGGCTATCGAAAGGGTTTGGGCATAGGCGGTTATATGACTGTGGGCATCAATGAATCCAGGAAGGATTGTCTTGCCTTCTAAATTGAAAAACATGGTTCCGGAACCGGCTTTCTTCAGAACCTCTTCCTTGGAACCTACCGCCGTGATTTTCCCTCCGCTGACAAGAAGGGCTTCGGCAATCACGGGCTTCCCGGTGCCGTCATCCGTCATGGTGACAATACTCCCGTTATAAAAAACAGAGGAATCCGCATTCAAAGCATCGTTTATGGAAACATCCCGGATTTTGCTCCCGCACGCTGAAAAACAAAGCGCCGTGAAAATGCACAGCAGAATACATATTTTTTTCATGTTACCTCCAACTCTCCCCAAAAAACGGGGGAACTGACTGCCTACAGTATATACCAAAATCCCTTTCTCTCCCAGTCCGAAAATGAACAAGTGTGGCACCAAGTCCTGCAATACGTCTTTACACAAAATGCTGTTTCTGGTAATATTATCAAACCCGCCGGCGTGGTGAAATGGCATACACGGCAGACTCAAAATCTGCTGCCTGCGAGGGCGTGTGGGTTCAAGTCCCACCGCCGGCAATTTTCTTTTAACAAAGCCTGCCAATTCTGTTCTTTTTTTTGAAAATCTGATAATATTCCGGAATGGAACTCACACAAGAACAAATCACACAGGAATACATTGATTCCCTTACAGTAAATGAAGTCGCGGTTTTAAAAAAAATAGCGGGCGAACTGGGCATCCAGACAAGCCAGGTTTCCGCCGTTGTCTCCCTTTTGGCGGAGGGCTGCACAGTCCCCTTTATTTCCAGATACCGGAAAGAAAAGCACGGCTCCTTGGACGAAGTCCAGGTTCGCAACTGCGAGCATTTATTCAAAACCTATACAAACCTGGAAACCCGCCGCCTTGAAATAATCCGAGGGATTTTTTCCCAGGGAAAATTAAGCCCCCTGTTGTACAAAAGCGTCATGGACGCAGCCACTTTGACGGAACTCGAAGACCTTTGGGCTCCATTTAAAAAGAAGAAAAAAACCCGCGGGATGGTTGCGGCGGAAAAGGGGCTCGAACCCCTGGCGGACTTTATGCTGGAAAACGACGAAGCCGCCGTTGAAGCAAAAGCCCCGGAATTTGTCCGCACTGATCCGGAAAACCCGGAGCTGTCCGTGGAAACCCCGGCAGACGCCATCCAGGGCGCGAAAGACATAATAGCGGAGCGGTTCGCCCAAATCCCGGAGAACAGGAAGCTTGTTCTGGACTTTTACATGGCCACCGGCCAATTCGCTGTTTCCGGCATAGGGGACGAGGATTCAAAGAAAACCTCCGTGTACCAGATGTACTGGGACTACAAGGAACCCCTCAACCAGATTAAACCCCACCGGGTTCTTGCCATAAACAGGGGGGAAAGGGACAGTCAGCTGGACGTGAAAATCGACATTGACATCGACGGAGCCCTGGAAATCCTTGAGGCAAAAAGCGCACCCCGGAACCGCTTCGTGAAGGAAGCCCTGGAAGACGGGCTGGTGCGCCTCCTTTCCCCGGCTGTTGTCAGGGAAATACGGGGCAACTTGTCGGACGACGCCGATGATCACGGAATCACCGTTTTCAGTGAAAACCTTAAAAACCTGCTGATGACCCAGCCCATAAAGGGAACACGGGTTCTCGGCATTGACCCGGGCATCAGAACCGGAACAAAGTGCGCGGCCTTGGACGAAACAGGCAAATACCTTGGTTCCTTTGTGATTTACCAGCACCACGAAGATGAAGCCAAAGCCGCCGTTTACGCCGCCCTGAAAAAATACGCCGTACAGCTTGTCGCGGTGGGCGGCGGAACAGGCACAAAGGAAGTGCAGGAAATAATTTCCCAAGTGATAAACGAGCGCTGTCCGGAAGTTTCCTACACCGTCGTGGACGAAGACGGGGCTTCCGTTTACTCCGCCAGTGAAATCGCCAGGGAGGAATTCCCGGATCTGGATTTAACAATCCGCGGGGCAATTTCCATTGGAAGGCGTTTGCAGGATCCACTCTCCGAGCTGGTGAAAATAGACCCGAAATCCATCGGGGTCGGTTTATACCAGCATGATGTGAACCAGAAAAAACTCTCTGAAACCCTGGATGAAGTTGTTGGATCGGTCGTGAACAATGTCGGCGTGAACCTGAACACAGCCAGCGCTTCCCTTCTGAAATACGTTTCCGGCATAAACGGAACCCTTGCAAAAAAAATCACAGCTTACAGGGACGCATCAGGACGCATCCCCAGCCGGGAAGCACTTATGAAAATTCCCGGAATGGGGCCTAAAACCTTCGAACAATGCGCCGGCTTTTTGAAAATACCTGAAAGCGACAATCCCCTGGACTGTACCTGGGTTCACCCTGAAAACTATGCGGCCGGAATGGAAATTTACACCCTGCTCCACAATCAGGACAACGGGGCAACCGGCACTCTCCCTGATTCCATAAACAAGGAAGCCCGGGAAAGCCTGAAAGAACGTTTCTCCCTGGGGGACGCCACCATAAACGACATAATAAATGACTTGCGTAAACCCAACAGGGATCCCCGGGATGACTACCCTAAACCAATCATGCAGAAAGGGGTACTGACATTCGAAGATCTCCATGAGGGGATGAAGGTCACCGGTAAAATCAAAAACGTGGTGGATTTCGGTGCATTCGTTGACATCGGCATAAAAGAAACCGCCCTTCTCCATCTTTCGGAAATGTCGGACAATTTCGTTTCCGATCCCATGGACGTGGTGAAAGTGGGGGACGTAAAGGAATGCGTCATCATCTCCCTTGACCCGGACAGACGGCGCATAAGCCTAAGCTGCAAAACCCAGTCCGGTTCCCAAAGAACCGCCGCAGGTTCCGCTCCAAAAGCCCCGGCAGCAGGAAAACCAAAAAAAATCCTTGTGGCCCGAAGGATGGAATCGGGGGACAAAAACAGCAATCCGAAACCTGTAAAGGCAACGGCTTCCTACGGGAAACCCCAACGCAATGACCGGAACGATGACGGCATGACTTACAATCCTTTTGCGGATTTGCTTAAAAACAGGAAGTAAACGGGAAAACGGTATGTCGGATTTAACGGTAAGACCTATGGAGGTAATCCGGAAAGGTATAGCGGAAGCGGGTATTCCCCCCGGAGACTTCCTTTTCCAAGACAGGATTCCTGTTACGGGAGGAGAAACCCTTGCGGAATCCTGCGGTGAATATCTGGAAGAGCTTGCCCTTTTTAATAAAGCTTTCGGATTGGTCAGTTGCGAAACAGACACTGAAAACGGAAAAACAGAAACCGCGGTTCGGCACATTCTGGACAGTCTGGCTCCCTGGAAAATCCTGGCAGAAAAATTATGCAGTTGTTTTCCTGAACGCAGTTTTTCCTCTGACCGTCTGTGCATAGCCGATGCGGGAAGCGGTGCGGGCTTGCCTGGAATTCCCCTGGCCCTTCTTTTTCCCGGAATGGATTTCTTCCTGATTGAGCGTATGGAAAAACGCTGCGCTTTCCTGCAAAACTGCAAGGCGGCTTTAGGTATCAAAAACCTTGCGATAGTAAACAATGAAATTGAAAAAGCCGAAAAAGCTTCCTTCGATATGGTTGTATTCCGGGCTTTCCGGCCGCTGGAAAAGAAAATCCTCAATGCGCTGCTGAATCTTTTGAAACCCGCCGCCTCCGGAATCCGGTCTGGATTTCTGGCGGCTTACAAGGGAAAAGCGGCTTCCATAAAAGAAGAGGTAAAGAAAATGGAGGAAGAAGGGTTCCGGGGAAAAACCTGCGTCATGGAAACACCTGTGCCATTTTTAAATGAAGAAAGGCACGTTGTTTTTATCTCAGCGTAATTCACGGAACCACATTCCCTCCGGGGACAACGGTCAAGCGATGCGTCCGGCTGTTTGTCCGTTATTTACCCGATGATGAAAGATGCCGGTCTGAATCCACGTTATCCAGAATACGTTTAAGGGCATCCTTGTTGTAAAGGTCTATGGGGCGGCCTTCTATAAAACGTTTCGACTCATCAGAAAAGGAACCGGCTGAAAAACATATTCCCTTTCCGGCCTTTAAATCCTTGATTTTTCCGTACAAGTCCCGGAGAGCCAGCTCTCCGATAGTTCCCTGGGAACGGAAAAACCGGAAAATAACCACATCAGCCCATTTTGGGGTGTCAATATCAGTCACAATGTCCGTATAGTCACCCTGCACTGATATATCAGTAACCTTCACCTGGGCATTCTTATAAAACTGGGAAACAATCTTCCGGCACAACATTGTAAAGTCATTCTGCCCTGACATCAAATAAACCTGAAGATTCCTGTTTTGATTCAATTCCTGATATCTTGATATAAGGGAATGGACATCTTTGTAACCAGGCTTTATTTTCTGGATGTCTTTCAATAAAACGGTCGCCTTTGACAGTTCCTGCATTTTTATTAACAGCTGGGCATACCTGTAACGGAGCTCAACCGCTATGCTGGCAGGCACATTCTGATGCCTCAACCCTATTTCAAAATCCTCCACCGCCTTTTCATTCATTTCAACCTGGGTATGAATAATACCGGAATACAGGGCTGCCTGGGGACCGAACACCGGATCTGCCCGGAGGTGAACAAAAATCTTCAAAGCCTGTTCCATGGAACCAGTTTCATAAAAGCTTTCCGCCATGGAGAATAAAACCTCCTTGTCCTCGGGGGAACTTTCAAGGACTTTATGAAGCATACTCAGGGATTCCCGATAATGATTCAACTTTTGAAGGACAAGTCCCAAACAACGGCGGACCTGGATATTATCCGGATTTGAAGACAAGGCAATCCTAAGGGGAGAAACAGCTTTTTCATATTCTTTTTGAAGATAAAACAAATATCCAAGATTGTAATTAAGCTCGGGATTGGATGCGTTGAGCTTTCTGGCGGAAAGAAGGCTCTTCAGGGCCTCGTCAAAGCGTTTCATTTTGATGGCGCAAACCCCGTACCGCAGGAAACATTCGAATTCATTTATTGTCCCCGGATGGGTGGGAATCAAATTTATCAGGGAATTATAGGCTCCCAAAGCTTTTTCCCAGTTCTGTTCCTCGTAATATAAATCCCCGATTGAAGAAAGGGCCTGGATATCCCTGGGATTTTGGGCCAGTTTTTGGCTTGCGCTCTTTATAATGGCAGCGCGGTCCTTCCTCAGAGGCTTTTTGTCTATATTTCCGTCCTTTCTTCTCGTTGTCAAAAGTAAAACCAGGGAAGCTAAAGCCAACGCAAGAAAAACAGAAACAATTGTAATAGTAGAATTCATTATTATGTTGTATTATGATGGTAAGGCCGTTGTATGTCAACAATTCAAGTTGAAGGCTTCAAGTCTTAACACACGGCAAAGGAGGTTTTTTATGGATTCAGGAGCTATAGGAATAAAACTGGCAGACAATAAATTCTTCCCGATAATGAAAACGGGAGTTGAGGGCAGTAAAACGCTGGAATTGACCACAGTCAGGGAAAACCAAACCAGCGTTCAAATAAACCTTTACCGCTCAAAGGACTCTTCCCCTGACCAGACCATAGACAATGCGGAATATATCGGGACCCTTTTCATTGAGGATATAATGGAAAAACCCGCCGGGGAACCCACCGTGGAGCTGACAATCAGGATAAACGAGGAAAACGACCTGGCGGCGGAAGCCATGGATTTGGACTCAGGAAGCAGGCAAAGTTTGAATGTATCCCTGAAAACCATTGATCAGAACAGTTTCACCGATCTTCCGGATTTTGACATCACAGATTTTGAAAGCAATGCCTTTGCAAGTAAATCTGATTTGAAAACCGGGGATTTCTCCGTGGAAGAAGATTTTACCCCCGTTTCTTTCCCAGAGGAAAACTCCTTCGGGGAAACATCCTTTACGGACAACAGTTTTGATGAAAGTAAAACCGTGGACTTCGATAACGTCCAGTCTTCCCCGGTTCCGGACGGGCTCTATGATTCTTCCGGCGTAAAATCTGAAAAGGACAGGAAAGGTATTTTCCTGCCCGCATGGCTTTGTGTGCTGATACTCATTTTGGGAATCGCGGCCCTGTCCGCCGCCCTGATTTTCGCCTGGAAACTCTTTTTTGCGGATAAATCCGGAAAGGAAAACAAAACTCCCGTTGTAGTCGAAAAAACAGAGCCGGCACCGGTTGAACCCCAACAACAAACCCCGCCAGTGGCAGAGGAAACAACGCCTCCTCCCGTTTCGGAACCGGAACCTGTTGTAGAAGAAGTTGAACCGGAACCGCCCAGGGAACCGGAACCGGCTCCGGCAACGGAAAATGTGTTCTACCACATACAATGGGGTGATACCCTCTGGGATTTGGCTGAAACTTATTACAGAAACCCCTGGCAGTATAAATATATTGCCCGGTACAATGCCATAAAGAACCCGGACTTAATCATTGCCGGCAGGTATCTGGTAATACCGGCGGAATAACCTGCGGGACGAAAGGGACAGGACAGGATGCGTTTCAGGTTGTTTTTTTGGCTCACGGTTTTTGCGGCGTGCTCATCGCTCCCGTCCTGCACAAAGGCTTCATTCAGCGATTACTCGGAAGCGGAACTGAAACAGGCTGTTTTAAACAACGATTTCAGTTTTGCCGAAACCGTCACTCCGGTGTCGGCAAGAAAGTTTGCGAAAAGGGATGCGGAAGCAGCTCTTTTTCTCGGCCTGCACCTTCTTGAAAACGGAAAGAAAGAAGCGGCGGAAACACTATTTGAATCTGCCAGCGGTCTTTCCAGAAAATCAGGAAGATACCCCCAGATAGACGATCGGCTTCAAAAAAAGATTCCTTTTGTCACCAGGGTGGCGGCCTTTTCCGAATTATGCGGTGTACTAGAGGAAAAATCCAGGGAAAATCCTGACCCCGGTTCCCTGGATTACCTGCTCTTATTAAAAAATATTTCGGAAGGCGAAGAAAAAGCCTTTTTAAGCCGGAAGGAGGCACTTCCCTTTTTCCCTTGGATTTTTGATTCCGCAACCGGGAATTTGGCGGCGGCAATACTGAGAACCGAAAGCGCCGCCATTGACCCAGGGAAAGGAAACCCGGAGACAGACATAAAAAAAATCCGGGCTTTGGCGTTGGACAAATTGTATGACGAGGCGGCAGGGATTTTCTTCTCCCTGATGGAGACGGGATCTTCCGGAAAAGCCGCCCTGCTTTCCTCCCGGGAAATCCTGTCCGCCAGCGGCAGAGCCCTTCTTTACTCCGAAACAGACCCTGCCGCTTCTTTGAAAGCCCTGGAAGAACTGGAACAATTCCTTGTAAATTCCAATGTTTCCGGAAACTTTTCCCCGGAAGCGGAATATATGCTTACTTTTTATAAATCCAGGATTTGTTCACGGCTCCCGGATGGAAAAGAGCCAGCAATAAATTTCATGGAAAGCTCCATACTCTCCGCTCCCACAGAGTATGACAGGGATATGTCCATTTGGTATTTGTTGGACACAGCCAGAGCGGAGGGCCCCGGTTTTTTGCTGGATGAAATTGAAAAAACTGCCGGAGAATGGACAAATCCCGCCGTGTTTTCTGATATACTTTCCTCAATAATCACAAACCTTACGGCCGTAAAAGACAGGGAAAATCTCATCCGGTTGAGGAATTTGCTTCCCCATGGGGTCCCATCTGAAATCAAAGAAAGGTTGGATTACATAATCACCATGTTTTTTCCTGACGGAAGCCATGACAGGGAAGAAGGGCTCCGGCTCCTGTATGCCGGGGCGGTCACACCCTACTATAAAACAAGAGCCGCCGCTGATTTGGGAATTTTTACGAATTTAAAGGATATTGACCCCCTGGGCTTGGAAGACAGCGGCTTTGATCCCGAGAAAAAAAAGGCCATGGAAACGATGGAGAATCTTTTCGGAAAGCAGGTTGAAAGGCTTATAACCGGAACCCTCCAGTGGCATTTACCGAAACAGGCGGTTGTTGTTTTCAGGGATTTTCCCCATGTGGATTTCAAATTTATAAAGGACACCGCCGAACAACTCATGGAGCAAGGCTTTTATTCCGATGCAGTCCGGTTGGTTTCCGCCTCCCTGGCCCTAATGGACTCCGCCGGCAGAAAAAAATACTGGTCTTATGTACCCGTGGCAGAAATATTGTATCCCAAACCTTGGGAAACTATCGTAACCGAAGCTGTTGAAGAATTCGGTCAGGGAAGGGTTCTTTCAAAAAACTTGATTTTCGCCCTCATCAAACAGGAAAGTTTATTCAATCCGGACGCGGTTTCCTATGCAGGAGCCTGCGGTTTAACCCAACTCATGAAATCCACAGCGGAAGAAATTGCGGGCAAGCTCGGTATCGAGGAATATAACGTGTTTCTGCCGGAATATAACATAAAATTCGGTGTCTACTATCTTTATGAAATGATACAAAGGCTTGACGGGGAGGTCATCCCTGCCCTCTGTGCCTATAATGCAGGAATGTCGAGGGTCAGGGAATGGAAACGGGATTTTGGAGACGACAACCACGATTCTTCCGGGTTGTTTTTGGAGGCGATTCCCTACGATGAAACCAGGAATTACGCAAAAAACATCTTCACGTTTATGAATTATTATTCCATTTTATATGCCGAATGACTTACCGACAGATGTTGCGTAATCTTTGGATTCCCCGCCCAAACAAAAAAAAACTGAAAAACCTGACGGAAAAATCCGAAAATCTTTTTTGAGACCTGTCCCGCTTTTAATTGTTTAAAAAGGTCTGTTTGGAGGAAAAATGAATATTCTGGAAGCATTGATTCTGGGAATTGTACAGGGAATTTCAGAATTTTTACCGGTTTCAAGCTCGGGTCATTTGAGCATTTTTTCTGAATTCCTGAATCTGAACGATGTCCCGATTCTTTTTGACATACTTTTACACATCGCGACCCTGGCCTCCGTTTTAATCGTTTTCCGTAAAAGAATCGGGAGCCTTTTTGTCTCCCTCTTTAAATTCACCGCCTGGCACATGAAAAGAATAAACAAAAAGCCTGCAGAAACAGGAAAAAGGCAGGAGGAAGCCACTTTCTTATTTTATCTTTGGTATTATATACTATTTTTACATATTTTTCAAGGATTTTGCGGAAAATATGCGGCCTGTTTTTATTTCCTGCCTGTTCATAGCAACGGGAATTATCCTGGTTTTATCCGGAAGAATGAATCAGGATA
Source organism: uncultured Treponema sp. (assembly GCA_949299755.1). Lineage (GTDB taxonomy): Bacteria > Spirochaetota > Spirochaetia > Treponematales > Treponemataceae > Avitreponema. The sequence goes on along the minus strand of CASGBA010000009.1, from coordinate 74,294 downwards.
AAGCCTTGGAAACCGTTAATCTACGGCAAGCCCTTATAATCGGCCTTGCCCAGGGTATCGGCGTGCTTCCAGGACTGTCCAGGTCAGGGGTGACGATTTCCACCGCCCTTTTTACCGGAGTAAAGAGAACTTCAGCGGGAGAATTTTCCTTTTTGCTGTCAATTCCTGCCATAATCGCCGCCTTTATCTTTGAGTTAAAAGATGCCGATACTTTATCAGGAACAGTTCCGGTTTTATCCCTGATAACCGGGATGATGGCGGCCTTTATAGCCGGCCTCGTTTCGTTGAAATTACTGCTTCGTTTAATTAACCGCGGAAAACTCGGATGGTTTGCCTGTTATTTGATTCCTGCCGGAATTATTCTGGCGGCATATTTCCTGTTTCATTAAACCTGCGTTTTAAAAACAGCGGGACAAAGGAACGAATTTCCGCAGTGACTTTTTGGAGACTTTAATGGCTGGTTTTGCTTCAAACAAAAAAAATACCAATGTAATTATCCTTTATATTTTTGCCGCCGTCCTTGTCATATTTGCGGCCTTTTTAACTTTTTCCCTGCTGGTTACAGTTCTAACATACGGAAGCGGAGACAATCCGGAAGCTTATGTGGGGCGTTTTCTGTATTCTGTATACGGTTTTTCAGCTTTTTTAATTCCAGCCTTTCTATTTGCCTGCGCAATTGTTCTTCTTATACCCGGACTGAATTTCTGTAGTTGTTTCATGTTAACAACCTCCATAATCCCCTTTTTCACCGCATACGGCGGGGAACAGTTGATAAAAAAAACATCATCAATAACAGGGGCTGCTTTTCTTTCCAATATAATTTCTGGCGGTCTTTTAATTTCTGTCGTTTTAGCGGTAATAACCGAATACCTGCTTTTATTTCAGGCGGCACTCATAGTTGAAAAAAGATTTTATAAACCTGTAGTCCTCCGCCAAAAGAAAAAAAAGGATTTTTCCCCCGAATCAATCCCGGTGGAAACAGAAAAAGACAGCATTGCTTCCGTCCCCACTGTCTTTGAGGAGCAAGAAAAAGAAACCGGACTGTCCGAAGAAGCACTGTCCCCGGATGCGCCTGAAAACACAGCGGACACTCCAAACAGCGGCGATACCCAAAGCACCGAAACCATTGATGAACAATGGAGCACCGAACCGGAGGAAAATTCCGCCGGTATTTCCAACTTCCGATATACCCAACATGAGGAAGCCCGGGAAGAGAATATCTCCCCGGACAATTTCTCCGTTTACGGGGAAGAAACGGAAACACAGGATTATCCGGAATACAAAGAAGAAACTTTCCAAGGATACATAGACGGGGAAACTGTTCCGGAACAGGAACCATTGGAGCAAGAGGAAGTATTTGAGACAGAAGGGGTCTTTGGACAGCCGGAATCCTTTAATCCGGAAGAAAATCCGGAAGAGGAAACCGCCGGCTTTGAGGACTTGGAGGAAAACGGATACGATGAAATCCCGGATTCCGGAAATTCCGAGGAGGATTCAGGAATTCCTGATGCGGAAATCCCTCCGGGGCTTTTTGACGGATATATTGCCGGTAATTTTTCCATTATAGACAATGAAAGGACAGAAGAGGTTCCAGCGGACAATAAGAGCCCATCCAGGGAGGAAAGAGAGCCGGATATTTCCGGAAACGGTAAACCCGAAACACTTCCAGCGGCGGAAACAGCGGAAACAGCGGAAACAGCTGTTCAAAACCCTCCATCTGTAAAAAGGTCAACCCGGCGCAAATATCAAATAGATAGCAGCATATTAAACACATATCCTGACGGAGAATATTGGATTATAGATGAACATACCCATCACGCTGCGGCGGCCCTGAAAGAAACCCTCAATGAATTCAATATACAGGCAGATGTAACAGGAATCAGGAAAGGGCCTGTCATAACTATGTTTGAAATCCTTCCAGCACCGGGAGTCAAACTCTCAAAAATTGTGGGACTTCAGGACAACATTGCCCTGCGTCTGGCCGCTTCCAGCGTCCGTATTGTAGCACCCATCCCCGGGAAGCATGCAGTTGGGATCGAAGTTCCCAACAACAAACGCTCAATCGTAAGCTTCAAAGAGCTTATAGAAACCGATAACCCAGCCTCAAGAAAAATGGGAATCCCGGTTATGCTGGGGAAAGACATAACCGGCGAAGCTCAAATCATAGATTTAACCGCCATGCCCCATTTGTTGATAGCTGGTTCAACCGGGTCCGGAAAATCCGTATGTGTAAACTCAATTATCCTTTCAATTTTGTACCGGAAAGCCCCGGACGAAGTGAAACTAATCCTGATAGACCCGAAGGTGGTGGAATTAAAACTTTACAATGATATAGGACACCTTCTTTCTCCGGTTATAACGGAACCCAAAAGAGCCTTCCAGGCACTTCAGTATTGTCTGTGTGAAATGGAGCGCCGCTATGCGGTTTTGGACGGCATGGGGGTCAGAAACATAAAGGAATATAACAAACGTATTCTGGAGCGTAATATTGCGGCGGAAAAACTGCCTTATATTGTTATCATAATCGATGAATTTGCGGATTTGATGGCAACCACAGGCAAAGAATTGGAATCCACTGTGGCACGCCTTGCGGCCATGAGCCGGGCGGTTGGAATACACCTTGTGCTTGCGACCCAGAGACCTTCAATTGACGTAATAACCGGACTCATAAAGGCAAACATCCCCAGCCGCATAGCATTCATGGTAGCCTCCAAAATGGACAGCCGCATTATAATCGATCAGGTCGGTGCGGAAAAACTACTGGGCAGGGGCGATATGCTTTATTCCAGCGTAACAGATCCTTTCCCTGTCAGGATTCAGGGAGCCTTTGTTTCAGACGAAGAAGTAGAGCGGGTTGTCGACCAGGTAAAATCTTTTGGTGAACCGGAATACATAGACGATGAAATATTCGTTGATGACGATGATGACGTTTCCTTGGAAGACTCTTTCTTTTCTGATGGAGACGACCCCCTGTACGAAAAAGCCCTGGACATTGTCCTTGCGGCAGGAAAAGCTTCCGCTTCCTACATACAGAGAAGGCTTAAAATCGGATATAACCGGGCAGCCCGTCTCGTGGAAGAAATGGAAATGAGGGGAATTGTCGGTTCCGCAAACGGCTCAAAACCCAGGGAAGTAATCCACATTCCTGAAAGACAGGCTTCCGGGGAAAGCGTCAGATAAAAAATCTTATTTCCCGGTCATTCTTCATACCCATTTTCTGGGCTATGACGCAGGTTCCGAAAACAGCGGTTAAAGCGTCTATGGCAGCGGCGGCGGAACAAATGAAAAAGGCCGCCGGCCGCAAAATCAGGTAGCCTGCTTCAAATCCTCGCCCGTACATGGAGCAAACTGCCGCCAGCAGAACATAGGCACCTCCAGAGGGGAACGGCGACAGAAAAAAAGAAAACAGGATACTCACACCGAAAAGCCACAGGATATCGGCGAAGGCGATCCCGAGGCTCGAATATGAATTCAAAATCACCACAAAACTGACGATAACGGTCACAGCGCTTCCCGGCCTGGAAAAAACCGAGAACATGGGAACCGATATGGAGGAAATCCTGCGGCGGACTCCCAAACTTTCGTTCACATGGCGCAGGATAACCGGAAGGGTCATGTTGGTGTCCCCGGAAAAGAAAGCGGCCAAAACGGGAGCCAGGGAAGCATACAAAACCCGGTAAGGATTCCTTATGCCGCAAATCAAACGCAACAGCAGGGGATAAAGGATAACCCCGATAAAAAACACGTTGATTAAAAGAATAATTATAAAATTCCCGAAGAAGCCGAAGGAATGCATTTCCCTATAAAGAAAAAACCAATACACAGAAACTGCTATCATGCCTATTGAAACAATATCAACAAAAAAGCACATTATGGCATAAGAAACACGGGAAAATGAATCAAAAAGGGTGAGCATCGGTTTGGCGGAAATCCTGTCAACGGCACATCCGGCACCTAAAAATCCGGCAAAAATGCACAACGGAAGGATAAAGGCACCATCCAAAAAGGCTTCAAAAGCCGATGGCGGAAAAAGCTTAAGAAGGCTTTCCAAAATGCCTATATGCTCCGCATCACCGGTACCTTCAATAAATATGGGAATTCTGGCCGGAGTATATATTATGAAACCTATTGTCCCCACAAGGGCGCAAATGGCCGTGGCTCCGGCGATCACAATCAACGAGCCTATCCCGGTCTTCAAAAGGGTTCTACTTTCACGCAGCTCATAAACACCTACGGTAAAACTGAAGAATAAAACAGGGTATAAGGCATAACGGCCGAAATTCACAACAAGGGTGGAAATATACCGGAAGGCTTCATTTAAAGATTGGTTCCCGTCCGGAAGCAAAAAGGCAAAAAGACATCCCAAAAGGATTCCCGCAAAATATTTTATCCAAATTTTCATAAATGACAGCATACAGCAGTAATCCTTAACAGTCAACGGAAGGGATTTTTTTGTTTTCAAGAAAATAAAACGGGTGTATTTTTTTACTAGGTATTGCAAAAGTGTCTGGCTCCCATTAGATTATAAATGGAAAAGAATAGGGTACATTAGTTTTGAATTATAATTATACCAATGAACCGCAATTTAAAAACTCCGGAAAAAAAGACCTCTTTAACATTGAAAATTTCCTGGCATTGGATAACATTTATGACGCAATTGTAATTCTCGACAATGATGGAAAAATTCTCAGGCTGAATAAACGGGGACTCCAACTTTCAGAGTATGAAGAAACAACCCTTGCCGGTAAAACAATGGACTTTATTTTTGAGCATCCCGACATGAATAGGGACGATCTCACCGGATGGCTGGATTCATACTCAAAAAGGGGTAACGGTCCTTCAGCAAGATCCTATTCCCTGGACGCCTCCTTGAAAACCAGAAAGGAGGAACTGATTCCAGTGGACTTAAAAATAGTCCATATAGACGGAGGGGATTCAGGACAAAGCGGATACATTATCTCCGCCACGGACATGAGGATAACCCGCCAATTATTGTCCGAAATATTGGAAAGGGAATTAGCCATGAGAAAACTTTCCACCTCGGAAAGTAAATTCTCGAAACTATTTGTTTTCAACCCCATAGGAATCCTGATAACGGAGCTGGAAGACGGCACTATTACTGATATAAACCCGTCTGCGGAAGAAATATTCGAAATCCCTGAAGGCAGCTTGCGGGGTAAAAACCTGAAGGAAACCGGGCTTACACTGACAGGAATGGACTTTGAAACTTTTTATGAAAAAACGGCAATGGAAGGGGGTATATCCGAAATCAGCGGGGAAATACTCACTTCACAGAATTACATAAAAAAAATAAGGCTTTCCGCAACCCCTTTCAAATTTGAATCTACGGCACGCATAATCATTTCAATTTCGGATATAACAGAAAACGAAAAAATGAGGGACACACTTAGAAGAAAAGAAAAGCTGGAATCAATTTGGAATATAGCCGGCAGTCTTGTCCACGACTTTAACAATATTCTGGGAATTATTCTCGGATTAGCCAGTTACCTGAAAATGAATTCCTCCGCATCTTCCAAGAAAGAATCAGTATCGCAGATAGAAAAAGCATGTCTCCGCGGGCGGGAACTTTCCCAGGAACTTATGTCCTTTTCCAAAGGAGCACCGCCGAAAATCAAACGTTGCAACGCCATCGATATTGTAAACGAAAGTGTCAAATTCTTTTCTGCCTCAAAGGGAGACATTGCCGTACAAATTTCCGCGCAAAAGGACCTGTGGGAAATCCAGGCGGACAAAAGCCAGATTATGCAGGTTATCGAAAATTTTCTTTCCAATGCGGAAGAATCCATGGGATATCAGGGACGTATTGAAATATCCCTGTCAAACATAGATACCTATGAATCTGAGGGAAAATCCGAAATAAAGAATCTTCCTCCCCAGTTGGGTGCCAGGGATTTTAAAACCCGCGGTTACGTGAAAATTTCCGTCCGGGATTACGGACCCGGGATTCCTCCTGAAAACCTTGAAAAAATATTTGACCCTTTTTTCACAACAAAACCAGGAGGACACGGTATGGGGTTGGCCGGGGTGGATGCGATAATCCAAACCCACAACGGAGCTGTCACGGGACAAAACTCAGAGGACGGACATGGAGCTGTTTTTTCAATATTCCTTCCCGCGATTTTAAAGGAGACGGATGTTCCGGAAAAAGACAATATGCCGGAAAAAACAAATTCGTGTTGAAAGTATATTCCCGACAGTATAAAATGTTTTTATGAATGTTCTAATTGCGGATAACAGAATTTCATTGGCTCCTCTTATTGCTGCGGAACTAAGGGCAAGGAATGTATCCGTAACATTGGCGGCTCCGGAAAAAAACGCTTCATCGAAACCGGAACATAAAGGTCAAAAAGAAGGGACTTCAAGGCTCAATGAAGTCTTTTGGAATCCTCTTTCCTGGCTTTCTTCCAATTCCCTTCTTTTTGAATCAACCATACCGGCGGGACTGGACGCACTGGTATTGCTTTTTGACTTGAAGGACTTGGCCTCCGGGTTTGCGGAAATCCCGCCTTCGGGAATATTCGAATCATCAGTAATAGCCATCCAGAATCTTTTGGATGGAGCGATAAAAAAATTCCACAAGCAAAAATCCGGTCGCATTGTTTTCGTTCTTAACAGCGGAAATACGGAACAATTTGAACCCCTGCACCTGTCCGGAATACAACATATTGCGGCGGGGGCGGCGGAAGCAGCCTTTATCCGCACTGCGGAAGAAACCGCCTCCATGTTCTCGAAACTCGAGGGAAGTGCCCTTGATGCGGTTTTAATAAAATCGCCCTTTGAAACCTCCTGGGTGGCCGATTGCATTGTGGACGCAAAGTCAGGGAAAAACTCCGGAAAATGGCTTTCCCAATCAGGGAGATTCAGTTCTATTTTCCAACGCAAAATTTAGAGAACACTGTGTCAAGGACATCCGCCGACACGGTTTCACCTGTAATTTCCCCAATGGCATAAAGGGCATCGTCCAAATCCTGAATCACTGTATCCAGGGAAAAGCCGTTTTCCGCATTGTCCAAGGCGGACTGCAAACAGTTCTCCACCGTCTGCGCCGTTTCCTTTTGTCGCAAACTTCCCAAGGCCGCCCCGGAACCTGTAGTTTCTGTTTTTGCCAAGAGTTTTTCCGAAACAGCTTTTACCAGCTTGTCCAAACCCTCTCCTGTTTTTGCGCTGACAGGGAAACACCCTTCAATGCCAGCGGCTTTTCCGTCAAAATCAAAAGAACAAATTTGCTCCCGGAATTTTTCCACAGCCAGAGAATTTTCCATGTCAATTTTGTTCCACACAATAAAAACCGGGACACTTTTCCCCAGGGCGTTTCCCATGCGAAAGAATTCCGCATCCTCTTTGGTAAAACCCACTGTGGAATCCACAATGTAAAAAACGGTGTCCGCCCGCAACAAAAGTTCCCTGGTTCTTGCTATTCCTTCAGCTTCAATTCTGTCTTCAGTTTCCCTTAACCCTGCGGTATCGAAAAGTTTCACGGGGATGCCTGAAAAATCCGCCTCTGCCTCAATCCAGTCACGGGTTGTTCCGTGGATGTCGGATACAATCGCCCTCTCCTCTTTCAGCAGGATATTGAAGAGTTTCGACTTCCCTGCGTTCGTGGCTCCGGCAAGGACAATTTCCGCCCCGCTCTGGTAAAGTTTCTCGGAAGCCCAGGTTGAAGAAAGGAGGCGCAAGGACTCCAGTGCGCTTTTCACCAGGGAAGGATTGAAAGAACCTTTCACGGTTTCCTCATCCTCCGGATATTCTATTTCCACTGAAAGGGCGGCCGCCGCTTCCAGGATTTTTCCCCGGATTTCCCCGAAAGCCCTGGACACACTTCCCGCCAATCTGGCGGAAGCCTTTTTCCTGGCTCTGGAGGTTTTTGCGGAAATAATTTCGTTTATAGCTTCGGCACGGGTTAAGTCTGTTTTTCCGCCGGCAAAAGCCCGCAAGGAAAACTCCCCGCCTTCCGCCGCCCGGAAACCGGCTTTCAGCAGGGAGGAATAAACACCGGTAACCACGGAAGGTCCTCCGTGACAGATTATTTCCACAGCATCCTCCCCGGTAAAGCCGGCGGGAGCACGGTAAACAGCGGCCACAACCTCGTCAACAGGTTCCCCGGTTTCAAAGTCCATAATCCATCCGTGGACAAGGCTGTGTGTGGGAGCTTTCAACAAGGCTTCCGGCCTGGAAAAAACCCGGGAAACAATTTCCAGCGAGCCCCCGCCGGAAGTCCTGACAATGCCAAGGGCAGCTGGGACAAGGGCGGTGGCAATGGCCGCTATAGGATCCGACATAACACTTCTGACTGCTTTGTTAAGCTGTTCTTTATCCTGGGACATCATGGTGAGAATTATACATATTTTATGATAAAAAAATCAGTCCATCTGAAGCACTTACATTTTATTTGTAAATTTTCAATTTCTATCTTATACTGGAAAAAAGGAGGACAATATGCAGTTTCCTGTTTTCAACGGCCCTGTTTCCGGAGTCGCTGTCCCTGTGTCAGCGCTCAGATCAAAAGAAAGCTGCGGGATAGGCGAATTCGCCGACCTGATACCCTTCGCCGATTTTTGTGAAAAAGCCGGGTTTAATTTAATACAACTTCTTCCAGTAAATGATACAGGCACTGAAAGCTCGCCTTACAGCGCCCTTTCAGCTTTTGCTCTTCATCCATTATATTTAAGGATTCAAAATTTACCTGAAGCAAAAAAATTCTCATCCGCAATTAAAGAACTTGCCTTAAAACACGAAAAGGCTGAACGTTTTGATTACACGTCCATACGCAGCGACAAATTGAATTTGTTGCGGGAAATATATAACGCCAATGAATCCGCGATAAAGGAGTCCGCAAAATCCGGTCCCCTTGCGAAATGGATTTCCGAGAATCCCTGGATTGTGGATTACGCCGTTTTCATGAACCTGAAATATTATAACTTTGAAGCCTCCTGGAAAACCTGGGATAAAATGCGCACCCCGAGCCATGTGGAGATACACAACCGCTGGGAAAAAGAAAGCCACCGGTCGGGGCATATTTTTTATGCCTGGCTGCAAATGCGCCTTCATGAGCAGTTCCAGGAAGCGGCGGAATATTGCAGCAAGAAGAACATAGCCTTGAAAGGTGACATCCCCATAATGATGAATGAGGATTCCTGCGATATCTGGGCGAATCCTGAATTCTTCCGTTCCGATTTGAGGGCGGGAAGCCCGCCGGACGGGCCCAACCCCACAGGACAGAACTGGGGATTCCCCATCTACAACTGGGACAACCTGGAAGAGGACGGATTTTCCTGGTGGAAGGCACGACTGAAAAGTGCCGCCAAATATTACAACGCTTTCCGCATAGACCACATCCTAGGATTCTTCCGCATTTGGTCTGTACCCGATGGCGAGCAGACAGGAGCCCTCGGATGGACAATGCCCCATCAGGGGATAACGGAAACGGAACTTTCCCTGCTCGGCTTCACCGGGGACAGGCTGCGCTGGATAACCCAGCCCCACGTCCCCACCAAGGACATCGAAGCGGTGAACAACTATGATTACCTCGGAACCCACGGTTTGCTCCACAAGGTGATGGACCGGATAGGGGACGAAGAGTTATGGCTTTTCAAGCCCTCCATCCGCAATGACGGGGATATCCGCAAAGCAGATTTACCGGAACCGGTAAAAGAAGCCCTCTGCAAAAAATGGCGTGACCGTGTCCTTCTTATAAGCGGACGCAGCAACAAGGGAGAACACGAATATTCCCCTGTATGGAAATACTATGAATCCACAGCCTGGAACACCCTTTCCTATGAAGAGAAAACCGGGTTGGAAAAGCTTTTCCGTGAAAAGAGGGGTATTGAGGAAAACCTATGGAAGGAGCAGGCGGAAAAACTTCTTTCCATGATAACATCTTCCACAGATATGCTTGCCTGCGCCGAGGACTTGGGGGACATCCCCGCCTGCGTCCCGGATGTGTTGAAGGAGCTGGGCATTTACGGCCTTAAAGTCATGCGCTGGGAAAGGGAATGGGACAATCCCGGACAGCCTTTCAAAGACATCCACGCATACCAGGAAAATTCCGTGGCCACTACCTCCGTCCATGACTCCTCAACTTTCAGGGACTGGTGGGAAAATGAAGAAGGGACGGAAGCTTTCTGCAAAACCTTTTTCCCGGAATACAGCGAGCAAAACCCCCCGGACATTAAACCCGGAGAGTACAATCCGGCGACGGCGGAGAAACTTCTTACCCTCCTTTCCGAGACATCATCGAAGCTGTTCATCCCCCCGATTCAGGATTGGCTTGCCCTTTCCGGTGATTTCTACCCCGAAAAAGCCGGCTCGGAACGGATAAATGTCCCCGGTTCCGTCTCAAAATTCAACTGGACTTACCGGCTTCCGGTTACGGCGGAAGAGTTAAAGAAAAACAAAGATTTGTGCGTGGCGATTCAAAAAATTTGTAACCACAGGAGTTCCAAGTGAAAGACACCTTCGATTTTTCCTTCTCAACAAATGAAAAAGGGTTGGACCGGCAGTTCCAAGAATTCCATATATCAGCGGACTGCCGGCGGCGGTGTAAATTTGATTCCCAGCTTTTCGCCTCCTCCGGAAACGTGATTCTTTCCGGGCTCAAGGCGGTACGTCTTTTCGTCAAAAAATACAACGACAACCTCCCGCCGGGAGCGGAACCGAAGGCTTACCTGAAGGCCGGCTCCCTCAACGCCATGGGGTTGATAGACGAGATTTTCCACTATGTCTGCCGCCTTTACAGGCGGGACATTAACCCCGATTTCACAAGGCTTGCCTGGGAGGAGGTTTTATCCGCCCTGGGGAAAGAAAAAGCCGAAGGGCTTCTTTTCGCCTTCACCACGGAATTCCCTCCGGCCAGCGTTTACAAAGGCAAAAAGACCCCGGAAAAGTGGCTTTCAGAGGTGGATCCGGAATCCGGGGTACCCAATTCCATACTCACCCTGGAAGAAATGATGCTCCTCCGGCTGGCAAACGAAAACCCGGCCTTTGAACCGTTTTTCCCCATGTTCAATGATGAAAAACTGAAAGAGGTCCCCGGCTATGCCCTGTTCTGGGAAACCCTCAGGAATTGGTCTGCCAAAAATCCGCCTTTCGGACCGGAAGGACTGGATTTAATCTCCATGCTGAAAGCTCCGGTGGCTTTTTCACCCAATGACCTGCGGGGACAGCTGGAATACATACGAACCCACTGGGCTTACCTGCTGGGTGACTGGCTTGCCCGGCTTCTGGCCGGACTGGATGTGCTGGCGGAAGAAAACAAACCCGGATGGTCAGGCGGAATCGGCGGCGGAAACCCGGAAATGAACCCTTACGATTTCGGGGACATCAGCAAAGAATATGAACGCTACAGCCCGGACAGGGAATGGATGCCCAATGTCGTTCTCATGGCAAAAAGCACCCTGGTGTGGCTCAGCCAGCTTTCAAAAAAATACGGAAGAGACATAACACGCCTTGACCAAATCCCGGACGAAGAGCTGGATTTTCTCGGGGCTGCCGGATTCACCGGATTGTGGCTGATAGGTTTATGGGAAAGATCCCCTGCAAGCGCAAGAATCAAGCAGATATGCGGTAACCCGGAGGCGGCAGCCAGCGCTTACAGCCTGGACGATTACGAAATCGCCCGGGAGCTGGGCGGCTGGGAATCGTTGGACAACCTGCGCAGGCGGGCCTGGCAGCGGGGAATCAGGCTGGCATCGGACATGGTTCCGAACCATACGGGCATGGATTCCCGCTGGGTTGTGGAGAAGCCGGATTTGTTTGTGCAGACAAGGGACTGCCCCTTCCCCACCTACGATTTTAACGGGGAAAACCTTTCCCATGACGGCAGGGTAAGCATCTTCCTGGAAAACCATTATTACAGCAAAACCGACTGCGCCGTTGTGTTCAAGCGGGTGGACAATTCCTCCGGGGATACCCGCTACATATACCACGGAAACGACGGAACCGGAATGCCCTGGAACGACACGGCGCAAATAGATTTCCTCAACCCCGCCGCCAGGGAAGAGGTGATACAGAAAATCCTCCACGTGGCGAGGAATTTCCCGATTATCAGGTTTGACGCCGCCATGGTTCTTGCGAAGAAACACATACAGCGGTTGTGGTATCCTGAACCGGGGCGGGGAGGTGACATTGCCAGCCGATCCCAATTCGCCATAACCCGTGACGAATTTGAACGCCGTATACCGGAAGAATTCTGGCGGGAAGTGGTGGACAGGTGCGCAAGGGAAATCCCGGACACCCTCCTTCTTGCGGAAGCTTTCTGGATGATGGAAGGCTACTTTGTCCGAACCCTGGGAATGCACCGGGTTTACAATTCCGCCTTCATGAATATGCTGAAGCGGGAGGACAACGACAAATACCGCAGCACCATCAAAAACACCATAGAGTTCGACCCGGAAATCCTGAAACGTTATGTCAACTTCATGAATAACCCCGACGAGGAAACAGCCGTGGCCCAGTTCGGGAAGGGCGACAAATATTTCGGTGTGTGTACAATGATGGTTGCCATGCCAGGTCTTCCCATGTTCGGTCACGGACAGATTGAAGGCTTCGAGGAAAAATACGGCATGGAATACCGGAGGGCTTACAGGGATGAACAGGTGGACGAAGGCCTCCTTTACAGGCACCAACGGGAAATTTTTCCGCTGATGAAGAAACGCTGGCTTTTTGCCGGGGTTGAAAACTTCCTTCTTTACGACTTTTACACGGGGAACGGCGTAAACGAAAATGTTTTTGCCTGGTCAAACCGGGCAGGCAATGAAAGGGCCCTCATCCTCTACAACAACAAATACGAAAGAACTTCCGGCTGGATACGCATATCCGCTGCCGCGGCCCAAAAAGAACCGGACGGAACCAAGAAACTGGTGCAAAAAACCCTTTCCGAAGGCTTGGCCCTTCTGGTGAAACCGGACAGATTCTGCATCATGCAGGAAATCCGTTCCGGTTTATGGTATCTCCGGTCGGTGCAGGATTTGGCCGAGCAGGGAATGTTCGCCGCCCTTGACGGGTTCCAGGCGCAGGTTTTCATGAATATTTATGAAGCCGACGACCCTGACGGCATATACAGGAAACTGCATGATTCCCTGAACGGAAAGGGAATTGCCGATGTATTCATGGGTCTCCAGAACATCTTCCTCAAAGAACTGTACGAAGCCCTTTCCGCGGTAACGACTCCCCAGTACTTCCAGAAAATAAGGTCTCTGGTTACAGGCGGCAAGGATTACAGCGGATACAAGGCAAAAGCCCTCCCCGGCGGAGCGGGTTACACAATCGGGGAATTCTTCAGGGGCATCCTTTCCATATTCGGAATACGGCTCCGGAAAAAACCCTTCATACTGCCTGTCTCCTCCCCTGAAGGGAAATTCATACGGGAGCTTGAAAAACCCGTAAAGAACTTCTACGGTAAATTCGCGGAGTTTGTCCGCGGAAAATACAAGGCATCCACCATCCCGGAAATAGCCCAGTTGCCGGGCTACAGGGAAGGTAAATTCCGATTCGACACGGAAGCCGCCTGGATTTCCTTCGCCGAAGGTTTGAGCAGAATCCTGGTGTCACAGGCACCCATAATAAAGGAAGGTGTCTATCCAGAAGTCTTTGCCGGAGCCGCCCTAATAATGCCTGTATCCAGCCTTTTCCGCGGAAAGCTTCCGCCGAAAGCGCTGGAGAAACTAGTGGATCTTTGGAGCCTGGACAGGAAGATTTCCGACATCCTTACGGATCAGGGGGTTTCCTCCCACGAAACCGGGCACAACTTCTACATCCTTAAAGTATTGCTATCCTTTGCCGGCAAAATACTTTCACTTAGAACCGTATTCAATACACTTCTGGGGTCGGATGCGGCAAAGGGTCTGTTGCAGGTTCACGAATGGGACGGGGAAAACTGGTTCAACAAAGAGAGCGCGGAACACCTCATCAATCTTTTGTTCGCCTCCTGGTCTGTCTGGGGCGTCCATCCCTTGCAGCCCAAAAACCTTGAAACCCTTTGCAACAAGGCTTTGGCGGAATCTGAGTACAAGACAAGGAACCTGCCGGCGGACAAGAACGGGTGACCCTGCGGGTTCCCCTTGGCGCAACAAGCGACAAAAAAAGGCTGCCCACACCGGGCAGCCTTTTTTACACAAGCCTTATTCCTTTGAGCGGATACAAAGCGAAATCACCGGATGCGTTTTCTCCACGGACAAAAGCAACTGAGGCAACCCCCTTCCCCGGAGCGGGCACAGGGCTGCCAAAGTGTCAGCGTAAAACCTGCGGCTACCTGATAAAATTGGTTCTTGCGGGCTTCTCGTCTGACCGGGGAAGGCCGTATTGTTCCCGGCCCAGGGCAATGCTCTTAATTAAAAAAGCCATATTCCGGCCGAGAGTCCGCATTGTCTGCATCCCTTCCTCATCCCTGGCAGCTTCCCCGGGAGCGCCGCCGTGGGCGCTGTTCCAATACTGGCTTGAAACCACAGGCATACCCGATACCGTAAAATACTTATTCAGTTCATCAAAAGTCGCGGAACAGCCGCCCCGTCTGGCAACAACAACGGAGGCTCCAACCTTCATGGTTTTGTCAAACCGGGTGCTGTAAAAAAGCCTGTCCAAACAGGCAACAAGGGTGGCATTGGCGGAGGCGTAATAAACAGGAGAACCGACCACAAGGCCGTCGGCGGCTTCAAACTTCCCGGCCAATTCATTGACAATATCGTTAACGCTGCATTTCCCATGCCCGGAACAATAACCGCAGGCAAGACAACCTCGGATTACTTCCCGTCCTAGGGACACGGTTTCTGTTTCTATACCGTTTTCTTCAAGGACGGAGGCAACTTCCTTCAAAGCCGTAAATGTATTCCCCTTTTCGCGGGGACTCCCGTTTAAAATCAAAACCTTCATTTCCCGACCTCCCGGTGTCTTTGTTTTCTTTCAGCGATTAAACCATGAATTAGAACATACCTGTAAATATATAGAAACGATGGTAAACTGTCAAAACTTATGCCAAGTAAAAATTGACTTAATCAAGTTTTTCCGCAATAATGTTTCCGTGAAACTGAAATATTTTTACATCATACTAATATTCATAATTTCAATATTACTTTCGTGTGTAGCATATAATTCCGTTGAAAAAGACATCCAGAACAAAACTGAATCAACAGAAACCGGGAAAGCCGCAGGGAACGAATCCTCCGTGGAACCTGAAGGATTATCTATCCTGAAGGAAGCTTATCCTGACATTGATTTCACAGCGTCTTATGATGAAGAAATGAATGACTGGAAAATCCTTATCGACACCGGGACACGGAGCGGGGAGCTTTACTGGTGCGGGGGCAGGTTCCTGCCGGCAGACAAACTGGCGGACAAAGACAGCTACTGGAAATTATTTTACAAATACTCCGAAGAAATACCGGATCCGGCGGATTTTTCCCCGGAAGAGGTTGAGCGCATAAGGAAATTCAGCTCACCCGAAAACAGACGGGAAGGCGCTTCTTCCCCGCAGTTTTTCTACGACTTGATTTACGACTGTGAAAGCCGCAGGGCCGTGGAGCAGCATATAATCCAAATATCTTTTTTGGGAAAAAGGAGCAATGTCCACGAACGTATAAAGGAACCCCTCGCCGTCATAGAAAAACAAATACTTGAAGCGGCGAAAACCGACGAAGAAGTGAAAAACTTTGTTGACACCCTTTCCCGTGCGGACAGTTACAATTGGAGGGAGATAAGTGATTCAGGGAACCGTTCATTCCACAGCATGGGAATAGCCGTGGATGTCCTGCCCCGGGGTTGGGGACAAAAAAACATCTACTGGGCATGGCGCCGGGACATTGATCCTGAAAACTGGATGTTGCTTCCTTTGGACAGACGCTGGATGCCGCCCCGGCAAGTAATCCGGATATTTGAAAATAACGGTTTCATCTGGGGAGGGAAATGGATGATTTGGGATAATATGCATTTTGAATACCGCCCGGAAGTAATTTTATACAGCAAAATCTTAAATGCCGCCCCGGAAAAGTAATACCGCATCCCACTATATACATCCCTATTCTATCCGGAGCATTTCCCAGATACCCGGAGCTTCCTGTCCCAAACGCCAGAAACCTATTTTATCCACACCGGCAGTCCGGTACATTTCCGCCCGGCTAAAAACAGATTGGGCATCATCAAAATAAACGGAAACAGACACAAGCTCCGTATAGGAGAAATTCGGATGTCCGGAACTCCTGTCAACGGATGCGGGAAGAATCTTTTTCTCCGCCATTAATTCCGAAAGAGTGGAAAACCTGTAAGCTTTCGATGTATTAGGTGTTCCCCATGCCCGGCCGTAAAAGGGAAGCCCCATTATCAGCTTTCCGAGGGGAATCTGTGAACGGGCATACTCGGAAACAGATGCGCACCAATCCATTGACGCCACCGGTCCGGGAGAACCGCCGCTCCAGTGTTCGTCATAGGCCATAATAAGGATACGATCCACATAAGGGACAATGGAGGAATAAGAATAGGGATCTCCGGATATGTCCCGGGTTCTTGCCGGGATTGCCACGGAAAGAGGCTTGGGGGCGACCAGGTTTTTCAACTCCCCGAGGAAAGAAAAGAAATGCTCCCTGTCCCGTTCCGAAACCAATTCAAAATCAATCTGAACCCCGTCAAAATCAGCGGAAGCCTCCGCAATCTCCTGAAGCAAACTGTCCCTCACAGGATATTGGGGATCAAGGCAAAAATGGGTTAACGCCCTGCTGTTGTCCGCCACAACCAGATGCACCCGTCCCGTATACTCCGCGATTTCCAGCCTGTCCGGAACGCCTATAAGTTCCCCGAAAGTGTTAATTCCAGCGCCAAAATAACCTATATCACTTATGGGATAGGAAAAATCCAGATACTCCTCTTCCCCGTCCATCAAATAAGCCCAGATTTCCCGGAATCTTCCAGGCTCATCCTGTTCTCCGCTGTAGGAAGATACATCAACTTCAGGAACGGAAACTTTTTTTTCCGCCGGAGAATCCGAAGCACAGGAAGAAAGTTCCGCCACGGTACACAAAACACAAACAAAACAAAATACCACGCCAAATTTCATGTTTAATTTCATAATCAATGATTATAACAGAAAGCAACCGCCTTGCAAGGGAATAAAAAATAAAAGCCCGGCTTTTTTACCGGGCTTAAAGGATTACTCACCTGAAGCCGCATTGTCAGGAGGAGCATCCGTTGTCTCAGTTTTTTTTGAATCAAGGGTTTTCGGAAGAATCAGGTTGAGAAGGATACCGACAACAGTTGCCAGTGCGACACTTCCAAGCTTGAAATCGATGGCGGGATTTTTCAAAGAGAATTCCAGCAATCCGCCGCCGATACCTATGACAAGTATAACAGAGGAAATGGTCAGGTTCCGTTTATCCTTATAATCAACGCCGCTTTCAACTATAGTCCTCAAACCGCTCGAAGCAATCAACCCGTAAAGAAGCATCGAAATCCCGCCCATGACAGGCCCGGGAATCGTCTGGATTATGGCGCCGAATTTGTGGATGAATGAAAGTATGATGGCAATCACTGCAGCCCCGCCGATAACCCAAACACTGTAAACCTTCGTAATCGCCATTACCCCGATGTTCTCTCCGTAAGTCGTGTTGGGCGGACCTCCCCAAAGTGCAGCCCAGGTTGTGGCAATTCCGTCACCGGTCAGGGTGCGGTGCAACCCAGGATCTTTGTAAAAATCGTGCCCCACAACCTTTGAGGTGACAAGCGTATCCCCCAAATGCTCGCAAATTGTCGCAAGGGATACAATGATGAATGTCAGAATCGGCACAAAAGCGAATTTAGGGACAGCGAAAGAAGGAAGCCCGAACCAGTCCGAGCTTGTCACCACGGAAAAGTCAATGAATTTGTAAGCCGGAAAAAAATTGCCCATGACAAGGGTAAATATGTACCCGCCCACAAGCCCTATCAGAATTGACAAGGTGTTAAAAAAGCCTTTGAAAAATATTGTCGCAATTATTGCCACCGCAAGGGTGAACAAGGCAACGGAAAAAGCGACCAAGGAATATTGATTGTTGACATACATCGCAGACTGCATGGCCGTCGGCGCCAGATTAAGGCCGATAACGATAATGACGGAACCTATGACCACAGGAGGCAAGGCCCTGTCCAGCCACTTTGTCCCGGCGATTTTTATGATTCCGCCGACAACCGCATAGAACAAGCCGGCGCAAAAAGCCCCTCCAAGGGCATAAGGCATACCGAACTGGCCGGAAATACCGGTAAGGGCCGGAATGAAGGCAAAAGACGAACCGAGAAAAGCTGGAACCTTGGCACCGGTAACCAGTATATACAACAAAGTTCCCGTTCCGGCGGTGAACAAAGCTGTGGAAGGGCTGAGTCCCGTCAGCAACGGAACAAGAATCGTTGCACCGAACATGGCAAAAACGTGCTGGAAGCTCAAAGGAATCCAACGGTTAAGCGGCGGCTTGTCATGAACGCCGATAATACTTTGCGACATAAAATCCTCCGCCCCCACAATACCACAAAACCCCTTCCTTCAGCAATCAGGAAACGGCCGGAAACCGGGCTTTGCACAAACCGTGAAAACCATGTATGCTGTATCCATGGCAGAATTACTTGCACCGGCAGGAAACCCGGAAACACTGGACGCAGCCGTAGGCGAGGGGGCGGACGCAGTATATCTCGGCTTGCGCAGTTTTAACGCAAGGATGAGATCCTCTAATTTCACGTGGGCGCAATTCGAAGCCGCCGTGGAAGCCCTGCACAAGCGCAACAAAAAAATATTCGTCACCGTCAACACCGTAATCGAGGAAAGCGAGCTTGAAAGAATGTACCGCTTCCTCTCTTACCTGAACAAAATCGGCCCTGACGCCCTCATTGTCCAGGACTTCGGGGTGGTGTCACTGGTGCACACCTGTTTCCCCTCACTGCGGATTCATGCCTCAACCCAAATGAATGTTTCCTCCGCAAAAGCGGTGAATGTACTCAGCCGGTCCGGCGTATCAAGGGTGGTCCTTTCACGGGAGTTGGGGTTGGAAGAAATAAAAGCAGTGAAAGCCGCAACCTCATGCGAACTTGAGGTTTTTGTCCACGGCGCCTTGTGCGTAAGCGAATCCGGGTTGTGCCTTTTTTCAAGCTATCTCGGAGGAAAATCCGCCAACCGGGGTATGTGCGCCCAGGCTTGCCGCCGCCTTTATTCAGCCGAAGGTGGAAACGGTGTCCGGCAAGGATATTTTTTCTCACCCCACGATTTACAGCTCGTGGACAAAATTCCAGATCTTATCCAGACAGGTGTCCATTCATTCAAAATTGAAGGCAGGATGAAAAGCGCGGAATATGTCGGCACTGCTGTATCAGCATACCGCTACATAATTGATAACTGGGAAAAAGACAGGAAAACCGCGGAAGAAACCGCCAAAAGAATCCTGGCAAACGATTTTGCCAGGGCAAAAACACGCTATTGGTATGATTCCCGGAAAGCGGAAAACGTGCTCAACCCCGACCAACCTGGAGGCACAGGCATTTACCTCGGTTCAATAACCCGAACCAAAAGCGGTACAGGAAAAAACGGCGAAAAGCTTTTACTTGCGGCACTCAGTGGAAACCGCTATGATCCCGAGGCAGGGGACTCAATCCGTCTCCACAAGAAAACCGATGAGATGCGGGAAAGCTGGAAAATAAAAAACACGGTGAAAGACGGCTCCCATCTCTGGATAGACATTCCCGAAGGATTTTCAACAGGGGACAAGGTTTATCTTCTCCAGACAAAAACCATGTCAAAGCATTATCCCCATGTCCTTCCAAACAGCCTGTCAAAATACAGGAGCCAACCCGGCGACGAGAAACTGCCACCATTGGATTGTCCGGACAAATCACCGGAGCAAAAACAAAGTGCCTCTCCCAAAAAAGGAAAAAAGACGGAAGTTTTTCCGGAAGGAATATATGTACAGGTGGATTCACCGCAAGACTTTTACCAGTCTCTTTTATGCAAACCGGTACGTATCGTAATCGACTTGAATGAAAACACTTTGAAACTTTTGTTGAAAAGCGTAAAATCTCAAAATAAAACCGGACCCGGCAATCAGGAAGAAAAACCCGCCCTGCCGGTCTCCAAAAAAACCTGCATAATATCGCTGCCGCCCTTTCTCCCCCAGGAAAGGGAAGAGGAAACAGAAAAAACCATCTCAAAGCTTGTGGACGAAGGCTATAGCAATTTTATCGCCAACAATATTGCCCATCTGGGGATATTGCGTTCCATAATGCAAGCTTCAAAAACCGCTGCCATTCCCGGAAAAACAAACACCCTGAACATAGCCGCAGGACCCTACCTTTATTCCTTTAACAGCAGGGCTGCGGACTGGCTTACCAGGCAGGGGGTGACCGCCTTTATATCCCCCTATGAAAATTCCCGCAAAAATCTGGAAGCGGCCTTCCCAAAGGCGGAACGCAAACGTATCATTATACCGGTATTTGCATACCCTGCCCTTTTCAGAATGCGTTTCGATTTACCGGAAAATTATGACTTCACATGGTTTTACAACAAACGGGAGGAAGTATTCCGGGCTGTTTCCACCAATCCCGGTTCCGTTGTTGTTCCGGCGGTGCCCTATTCCATTGCAGACAAAAAGACACTTTTAACCAGACTCGGCTTTACCCGCTTTTTGTTTGACTTCACCAATGCCCTTTCTTCACGGAAGGAATTCCGGGCGGTTATGGACTCCTTCCACAAGGAGCTGCCCCTCCAGGAGATTTCCCGGTTCAACTGGAAAGACGGCTTCTACGATCCCGATAAAATAGAAGAGCTCAAACAGCTTAGCGCTGTTCAATCGGAAAGAAAAAAAACATCCGGCGGAAGAAATCCTGATACATCTATCCGCGGACGGAAATCCGGCGCTAACGTAAAAACAAAAGGCAGACAGGACAGGAATCCAAGGCACTCAAGGAAAGAGAACCGGGACTCCCGTCGCTAGACGTCAGTGGCAAGTCTGTTTTCAACAGGCTTGCTTTATCCGGCATCACCCCCATCCACTGAGACTTCTTCGGAGAGGGATTCCTGTTTCTGTTTGTTACATTTGGCCATTTCTTTTTTTATCAGATAAAGACCCGAAAACAAAAACAGGGAACCGCTGCTTAAAAAAACACAGAGGACGGACAAAATGCCCGGTAAAAGCCTGGAATCCATTATGCCTATCATCGGTGACATATCCCCTTGGAGATCCTGATAAAGACAAGAATCCGATATTTTAATCATATACCACACGCATACAGCCGCCAAACCGTTATTAAAAAAATGCATGACCATCGGGATGACAAGGGAACCGGTGATATAACCTACATACGAAAGGACAATTCCTGCAAGAAGGGTTGAAAGGAAACGTATTGGATCCATGTGCAGCACTGCAAACATTAAAGCGCAAAGACCGACAGCGATGACAGACCGGGACAATTTCCGGGAAGAGATGTTGTTTTTCAAGCCTCGCAGGATAAATCCACGGAAAACTATTTCCTCGCATATTGCCGGAAGCACGGCAATCACAACCAAAACACAAGGAAGAGAGGTTCCGCCGATTATTTCCTCCAATGTGAAATAAGATCCGACGTCGATATTCCTGAACAACATGACGGAAACAAGGGCCAAAAAAAGAGAGCATATTATTGTTCCGAACATTGTCAGGATGGAAGCAAAAAAAAGCTTCCAGGAAAAAACCCCAGGCGCAATGAAATCCGAAAAAGGAATCCGTCTTATCAGACTGTATAAAAAGGGAACCAAGCCTATAATAATGGTAAACAATGTCTGCGCCAACAGGGGGTTCAAATAATCCAGAAGCAGAGAACCAAAAAAACCGGACCCCACCATAAGACAGCAAAGAAGGAAAAACAAAACAGCTATATCAATTTTTTTTATCATAAAAACCTTTGACAACCTGTATCAACCGCAACGGGCAGGAAAACATTATGGGAATATTTCCTCCAGAGCGTCAAAAACATAACCCAAATCGTCAAAACGCATACAGGCATAAGAGTCTATCCTTGTGGGTTGATCATTCACAATCACCACACGTCCTCCCGCCCGGGCGGTAAGATCGGGAAGGGCGGCGGCCGGATAAACCACAAGTGAAGAACCTAAAACCAAAAGCAAATCCGCGGAAGAAGCTTCCTTTTCCGCTTCTCTCAATGCATCCACAGGAAGACTTTCTCCAAAAAAGGTTATCTGCGGTTTAAGTACGGTTGTACAGTGCGGACACCGGGGAAGATTCCCGGAACGCACTATTTTTGCCGCTTCGTCAAAATTCATTTTGTAACCGCATTTCGGGCAATAATGAATCGAAGGAGAACCATGCACCTCTATGACTTTTTTCGAGCCAGCCTTCTGGTGAAGCAAATCTATATTCTGGGTTATAACAGCCTTTACAATACCCCTGGTTTCCAACCGGGCAAGAACATTATGGACAACGCAAGGCTGTTTTTCTTCCAGATTGTAAACAAAATCCTTCGCCAAAGAATAATAAACCGACGGATCCCTGAAAAATATGTCGATGTCAAACATCTTCTCGGTGTCAGCTCCGCTCTGGCGGTAAAGGCCGTTTTTTCCCCGGAAATCCCTTATCCCGGACAAGGTACTTACTCCGGCTCCGGAAAAAACCACACAATGCTTTGATTCCTCAAGCATTTTCGCAAGTTCTTTGATTTTATCATTTGAATTCATAACCAGCCCGTTCCTTCCTGTAATCAGTCCTGTTTTTTTCCGGATTCGTCCGTTTTCACTCCTTGCCCCGTTTCACCGGAAGATTCCTTGTCTCCGGCAGATCCTTCCTGGGATTCCGAAGTAACCATATCAACAACAGTAAAAAACAAAATAACTGTCATCGGTCCGAGGATAACACCATTGAATCCGAAAAACTTGATGCCTCCTAAAATTGAAAAGAAAATCAAAAGCGGATGAATTTTAATCCGTTCCTTCAGGAGGAACGGTCGGATAAAATTATCCAGGAAGCTGACAAACACAGCGCAAAGTATCATGAACACAATGGCGATTACAGCCCCTTTGGTCGGAAAAAGCATCAGTCCCAAAGGAAACCATACAATGGCACAGCCAAACATTGGAATAAAAGAACAAAAGAAAACCATAACCGCAAAAAGCAATGAACCGTTAATGTGGAAAATAGAAAAAATAACAAAAGCGGAAATCGATTGATACAAAGCCACCAGGAAAAAACCTTGTACTAAATTACCGAGTACATCCCGGAATTTTTTCATCAAAAGACGGGTTTGGTTATTGTCAATCGGAATTGCCGTTATAAGCAAATTGGCAAGATATGGTCCGTCCACATAAAAAAAGTACAGGGAAAAACACATGAAACAAAGAGACAGCAAAAAAGATGAAACGTTAAGGACAATTCCCCTGGAAACAGAAATTATGGAATCCGCATATTGACGCAATAGAACAACGATTTGGTGCTTCATGTCTATTGAAGACAAATCCAACACGCCCATGGAAAAGTCCCTTACAAAATCCGAAATCTCCCGGCCCGCTTCCGTTCCGCTGAAAAAATAAATATTCGAATTTGTAAAGGCAATAAGTTCGTTTACGAAGGCGCTTATTTGTCCCGCCAAATTAATAAGCAGGAAGCTGAATAAAAAAGCCACAAGAACAACAGTTCCGACAGAAAATACTCCCGCCAAAAAATGCCTTTTGAATTGATAAAACTTTTTTCCAGAATCCATTTTCCTAAGTATTTTTTTGTAAAGAGGACGGAGCAAAATATAAAACACAGCCGACCATAAAATCACACTTGCATAGGGTAAAAAAATCTGACCCATAAAAAAAATCATCAGGGCAAGAAGGGCAACAATAGAAACAGCTTGAATTGGAATACGTTGGTTCATGTTTACAGTGTAACTTATTTTTCCCCGGCAGGCAACA
The DNA here is from genome assembly GCA_949299755.1 of uncultured Treponema sp. Classification (GTDB taxonomy): domain Bacteria; phylum Spirochaetota; class Spirochaetia; order Treponematales; family Treponemataceae; genus Avitreponema. The sequence continues at coordinate 50,392 of CASGBA010000009.1, read as the reverse complement.
CAAAACAAACAGGACAACCGCACACTCCCAGTTATATTCTCCAAAGGAACATCCTTCTTGATATTATTTTTCCGATGCACCATACTACGATTCATGGAACAAGATATTTCATTCCCGGAGGACGGGCGGCTTTTAAAAGCTTTAAAAGCCGCATTTCCTTATACAATCCCCATACTTACAGGCTTTTGTTTTCTCGGTTTTACTTACGGTATATACATGAATGCGTCCGGTTTCAGTTTTTGGTATCCTATGATAATGAGCCTTACCATTTTCGCAGGTTCAGTGGAATTTGTGGCTGTCAATCTTCTTCTTGGCTCATTCAATCCGTTACAAGCTCTGGCAATGACACTGATGTTGAATGCCCGCCATTTGTTCTACGGTATATCCATGCTGGATAAATACAGCGGAACTGGATGGAAAAAAACCTATCTTATTTTTGGAATGTGCGATGAAAGCTTTTCCATTAATTACACCGCGAACATACCCGGAGACATAGACAAAGGTTTGTTCTTGTTTTTTGTCACTTTGCTGAATCATTTATACTGGTTCGCAGGCTCAACCCTTGGCGGAATATTCGGAGGATTCATACCATTTAGCCTTAAAGGAATTGATTTTGTAATGACAGCCATGTTTGTCGTTATTTTCATGGAACAGTGGGAAAAGGACAAGATTCATACCAGCCATATCACCGGGCTGTGTCTTTCATCGTTATGTCTGATTATTTTTGGTCCCGACAGATTCATCATTCCCTCCATGGCGGCGATTCTTTTAGCCCTGTCTCTTTTGAAAAAAAACCGGGAACCGTACACAACTCTGTAAGGAGAAATACCATGACCTTCACCCAGCAGGTTATCACAATCCTTATGGTGATAACCGGGACTGTGTTAACCCGTTTCCTTCCATTCATTTTGTTTCCGCCGGGAAAACAAATCCCGAAATACATCAGGTATCTTGGAAGGGTTCTTCCTGCGGCGGTCTTCGGGATGCTTGTTGTTTACTGCCTGAAAGGAATAAACATTTTCCAGGGAAACAGAGGACTTCCGGAACTTATAGCCATCGCAGCGGTGGTTCTGCTCCATTTGTGGAAAAAGCAAATGCTCCTGTCCATAGCGGGAGGGACTGCCGTCTATATGTTCCTGGTACAGTATCTGTTTCCCTGAGCGGAAATTATCCCACAACCGCCTTAACACGGATGTCCCCGGATACAGGGCAGTCCCTGCCGGGAACGACAAGGGTTCCCTCCACACAGACACCGGGGGATTCAACTGAAAGGCTTACACTCCCTTCCGGATTGTTGTTCACAACGGAAACCACATAACGCCTGCCCCGCCATACACGTTCAATCACTGCATTCTTTACGTGGGGAGGCAGCCGGGGCTCAATCCGCAAACCGTCGTATTCTGCGCGTATCCCGCATATATACTGGGAAAGGGCAACGAAATTCCAGGCAGCGGTACCGGTCAGCCAACTGTTCTTCGCTTCCCCGTGCCGGGAGGCTGTCTTCCCCGCTATCATCTGGGCATATACGTAAGGTTCTGTTCTATGAATTTCACTTATGTCTTCAATAAACGCCGGAGCAATTTTTTTGTAGTGTTCCCATGCTTTGACAGGTCTTCCCGTACAGATTTCCCCAATGATAACCCAAGGATTGTTATGGCAGAATATCCCCGCATTTTCCTTATACCCGGGAGGATACGAGGACACTTCCCCCAACTCAATGTGATATTCTTTATATGGAGGATCCAAAATCACAATACCGTATTTTGAGTCCAAATACCTTTCAACACTGTCCAAAGCTTTAGAGGGGAAACCCTTATCCGCGCCAATTTGCGCCATCGTACCAAAACCCTGGGTTTCTATGAATATTTTCCCGTCCTCACATTCTTTTGAACCGACCTTATTTCCAAAGTCATCATAAGCCCGCAGAAACCACTCTCCGTCCCATCCGGCGGTACATATCAACGAAGACATTTTTTCAGCTTCCCGCTCAGCGAAAACCGCTTCCGCCTCATTCCCTTCCAGACGGCACATCGCCGCATAATCAGGGGCAACAAAAACAAACATCTGGGCCACCATAACAGATTCAGCCCGGTTCCCGTCGTTGTTTGTGCAGGTTTGGAAAGAATCGTTGGGGTCTGCACTGAAACAATTCAGGTTGAGGCAGTCGTTCCAGTCAGCCCTTCCTATGAGCGGCAGCCCGTGGGGACCTGTATGGGTAGTTATATACCGGAAAGAACGTTTCAAATGTTCAAACAAAGTAACGCAATTGTTTTCATCGTTATTAAAAGGAACCATTTCCTTCAGGAATCCTGTATCGCCGGTTTCTTTTATGTAACCGCTGACCCCAAGAATAAGCCACAAAGGATCGTCATTGAAATTGGAACCCACATCGGCGTTCCCCCGCTTGGTTAAAGGCTGGAACTGATGGTAAGCGCTTCCATCTTCAAACTGCGTGGCAGCCACATCATAAAGCCTTGCACGCAGTCTTTCCCGGGAAAGCTGATGGACAACTCCCAGCATATCCTGGCTTGTATCACGGAACCCGATTCCTCTTCCTATACCGCTCTCAAAATATGACGCTGACCTGGCAAAATTATAAGTCACCACACATTGATATTGGTTCCACACCGCCATGCGGTTAAGTTTTTCATCTTCGGTTTTCAAAACAAAATTTGAAAGAAGCTTATCCCAGAAAATTTTCAATTCATCGAAAGCCTTTATAACCTTTTCCGGTGAATCGAATTTTTTCTGAATGGCGACAGCCTTCTCTTTATTGATAATCCGCATTTTCCCGTTTGTCTGCAAAAGCCCTTGCTCCGGTTTATCCGTCCATTTGCGGGCCTCTTCGTTTTCCACATAACCGAGAATGAAGATGAAAGTCCTGCTTTCCCCCGGATTCAAAAACATTTCCAGCCTGTGGCTTGCCACCGGTGACCATCCGTCCGCGATTGAATTCCTGCTTCTACCGTTGACAACCGTCTCCGGTTTATCATATCCGTTGTACAATCCAAGGAAAGATTCCCTGTCCGTGTCAAAGCCGGACGGCTCGGCATTCACTGAATAAAACGCAAAATGGTTGCGCCGCTCGCGGTATTCAGTCTTGTGATAAATCGCCCCTCCGCAAACCTCAACTTCCCCGGTGGAAAAATTACGCTGGAAATTCGTGGAGTCGTCCTGGGCATTGTACAGACACCACTCCACAAAGGAAACAAGGGAAATTTTTTTACCGGAAGAAGAAACATTGGAAAGCGAGATCATTTGGATTTCCGCATTTTCCCCGTTTGGTACCATATAAAGGACTTCAGCTTTAAGGCTGTTTTTTTCCGATGAGATTTTCGTGTACCCGAATCCATGCCTGCACTCATATTTGTCCAATTCAACCATCATGGGTTTCCAGCCGGGATTCCAAATACATTCACCGTCTTTTATGTAAAAATACCTGCCGTTGCCATCCAAAGGCACATCGTTATACCTGTATCGTGTAAGCCTCCTGAGCCTGGCATCTGTATAGAAAGCATATCCGCCGGCAGTATTTGAAATCAGCGAAAAGAAATTTGAGTTTCCGAGATAATTGATCCAAGGATACGGAGTCCGTGGAGTTTCAATAACATATTCCCGGTTTAAATCATCGAAATAACCGAATTTCATAATGCCTCCCGTGGGATATTTAAATAAATTTTTTTAAATAATACTTTTTGTTATTTGTTCTTTTTATTTAGTCTGATTCTCAATGTCGTTAAAATAACGTACTGTACCCACCCGAAGCTCTTCCGTCGCGTCTTCATCACATACAATAATAGCTTTTGGGTGAAGCTGGAGGACACTCACTGTCCACATATGATTAACGCTTCCTTCAATCGCATGTTTCAAAGCCCTGGCCTTCGCATGGCCGGTGGCAAGAATCATAACTTCTTCGGAATCGGTGATTGTACCGACACCCACAGTCAATGCCTGTGTGGGAACTTGGGAAATATCTCCTCCGAAAAACCTTGAATTTTGTATTATTGTATCCTGAGTGAGTGTTTTCACACGGGTTCTGGAAGAAAGGGAAGAACCTGGTTCATTGAAAGCAATGTGACCATCAGCTCCAACACCTCCCAAAAACAAATTTATTTTCCCGTAACTGGCGATTTTCTCCTCATACCGGCGGCATTCCCCTTTGGGATCCTTTGTCATGCCGTCAAGGATGTTGATGTTCTCTGATTTGATATCAATATGGGAAAAAAGATTATCATACATGAACCGGTGGTAACTTTGGGGATGTTTGGAATCAAGGGAAAGATATTCATCCATGTTGAAAGTGACCACATCACGGAAAGAAACCTTGCCTCCTTTATACAGGTTGATAAGCTCCTTATAAACGCCCAACGGAGTGGAACCGGTGGGAAGCCCCAACACAAAAGGTTTGGACGATGTGGGATTGAACTCATTTATCCTGCGGACAATAAGTTCCGCCGCCCACATTGCACAAGCCGAATAATTTTCTTTAATAACCACACGCATAATCATCTCCTTATGTTTGTATTTGAAGTACTTTATACACCGCTACTCCTTCCATAAGGAAGGGGTCGCAGGTAAAACCGTCCCCTTACACCCCATTGTAATACTGGAAATGATAAAACGCGATATAAAAGAGCAAAAAACGGGAAAGGGAATATTTAAAACAGTGGCGCCCGGCAAATAACGCCACACTCCAGCCCGTAAACATTCCTGATGAAAAATATGCGCCGGATCACCAGAGCCTGGAGTATTACCGGAAACATCCCCAAGAGCGCAACAAGCGCATAACCCCCGCCGAAGCCTTTTACCTGCCTTCAAAGCCCTCTCCTTTCTCTTTGGACGTGATAAAAAAGGATTAAAGGCAGAAATACCTTTAGCCTTTTTTTTATGAGATTAATTATAAAGTATTTTTAAGAGAATGCAAGCCTTTTTTAAGTGTTTTTTTTTATTTTTTTTAAGCGTATTTTTAATTAAAAACAGCAAATTCAATCAGAAAGAAAGGTGTCATCGGAAAAAACGGAACCCGATATAATTCTGACAGATGAGGCACCGGCAACCGAAAAGGAACATTCCTCCTGCCCCGGCTCCAACTTTCCGTGTATTTTTATCCGCCGTCCTTTTACAGAGGTTTTATCCGGAAAATTTTCAATATGGTCAGGCCTCATCAGGTAGGTTTTTACACCAGTCCCAGTCCCCTCCTCCGTAATGATTTCCAAAAGAGAGCCTGTTTTACAAGCCTGTTCGACAACATGGAGTTTACCCGAAAAATCCAGCGCCTTGGCTTCATTTTTTTCAAAGCGGATTGCATCCGGATTCATCTGTTCCTCGGAAACAATTGTTTTGGAAGCTATACGGGATTCAAAGACAGCCCTTACGGATTCCGTAACGTCCATGGCCTCCAGCCGCCTTTTCAGATGCTCCTTCAGTTCGGAATATAAAAGAGAGCGCTCCTTTTCTTCTTTCGGCGCTATAACTTCCCGGCTGGAAAAAAGCACATCCATCCCGGTTTCCGCGACGGAAGGAAGTTTTGACTGGAACACACTTTTTGAAACAGAGGATTCCTGAAGGGAGGATTTTCCTCCCTGTTCCTGCTCCTGCCCCCTGGAACCAAGAGGCGAAAGGAAATCGATGCCTTCCGCCTCCAAGGCGCTTTCAATTTCATTTTTTAGAAAAGCCTTCAAAAGATAAACACCTGGAGAAAGTTCTTCCCGGACAAGAAAATGAAGGTTTCCACCTTTCTCAAAGAAGGGGCGTATGCGTTTTTCAACTTTCACCACAAAGCCGTTGTACAAATGGACCGATGAAAACGATGAATACCAGTCTTCCAGGGAAAACAGGACGTTTTCCGGAAGGTCTGTCCCAAAGGAAGAAAAAGCTGCCACGGCATTTTTCTCCGTTTCTCCGGCGGAAAACGCGGAGGAACAAGCCCTCCGGGTTATGCGGAAAAGTCCTGCGGTTTGAATCTGTACGGGCTCCATAAAATACATGAGGGAAAGGAGGTTTTTAAGAGAACTACCCTGGAGTAACGTCACCTCAAATGAAGGTTCCACAAATAAAACCCTGGAATTATCACCGGTTTTAGTGAAAAGCCCGCTATTCAAGGAAAAAAGACCCTTCTCTTCCACAAGGAGACCGAAAAACAGGGCGGCTTCCACGGGGTGAACTGTAACGGAAGATTCCCTGCCGGACGCAAGAATTGAAGCAAAACGGCTTCGCTCCGGGTGACTTTTAAGAGGCAGGGGATTCCCGGGAAAGCCCTTGTTACCGGTATTGTCCTCTATAAGGAAAACCAGTCTGTCCAAATCAGAACGCCGGTATTTCCTCTCAGGGGAAAGGCAGCCGGCCAGCAGGGAAAACATCGCCGCCCGTTCCCTTATAAAAGACGGGACCGCCCCCTGCACGGAAATGGCGGCACATAACCATATAGTTCTTTCCAAAACCGAAAGGGCGGAGAAATCTTTCCAGACATGGATGTCCGGAACCAACCTGCTTTCCTGGAGCTTTATCAGGGAAAGCCTTTTCAAAGAGGCGGTAAGAATGTCCACAGGACAGGGAAAATCCGGGAAAATCCCGGAAAAAACCTCCGCATCCTTTTTTTTCAGGGAGGAATCCTGTTTTTCCGAAGGCTTGCACTGCAAAAAATAGCAGAAAATCCCCGCCGCCGTTAAATCGGAAGCGGGAACAGTTCCGGAAGAAGGAACCATCCCGGTTTCGCCGTCCGGACAGCAGGAAAATAAAAAGGAAAAACCTGCCAAACGCCGCAAATCCTCTTCCAGATGGGGATTAACCCGGTAACCGGCGGTACTGTCGTCTCCGGTACGGAAAATCAAAAGCCGCTCTTCCAGGTTGAGGATTCTGTCGTACAATTCGGGGAACTGGTACTCTCCGGAAAAAAGGCGCACAAGTTTCATTCTGTCAGGATCCGTCAAAAAAATCACACCGCTTATGAGCCGCAAGTCCAGATAATCGAGACCGGAAAGGATATTCTCCCGTATTTTCGGCTTCCGCAAAAAAGCGGAAAGGGAATCCACCAGTTTCTGCTTGCTGAAGGGAGTTTTCACGGGTCCGAGATACAGGCGCATCAGGTTGAAAAAATGCCTGTCAGAAAGTTTCAGCACAGCCTCTTTCCAAGCGGCCACGGAAGAAGGTTTCATAAACAGCAGTCTCCTCCCCGGATAATTGAATACTCATAACCCTGTTCCGCAAGGAACTTCTGCCGGTTGGCGGCAAAATTCTCCTCGACACTGTGTTCTGTAACGATTGTATAAAAAACCGAGTCCCGCTCTTTCGGGCGGAGGATTCTTCCGAGCCGCTGGGCTTCTTCCTGGCGGCTGCCGAAAGAACCGGAAACCTGGATGGCGACGGAGGCGTCCGGAAGGTCTATGGCAAAATTGGCAACCTTGGACACCACAATGACCTTTTCTTTGCCGGAACGGAAATCAGCGTATATTCTTTCCCGCTGGAGTTCCGGGGTTTTCCCCGTTATCAGCGGGACATTCAACAGGGAGGCTATTTCCCCCAGCTGCCCCAGGTATTGGCCGATTATCAGGATTTGCTCCCCCCGGTGCTGTTCCACCAGGAAGGCGGCTGTCTTCGCTTTCAGCGGGTTCTCTCCGGAAATCCTGTGTTTTTCCCGCAGGGAAGCGGAAGCGTATTTGATTTCCAAATCTTCCGGAAGGGGAACCCTTATTTCCTTGCAACGGGCACAGGCTATCCAGCCCTGTTCTTCCATTTCTTTCCAGGGGACATCAAAGCGTTTGGGCCCCACCAGGGAAAACACATCTGTTTCCAGTCCGTCCTCCCGCACAAGGGTCGCCGTAAGCCCCAGCCGTCTTACAGCCTGAAGTTCGGCGGTTATCCTGAAAACCGGGGCCGGCAGCAGGTGAACCTCGTCATAAATTATCAAACCCCAGCTCCTTGACCTGAAAAGGGTGAAATGGGGGAATTCCTCTTCCTTGCCGCCCCTCCAGGTTAGAACCTGGTATGTCGCAACCGTCACCGGCTTAATGTCCTTCACCATGCCGGTATATTCCCCCACCTGGTTGTCATCCAGGAAGGTTTTGTCCTTCAGTTCCCCAATCCATTGATGGACGGCGGCGGTGTTCATGGTCAAAATCAGGGTTTCAGTTTGAAGCATGGCCATCACATCCATACCCACAACGGTTTTGCCGGAACCGCAGGGAAGGACGATGACTCCGAAGCCTGTGCCGGGGTTTTTGTCGCCCACAAAGGCCCTGGCAGCGGAATCCTGGTATCCCCGTATTTCAAAGGGTTTCCCGCCTGTCGTTTCTTTGCGGAGCCTCACCTCCAGGGGGGAACCGGCTTTCAAGGGAACCAAATCCTTAACTGGCCAGCCCAGCCTTAAAAGCTCCTGCTTCACTGTCCCCCGATTCAACAAATCCAGCGTGAAAGCGTTTTCCTTCCCCGGCACGGGGAAAAGGTATTTGGACGTTTTTTTTGAAGCGGATATTTCCAGAAAGACTTTCCGGGAAGCTGTTTTCAGGATGAGCTGCTGACCGGCAGGAATCCCGTTGTCCCCGTTTTCATCCGCTCCGCCTGGGACTTCTTCCATTGTCACCTCCCCGAACCGGGACATGATTTCAGAAACCCAAACCAAAAGATTGGCGGGAACCGGATAGCGGGAAAAATCATCCAGAACGGACAAAATCTCTTCCGGAGTTAAACCGGCGCTGGCGGCATTCCACAGGGAAAGGGGTGTTATACGGTAAGTATGCAGATGTTCCGGCGACTTTTCCAATTCAGCAAAGGGAATGAGGGCACATCTGGCTTCAGCTGAACGGGGGGCATGAATATCGAGAAGTATGCTCCTGTCGCCCTGGACAATCAATGGATTAGAAGGGTCTCTCTGCATAACCTATAATATAGCTTTTTACTGGTACATAATCAAATACGGCCTGGGATTCAAAGACAGAACCTCTTCCGGACTCATAAGAGGGGAATCGTAGCCGGCACCTTCAACTGTCGGTTTCAAAAAAAGCTTGAAAGATTTCAACGGAATATTTGTGGCGGCCGCATTGGAAGCGTATGTGTTTTTTTTCAACTGCGGGGAACCGAAACCGTCAGCGCAGTGAATCAGTTTTACCAGGTCAAAATCACTGCGAACCTCCGCCCGGTTTTGAATCATTTTAGGCTTAAACTGGTGGATTACGAGCATCCGTCTGCCGGGAATGGCGTTCTCAATCATGTAATCCTGAATCATCTGCTGGGCCTTGTTTATTTCGCCGGCGGAAACAAAGCCGATTTCCTGCATGGGTTTTTCCGTCCGCCACTCCGGATCCAAAGCCAGATGCACGTTATCATACTTCAGCCACGGGAGAAGTTTTTCCACGGCACTTTCCACTGAATAACGTCCTATCTGGTGGTCAAGTAAAACAAGCCATCCCCTGTCCCTGGCAAATTCAATGTATTCCTTCACAACCGAATCCCGGAGCAAGCCTATTTCGCCTTCGGGCCAGCATGTTCCGAAAATAATGTAAAAAGCCGGGATAATCCCCCGCTGCCCGTTGGCGGCATCATACAGGGCGACAAAATCATTCATCACCCCTTCGATTTCCTCCAAGGAATATTGGCCGAGAATTCCCATAGTATAGGCTCCCGGCTTTCCGTAAAGGGCGAAGACATCGTTATTCAGGAGAAAAGACTGTAAGTCATAGGGATTACGTTTGCTTTCAGCTATATCTTTAAGGGACGGTACGTTGTAGGTTTTTTCGGGAACGGAACGGCGCACTGCAGCCAGCCCTTCCCATGTCAAGGCATCCGGAAAAAGAGGCTTAAAAATCGAAGTGCGCCGGGGTTCGATTTCATCAACAGTGGATTTTTCAACAGAAAACAAAACCGAAAGTGTCCCGGCTAAAAGGAAAACAGAAAAAACCGTCCGAGAAAATTTCATTTTAACCCCTCAAAAAGTGAAAATAACCTTTTCTGAATATCGGCGGATTTCCGGCTCCCTTTAAGCCAAAGCGTCGGATTTACCGGACAGGGATTTCATGCACCATCTTCCATGGAGGCAAGGCTTTGTTCCACGTGTTCAAGCCGCGCGGTTAATTTGGCGATATTCCTTTCCAGCCGTTCCTTTTCCTTTTGCAGCCTTTCCCGGGGGCTTTCCTCTTCTTTTGTCGAAAGGGAAATTTTCACGGAATCCGGGCTGTTCCCCTGGGAAAAAAGCTGCTGTGCCTTGGCGCGCTTTTCCGGGGAACGCTGGGAAGCCACGATTTTCATGGCCTCGTACCCGTAGGACGGATCCATGTCCACGGATGCGACCTTGACAGCCGCCCTGGCGGTGGTTCTGGGAAGGCATAAAACCCGGTCTATGTAATCCTCGTAACGTATGCCGGCGGAAAGGCACAGCAGCTGGGCTTTTTCCAGAAGCTTGCCAAGCCCGCTCATCAGCCTGCCGTTTTCCGCCAGGTATTTTTCCCGGATTTCATCGGTAAGGGCGGCCAGTTCCGGGGAAGATTCCAGCCCGATAGAGTACAAGCCGGCTTCTTCAGCTTTTTTCAAAAGACCGTGAAAACACGCCCAGAATTCCGTATTGTGGTGCCGGGGGGAAAGCTCTCCTCCGGCAGCCTGACAACATAAATGATGGGCATATTCGTGAATGGCTGTATAAACCAACTGGTTATCCGACTCAAAATTTTTATTATGGAGGAGGATTTCCCTGTCGTATGGTTTGTACAAACCGTTAACCTTCTTGCTCGTCTTGCCGGAAAAAACAACCGAAAAATCCGAAGGGCTCTCTTCCAATCCCAAAAGCATCTCTTTTACCTGATCCTGATTCATAACGGATAAATTATACACCTTATAAGCGTTTTTTTACAGGAACCAGAGGCTTTTATCATCCATAAAATCAATATCCAAAATAAAAATATTGAGAATTCATATTATATAGGATTATAATATTAGGATAAGATTGGTATGGAGATAAAAACAAGTGTATTCCTGGCAAGAAGAAAAAAAAACACAGCCCAATCCGTATTCCTTGGCATACCTCCCTCCATGTACTAAATTCCCCTCCCGGCTTTTCCGCACCGTGGCGGTGTTTGCGGTCATAAGCGGGAATGAAGTGGCAGGCAGCGATGCCAGAGGAGGCGGAGTGTATGTATATTCCGGCGGAAACACTGTGTCTTACTATGGCGGCGGTGTGTACATGTCTGGCGGCACCGCCAATTTAGTTAGGGCCAATATTACAGATAACAAACCCGATAATATTTATCCCGAACAGACACCTTAAGGGCAATTGCAAAACCCCGCCGGGTTATATACCCCCAGACGGGCTGTATACCCCCGCAAGTCATCCCGCCCGGCGGTAGTGAGCCCGGCGCCTAAAAGGCTGTGCTTTGTGCGATAGCCGTTCCTTGTGCGGCACGTCCCACGGCATTTCCCGGTAACTCCATAAAACGCATTGAAACTTTTTCGTGCCCTGTTGCCGGAACCGGACGGAGATCTTTCAAAATCGATATAATTTTTTTTGTAAAACGGCTCATTATGATGTATAATGATACTCACTGGTGTAATAAATGGCAGGAAACAAACAGGAACCCGTAAACCAGAATTCCTGTCCTGCATCCAGATACCACAGGAGGGGGTATAGCCCATGCGGCGTCCCGCCCGTAAAACCCTTCCATCCCGGCTTTCCCGCACCGTGGCGGTGTTTGCGGCGCTCTTCCTGTGCGCCCTGACCTTCCTTTCCTGCGACCTGTTCAACAAGCCCCTCCAGAACTTCCTGGACGAGTGGACCAGCACAGCGAAGATAATGGAGCACCGCTTCGACGGCTCCTACCCGGCAACCAGCGGGCTTACCAACCTGCCCTCCGGAGGCGACCGGATAATAACCTATTACCTGGTGAATCCCCAGAACTACTTGCTGGATCCTGTGGTATCCTTCGCCTCCGGCAATCCCAGCTCGGGTCAAGATTACAGCATAGAGCAGGATGCGTCGGACAGGACTGTCCTGCGCCTCACCCTGAGAGATTCTTACCTCCAGCCCCTGGACAGCACCGGAACGAACATAAGCCCCACAGTGAGCATAACGGAGAGGAATTCCGGCAGGGACTTCGGAAGCTACAGGGTTCCCCTGCGGGTGAACACGGTGCCGCCCGCAGTGACTTCCCCTATCATCCTTTACAAAGACCCGGACAACACCTACGTGATTTGCTTCAACATGCCGGACATGACCGGCATCCACCGGGACATTGTATCCCTTACGGTCAGCGGTTTTTACGACAAAACATACACGGTGGCGGCTCCCTCCGACAGCAACGGCAACGGCATTACAGGGCAAGATAAAATCAACGACACATTCGGAAATTACGCGCCGGTGGGTGACGGCGGCGCGTTTTTCGGGGACAAAAACAACCGCTTTGTGGGGATAGAAACGGGCATATCGCTGAATGACGTACCCAGCCCTGAATGCACCATAACTTTAACCGATTCTTCCGGTCTTACTTCGGTGGTTACCGCTTCCACGGAAGCGCCGCCGCTGCCCGCCGTCACGGCCAGTCCCGGATCCGGCACCATTAACCCCGGTGTGCCGGTGACCTTTAATCAGGAAATCGCCGGTTCCACGGTAACGCTTACCTTGAGCAGCTCAGAAGGCGTGTCTGCAACTGACCAAAGTGGAAACCCTCTGACTTTTACCGGAAACACCGTGAAAGACGTCAGCGGAATCTCCCTGACCTTTATCAAGAAGGGAACCTACACCGTCACCGCCACCGCCGGCGGGGTATCCGGTGCCAGGGATACCACAACAACATTTACCTATACGGTACCTTATTCTGCCGCATATATAGCTGCGGGTGGTAATGACGATACCGGTACCGGTACTCCTAATAACCCCTATGCCACCTTGACTAAAGCTGCCGGTGCCATAGGTAATGACGGAGTTGTTTATGTAGAAGGTACTGTTTCTGTTTCCGGTGAATATGCCCACAGTTCCGGTAATCTGACTCTGCGGGGATATAACGGCAGAGGAACTATAGCCAACAGTTCCGGTCGTGTCCTTAACATAACCGGCGGAAGCCTTACCTTGGGAGAAAATATCACATTAACGGGAACTGTAACAGATGATAACGGTGGTGCCGTATATGTAGCCGGCGGAAACTTTATCATGGAAGGTAATAGTATCATAACCGGAAGCAGTGCAACCGGTACCACGGCAAGCGGCGGTGCCGTATATGTAAACGGCGGAAGTTTCACCATGAGCGATACTGCCACAATACAAGGTAATAGGGCTACTACTCACGGTGGCGGTGTACATATTTATTCCGGTGGTACTTTTACTATGAACGGTGGAACTATCGGTGGAACTGCTGCAAACACAGCTGAATATGGTGGTGGTGTGTTTGTTTCCGGCGGTACATTTAATATGAATTATGGTACTATTAGCGGAAACACAGTGACTGAAAGTGGTGGCGGTGTATATGTAAATGATGGAAACTTTACCATGGCAGGAGGAACCATCGGCGGATCCGAGGCGGGAAGCGACAACTCTGCCCAGTACGGTGGCGGCGTGTATGTATTTGATGGTACCTTTACCGTCAGTGGTAGTCCAACCATTACCGGCAACACAGTAAGTAACAACGCCAACAACGTGTATCTGCCCCGCGGAAAAACCATTACCATCGGTGCCGAAGGTCTTACCGGTGGTACTATCGGGGTCACGGCAGAAAACGTGCCATCGGGAAGTGCAGTACAGATAACAAATGGAGATGTTAACGGTACAGCGGGAATATTTACTTCTGATGTGGATACCTATAGCATTGCAGAATATAATGGAGCTGTATATCTGTCAGATGCTGAAACAGTGTATGTAGCAAATTCCGGTACTGAAACCTTTGGTGCTTTTACAGATGCTCTTACTGCAGTAAATGGATCCGGCGGAACCATCACCTTGTTAAAGGATATTGATAGTAGCAACGCAGTCTTTGGCACTAGTTCTGCCAATAATCAGCCCATAACCTTTTCTAGTGACGATGAAACACGATCTTTTATTCTTGACCTTAACGGCAAAACCATAAACCGTGAATTAACTTCAGCTCAAGCCGATGGCTCAGTTATAAAAATAGTAGGCGGTACCTTAACAATAAAAGACTCCTCTGCAACAAATTCTGACGGTGCTAACGGAACCGGTACCATAACCGGCGGTAATTCTAAGGGCGGTGGAGGAGGAATACATATAACCAGTAATTCTATAGGTTCTGTTCCCGGTTCTCTGATACTGGAAAGCGGGAAGATTTGGCAAAATAATGCAGATGGATCTAATGGTGGCGGGGTATATATTGATAGTGACTGTGCCTTGACTATGAAGGGAGGCAGTATAGATGGTAATACTGTAAAAAACAGTACATCCAGTCATGGAGGCGGGGTATTTGTTTACGGTACCTTTACCATGGAAAACGGCATTATAACAAAAAACAGTTCAGAACAAGGTAACGGTGGCGGCGTGTATGTAAGTAGTTCCGGTGCTTTTACACTTGGTCCTTCAAGCGCTGGGAGTTCCCCCGTCATTTACGGAAATACAAAAACCGGCAATTCTACCAATAATGTATATCTGTATAATGGTAAAACCTTATCTATTACTGGAAAACTAGAAAAGGCAGAAGTGTCCGGTAACATAGGTATTTCCATGGCTACCCCGGGAGTATTTACTTCCAATTGGAGTTCCTCCGGTTTAACAGACACCACATTCTTCTTCTCCGATGATACAGAACGTAATGTGGCATTGAGTGGTTCTGAGTTGTCTCTCAATCTCGTTCGTGTGGAAGGTGGAAGCTGTACCCTCAACGGGCAAAATGTAACCCTCTCAAGTTTCTGGATTTCCTCCTACGAGGTAACCCAAGCTGAATTTAAAAGCATAATGACCGGGAACACTAACGGCATAGCGTCCAACCCTAGTTACTTTCCAGATAATCCAGCGGCGGGAGAGGTGCAGGAAAGGCGTCCTGTGGAACGTGTGAGCTGGTACGATGCAATCGTATACTGTAACCTTTTAAGCATGAAAGAAGGCTTGACCCCCTGTTATACCATCAAAAGTTCTACAGACCCTGCTGCCTGGGGAACTTCCCCCACATCAGAAGGTGATGTAGCTTGGGATGGGGTAACCTGTGATTTTAATGCTAACGGTTACCGGCTCCCTACAGAGGCGGAATGGGAATACGCCGCCCGGGGAGGCCAGACCGGAATTTCAGACGGCAGTTGGGGCTACACATACAGCGGCAGCAATACACTGGAAGATGTGGCTTGGTACTTTGAAAATAACGACAGTGAAAATAGCGACAGCAAGACCCATGAGGTAGGGAAAAAGCAAGCCAATGCCCTGGGGCTTTATGACATGAGCGGTAATGTATGGGAGTGGTGCTGGGACTGGTATGGCAAAAGTAGCGGCTATCCCAGTGGTACAGAGGATCCTGCAGGACCGGTTACCGGCGATTACCGGGTAGGGCGTGGCGGCAGTTGGAACTACAGCGCCTCAAACTGTACCGTCTCGAACCGGCTCAGCTACAGCAGCCCCTACTACCGGGGCAGCTACGGCTTCCGCCTCGTCCGCTCTGCGCAGTAACCCTATGGTTTCCCGGAAAATCCTGATACGGCAGGGTAGGCACCGGTGCGTAAGCCCGGGGCCACTGCCGTAAAAAGGATTTTCCGTTTAAATACGGTATTTTCCAGCATAATAAAAGCGGACTTGTTTACCGGCAGTAACCGGGTAAAACGTGGCGGCAGTTGGAACAACAACGCCTCAAACTGTACCGTCTCGAACCGGAACAACAACAACGGCTTCCGCCTCGTCCGCTCTGCGCAGCTTGCTCTTGATTATAAAACATAAAAACCATATAGGGTAAACCGGAAAATATCGTGTAAGTACATTTTTTAGATGTATTTGCAAAAATACTATTGCATGGTGGTATTGGTAACATGAGAAATTATGTGAAGGTTTCACCATGTTTTTTAAGGTTGAAAAAATGCAGTATAAAAGTTTTATGTTGCCGGCCAGTGGCAGTGAAAAGACGGAAGATACGCTTAATTCTTTTTTAAATTCCCATAGAATTATTAGCGTAAGAACGGAATTTTCAGGTGGTGATACACCAGCCTGGTGTGTCTTATATAGAATATTTACAGTCTCAAGATGGGGCTGACAAGGGGGGGGGGTGGTAAGGTTGACTATATGAAAGTCCTTACTACCGAGGAGTTTGCAGTTTTCTCAAAGTTACGAGAAAAGCGAAAAGAACTTGCTGTAAAAGAAGGTGTCCCTCCATTTGTAATTTTTACTGACGAACAGCTTTCTCAAATCGTAAAGCAAAAACCAGATAATTTGGGAAAATTAGCTGCAATTCAGGGGGTCGGGCAGCCCACCCAGTGGTGGTGGAGGTGTGTACGTTTATGAGACTGGCAAGTTTACTATGGAAGGCGGAACCATCGGTGGATCCGATGGGGCAAGTGCCAACTCTTCCGAATCCGGTGGCGGTGTGTGTGTTTATAAAGGCGTTTTCACTATGAGCGATGGTTCCATAAGCAGAAACACCGCAACCGACAGTGGTGGCGGGGTGTTTGTAAGTACCGGCGGCGAGTTCACCATGACAGGCGGAACCATCGGCGGAACCGATGCGGGAAGCGCAAACACCGCTGACAATGGCGGCGGTGTGTTCGTGATGAACGGGACTTTCGAAATGAGCGGCACTGCGGCCATAAGAGGCAACAGCAGTAATGGAGGTGGCGGCGTGTGCGTAAGTAGCAGCAGTGGCGGCTTCACCATGAACGGCGGAACCATCGGTGGTACAGAAGCAAATGCTGCCAATAGAGCGGATTTAGGTGGCGGGGTATACGTGATGAACTTTGGCACTGTCACCATGAATGACGGAACCATAAGCGAGAACACCGCAACCATCAACGGTGAAGATGTGTACGTAAGTCAAAACTGTTATTTTAACAAAACCGGCGGTACGGTTGATAAAATATACCAAGAACCTTAGGGAAGTGCCCGCCGGCAACTCCGGGAAACGCATTGAAACTTTTTTCATACCCTGTTGCCGGCACCTGGCGGAGCCATTGCAAAACCGATATACTTTTTTTGAAAAAATGTATATTGATGGTGTATAATAATACATACTGGTGTAGAAATATGGCAGGAAAAATATTGGTGACCCGTAAACCAGAATTCCCGGCCGGCTTCCAGGTATCACGGGGGAGGGTATAAACCATGCAGCGCCCCGTCCGTAAACCCCTTAAATCCCGGCTTTCCGCCCCGTGACGAAGGTTGCGGCGCTCTTCCTGTGCGCCCTGACCTTCCTTTCCTGCGACCTGTTCAACAAGCCCCTCCAGGACTTCCTGGACGAGTGGACGAATGTGGCCCAAATAATGGAGCACCGCTTCGACGGCTCCTACCCGGCAACCGGCGCATGACCAACCTGCCCTCCGGAGGCGACCGGGTGATAACCTATTACGTCATAAACCCCCAGAACTACGTGCTGACCCCCTCCGCAACCTTCGCATCATCCCCCGGCCCCAACCAAGGCTCGGATTACAGCATAGAGCAGGACGCGTCGGACAGGACTGTCCTGCGTCTCACCCTGAATGATTCTTACCTTCAGCCCCTGGACAGCACCGGAACGGAGATAAGCCCCACGGTGAGCATAACGGAACCCAACTCCGGCAGGGACTTCGGAAGCTACAGCGTCCCCTTGCGGGCGAACTCGGCGCCGGACGGGGTAAAAAGCCCTGTGGTCCTGCGGAGCGGTTCAAGCCCAGAAACCTATATACTCTGCTTCAACATGCCTGACGCTACAAAGGCAAACGGGGACATAGAAACCATTTCGGTGGACGGAAACTCTTTCAACCGCACCTACACGGTGGATATGCAAAATGGAACCATCAGCGGAACCGGAACCATTCACACAACCAAAAGTGCAGACTGGCAACCGGTAGTCAACGGAGCCGCAGATTTCATCGGTGATGAAATCAACCGTTTTGTGGGGATAGACACAGGAATCCCGCTGTCGGGAGACACGGTCTCCTTTACCGTGACCACATATGACAGCTACGGGCTTTCCACATCGGTAGAAGCCGGGGCGACTGCATCCAAACTGGAGCTCCCGACATCTAATCCGCCGTCGGGCAGTATTTTACAAGTAGGAGACTCCGTAACAATCCGGCATCCCGCCTCCAGCGGAGTCAATCGTACCCTGGATGTTCGTGTGACCGATGGTGATTCATCTAATGTTAACATTCATACGGGAAACCCCGATGTTACGGTGACTTTCAATGATCCCGGAACCTATACTTTAAGTGCCGTGGCTAAAATGACCGGAGCGGCCAATTCCGAAGAAGTGACATTCACATACACAGTAAAGGCTGCCGCCGTTTATGTCAGCGCGAGCGGAGATGACAGCAATCCGGGAACAGAGACTAAGCCAGTGGCTACACTGCAGCAAGCCGTACAGTTGCTTGGTGATGCAAAATTTACTGAAGGCGAAATAGTTGTCACGGGAACCGTTGCAACTGAAGAGGTGATAATCAGTACATTAAACGGTACCACCGGTTCTGTAACGACACTCACGGTGAGGGGCAGCGCCGCCGGCGCAACGCTGAAAAACAATACCGGCCGTGTGTTCACAATAGGTACCGGCGGCGAGCTTACCCTGGGGAAAACATAACCCTCACCGGAATTAATGACAATAACACCGGCGGTGCGGTGTACATAACAGATGGCGGAAATGTCACCATGGAAAGCGGCAGCAAAATAACCGGGAGCACAGCCTCCCTCGGCGGCGGCGTGTATGTAAGTACCGGCGGCACTTTCACCATGAACGGTGGAACCATCCAGGGACAAGGCAACAAAAAGGAAATCTACTCCGCAAAAACTTTCGCCATAACGGAAAATCCCACAATTACCAACTGCACCATCACACTGGAACAAGATGCACACATCAATGTAAAGGGATTGAATGCATTTGCCCTTTTAAACGTGCAGCTCAACCTTCTCAACGGTTATTATCAGGAAAACGCAGTGCTTTTGGAAAATGCCGGCAGCAAGGATATCTGCGGTAAATTCGCCCTGGACAACCCGCCAGCCGGTGTCTGGTGGATAGGACTGGAAGGAATGAACGGCATTTTAAAATACATAAACGGAACCCTGTCCGGCGATACTGTTACTGTGACGACGCCTCCCGCTGACAATGGCGGCTTGCAGGATTTGGTGAATAACTCCGCTGACGGAGGATACAAGGTGGAAATATCCGGCGACATGGATATCGATATTGGCAGCACGGTGTCCGTTCCCGACGGTGCGGACGTTGCCATTAAACCGGGCAACGGCAAAGTTGTAGACATTAACGCCGACGGCGACACCACCGTCTTTGATGTGCAAGAGGGCGGCAGCCTGACCCTGGGCGGCGGTGCCGGTGTGGTTAACGTGTCTGGAGACCCAACCGCTAAGCCCCCGGAAAAGGAGGGAGCCGACAAACCGCTAATAAAAGTATCTGCCGGCGGAACTGCGACTATAGAGGACAATGCCTACATACAAAACAACAGAGCTGGAGGGGGCGTATCTGTGACCGACGGCAAGCTGATAATGACCGGCGGTTCTATCAAGGGTAATACCGGGGGCATACATATGGTAGCGGTGTGTATGTTAGCGGACCGAGTGCGAAATTTGAAATGTCCGGAGGAGAAATTTCTGACAATACAGGAGAAGGGACTTCTGGCGGCGTGTATCTTGTTATCAGTGCTACTATGAATATGAATGGTGGTACAATTACCAGAAATAAAGCCAATAGTGGTGCAGGTGGAGTTTATATTGGTTCGAGTTGTAATTTCACCGGTTCCACTGATCCCAACACAACCGCATCTATCACAGGAAACATAGCAGGTAGCAGTAACGTTGATGTTTACTTCCAAACCGGCGGAAGTGGAACTTATACCCCAAACTACGTTAAAGTTGATAACCCTCCAAACCCTTAACCCGGGCATATATCTTTTCCCGGTTTTTCAGTTTCAGAGAATGCCTCTCAGCGCTACCGGCTTGGAAAATCCTTCTTACTGACACCGGTTATCCGGCAGGCACTGTCCGGAAAAAAGGAGCCCTCCATCATTCCATGGCGGACAAACCGCTTCCCCAGACTGAAACACCTGTTTTACCGCACAAAACAGAGAATGTCATGACATTCTTTTTTCCGTCTTCGTCCCATTGTTTCAAAAACAAGCCGTTATAAATATCCCCGTCAATTTCCATGACGGCCTTATATCCTTCCTCCAGTTTCCATGTTCCCCGCACCGGACCACGGATAGAACCGTCTTTCTTCAATTCGATTTCCACCGACTCAATCATTCCGCCGTAAATGTCCCGTCCGTGGTTGATGAATTTGTAAATTCCCGGCACATCCCCGGAAACATATTCCACTACGGTTTCCCCCGCATAACGGTAGGGACTTATGACAGGCTATCCCTCATCATTGAAAAACATCTGGTGTACACGCACCTGATGGTCTTCTCCTTTGCTTTCAAATCTTGTGTGGTAAACAATAAAATATTTGCCTGTCTCCTTTTGATAAAGACAGGAATTATGGCCGGGAGACAGGTACCCTATCCGGAATTCCCCTTCCTCCCCTTTTTTCCAAAGGAATTTATAACCGCCCATCAACTTAGTGCCGTAAAGACGGGCGGTCGTATCGCTGAAAAAAGAACCGGCAGGCCCTTTACATTCCGTCATTTCATGACCCATGGAATCAAAATAGGGACCGTCGGGATTTTCCGAACGGCAAACCCTTATATTGTAGCCGCCATCGGAATCAAGACCGCCGAATGACAAAAACAGGTAATAATATCCGGTATCCTCATTGTAAATGATATAAGGGCCTTCTATTCTTAAATGGTTCCCACCCAACAACTTTTTACCGTAACCGGCCGAAAGGGGAAGTCCCGTCTCCGGATTCATTTCTTTGATGAAAATCCCGCCGGAATAGGAACCGTAAACCATCCAGAGTTTTCCGTCCTTGTCATAAAACACGTTCGGATCCACTGTATTGGGGTCGCCGGTTGACTGGTAAAGATTCCCGTCCTCATCCATTTCGGAAGCATCCATCCCAGAGCGCAGCATAATCCCCTCATTTTTATACGGGCCGGCCACAGAGGCGGAAACAGCAGTCCCCAGACAGGACAAAGGCTCATCGCCCTTGCAGTTGCAGTAATACATATGGTATCTGCCGTCGTTAAGTTTCGCCACATCGGGAGCCCAGAATGTATTGCTCCGGGACCATTCAAAAGCGTCCCTCATAACCAGATAAACATCAGGGATAACTTCATTTTTGTTTTTAACACCCTGATTCACATATGTCCAATTCATCAGGTCATTTGTTTTCGCCACAGCGAGGTGGGAGCCGAATATATAATAATAACCGTCATCCCCTTTCACTATGGCAGGGTCATGCACGGACACTTCGGAAAAGCTGTATTCAACAGGATGATCCGGTTTAAGCTTATCCTGGTTCCCGCACGCAGCCATACTTAAAACTGAAAACACCATCAAACCCACCTCTAAACTCCTTAAACCGTTTTTCCTGATTTTCATCTTCATTTTATCCGCCTCTTTCACATGGGACTGTACGCTATCCTTACCCGGATATCCTGGTTGTAATTTCCGAAACCGCTGCCGAAAATTGTCAGACCTCCCACATTTTTCGCATCCTCTTCAACCTGGAATTTAAAGCGGATGGTACTTTTGTAATCAAGGTTGAATTGTCTGATATCCACATCGGATATTTTAAGACCGTCAATAAAAGTTCCTTTTTTATTGATAACTATCATTTTCAACAAGCCGTACTGGTTCCAGTTGGGGAACCACCAGTCCGGGGTAAACACCCCCTGCACATCCCCGAAATCCCCGGGGCTTGTCCATGTCCCGATTTTCACATCATTAAGGAAAAATGATATATCGGAAGGCCAGTCGTTGTTGACGCCGGGAGCTTCGGAGGAAATCTCAAAGGACATGGTGATCTGGTCGATTCTTGTGGCGTTGGGCAGCAGGTTGGGAATGATATATTCAATGTATCCTTTTGTAAACCAAAGTACCCTCGCCTTTATCCTGTCCGGATGGGCAAAGTACCGGGGATCATCCACTTCACCCACAAGAGCCTGGTCTGTGGCAAGCCCGCAGGTGGGGTAAATATTGTAATCCGAATAATGGCCTATTTTAACTTCAGTGTCATATATGTTGCTTTCGTTTTCTATACCGTCGTTCTCTATTTCAACTAAAATTTTATCCACGGCAACCCGGCAGAATTTCTGGTTTCCGTGACCGTCATGCTTTGACAAAACCTTGATTACGCCGCTTTCTTCCAGCTTCTTAATATGACTGGTGAGGGCTCCATTGGTAATTTCCAGTGCGGAAGCCAACTCGTTCATATTCATTTCCCGGTTTTCCAAAAGAAGCTTCACAATATTCAGCCTTAATTCGGAACCCAAGGCTTTGAATACTTCGAGACCCTCATCCAAATTTTTTATATGCAGCATAGTCCGCCCCTGTCATTAAATGAAGCCAAACATTTTAGATTTATCTAAACAATATGCCCGATTTTCTCCTGGTTTGCAATACCGGAGTTGCCTTAAAAACAAAAGCCGTTACCTCCCGGCAACGGCTTGGAATTCAACCTTTAACCCCGGAAACCGCGATGGATTCTATAATGTATCTCTGGAAGAAAAAGAACAGGAGAAGGGTTGGCAATATGGCCAGCACCGAAGCCGCCATAATAAGGGGATAATCGCTATTCACCGCATAAAAGAAATTGAATGAGCGGATTACCACCTGAAGGGTGAACCATTTTTCCTTTTGGATGAAAATAGTAGGGGCAAGATAATCATTCCAGATTCCCATAAACCATAGAATAATCTGGGTCATAAGAGCGCCCTTCATCAGCGGAAGAAAAATGCTGTAATACATCTTGAAATATCCGCATCCGTCTATTTTCGCAGCCTCCACCAACGAATCGGGAATACTCGTTAAATTCTGACGAAGGAAGAAAACAATGCTGACACTTCCGAATAAACCGGGCAAAATCAGCGGTAACAGAGTATTTGTCAAACCCATCCTGGAAAACATCACGTACTGGGGTATCATGACAACCGCAAAGGGAATCATCATGGTGGCCAGCTTTACGGGACTTGCCATCCGGGCAATATACAGATTGGACACCTGTTTTCCTACTCCGGTTTTTCCGCCCACACATAATACCGCTCCCCCTTGTTTTCAAACACAGTACCATCCAGGGAAAAGGCGTGGAAAGGAAAGTCGTCATCATCGGCGGCCTGCGTCATTCCCTCTTCCACCCAGGAATCCTCCATGGGATTCTGACCGGTACACCGGAGGATATATGGACGGATATCCCATACACTGTCCTTGTCACCGGCCACATAGTAAATATACCAACCTCCGTCCAAATAACGTATTTCGGGAGCCCAAACATGTATACTCTGGGGACCGCTTTCATGCCGGCGCCAAAGGGTAGTTTCAGGCGCATCCTTGAGTCCGGCGACGGAAGAAGTTTTGCGGAGTATAACCCTGTCATATTCCGGAACGGATGTTCCCCTTCCTTTTGATTTGTCTTTACATTTTCCCGGTGCAGGCAAAATTCACCAATAAAATCTTCGACAACGTAAAAAATGCCCTTCTTATGTCTTTACGCCATTTTCCATGCACCCTTCTCCTGCTGGTAATATACGGGACGGTCGAAATTCTAAGCCTTTATTTTCCTCCCATGACCGGTTTGATGATATGCAGTGGAGCGGGATTAACCGGATTCATTACATCCAACGTTTTCATTTATATTTTCAGGAAATACATCCCGGATGAGCTTGAAAAGGACATAGAAGCATCCGGAAAACGATTCAACTGAAACAGCCGGATTATTTCTGTCCGTCCCAAAATCCGCCCATTGAAAGAGCCACCGCCAACCCGGCCACAACGGCGGTTTCCGTGCGCATTATCCGTTTGCCCAAATGCCTGGCAACCCAGCCTTTTGTGGAGAACAAATCCCGTTCCCGGGCAGACCATCCCCGCTCGCTGCCCACAGCCAGAAGAAGGGGTGCGCCGGCGTTTATTTCCCCGAAATTTTCCATGCGGAAAGGAAGGCTGTCCTGCCCTATATCGAAAAAAATACGCTTTCCCCGGGGGAAACGACCTTCCGCGAACTCCAAACTTTCCGCCACTGAATCAAAAGAACGGATTTCGCTCACCGTGGAAAACCCGGACTGCATGGCTCCGTCTATAAGGGAAGCCCGGACCGTGCCCCTTTCAAAAACTCCGGAACTGCGGTAAGACTTTTCCCCAAAATCCGTACCGGTGAGAAGGATTCCGGCGGCCCCCATACTGGAAACGGAACGGAGAAGCCGCTTGAGCTGTATGGGCCGGGGAAATCCAACCAAAAGCCACACCGGGAAAAGGGGCTCCGGCGGATTTTCCGGAGAAAAAGAAAAAAACAAACCGTTGCTGTCCATTTCCCTGATTACAGCCTGTCCGGCAGGTCCGTCCACAATCCCCGCCTGGAACGAATCCCCCACACCTTTGTGCAGTACCTTGGTGATGTGGGAAAAGCGTTCATCCCCGCGGGGAAAAAAGGGTTCCCCTTCAAAAAGAATTATATTCATACAACTGCCTTTTATTTTATTTTAAGTGTTTTAAGGTAAGATTTCCTGTCAACCCCCAACCGGAAGCTTTCCAAGGCTTTTTGAATGCCCTTATTATGGGTCCATTTGTCCATCTTTTTTTGTTCAAAAAACGGCAGGGTCTTTTCATATTGTTTTGCCAAAGCCGTGGCAAAATACCATGCCTGCATCATGTTCACATAATATTCCCGGGATTCAATCTCCGCCACAACATCAAGGAACCCCACGTCAAAATTCTCATCCAAGTAATACCGCATCAGCATACCGATGCCGAACCGGACGGTATAAGTCTTGCGGGATGCCGTCCACTTCATGATTTCCGGCAACAGCTCATCCCTGTGTTTCCTGAAAACGGAAGGATTCATCATATCACAGGTGGCCCAGTTATCCACGTAGGGAAGGAATTCCTGGATATGTTTCAGACACTTCCCGAAATCCTGGATTTTTTCGATAAAAACAGCGTGCAGGTTATTTTCCTCATAATAGGAATGGGGAAGGTTTCCCATGAAATCATCTGCGGAAAAAGAAGCGCCTGGAACGGCGGACTCCTTCAGCAACTGTTTTGCCAATTCCCGCAAAACAGGCATTCTTACACCGATTATTGTACCGGGAGACAGGGAAGGAACAAGACCGCTGTGGAATTCCTTGTATTTTTCATCTGCCAGCTCAAAAAGCTTGGCACGGGCATATTCAACGGAAACGCCGGAAGAATCGGCCCTGGATTCATTTTTTTTCATGGAAACAACCCTTTCCCGGGGATTCTAACACAGGGCAAAATCCTATTCAAGAATAACGGAGGATTCCATCCCATTGCCGGAAAACCCAGGACATGGTATCATTCACCGGCAATGACAAATAAAACTGCGAAAGAAATATCCCTCCTGAAAAAATCCACTGTAATAAGCTTTTTATTTGCCCTGGGTGGATTTTTTTTCGCCCTTAAATCCCGTTCCCAGTCGGTTTTTTTTGACGCCCTTTTCTCTTTCACGGCGGTATTCTTCACATTGATTTCCGCGAAGGTTGTGAAACTCGTCTTAAAGGGTGACGACAGTAAATACCATTTCGGATACGGAGCCTTTGAACCCCTGTTTATTGTCATCCGTTCGATTTTCATTATATGCATGAACCTGACCCTTGCCTTCAATGCAGTCAGAACAATCATCGCAGGAGGCAACACAGTCTACTTGTCCTACGCCGCCTTTTATACGGTGCTTTCAGCCGTTGTGAGCCTTGGAGGAGGCATCCTTCTCCACAGATACGCAAGGAAAATAGACTCTCCCACATTGTTCGCGGAATCAAAAAGCTGGTTCAATGATGCGCTGCTGAGTTTTTCAGTCATTTTTTCTTTCGCTGTCATAGCCGTTCTGCGGTACACACCGGTATCATGGGCGGCAGCATACATGGATTCCGCCATAACCCTGTTTTTCATTGTTTTCATAACGCCCCGGTTTTTCCGGCAAATGCTTTTTAACATGAGGGAACTTCTGATAGCCGCCCCCAGCCAGAACATCCAGAAAGACCTTGACCGGGTAATAGAGCCTTTTGTGGAAAAACACGGGTTCTCCGGGTTCAACATTTATTCTTCCCAACGGGGAAGAAGCCTGTACATCCTCATCCATGTTTATCTGGACAGGGAAAGGAAAATCAGGGAACTGGATAAAATCAGGAAAGAAATGGTATGCGCCGTCCGGGGATACAACTCTTTCAGCGATACAGACATAATTTTCACCATTGATACAGCCTGGATTCCCCTTTCCGTACCTTCCGAAAGTGATTGACGAAAATAAAAAAAACTTGACTTTTATCAATAAGAAACGTAAACTTATTGTTATGAACTTAAAAACTGTCTTAACAACTGACACTGTAAATCTTCATTTGAAGGGAACAACAAAGGAAGCTATTATTGATGAGCTTCTTGATATCCTTGTCAATGCCGGAAAGGTAAAGGACAAAGATGCCGCCAAAGCCTGCGTTTTGGACCGGGAACGCAAAATGTCCACCGGTATGAAGCACGGCATTGCCATTCCGCACGGCAAAACAGATTCCGTGGAGGATCTTGTTGCCTGTCTTGGAATTTCCGACAATCCGGTCGATTTTGATTCCCTTGATCAGGAGCCTTGCCGCATATTCATCATGACTCTTTCGCCTGTTGACAAAACAGGGCCCCACTTACAGTTCCTTGCTGAAGTGAGCCTTCTGTTTAAGAGCGCGGAAAAACGGCAGGAAATTCTTAAATCCACTGACAAGAGTGAAGTTATCAAAATCTTAACAGAATAGTACCTTCACCTTGAAAATCCCGTCTGTCAGTTTTAAACCTGCGGACGGGATTCATTTCCTATTCCTCTTCCACTGATCAAAGGTTCTCAAATGAAAACCGAACCGTTGTTTTTTTATAGTGACGGATTTTTAACCGACAAAGCCGACATCAAAGCATCCATTTCCCCAGAGGAAATATTTTTCGCAGACATTATTCATTCGGGGCAAAACACTGAAAGTCTGTTCCGGAAGTTAAAAGCAGACCGGAAAAACTTTTTGATAGTGAAAATATACCATAGCCAGGTGGAGCCGGAATCCGGCCAATACAACGAGGCTTTTTTGGCCGGCTTGAGGGATTTCCTGAAAGCGGCGGAAAGCCAGTCAGTGGCGGCGGTGATTTCTTTCTCACCCGGAAAGGAAGGGGAGATTTTCGCCGTTCCGGACAGCCCGGAAAAACAGGATGACTATATCGAGGCGGCGGCCCATACGGCCAGACGAATCAAAGACTGCGCCGGCATTCTGGGCTTTCTTCTTCCGCCAGGCGGTGGCGAAAACTTCAAGCTTAAATTTGCCGGCCGGTTCTCAAAAAAACATCCCCATTTTATTTTCTTCCTGCATCCAGGCGACGGTGAATCATCGGAAAGCACAGAAAAGAAAAATCTTTTTGCGGAAGCCTCTTTTTTACCGGCTTTTGATCCGGCAGAATCTCCAGGAACAGGAAAATAAATCAATAACAGGACAGGATAAAAAAAGTCCGGGGCTCAAACTCCGGACTTACAAAACAAAACTGATTCAAGGATTTTCCAAGGATTTGTTTTAAAGATTTTTTGTGGCAATGGTTTGAAGCAGATATTTATCCGCGTTTTCCCGGAAGGCAAGAATTCTGGAAACATAGTCCAGGGTTCTTTTGGGCGTATTTCCGTTCCGGACCTTTGTTGTCCCTGCGTTATACATTGCCAAAGCTGCAATTTCATTACCGGACTGGTCCAGGCAAAACCGCAGGTGGGAAAGACCGTTGCGGGCATTGATTTCCGGATTAAACATATCCTCTTCCGTAAGGGAAGGAAAAGCTTTGTTGTTAAGCTGGAACAATCCCCTGTCCACGGAATTGGAGTTGCGGTTTACAGCCTTGGGCTGAAAGCGGCTTTCTTCCCAGGAAAGGGCAAAGGCCAGGGAAGGTGAAATGTTGTTTTCATCAGCGTTCCGCAGGATTATGTCGGAAATTTCAGCGTTTCCGGTCAGCTCGGTATAAAAGGAAACCACATCGGCCTTTGTCTCTTCGGAACGGTAAAGTTGGAGGGCAAAATCACCGTCACCGTATTTGTTTTTGGCCGAAGAGCTGTTAAGAACAGTTTGGGAATCCAAAGAAGCCAAGTCAGCCTGGCCACCGGCCGCCGGAATCCCATCATGCAGACAGGCGGAGATTCCCAAAAACTGGGAATAAATAAACCGGCCCGCCAGCAAAACCAGTCCGAAAAGGAAGATAGACAACAACACTTTTTTCGGAATAGAAGAAGTATATTCATTATTTTTCGTCATATGCAAAATATTCCATCCTTTTCAAGGAGATTACGTTAAAGATATACATTTCTTAAAAAAGTGTCAACACCTTTGGTGATTTGGGAAACAAAATACTCCAGGCATTAACTTTTATTGCCTGGAACAGAAAAAAACCGCTCCCTGCGGGAGCGGCGTAAACTATGAACGGGATTCCTGTTTGAGCCGGAAACCGCCAGGAACCGGAAACCGAAAAATTCCGGCGGAAAACTTTTCAATCATCATCACTGTCCGCCACAACAGGCTCTTCGGCTCTTTTAGCCCCATGGATTATCCGGACAGAAACAACCCCGTCAATTGCCTTTATTTTTTCCAGGACATCTTCGTCCACGAATTCACTTACATCTATAAGATTATAAGCAATTTCCGCCCTGTTTTGGTTTGTCATTGCATCGATATTAAGATGGGCGGATGCAATAACCGCGGCAATTTGTCCTATCATATTGGGAACATTCTTATTGGCAATACACAGACGGCTGCCGCCTTCCGGAATGGGGGAATCAGCCCTGCATTTGGGGAAATTAACGGAGTTCACTATATTGCCGTTTTCCAGGAAATCCATAATCTGCTGGACAGCCATACGGGCGCAGTTCTCTTCAGCTTCCGGAGTGGAAGCCCCGAGATGAGGCAGACAGATAACGTTTTCCGTATTTAAAAGGGCTTCATCAGTGAAATCACTTACAAAACAAGCGATTTTGCCGCTTTTCACTGCCTGTATCACATCACTGTTAATCACAAGCCCTCCACGGGAAAAATTCAACAACCGGACACCGTTTTTCATCAAGGCTATTTTTTCAGCGTTTATAAATCCCTTGGTTATATCCGTCTGGGGGACATGAAGCGTAATGTAATCGGCCTTTCCGAGAAGCGAATCCATGGACTCCGCCTTAACAACGGCACGGGACAAAGACCAGGCCGCATCGACGGAAATAAACGGGTCATACCCGATTACCTCCATGCCGAGACCCACCGCTGCATTGGCCACCAAAGCTCCGATAGCCCCCAAGCCGATAACCCCCAGTGTTTTTCCCTGAATTTCCGGCCCGATAAACTGGCTTTTTCCTTTTTCTGCCAAAGAAGGAATTTCATCCCCTTTGCCCATCAGGGACTTTACCCAGCTGGCAGCATTAAAAACGGGGCGGCTGGAAAAAAGCAGGGATGCGATTACAAGCTCCTTTACAGCGTTTGCATTTGCCCCCGGTGTATTGAAAACAACAATGCCCCGGTCAGTACATTTTTGGAGGGGAATGTTATTGACCCCGGCACCGGCCCTGGCCACCGCTTTAACGCTGGCGGGGATTTCAATTTCATGCATATCGGCAGAACGGACGATCACAGCATCCGGATTGATGATTTCCCCGGCAACCTCATATTTTCCATGGGGAAAAAGGGAGAGTCCTTGAATGGAAATTTTATTCATTGTTTGGATTTTATACACATCAGTCTCCTGTCATTTAATATTTTATCTATTTAAGATTTTCAGCGGCAAATTTATCCATAAAGGCAATCAAAGCCTTTACACCGTCCACGGGCATGGCATTATAAATGCTTGCCCTCATACCTCCAACCAATCTGTGGCCAGCCAGATTGACAAGACCAGCTTCTGCGGCTTCCGCCACAAATTTTTTATTGATGGCATCCGCTTTTTCAGGATCGGTTTCTTTTGTGAGGAACGGAACATTCATCAGGGAACGGCTTCCTTTTTGGGCCGTGGCATGATAGCAGGAAGAAGCGTCCAGATAATCGTAAAGGAGAGCCGCCTTTTCTTTATTCCTCCTGGTGACTTCGGGAAGTCCTCCGTTTTCTTTTATCCATTCCAACACCAGCCCCATCATATAAATTGAATAACATGGCGGAGTGTTGTACATGGAACCGTTTTCCACATGAATGTCATAACGCAGCATTGCCGGCGTGTTTTCCACCGGACTGTCCGTAATCAAATCTTCCCGGATAATCACCAGGGTTACACCGGCGGGAGCCAGGTTTTTCTGGGCACCGGCATACAATAAACCGAATTTTGAAACATCCAGAGGCTCGGAAAGCACACAGGAGGAAATGTCGGACACCAGGGGAATAGAGCCTGTTTCGGGAAGATATTCCCATTTTGTGCCCATAATGGTGTTGTTCAACGTTATATGAAGGTAATCATAATCCCCGTCAACCTTTTTAACTTCCGGAATAAAGGAATAACCGGCATCTTTGGAGGATGCGATGGTATCCACCTCCAACCATTTCTTTGCTTCTTTTGCAGCCTTTGAAGCCCACACTCCGGTATCCACGTAGGCGGCTTTTCCCTTTTTCCGGAGATTCATGGGAACCATGGCAAACTGAAGGCTTGCCCCACCCTGTAAAAACAGAACCTTATAATTCGAAGGAACAGCCATCAGTTCCCGGACAAGGGCTTCTGTGTTCTCTATTATGCCTTTATAAGCTTTGGACCGGTGGCTCATCTCCATAACAGACTGACCCGTACCACGGTAATCTGTAAGTTCTGAGGCAGCCTTCTTCAAAACACTTTCAGGAAGCATAGAGGGTCCTGCTGAAAAATTGTAAACACGGCTCATTTTTTTCTCCTTGTATTTCAGCCTTATTTTAATCTATTGAATGCAAGTCTGGCAGCCAAAGCCCCCAGAGCGTCAAGTACAGAAACATTTTCCACCGCCGTACCTGGCGGCGCAGAAAGGACAGCGGAAGTAAAATTCACTATTCCGGTCACGCCACAGGAAAAAAGTTTGTCGGCGGAAGCCTGTGCACATTCCCCGGGAACGCACAAAAGCGCGAATTTTATATCAAACCTGGGGATAACCTCCTTCATCCTGAATGTGGGATAAAGAGGAAATTCCCCTTGAAGAATTTCTATCCGGTTCACATTCGAGTCAAACCCGGCCCTGAGCGTAAAAGGCGTTCCGGCAAAAGCTTCATAATTCAAAAAAGAAGAACCAAGCCTTCCCAAACCCACAACACAACAGTTGTGGGCGGCATTTTCCAAGCTTAAAACCCGCCGGATACAAGCTGCAAGACCGCCCGGCTCATAACCGGAAGGGGTGGAAAAAGCATCCGCTTCTTCAGCATTTCCGGGAATTCCGGCCCCAAGCCGGGAAATATCTTTACGTATTGTGTGACTGGGCCATCCTGTCATCTGTTCAAGCTCAGAAGAGGAAACAAAGCCATCCATCCCAGCTTCAATACGTTGCTCCAAAAGACGGGCAAGCCTTGCCAATCGTTCCGCGGCAGGTTTTGAAATTCCCACAACACATCTCCATTGTTTGTGAAAAAATTCACAATCGATGGGGAGATAATACAGAAGAAACAAAATTATGTCAACCGTTTGCTGTGATTTTTTTCACAATCAAAGAAGAATTCTTCAGCTTTGTTTGATTGACAGGCTTTTTCTATGACAATATAATCATGGCTATGCAAAAGAAAGAAGGATTTTTCCAAAAAGCTTTCGGTTTTTTATTTTTTTCCAATGATCCGGAAGTGATAAAACGGAAAAACCTAAAAAAAATCGGAAAAGAAATAACCAGGCAACGATTCAAATGGTACAAGCCTTCCTCTGGAGAAGCCCTGCCGCAGATGGCGAAGTTTTTTTATGAGGTGTATTCCACAATTGGCGGCGCGCAGAATATTCTTTCAAACGCAAACGCTTCCGCTGTTTTAAAGACAATAGTAATCGAAGATTTCTTTTCGGAAAACCAGAAAAAAATAAAGGAAAACCTTTCGGAAGAGAGACTAAAAGAAAGGGCACAAAAAGAAAATACAAACCAGTTGGAAATTCAGGTTAAAAAAGAGTTGGATGCTTTTCAAAGGGAGTTGAATCCGGAAAAGATAAAGCAAATCGACCATCTTTATTCTCAACTTGAAGCTTTCAGCAATTTTGTTCTCTTTGACTATTATTTCATGCTGAAAAAATTCGATTCCAATATCCCTGAAAGAAATTTTTCATATACGCCCCATTATGACACCATCCGGGGGGAATATGTCCTGGATGACTTAAAGGATTTTGCGGTGGTGGCCTTTGCCCTTCCCCTAAGCGCTGACTGGAAGCAGATTTTTTCAATCATAAAGAACTACAAAGGGGTTGAGCCGGCGGCAATAAACCGTTGGGGGAAAATCACCCGCACCCTGAATGAAATAAGAAAAAGCAATATTCTTACCCTGATTATCCGCCACATTGATAAAAACCCGGGGGAACAAATCAAGCCAACCACAGTTAATTCCAGAATTGTGGATGCTTATATTTCCAAGCTGAGGACACAGACAGAAACCTTTTTGCGGCAGATTATCCAAAACACAAGGGTTTCCAAATCTTCTGAGCTTATAAACCAGCTTTTCGGTTCCGCACCCACAAGCAGGATGGAAAATTATACGGATTCCAGGAGTGAAATTTTTAAGCGGCGGAATTTCGCCGGATTCACCCATGTGGATGAAATAAACTACCTGAGTTGTTTCTTGGCAGCCTATCTGAAAAAAGATATTACCACTATAACGGACTTGTGTCTCGTCCGGGGGAAATGGGCTGTCCAGGAAGAATCCATTTCCTTTTCAAACAGTTTTCATGCTTTGACGGATATTTCTGAAAAGCTGGTGGAATTTGACGAATCCCTTTCAGAGGATTCCCCCTTGGGCAGTAAACTGAAATCCCTGATGATGCGTCAGGAACACGACAGGGAAGCCAGAAGCCAGCTTAATACAAACCTGAAGGATGTGAATAATTCCGCCCTGGCAATGTTAACCAGCGCAACGCAAAATCTAATTGTAATAGGAAAAAACCTCAAAGCGATTTTGGGGGATTATGAGGCTCAACCCCATAAACTTATTATCAACTGGAAGGAAATCGAATCAGCCGCTGACAGCAACGTAAAAGAAATGCTTATAACAACATACAAAAAAATTTACGCTTTTGTTATGCTGATGCAGCTATACCTTAAAGGCGGCGCCTGATCCCGCCACAACAGGGAATCAGGCCGCAAGGACACTTTTCAGGATTTGATTTCAGGACGTAGACCGTCTACAAAAAAACTGTCCGGTATTTTGGCAGGACGGCCACTGTGATCCACACAACCCCAGGATACATCCGCCTCCGCGCAAACTTCACCTTTTTGGTTTTTTATAACCTGATGAAAGGTTCCGGAAACCTTGCCCAGTTTTACCGGCTCCACCTCAATTGAAAGCTCGTCAAACAGCCTTGCAGAAGCTTTATAGCGGATGTCAATGTGGGTAACATATAAATAGTAGCCGGCGGCGATGAGTCCTTCGTAATCAAATCCGATGGATCTCAAAAACTCCATACGGCCGTATTCAAGATAATTCAAATAATTGGCATTGTTCACATGATTATATGAATCCAACTCGTAGGAACGAACAACAAGTTTTGCAGTATGCATCATAACCTTTCCAAAAAACGTATAAAGCAAAAAACGGCCGGTTGCACCGGCCGATTAAACAAATAAATCAGGTTGCACTCACAACAGGGGCAGCATACTGCCTTGCCGCAAGCTCCTGGTCAAGAAGGTACAAACCTTCAGGTTTGCCTCCGAAAAGCTCCATCTTGGAAATCAAATCACGGGCATTCTTTTCTTCTTCACCCTGTTCCTTGACAAACCAATCGAGGAATTTCATTGTCCGGAAATCCTTTGCTTCGTGAGCAGCCGCATAAATATTGTTGATGAGGGAGGTGACATATTCCTCATGCTCCAATGCAGCCTTCAAAGGCTGGGAAGGATTATCAAATTTTTTATCCGGGGCGGCGATGGCCGGTAACGTGACGCAAACCTCGTTTTCCTGAAGATAATCGTAGAACATCATGGCATGGTCACGTTCTTCCTGAGCCTGGACACGGTACCAGTTGGCGAATCCGTCCAATCCTTTTGCGGAATAATAATTTGAAAAATCAAGATACAAATAAGCTGAATAAAATTCCTTGTTGATTTGATCATTCAGCAGTTCTTCCACTTTCTTATTCAACATACACTCCTCCTGAATAGAAATCTAATAATATATAACTGAAATATCCAAAAGGAAATCTCTTGGACATTTCATTTTTCCGAAGCTAAATAGCTGTTGATGGAAGCGGCGGCTTTCCTGCCTTCGCCCATCGCAAGGATGACTGTGGCGGCTCCGAGAACAATATCGCCGCCGGCCCAAACGCCTTTCAGGCTGGTTTTCTGTCCCTCAGTCACAACAATGTTTCCTTTCGGGGTGACTTCAAGACCTTCCGTTGTCTGGGATATAAGAGGATTCGAGTCATTTCCGAGGGCCACGATAACCGCATCAACTTCAAGCTGATGTTCGGTGCCGGGTTTTGCCACAGGCCGGCGGCGCCCGGATGCGTCAGGTTCTCCCAGCTCGTAATCAAGGACTTCGACAGCCTTAACACGGCCGGATTCATCTCCGATAATACGGGTCGGATTTTGCAGATACCGGAAGTCAACCCCCTCCTCCTCCGCATGGGAAACCTCTTCGGCGCGGGCAGGCATTTCAGCGCGGGTACGGCGGTAGATGCAATAAACTTTTTCAGCGCCTAACCGGAAAGCCATACGGGCGGCATCCATTGCCACATTACCGCCGCCAATTACGGCAACGGTTTTAGCCTCATAAAGAGGGGTCGCCGCATGGGCGGTGTCGTAGGCTTTCATCAGGTTCGCCCGGGTAAGGTATTCGTTGGCGCTGAAAACGCCTATAAGATTCTCTCCCTCGATATTCATGAATTTGGGAAGCCCGGCTCCGGTACCAACGAAAGCAGCATCGAAACCTTCATTATTCAGAAGGTCAAAAAGGGTTTCTGTCCGGCCCACAAGGAAATTCGTCCTGAAAGTGACCCCCATTTTTTTCAGGTTTTCCACCTCAGACGCGACAATAGCCTTGGGCAGACGGAATTCCGGAATTCCATAAACCATGACACCACCGGTTTTGTGGAAAGCTTCAAAAACGGTAACATCATGGCCTGCCCGGCGGAGATCCGCCGCAACAGTAAGGCCTGCCGGACCGGAACCAACAACAGCGACTTTCTTTCCGGTGGAAGGCGCAATTTCAGCGGGAACACTATTCCCGTTTTCCCTTTCCCAGTCTGCCACAAAACGCTCCAAGCGGCCGATTGCAACCGCTTTTTCCACATTTTTAAGGCTCTTTCCGACAGTGCACATACTCTGACACTGTTTTTCCTGGGGGCACACACGTCCGCATATGGCGGGAAGCAGGTTCGCTGTTTTTATGACAGCCAGGGCATCCGCATATTTCCCGTCCTGAATACAGGCTATGAATTCCGGTATCGGAACACCGACGGGGCAAGCTGAAACACAGGGACGGTTTTTGCAGTTTAAACACCTCTCCGCTTCACAACGGGCCTGAGACTCGGAATAACCGAGAGCAACCTCCGTCATGCGTTTTGCCCGAGCCTTGGGCTCCTGTGTTCCCATTTCTTGCGGGGGAATGGCGAGCCTGTCTTTGGGAGCCAGAGCTCCGTTTTGTTTTTTTGCGGAAATTTCATCCCAAAGAATGGAAGCTTTTTTTGTCAATTCATCTTTGGAAATATGGGGAACGGAATTATCCATATTATTTCTTCCTTATCATTATCAATTCTTTGTTTATTACCGAATCAACTGTTTTCCTGCCGGATTTTTTCAGCCTGCATTTCAAGATGGCACTTATGATGATCCTGCTCTTCACGGGATTTATAAGCTTTCATTCTCAACATCATTGTGTCAAAATCCACCTGGTGACCGTCGAATTCCGGGCCGTCAACACAAACGAATTTCGTCTTTCCGCCCACGGAAACACGGCATCCGCCGCACATTCCTGTCCCGTCTATCATGATGGTGTTGAGGGAAACAACGGTGTGGATTCCGAAGGGTCGGGTTGTTTCCGCACAGAATTTCATCATTATTGGAGGCCCGATAGCCACAACCTCCGCCGGAGGCGCAGAGCTTTCGCACAACTCCTTCAGGGGCTCGGTTACAAGGCCTTTCCGCCCGTAAGAGCCGTCATCAGTAACGACAATCAAATTATCACAGACTGCCTTCATTTCTTCCTCAAAAATCAAAAGCTGCTTATTACGGGCACCAATTATGACGGTCACTTCGTTCCCTATGTTTTTATGGGCTTTCACAATCGGATACAGGGGGGCAACGCCGATTCCGCCACCCACACAGACAATCCGGCCTTTCTTTTCAATTTGAGTGGGACGGCCCAGGGGCCCGAGAATGGCGGGGATTTCATCCCCTTTATTTTTCAAGGCGAGTTTATGGGTTGTGGCCCCAACCGTTTGAAAAACCAGGGCTATCCAACCTTCCTTTGCGTCAGCGTCAGCGATTGTCAGCGGAATACGCTCACCGAATTCCTCGTCTATTTGCACAAGTACAAACTGCCCGGCTTTACGGTTGCGGGCAATTTCCGGAGCGGAAACACGAAAATAAAAAACTTCCTCCGAAAACTGCTTTTTTTCAAGAATCGTATGCATATTTCTATATCTCCACAGTATTTTTGCTATTTTATATCTTTTAACCTGTTTATTCAATTAAAAACGTGATATCTTTAAAATAATGAAACAAGCTTTCGACATTTTTCAGGAAAAGAATCTCTTCAACGACTACAATTTTGAAAATGCGCTTTATCATTTTCTTGAAAACAGGCTGTATCCTTTTTCTCTGCGGGAAATTCTTTTGGCGCTGGGCAAAAAAGACTCCGTGGAAAACCGAAACCAATTGAGTGATTTTCTGATTATCAATTGCATAGCCTTTTGCAGCAAAATTTCCGAAAATGAAGATTTATGGTTAAGCAGAGCGGGACTTTTCACGGAAAGGGAATTTTCCGTTACCCCGACAAAAATGGAACTGGCCTCTGGTATTTTTATCCCAGGCTCCAGATGCATTCCCTTCGCAAACCCCAGACATTTGCCCAGCCAGTTTCAGTTTTTCCATAAAGGAAGGAAACTGGACACAATCCTTGTGGACACAACGGAAGCCGAGATATGCCCCTACTACATCCTTTACGGGGAGGAATTCACGCCCCAGTATCTGGCGATGGACAATCCGGAAAGCAAGGAGATTTTCAAGGATTTTGATTTTTTTATGGAAGAACAAAACGACTTTCCGGTGACTGTTGTGGACATGAGGGACTTTTACTGGAAAAACGAAGTCCACTTCGGGGACGCCTTGATTTTCAAGGTTAAAAACTGGAGCGCCTCTGTTTTCTCGGTTTCCGTAAGGCACAAGAAAGACACTGATGAAGAAGGCCTGAAAAAATGGCGGAATGTCTTTGAAGCGGCTTTGGCTCTTTCTTTTCAAACAGACGGACCGGCTGCAAGCATAGAAGAACAGATTACCACGGCTTTTTTTATCGGAGGGCAAAAGCTTTTTGATTTTCCGCCGGATGACATTTCCACCACGATTGCCGAATCAAAAAAAATAGAGTTAAGCCCCTACGGGGCGGAAACACGTCTTTGGCAGAAAGGACTCCCTTTCCCGGTACCCGGAAACTGGAACCAATGGCTTCAAGGCACTACAGGTATAAACAACACAAGGCTTTTTCATCAAACGGGTATTCCTGTTTGTCCTGAAATCTTAAACGCTTATATCCTAGATGCATTATACAGGCAGGAAAAAACACCGGATGCCCTTGTAAGCAGGATAGAAAAACTGGCGACCTGCAATCCCAGGGAATTTCCCAAGCAGCAGATAATCCAGCACATCGTCTCATCCGAGTTTTACGCACAAAAAAATATTTACAATTGGTTTGCGGACAGATTTTCCGCGAAATACAGGGGCAGGCTTATAAACCTTTTCAGCCGGATAATAACATTTGTGCATTCTATACAAAAATCAGGGATTTCTCCAAAAGACATTCCTGATCAGGATGTCATCATGATGGGGCAACTTACATCTCATGTGGTCACCTGCCTGGAATCTTTCTACCATAATCCACAGGATTCTGAAATGATACCGGAGGAATCCATGGAAGGAATGGAAGACACATTCGACGAGCTTGAAATCTCAATTAAAAATGTCGCCGGAGATGTCCGCCGGAAAAAATAAAAATTTTCCCGATTTCCCTGTATCCTGCCTCAGAGAGATATACGGTCTATTTCCGATAATTCTTCCGGCGTGAACTCAGCCGCATTTACCGCTGCGGAAATATTTTCGATAATCTGCGACGGTTTTGAAGCCCCAATTAAAACGCTGGAAAAAGATCCGTCCCGGAGAATCCAGGACAAGGCCATTTGAGGAAGACTTTGCCCCCTTTTTTCCGCAAGGGCATTCAAACTTGCAATTTGCCCAAGCCGTCCGGCGGTTAAGTCCGATTCCCGGAGAAATTTACCACTAACCGCAATTCTGCTGTCATCAGGAATTCCATGCAAATACTTATTGGAAAGAAGTCCTTGGGCAAGAGGACTGAAAGCTATCAACCCCGTTCCGGTTTGCCTGGCAGCTTCTTTTAACCCGTCCTTTTCAATCCTTCTGTCAAATATAGAATACCTAACCTGGTTTATAATAAAAGGACAATTAAGCTGCCGGAGAATTTCCGAAGCCTTAATCATGGTTTTGCTGTCATAATTGGAAATTCCGGCGTAAAGGGCTTTCCCAGCCTTTACCGCCTGAGCCAAAGCACCCATTGTTTCCTCAAGGGGTGTTTCCGGATCCATCCTGTGGTGATAAAAAATATCCACATAGTCCAGACCCATCCTTTTTAAGCTTTGATCCAAACTGGCCATTAAATATTTTCTGCTCCCCCAATCACCGTACGGTCCAAGCCACATAGTATAACCAGCCTTTGTGGAAACAATGATTTCATCACGGAAAGGTTTCAGGGAAGAAGAAATTATGCGGCCAAAATTTTCCTCCGCACTTCCGGGAGGGGGACCATAATTATTTGCCAAATCAAAATGGGTTATCCCGTTATCAAAGGCGGTTATACACAATTCTTCCATGGAGTCGAAGGATGCCGCGGAACCAAAATTATGCCAGAGTCCCAAGGAAAGAGCGGGAAGTTTTAAACCGCTTTTTCCACAGCGGTTATATTTCATGTCATCATAACGGGTTTCTGATACTTTTCTGTTTTCGCAGGTCATAAAATCTCCTGTTGTAAAAATTCAGTTGAAATCCCTCATTCAAAATATGTTGAAACAAATTTATCAACAGTTTCCCAATACAAGGAAGGATTCACATCCACTGATTCCGCATGTTCTGCACCGGGGACAACAAGCATCTCTTTTTCACAGGAGGCGGCGTTATAGAGTTTTTCAAGCATATAAAAGGGAACAAAAGAATCTTTGTCTCCATGGATGAATAAAGTAGGGGTAACAGAACGGGAAACAGCCTCCATGCAATTCACGTCCCCGAAGAAAAACCCGGCACGGACTTTTGTAATAAGGGAAGCGGCAGGAATCAAAGGAAAATATGGAAGCGAAAACATTTCCGAAAGCTGGGCGGTGAATTCCTCCGTTAAGGAAGAATAACCGCAGTCTTCCACTGCCGCAAAAATATTTGCGGGGAGCTTCATTCCTGTGGTCAACATAACTGTGGCAGCGCCCATTGAAACCCCATGGAGGAGGATTTTTGCCGAGGGATTCCCGTCAAGAATATAATCTATCCAGCAGGCAACATCGTCTTTTTCGTAAAAACCCATTCCAATATATTTGCCATCGCTGGAACCATGGGAGCGCTGCTCCGGCACAAGAACCGTCCACCCCTGTTCCAAATAATGGGAAAGAATAAACGCCATTGAAACGGGAGAACTTTTATAACCATGAACAGCTATCACAAAACAGTTTTTGCGGACAGTCTTCTCGGTTCCGTCCGCTTCCGGGAAAAAAAGGTACCCTCCGAGATTCAAACCGTCCCTGGAAGAAATTTCTACCGGGAAAGCCCTGGGAAGCAGAGACTCCCACAAGGCAATCCGCTGCCCGGACATTTTCTCAACGGGAGAACCTTTCTCATTCTCAGAATCCAATGCAAAAGAAACCAGATAATTAGCCGGGAAAAAAATCGCGGCAATGATTACAACGAACAAAACGGAAATAATCACGATTATATTCCGCTTTTTACCGGATACTTTTTTTTTCTTTTCATTCATAATATAGAAAAGATACTTCAAAAAACCGGATTTGTGAAGCAGAGTTTCCGTTATAAAATGTAAACATTGACAACCGGTATAGCAATGGATAACATATACTCATGACCTTTGATTCTTCAATGCCACCCGCTGCTTTGTTTGATCTGGACGGGGTAATTATAGACACAGAAAGACAATACACTTTGTTTTGGGATATGATAGGGAGACAATACCTTCACCATCCGGATTTTGGGAAATTGATAAAAGGTGGAACGCTGGTTCATATTTTTGAGGAATTTTTTTCCGAATTGAAAGACAAACAAAATGAAATAAGCGCGGCCCTGGATGATTTTGAGGCAAAAATGGAAGTGCCGTATATTAACGGATTCAAGGATTTTTTCCAAAGCTTAAAAAAAGCCGGTTGGAAAACAGCTGTTGTAACCAGTTCCAGCGCAGGAAAAATGAAAAGCGTATACAAAAAAATTCCTGAAATACAAACAATGTTTGATAAAATCCTGACAGCGGAAATGTTTTCCAAGAGCAAGCCGGATCCGGATCCTTATATGCTTGGCGCAGAAATTTTTAATTTACCTCGGACAAATTGTCTTGTTTTTGAGGATTCAGTCAACGGATTTAAATCAGCAAAAAGCGCCGGAATGAAACTGGTGGGGCTGACAACAACAAATCCGGAAAATATTGTAAGCCGGTATGCGGATTTAATAATAAACGACTTTTATGAAATTTCCGCAGAAAAAGCTTTGGAAATTTTGAAAAACTGAATCCTGACCGTTTGAGAATAAAAACCCGCAATTGTTATCCGAAAACCCTACGCTTAAGTTCCTGTCCGGTAGGAGTTGCGGCAAGCCCTCCCAAAGCTGTTTCCTTTAACAATGACGACATGGCATCCCCGACACTACGCATGGCTGCTATGCATTCATCGACAGGAATTTTACTTTCAATTCCCGCAAGAGCCATTTCTGCGCAAGCAAAAGCTGTCACAGTTCCGGCAACATTGCGCTTTATACAGGGAATCTCCACCAACCCGGCCACCGGGTCACAAACAAGACCGAGACAGTTTTTTATTGCCATAGCACAAGCGGCGGCAACCTGTCTCGGGGTTCCTCCCTTCAATTCAACCAAGGCACCGGCCGCCATGGCAGAAGCTGAACCACATTCAGCCTGGCAACCACCCTGGGCGCCGGAAATGGAAGCTTTATTGGCAATTACCATACCAATCGCCCCGGCTGTAAAAAGAGCCATGACAGCGGATTTTTCGTCGCACAAACCTTCCTTCAAAACAGAAATAATTGTTCCAGGAAGAATTCCGCAGGCTCCGGCTGTAGGAGCCGCAACAATTTTACCCATTGCGGCATTATATTCAGAAACAGCAAGAGCACGGGCCATGGCCCGATTCATAAAGGAGCCTGTTATCCCACCGCTCTCTGCATAGCATTCCATTTTGTGGGCATCTCCGCCGGAGAGGCCTGAGGCTGATTTAAGCTTAGGCTTCCGACCCTCTTCCACAGCTTTCAGCATAACGTCCAGATTAGTTTTCATTCTGGAAAAAAGGTCCTCAGAAGCGATTTCCATTTCCTCAGACTGATCCGCAAGAACAACTTCTGAAATCGAAGTCCCTCGTTTTTCGGCTTCTGCGCAAA
Source organism: uncultured Treponema sp. (assembly GCA_949299755.1). GTDB lineage: Bacteria > Spirochaetota > Spirochaetia > Treponematales > Treponemataceae > Avitreponema. Next base: position 8,207 of record CASGBA010000009.1, on the reverse strand, counting down.
GTTCTTCTATTGTTTTGTAGTCAAACATTTTATCCCCTTCAAACACAACCGTCAAAATCAAATGACTTTGATAAGAATAACGTTTATGACATTTGGCAGGATTTTCAAATTGTCAATCATTTGCTGGGAAACAGAACCATCGACTTCAATCGTCATAACAGCGACCCCACCCTTTTTGGGACGGGACAATCTGAAATTTCCAATATTAATACCGGAGTAAGCCATAAAATTAGTGACAGCGGCGATGGCACCGGGTTTATCATGATGCAGGACAAGCAGGGTATTGTATTGTCCTGAAACAGAAACTTCCATTCCGTTTATTTCTGTAACAAGAATATTCCCGCCACCGGTGGAAGCTCCCTGCAATACAATCTTTTCCCCATTATCTCCGGTTAAAGTTATTCTTGCCGTATTGGGATGGGACTCGGGTATATCCCCTTCAACGAAGGAAAAAGCCAAGCCTTTCTTTTCCGCAATCTGCAGGGAAGAACGGACCCTTTCATCATCGGGATACATCCCGAGTATTCCCGCTATAAGTGCCTTGTCCGTGCCGTGTCCTTTATGGGTTTGGGCGAAGGATCCTGACAAAAGAATGTCTGCATGAACGGGGCGCGCGCCCAAAACCTTGGAAGCGATACGCCCCAGTCTTACGGCTCCGGCAGTATGGGAACTTGAAGGACCTATCATTACGGGACCGATAATATCGAACACATTCATCTGAACCTCCTGAAAATTCGTCCGTCAATCCGGCGGATTTTAATCCGCCGGTTGGTTTCCCATATTTACATCTTCAACCGAAAATCATTCTCCGGCCGAAGAACTTTGGTTGGCAGGCGCAGTCCCACGCATTTTCTTAGCGATTGTGTCAACGATAACACCGATAGCGTTGTCTCCGGAAACGTTACAAGCGGTTCCAAAAGAATCCTGTGTAAGATACAACGCAATCATTATAGCGCACAGAGGGCCGTTTACATCTCCCATTTCCCGTCCGAAAATCATATACAGGAATGGAAGGGCCGTCATAATTGAACCGCCAGGGGCACCGGGAGACGCAACCATGGCTATACCCAGCATGGCAATAAAAGGAATGACGATGTTTAAGCCAATAGGCAAATCATACATGAGGCAAACCGAAGTAGCGCAAGCGGTAATTGTAATCATTGAACCGGCCATATGAATATTTGCACAAACAGGGACAACGAATTCCCGGACCTCTTCTGAAATACCGTCAGCTTCCGCACACTGAAGATTTACAGGAATTGTGGCGGCGGATGACTGGGTACCAATAGCTGTAAGGTAGCCCCTTACCTGATTACGCAACAAAAAGAAAGGATTTTTCTTTCCCACAGATCCGGCAACAATAAACAAGAACAGCAAATACACCAAGTGCATGATTATGACTATAAGGAATACTTTCCACAAAACGCCAAGAATTGCGGCCGTTTGTCCGGAATAAGTCATATTGACAAATGTACCGCAAATCAAAAGGGGCAAACCGGGAACAATAACTCTATTCAAAACCAAATCAATGATTTTTGAAAAATCAGACAATGAGTTATAAAGAGAATCTCCCAACTGTTTTTTAGAGCGGAGAACTGAAATACAGAGACCGAGGGTAAAAGCAAGAACAACAGCTGCCGTTGTATCCAGAATCGGACTTACAGGGATGCTGAAATATCTGTCAAGGGTTCTGGATGATGCCTGCACAATCAAGTCGACTACATCGGGGGAAATAAACGAGGGGAAGATTGTACTTGCAACAATAAATGACAGGGAACCGCAAATCAATGATGATCCGTATGCAAGCAAAAAAGTCACCAAAAGAAGGGCTCCCGCACCGGATGTAAGACCTGCAATACCCATTGATACATAAGCGACAATCATCAGCGGGATAATGAAGGACAGGAATGTACTGAACAATCCTGACAGCGTGATGATAATCCGGCAGAAAACTTCCGGCATAAAGCTTCCTATCAGAATACCAAGAACGATAGCGATGAGAAGTCTTGGAAGGAGACCGATCTTCATCTTCTTTTCACCCATTTTTTTCCTCCTCAAAATCAGGATGCGTTTTAATCCGCAAAAGCGGACAACATACTTCAGGATTTTACCGCAATAACCTCTATTTCGACTTTGGCGGATTTTGGCAAAGCCGCCACAGCAAAACAGGACCTGGCCGGTTCCGGAGCAGGAAAATAAGAAGCATATACTTCATTAACCTCGGCAAAGTCAGCGATATCTGCCAAAAGTACTGTTGTTTTTACTACATCAGCCATTGAAACGCCCTGTTTCGCCAAAATCGCTTTCACGTTTTCCAGGGATTGCCTTGCTTGTGCACCGGGATTATCAGGCATAGCACCGGTTTTCGGGTCAACAGGCAGCTGACCCGAAACAAAAACAAAGCCGGATGCTTCTATACCCTGGGAATAAGGCCCAACAGGCTTAGGAGCGCAATCAGTTTCAATTAGCTTTTTCATCATCTGCCTCCAATAAAAAAATTATCACTTTTGATAATAATTTATCATTTTTAAATCTGTCAAGAAAAATATTTCAAAAAAATGATTCCCCGATTTTTTTAATAAAATACTTTGTTTTTTTAAGGCTTGTGTATATAATGACGGAGAGGAGGAGCTGATGGGTGGCAACGCAAAACTAAAACGTTATTTTCCCTTGGTAGCCTTCATCAGTGAAATCTGCGGAGACGATTTTGAAGTTGTCCTCCATGACGCATACAACCACGAAAATTCAGTTGTCGCAATATACAACGGACATTTAAGCGGCAGAAAGATAGGCTCCCCAATGACAGAGCTTGCGGAAAAGCTGATAAAAGAGAAAATTTACGAAAAAAAGGATTTTATAGCTAATTATGAGGGAAGAAACCGCAAAGGGAAACGTTTTGTCTCCTCAACCTTTTTCATAAAAGAAGGAAAAGAGTTGCTCGGCCTCATCTGCATCAACCATGATATTTCCAGCATAGAAATAGTGGACAGAAATATTCAAAGCCTTTTGAAAGCTTTTAAGATTCCGGGTAAATATAAAAACTCGGGAATGACGGAAACCTTGGATAACTCTATCGAAGGTATTTCCTCAACCCTGATACACAGTACAATCCTTGCTGTTGCGGCTCCGGGAAGGCCGATGCACACATCCGAAAAAGAAAAAATCATCCTTGAACTAAACAAGAGGGGGGTTTTTTCCACCAGAGGAGCCGTGAAACAGGTTGCGGATGAGCTCAATATTTCAGAACCGACGGTATACAGATACTTGAGAAAAATAAAAGACAACACGGATTAGCCATAACCCACGCAATAAAAACCATGGAAACCTTTTCCGGCATTAGCGAAGAAAACGGAGAATATTTAACGACTCAACTAATAACGTATTTAGGAAACAAACGTTCACTTATACCCAATATTGAAAAAGAAGTATCCGCAATAAAAAATCTTTTAGGCAAAGACAAATGTGTATGTGCGGACTTATTTGCCGGTTCTGGAATTGTGGCAAGAATGATGAAACGCCACGCCTCCCTTTTAATAGCGAACGATCTAGAAACCTATTCCCAGGTTATAAACTCCTGTTACTTAACAAATAAAAGTTCTTTTGATGAAAACACCTACGGTTCTTTCCGGGAAAAAATCGACAATAATTTTGAATACAGTCTCAGCCCCGGTATAATCACGGAAAACTATGCGCCACAGAACGATGAAAACATAAAAAAAGGGGAAAGAGCCTTTTACACACGGGAAAATGCCTTACGGATTGACACCTACAGGAATCTTATCGAAAAACACGTGACAAATCAGGAATACCGGAAGTATTTCCTTGCTCCTCTGATAACAGAAGCTTCAATACACGTAAATACAAGCGGGGTTTTTAAAGGTTTCTATAAAGACAAGACCACCGGAATTGGATGTTTCGGTGGCACTGGTAAAAATGCCTTAATGCGCATATTCGGAAAAGTGGAACTGCTAAAACCTATTTTCAGTAATTTTGAATCCGAAGTGGAAATACACCGGCAAAAGGCAGAAGATCTTGCCCCCAAAATTAGCAACATTGACATAGCCTATTTGGATTCTCCATACAACCAACATCCATACGGATCAAATTACTTTATGCTTAACTTAATATTAAAAAATAAAATAGATTCTCCCATGAGCAAAGTTTCCGGAATATTGAATGATTGGAACAGATCGGTATTCAATAAAAAAAATTCAGCTCTTAAAGCCTTGGAAAAAACAATCGATAAACTGGATTCAAAATTCATTATAATTTCCTACAATTCGGAAGGCTTCATAGATTTTGAAGAAATGGTATCCATGATAAAAAAATACGGCGCCGTAAAAACAGAGGAAATAAAATACAATACTTTCCGGGGAAGCAGAAACTTGAATAACAGGAATATCCACGTTTCTGAATATCTATTCGTTCTAAAAAAGCAAACTTAAAGAAACACTTGCAAGAAAGTTTTCTGTCATATACTATGAAGCATGACATCCTACCTCATTCTGATTTTAGGTCTCTTAATTGTCATCGGAACATTCCTCTCCAAAATCAGTTCCCGGATAGGGTTGCCGGTTCTGCTGGTTTTCCTCGGGATAGGAATGCTTGCAGGAAGCGATGTCCTTGATTTGATTTCCTTCAGTGATTACAGGGCTGCCCGGGATTTTGCGAACATGGCCCTTATCTTTATCCTGTTTGACAGCGGATTCAACACAAAAAAAGTCAACCTGAAAAAATACTGCGGGCCTTCCCTTTCCCTGGCAATTGTCGGAATAATGATAACGGCAGTCTGCCTCGGAATCCTCATCCACTTTCTGCTGAACATGGATTGGGGTCTGGCATTCCTCATTGGCGCCATTATTTCTTCAACCGACGCCGCTGCCGTCATGACAATCATGCGGGAAAAGCCCGTTAAGGCCAATGTTTCTTCCACCTTGGAAATAGAGTCCGCAGCCAACGACCCCATGGCGATTTTGCTTACGGTTTTCATGATAACCTTTGCGCAAAACACCGAATCCGCAACCTTTTCCCATTATGCGGTTTTCACCGCCAAGCTTCTGTGGCAATTCGGCGGCGGCATCCTGACGGCCTTCATCTTGAGCCGGATGGCAATCTGGCTTTTTAACCATTTGGGCAACGACAAACAAGCGATGTTCTACGTTTTGTACGTGGGTGTCGTCGTTTCGATTTACAGCGCCGCCGACATAATCGGGGCGAACGGCACAATAGCGGTGTTTTTCGCGGGTTATTGGATGGGGAACACGAACTTTGTGTTCCGCAGGGGATTGTCCCACTTTATTTCGGGTCTGTCCTCCTTTTCAAATATGTTTGTGTTCTTGATGCTGGGGCTTCTTGTTTTCCCCCATTCAATGGTGAAAGTCTGGCAGCAGGGAATTATCCTGGCGTTGGCATTGATTTTCGTGGCACGTCCGGTGACGGTTTTCTTATGCACCGCACCATTCAAATTCACACTGAAGGATAAAATCTTCATATCTTGGGGAGGATTGAAAGGTGCCGTCCCCATTATTCTGGCAACCTATCCGGCTGCCTACGGATTGGATTCAGACGGACTGATTTTCAATATTGTTTTTTTCGTCGTCCTTTTTTCCTGCTCCCTGCAAGGCACAACCCTCTCTTTTCTGGCGAAAAAACTGGATCTCTCTGTTCCGCCCCAAACCCATTCCCCCTATTCCCTGGAGCTTTTCGCCCTGGATAAAACTGACTTTGATGTTGTCGATGTTGAAATACATCCCAACTCACCCTGGTGCGGGAAAAGGCTTTCTGAAATTTCCCTGCCGGAAGACATTGTGGTTTCATCAATGGTGAGGAATGGAAAAATCATGTCCCCGCGGGGAAACACGCAGATACAGGACAAAGACATCCTTTTCATTATGGGAACCCCGGACAGGGTGCTCGAACTGGTTTCCACCGGCGAGGCGGAAATTCCCTTGGCAACGGAAATTGAGGAAGGCCACACCCATCCCGAAGGGGAGAGTCCCGTCACAAAACCCGCCGCAAAGTCTGAGGCAAAATCTGAATAGGGGCTAAGAGCGGAAAAACCTTTATTCTTTCCTGACAAAAACCGGCATGGTATCCAGAGGGCAATCCACTTTAACCCAACCGCCGCCGGGGAAATCCTTTCCGGTTTCCATCAGCGTCCACCCGCATCCTTCGGGCAAATATACCCGGCGGGTTTTCTGCCCCGGATAAAGAACCGGCGCCACCAAATATTTGGAGCCGTAACAATATTCGTCCTCCACTTCCCAACAAACCGGATCTCCGGGAAATTCATAAAAAAGCGTCCGCATCACCGGGGCGCCGCTGTTATGGGCCTCCGCCATAAGGCTCCGGGTATATTCCCGCAGGGATTCCCTCAACCGTAAATATTTAACACAAATGTCATAAACTTCCGGGCCGTAGCTCCATACTTCATTGGGCGCCCCGGAACGGCACGGAGCACCGCCGATGGTGCCAACCTGGGGCTGCCGTGGTTCCCGGTCTCCGTGGAGACGCATCACGGGGCAGAAAGTACCCCACTGAAACCAGCGGACAAACAGCTCCCGGAAAGCCTTGTCCTCCGGGTTTCCGCCGTGGAATCCCCCGATGTCCGTTGTCCACCAGGGTATTCCCGCAAGCCCTATGTTAAGTCCGGCGGCCAATTGGTTACGCATACTTTCAAAACTGGAGGCAATATCGCCGGACCAAACCAGAGCGCCGTATTTTTGACTTCCAGCCCAGGCACAGCGGATAAGGTTTACAACGTCCTTCTGTCCGGCGGCGGCCATGCCATCATAAAAGGTTTTGGCATAACACACCGGGTAAATATTGCCCACTTGGAGCACAGGCCCAGAATGATACCGGTAATTGTCAAAATCATAGGCGGAAAATTCCGGCTCTGCTTCATCCAGCCAGAAAATACGGATACCTTTGTCATAATAATTGGTTTTTGCCTTGTTCCAAACATACTGCCGGGCTTCAGGATTAGTGGCGTCATAAAAAACAGTGCTTCCCATGTATTCCTGTTCAATCTGGATTCCCTTTTCGCACAGGGAAAGATATCCGCACTCCCTCATTTCATTGTAATTTTCGGATTCCTTGTCCACGGTGGGCCAAATGGAGACCATCAATTCCACACCCATCTTTTTAAGCTCGGAAACCATTCCCTTCGGATCCGGCCAGTAAACCGGATCAAACTTCCAGTCGCCCTGCCTGGGCCAGTGGAAAAAATCCACCACAATAACATCCAGGGGAAGTCCCCTGCGCTTATATTCCCGGGCCACCGACAAAAGCTCTTCCTGGGTTTGGTAGCGGAGCTTGCACTGCCAGAAGCCCAATCCGTATTCAGGCATCATGGGAACCGTCCCGGTAACAGAGGCATAACCTTTAAGGATTTCAGCGGGGCTGTCACCCGCCACAACCCAATAATCCAGGCAACAGGAGGAATAGGACTCAAAGCTCATTATGTTTTTACCAAGGACGGCCCTGCCCACCGAGGGATTGTTCCACAAAAGCCCGTACCCCAATGAGGACAGCAGGAAGGGGACAGAAGCCTGGGAATTGCGCTGGGCCAATTCCAGATCAGCCCCTTTCAGATTCAAATAAGGCTGCTGGTATTGCCCCATGCCGTAAAGTTTTTCGGCTGCATCCAGGGACTCAAACCTTGCGGTAAGATGATAGTTTCCTCCCGGGATGGGACGGAATTCCCTGGCCTCAACTTCAATTGCGCTGCATTTGGGATCTTTAAAGTCCCTGCGGTTTCGGTGATATTCCTCCAACAGTTTTTTCCCTTTCTGGTTGAAGGCAGACAATTTTCCTCCGGAAGTAAGCTGTATAGAAAGTTTTCCGTTGGTGACAATCCACACGTCATCCTCTTTCCGGAGAGTTGCCAAGGAGGAGACAGATTCCGTTAAAGCCCAGTTTTCCTGTGGGCGTTCTCCCTGCTTCCAAGCTCTTATTCGGAAGGCATTTTTTCCCCAAGGTTCCACAAGAACTGTTTCGTGGTTATAACGATAATAAAGTTTGTTGTCATCATATGTTATCATTGTCTTCCCCTATATTTTAAGCACCACTTGTTTTTGCGGCGCTGTTTTTGGCTCCTTCACTTTGAATCAGAGCCTCGTATCCCTGCGGCGCTGTTTTTGGCTCCTTCACTTTGAATCAGCGCCTCGTATCCCTGCGGCGCTGTTTTTGGCTCCTTCACTTTGAAT
>CASGBA010000008.1 GCA_949299755.1 uncultured Treponema sp. | reverse complement strand
AAAACAAGGCGGAAGCCGTCCAACGGTTAAAGAGGTATCTTAAAAGGCAGTGGTTTATGTCATTAACCGAAGGTGTTATAACCAACCGAGATCTGAAAACAGGGTGGTACCGCGGGTACTGGTGCATCGCCGCCGCCATTAAGTTTCCGCATCCGTTGTTTATTTTGTATTCCGTTGCGGGGTGTGTTTTATGTGACGGAGCCGTAATGTCTGCATTGTCTGTCCATAATTCACACTGGCTCATGACGGTCTGGACGGCGTCTTCCATGCCTTCCGGCGGGTACCGGTGTTTTTTGAGGAGCCGTTTTATCATCATCCGCATGGATGCCCGGGCGGAATCCCGCTTCTGCCAGTCAACTGTCCGGTTTTTACCATAGCTATACACGCAACACGATATGTGCTACAATGGCTCAAAATCAAAAGGAGGCACGGGAATGATAATTCTTCTATAAAACATACATTGTTTTAGGAGGATACCTGTGTCTTGTTACGTTCGTTTTGATTCTGTTTCTTTTAAGTACGAAAACTCTCCCAATCTTTTGTTTTCCGATATCAATTTTTCTTTTACTTCCGGCTGGACGGGGCTTGTAGGAGCCAACGGTACCGGTAAGTCTACTCTGTTGTCTTTGGTGGCAGGTGCTTTGCAACCGGACAGCGGTAAAGTCTTGGTGAAGGGGCGGGTGGGAATATGTCCGCAAATATATTCTGGTATCACCGAAGAAGATTACTCATACATGTACGATTATTCAAAAGAGTTGTGGGAATACCGCCGTTTACTGGGTATTGAAGATGATATGTTTGTCAGAGAAGAAAGTCTTTCCGGTGGAGAGAAAAAACGGGTGCAGCTTTTTTCCGTATTGGCCCGCAATCCCGATATTCTGTTGTTGGATGAGCCTACCAATCATCTTGATGCAAAAAACAAAGGCTATCTTTTGGATGCACTGAAAAAGTTTCCGGGAATAGGGTTGATAGTCTCTCATGACCGTGGTTTTTTGTCTGAACTGACAGACAGAACGGTGTTGTTTTTCTCTTACGGTACCGGAGATGCCACTTTTTTTGAGGATTTTCCCCTGCCGGTTCATAGGGCTTTGGAAGAGTCGGAAAAAATCCAGCAAGGGTTGGTAGCAAAAAAAGGTGTGTTGCAAAAAAAAGCCGACGCTTTGGGGCACACAATCAATACTATGAACACGGAAATAGCCCAAAAGAAAAAAGGACTTTCAAAAAAAGACTTTGACATCAAAGATCACGACGGAAAAGGCAAAGTTGATGCAGCCCGCCTTACGGGAAAGGACAGAAGTCTTGCAGACAGGAAAAGGGCGTTGGCAAAAGATAAAGAGCGTCTGGAAAAAGAAAGTCAGTCTGTCAGTGTTCATTTAAGAAAAAAAGTGGGAGTGTCGGACTATACTTTCGGAACATTGTTTTCCGGTATCCTTGTTCCCGAAAAACTGATTTGCGCCGGAGACTACAGCGTGTATGTCCCTTCCTTTGAGATAGCCGTCAAGGACAGAATTGCCTTGGCAGGGGATAACGGGGCGGGAAAAACCTTGCTGCTTCACTATATTTTTGAGGTTGCCGCCCAAAAAACAAAGTCCGTTCTTTTTTTGAAGCAGGAATACACCCAAGAAGAAATCAGCAGGATTTTGCATAAGTTTTCCCAACTGGATGATTCTCTTAAAGGAAGGGTCGTATCTGATTTGTATCGGTTGGGCAGTGCTCCTTCTTCCTTTATGGCAGACATTCTTTCCGTCAGTCCCGGAGAAATCAGAAAACTGGACTTCGTTTTGGGGATTTCGGAACAGGTATCGCTTATACTGATGGATGAGCCTACCAATCATCTTGATATTACCGCCATACAAGTGATGGAAGAAATATTAAAAGAAGGGGAAGTGACATCGGTTATTGTCAGTCACGACAGGGCTTTTTTGAACGCCTGCACTCAAAAGACTATAACTGTGTTAAGAGAAGGCAACCGAGGGCAGGTAAAAATCTGATGTACCGGTTTGTCAAAGTTTCTCTTGGTAAGGTTTGAGTTTGAGGTGTTGCGGAGTTTGCATCTTTGGGAAAATAAAGAAAATTTATTTGTGTTTACGGCTGCAATTGCTTATACTGACATGATGGGATTCAGATTAAACACTCAGGCAGGTTCCCGATGAAACGGCGATTACACCCGGGACTTCTCCTGCTCATTTGTGTTTGCACTTTGTTCCTTAATGTCCTCATTTCCGTTGCCGCCGTTGTCATCCTCTTCCTTCCGCAGGATTTTTTCCGCATCCTCATGAAAGAAGCGTTTTTGGGTACCGCCGCCGCCGTGACGCTGACTGTCACTGCGGTGCTGGCGGACAGAAGAAGACGCAAGGTGCTGGTTCCGCTCCTGTGTGTGCACGTGCTGTTCCTGGCGGCTTCCTTTTTCATTCTGTACCGCTGCGGTTATGATTCCGTTTGGACGTTTATGCTCTTTTGTCTGGTGATTCCGCAGATTTCAGCCACATTCTTTTCCCTGACAGACCTCTTTCCCCGAAAAAAAATCCATTATGCACTGTTTGCGGGACTTGTCTGCCTGATATTTGCAAAAACAATTTTTTTCATGAACGGTTGATGTTTTTACAAACCGGCAGGGGCTTTGTATTTTCTAAAAAAAAGTTTAAAATATTCCGGATTTGTTCACAAAGCAAACAAGAATCTTATACCAAAACCGGAGGCAACCATGACCTTAAAAACAGCCCTTCTCCAGCTTCTTCCGGGAAAGAATCTTGAAGAACAGTTGCAGAAGGGAACCGCTGCCTGCGAAAAGGCAAAAGCCTTGGGGGCGGATATAGCCCTTTTCCCCGAAATGTGGAGCTGCGGATATTCAATTCCCCAGGACAAAGAAAAACTGGAAGCCCTTGCTTTGACAGCCCGAAGCAGTTTTATCCGTAGTTTCGCCGACCTGGCTGCCCGGCTTGAAATGGCAATCGGGATTACTTTTTTGGAAAAAGGCAGTGACAAGCCACTCAATTCAATTATAGTTTTTGACCGTTTGGGAAAAGAAGTGATTCATTATTCCAAAGTCCACACCTGCGGTTTTGACCTGGAGAAAGTGCTTGCTTCCGGGAAGGATTTTTACACCGGGGATTTGGATACCGGGGAAACGGTTGTAAAAATCGGCACCATGATTTGTTTTGACCGGGAATTCCCTGAAAGCGCAAGAATCCTGATGCTGAAAGGCGCCGAGGTTATCATTGCCCCCAATGCCTGTCCCATGGAAATAAACCGGCTTTCTGCCCTCCGTACCCGGGCTTACGAAAATATGACTGCTGTGGCAACCTGCAATTACCCCAAGGGACAGCCTGACTGCAACGGGCATTCCACGGTTTTTGACGGAGTAGCCTGGCTCCATGACCAGCCAGGCTCAAGGGATATGTGCATTCTGGAAGCACCGGAAGAAGAAGGGATTTATATTGCCTCCATCGATTTGGATTTGCTCCGGGAATACAAGAAGAACGAAGTCATGGGTACAGCCTGGCGCCACCCGGAAAAATACACAGAGCTGATTTCAGCGGGAAAAATTACAGGAAAGCAGAAATTATGATTCTTGAAACCGAAAGGCTGATCCTCCGCCCCTGGCAGGAAGAAGACGCCGGAGCCCTGTACAAGTACGCTTCCGATCCACAGGTGGGGCCCATAGCAGGATGGCCTCCCCATAAAAACACGGAGGAAAGCCTCGCTGTTATCAGAACCGTTTTTAAAGGCCGGGAATGTTACGCAATTTGCCTCAAGGGGGATTCTTCCCCATGCGGCTGCATCGAACTAAAACTGAAAGGCAACACCGACATGACTTCCAGCGGCACGGAATGCGAACTGGGCTACTGGCTTGGCCGCCCATTCTGGCATCAGGGAATCATGACGGAAGCCGCGGAAGCCCTTATCCGCCACGGCTTTGAAAATCTTTCCATGGAAAAAATCTGGTGCGGATATTACGAGGGGAATTTCCGTTCAAAGGGGCTCCAGAAAAAACTGGGCTTCCGTTTTCAATGGAAGAGTGAAAACGTGGATGTCCCCCTTATGAATGAAAAGCGCACCGGGTATGTGAGCAGCCTTACAAAGGATGAATGGATTTGGCACAAAATGCATTCCGCCGCTTTGGCTGTGCAAAAGGACAGGAAAATATCAGAATATATCCAGGCCGGATCCGTCGCAGCCGCGGTGCTTTCCGCTTCCGGAAAAATTTATACCGGCGTATGCGTGGATACAAGCTGCACCTTGGGAATCTGTGCTGAAAGAAATGCCATTTTCAACATGATTACAAATGGTGAACAGGAGATTAAAAAAGTGCTTGCGGTTATGCCGTACGGGAGAAACGGAGCGCCCTGCGGAGCCTGCCGGGAATTGATGATTCAGCTTATGCCGGAAACCTATAAACAGATTGAAATTATGCTGGATTATGAAAACTTCCGGGTTGTCACTTTGGGGGAAATTACGCCGGAGTGGTGGATATAGCGGGATTGTTCCGGACGGACTTCACCGTTTGAAAACATACCGGCAGGGGGAAGAATCCCCTTCCGAAAACCGGTAGCCCAGTCCGGTAAATGCCTGTACGTCTTCCGGCCGGGTGATATTGTGCTCCGCCATAAAGCGGACCATTTCACCCCGTGCCATTTTTACGTAAACGCCTTTTTCTTTCAGTGCGCCTTCGGTTTGTTCTGCAAAAACGCAGGTGATAAAAGTGTCGCCTGGCTTCAGATGTTTTCTTACAGCCTTTGCATATTCTTCGGAAGCAAGATTCAGGATGATCGGCGGGGCAGGGGATTCCCCGGCGAGATTTTCATAGATTGAAGATCCCCAGTAATCGTAAAGGTTTTTGCAAAAGGCGGTTTTAAGTTTTGCCTGCATTTCCAGCCGGTAAGGCACAATGCCGTCAAAGGGTTTGAGTATTCCGTACAATCCGGAGAGAATCCGCAAGTGTTCCCTGGCGTAGTCAAAATAGTCATAGGTAAAAACCCGGGGCGCCATGTATTTGTACTGTATACCTTCAAAAGTCACCAGGGCAGGATTTGTGTTTTCCTTCAGGTTAATGGACTGGTAGCGCCCGTAATTAAGACGGGCAATATTTTCGTTGCAGGAAAGAAGGGCTTTTAAATCTTCAAAGGAAAGGGACTTTAAATAATCTACAAGCGCCTGTGCCTTGTCCAGAAAAACAGGAAAGTCTTCCGGCTCCAAGGTATCGGCATCAAGGGACATATTTTTTGCCGGGGAAATAATTATTTTCATCGTTTTTACACCAACCTTGTTCCAGGATTTTATCCGACACAGTATGTGTGTATAAAAAGCGTTTTGTTACCGTGTTCATCATTCAATCATGCTGTATTACTGTTATTATGAATTATTGTTACTTAAAAAGCAAGGAAAGTATAAGTATGATGTGGGTGAAAAAAATCACCCGGTGAATCCGAGTCAGGAGACACCGGGTAAATGTTGGGATTTTCGAAATGTGTTTTTCTTCAAGCTTTGTTCTATTTGAATTTATATCCAAAGCTCACATTGAACGACCAGGCATTTAAATTTAAGTCAATGTCTTCGAATGCCAGTTCGGTTTCACTCTGGTTGAGGTTGAATTTGATTGCACCTCCAAGAAAGATAGATGTACGTGGAATAAAAACTTTTGCCCCGGCTTTTGCGGCGAAGGAAAAAGAATTGGATAAATCCATTCCGTTCGTGTTGTCACAATTATTGATATTGCATCCAATCCCGACACCCGCAAAGGGCTTTATAAACCATTTGTCAACTGTGTATACCGCAAACAATTGGGGGCTGACAATGTAAAACTGTGTCATACTGCTGAGAGTCCGGTTAGGGTCACCCGGAATGAAAGGATAAGAGTAACTAAGAGATGGAAAACTCAACGCAAGATCTAACTCAAAAGATAAGTCCGGCAAAGAGCTGATGGGGCTAATGCCGATGTACGGTGTTATCTCAAGACCTCCGCCGGAAGAAGTTTCCCCGAAAATTTCAGGAGAAACACGGACATAACCCATATCTACGCCGGTATAAATCGGAAGTGAAAAAGCAGCGGTCGCACCGCACAGACCGCAAATCAATACAACGGACAAAAATGTAATTTTAATTTTCCTTGACATAGTAACTCCTTTGTTTAATGTAATTAAAAATATAAAATAATTTACTGCACAAGCTTCTTCATGAGCACCTCCATCTTCGATTCTTTAGATTCACTTTCATTTTACCCCCCCCCCTATGTGTCAAGGCTTTTTGCTGGGAAAATGAAGATTTTTTTTAGCTTTTGTAACAAAACGGTTTAGTTGTGTAACATATTACAGGAGGCAGCTTGCGCTGTTATAAATTTTTTTTTGATTACCAGCGTCAGCGGGGTAAGCCCCCAGATTCCACGAAATTTTCCGGCTACTATAATTTTCCCCGGATATATATTATTATTCTTGTATTACGGATACGGATAATTATGATGGCAAGTGTAGGGAGATACGGCGTCACCTTTGGTTTTGACACCGTGGACAAAGTAATCGAAAACGTAAAGACCGTGGCGGTCAGGAGATTCAAACGGTGAACCGGCTGCAATCCTGCGCGGTAAGGGACAGAACCGGAGAAATCCGCTATGTGCTGGAAAGAAAGGCGGTTAAGAACATAAACCTGCGGGTACGCCGGGACGGAACGGTTTATGTTTCCGCCGCCCCTTCGGTTCCCGAGGAGCGCATAAATTCCTTTGTGTGCTCCAACGCCTCCTTTATCCGCAAAGCCCGGGAAAAATTTTCCCGCCGGGCTTCTGAATCTTCCGCCCCAAAGCGTTATGTCAGCGGGGAAACCTTTTACCTGGCAGGGCGGGCGCTTCGGCTCAAGGTGGAAAAGGGCAGGAAAAACTCCGTCACTTCCGACGGGGTTTACATTCTTTTGCAGGCAAGGGAGCCCGGCGACAGTGATTCCCGCCGCCGTCTGGTGGAAAAGTATCTTGAGAAACAGTACCGGGAGTTATTCGCCGGCGTGTTAAAGGAAGCCTATCCCGTTTTCGCGAAATACGGCGTTCCATTTCCGGTTCTTCGCCTCCGTAAAATGAAAACAAAGTGGGGCACCTGCCTTCCCAAAAAGGGAATAATCACCTTGAATACACTGCTCGCCCGTCTTCCCCGGAACTGCATCGAATACGTAACCGTCCATGAGCTTTGTCATTTCATATACGCCAACCACTCAAGGCAGTTTTACGCCCTTCTGACCGCCATACAGCCGGACTGGCGCCAGCGCAAAAAGCTGCTGGAAGAAAGTGTACCGCTGACTTCGGACGGGTGACTGTCTCCTATGCAGGGAGGAACTCGTAGTTCAGGCTGTTTTCGCAAAGAAATCGGATAAATTGAATGACATCGCTTCGGGTTTGTTTTTTTTCGTAAACCAAAAAACAGTATACAAAAGCGTATTCATTGTATATATTTGTGGCAAAAATGCCAGGGTCGTCTGTCCCTAATACAATAGGGGGAATTGGCAGTCCCTCTTTCTTCCATTGGTACCAGGTAAATAACTGATATGTTTGCAATGTAAAATGGTATCCAATACGTAAATTACTGGTAGGCAAAACTTCTATAATTATTTCTTTTTTATGAAGATATTCCAATAATTTTTTTTGAAGTAATACAAGTTCGTTATTGGTAAATACTTCATCAGAATTAATTTCAAGTGGTGCGATATATTTTTTCCTGAACTTCATACTTTGATATTTTTCGTTGATTTCATTTGCATCATGTGACAGCGTATTATCTTTTATGTTGTCTTCTTTACGAAGTACTTTCCATGCCAAAACAATGTCAGGCATTAAATAGCTTTTATCAAAGATTTCCGCATATAATTTAATTATCTTGTCCGATAAAATAGGAAGCTTTGTTTCAAGCTCGTTGATTTTTGCTTTTACGATAAAGTGATAAACAAATAATAAGTTATCCGCCCATTCTCCTGCTGGTAAGAAAAAGCTTTCTCCAATAATCTCTTTCCATTGTTCAATATCAACACCAGCGGCTGATGCATGGCCTATTCGGTCTCCTTTTCTTAATTCGCAAAATTCAACAGCCTCATAAATTGCCCTCAATCCACTAAGAACATGGAAAAAGTCTTCCCCTGCATGGTAAGTGAAATGCTTGAAACCTTCTTTTCTAAGCATCCGAAATGAAGGTGCAAATATTTCTGGAGGTGTGTCAAATTCGCTTGCGGCAGCGTCGACAGCAACGACCCGCTTCGCTATGTCATCTCCTCCTTTTTTTATTGTGACCAATGCATTTGTTTTCTTTCTGATTTCTACACGTAATGATTCATAAGGTTTATTGTCATTTGATTTCATTTTTTTCTTTATAAAATGAGCAGTGAGACAATAATCGACTTTGTAATCTTCTTTTAGATTTTTTCTTTTGATTTCAAGAAAATGTTGCCAATCGCTTCCAATTTTTTTAAGCATTTTCTTGTTTTCATCTACAGATTCTTTAGGTGAAAAACGGAATTCAGTGAAGCTCGTATAATTAAGGTCGTTGCCCGCTATTTGTAAGAATTTTCCCAATTGACTTTTTTCTCCAAAATCCCGAATCTTGGTTATGGTAATATTTTGAAACTGACTGAATCCAAATTCTGTTATTGTTTGTGTTAATAAATGATGAAACAGTCCTTTTATAAGGATGTATTTATGAAATTTATGTACAATGACAGATTTTCCATTATTTTTTATATAATTGAAAATGAGTACATACATTAAGCATTCAAATCGTAATATAGTGTTTGGAATTGCAATATTTGTTTCACCAGTTAGTATAAAACTGAAAGGATGTATGCAACCGCTTCCAGTTTTATTATTACCAAATAATTCATTTTTACCGGTACAAAAAACAGCCGAAAAGAAATCAGATCTCAATCTTATGGCTTCATATATTAAACAGCGTAAATTTGTGTCAGCGGGTAGGCCTATTTGTTCGAGTTTCTTTTGTATCACAAGCTTACCACCGTCTTCTTTATAAAAAATATTTAGGTTTTTCTCAGGATTTTGTAATAGGATTTGCCAGACATTTTCCGATTCAAGAATACCGTTAATATGTGAGTGTAAATCGATAAATCCTTTTTCCTTTTGAAATTCTTTTATAAATGGAATTGGACGTGGCGCTACTAAAGATGTATATCTACAATTGGGAACAATATATGTTGAAAAGAAAGTCCGAATGTCACTTTGACTACAGATGTTTTTTTTAAATTTCTCTTCAAATATTTTTGAAGAAATTAATATTAAGGGTGATATACATGTAATGATATCCTCCCATTGACAAAATTTTTCCTCTTTAACGTAAATAATATTATTTTCATCCATGTCAAGGAAATTATTTGAAAGTTCTATGCATCCTTTTATGAATAAATCGCTTGTGTACTTGATTGAATCAAGGAGTTGCTTCCCTGTGTATTCATAATAATGGTCTGGTATATAAACACTAAGGGAGCGGCGACAGTTTATTAAACGACGTTTTATTATATCACAGTCTATTTGTGATTTTCCGTTCATATAATCTATAAGGGAAAAGAAGTCCTGTTGTAAATGTATGATAGGGGATATAGTTACCATTTAATATTATGTTTTGTTATTATTTCCCGGAGTCTTTCAATGTTTTTTTCCGTAACGCCCCTGCTAAAATAAGGTGTTATTTTGGCGATAATATCTTCTATGTCATCACTCAGAAAAGAATCTAATGATAATCCAGGAATAGATTTAAGAATCTCTATTGTGTGCTTATAATACGCATTGGCAACAGAGAATGATGTTTCAGAGGACGGGTGTAATTTTATTCGTTTTAAATTATCGTATAAGTTAAATGTTTTGTCAGAATTATCCAAAAGTATGTTTGTGCTGCTGTTTATATCGTTGAAATTTATGAACATGAGAAATAGCGGACAAGTTAAAATCATTTTTGATAGAGGTAACTTATCCTCTTTCAATAAGTTTGATGTTTTCTTGAGATTGTTTTTTAATAATTCAGTTGTCGACACAATATTATTAATTTGAATATTTTCCTCTGCAATTTTTCTTGATTCCTGAAACTCTTCGATAATCACAGCATGAAACAATTGACAGATAAAAAGGTGCATAATATCTCCGAGGTTGTCATCCTGATAATTTCTTTCAATATTGTCAAAACTGTAAAAAAGCCTTGTAGCTATTTTTGCAATGACATAAGGCGCTATAGTGAATTTCAAGTCTTTCGTTTTTTTAAGCCAATCTATCATTTTTTCATAAAATTTTATGTCTATTGTTTCTTGCTTGTTATTAGCCAAATACTTTGAATTAAACGTTTCTTCATCATTATATTCAGTAATTGGACTAATATTTCCAGAAGAAAATAATTTTGTGTCAATCATTGGAAACTGGCGGATTTGTGACTGTCTGTCAAGAGCTTGGCTGATTATGTTAATTAAATTTCCTTGGTTGTTTTCTATAGATTTATTATTATTCTCTGCATCTATTTCTCTGATTAAATCTCCTACGACAGCTATCAAAGTCCATACCGAGTATTCATTTATAGTGTTGTCCTTAAATACTGGTTTGCTAATAGAAAGTGGCAAGCAGGCGACTTGTTGTTCATATAATGATAGATTCTTAAGTTCAAAATCAAATCTGCCTGTATTTTGTCTCTCAGAGTTTTTGCTTTTACTCGCAAAGCCCAGTAATTTAACAATTCCCGAAAATTTTCCATTTTCATTAATAGAACGTATATAAGAAGTAAGGTAGCAGCACATCTGATGTAAATCCCTGTTGTTTTCCATATTTGCATGTTTAATCAAACCTTTAATGCTTAGCTGAGAGGTTTCATCAGTTTTTCGCGGGAAATATGTCTGTAAATTTCTCAGATACCCGATTCGGATAAGATAATCAAAAAATAAATCTTTCGTGTCTGCGATTTTCAGTGATAATAAAAATGAAAGCGTTGTGAGACAGCAGTTAAGGATAAAATCGTTGCTTATGGGCTGAAGTTGATATAATTCATCAATTTTCTTTTCTTTTAGTAAAAGTTGCAGGATAGAAATAATAATGAAAGGCGGTGCTGTCAATATATTATCAAGATTTATATTTTTATAGTGCAATTCAGTGATAAAAATATTTAGTATATCTGATATTTCTATTTCCTCTTTATCCCTTATGTAAGGTATTTCATCCTTTTTATCAATAAACATTTTATATATTTTCATGAACTGAACTTGTGTGCGCAATGGAAGATTTTCCAGCAAATCATAAAAAGTGTTGCGCTGGTAAGTGTTGTACATTCCAAATGATGAAAGTATTTTGTTATAGAAATTGTTAATTGAAATTTCCTTTTCTGATATCTGATGGCTGATTATATTGATATCACTTGTCTCTGAAATCTGTTTTAATGTTTTCAGCCGTATTTGATACTGAGAAGGGAAAATCTTTTTTATATATTGATTCTCCAATTCCGCAATACATTTTAAAATGTAATTTTTGATTTCCATGGATTGGGAGATGATGCCTGTCTTAATAAGCTTATCACCCATATCTTCCAGTTGTTGTTTCCTGATTGCAAGAGAAAATAAATCCAGATCGCCGCTTACTAGAATTATAATTCTTTCAATGTTGATATACTTTCGAAGTGTCTCTAGCATAGGAAACGTTTTTCTAAAATCAGTATCCACATCATCTATGGCTATAATGAATGCATTACGACCTAAAATTTTTAAAGAGTATTCAACTAGAGTGTTAAAATTTTTCCTTGTGTTATAGGATGATAGCGTTTCATCCAAGCCTTTGTACATAATTTGGGCGGCATCATCCCAAAAATCGGGATCCTCTTTATGGGCATCTAAAATCGGCAGCCCTTTTGCAAGTTTTTCCAGCAAATCGTTCCATTGCTTTTTATTGCATATGCTGAAATTATCATCCTCTGAATCCAGTTTTTCATACACTTTTTGTCTTATCATTGCTATTATCATCAAGAAAATATGCGCTTTTTCTTCTATCATTGTAGGATCAAGATGTCCTAAAAAACATAGATTATTAGTTTTTATGGTATTTCCATCTGCTGAACCTTTCCCGTCAAGGTTAAAGAGGCTGTGTAAAAAAGATGTTTTTCCACTTCCTCTAGGGCCATTAATCAAAATAGTTCTGTAATCAAGCGGCAGCTCTTTATCATGACATATGCTTTCTAAATTTCCCATGGATTTGACAAATTCGTTGATTAAACTTTTAGCTTGCTCTAATTCTTTGATATGTATAATTTCCCCTTCTGAAAAATCATATCCAGTTTTGTCGAGGTTTATTGTGATTTTTTCACTCATAGTTAAATAATTCTCCTGATATAATCAGTTTATAGGCATAAAATCATATTGTAAAGAAAAATTGTAGATTTAAGCTTTATTGTGTGGTAGGTTTTGTTAAAGATGGAATTTATACTGAATTTAATAGGAATTTATTATGTATTTTTATATTTTACAATGTGGTGAGTATTGAATATCATAAGGTTTTACAAATTAATTGTCTCCCTATGCAGGGAGGAAACCACTCCCCAGGGCAAAAAAAAAATCCCTGCACCTGTAGGTGCAGGGACAGCCGTTAATTCTTTTTCTTGTTTTTTCTCAGAAGAACAACGGATTGGACGACCAGGAAGATACAAATCATTGCGGAAACCGTAACGTTTGTCCACCAGGCATCATCCAGCCCGAGAAGGGCGACAATGTTTTTTATTGTGCTTAGCGAAAGCACACCGAAGAATGTTCCGGCTATATTACCGACACCGCCGGTGAGCATGGTGCCACCGATAATAGAGGAGGCGATGGCATTCATTTCAGCACCGGTTGCATGGGACGGGGCACCTGAACCTACGTGGAGGAAGTACACGAAACCGCCTATACCGGAAAGGAGCCCGCAGAGAAGATGGGCGATGAACTTTGTCCTCTTCACGTTGATTCCAAGCATATTCGCGCTTTGGGCGTTACCGCCGACCGCATAAAAGTTTCGCCCGATTTTTGTCCACTTCAGGAGAACGAACAGGGCAATCACGGTGAGAAGCGCAATGACAACACCGATTTCAATATATGCTGGAACGAACGCTCCGAGCCTGTTCCTGGAACCGAGACCGGGGACAAAAATCCTTGTGTTCTTCAATGCGAGGAACGCTTCATTGGCAACGTTGAATTGGGTGGAATTGACAATCGTGGTCATACCTTTCGCAAAGAACATTCCCGCCAGTGTGACAATGAACGGCTGGATATCAAGGTAAGCCACGAGGAATCCCTGGACAAGCCCGAAGGCGATACCGATTGCCAGCGAAAGGACAACCGCACTCAGGATGTTCCCACCGTGGAAGTCCAGATTCACCGCGGCGCTCATACAAATAAGGGCGGTGAGTTTTCCGACTGAAATATCAATCCCGCCGGTAATCATTACAATGCTCATGCCGCAGGAAAGGATAATCAATGCCGCATTCTCATTCAGAATGTTGAAGAATGTCTGGATTCTCAGGAAACCCCTTCCAATGAAAATCATGGCGAGCGCATACATGGCAACAAACACGACAATGGTTATGTACAGCAGCAGATTTGTGTCGGTTATGGGCACCCGGCCCTGGCTTTTCAGCAATTTTATTTCACCCTTGCTCATGAATGTGCCTCCTTGGATGTTTTAACGCTTTTAATGGTTTTCCAAAAAGAGGCCGCCTTTTCCCGGAACGTGGGTGCGCTGATGATAACCAGCAGGATAACGACAATGGCCTTGTACGCAGGCAGCGCCGATGAAGAAACATTGAATTTGAAAAGCGTTGTCGTCAGGAGCTGGATTACGTATGCTCCGAGAATGGAGGCCGTCATGTTGAACTTTCCTCCTGACAGGACGTTCCCTCCAAGGGCAACCGCAAGAATGGCGTCCATCTCGATGTCCAAGGCTACAACGGAATAGTTGATTGTGCTGAAGCGCGCAACCTTGATGAATCCCGCAAAAGCAACGCAAAGACCCATGAGCACGTAGCAGATGAATTTAATCATCTTGGGGTCAATACCGTTCAATCTTGCTGATTCCGGATTGATACCGACTGTCTGCACGTAAAGCCCCAGCGTTGTGAACTTGAGCGCCAGCGCAATAAGTATCATGCAGAAAACCGCGATGAATATCGGCGTCGGTATGGGCATCCCCGGCATGAACGAGCCGAAGTAACCGAAGGTGGGGTCGCTGATAATCGGCAGACGGTTGTTGTTTATCCATGCGGCGATTGAGCGCCCGGCCGTGTAAAGAATCAGGGTGGCAATCATCGGTTGTATCTTGAAGTACGCCACAAGGGTTCCGTTGAAAGCGCCGAAAAGCATGGAAACAATGCAGCTGATGATGAAGGCTGTCAGAATCGAGTGCTGCATTTCGTCCGGCCGCGGGTTGTCGCCGCAAAGAACCCGGAGCACGACACTTCCGCTGATTGCAATGGCCGCACCGACACTGATGTCCTGCCCGCCGCTGGCGGCGGTGACCAGGGTCATGCCGATGGCGAGAATTGCCAGCTCGGAAGCATTGTCAAGGATTGTAATCAGGTAACCGGAGAGAACGGGGTCTCCCGCACTGTTCTTCGCATAGTTGATGGCAAAGAACGAGGGATCCGCTATCAGGTTGAAGATTATCAGTATTAAAAGGGCCGCCAGAGGAATGAATATCTGTTTGCTTACAATGGCCTTCGCCTTCATAAGCAGGGATGCCGGCGGCAGACCGACTTTTTCACTGTTCATTTTTACCTCCTCCCGCAATCGTGTTCATGATTGTGTTCTGGTTGAGATCGTCTCCGGTCAATTCTCCGACAACTTTGCCGTCCCTCATTACTATGAGCCGGGAACAGGTGCGGAGCATTTCGTCAATTTCCGAGGAGATGAAGGTGATGCTTTTATCCTCCGCCGCAAGTTTCAGCACAAGTTTCTGTATTTCCACCTTTGTGCCGATGTCGATACCCCTTGTGGGCTCATCCAGTATAAGGTACTTGGGATCGGTGAGAAGCCACCGGGCAAGAATAACTTTCTGCTGGTTGCCGCCGGACAGGGATTTGATAGGCGTATCCACAGAAGCCGTTTTAATATCTAAAAGGCTGATGTATTCATCAGCGAATTTTTCCATCTGTGTTTTTGAAAAAGGACGTACCGCACCCTTGAGCACCTGCAAGGCAAGGATGATGTTTTCTTTGACTGAAAGATCGCCAACAATGCCGTCACGTTTCCTGTCTTCAGGCAGGTATCCGATGCCCTGTTTCATGGCGTCTTTCGGTTTTGATATTTTGACACGTTTCCCGCCGACCTTGACGGTACCGCCGTGCACTTTGTCGGCTCCGAAAATGGCCCTGACACATTCGCTTCTTCCTGAACCGAGAAGCCCGGTAAAACCGTTTACTTCCCCTTTGTGTATATTGAAATCGAAGGGTTTTATTCCCGAGGAGCTGTCCAGGCCGATGGCTTCGTAAACAATTTCCGCATTGCTGAAATCGGTGGAAGCTGATTCGTCTTTTATTGCGGAAATGTCATCGAATTCTTTTCCGAGCATTTTTGCAACCAAGTCAACCCTGGGAAGGTTTTCTATCGCATATTCTCCGACAAGTTTTCCGTCCCGCAGAACGGTGATCCTGTCGCATACTTCATATACCTGATCCAAAAAGTGGGTGACGAAAATTATTCCGACGCCGCGGGATTTCAAATCAAGCATCAGTTTGAACAGCTTTGCAACTTCGGATTCATCCAGTGATGATGTGGGTTCGTCGAGAATAAGAACCTTGCATTCCATGTCAACAGCCCTGGCAATAGCCACCATCTGCTGGACTGCAATCGAGCAGGAGCCCAGCTGCTGTTCCGCTTTGACGGGAATGGCCAGTCCCTCAAGAACCTGGGTCGCCGCGCTGTTCATTTTTTTCCAGTCGGTGAATAACCCGTTGCCACGGCCTATGTACATATTTTCCGCTACCGTGAGATTCGGGCAGAGGGTGATTTCCTGGTAAACCGTGCTGATGCCGGCTTTCTGCGCATCTTCAGGTGATTTTATGTGGATGCAGTTTTCGTGCCCTTCAAGGTAAACCTGGCCTTCATCCATGGGGTGGACACCGGTGAGGACTTTTATCAAGGTGGATTTTCCGGCGCCGTTTTCACCCATCAGGGCATGGATTTCACCTTTTCTTAAGGTAAAATCTACATTCTGCAACGCTTTGACACTGAAAAACGTTTTGCATATACCGCGCATCTCTAATACAGAGTCTCTTTGCATAGCAAAAAATTCCTTATAATCATGTCTATACAAAACAAGGTACGTTTAAAACGTACCTTGTTTCATACCATAAGCTTAAAACTTAGATTCCGTAGTTTTCTACGTCTTCGGCTGTGATTGTTTTGGCATCGAAGCCTTTTTCATCAAGGATGATAACCTTGCTTTCAGGCTGCTTGCCTTTTTCAAGGTTCTTGATGATTTCATCAATGTAGGAAGCCTGGAAAGGATTGCACTGACCGTCATAGTTCCAGCGGCCGGCGAGCAGTTCTTCAAGAGCCCACTTGTTGCAGTCAAATCCCATGATGATTACATCACCGTCAACACCGTGGGAGATGTTTGCGCGGTCAAGGGCGGCAACAGCGCCACGGGCCATGTCGTCGTTTTCAGCGTAGATTACGTTGAAGGGTTTGCCTGAATCGATAACAGCCTGTGTAATCTGCTGGGCTGTTTCTGCGTTCCATTCAGCTGTCTGCTGTGTCACCAGTGTCCAGTTGCTGTTTTCGGCAACTTTCTTGTCGAGGGCGCCTGTGCGTCCGATCTGGGCTGCGGAACCCATAACACCCTGGATGTGGATGATGTTGTATTCAGGAAGATTCTGGGAGGCGAGCCAGTTTACGGCTGTTTCACCTTCGAGGGCCATGTCGGAAACGATGGAGGCCACATAGAGGCTGTCGTCAGCGTCGATTGTGCGGTCAAACAGGATAACGGGGATACCGGCAGCCTGCGCATCCTGGAGAACGGAATCCCATCCGGATGTTCCGGCAGCAGATATCAGCAGGTAGTCCACTTCATTCTGGATGAAAAGCCGGGCGGCGTTAATCTGTTCATCGTTGCGGAGGCTGTAGTAGAATTCCGGAGAATAACCGTTGGCTTCCGTAAACACCCTTTTCATGTCGTTATCGTTGGCTGTGCGGTATCCGGATTCGTTGGGGTCGTTGTTGATGATGCCGACTCTGATGAGATCTCCGCTGGATGCGGATTCCTTGGAACCACCGGCGAAAGCTGCGCTGCAAATCAAGCCGAGGGCAAGCAAAATACATACTGCTTTTTTCATTTGTAACTCCTTGTTTTTTTTGCATTGTTTTCAATGCATTTTATGTTTTGAGAATAACATTGACTGTTAAACTTGTCAAGGTATTTTACCTTCAAGTTGTATTATAAATATTGAAAAATCAAGTCAATTTGATGAATTAGTTGTATTGTTTTTATTGACATCTTCCCTTACTGTTATCTGTATGCCCGGGAAGTCAGGATGTTTGCCGCTGGAACGGAAACAAGGTCCGGCGGGCGGTGTGGTTGCTGGCATGATGGGGCCCGCTGTCCAAAAAAAACGGCAGCCCGCAAAATACCTGCCGGCTGCCGTCATCTGCCGTTGTCCGCTGTCCCGGATTCAGTCTTTTACTTGCAAACCTTGTAGCGTAGGACGTTCCAAGAGGCTTTGGGAAGGAGTACCGCCCCGTCGGGGAGTTTTCCGGATGTGGGTTTCACCGCGTCCGGGTTTTCGGCGCTATTCACCGCCTTCAAATTAAAGCCCGCCATTACAATATGCTCGGTTCCCTTCACATTCAGCCCTTCTATCCTCAAGTCCGCCGTGATGTCTTCTTCCAGGTTCTTGTTCAGGACGAACACAGTCAGATCCTCCCCGTTCTCCGAGAGCACAGCCACTGAATCAATGTAGGGAACGCCCTTGTGCTTTTTTGAGTCATAGGTGCCGCATTCGACTCCGGCCTCCAATGCGGTTCCCCTTCCGTAGTTCGATGCGTGCATATAAGGGTAGTAGATTGTCTGTGCCCAGGCCTTGTCGTCGTTTGTCATTATCGGCGCGATTACGTTGACCAGCTGGGCAAGGCATGCCATTTTCACCCGGTCGCTGTGTTTCAGCAGGGTAATCAGCAGGCCGCCCACAAGGAGTGCGTCCTCGAAGTTGTAGACATCCTCCAGCCGGTGGGGCGCCTTGCCCCATTTTTCCAGTTTGGCGTCGTGTTCGTTTGAGTGGTACCAGACATTCCATTCGTCAAAGGATATGTTGATGGTTTTGTCCGAATGTTTTTCAGCCTTAACCGTATCGCAGAAGGCAACCACAGCCTTGATGAATTTGTCCATGGTTTCCGTTTCCGAAAGGAAGGTGGGGGTGTCATTGTCCTGATTCCCGTAATACTCGTGCATTGAAATAAAATCCACGTAATCGTAAACGTGGGAAAGCACCGTGGTTTCCCATTTCCCGTAAGTGGGCATACGGGAATTGGAGCTACCGCAGGCCACCAGTTCAATGTCCGGGTCAGTCCACTTCATAAGCTTGGCGGCTTCGACCGCTATCCTTCCGTATTCTTCCGGGGTTTTGGCGCCCATCTGCCAGGGGCCGTCCATCTCGTTTCCCAGGCACCAGGTTTTAATCCCGTAAGGCTCCTTTTTCCCGTGGGATATCCTTAAATCACTCCAGTAAGTCCCGCCGGGGAAATTGGCGTATTCCACCAGATTCCGCGCGTTGTCCGGACCGCGGGTTCCCAGATTCACCGCCATCATCATTTCCGAGCCTACTTTGTCGAGCCATTTCTGGAATTCCTGCATCCCGACTTCGTTCGTTTCCGTGGTGAACCATGCCAAGTCCAGTTTGACAGGCCTTTTGTCTTTCGGCCCGACACCGTCCTCCCAGTTGTATCCGGAAACAAAATTGCCCCCGGGATAGCGGATGATTGGAACATTGAGCTTCTTCACGAGCTCAATCACATCCTTCCTGAATCCGTCTCCGTCTGAATTTGGATTCCCCGGCTGGTAAATACCCTCATAAACAGCCCTTCCCAGATGCTCTATGAATGAACCGTAAATTCTTGGATCAATGTCGGATATCTTTTTGTTGATGGTGACTGAAATCTCCGCTTTTTGCATTTTAACAGGCCTCCTGCGCCGGGGTGAAAGTTTTTAACCGCCATTCAGGATAAAACCGGGAGCCCAGCCTTGGTTTTCCCGCAGGCAGTGACGGGCAAGTTCATCCCGCCTTTTAGGTTATTCTATATTATTTTATGATTTTGTGTATAGCTTTCGGCAAATATTTTCCACATATTGCTACCGCCGGATATCGTTGCGGCCTGCTATTCCTCTGAAGCTTGTCCCTGTTCCCGGGATTCAGGGTTTTCGCGTGAGGCGAAAAATGATAGAAGGAAGCCCCCCGCGGCACAGAGCATGGATGCGGCCAGAGTCATGCCGCTGCCGAAGCCCGGGAAAATCACCAGGATTGATCCAAGCACCAACCCCAATATGGCGCCGTAGGTTTGGGAAGGGACCTTTGACATGAGAAACCTGACAAGCCCGGCTCCTCCCAAAAGACCGGCAATGGCTCCCAGGGCTGCGGGAACCAATAGAGGCACATTCAAATCAGCCACCGCGGCGATGACGGTACTGTATACACCGACAACCAGCATAAGGAATGAGCCGGAAATACCGGGAATAATCATTGCGATTGCCGCAAAAGCGAGGCTTATAAAAAGCCGTGCCGCCAGGGAAAGGCTGAATTCAGTCTGTATGGCGTTTCCTGTGTCCGAAACCTCCATGAAGGTCATAACCGCCATTATAGCCAAAGCCACAGCAATACATATAATGGAAGAAACTGGGGGTATGTTTTTCTTTTCCCCGGGGCTGGAATAGAGGAAGCGTTTATAAATCATAGGAATGCTTCCAAGAATAATACCGATAAAAAACCAGTTGGTTTGTACGGGATAATGCGCAAAAAGGAATGTAATCAGTTTGCTGAAAAGGAGAATCCCAAGAGCCATTCCCGCGATAAGCGGCAGCAGGAATTTCCATTCTGCCAGTATCTTCTTTATGTTTAATGTAATGACCTGAATGAGCCTGTCGTAGACATTGAAAACCACAGCCAGTGTTCCGCCGGACACCCCTGGAATCACATTGGCGACACCGAGGATTACCCCGACACCGATAAGTTTCAGCGCATTTTTCATCGGTTGATTATAACGGATAAGGCTTTTCCTTGCAAGTACCGTGGCAAGCGGGTTTGCATATGTTTCAAGTTTTTTATGAAAATTTTTCAAAGATTTTTGAAAAATATTGTACGATGCGGTTAGCACCTTATTGTTTTCTACATAACAAAATAATGTTTTGAAAAATCAACGGGTTTCAAAAAAAAATTGAATTTCTCAGAAAAATGTTTGACAAATTGAAAAACCGGGTTGATACTATAATCAATAAAAATTAAGGAGGACTTTTCTTATGAAAAAAGCCTTGATTGTGCTTCTCGTTCTTTTGATGGGAGTGTCCGTCGTTTTTGCCGGCGGTTCCAAAGATTCCGCGGCTGCGGGCGGTAAAATGCACAAAGTCGGAATTCTTGCTCCGGCTGTAACGCACGGATGGGTGGCAGGCGTTGCATACTATGCGGAACAGCGCTGCATAGAAAAAGCCGATACAATCGAGTATAAGCTTTATACATCCAATTCTGCCGATGAGATGACAACACAGCTTGACGACCTGCTTCTTTGGGGAGCCGAAGCCATTGTCGCTTTCCCCCAGTGGACCGGCATGGAAGTTCCGATCCAGAATGCCATTGACCAGGGCGTTGTTGTCGTCAATTTCGATATCGAAATTGCGGCTGACGGTGTTTACAGGGTTTCCGGGGACAACTATGACATGGGTGTCCAGGGCGCCAAATACATTGTGGACAAAATCGGGAAAGAAGGGACTGTCGTTATCCTTGATGTCCCCACCTCCGGTTCTGTTGCGGAGTTGCGGAAAGCGGGTTTCCTGGATACAGTCGCCGAAATCGCCCCCAATTTCAATATCCTTACTTATGCAACCCAGTTTACACGGGAAGCCGGTTTGGCGGACATGGCGGACATCCTTACAGCCAACACAAAAATCGATGCGGTTTACAGCATGGATGATGAAACCAGCATTGGCGCCATCCAGGCCATTGAAGAGTCCGGACGGAAAGACATTAAGGTTATCACCGGTGGCGGCGGATGCCAGGAATACTTCAACATGATGGATGACTACGATGACCTGTGGATTCAGAGTGCCCTTTACAGCCCCACCATGGTTGAGGATGCCGTTGATATGGCTGTAGCCATCCTTGATGGCGAAACTGTTGATCCTGTGAAGATTATCCCCACATCAATTGTTGATAAAACAAACTTTAAGGATTACCTTGATCCTTCTTCACCTTACTGATTTGTAACGGTTTGAATTAACCGGCCGGCCGCAGTCCTGCGGCCGGTTACCTGGCAAGGTGTTTATGGCGGTGCGTTCCGCCCTGTTTTGCCTGTTGTGTTTTGGAACAATGTAAAAATGTAAATTGAAACCGGAAATAAAGAAAGTCAGTCAGGGAGGTGTTCATGAATCTGCGGATGTGCGGAATATCAAAATCCTTTGGCTCCAATCTTGTGCTTGATAAAGTTGATTTTTCACTTGAAGCGGGTTCCATCAAGGCTTTGTTGGGTGAGAACGGAGCCGGTAAAAGTACCCTGATGAATATCCTCGGCGGTGTTTTGGAAGCGGATGAAGGAAAAATTCTTCTTGACGGACAGGATGCGGTTTTCTCTTCTCCGAGGGATTCATTGAATAAAGGGATTGCTTTTATTCATCAGGAATTAAATCTTGTAAATGATCTGGCTGTATATGAAAATCTTTTTATAGGAAGGGAGCTTAAGAAAAAAAACGGGTTCCTTGATCATGGTGAAATGATAAGGCGGACGGAAGAGGTTTTTGCCCGGATGGGGCTGGACCTCGATCCGAAAGTGATGGTCCGCAATCTTGACGCTTCCTATAAACAGATTGTGGAGATTTCCCGGGCAATGCTCATGGACGCAAAACTGGTGATAATGGATGAGCCCACCACCAGCCTCACGGAACCGGAGATTGAAAGGGTTTTTGCCCTTATGCGCCGTTTGAAGGAGCAGGGGGTTGGCATAATATTCATCAGCCATAAGCTCAACGAAGTTATGGAAATCTGTGACTCTTTTACTGTCCTCCGGGACGGAAACATGGTGGCTTCAGGAAAAAAGGAAGAGGTTGATACATCCAGGCTGGCTTCTTACATGGTCGGCCATGATGTCACCATCGGCAGCCGGCGGGAGGGCAAAACCGGAAAAACAGTTCTTCAGGTTGAGCATTTAAGCTGCAGTCCGTATTTCCAGGATATTTCCTTCTCCATCCATGAGGGTGAGGTTGTGGGTTTCACAGGTCTTCTCGGTGACGGAAGGAGCGAGCTTTTCCAGACTGTTTTCGGAGCCCTGGGTTCCTATGAGGGGAAAATAATAATTGACGGACATGAAGTAAAAATAAAAAGCACAACCCAGGCGGTGTCCCTGGGAATAGGTTATGTCCCCAGAAACAGGAAGGAAAACGGTATAGTCAAGGATTTAAGTATACTTGAGAATGCCTCTTTGGCGGGGTTATCCTCAAGAAAAAAATACCGTGTGTTTTTGGATGAGGAACGGATTGAAAAAGAATTCCTTTCCCAAAAAGAAAGCCTGCATATAAAACTTGCGGATATAAATGATTTAATTACCAGTTTGTCCGGAGGGAACCAGCAGAAAGTTGTGCTGGCAAAATGGCTCTCTTTGAATCCGAAAGTGTTGATTCTTGATAATCCTACCCAAGGTGTTGACGTTGGGGCAAAAGAAGATATTTACGATATCATAACAAGGCTTGCGGAAAGCGGGGTGGCTGTCGTTGTTCTTTCTTCGGAAGCCCAGGAAATTATCAGGGTGTCTTCCCGTACCATGGTGATGTATCACGGACGGATTATGGGGGAACTTGTGGGGGATGCTATGGATGAGCATTCCATAATGAGATTAGCTACAGGAGTTGAAGACAGTGGTCAAAATTGAAAAATTGGGTAAGGTGCGTTTCACCGCCTGGTTTCAGATGATGTGGAGGGAGCATCCCCTTTTCTCCACTTTGTGCGCTTTGCTTTTAATGGTTGTGTTGCAGACTATTGCCCTCGGATTTGATCAGGGTTCTTTTTTCTCCTGGTTGTCCCTGTGGTGCAGAAACTGGCTCAATATACTCCGTAACAACGCTACAATCGGAATTATTGCCCTTGGCATGACTTTTGTGATTATAACCGGCGGTATAGATTTGGCGGTGGGCTCAACACTTGTGGCCATCGGTGCTGTCGTCATGATTTTTATAGACGGCTCGGATTCCGGACTGCTTACCTCCCTGGGGGTCTCCGGCTTTCCGGCATATCTTATCGGTATAGTCGCCGGGTTGGTGTGCGGAATCCTTCTGGGTGAATTCACCGGAGTGCTCGTCACTGTGGGAAAACTTCCGCCGTTCATCGCCACACTCGGCATGATGAAAATCTGCCGTTCCGTCACGCAGCAGTGTATGCAGACAATAAATCCTTCCGTTCCACGTGGATTCACCAAGCTGGCGAATGTGACTGTAGGAGGGCAGATGTTCATGCCCATCATTTACTGGCTCGTTATAGCTTTCATCATGTATTACATTTCCCGGCATACAGCTTTCGGTCGCTACGTGTTTGCCGTAGGTTCCAATGAAAAAGCCGCGAGGCTTTCCGGTATAAACGTCCGGCGCGTCAAGCGGATAGTTTATACAATCATGGGGCTGCTGGTGGGTGTCGCCGCCATACTCCAGGTTTCCCGGATAGGCGCCATGGACTATGCGAACGCCGGTTCAGGCTATGAGATGGACGCCATCGCGGCTGTAATCGTCGGCGGCACCAGCATGGCAGGCGGACGTGGTTCCATTGCAGGTACGGTTATAGGAGTGTTGATAATCGCCGTCATGAACAACCTTCTTAACCTTATAGGGGTTCCGCCCTTCCTCCGGGAAGCTTTCAAAGGTGTGATTGTAATCGCCGCCGTTCTTCTTCAGAAGAAAGAAAAGGTGTGATGTCTTGCAAAGGAGTTTTGAATGTACAAGATTGGAATAATAGGATGCGGTAAAATCGCCCAGGTACGCCATATCCCGGAATACGCCGGGAACGGTAAATGTGAAATCACCGGCTACTATGATTTGAATGCCGGGCGCGCCGCAAGTCTTGCGGAACGTTTCGGCGGGAAGGCTTATGAAAGCGTGGAAGCCCTTCTGGACAGCGGGGTGGACGCTGTAAGCGTGTGCACCGCCAATAATACCCATGCGGAGATAACCTTGAAGGCCCTCAAAGCCGGGAAACACGTGCTCTGCGAAAAGCCGATGGCGACGACATTGGAGGACTGCGTTAAAATGACGGAAGCCGCCTCATCAAGCAGCGGTATCCTGATGATAGGACAGAACCAGCGGTTCACCAGAACCCATGCGAAGGCCCGTTCCCTGATAGTCGGCGGGGCAGTCGGCCGTCCTTTGACTTTCAGGACAATCTTCGGCCACGGGGGGCCCGAAACCTGGTCCGTGGATCCCGGTAAGAACACCTGGTTTTTTGATAAATCAAAGGCCGCGATGGGTGCGATGGCGGATCTCGGAATTCATAAAACGGATTTAATCCAGTTTCTGCTGGATGACACGGTATCGGCTGTTTCTTCCATCGTGACAACACTTGACAAAAAAGGGGCGGACGGCGGCCTTATTCCTGTGGATGACAATGCCGTGTGTATTTACCGGATGAAAAGCGGCGCTGTGGGAACAATGACGGCGAGCTGGACTTTCTACGGGAATGAAGACAACAGTACTGTTATTTACGGGACGGAGGGAATCATGAAAATATATGCCGATCCTTCCGCTTCCATAATCATTGAGCATCCTGACGGCACGCGGGAATTGTATGAGGTGGATGCCATCCAGACAAACGACAACCAGACTTCCAGCGGCGTCATCGATGAATTCATATCGTCAATTGAAAAGGGGGTGTCAGCTGTTCCTGCCGCTTCCGTTTTACCGGCGATGAAAGCCGTTTTCGCCGCACTTGAAAGCGCGGAGACGGGAAAAACTGTGATTATAAAATAATGGAGGGGTGAAATGAAATTAGGTGTCCTCAGTGCGATTTTTGACGGTTATACTTTTGAGGAGATGGTGGAAAAAGCTTCGTCCATCGGTTATGAATGCCTGGAAGTTGCCTGCTGGCCTGCCGGGAAAGCGGAACGGCGGTATGCGGGAGTGTCGCATATCGACACCGAAAATCTGGATGAAAAGAAACGGGATTACATCCTCTCTTTTGTGAAGAAACACAACATTGAAATTTCATCCCTGGCTTTTTACCCCAATACGCTCGATCCCGACCCGGAAAAACGGAAGGCAAATATAGACCACCTGTATTCGGTTATCAATGCGTCGGCCATGCTCGGGGTGAATCTTGTCACCACGTTCATCGGAAGGGATCAGAACAAGAATATCGGCGACAACATAAAGCTTGCGGTGGAGGTTTGGAAACCGATTCTTGATTATGCAAAAGGCAAGGGAGTAAGAATCGCCATAGAAAACTGCCCGATGCTTTTCGGCCCTGACCAGTGGCCGGGCGGGCAGAATATTTTCTTTTCTCCGGTGATTTGGAGGGAAATGTTCAAACTTCTTCCTTATGACAATTTCGGCATAAACTTTGACCCCAGCCATTTTATATGGCAGCAGATGGATTACATCAAAGCCATTTATGAATTCAAGGATAAGATTTTCCATATCCATTACAAGGACATCAAACTCCACAAGGACAAACTGGCGGAGTGCGGTTCCCTGGCTTATCCCCTCGATTATATGTCACCGAAACTTCCGGGCCTGGGGGATGTAAACTGGCCCGGGTTTATTTCCGCATTGACACAAATAGGGTATGATTCCTATTCCTGCGTTGAAATGGAAGACCGTGCCTTTGAAGGCAGCCGGGAGAAGATAGAAGCATCCCTGGTTCTTGCCTACCGTTATTTGCGGAATTATGTTATCTAGAGTCCGCCCATGAAAAACCGCATGATTATCGTGAATTCAAACTGTTACCATGGATTTCCCTTGAAAGATGCCCTTGCCGGCATAGCGGAGGCTGGCTTCCATAATGTGGAACTTACAGCCACAAAGGGATGGACGGAGCACGTGTTCCCCACCATGTCTTTCCGCGGACTTGTGGATGTGAAATCCATGCTGAAGAATTACGGTCTGGCTGTCCCGGCGGTGAGCGGTCATTGCAATTTGATGGACAAGGCCCGGCTTCCTGACTTTGTTGACAACATACATCTTGCGGGGTTTTTCGGCGCCAGGTACATTGTTTCCAGCGTAGGTGAAGCCCACCTGAAAGACATGGCTTCCGCCGGGGATGAAGCGCTCCGGGACAACATCCTCTCCTTCCTTCCGTTATTGAAGGATTTGGGGATTACCCTCGTTCTTGAAACCCATGGCGAACACGGGACTGCTTCCCGGCTTGCGAAGATTGTGGACATGGTGGGAAGTCCCTCTGTCCGCATATGTTACGATACGGCTAATGCGGTTTTTTACGGGAATGTGAATGGAACGGAAGATGTGGAGGCAAACGCGGATTTAATTGAATACGTGCATCTCAAGGATAAAGCCGGCGGAAGGACGGAATGGAACTTTCCTGCCCTGGGAGAAGGCTGGCTTGATTTGCCCGCTTTATTGAAAGCCCTTGACAACAGCGGCAATGAGGCGCCCCTGTCCATCGAAATCGAATTCACCAAGGACGGCGCCGCCTCTTCCTGTGAGGTGGATGAAGCTGTGTTTAAAAGCGGCCGGTATCTGAAAAGTCTCGGATATACCTTATGAGGAAAATTCTTCTTGTCGGTCTTGGCGGTATGGGAAAGGTTCATTACCTTAACCTCCGGCAATTAAAGGACAGGGCTGTGGTTGCAGCCGCCGTAGGAAAGGGGCAGGCGGACAGGGAAACGGCCGGTTCCTATGCCCTTCCCTTTTATGAAACAATGGGGGAGGCTTTCCGGGACATGCCGGAAATAAACCTTGTGGACATAACCACCCCGAGTTTTCTGCACAAGGATAATGTGATGGAAGCCCTTTCTTACGGCCGGGATGTAATCTGTGAAAAACCGTTGGCATTGAACAGTTCCGATGCCCGTATGATGTTCTCTGCAGCACGGGAAAAAAAACTGAAACTTTTGGCCGCCCATGTATTACGCTACACAAACGAATACAATGTACTTTACCGGCTGGTAAAGGGCGGGGAATACGGACGTGTCCTGGATGCGTCATTCACCAGACTCAGCCAGGTTCCTTCCTGGGCCCAGGGCGGATGGCTTTTCGACAAATCGAAAAGCGGGCTCATTCCCTTTGATCTCCATATCCACGACCTGGACATGATTATCGGACTGTTCGGCAATCCTGTGAATGTTTCTTCGTATGCCCGCCGGTCAAAAGACAGGGAGTATGATGAATATCTTCATGTTATTTATGAATACAATGGCTTCAGCGTAAAGGCGGAAGCCGGTTGGCTGAATGCCGCCATTCCTTTCACCGCCGTTTGGAGGGTTGTTTTTGAAAAAGCTGTGGCGGTGAATAACGGAAATGAAATTTCAGTTTTCACTTGGGACGGTAAAACCATAACACCGGATATCAGTTATGAGGTTACTGTTTCTACAGGAATTAACATTCCGCCCACCGGATGGTATTATCAGGAGCTTAAAACTTTGCTGGATGTTTTATCCTCTTCACAGGAGGCTCCTGTAAAAGAAGGTGAGGTTTTAAAGGAATTGGAAATTCTGGAAACATTGTGACAAGAGGTATCTATTGAAAAAAAGAGGGCGGTTTTCATATCAGGAAATTTCGGATTCTTCGGGCATCTCCATCTCTACGATTTCAAGGGTTCTGAACAAATCCCCTCTTGTAACAAAAGAAACCAGAAGCCGTGTCATTGAGGCAATGAAAGCCCTGGGCGTTGATGTTTCTTCCCTGGATTTAAATCCTCTTCCACGCAATAACCTGATTATTTTCAATGTACCTACTTTGAAAAATCCCTTTTATTCACCGATTATTGAAGCCAGCCGGGTTACCGCCGCCGCCAACGGTTATAAACTTTTGGTAAACGAAGACCCCATTTCAGAAGCCTCATTGGAGGGTTTCCTGGATTTAATCCGCAAAACACGGGCTTGCGGGCTTCTTTGTTCCAATCCCGTGGAAAAGGGCAGGCTGCAGATTTTGGCAAAAGAAATACCTACAGTGACCTGCTGTGAATCCGTGGCTTCCTCCGGTGTTCCTTTCGTCACGATTGATGATGAAACCGCCAGCGAAAATGCTGTTAAGTACTTAATCAGCCTCGGGAAAAAAAGGATAGCTTTTATTAACGGGCCGGAAAGCTTCAAGTACGCCCGTGACCGCTACAAGGGGTACAGCACTGCCCTTTCGTCCTACGGCATTGAGGTGGATTCATCCCTCATTTGTTCGGTGGGGGCTGACATGGACTTCGAGGTGGCAAGGGCACAGGCACTCCGGATGCTTTCCATGGAAAACCGTCCCGATGCTTTTTTCTGCTGCTCCGATGTGCTGGCCTGCGCCGCCATTAAAGCCAGCTTCGAGTCGGGACTGAAAGTTCCCGGCGATATAGCTGTCGTAGGGTTTGACAATATCCAGATAAGCCAGATTATGAATCCTTCCATTACAACTGTATGCCAGCCGACATCTCAAATAGGAACTATAGCGGTTGAGATGCTTCTCAAAGTGATGAAAAACGATGCCCGTGCAATGAAAGCCATTTATCTGGGCGCGGAGCTGATAATCAGGGAATCCACTTCCAATTTCAAATGATTGACCGGCTTGTTATAAAATCTTTTATTTCAAGCTGCCCGGAAAGAGGTATCCTTATTTTCAACTTTTTTCTTTTTTTTCTGAATTTACAGGTGTATAATGGACGGGAACATAAAATACAGGAAGGTGCTTTTATTATGAAGAAAATATTGTTTGTCGCCTCTGAATGTGTTCCTTTTGTAAAAACCGGCGGGCTTGCCGATGTGGTCGGTTCCCTCCCCAAAGCTTTGCCCTC
Source organism: uncultured Treponema sp. (assembly GCA_949299755.1). Lineage (GTDB taxonomy): Bacteria > Spirochaetota > Spirochaetia > Treponematales > Treponemataceae > Avitreponema. Next base: position 53,662 of record CASGBA010000008.1, on the reverse strand, counting down.
CGATGAGTATGACATCCGGGTCATGATTCCCAATTACCACGCCATCCCGTTGAAGTACAGGGATAAGATGGAGACCATTTACTATTTCCAGATGGACAACCGTATTTATGTGGGGGTAAAACGGCTGGTATTTGACGGCATCACCTTTTATTTCATAGACAACGAGCAGTATTTCGGGGGGTTGGTTCCGTATTACGATATGTTCCAGGATTTGGAAAGGTTCGCTTATTTTTCCAAAGCCTGTCTTTCGGCCCTTCCCCTGATAAATTTCCGTCCCGACATTATCCATTGCCACGACTGGCAGTCAGCCCTTGTCCCCGTCTACCTTAACACGGTTTTCCAGGGTGACCCCTTCTTCCAGGGCATCAGGACTGTATTCACCATCCACAACATACGCTTCCAGGGCACCTGGGATGTGGGGCACATAAAATGGGTGTCCGGACTGCCGGATGAATGCTTCGCCCCCTCAAGGCTGGTTTCCCCGTTCCAGGATACGTCCATCCCCCAGAGCAGCTGGAACTGCTCCATGATGCGCGGCGCCCTGGTTTATTCCGATTACATTACGACGGTGAGCAACACCTATGCGGGGGAAATCCAAACCCAGTCTTTCGGCGACGGTCTCGACGACATCCTGTACTGCCGCCACGAAAGGCTCTGGGGGATTATCAACGGCCTGGACTACAAGGAATGGGATCCGGAAACGGATAAGAATATTCCCGCCAACTACAATGCAAAGACCTACGTGAAAGGCAAGCTTGAAAACAAAAAGACCCTGCAAAAAGAGCTCAAGCTTCCTGAAAGTGAAAACGCCTTCACCATAGGACTTGTGACCAGGCTCACCGACCAGAAAGGTCTGGATCTTATAGACCAGATAATGGATTACCTTTGTTCCATGGACATCAACCTGATTGTGCTTGGGACAGGCGAACACCGCTATGAGGATATGTTCCGCTATTATGCGGGGAAATATCCGGGAAAGGTTTCCGCCAATATCTGTTACTCGGAGGCAATGGCCCACAAGATTTACGCCGCCGCCGATGCCTTCCTCGTTCCCTCCGCCTTTGAGCCCTGCGGTTTGACCCAGCTTATTTCCCTCCGTTACGGAGCCATCCCCATTGTGCACGAAACCGGCGGACTTAAGGACACGGTGAAACCCTACAACAAGGACAACAACACGGGCACCGGATTCTCCTTCGCCGGTTATTCTTCCTGGGAGCTGATGGACCGCATAAAGCACGCTTACTATTTATACATCACCCAGCGGGACAGGTGGGAGCAAATGCAGGAGCGGGGGATGAAGGAAGACTGGTCATGGAATAATTCCTCCAAAATCTATATCGACCTTTATTCCAGGATGTAGCGGGACAGGCGGAAGCCCCTCTTTTAATGAATCTCTAATCTTCCCTTAATGTTTTTATCCCGGGGATAATTTAAACTGATGAAGCCTTCTCCGGTGAACCCGGTGAAACGCAGGCATCAGGAGGTTTTATGAATTTAGAGAAACTGTTGTCTTCCCGCAGTATAATGTATGTTTTTCTCGGTGCGGCTGCCGGTATTTTATCCCTTGTTATCCTTGAAGCCGCGGATGATTTGTTCCCCGCCTTGTTCCTGTCTTTCCTGTCCTTTGCGGCGGCGGTTCTTGTGCTCATGCAGCTTCATAAACCCTTTGCCCCCGCCGCTGTCCTTTTTGTGCTTGCAGGGCTGTGTGCCCCCATGTGCTGTCTGGATGGATTCGCGGAGGACTTGGGCGAGGCAATCGCCGTTATCTGCTGCGGAATCGGGTTTATCACCGCCGCCGTATCCCTTTTCTTCCTGCTGGTTTCCTACCAGAAAGAAGGAAGCAATTCCTGACCGCGGCGTCACGTCACGCAACATCACGCAATGTCACAGGGATTTTAGGATTACTCTGCAAGCTCTGCTTCACCGGAATCTGATATTCCCCAAAATTTGGTTTTACTATCCGAATCTCCTATAGGATTATTCATGTTTACAGCCTCAAAAAAAGGTTTACAATAATACTTGGATTTTTTCATAGTCATAATGAATTATGCAATGAAAAGTTACTGTCCTGGGCAGGGGTTTTTATGCTATGAGTTGCTGAAATGAATGTATTGTAATAATATATAGAAGCCTGCCGGTTTGACCTTCGGGTACGGCAGCAGGAGGCCTTATATGAAAGAGATTCTTATTGTCGGTGCGGGGACCGCTGGAATTACCGCCGCCGGGGAGCTGAGGAAGCTTCATTCTGCCGATGAGCTTGCCGTCACTGTAATAACAAGGGAAGTTCCGCCGGATTATTCCCGGATAAGGCTTCCTGAATTCCTTGCCGGGGAAATCACGAAAGAGCAGCTTGTGATACATAATTCCCAGTGGTTCCAGACAAACGGAATCACCATGTATGCCCCTGCGGAAGCGGAGCGCATAAACAGAGAGTCAAAAACCCTTTTAGTTAAAATAGACGGTGAAAGCCGGGAATTGAAATATGATGCGCTCATCCTGGCTTCAGGCTCGTTCCCCTTCACGCCGGGAATGCCGGTTGAAGGCAGCCCTTCTTATGGAAGCGTTTTTGCCCTCAGGACTATTTCGGATGCTGAAAAGATACTGGGGCACACAGAATCCTGTAAGGAAAGCGCGGCGGTTTTGGGCGGGGGTCTTTTAGGCTTGGAAGCTGCCAGGGCACTGAAAAAGTCAGGGATAAAAACCGTTCACGTCCTTGAAACGGCAGGATGGCTTTTGCCCAGGCAGCTTGATGCCACCGCTTCCGGCCTCCTCAAATCCTATCTGGAATCCGAAGGCCTTACCATACATACCGGAGCTTCGGTGGATACCGGGGCCTTTGCCTCAGGAACCGTTTCCCAGGTTCTGGAGTCAGTTTGCGGGCCTGGTGTCCAGACAGCCCTATACTCCATGGGTGTACGCAGCGACAAGGCTCTGGCAGAAGAAGCCGGAATCCCCTGCGGCAAGGGAATCACCATAAACAATGAGACAGCCACCGGGGATCCTGATATTTTCGCCGCCGGCGACTGCGCCGAGTTTGAAGGCGTCTCTTGGGGGATTGTTCCCGCCGCCATGGAGCAGGGGAAAAAAGCCGCCCAGTTCGCCGCAGGGAGACTTTTCCCGGATGACGCGCGGCCTTCTCCGTATGTGCAGACTGTTCCGAGGACGGTGCTCAAAATCGGTGCAAGGGAAGCCGTTTCGGCGGGAACCGCGGTTCTTACGCCTGAGCAGGAAAAGTCGGGCGGATGGATATCCCGCACCCCGTCCCTGGAAGGAGATTTGTACCTGCGTGTTCTGGAGGATGCGGAAACCGGCCTTGTATCCGGGGCTCTGGTTTTCGGTCCGGAAGGGACTGGCAGGTTCTGGCTTACGAAACTCCAGCAGGCTGTGGGGAAACCCTGCCCGGATGAATGGAAATAGCCGTCTGTCCGGCGGTCCTCCGCTTTTCCACGGAGGACATGCCCTTACGGCTTTCTTTTTTTCCAGCGCAGGAGCAGGGCTGAATTGACAATCACCGCAACGGAGCCGGCGTTATGGACAAGAGCCCCCGCGACTGGATTAAGGATTCCCGTCATTGCAAGGATGATGGCCGCAAAGTTCAGTATCATTGAAAATGAAAGGTTGCATTTTATTGTCACCATTGTCCTTTTAGCCAGAAGAAGCAGATGCGGGATTTCTTTTATATCATCGTTGACCAGCGCGATGTCAGCCGCTTCCACCGCGATGTCGCTGCCGATTCCCCCCATGGCGATTCCGACAAAGGCTTTCTTCAGGGCGGGCGCGTCATTGATTCCGTCCCCGATCATGCAGACCTTTTTGCCTCCGTCCTGAAATGAGCCGATGATTTCCAGTTTGTCCTCCGGGAGGCAGTCTGAATAAACTTCGGTTATGCCGAGTTTCTTCGCCGTCTGTTCCGCCGCGTTTTTATGGTCGCCTGTAAGGAGGACGGGTTCAACACCTGTCTGCTTTACACGGCTGAGCGTTTCCGCCGCGTTTTCCCTCAGTGTGTCCGATAATGCGAAGAATCCTGAGAAAACTCCGTTTTCCGCCACAAGAATCAGGGCTGAACCCTTCTCCTGGTATTCTGAAAAAGACTCCCTGTCTTCCGGGGGAATTTCTATTTTGTTGTCGTTCATCAAATCAATATTGCCCGCGATAACTTTTTTGGAATTGATTTCCCCTTCAACCCCTCTGCCCGGAATCATCCTGAAATTATTCACGGCGGAAAGCGGGGCCGCAAAATCCTTTCTGTATCCTTCCGCGACAGCTTTCGCCAGGGGATGCTCCGAAAGGCTTTCAATGGAGGCCGCTGCATTGTACAGCCCTTCCAGGGAATTTCCTGCGGAAGGACAGGCGGCTTCAACCCGGAGCTTCCCGTAAGTGAGCGTCCCTGTCTTGTCGAATGTGATTTTTGAGACTGAAGAAAGGCGCTCCAGGGCGTCCCCTTCCCGCACCAAAAAGCCGTGTTTCGTGGCGTTTCCGATTGCCGCCATGATGGCGGTCGGAGTCGCCAGCACAAGGGCGCAGGGGCAGAATACAACCAGTATCGTCACCGCCCTTATGATTTCTTTTGTGATGAACCATGTGCTTAAAGCGGAGATAAGCGCGGTCACCACAATCCATGTGGCCCATCTGTCAGCAATCCCCACGATTTTCGCCTTGCCCGCATCCGCAGACTGAACCAGCCTTATCATGCGCCTGATGGAACTGTCCTCCCCGACTTTTACCGCTTTCATATCAAAGGCTCCGAACTGATTCACCGTTCCGCTTGATACCTCATCCCCGATATTCTTGTCCACCGGCAGGGATTCTCCTGTCATTACAGCCTGGTTGACTGAGGTCTGGCCGCTGATAATTATTCCGTCCACAGGTATTGTTTCGCCGGGAAGAACCCTCAGAATGTCTCCTGCCTGTATTTTGTCCGCCGGGATGATTTCTTCCTTTCCCCCCGATATTCTTCTTCCGGTTTCAGGGGTTAAGTGTACCAGTTTTTCAATTCCGGCCCTGGCCTTTGATACCGTCAGTTCTTCCAGAAGGGCTCCGAGCTGCATTATGAAAGCCACTTCTCCGGCAGCGAAAATTTCGCCTATGAATATTGAAGCTACCAGGGCTATGGATACAAGGACATCCGCTTTAATGTCGAAAGACGTTATTAGACCGTTAAAGGCAGACAGAACAATCGGAATGCCGCACAGGAAAACCGCAATCCAGGCAGGATTGAAAGGCAGAATGTCGAATCCGGCAAGGCTGCCTATAAGGGCGACAGCCGAGATGACAAGCAGGGCGATTTCTTTTTTTATTCCTCCCCAGTCCAAAAAAGCTTCAAGATATTTCAAATAAGCCTCCTGTAAATCTGTGGTTATATACATATACCCGTATGGGTATATTAAAAGGATATCCCCTTTTTGTCAAGGAATTCTGCCGTCTTTCCGTGTGATTGATGCCGGAAACGGGTGTCAATTCATATTGGCAAACCGTTCCACAGCCTTTGTGAAACTTGCTATGGTTTTTTCGGCGTCCCCGTTTTCTATTCCGTCCTTGACACAGTGGTTTATGTGGCCTTCAAGAATTACCTGTCCTACCTTGTGAAGAGCTGATTTCGCTGCGTTAACCTGGGATAAAACATCTTCGCAGGGGATGTCCTCTTCCACCATCCGGTCTATGGCTTGAATTTGTCCTATGATTTTTTTCAGTCTCCGGTGCAGATTTTCAGAATCCATGCATTTCCTCATTTTTCACCCCCTGGCTGGTTTTTACATATTATAAAGATTTCAAGCGATAAGTAAATATTTATTTTTTTAGTAATTATGGTACACAACATGAAAATAGCGTATACTTTATCCGGAGGTATGCATGAAAACATACGATGCGGTGGTTATCGGTACCGGAAACGGTGGCCTTGCGGCTGCGGTCAGGCTGTTGCAGGGCGGCGCCCGGGTTCTGGTTGTCGAAAAACACAATTTACCTGGAGGGTTTGCCACCAGTTTCCGCCAGGGACGCTTTGAATTTGAAGCATCCCTGCATGAATTGAATGATTTTGGTACTGCAGACAACGCGGGTGATTTACGGGTTCTTTTTGATGAGCTGGGAATAACAAATAAAATTGACTGGATCCAGATTCCGGACGCATACCGGGTTATTTCCCGGGAGGAACATTTGGACGCCACGTTACCTTTCGGGGTGGAAGCGTTTACTGACAAAATGGAATCCTATGTGCCCGGCTGCCGTCCTTCTATAAACCGTTTTTTTGATTTGGCGGAAGAAATCCGGTTGGCGCAGGCATACAGTTCTTCCGTTAACGGGAAAACCGATTCTAAAATCATGGTCAACCAATACGGTAATTTTGTGCGCTCAGGTTCTTATTCGGTGAATGAAGTGCTTAAAACTTTGAAAATGCCGGAAAAAGCGGTGGATATTATAAATGCATATTGGTGCTATCTGGGAGCCCATTGCGACGATTTAAGTTTTATGCATTATGCATCCATGGTAAACCGTTATATCAGGCGGGGCGCATCCATGCCCAAGTGCCGTTCCCATGAAATATCTTTAGCCTTTGTGGAACGGATCAGGGAGCTGGGCGGCGACGTCCGGTTCAATACAGAAGCCGTCCGGATACTTACCGATGAGAAAGACGGCGGTGTTACCGGTGTTGTATTGCATGACGGGACAGAGATTCCTGTACGCCATATTATTGCAAACTGTATGCCCCATGTGGTGTATGGACGGATGATGGACCGGGTTCCGGAAGCGGAAATTAAGGCGGCCAACACCCGGAAATTCGCCGGCCGTGGATATTCCCTGTTTTTGGGATTGAATAAATCGGCTGATGATCTTGGTATAGAAAACCACAATTATTTTATTTATGACACCATGGATACGGTGGAGCAGTATAACCGGATGAAAACCATCGCAGGAAATAATGTTCAGGCAACTGTATGCTTGAACCGGGCTTATCCTGAATGTTCTCCGGAGGGAACCTGCATGATGTATTTTACAACCTTGTATATGGAAGATGATTGGGGCAGGATTACACCTCAGGAATACGTGAGAACAAAAGAGGAAGTCGCTTCCCGGATGATTGACCGTTTTGAGCAGGATACGGGGGCGAAAATCAGGGATGCAATTGAAGAAATTTCAATTGCAACTCCCATGACTTACGCCCGGTATTGCGGCCATCCGGAGGGGGTTATTTACGGTTATGAATCCCAGTACTGGGACGGATTGATGCCCAGGCTTCAAATGATGGCAGAAGACCACCGTGTGCGGGGCTTGCGGTTCGCCGGCGGTCATTCCATGCGGTTGTCGGGATTCTCCAGTGCGTATTTCTCCGGTGATATTACCGGGCGGCAAACTGTAGGCGATATTAAGAGGGAAGGCTGATTATGGCATATACATTCAAAAGAAATATTTTCGGATTTATGGATTTACTCCGTTTTAAGAAAATGGTTCCTGTTCGGAGGAAAATCTTTGAGAACGGTTCTGCCGCCCCGTTGCGGAAAACTTACCGGGTGAATGAAACCGCTGCGGTTTTACATCCTGGGTATCAGACCGCTGTACTGAAAAAAATTGACAACCGGACATCTGACACAAAGACTTTCACGTTCGCTTTGTCAAAACCGATGTTTTTCCGGGCGGGACAATATGTTACGGTTGGTTGTCCTGTGGATGGCAGTGAAGTATCCCGTCCTTATGCGGTGTCATCGGCGCCGTTGCAGGGTTTGGAACGGGAGCTGTCTGTCACCGTAAAAAAATGCGGCTTTTTCAGCTCTTATCTTTTTGACAGGGCACAAACCGGGGATTCTTTCACCATTGGTGATCCTTCCGGCGAGTTTTATTATGAAGGGCTGAAGGATGCGCCGCAGGTTGTGGCTTTGGCCGGCGGCAGCGGCATTACACCTTTTTATTCCATGGCGCAGGCTGTCCGGGACGGTACAGAAAATTTTTCCCTGACGGTTATTTACGGAGCCAGGACGGAACAGGACTTGATTTTCAAAAAGGAGTTGGATGCCCTCCAGGACAGTCGGATACGGGTTGTTTATGTGCTCAGTGATGAGTCAAAAGAGGGTTATGAATCAGGTTTTATCACAAAAGATTTGATTCTCCGCAATGTTCAGGGGGATTTTACGGTGATGATGTGCGGGCCGGAACCTATGTACCGTCATCTGGAAAAAGAACTGGAACCGCTGGGTCTGCCCCTCAAACGGATAAAGAAAGAAGCGAATTGCGCCGGTATACGTGATGTGCCGGACAAGACTTTTTCCCTGACGGTTACAACCGGTGATTCTACTGTGACGGTTCCCGCCGCCGCAGGGGAAACCCTGTTGGTCGCCATGGAACGGGCCGGCTTGAAGGTTCCTTCCCGGTGCAGGGCAGGAGGCTGCGGATTCTGTCACAGCAAGCTGGTTTCCGGAGATTTTTCCATTGCCGGCAATGACAAGCGGCGGCTTGCTGATAAAAAATTCGGCTATATCCATCCCTGTTGTTCTTATCCTGACTCTGATATGGAGCTGGAGGTTCCTCCCCGGCCGTAATGTAACACAGCCGGATTGTCCGGGGAGAGGGGAATATTTCTGTCCCCGGACGAAAATCCGGTGGTTTCTCCGAAATTCACAGCTATTGCCGGAATTTCCTATTTTATTGACAGTTCATATAAAGGCATCTATACTTACTTATCGGTTATGGCCCGTTTCCGGTGTCTGCCCTTTGCGGTATACCTGTTCCGGCGGGATACAGCGGAGACAAATATTTCCATTCCGGGGCAGACTGAACCAGTTCTGCCTACGGAAGAGGTGTGTTCGCAGGTCTTTTTAATTATTGAAAACAAAATGATATCATGGCAAAAGACAGCGCCAGGTTTCCCTCCCAGGTTCAGTTTGCTCCGCCGCCGGGCGGAAGGGGAAAACGTTGTGCAATTGAAAAAAGACCAATATCGGGATTGTGGATAAAGCGCCGCTTTCAAAAGACGGGATAATTCCGGGGTACGAGATGCTGGAACAGGATAAACCCCCGTGTTTTGTCTTCAAAGCGGAACGCTGCGGTTTGCAACCAGATTTTTTGTGTGGGCGGATCGGGGGAAAGACCGGTGGATAATAGCATAAGCGTCGCTTCTTTTGGACGGAGCGACATTATATACGGGATATGACCGTTTGTTTATGACTTTAATCCGTCCGTCGGTTTGGAACAATCTATGTTTTTTCACTGTCAAGCCAATGATACGGTGAAACCCTCGGTGTGGAGTTTGTGCCGACGGGACACGGCGGAGACTGTTTTCCCGATATCGGACTTCCCAAGTCCGCAAGAATGTGGAATGGAAGCTGTGGTGCTTCCCCGTAGATAATCTGGAATACACGTCCCCATTTATTTTCATTCCTTTAACCTCTGCTTTTATTGCTATCGCTATTGCTATGAATCAGGAACCAAGTCATTCCGGGTCTGATAATTCGGGACAGGACACAACATATCAGAGTAGCACAAAGCGCATCGCGAAAAACACCCTCATGCTGTACTTCAGGCAGATTCTGATACTGCTGGTAAGTCTGTATACAGTGCGGGTGGTACTGAACACATTGGGCGCGGAGGATTACGGCATTTACAACGTGGTGGCGGGTGTTGTCACCATGTTCAGCTTTCTTTCCGGAGCCATGGCTACCGCGAGCCAGCGATACTTTGCCTTTGAGATGGGGCGGGGAAACGAAGAAGGTTTACAGAAAGTATTCAGCGTGACCATGACTATCTATGTGCTTCTTGCGCTGATTATTGTGGTGCTCGCTGAGACAGTGGGCTTATGGTTTGTAAACACAAAGCTGGTCATACCTACAGCGCGTATGATGGCAGCCCGATGGATATATCAATTTGCCATACTGTCTTTTATGGTAACTCTGCTGACCACACCTTACATGGCATCGATTATCGCTCATGAAAATATGAACGTGTATGCCTATGTGAGTATCGTTGAGACAGCTCTAAAATTGGGGATAGTTTTTGTGTTACAGGCTTTGCCCTACGACAAGTTGATTGTGTATGGTGGACTGTTACTGATCGTAGCCTGTATAAATACAGGGTTGTATAGAGGATACTGTAAAAAACATTATTCAGAGTGTCGCTTCCGCTTAGTGTGGGATAAAGACAAACTTTGGGAAATTTGCGGATTTACCGGCTGGTCTCTGTTTGGCACCTTTACTTCTATGGTGCGGACACAGGCAATAACAATTCTGGTAAATCAGTTTTTTACCCCTGCTGTTGTCGCAGCCAGAAGTGTTTCTACTCAAGTGACAAATGCGCTGAATGTATTTTCAAGTAATTTTAATACAAGTCTGTATGCGCCTATAGTAAAAGAATACGCTGGGGGAAAAAAAGAAGCGGTATATGCGTTGATTTTCAGTGGGTGCAAGATTACCTTTTTTTTGATGTGGATTTTTGCGTTGCCGCTGTATCTGCGAATGGAATATGTTCTGACGCTGTGGCTAAAAAATCTTCCTAAATATGTGGTGCTGTTTACACAGCTGTCTGTAGTAGAAGTGTTGATTACTTCAGTAAGTTTACCACTTATGACAGCTGCACGGGCAAGCGGCAAGGTGAAAGTATACGAGCTGGTTCTTGGAAGTCTGCAACTGTGTATGTTTGCGGGCTCGTATATCTGGCTGAAGTTTTTTAACGGGGGGCCGGAATCGGTATTTACAGCGGCAATTGTGTTGGTGATACTGATGTTTTTTGCGCGGCTTATGATTGTAAATAGACAGACAGGACTTCCGCTGCGGGCGTTCGCGTTCAAGGTAATAATACCTGTTGGTATTATATCAATTTGTTCCGCTGTACCGACGGTATTGATTAATCAGATACTGCCGCAAAATTTTATTTCTTTGTGTGCTGTATGTGTGGTATCTGTATTACTGTCATCGATATGTATGTTTGCGGTTGGTATTAGTCGGGAAATAAAAATAAAACTCTTAGCAAGATTAAAAGTAAGGAAAAAATAAGTGCTTAGATTTATGTATCGTAAAATTAGAAGCCTTAAAACAAAACTCATTCGTTCTATGAAAAAGAAAGAAGCTGTATACATACCAGTGTTGCATTCTGAGTTGTTAAAGGGAAGAAATGCATTAATTACAGGCGGTACACGTGGTATTGGATATGCTATTGCGACAACTTTCTTGAAAAATGGCGCTCGTGTCGTCATTACTGGCAGGTCTGCAAATGGAGTAAAAAAAGCTGTTGAAAAATTGAATAGTATTCAAACAGAGTCAGGAAAAGCTTTTGGCGTTGTGTTGGATAATACTGATACAGCATCGTTTGAGAAACAATTTGCAGAAGCAGTTAGTCTTTGCGGACAGGTAGATATTTTGATTAATAATGCCGGGGTGATTGCAGGGGGAAATTTTGGTAATTTTGAAAATGAAGGCTTTGATAAGACTCTTGAAACAAATCTCAAAGCGCCGGCATTACTTTCTGAAATCGTGGCAAAATATATGATTAAGCAGAATATTGCGGGCAATATATTAAATATTTGTTCTTCGTCAAGTTTGCGTCCGGCAGTATCTCCGTATACCTTATCAAAATGGGGGCTTAGAGGTTTAACACTTGGCATGGCAAAGACACTAATTCCATATAATATTGTAGTAAATGGTCTGGCACCTGGGCCGACGGCGACAGAAATGCTTATTCATGATGATTATGACGGCTTAGAGTTGAAAAACAATCCCGCAGGAAGGTATGCCACAGCAGAAGAGATTGCAAATATGGCAGTTGTACTTGTGAGTAACTTGGGGCGAATGGTAGTTGGCGATATCGTGTATGTCACCGGTGGTGCCGGACTAACGACATATGATGATATGTCATATGATTTTGTTTTTTAGACCAACGAACAGGAATATAAGATATTTCCGCCATCTGCTATTGAGATGTTTTACATATGGATTTTAAAACGAAAATTTAGAGGAGGTTTTCATGAACAAATATTATTCAGCAGAAAAAAATATTCAAATTATCATAGCTTTATTAAAAGAAAATGGAATAAAACGGATTATTGCTTCCCCAGGAAACACGAATGTGACTTTTGTAGCAAGTTGCCAAAGTGATGACTTTTTTGAAATATACTCTTGCGTTGACGAACGTTCTGCCGCTTATATGGCTTGTGGAATGTCATGGCAAACAGGTGAACCTGTTGTACTCAGTTGTACCGGTGCGACAGCATCTAGAAACTATATGCCTGCATTAACAGAAGCTTATTATAGAAAAATTCCTATTCTTGCAATAACTTCTTCTCAAAGAGATTATAAAATTGGTAATTTAATAGCCCAGGTTACGGATCGAAGAAATCCTCCGGTTGATGTAGCAAACTTGAGTGTAAATTTACCAGTCGTTGAATCAGATACAGACTTTGAATATTGCGAACAGTTAGTTAACAAGGCGATGATTGTTCTAAAAAGACATGGAGGCGGTCCTGTTCATATTAATTTACAGCAAATTTATTGTCCTGATTTCAGTGTAAAAGAATTACCCAAAGTAAGAAGCATTAAGTATTATAGCTATGATAATATCCCGCAGAATTTAATAACTTTTGAAGGACTTGTTGTAGTTTTTATTGGTTCACATGCAAAAATGTCAACGAAACTTATAGATGCTATAGACGAGTTTTGTTCTAACAGTAATGCTTTCGTTTTATGTGATAAAACAAGTTGTTATACAGGTAAATATGAAGTTAATTATTCTATAGCAGGATTTTCTGGGAAAAAGCTCAGTTGCTCTTTGTTGATTGATATTGGAGGAATATCTGGTGACTATGGTACATTGGCAGGTCTAAAACCGGATTGTGTTTGGAGAGTTTCTCCAGATGGTGAATTACAAGACCGCTTTGGAAAATTAACCGCAGTTTTTGAAATGGAAGAGATAGATTTTTTTAGAGATATGAAGCTGAAAATTTGTTCAAAAGAACATAATTTACTGTTAGAGGAAATAAAACAAGAACTTGCGGAATTGAGACATAATGTGTCTGAAATTCCTCTTTCATATATTTGGCTTGCATCTCGTATTGCTCCACTATTACCAAGTCCCTCTTGTGTTCATTTTGGTATATTAAGCAGTCTTCGCGCATGGAATTTTTTTGAGGTTCCGGACGGTATAGAATGTATATCGAATGTCGGAGGATTTGGCATAGATGGCTGTCTTTCAACTTGTATCGGATCTTCACTTGTTGATCAACAAAAATTACATTTTTGTTTTTTAGGTGATTTGGCTTTTTTTTATGATATGAATTGCTTGGGAAATAGACATATAGGCAACAATCTTAGGATATTATTGATTAATAATAATGAAGGATTGGAAATGGGATATCCAATGTCGTTTCCGATTGCATCACATCTTCCCGATCCTCGATCTTTTAATACAGCAAAAGGTCATTATTCTAAAAAGAATAAAGATTTGGTCAAAAATTATGTTGAAGCGTGTGGATTTGAATATTTGAGAGCAACGTCCAAGCAAGATTTTGAGACCATTATCAACTATTTTTTACAATTAGAGCCGACAGAAAAACCTGTTTTCCTTGAAGTATTCACTCTTTCACAAGATGATGAAGAGGCTCTTCTATCAATGACAAGATTAAATGATACTATCAAAGATAAAATAAAGCGAGCTGGAAAGGAAATCCTTGGAGCAAAAGGTACTACAATAGTAAAAAAAGTGATAGGGAAATAAATATGAGAATTGGTATTGTAACATATTGGAAGACTTATGATAATTATGGAACTGTTTTGCAATACTATGCCTTGCAGACATATTTACAAAAAATGGGACATGAACCATATCTTATCCGGGATGATTTTCGGGGGGCTGTGAAGAGTGAAGTTAGCAGGTTATTAAGGAGAGGTGAGTTATTTTTATTGTTAAAAAAAGGAATTAGGAGAATATGGGGAAAAAAAATAAACGACAAAAGACATTTTGAAGATTTTCGTAACAAGTATTTTTATTTTAGTGATCATGTGTATCACTCATATCAACAAATTTATCAAACACCTCCTCTAGCGGATGTATATGTGGTTGGGTCAGATCAGCCATGGAATTTTTATGGACAAGATCTAGCTAGAATAAAAAATCGGATGTATTATTACTTCTTAGATTTTGGAAGTAAAGATATTAAGAGAATTTCATGTGCGGTGTCTTTTGGTTTTCCTAAAATAGACCCAGTCCATAGGGAAACGATGCAAAAATTACTTAAAAAATTTAATTTTGTATCAGTAAGGGAAAAGTTTGGCGTAGATTTATGTAAATCGCTTGGATATGACGATGCTGTACTTCAAAGGGATCCTACATTTTTTTTGAGTAAATCAGATTATCAACGTCTACAACAAAATGAAATAGAAGACACTAGGCCGTTTATATTGTTATATTTATTGGATAATACAACAGATTTTTCTATTTATAAATTAAAAACATGGGGAAGACAAAATAACTTAGCAGTAAAATATGTTCGTGGAAATAGTTGGATGAAAAAAAAGACATTTTATCGCTCGATTTATGCCACAGTTCCACAATTTCTAGAACTTATAAATAAAGCAACTTATATTTTTACAAATTCATACCATGGGACAATATTTTCAATCATATATGGAAAAAAATTTTGCTATATTAATCAAAGCGGAAACTTTGCTGGCCAAAATACAAGACTTATAGAATTATTAAACTACTTAAACTTACAAGAGCGACAATTAAAAGATGATTTTAATGTTGTTAAGCAGAAGATAGATTATGAAAGAATTAAAAATATTTTAGAGGATAATTTAAATAATTCAGAATTTATAAAATATATAAAGGCGTGTAGCATCAAATCATAGCAGAAACTTTATAGTGAATTGAAAATATCAGGAGTCGTTAATTTCATCTAGATAGCTGAAAAGTGTATTTGTGTGTTTCTAGTATTTAGGTACGGTTTTGAGTTCAAATCTAAAATGTCTTAATGAAAATATTTTAATAGTTGGGAAGTTATCTTTATTCACAGGGCTTATATTTAATACAAAGTGATAGATTTTACATTTTTTATAAACGTATTATATGTGGGATAGTAATTGGAGTTAGTGCTATTTTTAACTTATCAATAACCTAATCAACAAATGAAAAAAAAATTGTTTGTATTCGAGTGTTAAGATGAAACCATACGATTACCTAGTGGTAGGTTCCGGTTTATACGGTAGTGTTTTTGCCTATAAAGCTCATAAAGCTCAAAAAAGAGTTTTAGTACTGGAGAAAAGAGAGCATATTGGAGGAAACATTTATTGTACCGATATAGACGGAATACATGTCCATACTTACGGTGCTCATATTTTTCATACTTCAAATAAAGAAGTGTGGGATTTTGTACATAAGTTTGTAGAGTTTAATCGGTATACCAATTGCCCTGTAGCTAACTACAAGGGAAAGCTATTTAATCTGCCCTTTAACATGAATACTTTTTATCAGTTATGGGGGGTAAAAACTCCGACAGAAGCCATGGCTGTTATAGCAAAACAACGGGAAGAATCCGGAATTAAAAATCCGTCAAACTTGGAAGAACAGGCAATTTCTCTGGTTGGGAAAGATATTTATGAAATTCTGATAAAAGATTATACAGAAAAACAGTGGGGAAGGAAATGTTCAGAGTTACCTGCTTTTATCATACAACGATTACCGGTACGATTCACCTTTGATAATAATTATTTTAATGATTCTTATCAGGGAATACCCATTGGTGGATATAATAAATTGATAAAAGGCTTGTTGGATAATATTGAAGTAAAAACAAATGTTGATTTTTCTGAAAACAGAGATTACTGGAATTCTGTTGCAGATAATATAGTCTTTACAGGCAAAATTGATGAATTTTATAGTTATTGTCTTGGTAAACTTGAATATAGAACGGTACGATTTGAAACAGAAGTGCTTGAATGTCAAAATTATCAGGGCAATGCTGTTGTCAATTATACATCTCACACAGAGCCATATACAAGAGTAATCGAGCACAAGCATTTTGAACCTGAGAATCCGGCATGGGAAAGTAATAAAACCGTAATATCGAAAGAATATTCTGCAGAGTGGCATGAAGGAAGTGAACCCTTTTATCCGGTGAATGATAAAAAAAATACAAGTTTGTATCAAAAATATAAAGAAATGGCGAATCAAGAGACAAACGTAATGTTTGGCGGGCGTCTTGCAGAGTACCGGTATTATGATATGGATGATGTAATTGAAAAGGCGTTAAAAGATAGTGAAAAAATTAAGTGAAGAAATCAACAACTCAAAATTAAAAATCTTAATATGTTGCCATAAGCCATGTGAGTTGCCTTTTGACCCTGATGGATTTTTTTTGCCTATACAGGTTGGCGCTGCCATTTCTGATGTGGATTTGAAAATACAAAGGGATGATCAAGTCAATGGACAGCCTTGTGACAATATCAGTGCAAAAAATAAAAGTTTTTGTGAGTTGACGGCTGTGTATTGGGCTTGGAAGAATATAAAAAAACTATATCCAGATTTGAAATACATAGGGATAAACCATTACAGAAGGTATTTCAGCTTTGACAAAAAAAATTATTTTGACAGCGCTATAAGAAAAAATGAATGCGAGATTAAAAATTACAGTTTAAACAAAAATAAGATGATGCATATCTTGAGGAAGAATGGAGTCGTTGTTTCAAGAAAGAAAAATTATCCGTGGTCTCTCTTTGTGGATTATTGTATATGCCATATAAGTGATGATATGCGGATTTTGCAGAGAGTTATACATGGTGTTTGTCCGGAATATGACAGAAGTTTTTATAATATAATATTAAATGGGAATAAGCTCTCTCCGTATAATATGACTGTCATGGATATCGGTAAATTTGAAAGTTATTGTGAATGGCTTTTCAGAATACTTTCCCAGGTGGAAAAACAGGTAAACATATCCAGCTATAATCAGATCCAAATGCGTGTATTCGGTTATATGGCGGAACGTTTATTCAATGTTTGGTTGGATTATAATGAAAGTGACATAAAGTTTTTGAATATATATGAATTCTGCGGAAACAAGAATGCACCTGTAAAAAATTTTATCCATGCATTGCATAATTCTTTGTCTTTTTTCATGCTCCGTAGTCCGATACCGTTTTCTTCAAAGCGTTATCAATGCATCATTGCCGGCAATTAAAACAATGTTTTGAATTGTTAGTCAGGTTCAAATGATGGATGTCTCAATAATAATCGTAAGTTACAACACATGTCAGCTTACCCGTAATTGCCTCGGGTCTGTGTTCGAGCAGACAAAAGAAATCGATTTTGAAGTGATTGTCTCTGATAACGGCAGCAGTGACGGCTCAATAGAAATGATAAAATCTGTGTTCCCCCAAGTTATTCTAATTGAAAACAACGCCAATCTTGGATTCGGTGTGGCAAATAACCGGGGTTTGAAGATTGCGAAAGGGAAGTATGTGTTTTATCTCAACAGCGATACTGTGCTTTTGAACAATGCGGTAAAGATGTTTTTTGACTATTGGGAAGAATCCCCTGAGAAAGAGAGGATCGGAGCGCTGGGAGGAGTGCTCCTTGATGAAAAAATGCAGACAATGCACTCCGGAGGCGATTTTCCTGATTATAAGTTTTTATGTTCGGGAGTACTGCACCAAATAAAATTCCATTTTATAAAAACAGTTGTTTGCCTGCTGCGCTTGGGGAATGTATACCAAAAACTCAGGAAGAAAAAATCATCCAGCGTTACCGTAAAGGTCGGAGAACAAGATGGGTATGTCACCGGCGCAGATTTGTTTTTGCGCAATGACTCATGTGCGGCTTTTGATGAAAATTTCTTTATGTATTATGAAGAGACTGATTTGGAATTGAGGTTAAAGGAAAAGGGGCTGAAACGTATTATAATCTCCGGGCCAAAAATACAGCATCTGACAAGAAAGCTGGATAAAAAGTTCTCCGTGGTTAATGCCGCTGATGTTTTCATGCAGGATTCTGCCGTATATTATTCTAGAAAAAACCTTCACATGAAAGCCAGGTTGTTGCGGTTCTTGATTTTTCTTGACAGGCTGAATCCGTTCGTAAGAATAAGTATTACTCACTTAAAAGGATGAACATGAAAATTGCCCTCATATTAAGGAAAAAATTCCCAGGTGAAAACTCCATGGAAGAACTGGCCCGTTCTTTGGAGCGGAATATGCCGGAATTAACGGTATATGAATTGCCATGCTATTCATCGGATCCATTCGATATGGTTAAAAATATAAAGTATGTCAGGAAAATAAAGGCAGACTTGTTCCATATTTTTACAATGAGCGATGCCTATATAGCTCCATTTGTTAGGAATGCTGTCATCACCTGTCATGATGTTTTTACGCTGAAATTGAGGCGAAGCCGGATTAAGACAATTATGTTTAAGTTTTTTAATATGGATATGCCGTATTTGTTTATAAAAAAATTGATTTGCATATCTTCCGTGACGGCTAATGATATGGTAGGATATTGCAGGAAATATAGAAAGAAGATTGTTGTTATCCCCAATCCTTTGAATGAAAATATAGGATTCTCTTATAAGGAATTTGATACAAAAAAACCTGTGATACTTCATATTGGGACTGCGCCTAGGAAAAACTTGCCAAATGTTCTTAGGGCATTAAAAGGCATTGAGTGTAAAATAATTATTGTCGGCATTTTAAATCAAGAAGAAAAAGAGTTGCTGGCAGAAAACAAGATAGAGTATGAAAATTATGTTGATATTCCTTTTCAGGATGTTATTTCCTTGTATTCCAGCTGCGACATCGTAAGTTTCCCTTCATCAAAAGAAGGCTTCGGAATGCCATTGATCGAAGCGAATAAAGTTGGAAGACCTGTATTGGGTAGTTCGATAGATATTTTTAAGGAAATCGCTCCGGAATGTTATTGTCAGGTTGATGAAAACAGTGTGCAGTCATTGAGGGATGGTTTTGTTAAAATAATAAATGACGAAAAGTATAGGGAAAAATTAATTGATAATGGCATCGCTAATGCGAAAAAATACGATGTCCTTTCTGTCACTTCAGAACTAAGAAAGCTTTACCAAAGCATTATAGAGTAATGTGAATGCATTTGTTTTAATATAAATTGTTCATAGAATTGCCATGAAAAAAATTGTTTGTTTTCATTTACTTAATGATTATTCTGGAAGTCCTAAAGCACTTTTTGTTGTCCTGCAAGAGCTGCTCGATAAAGGCTTTGTTATTGATCTTGTCACTACACAAGGAGGTGTTTTAGATAATCTTAAAGCACAAACATTGGTAAAATATACTTTTAAATATTGTTTCTCTCCCAATAAATTGTTGACATTATTAAGATGGGGGGCTGTGCAAGTTTATTTTTTCTTTTTTACGTTGCGGTATGCTAGGTGTAAAGATATTGTTTTTTATGTAAATACAATTATGCCGTGTGGCGCTGCACTTGCTGCAAAGTTAATGCACAAACAGGTGGTGTATCATTATCATGAAAACGCATTTGTGAAAGGTAAACTATATACATTATTAGCAAATGTAATGCAGTGTATTGCTGATAAAATCGTTTGTGTTTCTGCATATCAGCGCTCATTCTTAAAGCGAAAAAAGAATGTATTTATTGTTCCAAATACGATTCAAAAATTGACCTCTCTCAGACTTGAGCCTTCCTTTAGTGATTTTGCTGAAAAATCTTTTGAACGAAAAACTGTGTTAATGCTCTCGTCGTTAAAAGTTTATAAAGGCGTTATCAAATTCTTTGAGCTTGCCAAAAAATTGCCAGATTTTAATTTTACGCTTGTTGTTAATGATACGTTTAAGAATATCAATAATTTTCTATCTGATAATAAAATTATTCCGTCTGCAAATATTACTGTGTACTCTCAGCAAACGGATATCGTTTCATTTTATAAGTCTGCAAGTGTTGTACTAAATTTATCTGATAGTTCTGTTTTTATTGAAACATTTGGACTAACTGTTTTGGAAGCCATGACTGCTGGATTGCCAGTAATTGTTCCTGAAATAGGAGGAATTACTGAATTAGTAGAAGATGGTATCAATGGATATAGAATTTCTGTTAGATCGTTAGATAAAATTGTTGAACAATTAGAAAAGATACTTTCTGACCGTGAACTGTATATACAACTGGCTCACGGTGCCATTCAGATGGCAAAGAAATACGATTGTCAGCATATGGTTGCTTCGATTGAAAAGATTCTCAATGAATAATTTATCTTTAACCTAATGTTATAAGTTTTATTATGGATAGTAAATTTCTCATCTCTATCATCGGTACCGTTGGAGTGCCTGCCTGCTACGGCGGTTTTGAATCCCTTGTTGATAATCTGCTGGATTATACTCCGGACGGAATTCAGTATCGGGTATTTTGTTCCGCAAAAAAATACAGCGAACGGCTGACATCGTATAAAGGAGCGCAGCTGGTATATCTTGACCGGGACGCGAACGGGATAAGCAGTATTCTGTATGACTATGAGAGTATGAAGAGGTCTTTAGACTGTGATGTCATGCTGATACTTGGTGTCTCCGGCTGTATGTTTCTGCCTTTCATCCGCCGTACATTTAAAGGCAAAATCATAACCAACATAGACGGATTGGAATGGAAACGAGAAAAATGGAAATGGTATGCAAGGTCACTCTTAAAATACAGTGAGAGGATGGCGGTCCGTTATTCAAATATTGTAATCGGTGACAACAATGGAATCACGGATTATATTAAATCCGAGTATGGTAAGGAGGCGGTTTTGATTGCCTACGGAGGTGATCATGTGTCAAAAGTTGAGGATGATTCTTTATACGGAAAATATCCGTTTTGCACGGAACCTTATGCAACCGCCGTTTGCCGCATAGAGCCTGAAAATAATATTCACCTGATACTGGAAGCGTTTTCCGGTATGCCGCAGGAGAATCTTGTCCTTGTCGGTAATTGGGAAAAATCTGAATGGGGAAGAACGCTTCGCCGTAAATACAACGGTTTTTCTAACCTTCATCTCCTTGATTCAATATATGATTCCCGTGCAATAAACTGGATACGTGCACATGCTGCTGTGTACATTCACGGACACAGTGCGGGAGGAACTAATCCGTCTCTAGTAGAAGCGATGTGTCTGGGACTGCCCATTCTTGCTTATGACTGCGTGTATAATCGGGCTACTACCGAAGAACAGTGTTTATATTGGCATACTGCGTCTGATATTGTCCGATTACTGAAAGAAAAGCAGAGTAGTTTTGCAACTGTTGGCGAAACTATGCACGATATTGGACTGCGGCTGTACAGCTGGCGCCATATTGCAGAACAGTATAATCGTTTATGGCAGAACTGAAAACGTTTAGAGTGCCTGGTTTTTCTGTCAGCTGGTGCACATCCATATATACCGGGATCATTTTGTTTCTGAAATCTTGCCTCCTGTCTGAAAATCCCGATAGCGTGTTTAAGTGTCTTACGGTACAACCATTGAAATTGTGACTTTATCCTATGCCTGGTAAAATATTTGATGGTTACCGAAAATTAGGCTGATTAAAATTTTCTGGAAAGTGTTTTCAGGTGTTGAGTATGGAATCTATTTATTTAAGACTAGCGGAAAGCATTTGTACGGAAATACTTGGTTTTTTTGATGTTTTTCCAAGTTTTTGTGTGAAAACCAGATAATGCACATTTTAAAAACCGTGTAATAAAATTCGAGTACCGGAGTATGGTATTCCGGTACACCTGGCTTCCGCTGATTTCGCTTTTGATCCACTCTCCTCACTTTGCCTGTGCCGGGTTTCTCTGGCGTCCTTTCCTCACCAATACAAATCCGATATATCCTCTTCCAGTATATTAATCCAGCGGTAGTAACTTCTGTGGATTTTATTCTTCGCAGGATTGGCATCCAAATTAGTGGAGTCCACATATTCATACCAATACTCGTTCGGACAGTAACAGAATCTTACGGTACAGTCATAATCGTCTTTTTTCAGCATATATGTTATTATACCGGGTTCATCGGACAGAATCGTATACCCGTGGCTTTTCAGGGCCTTGAAGACAGCTCTTTTCAGACTGGAAATATTGGCCGGGAAAGGCACCGCATTCCCTTGGATTATTTCAAAATTACCCGGTTTAACAGGTACCTTCTTTTCAGGGCAAACAAAGTCTGAAGTTTCATCTATCGATTGTATGTCTTCCATATCGATCTTTAATAAAACCGAAATACTGTCATCATTTTTATTGATGACTTCACCTTTGAGTGTCTGTCCGGATTTGGTGATTATTGTAGCCGAAAAGACCGGGCAAACCATAAGAATAATAATAAAGACAGGTAACAACTTTTTCATGCAAGAATATTAACATGATAACTTTACAGTGTCAATTTACAAATCTGTTTACTAAATGCCGTTTTATGGTATAATGATACAGGAAGGAAGATTCGGAACAAAAATGGATAATTATTACCAGGAAGATAACATAAGTGCTGTGGACGCACGGTTTGAGGCTCAGAAAATAGCCTTTGCCCCATTCAGTTTCCAGGCCGCCTATTCAATGATCCGGCTGGGGATGCTGGCGGAGCTTCTCAAAAGTGGGGAGAGGGGACTTACAGAAGGGGAAATTTCGGAGAAGTGCTCTGTGTCAGCCTACGGGGTTTCTGTTCTTATCCAGATAGGTCTCGGATTGGGTATTTTGAAAATCAATGGAGATAACCGTTTTGTGCTCGGCAAGACAGGGTGTTTCCTGGCGGATGATTACCTGACAAAAGTGAATATGGATTTTATGCAGGATGTCTGCTACGACGGCGCTAAATACCTGGAGGAGAGTATACGGACGGGAAAACCCGCCGGATTAAAAACCTTCGGGGAAAAATGGAAAACCGTATACGAAGCCCTGTCTTCCCTTCCTGAAAAAGCCAGAAACAGCTGGTTCGCCTTCGACCATAATTATTCCGACAACATCTTTCCGGAAACCCTTGACATTGTGTTTGCCGGTAAACCCCGGAAACTGTACGATATCGGCGGCAATACCGCAAGGTGGGCCCTTACCTGCGTGAAGCATGATCCTGATGTGGAAGTCACCATAATAGATTTGCCCGGCCAGACCGCCGTAGCGGAAAAAAACGCCGCCGCGGAAGGATTTTCCGGCAGAATCAAGACCTTCCCGGCGGATATTCTTGCGGATGAAACCGCCGTTCCACCTGGTGCTGATGTGGTGTGGATGAGTCAGTTTCTGGATTGCTTCTCTCCGGAAGAAATAACCAGAATTTGCGGAAAGGTTTCAGCCGCCGTCACAAAGGATGCGAAGGTGTATGTGCTTGAGCCATTGATTGACAAACAGCGGTTCCGGGCTTCTTCCTTCTGCCTTCAGGAGACAAGCTTATATTTTACCTGCATCGCCAACGGGAACAGCCGTATGTACACCTATGATGACATTGTGCCTGCCATAGAGCGTGGCGGACTGAAGCTGGAAACAGCCCACCACAATCTGGGTGTTTTCAGCTATACGCTTCTTGTTTTCAGGAGAGCCTCGTAATGGTGGACTCATTCTCCCTGTGGGCTCCCGGATTGGAATCAAAGGATGACTGGTTTGGATGGGTAGAGGGCAGACAGGAAATCGCCGATTCCCCCGAATCGCCCAAAATCACCTTCGCTTCTCCCATCGCCACAAGGAGATTCAGCCAGCTTACAAAAATGACCTGCTGGATGGTAGAGCACCTCAAACTGGACACGGATATTTTGTTCTTCACTTCAGTCCGGGGTGAAATCGATGTTCAGTATAAAATCAACAGTGCTTTTGCAAAAGACAACGGAGTAATGCCCGCTTTGTTTACCCTTTCCGTTTTCAATACGGCGCCGGCTGAAGCCACAATCCTTCTCGGCTCCAAGGTTCCTTACAGCCCGGTTTATTCCGGCTTTGACAATGTGATCAGGAACCTTGTCACCGTGGGATGTGCCCCCTTAAAAACCGGCAGGATGAAGTCCGCGATGCTTATTTATGCGGAGGAGCGAGTTCCGGACGAATACCGCAACAACATTACGGCGCCGATTCTTCCCCCAATGTGTATCGGAGTGAAAGTCTCCGGCCCTGGTGCTATGGATGATTTCCCCGGCCAATCTTTGTGCGATCAGAGGAGTTTTGTCAGGTATCTCATTCAAAATAAAGGAGATGTATGGTTAGAATAGGGAAAACCAGGATAAGCATACGGAAATCCCTGATTTACCTTTTTTTCGGGATAGGAAGCTTTGTTCTGGGACTGATTGTCCTCCCATTGGAGAAGCTCTTCATCCGTTCCAATGACAAATTCCGGGAAACGGGCCGCCGTTCCGTCACCCTGTCCCACAGGCTGATTGTACGGATGTGCATGCTTTTGGGGCTTTTAAGGTTTGAAGGCCCCATCCCGGATTTTTCCGATACAGGCGGAAAAATCATAGCCCCGAACCATCCCTCCCTGCTGGACGTGGTGATCCTTTTTTCCCTTATTCCCGGTGCCAACTGCATCGTGAGGGGCGGATTGCTTCATACTGTAGTAGGCTCCATAGTAAGGGTATTGTATATCGCAAACAATGAGGATATTGATGAGCTTAAGCGCGCTTGCGCCGATTCCCTTGCCAAAAATGAAACCCTGATTATATTTCCCGAAGGTACCAGGACAAAACAGGGGATGCCGGTTACTATAAAGCGGGGTTTTGCCTGTGTGTCTCTTTTCGCGGATGCCCCCGTTGTCCCGCTGTATATTGGCGGGAATGACAAAGAAGGTTTGAGGAAACAGGACCCCTTCTGGCAGATAAATGACGCCGGCTGTTATTCCTATTCTTTCACCAGAGGGGAAGAACTCTATCCCAGTATGTTTGAAGGTAAAAACGACAGGGAAAAATCCATAAAAATGACTGAATTTCTGGAAAAAATGTACCGCCGCAATGTGAATTGACGGAATTTTTACCGGGAATCCCAGAGGCGCTCAAATATCCTGGCTGCTGAAAAGTATTGATTTTTAGAATTATTCTGAAGTAAAATAAAAGAATTGAAGATTCCCATCGGTTTTATTAGGGCGGTATTTTATGGAAGAATTAAAGCAGGAAATCAAAGGTTTGATTATTTCCAGTTTGGAGCTGGAAGGGGTTTCTCCCGATGATATCGGCGATGATGAGGTTCTTTTTGGTGAAGGTCTTGGCTTGGATAGTGTTGACGCGCTGGAACTGGGGATTGCCCTCAAAAAAAAATACGGAGTTTCTTTTTCCAAGGAGAACGGGGACAACAAGAAGTATTTCCGTTCGGTAAATACGCTTGCGGAATATATCTCGGCACATAAGGAGTGACCCGGAATGGCATTGGAAGAAGATTTATTTGAACGTATCAGGAATATCCTGGCGGATGAGTTTGACATTAACCGGGATGATATCACGCTGGATTCGAATCTGGTGGAAGATTTTGATTTGGATTCCATTGATGCGGCGGAACTTATTGTTAAATTCAAGGATTATCTGCCGCCCAAGGTTGATGCAAATATGTTCAGGGAGATCAGAACAATCAGGGATTTGATTGAGTTGCTTTCAAAAAACAGCAAGTAAGGATGTCACTGTCAAAAATAACCGGATACATTCTGGCTGTATTGTATCCGGCAGCCGTTTTTTTATCTGTTTCTGTTTTCCATTTTCCTGTCCGTCTGGTTGGTTTTGTTATAATTGTACTTGCCGCCTCTCTTCTTCTGCTTAAAAAGGGCAAAGTACCGGTTGCGCCTCTTATCATGGGGATTGTTGCCTTCACCGTCATTTTGACAGACAGTGAAATTGTTTTAAGGTTTTATCCCGTAGCTGTGAATCTTGTTTTTTTGTTCACCTTCGGGATGTCTCTCAGGCATGATGAAACCGTCATTTTTACCTTTGCCTGTTTGGGAGACAAAAACATAAAATGGAACGGAAACATAAAAACGGTGCAAAGATATTGCCGGCGTGTAACCTGCGTATGGTGCGTGTTTTTTGTGGTTAATGGTTCAATAGCGGCGTTTACTGTTTTTCAGCAAAGTACCGGAATATGGGCGTTGTACAACGGGTTGGTGTCTTACATATTGATAGGATGCCTTTTTGCAGCGGAATTCATCGTAAGGGGTAGAATGCAAAAAAGAATCAGCAGGGGATTTTCACTTTCTTCCATGTCGGTTAATTCCAGGGATAAGGATGCCATAGTATGTTATTCCGGGAAATTTTCCCAGGGAGATTTTAAACTTTGGAAGGATTATTTAAATGAAACCGCCGCTTTGAGGAAGTTTATTTCCAGTAAAGACATTGAAAAAGTCATCCTCCATTCCGATGATTTCTGGTATTTCATTGTGGGGCTTACCGCGGTTTTGCAATGCGGCAAAGAAGCTTATGTATCCTCAAATTACTCATTTGAATTCATAAAGCCTCTTATAGACAGTAAAACATTGTGTCTTTCCGCAGATAAATTTTCCTATTCCGATTGCATTCCGGAAATAATCGGAGATGTGAATGATATAACTGATGTTTCCCTTCCTCCTGTACCCGAGGATTCCAGGGTTTATTTGTTTACTTCCGGATCTACTGGGGAGCCGAAAGGGGTTCTGCACGAAATAAGGGAACTTGAATGGGACAATGATTCCATCGGTGATAAGTGGCGGGGTGATTTCCAGAAGCGTCTTCTTGTTTCCAGCGTTAACCCCCACCACGCCTTCGGCATTGTGTTTGCCGCCATAAAACCTTTCGTTTATGGTGTTCCTTTCCGCCGGGAAAAAATTTCCCAGCCTGATGATTTTCTTCATCTGGGAAATGAAAAATACGCCTTTATTACAACCCCTTCATTCTTAAAAATGAGTGTTAAAGATCCGGCAATCGGTGAATCAATGAAAATAATCCGGGATATCAGTATTGTTACGGCAGGGGGTGTTTTGCGCAGGAATGAAGCCTTGGAAGTCAACCGGGCATACGGTTCCCATCCTTTGGAAATATACGGAAGTACGGAAACGGGAGCTGTGGGCTGGAGGATAAACAAGGACGATGAGTCTGAATGGTGGACACCCACAAAGGACGTGGTTGTGGAATCAGGTGATGACGGATGCCTGGTGTTTTACTGTAGCGCCATACATGGAGGAATATTCCACTCTTCGGATTTAGCTGATTTGCGGGAAGACGGGAAATTCAAGCTCATAGGCCGTAAAGATTCCGTTGTCAAAATAGCGGAAAAACGGGTTTCGCTCATAGAGGTTGAAAACAGGATTATACAAACTGGACTTGCGAAGGATACGGTTGTTTTTGCCATGTCGTCAGAAAAAAGACAGTATCTTGCGGCTGTAGTGGTTTTATCCAAAAAAGGAGAAGAATTGCTGGGTGCCGAAAACCATGCAGGGCGGATGAAAGTTTTCCGGTCAAGGCTTTTTGAATACCTTGAACCTGTGACAATCCCCAAACGCTGGCGTTTTGTTCAGGAAATACCTTATAACAGTATGGGCAAGCTTCAAAAGCAGGAAGTCCTGGCTCTGTTTGACAAGGAGATTGAGGGTGGACGGTAACGGATTTGAGTCTGTAAAATTTTTACGCAGGGAAAAAACTTCCGGTGGAAAATGGATTCTCTCTTTCATCGTGCCTGCTTTCTCTTCTTATTTCAAGGAACATTTTGAATCCTTCCGCCTTTTACCGGCAGTGGGGGAAATTGATATTGTTGCCCGTTGCGCCTCAGAAATCCTGTCCAAACCTGTAAGTGTTACGGCAATCAAGAAAACAAAATTTGTGAATCCGGTGTTGCCGGATACGGAAATGGATTTAATGCTGGATTTTACAGTGTCCGGAGTTATTGGTTTTACATTTTTAAGTAAAAAGGGAGACAAGGCTTCCTTTGGTGTTATATATTATAGCATATGAATTACGGTTTCCTGATTCCAGTATACAACCATGGTTTCTCGGCATATGAAGAAGTAAAAGAACTTTTGCATTATGGAGTGCCTGTTATACTTGTGGATGATGCAAGCGACAGAGAAAATAAAAAGTGGTTGCGGGATTGTACATTGTTATCGGAACTCGTCCACCTGGTAACCCTTGAAAAAAACACAGGAAAGGGAGGCGCTGTTGTCGCCGGATTCAGAAAGGCCGGAGAAATCGGGTTAACCCACGTCCTGCAACTAGATGCTGACGGACAGCACGATATCAGCCGGGTTCCGCGGTTTCTGGAACTTTCCAAGGAAAGGCCGGATTTTCTTGTCGCAGGCTATCCCGAGTATGACGCATCTGTTCCTGCAAGCCGTGTAAAAGGAAGACGTGTAGCTAACTTCTTCACCCATTTGGTGACATTCAATAAAAAAGCAATAAAGGATTCTATGTGCGGCTTCAGGGTTTATCCTGTCGGAGAATCCTGCCGGCTTACTTCCGGCGGGTTGTGGGATTACCGTATGGGATTCGACATTGAAATCCTTGTGAAGATGTACTGGAACCGTGTTCCCATCGTTTCCGAAAGTGTCCGGGTTACATATCCTGAAGGAGGCAGCTCCAACTTCCGTATGGTTAGGGATAATGTGCGTATAACATTTGTTTTTTTCCGGTTGTGTTTCGGAATGCTTTTTCACATCCCCTCACTTATAAAGATGAGGAAAAAATACAGATGAAAAAATGGCAGCAGACGGGAGATATTGGAAATAATATCGGTTTCAGCATAATGCTCTTTCTCATAAAAATTCTCCCCCATGCTCTTTTGATACTTATTGCCTTCCCGGTAAGTGCCATTTATTTTTTTGTTGCAGGAACCGCACGGAAAGCTATCAGAAAATATTTAGATAAAGTTGAGTCACTGACGGGAAAGAAGCTTTCCGTGTGGAAAAGTTTTGTTGCCTTTTCAATAACATTGATTGAAAAATGCGAAGGCTGGGTTGGCAAGGTTAATTACAGTCATCTTCATTTCCGTGATGACAGTGTGGATGAATTGAACAACACCCTTAAATCCGGGAAAGGCGTTTTTTTGATTGTTTCCCATATTGGTTCTGCGGAAGAAATGCGTGCATTGTCGGAAGAGCTTTCAAAAAACAAGCTGGGTATGAAAATCCCTGTTCTTAGTCTTGTGGATTTTGAAGTGACGGATAAATTCAATTCCATGCTGAAAAAATTGAATCCGGATTCCATGCTGAATTTGCTCAGCGTAAGGGATTTGTCAATTGACGGTATTGAGAGAATACAGACAACCCTTGACGATGGAGGCATCGTCATTATTGCCGGAGACCGTTCAGGAGACAGGAATATTGAAGTGGATTTTCTGGGAGAGCCGGCCCAGTTCCCATTCGGGGCATTTTATCTTCCGTTGCTTTTTGAGTCACCTTCATTTTTTTGTGTGTGTGTCAGGACCAGAGATATATCTTTGAAAAAAAGCTATGAAATATATGTCGAACTAAATATGAATGGTTTTGAAAAACCGGGAAAATCCGCAAGAAAAGCGTTCGCAGAATCCTCTTGCAAAAAATATGCCGTTTTTTTGGAAAAGCACGTACAGAAATATCCGTATCAGTGGTATAATTTTTATGATTTCTGGAGTAAATGATATGTTCTGTCTGGAAAAAGAATTCAAGGTTGAATTTAACGACTGTGATCCCATGGGTGTTGTCTGGAACGGAAAATATTTTGATTATTTTGAAATGGCTCGGTCAGAACTTTTGGAAAAGATGCATTTAAGTTATAATTCCATCTTCAAAAAAGGTTATATGCTTCCGCTTACCCGGAACAAAATAAAATATATACGGCCTTTAAGTCCGGGGCAAAGGGCTGTTATCAGAATAACCGTGGTTGAGTACGAATATCTTTTGAAATTCAAATATGAAATCATGGACAAAGGAACCGGTGTAATTACAACAAAGGGGGAAAGCAGCCAGATGGTTACTGACTTGGAAGGCAAGTCAACCGGTTTTGTGCCTGACTTTATTACTGAGGCATTTAAGGAGTATATCGGAAGCCTATGAGTAGAATATTTCCGGTTGTTTTATTTTTTTGTTGTTTTGCCGCCACCGTTTTTTCCGCTGATATTTATGATGAAAGTATATACAGCCATCCGTTGCAGGCGGATGACAGCGGTTTTGAAACCGTTAAAAACTCCTTTTCCACCTCATCCATGACCGCTGATTATATTCAGATAAAAACCATAAAAAGCCT
The DNA here is from genome assembly GCA_949299755.1 of uncultured Treponema sp. Taxonomy (GTDB): domain Bacteria; phylum Spirochaetota; class Spirochaetia; order Treponematales; family Treponemataceae; genus Avitreponema. The sequence goes on along the minus strand of CASGBA010000008.1, from coordinate 23,570 downwards.
GGACAAAAAACTGGAGTCTTCCGGCAGAATGATTTTGTTGCCGGGTACCGGTATCGCCTGGATTACGGAAAAACCATACGCATCAAAAATGATTGTGGGACGAAACAGCATGAAGCAACAGGTTGGTTCCAGGATTATTACAATGGATGTATCCGGCAACGGAATTTATCTTTCAATTGCGGAAGCTTTGGAAAGCATATTTGCCGGTGATTTTTCCCGGCTTGAGGATGTTTTTGACTTATATTTTGTTTCCAGCGGTGGAGGATGGTTTTTAGGTCTTGTCCCAAAGGATAGTAACGTAAAAAGTTTTGTCCATTCTATAACTATCGGAGGTTCAGTCTCAATTGACACTGTGTTGATGAGGGAAAATTCCGGGGACAGTATTTTATATAAACTTAAAAATGTAGAGCAGAGAAAATTAACGGCGGATGAAGAAAAAGAATTTTCCTTTTAGCTTATTGTTCATATTATACCATGGAATTCTTGCGGCCGGTTTTATAATTGTACTGTTGTCCGGGAGATTATCTGTCATTACGGATTTTATGTCGCTGCTTCCTACCTACGGTATATCCGAAGGAGTCAGCGCCGCGGAGAAAAAATTCGCTGCCAAACAAAATGCGGATGTGAATATCCTTATCGGGCACCCGGATTTTAATACTGCAAAATCATGCGCCGAAAAAATGTATTCAGGGCTGTCCGACGGAAATATTTTTGCGGACCTGCGTCTTGAAAGCATCCCCATGGATATGGATTCATTTTCCGGCATACTTTCAAAATACAGATATCAGATGCTCCCGGAATATGCCGTGAAGGAAATTCAGGAAAATCCCGGCGATTTCCAGATGAATAGCCTTGCCTCTATTTTTTCACCACTGACATTCAATTCCATCGAAAATCTGGACAATGATCCTTTTTTCGTTGACAATATTATTTTCACTGACTTTTTGCAAAAGGTCAGCGGTATTACTCCGGTAATGCCTAAGGAAGGCGTGCTCGCTGTGGAAAATGACGGCGTATGGTATATTCTTTTGCAGGGAACCCTGTCGGAAGCGGCTTTGAATATATCAAATACATCGGGAGGTGTCTCTCAAATATATGCTGTCGGAGACAGCCTGGAAAAAGAGACGGAGAACCTGGATATAAGTTATTCAGGTTTCCCTTTCCACAGTTACGAAAGCGCTTCCGGTGCCCAGAAAGAAATAACTTTGATTACAACAGTGTCAATAGTTATCATAATCATTTTGTTTCTTGTGATGCTAAGGAACATCCATGTGATCGGATTGTTTTTGCTTAGCACTTTTTTTTCTATTTTGTCCGCCTTGTCCGCCGTCGTTATTTTTTTTCCGGATGTTCATATTCTCACTATGATTTTCGGTACTTCTCTTATAGGAACCAGCATTGATTATGCCATTCATTTTTATCTGGCTTACGCAAAAAGGGATGAATGCGAAAACGGTCGTTGTGTGGCGGAAAAGCTTTCAAAGAATCTTTCTGTCAGTTTTGTTTCCACGGTTCTCTGTTATTTTCTGATTCTCTTCAGTCCTTATGGAATACTCAAACAGGTGGCTCTTTTTTCCTGCGCCGGTTTGATAAGTTCTTTCCTCACTGTCATGGGGTTGTTCCCTCTTGTTTCAAGACCGTCTATGATTTCAAAAAAGGCGCTTGCATGGCGGCTTCCGGAAACAAAAAAACACGGGTCTTTTCTTTTCCCTCTTTTTGTAGTTTCAGCTGTTTTTTTTATTTTTGCCGCAGGAAATCTTAAAGTCCATAACAACGTGCTTGATTTATACCAGATGAGTGACAGACTTCTGGAAAGCGAAAAAACCGCCGGAAGGGTTCTCGGATTCATGAGCTCAACCTATGCAATTGTCGAAGGAAACAATGAGCAGGATGCCAGGGAGAAAGAATACCTGTTTTCCCTGGAACTGGAGAAACTGCGGTGTGCAGGAGTCATAGACAACTATCTTTCTGTTTCAGCGTTTATTCCTCCTCCTTCTGTCCAACAAACGAATTTTGAAATTTCAAAAGCCCTCATTCCTTTTTTGTATGAACAATGCGATGTTTTGGGAATAAATCCAGACAAAGCCCGTTCTGCCTGGGAAGATGATTTCGTTGCACTCAATTTTTCCGGGATTCCAGCAAGCCTTTCAAATATGATGAATCGTATTATAATTGGCAGTCTTGGAGAAAAATATTATCTGGCGGTTCTTGTTTTCGGAGGTGTTGGTTCAGGAAAAGTGGAAAATGCGGCGGAAAAGTGTGAAGGTGTTACATACTTCCAGAAAAGCAGGGATGTGAATCTCCAGCTTGATGAGCTTACGGAAATCATATTGAAAATGCTTACCGCTGCTTTTATTGTAATCATCCTGCTTTTAATTCTTGTATTCAAAAAGAAAGGATTGCAGATGGCTGTTTCTCCGGTTATTATTATCCTGTCGGTTTTATCTTCTATCGGATTTGCCGGTCTTCCTGTCGATTTCTTTTTTGCCGTTGGACTCCTCCTTGTAATTGGCTTGGGTTTGGATTACATGGTTTTTGCGGGGAATTCCGGTCAAAAACCTATGCTCGCAATCACCCTTTCATATTTGACTACCGCATTGAGTTTCGGAAGCCTTGTGTTCAGCTCTTTCCGGCCGGTGCATACGTTCGGGTTGACTGTATTCATAGGCATAACCGCCGCCTTCATAACCGCCCTTTGTTCAAAAAATACCGGGAAAAAGTAAATTTCCCTTTCTTCTGAAGCATAGTTCGTATACAATGGAATATGGTATTTTATATGGACCGTTATTCCGGAGTTGACTAATAGCGGTTCTAAAAAGTAAACTTACCTGTGGGAAAGATGTTTAAGTACAGACTTTTTTTTCCGGTTTTTATTTTAATTATTGTGTTTTTCTCTTCCTGTAAATCAATCCGCGGCGCCGGGGTTGTGTATATAACCGATGAAAACACAATCGGGCTTTTGCCTCCTTCCGCTATCGGAGTCCCTATGGAATCCCACCAGCTGCTTACAGGAAGTTTCGGCAGTCACGATGGATTTGTGGCCGAAGCCTTCCTTGTTGCCGATGAGGAAAAACTGGATATCACCATGATATCGCCTTCAGGGCAAACAATATGCTCCATCCTCTGGGACGGGAAGGCGCTTTCTTTTTCATCGTCTTTTGTGGCGGCATCAAAAATCAAGGCTGAATATATTGTGGCGGATATGCAGATGGCTTTTTATGACTATGCTGAAGTCGGGAAGCTCATCAGTTCAGCCAGGCTTTTGTTCCGGTACAAGGCAGACGGCGACAAACAGAACCGGTCGGTTTACCAGGGGACGTCCCTTGTATGGAGCATGGAGCGGGATGGAAACAGCATAAGCGTTGTGAACCATCTGCGGGGGTATAGGTATGATATTGAAATCCTTCAGTGAAAATACAGGGAGGCACAGGTGATTCTGAAACCAGGAAAGAAAGATATCCCATCCGCCCGGAAGGAAGGGTTTTAATGAAAAGATATTTCATGACAAAGCCTGTTATGATTACCGCCCTGGGCAATACCGCTGATGAAACCATGAGGAATATCCTCAAAGGGGAGCAGAAATATTTTTCCCGGAACCGTGTCGGTGCCCTTGTGGGAAGGGTACGCCTTGAAGGTGATGATTTGTTCAACAGGATACTGGAAAACGCTGCCGGACAGCTGGAAGCCGATGCCAGGCGTATCCTGGAAAAATACGATGTCTCCCGGGTCGGTGTGGCCTTGGGCGGCTGCGATTATCACAGTCAGATGGCGTCACCGGAACATAAAAAATACCTGGAAGAAGGGACTTTCGGTTCGTACAATGTGGATTTGCAGAATCCCTATGTTCCGGCGGGGAAGCTTGCCGGACTTCTTGGCTTGAAGGGACCTGTTTTCAGTGTCGCATCCGCCTGCGCTTCCGGCATATCCACAATAATCAGGGGCATAGATTTAATTGAATCCGGTGTGGCGGATGCCATGCTGGTGGGCGGTGTGGATTTATCCAGCGACCTCATATCGGCTGGTTTCATGGCCCTGTCGGCTGTCAGTCCGGTCCCCACAAACCCTTTCAGCGTGAACCGCAGCGGCATTACCCTGGGGGACGGGGCCGGGCTTTTCTTTGTGACGAGGGAGCAGGTTGTGCCCTTCCCTGTGGCAATCACCGGCTTCGCCGAATCCAGCGACGGCTACAACATGACCAGTCCTGATCCGGAGGCAACCGCCGTCATCACTATTATGAAGGAAGCTTTGGCAATGGCAGGGAAAAAGCCGGAGGACATCGGCTACATAAATCTTCACGGTACAGGAACCGACGTGAATGACGCCATGGAAGCAAAGGCTGTAGACGCTGTTTTCGGTTCCTCCGTGAAAGTTTCAAGTACCAAGGCGATGACGGGGCACACCCTCGGTTCCGCCGGCTCCATCGGCGCTTCAATCTGCGCCCTTACCCTGGCTTCGGAACCGCCGCAAATGCTGCCTCCCCATGTAAACGATGGTGTCCTGGATCCTGATTTGGCTGCACTAGATTTTGCGAGACCGGGGGAATCCAGGAACTTAAAAGCGGTGATGAATTCCGCCTTCGCTTTTGGCGGGGCAAACGCAGTGCTGCTTATGGAGAAGATTTAAGGTGAAGAAACTTAATCTTCCCCTTGAGGGAAAAGAAAATCTTTTTTCTATTATACCACATAGGGGTAATATGCTTTTGATAGACGGAATCATCTCCGTGAATGACTCCGGTTTAACCGCCCATGCGACCCTTGACAATACATCCCCGTTGTTTTTCGGTGGGTGCACACCGGGGTATGCCACCTTTGAGTTGATTGCCCAGTCAATCAGCGCTTATTCACATATAATGGAATATGCGGGAAAAGAAGGACCTTCCATCGGTTTTATTCTGCGGGTCACTGATTTTGTGATTTCCCGCCCCTTCCTCAAAGAAAATGAAACGGTGCTTGTAGAAATCGAACAGGAAACGGATCTTTTCAACGGGTTGTTTTCTTTCACCGGAAAGGTGTTCAATGACGACGGGCCTGTTTCCCAGGGAAGGCTTCTGGTTATGAGTGTTGATGATGTTGACCGTTTTATCAATAGGGAGGAATGATGTCAGATAAACGAACTGTCCTTGTAACAGGTGCCCTGCGCGGAATAGGCCGTGAATGCTGCATCCAGCTTGCGCAGGACGGATTTGAAGTTGTCATTAATTACCGCGGTGCAAATGTAGGGAAAGCTGAAACCCTGAAAAAGGAAATTGAAAGCATTGGCGGAAGCGCTTCTCTTATTAAGTTCGATATTTCAAACCGTGAAGAATGCCGGCAGGCATTGGAAGCTTATTTGGAAGCCAACGGTTCTTTTTGGGGCGTTGTCCTTAACGCCGGAATATGCCGTGACAACGTTTTTGTCGCTATGGATGATGATGACTGGGATTCCGTCCTCCGCACAAACCTCGACGGATTTTACAATGTCCTTCATCCTGTCATGATGGCGATGTGCAAACAGAGGAAGGGCAGGGTGGTCGTGCTTTCTTCAGTTTCCGGTGTGATGGGAAACCGTGGACAGGTGAATTACAGCGCCTCAAAAGCCGGTCTTATCGGGGCGGCGAAAGCCCTCGCCCTCGAAGTCGCTTCAAGAAACATCACCGTGAATGCAGTCGCTCCGGGGGTAATTGAGACGGATATGATAGAAGGACTTCCCCTTGAAGAGGTTCAGAAAATGATTCCTATGAAAAGACTCGGCAAGCCCGAAGATATCGCCGCCGCTGTTTCTTTTCTTTTGTCTGAAAACGCAGGATATATTACCCGGCAGGTGATATCCGTTAACGGAGGTTTGCAGTGAAACGCAGGGTTGTGGTTACAGGCGGAGGTATTGTCTCTTCCCTCGGGATAGCGGATGACGAAGTGTGGCGAAGCCTTAAAGCCCTTGAAAACAAGGTTGCCGCCATGCCTGAATGGGAGGTATACGAGGGTCTTCGGCCGCATCTTGCGGCTCCTGTGACGGCGGAGCTCAGGGCTTTTTCGAGGAAGGAGACCAGGGGTATGGGGCGTGTTGCGATTCTGGCGTTAAATGCCACGGAAAACGCACTGGAGAAGGCAGGGCTTCTCGGTTCGCCGGAACTCACGTCCGGTTCCACCGGGATTTCCTACGGGTCTTCCGCCGGAGATGTGGACGCCCTTGTTGATTTTTACCGTCTCCTCATAGACAAGGATTCCAGCTCCCTTTCAGCATCCACCTACATCAAAGCGATGCCGCAAACCTGTGCGGCGAATCTGTCGGTGCACTACGGGCTTACCGGACGGCTTATAACCACGAACACCGCCTGTACATCCGGCAGCATGGCGGTAGGCTACGCCTATGAGGCTGTGGCCAACGGGATTCAGGACATCATGATAGCCGGCGGCGCGGAGGAACTTACTCCGGCGGATGCCGGTGTTTTTGACGCCCTCTTTTCCGCCTCAACCGATAACGCGCATCCTTCGCGGACACCCCGCGCCTATGACAAAACCCGTGACGGGCTTGTGGTCGGGGAAGGGGCCGGAACCCTCATTCTGGAGGAATATGAGCACGCCGTCCGCCGCGGGGCGAAAATATACGCCGAGGTCGCAGGCTTCGCCACAAACACTGACGGAACGCATATCACGCATCCGAACCAGAGCACGATTGAAGCTGTGATGAGGATGGCGCTGAAGGCCGCCGGCCTTGAGCCGGAGGATATCGGTTACATCAATATGCACGGCACGGCCACTGTTTCCGGTGACATTGTGGAATCGAATGCGGTTTATAATGTGTTCGGCGGAAAGGTTCCCGTGTCAACCCTGAAAAATTACACCGGGCATACTCTGGGTGCCTGCGGCGCCATTGAAGCCTGGTGCTCAATCCTTATGCAGAAAAAGAAATGGTTTTGCCCCAATCTCAATCTGGTTGATCGGGATGAGGAAATCGCTCCCCTTGATTTTATCACGGGAACCGGCCGTGAAATTGACGCGGAGTACGTTATGTCCAACAATTTCGCTTTCGGCGGCATAAACACATCGCTTGTTTTCCGCCGTGTACCGGAGGCGTGACAAGGCAAGCCCGGCATTCCGAAGGACTTCGCAAAACAAATTCCCTCTTAAAGCAAAAATGCCATAGCTTGTTTGCTGTATTACTCACATCACCCGCATGACGGCGCATTTCAGGTATTCTGACTTTGCGTACCCTGCCCGCACCGGATGATCCGGCCCGGCGCCCCGCTTTTCGAAAATCTGAATCCGGCGCCTGGCATCCGCGGCTGCGTGAACCAGCATGTCGTAGAACAAATCCGGGCTCATAAAATGGGAACAGGAGCAGGAAACGAGTATGCCGCCCGGCACCAGCAGCCGCATCGCCCGCAGGTTTATCTCCTTGTAGCCGCCGTAGGCTTTTTCCACCTTGGCGGCGCTTTTGGCAAAGGCCGGCGGGTCAAGGATAATCATGTCAAACCGTTCCCCCGCTTCTTCATACTGGCGCAGCACATCAAAGACATCGGCGCAGACTGCGCTCATCACGGAACCGGCTTTATTCAGGGCGATATTCCGCTCCACGCCGGCGACCGCTTCCGGGGAGATGTCCACGGAAACCACTTCCCGTGCGCCGCCCGCGACGGCGTTCAATCCGAATGCGCCGGTGTGGGTGAACGTATCGAGCACCCGTCGGCCCTTCGCGAGGGAAGCGACAATCTTCCGGTTGTCTTTCTGGTCAAGGAAATATCCGGTTTTCTGTCCGTTCTCCAAATCCACCGCCAGCAGGATTCCGTTTTCCCGGATTGTGATAACCGGATTGTGTTCCGCCCCGATCCAGCCTTTTTTCAGGGGAAGCCCCTCCAGTTCCCGTACAGCCGCGTCGCTTCGCTCATATATGCCGGCCGGGCGGCATACCGTCCGCAGGCAGTCAAGCAGCTCTTCCCGGAACACCTCCGCGGCGAGCGAGAGGAACTGCACGGACAGGAAAACCCGTCCCGCTTCATCCACGTAGCGGTCGGCCGTGAATCCGGGGATGAAATCCGCCTCCGCGAACACCAGCCGGTAGGATTCGTTTTTGCCGTAGTAATAGAACCGGGCTTCCAAGGCTGATTTCACTTTTTCCAGAAAGAAACCGCGGACCTTTTCCCCGTGGAGGGAGCCGGGAACGCTGCCGTCCGCCCCGGCACCGAAGAGGTGTTCCGCCCGGCTTTCCGTCAGGAGGCGCACGGTTATCTTTGACCGGGGGTTGAAAATCCCGGTTCCCAAAAACAAGCCGCCCTTTGAAAACACCTCCACCGCTGTTCCCGGAGCGACAGCGCAGTCCTTCAGTTCCTGCTGGACTGTCTTTCCGTCTGACTGGTATTTTACAAAGGCTATTTCGTTGTCAAAGACCCAGGGGGAACCCTGCTGTATGTCTGTCTCTTCTTTTGTTTTCAGGAAAATACGGGGGAAATTCATATTTGATTATTGTCCATGTTTCAGTACATTGTATCAAGAATAAAAGGTAAGTCAAAATAGGGAAAACTATGGTAACGGTTTTTCAGGCGTTCCTCGCCTTGTAGTCACGGTAGAGGGCTTCGATACTTCTGTCGTAAGTGGCTTCGGCTTTTTTGCTGAAAAAGCACCCCGGAACACCTTCGTCATGATCCCGGTGGTAGGCAACACAGTCGCAGCATTTCCCATGCCGTGGACAATTAAAGGTGCAAGGACAGGGGCGTTTGTTTAAGCAAGCTTCCATGTTATTCTCCTGATAAGAGTTTTTTTTCCGTTTAACGTTTCCGCCTCAATAATATATGTAAATAATAAAACAAGCAAGTGAAGTTAATATGTTACCGATATCGAACCGATTCTATTTCTTTTTATTGTGTTTGTCATATAGGATTTTTATAAGCAACACCAGAGCCACAATTATCAGGATTTTTATTGCCACATTCAATATTCTGTCAGATCCCGCTCCCGGTCCGAAAATAAAATTCAAATCCGCACCTCTTCCTCCATGAGGAGGCGCAGGCGGTTCATGTATTCCGCCATAAAATTTTCTTGAACATGAAGCCATTAAAACAGTCATCGCGGAGGATATTATAAATAAAGCTGTCTTAATCATAACTCCATCCTATCCGCTGGTTTCTATGCTGTCAATGAATATTGGACGTAGGTGTGTTTATTTACAAATCCTTTACATGCATCCATACAATCATTTCGCCTTCTTTTCTGTTACCCCAGGAACCATATGGAATTGCTGTAATGGATTGTTCCTTTCATTCCGGCGGTTCTATACACACTGAATTGTCAGTGTCACTGTTAAGCTTGAATCCACGGCAATGAAGAACAGATGTTCCTTCCATCAAGTTTTCTTTCCATTCGACTTCCACGTTTTTTGAAGTATCAATGTACACGGACGCCAGGTTTTCGCCGTTATCGCATTCTTCAAGGCAGTATACTTCAGGTCCTCTGATTAAAGCTGATTTTCCGCAGTTTGCCCTTACCAAAGGATTCGCATATACGAATTCCGGCACAATGTTGAAATTCATTTCGACATTGTTTTCCGGTTCTTCACAACACAGACTGAAATATTTACCAGGGACAGCTTTTTCGGAAATTTTACCGTTAAACAGAATCCTTGTATTTTTGGCGAATATCGGTATTCTCAAGTGAAGATTCAATGGTTTATGTATCCCGGATATTCGCAACTTTATTTTGCCGGTTTTAGGATAATCGGTTTCCAGTTTTATTTTTACTTTATCCCCGTTAATTGGAATTTCCGCTTCATTTTGGATGAATAGGTTTACAAAAAGGCCGGAATCCACAAGTGTATAAATATATCTTCCTAAGGATGCAAGTGTTCTGGCGATATTTGTAGGACAGCATGCCACGTCAAACCATTTTTGCCGGACAGCTTTTACATGGGCTCTGGAGGTTTTATCCATGCATATCGCCGGCCATACCTCCAACGGGTTTACGTAAAAGTATCTGTCTCCCCGCATGGAAATTCCGGCCCGGATTGTATTGTATAAAGCTCTTTCGCAAACATCTATATATGAAGACTCGTGGGTTATTTCCGCCATCCTGAAACCGAAAAAAAACAACCCTATGGATGCACAGGTTTCGGAATAATTGCTGTCGTTGGGAAGATCATAATCCGTCGTGAACCGTTCCCACATTCCGGAGGAACCGATGCTGCCTGTTATGAACATTCTTTTTCCGGTAATATTCTGCCAAAGAATTTTACACTGTTCCAGAAGCTGTTTATCGTCATTCATTTCTGCTATATCAGCCATTGCGCAATAAAGATAAACAGCCCTGACTGCATGCCCTTCCGCTGTTTTTTGTTCCCTTAGCGGTATATGGGATTGGGAATAAACCGGATCGTAATTAATGAATTCGTTAAAAATATGCTTGAAACCGGGTTTTTTCATTTCTTCAAGAAAATAGTTGGGAGATGAGCCTCTGGTGTTGATAAAATACTCAGCGAGATTGAGGTAATTTTTTTTGCCTGTGATGCGATATAGTTTTACCAGAGCCAGTTCTATTTCCGGATGCCCAGGATAACCATGTATTTGGTTTTCTTCCGGCCCGAAAATTTCCGCAATCAAATCGGCAAATCGGCAAAGACAGTCAAGCAGTTTTCTTTTTCCGGTGCTTTGGTAATAGGCAACCGCCGCTTCGATAAAATGACCGGCGCAATAAAGTTCATGACCCTCGCACAAATTTTGCCACCGGTTTTCAGGTTCAACAAGGGTGTAGTAGGTATTCAAGTAGCCGTCTTTTTGTTGTGCCCTGCATATTAAATCAATAACGCTGTCAGCTTTTTTTTCCAAATCCGGATCAGGGTGGCTGGCCAGGCTGTATGCCACCGCTTCCAGCCATTTTGCGGCATCCGAATCCTGGAAAACCATTCCTTTCCGTTCTCCTTTGATATCTCCCGCGACCAGCTTGAAATTATATAGACATCTGCTGGGAGGGGCGTCTTTTACATTGTCATTTAGTATTTCCCATTGATATGGTAAAATTTTTGAAGCGACTAAACCTGTGTATCTGTTCCAGTATTTATCATTTATCTTGATGTTCTTTAAAGGCGCATAGCCCCTTGCTTCCGGCAATTGGGTTCTCCCTGTGATTTACTTAAACGTTTTATTAAACATATAACAAGCTTACTGAAAAAGCAAGCGTCCGTTTCCTTTTTATTCACTTTCACAGGATAGTATTGTACAATATTGTTATGACTACGATAAAAGAAATCGCCAGACTTGCAGGGGTTTCCGCTGCCACTGTCTCAAATGTACTGAATGGTAAACCCGGAGCAGCCAGTCCTGAAAAAAGGAACGAGATTCTTGGATTGGCGAAAAAACTTAATTATACGGTTAATGTGTTTGCCCGGCGGCTTCAAAAAGGAAAGTCAAATACCATAGGGATTATAACTGAAGACCTCACTGTTTTTAACACACCTGACATTGTGGATGGTATTTATGAATATTGTTCCGAAAAAGGATATGAAGCCATTCTGGAAAATATGCGTTTGTATAAAAAATTCGGCAGTAATTTTATAGATTCTCCCGCCCATCACGGACTTATCGGAAAGACCGTAAAAAACCTGTTGGAAAAGCAGGTTGAAGGTATTGTATACGTAGGATATCATTGCCATGATATTTCGTATATACCCCGTTCCCTGCCGGTGCCATTTGTTTATGCTTATTGTTATTCCGGCAACCGCTTGCTTCCATCGGTTTTAATGGATGACAGGAAAGCAGGCTATGATGTGACCGCTCTGCTGATACAGCAAAATCACCGCAACATAGGTGTTATATGCGGCCCTTTGTCAAGTTATTCCACCCAACAAAGGCTGGCCGGTTACAGGGAAGCTCTTTTAAATCATAATATACAGTATAATGATAAAAATGTAGTTTTCGGTGACTGGGAAAAGGGTTCAGGATATGAATTGGCGCCGGTTCTTTTGAAGTCCGGAGTTACCGCTGTGTTTGCTTTCAATGACTTGATGGCGGGTGGTGTTGTGGATTGGTGCCGTGATCATGGCTTTCGCCCTGGCGTTGATGTATCCATATTCGGTTTTGATAACAGGGAGGTCAGCCGGTTTTATAATCCCCAGATATCAACCGTAGAGATCCCCCTTCTGGGTATTGGCCGCCGCGCGATTGAGATTGTTCTGGACACAGGTGCATCCGGCGAAAACGGGACGATTATGCTTCCGTGTATGGTCCATGAAAGAGCTTCTTCCAAAAGGTAATTTGGAACTATTACAGGGACTCTTTTTCATCAACCGTTGTGATTGAAAGGGCTTTTAAGGTGGTCCTGTCAATATCGGTGATACAACCACGCAGCGCCGCCGGTCCCGGCGCTTCCTTCATTTGCCGGACGGTTTGGTATAAGGCTTTTTGGATTGAATCTTCCGGATCGGATCCGATTACAGAACGGACCGGCCCGCACATGCCCAGATCGGAAATGCAGGCGGTACCGCCTTCCAGAATTCTTGCGTCCGCCGTTTGGACATGGGTATGGGTTCCGGTTACCGCTGAAATTTTTCCATCGAAATAAAGGCAAAAAGCTTCCTTTTCGTTGTTTGATTCACCGTGGAAATCCACAACCACAGGAACCCCCGGATACTCCGTTTTCATAATTTCCAGAATATTTTCCATATACCGGAAGGGACAGTCCAAGGCTTTCATAAATTCCCTTCCCTGTATGTTGACTACACAAAGTCTTGCCGGTGAGCCTCCGGCATCTTTTTCCACTATTGTATATCCTTTCCCGGGTAAACTTGCAGCCTGATCCGGGAAAAGTTTTTGATTTCTCTGTATCGTATCATTGTCTAAAATGGGGAAATTCCCGGGCCGGATAATATTGGTATATTTGTCCAGCACAGGCCACAGGGATTTTTTTTCAAAGGAGTGGTTCCCGCCGGTTATGACATCCACACCGCTACTGAATAGTTTTTCAACCTGTTCCTCCGTGATCCCTGAACCTCCGTCTGTGTTTTCGCCGTTGATAATACAAAAGTCAATTTTTTCAGTTTTAAGCAGGGAAGGAAGCAGGCTTAAAACACACCTCATGCCGCTTTCTCCAAAGAGATCCCCTCCGGAAAAAACCCGTACGGCACCTTTTGGTTTTTCAGGGGCTATCATGTTTTTTCAGGATTCCCGTTGATATATACGGCGCTTCTTAGGCTGTTTATGATACCGTTTCGCCATGGAACTTTTTGTTTTTTAAGGGCTGCAACATTTTTTTCAATGTCATATTCAAAGCGTACAATTTCAAAGGACAGGTTGCCCGGGTTTTCTTTTGTTCCGGCGGAAATATCCACAATTCCAAAAGCCCCCCGGTTATCTCCGTCCAAGGGTTTCCCCAGGCTGCCTGGATTCAAAACGCGGTATTTCCCGGAAGCCGTAGAACCGCTGCTGTCACGGGGAATATGTGTGTGGCCGCAAATAAAAACCGTGTTTCCTGAAAACGCAGGCAGCTTTTCCTCGTCTATTGTTTCCTCATCGGAGCCATAACGTCCGTGGATTAAATCCACCGTCCAGCCTTCAGCTTCAAAAGTGAATTCTGTTTTTAAGTTGGTGAGCCATTCCAGGTTTTCCACAGACAGGCATTCTTTCGTCCAGACACAGTGCTGGATACCCTCCTGGTCATCGATATAGGGATTGTCCATTAAAGACTGGATGTTGACAATATATCTGTCATGGTTGCCCATAAGAAAAATTTCAGCTTGTTTTGTCCGGAGGAGCGAAACTGTTTCATCCGGGAATGCTCCCAAATTCACATAATCCCCCAAAAAATAGACGGGCGTCCCCGAAAACCCCTTTGAATCCAGGAGGGAGTAAAAAGCTTCCAGAGCTGGTAAATTAGCATGTATATCAGAAGCAACAATAAAACGCATTGCAAAAGAATTATATCTTGATTTTGGTGAAAAATCAATGAAAGGCAGTAATCATTTTTACTTTATTCCATGTGTCTTTCCGGGAAATAAGCCGCGGAAACAAAAATACATCTTTTTCAAATTTTTTCTTTGTGATATTCTGTGAACAATGAAATTTACAGATTTAACACTTGATACAACCCTTGAACAGGGTATATCCGATGCCGGATATGTTACCTGCATGCCTGTTCAGGAAGAAGTTCTTAAGGCAGGGCTGCAGGGATCCGACCTGTATGTCCAGTCACAGACTGGTTCCGGAAAAACGGCCGCTTATCTGATAACCGTGCTTCAGAGGCTGCTTTCGAATCCGGAGTTAAAAGGGAAAAAAGCCCTTATCATGACTCCAACCCGTGAACTTGCTGTTCAGGTTGAGGAAGAAGCGAAGATTTTAAGCGCCCATACGGATATTAAATCCGCAAGTTTTTACGGCGGGGTAGGCTATAATAGGCAGATCGCCCTCCTCAAACAGGGGGTAGACATTATCATAGGTACTCCAGGCCGTGTGATAGATCTACAGCAGAGTGGAAGCATGGATTTAAGGACTGTGGCGTTCCTTGTGATAGACGAGGCCGACCGTATGTTCGATATGGGTTTTTATCCGGACTTGAGGAAGCTCATAAAGGTTTTGCCCCCTTCATCTGCCCGGCAGACAATGCTTTTCAGTGCAACCCTGAATTCCTGGGTTAAAAACCTTGCTTGGGAATACACCTCCAATGCGGTTGAGGTTACTATTGAAGCTGAAAATATTACTGTGGATGAAATCGACCAGCAGCTTTTCCATGTTTCCAGTGATGAAAAAATGCGTCTCCTTTGCGGGATTATCCGTGACGAAAAGCCGGAAAGCCTCATTGTGTTCTGCAATACAAAACGCATGAGCGAAGTTGTGGCGAAAAGAATGCGTATTAACGGTTTTGAAACTGATTTTATAATAGGGGATTTGCCGCAAACTAAACGGCTTCAGGTTATAGATTCGTTTAAATCCGGTTCCCTGCGCTGCCTTGTGGCCACCGACGTGGCTGCCAGAGGGCTTGATGTGGATGATTTGGCCATGGTTATCAATTTTGACCTGCCTGAAGAAGCGGAGAATTATGTCCACCGTATAGGCCGTACCGCCCGGGCCGGGAAATCAGGAAAAGCCTACAGTTTTTGCTCTGAACAGGATGTGTACAACCTGCCTTCAATAGAACGGTATATCGGAATAAAAATCCCTGTGGGTACCCTTTCGGATAATTCCTTTGCGGATGATAAAAGCGCCGGAATGTACATAAAAATTGCCCGTTATGAGAATGATTATGACGACGGCCCGGAGCGCAAATCCAGGAGCGGCGGCAGGGACGGTGGAAAAGGTGCCCGCTCAATGGTCCGTGGGCCAAAGAATTTTTCCGGCGGAAAAGGCAGGGGAAGCCGCAAGCAGGAAGACCGCCACGGAAAGCATTCAGCTTCCGGAGAAAAGGATTTGTCCCGTCTTTCCTTTGAAGAAAGGATGCAATATTACCAGCAAAAATATGCTTCAGGCAGTGGAACCCAGGGACAGGAGACATCCGGAACAACCCGTCACAGCAAAGATAAAAAGCACCGGGGGAAGGATAATTCCGCATTCCGTGGAAAATCAGGAGCGAAAGGAAAGGATCACGGTGCAAATAGGAAAAAGACAGGAAATTCCAAGTTTAACAGTGACAAGCAAAAGCACAGCGGAAAGACTGCCTCCACCGTTAACCGGGCAGCCGGAGCGAAAAAAACTGTCGGAAAGGGAATCAAGAATTTCTTTAAAAAACTTTTTGGCATAAGGGGAAAATGACACCAATTATCCTGAGGTGTATGTACGACATCATTTCACCCTGGGATTTTTAAGTTTTTTGCTTAACTGCCTTTATGTTTGCGGTTCCTGGAACCACAAAGGGAAAAACATCCTCTTCCGGCGGGACCTTAAAGCGTATAAAACGGGGTCCCGAACCCTCGAAGGCTGTTTTTTCCCATCCAGGGCTGTTTGCATCCGCTGTAGAAATTCCGTAAGCTTCCGCTATTTTCAGTAAATCCGGAGCCTTTTTGTAAATACAGGCGGAATGTCTTCCTCCAAAAGAAAAATCCTGCTGTTGCCTTATCATACCCAGTATGCCATTGTCAAAAACAATTACCGTTACATTAAAATTATTTTCCGCCAGGGTCGCCAGTTCCTGTATATTCATTTGGATTGAGCCGTCTCCGGAAAGACATATAATCCGTTTCCCCGGATTAACTGCTGCCGCTCCCATGGCGGCGGGAAGTCCGAAACCCATGGTTCCAAGGGATCCGGAGGTTAAAAACTGCCTTGGTTTTAAAACCGGGTAACTTTGTGCCGCCCACATTTGGTGTTGCCCCACATCCGTGGTTATGAGTAAGTTTTCCGGATTAAGGCCTTCTTTTTCCGCTTGTTCCGGCATTGAGGAAATAAAGTCTTTTACGGAGGAAGGGAATCTTTTCCTTTCGCAGGTAAATGCTTTCCGGTTCGCTTCTATCCAGGATGAAAGTTTTCCGTTTCCGGTTTTGTTTTTCCTCAACATATGGGCAAGGACGGGCAGGGCTGACTCGAGATCTCCCACAATTGACAATTCCACCGGCAGTAATTTGTCTATTTCCGCCGCATCTATATCTATTTGTATGATTTTAGCCTTTGGGCAAAAATCTTCAGTCAACCCTGCCGCCCTGTCATCAAACCTGGTTCCCAGTGCAAGGAGTACGTCACATCTGTGTACAGCTTTATTTGCGGTGAGGGAACCGTGCATGCCTACCATCCCCATAAAAAGCGGATTTTCTGCCGGGATGCACCCTAGTCCCATCAATGTTACCGCCACCGGAACCGGGAAAGCTTCCAGCAGTTTGGCAAGGCTTGAAACCCCTTCCGGAGAATTACAACCTCCTCCTGCCAGAATAACGGGTCTTTCCGCCCCTGCCAGAAGGTCTGCCGCCCGATCCAGAATTTCCCCGTAAAGAGGTGCCGGGGTACGGAACCAAGCCGCATTCCGGCTGGTCTCCCCCGGTTCCGGCCATCTTGGAAAGGATGCCTTCTCCAGTTGTATGTTCCTTGGTACATCAATAAGAACCGGTCCCGGTCTTCCCGAAGATGCCAGTGAAAAGGCTTCCGGAATTGCCGTTAAAAGCTCTTCCGGTGATTTTACCATGATACTGTGTTTTGTTATCGGAAATGAAAGGCCGAAGGTGTCCACTTCCTGGAATGCATCAGTCCCGATACATTCCGTATTAACCTGACCCGTTATGATTACGAGGGGTACGGAATCAGCCCTTGCATCCGCCACCGCTGTTAAAAGATTCATGGCGCCGGGACCACTTGTGGCAAAACATACACCCGGTTTCCCTGTGCTGCGGGCAATACCCTGGGCAAAAAAGCCGGCGGCTTGTTCCTGTCGCACGAGAATATGTTTTAACGGAGATTTGGTATAGACCAAAGCATCATACAGGGGTAATATTGAGCCGCCCGGGATACCGGCAACCATAGGAACATTCTGCCGTTCCAATAATTTTATGATAATCTCAGCACCGGAAGCTTCTATTGTTGAGGCCATAAGGTTTATACCGTCATCCACGTATTTTTTTTACGGATATGTTTTATAATCGTGTACAATCGAAATTGCGGATTCAATTTTCCTGTCAGGAGCCAGGGAACGGGCCACAGACAGGGCATTGTCTATAACCGTCGCGGAATCCGCAACCCCGTGGAGCACAATCGACTCATCGGATGGCACCGCCTCAAGGAAATGAACCGGAATCTTCAGGTCGAAGGAAATGTGATTCACGATTTTCTGGGCTTCCAGAAGTTTGCGTATCATGCTTATTCCCTGTGCGGCTGTTTCTTGTGTTATGGATATGGCACAGCCTTCCTGAATGATTTTTGCTCCCTGTGCTGGTGTTATGTTTTCCGTATTGAGAACCATTCTGTATTGTACAGAATCATCATTTTCGATGTTGAAAAAACATTTGTGATATCCACGTCTGTTGGTATCGCTTTCCTGCATGAGAGCCCTGGCCGCTTTTTCTGTTGAATTAAACTCATTCATCAACCGTTTTACGCGTACTTCTTCCGGAGCCACCAGCCTGACGGAATAGCAGGAGGGGATGTCTTTCAGAATCGCAAAACCGCCCCGGCCTATGAATACACAGTTTCCGTCTTTGGCCCTCTCGTATACAGCTTCCCGCAGGTAGTCAAAATATTCATCCCGTTCCCGGGCAAGGGACGCGATAAATCCCGGTTTCCTTTCATCATATTTGTGAAGATTCTCTTCGGTGATTCCATGGGCAAGAAGATCAGCTTCAAGCATTTTCCTGTCGAAGAAAGTATATCCGAACTGCTTGGAAAGTTCCTGAGCGATTTCATCCCCATAGGAAGCAATTTGTCTGGAAATAGTGATAATAGGCATACAAAACCTCCCTGCACCATGATATACTATAAGCATATATCGATAATCTACTTATGTCAAAAGAAAAACACAGGCGGTATTATGAGCGATTCTGATTTGATATGGAAGCCGGGAAAACCGGAACTTGTTTTTTCAGTCCCCATCGTGGATGTGTACAGGGTTGAAAGCCTTTCCCCGGACGGGAAACAATGTGGAACTTATTACAGGATAAAACCGAAAGACGGCGTCATCATTGTTCCAGTCCTTAAAAAAGACGGCGGTGACTTTTTCGTCATGGTGCGGCAGTGGCGCCACGGCAATGAAACCGTCACCACGGAATTCCCCAGCGGAATAATAGAAGAGGGGGAGGATCCGGCCGTGGCCGCATCCCGGGAGCTTCAGGAGGAAACGGGATTTTCCGCCGGAAATTTAACCTCCCTGGGGAAAATTTACCAAAATCCTGCGATAATGTATAACACCTGCCATATTTTTACGGCGGAAAATCTCACAGACACCGGTTCAGTCCTTCCCGACGAAGACGAATACATTGAGCATACCCTTGTGCCGGTGGAAAGGCTCATGGAGGATATCGGAACCGGGGAATTTTCCCACGCCCTCACCTCCGCGGCTTTGTTTTTCCATCTGCGGAACCGGAAAACTCATTGATAAATATTCCCGTATTTTATATCTTAATCCTGAAATGAAAGACTCACAAATCAGAGATGTACGTATTTTAGCTTCCAGTCAGCTGCTTTCCCCGGAAGAGATGGAAGAAGAGCTTCCCATTCCCGAGGCTGCGGCTGTAACTGTCAAGACCGGGCGGCAGGAAATCCAGAATATCCTGCGCCGGGAGGATGACCGCTTTCTGGTTGTGGCCGGTCCATGTTCAATCCATGATCCCGAGGCGGCCTATGATTATGCCTCCCGGCTGGCGGAGTTGCGCCATAAATACGCAGACAGAATGTGCATAATCATGCGGGTTTATTTTGAAAAACCGCGTACAACTGTCGGATGGCGTGGACTTATTCTGGATCCCGGTTTGGACGGTACGGCGGATATAGCCCGGGGATTAAAGCTTGCCCGGGAAATTCTCATAAAGGTGAATGCCGCCGGTTTGCCTGCCGGCTCGGAAATGCTGGATCCCATTGTGCCCCAGTATACGGCGGATTTAATAAGCTGGGCTTCCATCGGGGCACGCACAACCGAAAGCCAAACCCACCGGGAAATGGCTTCCGGCCTTTCAATGCCTGTGGGCTTTAAAAACGCCACTGACGGGGATGTCCAGATAGCCGTTAACGCCATTGTTTCAGCCCGGCAGCCCCACGCTTTTATAGGAATCACCCGCCGTGGTGAAGCCTGCATTATGAAAACCCTGGGCAATCCCGACGGCCACTTGATTCTCCGGGGCGGGAAAAACGGCCCTAATTACGATTCCGAGTCCGTATGCGATGCCATATCCCTGCTTAAAAACGCCGGTATCAGGCCTTCAATTATAGTTGACTGTTCCCACGGGAATTCCCGGAAGATGCCTGAAAATCAAATCGGGGTTTTGCATGAGACAATCCGTCTGCGGAATAATGTGGATATGCCCCTGCGCCCCCTTTGCGGATGTATGCTCGAAAGCAATATCGAAACCGGCTCCCAGCCCATAACGGCGGATCCGGCGGATTTAAAATACGGTATGTCCATAACAGATCCCTGCCTGGGATGGGATTTAACAGCCAGCGCCATTGCGGAAGCTTACAAGCTTTTAGGGGAAAAACATTGAGCGAAGAAATGATAGCCGTTTACACAGACGGCGGCTGTTCCGGCAATCCCGGCCCCGGCGGCTGGGCCTTTGTCATAAGCCGGATGAAAGCCGGTGAACCGCCGGAAACAGGCGGACAGGGAGGTTTGGCCGAGGGTGACATATCCGGTTCCGGGGCGGAAAAGGACACGACAAACAACCGGATGGAACTGACGGCGGTTATAAAAGCCCTGACTTTTATTGAAGAAAACAAGCTTATAACCCCCGGGATGCCGGTCGGTGTTTATACGGATTCCCAGTATGTTCAGAAAGGGATAACTGAATGGATTCCTGTATGGAAACGAAAGAACTGGATAAATTCAGCCCGCCAGCCGGTAAAAAACCGCGACTTATGGGAAAAACTGGACAGCCTCAATATGAGAATTTCCCCGGAATGGTTCTGGGTCAAGGGCCATGCAGGGAACAAATATAATGAAATCTGTGACAGTATGACCCAGGACGCCATCGCTTCGCTTTAATGTTTCCCCGGCGCATCCCTGGTTCGTTTTGAAAGGGTTTTAACCCAAATCCATGCCTGCCAGCAGGTTTTTCAAAGCGGAAAGCTCCTCTTTTGTAAGGGTGACCCCTTTCCCCATTTTTGTATGATCCGGAGACCAGCTTCTAAGGTCGTATTTTGCCGGACGGTCACCCCAGGAAACCATGTTCAGCTCCAGCTTCCATCCTGTTTTTGCCTCGGACAATACTCCGAAATAGTCTTTTATGGAAAAACTGAAATCATCTGCCATTTTGTCCTCCTGAATGAATATTCCATGCAATTATATACCGTTTTTTTGCGGTGTTCCCTTTAAAATCCTGGAAAACAATTAAAAAATTTAAATTTCTTGTAATATAGTGTAAAAATGTGTATCCTTACAAGGAATGGTTATATTGACGGGAGGTCTATAATGAAAAAAATACTATATTTGCTTTCCGCCGTCTGCCTGGCATTTTTTGTGCTTATGGCGGTTGGATGTGCAAGTACCCAAGAGAAATCCGAGGAAATGCCATCTGAAGCTCCTGCCGAGGTTTCCACTGAAACAGATGATGCGGCTGAGGCAGCCCAATATGATCAGGGGGAGCCGGAAGAAGAATGCGGTGATCTTGATGCGTTGAAAGCTGAAGCCGATGCTTTACGGGAAAAATGTTTGGCATATAGGATTCCTGAGTATTTGCCTGATGACTGGGATGAAGCTGAGGATGCCTATAACAGAGGTGTTGAAGCTTACGGAAAATCCTATGAGGAATCCGAAGCCGCTTTCCTTGAGGCAATCGGTAAATATAAGGAAATAGAGGCTGAATTCTTTGATGTCGCTAAAGAGGCATGGGAAGCAGGTGTCCAGTATATTAAAGAAATAAAACAAGCCGCGGAAGATGCCGGTGCCCGGGGATATTATCCCGAGCAGTTCTCCATGGCGGAAAACCTGGAGGCAGAGGCTTTGGCTTCTTACAATGCCTACAATGAAACCGGAAGCCCTGAGGACTTTAACAATGCCTTTGACAAGGGGACGACCGCTGAATCTTATTACACCATGCTTTTGTCCGGTATGAACATACGGGATTTACGCCAGAAAATAATCGAAAACAACTTTGATTCCGAATATCCTGAAAAATACGCTTATGCCGAGGAACTGTACGGCAAAGCGGTGGCCGCTTTCGGGATAGACAATGACACAGCCAGGAAAACATCCTCCGAAGCCCTGGCGGCTTATGAGGAAGTGTGCTCCTTAGGTTTTGAGCGCATGGCCATGGAAGAAAAAGCCCGCTCCGATGAAATGAAGGGGCTTTGCGATTCAATAAAAGCTTCCAGGTCAATGTCATCCGAATATAAAGAAGCCTCTGGCCTTTACGCTTCCGCCGAAGAGATGGGAGCCTCCGGTGAATGGGAACAGTCCTACAAAACCTACAGGGATGCGGGTCTTTTTTTCGCTGAAATTTACCAGAGCGTGTTGTATAAAAAGAACGTGGCAGATGAAGCCATGAATGCAGCCAAGGAAAGGCAGGATGCCAGCACAGCCCTTGCCCTGGAGGCTGACAGAATAGCTCCCCTCCCCGAAGATTATGTGGAGGGCGAAGACGGTGCTGTGGAAGCCGGGGAATCCGGTGAAAATGCCGAAGTCATGGATTTTGAGGTTTACGAGGATCTTGAAACCGGGGATTATACGGACGAAATGGAATATGTGGATTCGGACGAAGAGTCGGTGACCGATTATGACGAAGCCGGCTATGAATCCGAGACGGATTCCTCTTGGTCGGAGGACATGGAATACAATGAATTGGATACACCGGCTGAAGAAGACGGAGAAATCGAAAGCGGTGAAATTTCAGTTTATGAAGGAGAAGAATTCATTGTAACTGAGGATTCCAACGAAAGCCCCGCCGAAGAAACCGGTGCGGAAAGCGGTAGAGAATATTCCGTTGGGGAAAATTCAACTGAAAATGCGGAGGTAACGGAATGAGAAAGATTGTTTTAACAATTGCCGTTTTATGTTTTATGGCGGCTTCACTGCAAATTTTTGCGGTATCTTACGATGATAATTCTTTCCAACGGAAAAGCCGTGAATATTCTGCCCTCGCTTCAAGCTCCTACGAAGAAGGCGACTATGATATGGCGGTTGAATACGCCAACGAAGCGGAAAAAAACGCCCGTTTGTCCGAGGAATACATCAAGAAAATGCTTCTCAGATCCGAAGCTGAAACTGAGATGAACAGGGCGCGCACACGCCTTACCTGGGCCCGGGAAATAAAGGCCGATGTTAATTATCCTTCGGAATTTACCGCCGCCGCTAAAAATGTGGACAGCGGTTCCAGGGCATTTAATAATGAGGATTATGAAAGCGCCAAGCGCTATGCAGGGCTTGCCCTTGAATGCCTTGAGGGAATCGGGGAAGGCGGCGCCGGCGGAACTGTTGTGGCGGAAACTGAGCCGTCACCTATCACCGGAGACGGTGGCAAGGTTCCTCTTCCAGCCCAGTATAAGGTCGGAACATGGAACCCTGACAGGGATTGTTTCTGGAACATAGCCGGTAACGAGGCTGTGTACGGGGATTCTTTTAAATGGAAGAAATTGTATAACGCCAATAAAGATTTGCTTCCTGATCCTTCCAATCCGGATTTGATTCTCCCGAACACTGTTCTTGAAATTCCCAGCCTGAGCGGGGAACAGCGTGAAGGGCTCTACAATCCCAATGCCGATTATGGCAGCATCAAAGACCGTTGACAGGATGCATACCGCCTGTCGTAGCGGTATGTCCTTCGGTTGATGTTGTCTTCCTGATAAACAAAACAGAGGCTGCCGGTTCCATTCTGGGCCGGCAGTTTTTTTGTCTTATCCCCGTCTAGCCCCGCTTTGACGCTCCTGCCAATCTTTTGAAAACAATAAAAAACTGAAAAAATGAATTTTGGTAGTTGACAGGGAGGCGGAAGTGTGGTAAAAAGGATGACACCGAGCCGCCGGGAAGGCGGGGTCACGGTGGAAAAAAAGCGGAAAAGTT
>CASGBA010000007.1 GCA_949299755.1 uncultured Treponema sp. | reverse complement strand
CAAGCCCCAGGGAATACCCCGAATAAAATTTCTTAGCAGCATAGGTAAATGCCGTATACTTGTATGAAGCTATATCATACTTTTCCGGATGACTTATTGTCTCTTGATATTCACTCATCCATTTATCAAGATAATACGCATCTTCATTGTACATTTCCCTAAAATATTCTTCTGTTTTTACGGTGTCTCTCATCTGTTATTCCTTGTGTATTTTGTAAATTTTCAAGCCGCCTTTGCTCTTCTTCAAACCAGGCGTCGTAATTATCAAAGACCGAAACATCATCAGAAGTTTGGTTTTCATATTCATATTCGGCATTGAATTTTTTTGTCTTTGGTTCATACATAAGTTTCATCAATTTAGGAACAGGTTGTTTATATTTCCTGCAAACAGATTCAATTTTTTGTATATCTTCGTTTAAGATAGCCAGCACTTGTTCCTGACAGCCATCTGATGTATCGAAATTAACTTTTACCCCCGCATTATTGAGTTTGCTGCATTTGTAAAGATTAAAATTGATGCAATAAAAATGCTGTACTAAAATCATACCTTCATTTGCAGCATAAATAAAAATTTTATCTGCCATCCCTTTAGAATACTCGTTGCAGATATCGACCATATCTGCCTGTAATGCTGAAAATTCATCTTCAAACATCTTCTGTTACTCCTTGTAATGAACTAAATCATAAGGATAATAAGGAATATCTTTTAGTCCGCTGTCATCTATGCCAAGAATTTTAACTGCTGCCCCTGCTTCAAAACTCCAGTAACCATAGTAAATTTTCTGATCACTTTTGTGAGCTTCAAACACTTCACAGTCTGTATTATACCAGCCTTTTAAGTATTTTTTCAACAATTCAATCTTATTTACACTTTCCGCGATTTCTTTAAAAATGCGAAACCTTTTTGGAAATAAAAAATTGAATTGATTCTGTTTCTCATTCAAAAGAAAGTTATACAGCCAATCATCAATATGATTTTCAATCAATTTTTTCTTTGCTAATAAAAGAAAATCGGGCTCCATATTAAATAAAACAGCTAATGAAATCATCTTGAGATTTTCGTTATATACCTCCGGAGAAAAAAAAGCCGTTATCCATTCTTTATAAATCGGAACAAAACTTAATTCTAAATCCTGAATACTATCTCCCCGTGAATATTTTGCTATAATAATCCCAAGCTTAATTCGAAAAATTCCTTCTAAATCCTGAATACTATCTCCCCGTGAATATTTTGCTATAATAATCCCAAGCTTAATTCGAAAAATTCCTTGTTTCACAGGGACAATTCTTGCTTCTTTTATTTTTCCTTCTTCAATTTTTTTGATAAATTTAAAATTCTAGCATGATCTTCTATGATAAATTCATCAAAATACTGTTTATTTTTTATTTTATCTCTCATGATTGTTACATTTCCCCGGAATTGTACCAATCGGTGTCGTGCTCAGTTCTTTCCTTTCAGCAAAACTCCGGAAGAAATCTACAATGTCTTTTGCAATCTGACAGGTTACTTCAAGTTTCCCAGGTTTCTTTCTTACCATGAATAAACAGCATCCGGATCTTTACCAGATTTATTTGTCAGGTTAACGAAAAAACAATCAAAGTACCTTCTATTTATTTTTGAAAATAAAAAATGAGAATTACAGGTATTTGTATTTTTTGTCAGACATTTTGCTCACTTCTTGTATAATTGCGAATATGGTTAAAAATCAAATTTATAAACACATACCGGGTAATTTCTGAAAAAAATTTTTTAATTTTCAGGGATAAAAAGTAATCCATGTCTTTGAGTTTTAATGATTTATTTTTATCGCTTGTGACGAATAATACGCCAAAAGAACTCCTCTAACTACTCCGCAGCGGTTAATTGATTATATTATAAACTTGAATTGACACTTGCTCCAGTTCGTAGTAGTATAATACCGACAATGTATTTAAGGGCAGTTGCCCGTACCGACAAACGAAGTTCGTAGGAAAAAGAATGCTATGCATTCTGCCGAAGGAGTAAAACTCTCAGGTGCCTCAGGGTAAAGACTATGAATGGATGTGGCTCTGGAGAATCTCCCCCAGCTATGCTGAAGGGTAGTGCCGAAGGTGCAAAATCCCCGTTATAAAACGGAGGACGAATCTCTCAGGCAAAAGGACAGAGTGCGTAAGAAAACTATCCCGCTTAATACCGGAGGCAATGTTTCCGGTGTTTTCTGTTTTCCCTCTGCAGAGCCAAATCATGAAATCCATGATTTGGCTTTTTTCTGTCAGCCGGTATGTATCATATTTATGAACAAGGAGTATAAAAATGGAAGAGCTGTCCCGGATTATCAGTTCTGTCAGCGGCTTTGTGTGGAACAACCTGTTACTGTATCTATTGGTGGGAACAGGCGTGATTTTTTCATTGCGTACAAAATTTGTGCAGGTCAGAAGATTCGGTACCGGTTTACGTAATGCCTTCGGTTCTTTTTCTCTTAACGGGAAAAAAGCGGACCGGCACGGAATGTCCGCTTTCCAGGCTTTGGCAACCTCCATCGCCGCACAGGTTGGAACCGGAAATATAGTAGGCTGCGCTACAGCCCTTTATGCCGGCGGTCCCGGTGCCATTTTCTGGATGTGGTTGTCCGCTTTTTTCGGAATGTCCACAATATATGGGGAGGCGGTTCTTGCCCAAATGTACAAAACCCGCGATAAAGATGGTCATGTAACCGGCGGTCCCATTTATTATATCAAAGCCCGTTTCCCCAACGGGGTTGGAACCTTTTTGGCAGGTTTTTTCGCCATTGCCATTATTTTTGCCCTCGGTTTTGCCGGTAATATGGTGCAGGCCAATTCCATCAGTGATTCCTTTTACACTGCCTTCGGTATCCCGCGCTGGATTATAGGTTTGTGCATCGCCATCGTGGCGGCTTTCATTTTCCTTGGAGGTGTAAAACGGCTTGCTTCCGTAACAGAGAAATTGGTTCCCGTTATGGCTGTAATTTATGTGGTAGGCTGCTTGATAATTCTTGTTGTCCAGCGTGCTCATATAATAGAAGCTTTCCGTTCTATTTTTGTCGGAGCCTTTAATCCAACCGCTGTTCTTGGCGGTGCTGTTGGTATCGGAATACGGGAAGCCATGCGTTTCGGTGTGGCCCGCGGGTTATTTTCAAATGAAGCCGGTATGGGATCAACTCCCCACGCCCATGCTTTGGCCAAGGTTAAGCGTCCCCAGGAACAGGGAATGATAGCCATGCAGGGTGTTTTCTTCGATACCTTCATCGTTTTAACCCTGACGGCTCTGGTTATCCTTACTTCCGGCCAGCTTCAAGCGGGGGTAAAGGGCGCTCTTGAAGGTTCGGCTCTTGCCCAGGCATCTTTCAGCGTCACTTTCGGTTCTTTCGGGAATGCTTTCATCGCCATCTGTATGCTTTTCTTTGCCTTTTCGACGATTCTCGGCTGGTATTTTTTCGGTGAGGTTAATGTAAAAGCCCTGTTCGGCTCAAAGGCCTCCAAAGTTTATGCCGCAATTGTAGTTGTTTGTATTATAGTCGGTTCCCTGCTTAAAATTGATTTGGTTTGGAACCTGTCCGATTTATTCAACGGTTTGATGGTCTTTCCGAACCTTATCGCCCTGCTGTTCCTTTCAGGGGTTGTGGCTAAGGCTGTACGTGAATACGATAAAAACCCTGATTTACCGGAGACGGAAAATGCTTCGACGCCAAACAATGAAACGGACGCTTCTTCCGCAGAATAATTAAACCGTCAAGGTGTCTTGTAATCCGGTTCCATACCGGATTACAAGACAGTCAGCCGACTGTACCCCCTTTCCCCGGATTGCCGGTGGCAGGCGGGTTTCCCCGGTCAGGCTCAGCCCGAAATACGCTCTATATGGGCTCCCAAAGACTGCAAGCGCCGGGTTAAATCCTCATATCCCCGTTCAATCTGGTAAACGTTTCTGATTCTGCTTTCCCCGCGCGCGCAAAGCGCCGCTATAACCATAGCCATGCCAGCCCTGACGTCTGGCGACACCAGGTCCGCTCCGTGCAAAACAGAAGGTCCGTAAACAACAGCCCTGTGCGGGTCACACAGGGTAATCCGCGCCCCCATTCCGATGAGCTTGTCTACAAAGAACATACGGGATTCAAACATCTTTTCGTGGATTAAAGCCATCCCTTCAATCTGGGTGGCCACAACGGTCATTATACTCGTAAGATCCGGCGGGAAGCCTGGCCAGGGTGCGTCATCGATTTTGGGAATCATACCGCCTATATCACAGTTTACCTTCAGTTCCTGTTGCGCCGGGACGATAAGTGTGTTGTTGTCTATTTCCCAGCGTATGCCCAGTTTGGCAAAAGAAAGCTTTATAGCCCTCATATCCCTGGGTGCTATATCGGTTATGGTTAAACTTCCATGGGTTACTGCCGCAAGCCCGATAAAAGAACCTATCTCCATGTAATCCGGGCCTATGAAAAAATCAGTACCGTGAAGTTCTTGGACACCTTTTATGTAAATTGTATTGGAACCTATTCCGGAAATCTGGGCTCCCATACCATTCAGCATCCGGCATAAATCCTGGACATGGGGTTCGCAGGCTGCGTTCGATATGATTGTATCCCCTTCCGCCAGCACTGCCGCCATTACAGCGTTTTCCGTTGCCGTTACCGAGGCTTCGTCCAGGAAAATATCCTGTCCCTTAAGCTTGTTCGCCGAGAAGGAAATCTGGGTATCCACTTCATACCTGGCTCCCAATTCACTTAAAGCCAGAAAATGGGTGTCCAAACGCCTGCGTCCGATAACGTCGCCGCCAGGCGGAGGAAGGACAACTTTCCCTGTCCGGGCAAGGAGAGGGCCCGCGAACAGAATCGAAGCCCGGATTTTCGTTGAAAGCTGGGCAGGAATTGTGCTTGCCGGATTGTCTTTCATGGTCAGCTTAAAAGTATTTTTCTCAAGTTTTTCAACCTTTCCCCCGAGATCCGAAAAAATAGCGGTCATAACCTGTACATCCTCTATTTCCGGAATATTCCTCAGGATTACAGGTTCCGGGGTAAGGAGGGCCGCTGCGATGCAGGGAAGGGCGGCGTTTTTATTGCCGCTGGCTTTTATTTGTCCTTTGACAGGGAATCCGCCTTCTATGTTGTACTCATACATTTTTGTCCCTCCATAATTCTGTCAGCTTTATCAGGATTTCCGTCATTTTTACCATTTCCTCAAGGGAAGCCCATTCTGTCCGTGAATGGAAATTGTGTCCGCCTGTAAAAATATTCGGCGTAGGTATACCCATTTCTGTGAGCCTGGAACCGTCCGTACCTCCACGGATAGGCTTTGTATGGGGTTTTACTCCGCACAGCTCCGCTGCCTTGCAGGCAAAATCAAATATCTCCGGATGTTCTTCCAGCTTTTTCTTCATGTTTGAATACTGCTTTTTGGAAGTGACTTTGATTTTGCCTCCCGGAAACATTTTTTCCACGGTTCCAGCCAAATGATTTTCAATATATTCGACCCGCCGCCTTATGCCTTCTTCCTCAAAATCCCTCAAAAAAACTGAAACAGAAGCCCTTTCAATATTTCCGGATACTTCCAGAGGGCAGTAATAACCCTCGTAGTTTTCCGTGGCTTCTGGGCTTTCGTTCCGGGGCAACCTTGAGATAAACTCTGCCGCCATAAGGACTGCGTTTACAAGTTTTCCCTTGGCGGCTCCCAGATGGGCGGCAACCCCATGGAATTCCACATCGCATTTCCATGCATTGAAGCATTCCACTTCTATTTCACCGAGAGAACCTCCGTCCACGGTGTAATAAGCCCTGGCTTTCATTTTATCCAGGGGAACCCTGTCCATTCCGTGGCCTGTTTCCTCGTCAGGAGAAAAAAGTATTTCCACCGGACCGTGCCTAAAATCAGGGTTTGATGTGAGGAATTCCGCCAGGGTCATTATACCCGCTATTCCGGCCTTGTCATCCGCCCCGAGAAGGGTATTTCCATCGGAAGTTATCACTGTCCCGCCGGAACAGGCGGCTAATTCCCCGTCCTGCGCCGGATCGATGACAAGACCGCCGGAAAGTTCTATTTTCCCCCCGGAGTAGTTTTTGTGGACAACCGGATGCACCGGCTCCCCAGGTGCATCGGAAGCGGTATCAAGATGGGAACACAACCCAAAAGAAGGACTGTGCTCAAAGCCCGGGGAAGGTTCAATGTATGCCAACAAATAGGAATTCCCGTCAACTTCAACCTGGCTGACACCGAAGGATCTTAGCTCTTCCGCCAGCATATTTGCGAAGGTTCTCTGGCATTCAGTTGACGGCATAAAGCCGTTTTCTGCTTTTTCCGGATTTGATTGGGTTCCAGTTTTTGTATAACGCAAAAACCGCTCCAGCAGTTTTGCCGATAATTCTTCCGTATTCATTATAAAATCGTTTTAAAGTGTACAATTTTGACCCTTAACAGTCAAGTAAACGGGTTTTCAAGTCTTTCAGTTGCTCTTAGCTGAAAAAAGCGGTAACTTATAGGCTATGATTGCGATACCTGAGTTCCCGGATTCCGTCCCGGTTTCCTTTGATATGTCGGAGGAACTCATAGAAATTTTTAAAACCCTCCCCGATGGTATTTCGGAATTCAGTTTTTCCGGGCTGTATTTATTCCGGAACCGCTATAATTACCGCCTTTCCATGAATAGGGGTACCCTAATTATTTTCGGGGAAAGGGAAGGAAGAAAGTTTTTCATGACGCCGGCCGGATTGCCTGAACCGGAGGTTTTGTTTTCCCTGCTTGAAACCTGTTCCCTTTGGAAGCTTATACCTGTTTCTGTTGTGGATAAGGGGCGGGATTTTTTCAGCTTATTGGAACGGGAGAAAGGTCTGTCAATTCAGGAAGACCGGAATAATTTTGATTATTTGTACCACCGCCGGGAACTTGCTGATTTGCCTGGAAAGGCTTTTCATAAGAAAAAAAACCGGGTTAATGCCTTTACCTCCGCTTATCCGCATATAACCTCTGAGCCCCTTTCCCGGGAAAACATCCGTGCCGCCAGGGAGGTTTTGGATGCCTGGGCAGAGGGGCAGGAAAATCCTCTTTCCACCGATTATAATTCGGCTGTGGAGGCTTTGTCCCTGGTTGGAGACTTCGGTTTAAAGGGTTTCCTTGTTTATGCCGGGGATAAACCGGCCGCCTGGTGTATTTCAGAATTCATGGTTCAGGGAACAATGGCGGTTGTCCACTTTGAGAAAGCCCGTATTGATATGCCGGGAGCTTTTCAGTATATAAATTATGCTTTTGCCCGTTCCCTTTCTGAATCTGTTTTGTTTATAAATAGGGAGCAGGATTTGGGTGATGAGGGGATGCGTCAGGCAAAAATGACTTACCGCCCCTGCGGATTTGTAAAAAAATTTAAGATAGAAAGCAGGTAAAAACTATGAAACTGGCAAGTACAAGGGATATTGGAAAAACCGTTAATTTTCATGAAGCAGTGCTGCGTTGTCTTCCGGATGACGGGGGTTTGTACCAGCCTGTTTCGGAAGCGGATTTGCGGCCATGGATTTTATACATGGATGAAAAAACCTCCTTTTCCTCAATTGCCGGCACATTGACTTCAGCCCTGTTAAAAGATGAATTGAGCACTGTGATTTGCGAAAGACTTGCGGGGACAGCCTTTTCCGGTATTTCGCCGGAACTGCGGCAACTGGAGGATGACCTTTTTTTGCTGGAACTTTTTCACGGTCCCACCGGATGCCACAAAGATTTCGGTGCGCTGTGGCTTGCCTCCGCTTTGGAGCATATTCTTACCATGAGCGGAAAAACCGCTGTAGTTCTTGCGGCGGTTAACACTGTTACCGGCAGAAGCCTCGCCAATGCCTTTGCCGGGAAAAAACACCTCAATCTTGTGCTGGTTTACCCTGAAGGGATGTTATCCGGTTTGAATGCCGGCTGGTTTATATGGAACGGCGGAAACATTCTTCCTGTGGAAATTTCCGGTAATCTGACGGATGCCCGAACCCTTGTCCGGGAAACCTACCGGACCCCGGAAATGCTGGAAAAATATTCTTTAACGCTGGCAAATACCGCCAATATAGGCCGCCTTTTCCCCCAGATTTTTTTCTATATGTTCGCTTTTTCCAGATTGAGGAAAAAAATACAGGATGATATTTTCTATTCGGTTCCCAGCGGGAATTATGCCAACCTTGTGGCGGGTCTTTATGCCTGGAAATACGCTCTTCCTGTAAACGCTTTTATAACAGATGCGACCCCATCCCTGTGCTGTGATGCGGCGGGGAATTCCGTCTGTTTGGATGCAATGATTCCTCCTGCAAAGAGGGGCGGAGCCGATCCAGCTGCCCCCTCCAATATTGAACGGCTGGAGCAGGTTTTTGCCCTCAACCCTTTGTTGCTTAAAGGATTTGTGTTCCCTTCCGAGGTGAAAAGCTCCTGTATTCCGGAAATTCAATTTGAAACCCACAAAAAATACGGTATATGGCTGAATGGGGATACGGCAAAGGCTTTCGGGGCTGTCAGGGGATTCCGTGAAAGGCAGGAGACAGCGGGGGCGGTTGTGGTATTTTCAACGAACCATCCCGCCTTTGAAGCAGAACAACTCAGAGCCACTTGCGGGGAGCCTCCTGAAATCCCGGATACGGTGCGCCAATCCAGGCTTCCCGTGGAAGGAAAAAAGCTTTCTGCCGGTGATTTGGCTTCGATGAAAAAACTTCTGAATGACTTCCTTCCGGCCTAATATTTTTCTATTTTTTTATTTTTACTCTTGTCATATTCCTAAAAGCAAGTGTATACTTTTAGAGAAATCAGGGGGTCGCGATGGCTTACAAATTGGACGGCGCGAAATTTGAAACTCTAGAAGATCTTGTGGAGGCTTTATATCCCATTTACTCCGCTGAAATGTCCCTGGAAGAATTTAAAAAATACTGCGAAGAACACGCTGAAAAATCCTGATTTATCCTTTTAGGATTTATCCCTTCCTTGTTATCCTGCCATTCCGGTTCGCTTATTCCGTAATCTTTCTGCATTCAATGTAAAACCTTTTTTCGTCCGCTTCCCCCATTGAAAAGCTTTTTCTTGGCAAAGGCCCTCCCGCCGCTATGGTCGAAAAAAAGTTGTCTTTTGATATGGGCGGCAGAAGGATGGAAACAGCTCCCTCTTGGCCGGACAATCTTTCCGCTTCATCTGTCCCGTGGATATAGTCGATTTTCACAGCCGGATTTTCTTTAAGGAACTCATCCAATACCGGCTGTAACAGGGCAGGCGCTAAAGAGGTGTCCGTTGTTGTAAGGGTTTCCACCGTTTCTTTTTGGATAAAGGCAAAGGTTTGCCCTTTGTCCCCCGCGCCGGAAGTTTTTACGGCTTTTTCTCCGCCGGTGAAACCCTCGGCCCGGGAAATCTTTGCGGAAAGTTTTCCTGCCGCATATTTCACCACCGTATCAACATTTGTTCCGAACAGGACCCTGTGAATGGGTTCAAAGGTCAAGCCTTCATCGTATAGGTTCACAATTTCAACAAGGGCATATCTGGCAGGGTGGTTTACTCCCGCCCCCTTTTTTTTGTAATCTTCCCAAACAGCCTTCGCTGTGGCAAGGGAATGGTTCCCGTCGCCTACGGCAAAAATGAATTTGCTGCCGTCCGGGGCGGTGTTTTTTTCCGCCAGAGATGATACGGCCACCGCAAGTTTTGCCAGTCTTTCTTTTTCCGTCAGCTTCCATGCGCTTATTGAACCGGAATCTGCCATCAGTTCCGTTTCATACAAACATACGCCCCCGGACTCTTTTTTTGCCTCTTCCCCTGCAACTTCAACAAAGGTTTTTTCCGGATCATTTATGAGAAGCATAATGTGGGGACTTTCCAAGGGGGCTTCCTTCCTTATCTCTTTTCTTGGCGGAATCCTTTCCGGAATGGTGGCTTCGGTGGCTCTTATGGGAGCAGTGGAACCAGGCTTCCAGTCGTAGCATTCAAGATCCACTGCGGCAATTAAACCCTTTCTCATCCTTCCCCTGGAAGTTTTTCGTTCTATGTATATAAAGCCATTCACCGCCGGCGCGAAGATATTTTTTCCGATGTAGTCGCGCATTGTTTCTTTTATTGAGGCAATACGTTCCGCTTTTCCGGCATCTTCAAGATATACTTCCGGCAGGATGATTTTCAGTGCAGAAGGTTCATTCCCGGCAGTTTCCGAAACTTTATTCCAATATTCCCTGTCCTGGGTGTATTGGTCACAGGCCACCACAGCCCATTTCTTCAAATTATATTCCGGTTTCGGAACCAGAATTTCCGGTATGGTAATTGCGCAGCCGGAAAAAATATCGTTAATGTCCATGTCCGGATGATACGAAAAAAACAGGGGACGGGCAAGGTGTTGATAAGGTAATATTGGAAAAATTTATTTAATAGTGGTAAATTATAAAGTAGGAGAAGTTGTTGTGCTTAATATATTTAAATTCTTAAAAGTTTTATTCACCGGGAAACGCTCTGGGGAAATAGACGAAGAGCTGGTGGTAAATGAATTCTGGAAAACCGATTTCCACCATCATGATAAAAGCCGTTTCTGTGCGGAATCCACCGACAGATATGAGACGGAATTTGTCCATGACGGTTTCCTTCTTTCCTGTAAACAGAAAGGGGTTTTTGCCTGGTCAATAAATCCCGTATACCGGTATGCCAATTTTGTGATCGAAGCGGTGATAAGCTTTCCTGATAATTTGAAAAAAGAAAGCCAGGAAAATAAAAATGCCCGTCATTTCCTTCCCGGGGAAACCCGTTCTGAAGGAAATGATTCTGCCGGGGCTTTTTCCGCCGGTTTTCTTTTCAGGTACCTTAATGATTCTACATTTTATTCCCTCCTTGTTTCCGAGAAAGGTTTTGTGCGAATGGATGCCGTTATAAACGGAACCCCCGTTCCGGTTCTGGGTTGGACGGGAATAGCAAAAACCGCGGAGGGCAAGGAAATTCCCTGCCCTCCCGAGCTTGAAGGCCAGCCGGCTCCGTACAAAGATAAATCCGTTTTTTCCCTGAAGTTGATAGCGCAGCATACCAGTTTCACCATAATTTTGAATGACCGCTGGATAGCGGAATGTGAAGATGAAACCATCCAAGCTCCCGGAAAGATTGCTTTCGCAGCCCAGAACTGGAATACATACAGCTTCTGTCAGGCTCTTTTAAAAACTTTTTCCATTGAGTCCAGGCCCTTCGAGGTTGAAGCCTTGTATACCCGTTGGAATCAGTATGTGAAAATTCCCGGGGAAGCAAGGGTGAGCCTTGCCCAGACTAAGTACGCCATGGGGCAATATTCTTCCGCCATGGTTGAATTAAAAAAGGCATGGAAAACAAAAGAGCCCGATGTGGATGACTTACTGTTCGCCGCCCAGATTTGCCTGGTGCAGAACCTTTATCCCGAGGCGGAGGATTTTGCCCGGCGTGCGGCGGAGGAAGCGGAGAAGAACAACAATCCCGTCTTTTTTGCCCGGGCAAATGCAGAGCTCGGAGGAATTCTTTATGCCCGCAACGATTTTGACGGTCTTAAATCCCTGCTGAAAAAAATGCCGGCGGAAACTGTGGAGTCATCCCCTTTCCTTCTTAATTTGGCGGGTCATGCGGCTTTCCAGGACGGTGATTTTAAAAAAGCCGCGGAAAAATATATCCAGGCCGCGGAAAAAATGCCGGAACAGCCCCTGTTCAGTTTCCACGCCGGGAACGCCCTTTCCGCTTCCGGGAAAACAAAAAAAGCGGTCGATTATTGGTTGGCTGCCGGAACCTTGTTTTTGCGGGAGAATGATTTTCTGGATCTTGATTCTGTTTTCCCGGAATTGGAGAAGAATGCCCCAGACGACGGACGGGTCATTTGCCTGGGAGTGAAATATTTTTACGCTTCAGGCAATTCCAGCCGGCTTGCGGAATACGTGAAAAAGGCTGAAGGCATAAAATCCGATGATTCTTCACTGTGGTATGTGTTGGGGTTGTGGAATTCCGAGCAGGGTAATCAGGAAAAAGCGCTGGATTTTTACAAGCGGGCTGTTAAACTTGAGCCGGATTTTGCCCTTTACCGTTTCCGGGTTGCGGAAAACCTTTTTAACCGGGAATTGGATTACCGTGAAGCCTTGGATGAAGCTCTTGCCGTGGGAGGTAATGACGGATGGATTCACAATTTGTCAGCCCTTGCCGCTTTGCGGGAAAATGATTTGAAAAAGGCCGAAGAGGAAATAGCTGTCGCCAGGGAGGCTTTGCCTGAAGAAAAAACTGTGCTGGTGAATTATGCCGAGATTGAAAGGCGCCGTGGCAATCTTGATCAGGCTTTGAAACTGCTCGATAAAAGTGATGCGGATCTTCTCCGCGCAGGAGCCAATCTTTTGGCTGAAGAAGGACGCCATGAAGAAGCCGATGAATGGTATGTATTGGCTTGCAAACGCCGTCCCTTTGATGCCGATTTGCTGGTGGACAGGGCGGCTAACTGCATTAAACTTGAATTCCTTAATGAAGCTGACGACTTGCTGGGTAAATCTCTGGAAATAATGAAAACTCCCCGGGCTTACCAGCTGATCAGTTTCCTTGCCGGCCGTAAAGGGGAGTATGCCCGGGCTGAAGTTGCCCTGTTGACAGCCATTTCTGAATTCCCTGAAAACACAGAATTGATTTATGAACTCAGTGCCGTTTACATGGTAACCGGTCATCCGGAAAAAGCCGCAGAACTGGAAAAGGATTTACGCGGTAAAGGCAGGAACGATCTTGCCGACAAACTTGCGCAGGAAATACTGGAAACTTCTTCGAATATTTTTTCATGTTCCGTCTGCGGACGGGAATGGCGGGTTCCGAAGAATATTCCTGATCAGGGCCGGCTCGCCATTACAGCCCAGCCTCCTGATGATTTACCCGCCGGTAAATGTCCTGATTGCGGTGCTGTTTATTGCATAGGTTGCGCCAAAGAGCATTTGGATTCTTCCGGCCGTTTTCATTGTGCTTCCTGCGGGTCTGCCCTTAAACTCAGCGATTCCAATATAATATGGCTTCTGTCAGAGTGGCAGGACAGGATTATCGCTGAAAAAAGAAAAAAGAGGGAAAGTGCAAGCCGGCCAAAAACAAAAAAAACATTAAGCAAATAGTGTTTTAGGGGAAATATCCTTATGATGGTAATAAAAATTTCTCATTTTAAAAAAAAATTGCAAGTATACGAAAACTGGTGTAAAATCTATCCGTGAAAAACAATCTGTTTTTTCAAAACAGCTTGAAAAGACTGCGTTCCCGGAAAATTCTTGT
Organism: uncultured Treponema sp.; assembly: GCA_949299755.1. Classification (GTDB taxonomy): domain Bacteria; phylum Spirochaetota; class Spirochaetia; order Treponematales; family Treponemataceae; genus Avitreponema. The sequence continues at coordinate 80,887 of CASGBA010000007.1, read as the reverse complement.
ATTTTTAGCGCTGCCTTTTTTATTTATCCTCGCCTTTAATCAATTCAGATGGCTTCAGGAATTGAATTCCCGGAACCGTATTCAATCTGAAGAAATGATAAAGCAGGAAGTCCGCAGGCTTATAGGGGTTGTTTATTCTGAAATCATTTTTTTGCCGATGAATATTTCCCGCAAAGGAGTCTCAAACGAAAGTTTTTCCGGGTTTTTTGACTCCTGGTCTTTTAATACCTTTTCCCCGAAAATCCTTTCCGGCTTTTTTTGTGCCGATAAAAGTTTTTCTCTTTTTTACAGGTGGCAGGACGATCACTTTGAATCTGATCCCGTAAAGGCAGATGCATACGAAAACAGGAATTCGATTTTTTTGCGGGCTTCTCTGATGGCAAAAAAGAATGCGGATTTTTTTATCGGAAAGAAAAAGCCCTTGAAGAAACCCGGACCTTCAGATACCCCGGGGCCAGGATCAGTTTTTCCTGAAATACCTGAGGATTCCGCTTTTGTTTTTGCTTCTTATTTTTTTTCCGACCGGCAGAATTTGTACGTAATTACAAAACCTTCTTTTGCCACTCCAGGCGAATTTTGTGTTTTTGTTTTTGATAGAAATGAAATCAAGGAAAATTTGTTTGTCCATTCCGCATCGGAAATCTTTGGCCGGGATTTTAAATACAGTATAAAAATTTTCGATGATTCAGACGGCTCTATTCTGTATACAAATACTGAGGGTTTGAACTCGGAAAAGTTCGCCGTCAAACGGATTTCTCTTCCAAGGTTTATTGCCCCTGCCAGGCCGGAACCGCCTGCACCTCCACGGCACGGGCCGCAGCGGGATAAAGAGGCACCTCCTGTCCCCGCCCCATTGCCGCCCCACGAAGTTTTTTACAAGGTTCCGGTTGTCGAATACATAAAGCTTGATTCCGTTTCACCGGATTCCTATGGCAAAAAGGGATTGAATTTGGAAGCTTTTGCGGATTTTTTTCCGGAAATCCAAATATCAGCCCATGTGTTTCAAACAACCATCCGGGATCAATATGTACTTGGAACAATACGCAATGTTTTCATTTCAGCCGGTATTTTCATTCTTATTCTGGTTTTATTCTTTGTTCTTCTTAATGCTGAGCGACGGGCGGAAAATCTCGCTATAAGGCAGCAGGAATTTATCGCCACCATAACCCATGAGTTGAAAACACCAATAGCAGTTATTTCCTCCGCCGCCCAGAATTTAACAGTTGGTATTATTACAGACAAGGAGAAAATAACAAAATACGGTGAACTTATAAAAACAGAGGCTGACCGTCTTGCCCTGTCCATCAATCATTATCTTTTATATGCGGGTACTGATCCATCCGCTCCTGGAAGGACGAAAATGGAACCTTGTTCTGTCAGGGATATTATTATGTCGGTCCTCAGCTCTTCTGAACCGGAAAGAAACAGGCTTGGGTTTACCACTGAGGTAACGTTCCCTGAGAAAAAATCCCCTGGCGGAATGCTGTCCGTTTACGGCAATTCCCTGGCATTGGAATCCGCATTCAGCAATATTGTTTTAAATGCGATACGTCATGCCTGTTCCGGGAAGTATCTGGGGATTTCCGCCTGGTTCCAAAGGGATTTTCCGGAATATACATCTAAAAAAATATATATAAAGTCTCTGTCCCAGGTGAAGAAAAACAATCCGGACGGTTTTGTCTGTGTCTCTTTTTCGGACAGGGGAAACGGGATAGATGATGAGGAGATTAAAACCATATTTGAACCTTTTGTGCGTGGAAAGAACGCTTTGAAAAATCAAACACCTGGAAACGGAATCGGCCTGAGCCTTGTGGCGAAGGTTGTCGCTGTCCATGGCGGGGCAATTTTTATAGAAACAAAAAAAGACAGGGGAACGACATTCATTTTGGTTTTCCCTGCCGCACATTTGTCAGAGGAGAATTCGGAGGAACATGAAGATGCCGCCCAAAATTTTAATGATAGAGGATGAACCGGGACTTGTTCTTACTATCGGTGACAGGCTCGAGACTGAAGGTTATAAGTTTGAATCCTGTTCGACCGGCCCTGAAGGGGAAAAAATGGCAAAAACCGGCGGTTATGCTGTTATCATTCTTGATGTCATGTTGCCTGGCAAAGATGGTTTCGATGTGTGCCGCTCTCTGCGGGAAGCTGGGATTCAGACGCCTATTCTGATGCTTACCGCCAGATCCCAGCTTGACGACAAAGTTTCCGGATTGTCAATTGGTGCGGATGATTACATGACAAAACCGTTTGAGATACGGGAGCTTCTGGTCCGGATAGAAGCTTTGCGTCGCCGGGCGGAAATGAAACATCAGGAAGAATCCACGGCGGTTTCCGACACAGGTGTTTACATTGATTTACAGCGTGGCTTAATCATCAATTCAGGGACGGAGTATCCTCTGTCCGCTTTGGAAACAAAGCTGCTGGGTTATGTGGCGCAACACAAGGATCAAATTATTTCCCGGGAAGAGCTTCTTGCTTCCGTATGGGGGTACGACATGGGAATGACTACCAGGACAATAGATGTTCATATAGCCAGATTACGGCGGAAGCTGGGGGATTCAAAAAACGGCAAAAAGTTTGTATACACAGTCCGTGGAGCAGGCTACCGGTTTTCCCTGCCGTATTTGAATTAACCGGCAGCCTTCTACGCAGTATGGTACCCGTTTTTAGAACACGGGTACCGTCTGGGCTCCGGTTTCCTTCACAGGTTCCGCTACAGCGTTGTTTTCCTGGTTTTTAGAAAAAACAGGCTTGAATTCCACGTGCTCTCCGACGATTTTTACACGGCTGTAATTTTTTCCATCGCTTCCTACCCACCTGTCCTGTTTCATCCTGCCTACAATTCTGACTCCTCTTCCTTTACGGCAGCTTTTTCCGCAGGTTTCCGCCAGTTTACCCCAGGTTTCCACTTCAAAAAATGAGGTCTCTTTTTCCGTTGTATCGTCCTGCTTGTAATAGCGGTTCGATGCAATCGAAAAAGTACAAACCGGTGTGCCTTTTGGAGTTTCTTTTAAAACCGGGTCCCTGACAACATTTCCTTCCAAAAGCATTGAGTTGAGTGAATTCATAAAACCTCCGCAAAATATTTCAAATCCGGGGAACCGTTCATTCTTCCACCGTTTTCCACCGGAAACGGAATGGAGAATGTTTTATCCCCTGCTTTTTATATATACGGGAAAGATGCCGGCACATTCATTTTTATTCCTGGTAAACAAAAATCAATTGTGTAATCTCTTTAAATGCTATATACTTCGGTCATGGCGATTCCTACAGAAATTTCCTCCCTGCTAAGACTGTACAGCAGTAAACAGAATTCGCCCACCGTCATAATTCAAAATTTTTCGGAATATCTTGAAAAGTATGCGAGGCATTACCTTCAGGAAGCTCCGGAACTTGTGGTTTTTCTTGACAACACCCAGGCTGAAGTTATAAACAAGTTGAAAAATCTTGAAGATGATATGGGGCTTGTCATTTCCAAGGATGTGCGGGGAAGGGACATTGTTTTTGTTCCTCAGTTTTACATCGACAGACTTGCTGCCGTTTATAAAAATATTCTTGGTAAGCCGGAAATTCCCTTTCCGGCTTACAGTGAGCTTCCGAAAACCTTTCCGTCATCCCTGCTTTATGTGGTTTCCATATCTTCAAATTTTGATGAATTCGTGGAAAAGGAAGTCTTTTCCCATACAAACCGTATTGCGGACGGCCTGGTAAAGATAGAATTTCCGAATGAGGTTCCGCCCCTTGTTTTTCCGAATTCAATGTCCCCTGAAAAACTTCTGTTTTTAGTTCTGTCAAAGGTAAGGTTTTTTCTGCGGAAGGATGAATCCAGGGATTTTATCCGTAAACGAATGACGGCAGTAAGTCCGGGAAAGGATCTTGCCGTGAAAAACTTCCTGATTCAGTTCCAGACAAGGCCGGAAGAAGCTCAGAATGCCATGAAAAACGGTGGCGACACATATTTGCTTTACAATTACCTGTGTTCTTTCATAAAACAGTATCTTGTAAAGAAAAATGAAAAAACCTCGGAAGAAATCTCTCTCCTGCAAAGTGTCTGTGTGATTGAGTATTTCAATAATTTTTTTAAGGGTAAAATCCAACAGGACTTGCAGAGGGAAACAGCCCTTAAAAACCTTTCAGGGTGTTTCCAAAAATCCCCATATTATTTCACCATGGATGATATATGCCGCTTTACAGATTCCAGGGGGGTTCCTCTTTTGGGACAGTATCAGCAGCAGGATTTGGATGCCTTTCTCCGTGAAAAAACCACCTTCCGGGAAGGTGAATCCTTTGCGGAAATCCTTGTTTTTAAGGATGGAAGCGGCACGAGATATTTCGTGCTTAAAACTAAGGTTGAAGCTCTCATTGTCAGGTTGAGCGATTCAACCCGGAAAGTGGTAAAAGAAAACATAACCAAGCTTTGGTATGACCAGCTTTGCGCTTACCAGAATACCCCGGCCATGAAAAACCAGAATTCCTTTGAAATCCTTCTGGAAGAGGAGTGTAAAAAAGCTTCCCCTGTTTTATACGGTCTTTTAACCGCTTCTTTTATATCCCTTCTTGCCCACGAAAATTTTTCTGAAAAAAAACCGACCCAGGAATTCAAAATATTCTCCCACGGAACCCTTGTCCCCCTGAGCGAACTTTTTATGTTGAATCGGCAGGAACTTTTAACCGATGTAAAAATACTTTTGCCTTTTTGGTACACAATCCCGATTATTTCCGCCATTGTCGCCTTTTTCAAGAAGCCCAAAGCTCCTAAAAAAGTTGTTCCCGAAGATTCCGGGACAACTAAACTGACAATAAATGAGCCTTCCCAGGATAAACATGAAAAAAACAGCAGAAAAACGGATCTTTCCTATGCGGTTTCCCGGGTTGAAGCGTCCCTTGTCCCCCCGAATTCTTCTTTGGAAAATGAATTGAAAAAGGTTCTGGGACAATGGAATATGTCCCTTGACGCCCAAGCAAAGAAAAATCTTACGGAAGACGTTAATTCCCTTATCAGGGATTACATGCGGCGTGTAATCAGGACTATCCGCGGTTCATCCTTTGACATAGACCGTGTAAGGAATTTAGCCAGGACTTTAACGGATATTCCCGGTCTCCAGAAAATAAAGAACCGGGAAGCCCTTTACGTTTATGTCCAGCTTTATATATTACGGATAGTTAAGAGTACTATAAAAGTCTAAACGTGTAAATTTCGCGGTCTTTTTTGCCCTGTGTAACCGTTCTTTGTGTTTTCATGTTTTTCTTTCATGAGTATGAATGTAGAACAAAATCAAAAAATCCCGTTTCAGGGTGCGGTTTTCTTTTTGGCCTGCGCCATTCTGTTGATTAGCGCTGTTATTTTTGCGTCTTCTGTTTCAAAAAATTCAGCTGAAAATCAGCGGAGTGTGTCTGTAAGCGGGCAGGGGGCTGTCCAGGTTTTACCGGATATTGCCACAATCCAATTATCCGTGGTTACCAGAAATTCCTCCGTGGAAGAAGCTGTGAGGGAAAATGCCTCCATTATGACTGAGGTTCAGGATTCTCTTGTGTCCCTTGGTTTGCAGAGGGAGTCTTTTTCCACTTCCAATTACAGGATTTTTCAGGAAACTGCTTACGTGAATGGTAAAAATATTGCCGGCGATTACCGGGTTTCCAATATGCTTACCATTGTTTTACGGGAAATCACAAAAGCCGGAGCTGTAATAGATTCCGCTATTGCCGCCGGAGCCAACGAGCTTTCCTCCCTTGAATTCAGCGTGTCGGATACAACGCAGGCTGTTGAAGAAGCCCGTATGCTGGCCATGAAACAGGCTAAGGATGCTGCGGAAAAACTGGCGGAATATTCCGGGGCAAAGCTTGGCAGGATTCTTTCCATTTCAGAGGAAAACTACAACAGACCCCTGTATCAGAGCAATGCATCCCTAGTTTCCGCCCAGGATGCCGCCACTCCTGTTTCCGCCGGTAAAAGTGATATTTCCGTCAGTGTCCACGCTGTTTTTGAATTGAAATAGGGGTGTAACGGAAGTGGATTTTAAGCCCTGGAGCCGGGATTCTTTAATCCTGTCCGGGGCTTTTTTCATCTTGTTAATAAAACAGGTTGCCCGACCGGCTTTCGGGTGATATAATTCAACTAATTATGGATAACAAAATTTACGATTTTTCAATATCAACCCTTGGGGAATGTAAGGTTAAGTCACCTATACAGCTTTCCACAAAAACCGGTGATTTTATAGCTAATTATGTTACTGACGATGAATTCATCCGTTACAGAGTTGACCACAACAAAAATGACAAGGAGCCTCCTGCGGATAGTTCAAACCTGTTGGAAAAAGCCGGCCCCAGGGAATACATTTTCTTTAACCCCAGCCATGTTCATGCGGCTGTTGTAACTTGCGGTGGCCTGTGCCCTGGCTTGAACGATGTTATCAGGGCTGTGGTCCGCTGCCTGTGGATACGCTATGGTGTAAGGCGAATAAGCGGGATACGCTTCGGGTTCAAAGGGCTGCTACCCGAGTATGGATATGATGTTATTCCTTTGGATCCCGATAAAGTTGACGATTGCCATAAAACCGGCGGTTCAATGTTGGGGACTTCCCGTGGTGGCGGTAACCGTGTCATTGAAATCGCAGATGCAATCGAAAACCTGAATGTGAATATTGTTTTTATAATTGGCGGGGATGGAACCCAGCGCGGTTCTTTGGAAGTGGCAGAGGAAATTGAAAAGCGAGGCTTAAAGATAGCTGTAGTGGGTATTCCTAAGACAGTTGATAATGATCTGTCATTTATTCAAAAATCCTTCGGTTTTGATACAGCTGTTGTTAAAGCGACTGAGGCAGTGGCTGCCGCCCATATGGAGGCTCATTCCCAGATAAACGGTATCGGATTGGTTAAGCTTATGGGCCGGGAATCAGGTTTTATAGCGACCCATACGGCGATTGCCAGCCATGAGGCGAATTTTGTCCTGATACCGGAAGTCCCGTTTGAGTTGGAGGGTCCCTGCGGTTTACTGCGTGTTCTGGAAAACAGGTTGCGGGAACGCCACCATGCGGTAATTGTCGTGGCGGAAGGCGCCGGGCAGGATTTAATGCAGACGGAACAGGGGACGGACGATTCAGGAAACCGCCGTCTTGCCGATATCGGTACTTTCCTCCGGGACAGGATGCAGGATTATTTTAAATCAATAGGGATGCATATAAACTTAAAGTACATCGATCCCAGTTACCAGATACGTTCCGCTCCCGCCGCCGCCATCGATTCAATTTATTGTGAACGGCTGGGAAACAATGCTGTCCATGCGGCTATGGCCGGAAAGACGAAGCTTTTGATAGGTTTGGTACATAATAAATTCGTTCACCTGCCCATCGCTGTGGCCACAAGTAAGCGTAATTATGTGAATCCTGAAGGTTCCCTGTGGAGGGATGCCCTTGATGCAACAGGACAGCCGGTTCTTATGGTTAACGATAAAGACGCCTTTATGCAGAAAAGTATCAGCAGGCAGCATGGCTGAAACGCAGATGGCGGTATAAACAGGCAGGAAGTAAAACAACGGGAACCGAATCGGTTCCCGTTTATTTTACCAGTCAGGATTATTCAGGATGAATTTCATCAGGGTTTTCCCGTCCCCGTCGTAAAGGGTAAACTGGTTCCCGTAAACATCTATTTTTTCCACTTCATTGAATAAATTTATGTAAGTATTTTCGAATTTTGTTGCGTCCTCATCCGGATAGGCTTCATTTGACACTGAAGTAAAATCGAAGTTTATCCGGGCGCTTTCATCTCCCTCCGGTTTTTTAAGGCTCCATTCCCCTTCCAGGATATTTATTCCTGTGGAAGATTCAAAGGCCCCGTCCTTGTAAAAAAGCAGGACATTGTTTGTGCCGTGTCCTGGTTCCAGGGGAATGAATTGGCCTTCAAATAATATTCCGCAAAGTAACCATGTTTTGTTCGATAATTGTATCTGGAGTTCGGAAAGTTCTGTAGACGCCATCCCGAATTTTCCAGTGACACATCCCGACAATACAAGTACAAAAAGGATTCCCGATAAACAATAAAAAGCCCGTTGGAATTTCATGCGTGTTTTCATATATTTATAATATCTGTAAAAGGACTTGAAAGCAAACCTTTTTTACGATATTATGACCCTATTCAAGGGGCATTAGCTCATTTGGTAGAGCGATTGGTTCGCAATCAATAGGTGACCGGTTCGATTCCGGTATGCTCCAAATTGTCATGTAATAAAATTATATGTTGAAATCTTCAGGGCGGGGTGACGGTTTTTCCCATTCCCCACCGGCGGTGATGCCTTTAAAAGGACAAGCCCGCGAGCGAAAGCAGATCCGGTTAGAATCCGGAGCCGACAGTATAGTCTGGATGGTAGAGGATGGCAAATGAATTATAAAGGCACCTTTCCGGGTACAACTATAGCCGCTGTCCCAGGCGGTTTTTTTGTTTTCATGAAAATTTCTTTCCCCGTTTGTGCTGGAGGCTTTTGTGTTTACAGGCATAATTGAAGAGAAGGGACAGGTGGAAAAATTAGACTTTAGCGGAGGCGCCGGCACTATTTCCATTCTTTGCCCGAAGATTTTTCCAGGCATAAAGATCGGTGACAGTATAGCCGTCAATGGTGTGTGCCTTACCGCATCCTTTTTCCCCAGGGAGGGCGTTTTTGCGGCGGATGTTATGCCGGAAACTTTAAGGCGCAGTAATTTGGGCCGGCTGAAAACAGGCAGCCATGTTAACCTTGAACGGGCTCTTCCCGTTGACGGACGGTTCGGGGGACATATTGTTGCCGGCCATATTGATGGCACAGGAAAAATCCTTTCTCTCCGGCCGGAAGGTAATGCAATCCTGGTGACCGTGGAGTCTTCCCCGGAATTACTCCGGTATGTGGTGGAAAAAGGTTCCATTGCCGTGGATGGTATAAGCCTCACTGTGGCAAAGGTTTCCACCAGTGGTTTTACTGTAAGCGTAATTCCACATACCGCCGGGGAAACAACACTTTTAAGCCGCCATTCCGGGGAAGAAGTCAACCTGGAAACAGACATCATCGGGAAGTATGTGGAGAAACTTCTCCGTCCCTCTTCCAGCGGCTTAACGGCTGAAATGCTTCGTGAAAAGGGTTTTTGTTGAAAGGGTTTCACCGGAATATTGGAAGCAGGATTCTGTTGTTTTTGCTTGAAAATATTTCAGGCAGGAAACAAGGAGGTTTATAAATGGAATACCAAACCATTGAACAGGCGTTACAGGATTTACGTGCCGGAAAATGTATTCTGGTGACAGATGACCCGGAACGGGAAAACGAGGGAGACCTTATTTGTGCCGGACAGTTTGCCACCACGGAAAACGTGAATCTTATGGCCAGCTGCGCAAAAGGGCTTATCTGTATGCCCATGAGCCGGGAAAATATAATAAGGCTCGGCCTAAAGCAGATGGTTTCCCACAGCACCGACAATCATGAAACCGCCTTCACGGTTTCCATTGACCATATTGACACCGGCACAGGCATTTCGGCGGTGGAACGGGGATTGACAGCCCGTATGGCCGCAAACCCTTCTTCCAATCCCGGGGATTTCCGGCGTCCGGGGCATATGTTTCCCCTGGAAGCGAAAAGCGGCGGTGTTTTGGAACGCAACGGGCATACAGAGGCGACGGTGGATTTGCTCCGGTTGGCCGGTTTAACCCAAGTGGGTCTTTGCTGTGAAATCATGGAAGATGACGGCACAATGATGCGTGGAGAGAGGCTGGGTGAATTCGCAAAAAAGCACGGGTTGTCCTTTATCACCATCAGGGAAATACAGCGTTACCGGCGCCGATACGATAATTTTGTGGAGGAAGTGGCCCGGGCACAGCTTCCCACGGAACACGGAGTTTTCCAGATGTACGGCTTCCTCAATACAATAAACGGTGATGAGCATGTGGCGCTTGTGATGGGTGATGTGGCTGACGGTAAACCTGTCCTGTGCCGGGTTCATTCAGAATGCCTCACAGGGGATGTTTTTTCTTCCTGCCGCTGTGATTGTGGTGAACAGCTTCACAGGGCAATGGACATGATTAAACAGGAAGGCCGGGGCGTTTTAGTGTATTTAAGACAGGAAGGCCGGGGAATAGGTCTCCTCAATAAAATCCGCGCTTATAAGTTGCAGGAAGACGGTCTGGATACTGTTGAAGCCAATATAAAGCTTGGTTTTGCCCCAGACTTGAGGGATTACAGTGTGGGCGCCCAAATTCTGAAGCATCTGGGAGCTGTTTCCCTGCGGCTTATGACAAACAATCCGGAAAAAATCTCGGAGCTGGGAGAATACGGGCTAACTGTGACGGAACGGATTCCCATTGATATTCCGGAAAAACCGGAAAACCTGAAATATTTGAAAACCAAGCAGTTTAAAATGGGGCATTACCTTCATTTTTGACCGGCGGGACATAAACTTATAAAACAGTATTTTACAGGCTGATGCTTGTCAGGAGGATTGGAATGAAAATCTTGGAAGGAAATTTTAACGGAAAAGGATTGAAGATTGCCGTTGTCGCATCCAGGTTCAATGAGTTCATCACGAATAAACTTGTGGGCGGGGCCGAGGACTGTCTGTTGCGGCACGGTGTGGACGAAAACGACATAACCCTTGCCTGGGTTCCCGGTGCCTTTGAAATTCCCGTGGCGGCAAAAAAATTGGCGGAGTCCGGGGACTTTGACGCGGTTATCTGTGTGGGTGCCGTTATCCGTGGTTCCACCAGTCATTATGATTACGTATGCAATGAGGTTTCGAAAGGCGTTGCCCAAGTCTCCATGTCTTCCGGTATTCCTGTAATGTTCGGTGTTTTGACCACGGAGAATATTGAGCAGGCTGTGGAACGCGCCGGAAGCAAGGCTGGTAACAAGGGCTTTGAATGTGCGGAGGGTGCCATCGAAATGGTTAACCTGTTCCGGCGAATAAGGGACGCCTGATAACCGCCCGCCGTCCGGCGGTTGAAAGGGTTAAAAGGGTATGCGCCCCCGCAGGCTCCGGGCCAGTGTGAGTTTATCAGCGTATTCCAAATCTCCGCCGACCGGCAGCCCGGAAGCAAGCCGTGTTACTGTTACTCCCGTGGGTTTCAAAATCCGCTGGATGTACAGGGCTGTCGTGTCTCCCTCCACAGTGGGATTTGTTGCCAGGATTATTTCCGTAATATTTTCCTTTCTCACCCTTTCAACTATTTCTGACAGTCTCAACTGTTCCGGACCTATTCCTTCCAGAGGTGCGATAACCCCGCCCAATACATGAAATAAGCCGTGGTATTCGTGGGTAGATTCTATTGTCTGGACATCCTGGGCTTGTTCCACAATGCAGAGAATGTTTCTTTCCCTCATGGGATTTGAGCATATTGAACAGATTTCATCTTCCGTATAGGAACCGCATATTTTGCAGGGGTGTATTTTTTCGTGGAGTACGGAAATATCCCGGGCTATCCTTTGGCAAAAAGACTGGTCCTGCTGCAAAAGATAATGTGCTATTCTGGCCGCACTTTTTTTTCCGATTCCCGGCAGCCGGGAAAAGCTCTCAATTACATCGTCAAGGGCATTCATTTTACTATGTGGAAGGAAATCCGGGCATTATATTTCCGGCTCCCGGTATTCCGGCGAAACTTCCGGCGCATTTTTTTATTTCTTCTTTTATTTTTTCCATGGCGTTTGTATGGGCCGCCACAATCAAATCTTGAAGCATTTGGATGTCCCGTGGATCAACCGCTATGGGATCCAGCCTTATGTCGGTTAATTCAAACTGACCGTTCAACGTTACATTTACAATGCCGCCGCCGGAAGAACCGGTTGCAAACACAGAGGCTAATTCTTCCTGGATTTTCGCCATTTGCTCCTGGATATTCTTTGCGTTTTTTATTAAATCAAAGGGATTAATATTCATTTTTCCTCCTACGTTGTAATTGACTTTCGGTCATGTGGATAACACTGTGCCCTTAAATAAACTTCTTACTGCTTCCACCTGTTCCGGAATAACCTGTTCTTCCTGTCCTTCATTTTCAGTTTGTTTTATTTTTATGGACAGGGACAGGCTTTCTCCCGTAAGGTGACATATCGCTTCTTGTATAAGCGCTTTTTCGCTTTCCATCTGGTTGTATTGGAGGGGTTTTTCAACTGTAAAAGAAATATGTCCGTCCTGTTTCACCCAGTTTGAAGTTTGGGAAAAAATTGCGGAAAGCATTGTTTTAGAATTGATAAAAAAATCCGCCAGCGCCCCCGGTAAATCCCTTATATCCGTGATTTTCCCAATGTTATTATTTCCTTCTACCGTTTGTTTTGCTTGCTCTGTTTGCCCGGGATTTTCTTCAATATTTGAATCCGTCTTTTCTTCGCTTTCAAGTTTCAGGTTTTGTTCAGCCGTTTTTTTTTCCGTCGGTTCTGTCACCGGTTTGTTTATAAACCCATACCTGGTATCGGTTTTGCCGTTGTAATGCTCATCCCGGGAGACGGTCTCTTTCCCTCCGTTTTCATCCGCAGGGGAAAAGCCTTTGAATCCCCGGGGTATGCTTCCTCCCGAACCGATTACAGATTTAGCCAGGTTAAACGCCTCTTTCATTTCTTCAGGAGAAACATAGTCTGTAAGCCAGCACATCCTTGCCACCGCAAGCTCTGTCTCGCATCTGGGATCCAAAGAATACCGGATATCCCTGAAAAGCTGGAACATAATTTCCAGGGCGTGCTCTATCTTATCGTTTCCCCAGACTGAAAGGACTTTCCTTGAAAATCGCTCTGGGCTTTGTCCTAAAAGAGATTCCTTTGTGATGCCTGATTTTATGAAAAGCAGGTTCCTGAAATAATCCGCGCTGTCCACGATGAATTGCTCAATGGAAACCCCGGATTGTAGAATTTCGTCTAAAAAGGAAAGGGCGTTTTGAGGATTCTTTTCCGCACAGAATTCCACAAGGGTGTTTATCTGGTCAAATCCCGTCAATCCCAATTTGTCCCTGATTTTGTCAAAAGTGATATGTCCGTCCGAAAAGGCTGCAACCTGGTCGAAAAGGGTATAAGAATCCCGGACGCTTCCATTTCCCTGTCTGGCAATCCAATACAGGGCTTCGCTGTCCGCTTTTATCCCTGTTTCTTCCGCAGCCCCTTCCAGGGCATTTTTCAAAAGTTCTATGGGCACAAGCCTGAAATTAAACTGTTGGCACCGGCTTTTAATTGTAGCCGGAACCTTGTGCAGCTCGGTTGTCGCAAAGATAAAGACAACATAGGGCGGAGGTTCCTCAATGGTTTTTAGCAGGGCGTTAAAAGCGTTTGTGGAAAGCATATGGACTTCATCGATTATGTAAATTTTATACCTGCTTGAATTCGGTGGGAACAAAACCTCGTCTTTAATCTGACGTACATCGTTAACACCTGTATTTGAGGCACCGTCAATTTCAATTACATCCAGGTTTACGCCCTTTGTTATTTCTTTGCAGTGGAGGCATTCTCCGCAGGGAGTAGGAGCGGGACCCTTGTCGCAGTTGAGGGCCTTTGCCAGGATCCTGGCCGAAGTGGTTTTTCCGCATCCCCTGGGACCGGAAAACAAATAAGCATGGGCAATTTTTCCTGCTTCAATGGATTTTTGCAGGGTTGCGGAAACAAAATCCTGTCCGATTAAATCCTCAAAGCGCTGGGGACGGCGCCTTGAAGCGGTTACTTCATATGACATACTTGAAAGAATAGCATAAATCCATTTTTTTGAAAATGAGGTTTAAATCCTCTCCGTCAGCTCGCTTTATATCAGTCCATTCGGTCTCTTTTGGTTTTAAATATGGGTGAAAGTTTGTCCTCCAGATTGAATTTTCCGATAAACCAGGCCGCCAACCGTTGGTAAATGAGCATGGCGATGATTATTCCGGCAATGACAGCCACGGGAACCATTAAGCTTATCACATTTGGAGGAATAAGGTTCCGGCAAAAATATAGAACTGTTAGTAGAGCCACCGCAATAATAAAAGCGAGAATAAAATCCACTATTGTTCCCACAACAATGAAAATAAAAGTGTTAAGCTTTTTATTCATTTTCCGCCTCTTTTTCCCCGTTTTTTTTCCTTTTTTTTAAGTCATCCATAAAGGTTATGATGAAGGAGATGACAAGGACAATGATTCCCACGACTATTGCACTGTCTGCTATATTAAATGTCGGCCACCGTTCAAATCCCAGAAACCCGTAAACCGCCACGTCTATAAAATCCACCACACCCTCCGGGCGGAAAAACCGGTCAATTAAGTTGCCTGTTCCCCCTCCGATAATGGCAGCAAGACACCACCTTTGCAGGGTGGTAAAATCCCTGTTCTTGAAATAAACTGTCAGGATTATTACGATAACAGCCAGTGGGATTATGCCGAAAACCAAAGCCCGTAAAAGAGCGGGCATATCGCTTCCAAGAGAAAAAGCAGCTCCCGGATTGTAAACATGGATAATGCGTAAAAAACCGTTGAAAAACTCCCATCCCACAGACCAAGCCGGAATTGATTTGACAACAAGGATTTTAGTGATTTGGTCTAAAATAACTATGGCAACTGATAAAATCAGAGGGATGAAAATTTCCTTCGGATATAAAGATTCTGTTTTTTTTGATTTTTCCATCGGTGGATTATATCATAAACCGGTGGGAACTTCAATAAAAAAGGTCTCCACTCCCGTTTCTCTCCCCATCTCGGCGGCCAGGGCTTTTAATCCGAACACTTCTGTTTGATAGTGTCCGCCGGCAATAACTGATATGCCGTTTTCCAGGGCTTCATGGTATTGTTCATGGCCTATTTCACCGGTGATAAAAAGATCCAGACCTTTTTCCACCGCTTGGAGTAAATCACTCCCGCCTCCTCCTGAAATAACCCCGGCTGTTTTTATTTTTTCAGGCCCGAAAGGAAGAATATGGGCGGCTTTCTCCCCTTTTGGAAAAAGTTTTGAAAGTACGGAGTCGAGGGTTTCCTCCTGTTCAAATTCCCCGCAAAAACCTATGGTCATTCCCCGCCATTCCCCAAAAGGCTTCAAGCTTTCTTTTTTCAGCCCTATCATCCTTGAAATACAGGCGTTGTGGCCGATTTCCGGATTGGCGTCCAAAGGAATATGGACGGCATAAAGGGCTGTGTCCGAATCAAAGAGGGTTTTAATTCTTGTGTAATGGTTTCCTGTCAGAGCCAGTGGTTCCCCCCAAAAAAGTCCGTGGTGGACAATCAACACATCAGCCCCGCAGGATGAGGCACGCCGCATCGTTTCAAGGCAGGCGTCTACGGCAAAGGCGGCTTTTTTTATGGTTTTTCCGCTGCATGATACCTGCAATCCGTTTAGGGAAGGATCTTTTTCCGAAAATTTTCCAACTTCCAGACGTTGGTTAAGCCACTCAGTCAGTTCCTGTATGTTCAAGCTTTGCCTCCTGTTCCACAGTGTTTTTTGTTCCGGAATTCATTGAAAGGGGATGACGCATTTCCAGCCATGAAACTATGTGCCGCGCAGTAAGCAGAGCTGTTTTTCTGTCCCTGTCCCGTCCGGTTTGTAAAACCGCCGCAAGGGCTGGATCTTCCGCCGGCATTTCACCAAAACCAAAGCCTGTTTCTTTAGAGTCGCTTATAACCAGTCCCGGCATACTTGCGGCCGCCGGCGGGAGAGGGGTTTTTATTCCGGCAAGGTAAGCGCACCCCGTAACAGGTTCCACAAAATTTTCCAAATCTGTTTCTGGAAGAATGTAAACGGTTCCTGTGAAAAGACCTGGATTTTCATTGACAGCTTCCACCAAGGCGGAACAGGCGTAACCTTCCGCTACAGCATACAAATGCCTGTTTGTTCCGAACTGCTTTTGGACAAAGCTGGAGGCATCTTTAACCACGGAATACATGAGTGTTTTCTGGGTGCCGACAAATCCTGCATCCAAAGGGGATTCGTTTTTTGCGGAAAATCTCCTGAAAGCCGCTGTGTATACTTCATAGAGATTTCTCAAATACTTGTTGTTTTGGTAACTCTTCGGGTAAATATTCTGTCCGTTCCATTGGACAGCGACGCAGGTAAACCCCTGTTCCGCCAGAATACCCGCCAAGGTGTCCCGTCCTGACCGGCCTGCAGGAAAGCCGGGGAAAAATAAAACCACAGGAGTTAAATTAATGCTTTCCTCGGAATCATCCAAAATGTCAGTTTCCGCGGTTTTTTTGTTTTTTATGCCGGCGAATTCGTAAATATTTTCCAGGAATTTATCGCTTCCGTTTTTTGCCAGATTATCGGAACAACTGAATATAGAAAAATCATATTTGAAACCGGTTGAAATTTTTTTACGGATAGTATCAAAGTACACTTCCTTTTCCGGAATGTAACCGGGAACAGGAATAAAAAAAACAGATCCGGCAATAAGAACCAGAAAAAGCGGTAATAAAAAAGCGTAAAAAATTTTTATGCCGGTACCGAAATAATCCGATGGAAGCCCCCGGGCGATGGAAACAATCCTTGATATTTGAGATAAAAATACAATTGCGGTAAAAACCGTCAGTGGTAAAAAAAGCAACCGGATTCCGGTAAGCACGAGGCTCAGGCAAACCAAGATGGCGATGACCGCCAAAAGGGGAATATTGGCATATCTTTGGAGCCTCCTGAAAAACGGGCGTAATAAAACGGGGAGCAGTAAGATAAAAACTAAAATTTCCCCAATGAAAAAATCCGACATTTTCCGCCTCTTTATTTAAAAATCCTTTGTCTTGTGGTATAATCCCTTTTGATGACAAAAGCAAACAGGGAATTATCTCCTGAAGAAATAATTTTTACAATACCGGAAGAAACTGTCAGCCGGCTTAGAAAACTTAAACGGCGCACTGATATTATAGGCCAGGAAAGGGCTGTATGCGCAATAGATTTGGGTTTAAGCATAAATGCCCCCGGATACAATATTTATATAATGGGTGCATCCGGAACAGGCCGTAGAACCGTTTTAGCGTCTCTTCTGGAAAAATATAAAGTAAATCAGGATGACCTGCAAGATATAGCTTATGTTTATAACTTCGAAAGACCTCTTGAACCCCGTTCCATTTTTTTCCCTCCGGGGCAGGGCAATTTATTTAAAAAGGATTTGCGTTCCGCTGTGGAAAATGTCCGCATAAAAATTTCCCAGATGGTTAAGTCCGAGGATTTTTCGAAAGAAAGGGAAAAAATCCTCCAGGATGCGGAAGTGGAGGAAAACAAACTTCTTTCCAAATTTGAAACGGATATGGTGGCGGAAGGTTTTAAACTTATCCAGATTAAGGAAGAGGAATCCAACAGTATGGATTTGGTTCCTCTCATAAAAGGGAAACCTGTCACTTTTGACGAATTGCAGAAAAAATCCACCGAAGGAAAATTCTCCAAGGAAGCTTTGAACGCTCTCCGGGAAAAATATTACAGTTGCGTGGATGCGATGAACGGTCTTTTTAAAAAAATAGTGGAAGACCGTAAAGTTGTGGAAAAAAAAGTAAAGGATCTGCGTATTTCCCGGGCAAAACCGGTTATTGAAACTGAATTTTCCAAGCTTCTTTCCAAATATAACAACACGGAGAAGGATTCACCGGGAAATTTTCTGAAAGAGGTTCAGGAAGACTTGACTGTTCATGCGCATTTGCTTTCTTCCGGATTCAAATCCCGGCGCAGGAAAAGGAATTTTTTCAACAGATATGAAATAAATTTAATCTGCGAGCATACACCTGGAAAAACCTGCATCATCCAGGAAAAACTACCCACATTTTCCAACCTTTTTGGAAGTATTGACCAACGGGATGAAATGAATCCTACTTTGGCGGATGCCCATCTCCGGCTCCGTTCAGGCTCCGTGCACCGGGCTTGCGGAGGATGTTTGGTTCTCCGTATGCAGGATCTTATTCTGGAGGAGGGTTCCTGGTCATATTTAAAGCGGGTTCTGCAATCCGGAAAGATAGAAATACAGAATCCTCCTGGCAGTATGCACCCGGGAAGCATAATAAAACCCCAGCCCCTTCCCGCCAAACTGAAAGTGGTTATTACGGGAGGGGAAGGCTCCTATGACTTCCTCTACAATGAGGATCCCGATTTCCAGAAGCTCTTTAAGGTTTGCGCTGAATTTGACGATGTGGTTCCGCTTAATGATTCAAATCTTCTCAAATACATTGCGTTTATAGATGATATGACTGAAAAAGCCGGGTTGCCTGAATTTACCGATTCAGGACTTTCCCGGCTCTTGAAAGAAATGGTGAGAATTGCGGGTTCCAGGACAAAACTTTCCGCCAGATTCACCAAGGTATCCGATTTAATCTATGAATCAAATTACCGTCCTGCGGACGGTAACCTTTGTCTTTCCGGAGATACGGCCGCCAATTCTCCCCTTACCGCCGAAAATGTGGCGGACGCTGTGAACAGGCGGAATTTTATGTACCGCCTTGACGAAGAGCGTATTTCCGACCGGATAGGCCGGCGGGAAATTATTATAGAGGTGACCGGAAATAGAATAGGAAAAGTGAATGGGCTCGCTGTTTTGGACAGCGGCTATCATGATTTCGGTATTCCTGTGGCTGTCACAGCCCAATCAGGGCCGGGAGACAAGGGTGTAATCAATATTGAAGGGGAAGCGGGACTTTCCGGGGAAATTTATGATAAAGCCCATTTAATAATACAGGGCCTTTTAAGCCGGAAATATGCCCGGAACATACCATTGACTCTTACCGCCAGTATTTGTTTTGAGCAGTCCTACAGCGGTATAGACGGGGACTCCGCTTCCTGCGCTGAATTTTTTGCCCTCATATCCGCAATAACCCAAATACCCTTTGCCCAGGGAATCGCTGTTACTGGAAGTTTGAATCAACTTGGAGATGTCCAACCTGTAGGCGGTATCCCCCAAAAAATAGACGGCTTTTTTGAAACCTGTTCGATTTTGGGTTTGGACGGAACCCAGGGTGTTATTATCCCGAGACGGAATATGGATGATTTGATTTTATCCGACAGGGTGGAAAAAGCGGTTAAAGAAGGAAAATTCCATATTTGGGCTGTGGATACAGTGGAGGAAGGTTTGGAAATTCTTTCCGGTTTGGAAAGTTCCGACATAACCATCAAAATGCAGAAAAATCTGGAAGAATATGCTTTGCGTATGAAAAAAATGGGTCAATGAACCGTTCCTTTTGTATTTGTCCATAGAATTTTTGTTTAACCTTTTATTGAAAACATTATTATTCAGTGATAAACTTTTATCATAATTTATGGAACAGAAAAACCATGTTGATGTAAATAAGATATCTACCGCAATACGCATGGGGCTTCCTCTTTCGGTGACAACTTACACTTTTCCGAGAACCGTAGAGGTGTATATTGATTCTGTGGTTTCGGAATTCCTGAAAGAATTGCACCGCCAGGAAATGAAAGATTTTCTGATTTATGTGATAAATGAGCTGGCCCTTAATGCCAAAAAAGCCAACACCAAGAGGGTTTATTTTACCGAAAAAAAACTGGATATAAACAATAAGAAAGATTACGACTTGGGAATGAAGTTTTTCAAGTCGGACACTTTTTTGAATATCCAGCATTATCTGCAATTGCAAAAAGAAGCGGGCTTATACATTAAGGTGGTGCTCCAGTATTCAGGTAACAGTATCTTGCTGGAAGTTCGTAATAACTCCGAGTTAAATAAAACTGAATTCAAGCGTATTTTTGATAAAATCGCCAGGTCAAAACAATATACCTCGCTGGAAGAGGTTCTTCCGAAAATTTTTGACGAAACCGAAGGAGCCGGTCTGGGGTTGATTATTTCCAGCCTGATGCTTCAAAAAATAGGTGTTCCCAACGAGAATTTTTATGTCCTCGTGGAAAAGGGTGAAACAATTATGCGGATTGTTGTGCCCATGGGAGCAATGGATTACAGCCATCTTAATGAATACAGTAAACAAATAACCGACTATATTGAGTCAATACCAAGGTTTCCGGAGAATATCACCCGTATTGAGAAACTGTTGAATGATCCGGAATCGAATCTTTCGGAAATCGCTGACAATATAAACACAGATGTCGCATTGACCGCAGATCTCTTAAAATTGGTAAACTCCGCCGCCTTTGCCCTTCCACAGCGCGTTATAAATATATCGGAAGCGGTTAAACTTGTGGGTTTACGGGGTATACGGAATCTTCTTTATTCAATCGGCACTGTTAAAATCCTCAGTAATTCTTATGGGGAGCAGGCTAAGCTATGGTCTCATTCCTACAAAGTGGCTTTTTTTGCCTGCAGCCTTGCCAGGAGATTGCCCCACAAACAGGTTGTGGCGGATAACGCTTACGTGTGCGGACTTCTTCATGATTTGGGGAAAATTGTCCTTAATCTTGTTTATCCTGACCCTGATTTGCATAATAAAATCATTAAAATCAAGGAATCCCACCATATCCCCGATGTTGTGTTCAATGTTGTTGTGTCGGAAATCAATCATCCTGAAATAGGTGCTGTTCTGGCGGAAAAATGGAATTTCCCCGATTCAATCGTAAGCGCAATTCGTTTTCACCATGATTTTGAGAATGCTCCGGAACAATACAAGGATCTTGTGGCAACAGTTTCTTTTGCGGATATGATGATTCATTACCGTGAACAGACGATAGAATATTACCAGCTTAATCCCGTTTTCCTGAAAATTTTCAATATTGATTCCGAAGTAACCCTTCAGAATCTGTGCGAATCCTTTGAAAAAGCCTTTGATGAGGATGGCTCTTAATCCCGTTCCGGGGCGTTTCTCCCTTTTTGCAGGCTGCGGATCCATGCTTCCATAAGAATTCCAAAAGCCACCCCCACATTCAGTGAGGCTTTTATACCTTTCATGGGGATGGAAACCCGGTTTTCTGCCCGATCAAGGGCTTCCGGACTTACTCCCAGCTCTTCCGAGCCTATTATCACAATGCCCTTTTCCGGAAACCTGTATTCTTCTATGGGAATCCCTCCAGTTTCCAAAGCGAAAACAGGCAGATCTTCCGGCAAGTCTCCCAGTGATTTTTTTTCCCATTCCATGTAATCTACGCTGCCCATTGCGGATCTTTTCGCTCTTGGATGGTCCGCCGGAGCGCATCCCGGGGACAGGAATAGTTTTTCCGCTCCAAATGCTTCCGCTGTTCTGAAAATTGATCCCACATTAAAAGGGGAGCGTATATCCTCCGCAAAAACAAAAATACCGGGATAAAAGGGTCTTTTTTGCGCGGGGTTTTCCGGAATGGTTTCCTCCTCCCTCTTCCGGTGACTTTCCGGATGGATCAAATCCCATTCCGCCGGAAAAGTTCCTGCTGCCCTCATCAGCGCATTCCGCATCAGGTTGCATAGACGCAGTTGAATCGCGGTTTTTTCCTCCAATCCGGGGGAATCCGCCGTTTCCATTTTTGCCGCAAGACAAGCAAAAACAGACAGTTCTTCGGTTTGTAATTTAGGGTCTTCCCTTACAAAGAGATACAGCTGGAGTAAATCCCCGTCTTGCAGGGAATCCCCGGCTTTGCAGGGCAGGTCTTTATCTTCATTAAGGAAAAATCTTTTTGTACGTGCCCGCAAAATACGTTCACATTCGGTCAGGATAAGGATGAGTTTACGCCGCCTTTGACTCGGCTCCAGTTCTTTCAGTTTTCTTGCCGGGAACATATATTCCGGAACTCAGCCTAAAAAGATTTGTCCGCTGTTGTCTATGGCGAGAATTGTTTTGCATTCGGAACAGCGGAACCGGCCTGATTTTGTGGCTTTCAGCTTTTTTGAACATACGGGGCAGGAGAATATTTTCGGGAAAACTTCCTTTACTGTCTCGCTTTTGGAATCTTTGAAGAACATGATGGCTTCATCCAAAGAATCTTTGACAGTGAAAAATTGGGAGAATCCTAACAGTTGGAAAACCTCATATACTTTGGGTTGAATTTCAAGCAAAACCACATCTCCGCCTTTAGGCTTTACTGTTTTTAAAAACACTGTGAAAGAACCTATTCCCATGGAAGAAACATAGTTGAGGGCCGCGCAATTAAAAATAAGCCTCCGGAAGCCGGCTTCCACAACCCGGGCAACCCGTTTTTGAAAAAAGCTTGAATTATATGTGTCAATATATCCATTCAGATATAAAGCGATGCAGTTCGGGATTTCTTCAATTTTCTCCAGTCGGATTTTTAGACTGTCATCTTTTTCGTCATCGAATCCTGGTACAATATTGTTATTATTCATCCCTTTACCCTAAAAAGTTGATTATTTAAGTATATCAAAAAATTTTAATTTTACAAGGTGTCCATGCACAATCCGGAGTAATTATACTTCCGTTAAGCTCAAAGTGGGAGAGCAAAAACACGGCCATGTCCGCGATTTTTTCCGGGCTTATCAATTTGCCTCCCGGAATCTTTTCCGAAAGTGTTTTCCTCTGTCCGTCGGTGATGTATTCCGTGTCGGTGAACCCCGGACATATACCGCAACAGCTTATGCCGTAATCGGCGTAGTTTTCAGCCACAGAACGGATTAGAGAGGAAATGCCTGTTTTTGCCGCGGCATAGGCAGCGTTGGTACTGAATCCCCTGACTCTGTCTGTACGTGTCCCGCCGAAAAGAAGTATACGTCCCCAGTTTTTCGCCTTCATCCCTGGAAGGGCTGAAGAAACAGCCGCTCCGGGGATTGTCAGGTTTGAAAAAACTGTTGATTCCCATTCTTCCGCTGATGTTTCGTGCAGGGGTTTTTGAAGGAATGGTCCCCTCACTATGCAGAGGACATCCGTTTTTTCCGCCGCAGTTTTTAGGCTTGGAAGGCATTCCCTGCTGTCCAAATCCAGGGACAGGAAATTGATATTTCCCTCCCGCAAAGTTCCATCCTGTCCCCCGTAAGGATTTTTGCGTCCGATGACGGTGATGTTTCCTCCGGAAGCCAGAAGCTTTTTTGTCAGAGCCGCCCCGATACCTCCTGTCCCCCCGGCAATCAGGATGTTCTTGTCCCTGAAAATTCCTTGTATAGAAATGGATTCCACGGGAAAAGTATATATTTTTCCTATTGACATAACAAGCTTAAAAAAGAAAATAACTGTAATGAAATATTTATCTTGTGCTGTGGTTCTCTGCCGGCCGGAAGAAAGCCGGAATGTGGGTTCTGTTTGCCGCGCCATGAAAAACATGGGTTTCTATGATTTACGCATTGCCGGCAACCGGGAAGATTTTGACGAAAATCAGGTTAAAACCCTTGCTTTGGGAGCCTTCGATATATGGGAAAAGGCTTCTTTTTTTTCCCCCGATGTTGCCGGCTTGGCTGAGGCTGTTTCTGACTGCAGCCTGGCGGCGGGGACGACCCGGCGGCGCGGTAAAAGGCGGAAGGCTTTCGGCCTTACTCCGGAGCAGTTTGCGGCCAACGTGAAGGCTTCCGGTTCTGGGGCCAAAGTCGCCCTGGTTTTCGGGAATGAACGTACCGGACTGACAGATGAGGAGCTTGACGTCTGTTCCCTTTCGGTTTCCATTCCCACAAACCCGGATTTCGGTTCCCTCAATCTTTCCCACGCTGTTCAGGTTATCCTATATGTGTTGTCCAGGGCCTTTGACACCACGCCCCGGGGTTATGAACCGGTTTCCTTGTCCAGACTGAAGTCCTCCGTAGCTGTAATGGCAGAAGACATAAAGCGCATAGGGCTTTACAAATATGCCGGAGGGGAGGACAATGCCCGCTTTCTGGAAGAAATTTTTGCCCGGGCTGTTCTGTCTGAAAAAGAGTTGAGGCGGTTGGAAAAATTATTCCATAAAATTTCTTACATAAAGACGCTGCCATCCGGGGAACCTCCGGAACCGGCTTTTTTTACTGAATTTTCTGAGTAAAACAGTGATTTCCGTTTTATTCCGCCTTGTCTTTCAGTCATTTTCTGATTTGAATAAGCGGTAAAAAAGCAGCAATATATTGTACCATAAAAACAGGAAAAATTTGAAAATCCGCAGGGGATTCTTTATGATTTGGGGCAGATATTCCAAACCTGCATTAAAAAGAGCCGGGGATATGCGTTTTTTTCTTTCGGAGAAAATATCAATGATTGAGTTATCCCACAGGAACAAACCGTTATGGAGTTGCTTCCTGTTCCGGTAAATCCATCTCTGTTTTCCAGGAACCCCGCTTCCCACAATGACCAGGGAAGGAGACGCCTTCACAATAGCTGTTTTTATGTTTTTTTCCATGTTCCGGGGATAGAAGCCGGGAATCCTTCCCACGATGCGCAGGTTCGGGAACGTTGAATGGGTGTTTTTTTCAGCCTTTTGGAGGCTTAAATTCCTTCCGCCGAAAAAATAAACGCTTTTAAGGTATTTTTCCAAAATCCCCATGACGGAAATTATGAAGGCGAAGGGTTCGTACCTTACCGGGGCGTTTTTTTTGAGGAAAACCGCTCCTTTGACGAGGGATTTTGAAACAGGAATAACTAATGTGGCGTTTTCCATCATTGCCCGGAATTCACTGTTGTATTTTGCTTTTAGTATATCCCAGATTGTTACGAGCATTATATGTTTCGGTTCTTCTGTTTTCTCTTCAAGCAGATTCATTATTGTTTCGTCAATATCTTCCTGTTTTAGAATATCCAGAAAAAGCCCCAGGAATTTTATTCTTTCAACTGCCACTTTGATAGCTCCATTATGGAATTTTGTACGGCAGCCAATCCATATAAGGCCGCCGTTTCTGCCCGGAGAACATTCGTATTAAAATGAATTTTTTCAAATCCCAAGGCAATCAGATTGTCCGTTTCACTGTGGCTCATGCCGCCTTCAGGTCCCACTGCAAGGACAACGGTCTTTAATCCGCCGGTTTTTCTGCTGAACCTGCCCAGACATCCATGGACTGTTCCGCTTTCCCCTGGAATTTCGCTGAGCATCAGTTTTAGGATTTCCCCGGAGTTCTCTTCTCCAAGTATTTTTGATATTCCGGACGTGGATACAACCGGAAGTATCCGGGAACAGACAGGTGACCCGCTTTGTTGGCGTGCTTCCCTGACTATGCGCTCCCACCGGCTGTTTTTAGTCTCCGGTTTTACGGATGGAACACAATGCTCTCCGATTACAGGAATTATATCCGACACCCCTGTTTCCACCGCCTGTCTTATAACCAAATCCATGGCGTGGCTTTTTAAAATCCATTGGAAAAGGAGTATGTGTGGAAAGTTCTCTTCTTTTCCTTCTTCAATACGGGAATTTTCCGCCGGTTTCCCTTTTTCCTGTATTAGGATTACGGTTTTTGGATTCCTTCCGGTTTTTTCAATCCTGAAAGGGGAAAGGGTTCCGTCTGGAAGACGTACTTGAATAACCGTTCCCTCCGGTTCTCTTCTGACCTCAGCAAGATAATGGAAGTCTTTCCCGGAAAGCTCCATCCTGCCGTTTTTATCCGGAAAGACCTCCGCGATAAACTGTTTCATTTTGTTTCCGGTTCTTTACTCTGCAACTCCTGCACGGTTTTTGTTGAAGCGGTCAGTTTAGTGACGTTTTCCTTTTTCAGAAGGTCTACAGCGGCCTTCAGTTGTACATCATACTCAAGATCATACAAGGGTTGTGTGTGGGTACGGTAATATTCCTGCATTACAAGTCTCTTCAGGATTCTCTGTTCAACAGGATATTCCTTATATAATTCCGCTGCGAATTTTTCAGCATCTTTTGAAGTCAAATCCGGCTTTTTTTCCACAAAGTCTGCAATTTTGGTTGTGTTAAAAAGTTCCGACAGGGCTTTTTCTTCGTCTTCGGTTAATTCATGGAAAGATACCTCCATATCCGGAGGTATTCCCAGTTTATCAATATTCGCCCCGCTGGGAGTGTAATAACGGGCTATAGTTATTTTCATCATGTCGTTGTTAAGCAAGTCCAAAACCTGTTGGACGGAACCCTTCCCGTATGTGGTTTCTCCCACCAGATATGCCCGTTTATGGTCTTTGAGAGCTCCCGCAAGGATTTCCGAAGCGCTGGCGGAACCTTTGTTTATAAGTACAATAATTGGGATTGAAGTACTCACTGTAGTGGTGGAACCGGAAGCGGAGAATTCCCTGTTTTCATAGGGAATCCGGGAACGGGTTGATACAATCACGCCGTTTTCGATGAATTTATCAGCCACATTGATTACACTGGTAATAAGTCCTCCGGGATTGTTCCGCAAATCAATAATGAGTTTTGAATAACCCTCTGAGGCAAAAGAATCCAGGGCTTCCTGAACCTTGTCTGGAGTAAGGGGGGTGAATTCAACAATGCGTAGATAGCCGATTCCGTTTTCCATCATGGCGTATTTTACCGTGGGGACTTCAATTATCGCCCTTGTTATGATAACCGGGAATTCCATGGTCTTGCCTCTCCGGATTGTGAGGTTCACATCGGTGCCGGCCGGACCACGCAGATGGGACAGGACATCTTCCATTGTTATATCCGCCGTATTTATTCCGTTTATTTCTATTATAAGGTCTCCCGGCTGAACCCCGGCTTTTTGTCCCGGTGTCCCTTCAATGGGGGATGCAACCTCCACATAAGCAGGTTTTTCCGGCGTAGATACAAAAGGTTTCATGATTGAAAGACCGACACCGCCGAAGGATCCCTGTGTGGTGTCGTTAAGGCTTGTTTTCATTGCGCTTTCGCTGTCAATGTATGCCGTGTACGGATCTTCCAGGTTTTCAAGCATTCCTTTAAGGGCCCCTTCATACAAAACCTTTGAATCCACCTCATCAACGTAATGTTCCTGCACGTAAGAAAATACGTAATCAAAAAGTTGCAGGTATCTGGAAGTATCGGCGTTTTTAGCCGATTTTATTTGGGAAGAGCCTGACGCTGAAAGCGCAGGCATTATCATAAAAAAAAGGACAATCGCGGCTGAAAAAACAGCAGCCCCTAACCATATTTGTTTTCGTTTCATTTTTATATTTTCGGAAGAACTTTAGGCTTTGTCAAGCTTAGCGGGATTATTCGTAGTTTTTTTCTCGACTATAAGTATATATTTTTATATAATGAAGTGAATAATGAAAAATTTCTGACAGGGAATGGACGGAAAGTTATCCCAGGATTGTATGAAGATATTTTCCTTTGTTTCTCATCTTTTTTTATGTGTGTATATTGTTTTTTCCGGATTTGTTTATGCCTCTGAAGGGGCTTTAAACCTTGAGGATTCCGGTTACATCTCTGAAGTTCCGGTGGAACCATCAGGAGATACTTCCATAGTGAAGGCGTCTTATGAGGATTTATTTACAAAAAATATTCCGGCTCCATCTGGAATAACAGGTGTGCTTGTCTTCGCCGCTGTAATCATTTTTTCGGTTTTGTTTGTTGTCCTCGTTATAGTGGCTGTAAATTTGTTCATCAATCTGAAAAACGTTAAAAGCCAGAATTCAAAATTCATTGAAACCCTGAGAATGGTTTCCCAAATGATGCCTACCAGACAACCGGATTCTGTCTATGATGCTCTTGCAGTGGAATACAGTGCTCCGTTGCCCGATGGAGAAAAAACTTCCGGAATGGGGCAAAAAGATTTTCCTCCGCCTCCGGTAACGGAAGAAGAGAAAATGGCTTTTGAGGATTTTATCAGGAAGTGCAGGGATATTTCTGTTGAAATCGACCGGGTTACCTGCCGTAAAAACAATTCGAAAAATGTGGCAGAGATTGTTTTTAAGCTTGCAAGGGAAGGGGGAGCCAACCAGTATGAAGCCACTTTGTTTTATGCCGTTGCCCTCATATATGATATAGGTTTTCTTGCGGTTAATCCTGAAATTTTCTTTTTGGATAAGCTTTCCGATGACCAAAAAAAGGAAATCCGAAAACACGTTTCTTTAGGTCTTGAGCGCATATATTTTGTGCCGGACATTTACAGGCCGCTTTTTTCCGCCGGTATTTTCTGCCACCATGAAAACATGGATGGAAGCGGTTATCCGGACGGTTTGACCGGCTGCCGGATTCCTTATATCGGACGGATGATCCGGGTCGCTGAATCTTTCACCGCTTTGGTTTCTAAAAGACGGTACCGGAAGATTGTGGATAAGGAAGCCGCCTTGGAACGTTTGAGACGTGAAACAGGCGTTTATGACGGTGAAATCGTGAAAATTCTTGAGGAAATCGTTTAAGTTTCTCCATGCCGGAATTTATTCTATAACGAAGGTTCTTCCGTCATGGAAAAATACAGCGTGGGCAAGGTATCGCCGGATTGCTTCCACAAATACCCGTCGCTCCACGTCTTTTCCCAGATTGACGAATTGCTCAATGGACTGGGTGTCGTTCACCCGGATTACGTCCTGGAAAATTATGGGGCCTTGGTCTAAATCTTCTGTGGCTATATGTCCCGTGGCACCGATGATTTTTACACCTTTTTTCCATGCCTGATGGTATGGTTTTGCACCCTGAAATGCGGGAAGGAATCCATGATGTATGTTTATCACTTTATTATGCCATTCCCTGCAAAAATCACCGCTTAAAACCTGCATATACCTGGCCAGTGTCACCAAATCTATTTTGTAATCCTTCAGTATTTGATTCAGGTCTTTTTCATAAGCTTCTTTTCCCTTGCCTGGATCCACCTGGTAAAAAGGGACGTGGAAAGAAGTGGCTATATGGGCTAAATCCGGATGATTTGAAATAATTACAGGTATTTCGCAATCCAGGGCTCCGTCCGCATGCTTCAGTAATATTTCATAAAGGCAGTGGCTCGTTTTTGAAACCAGTACAGCCACCCGCTTTTTGACGGAGTTATTGAATATATGCCAGTTAAGATTATACTTTTCCGCGGTTTTTTCAAAATTCTGTTTAAATAGGTTTTCAGAAAAAGAAGGGGTTGTTTCCGCATCCGCGAAGGAAATCCGGCAAAAAAACATACCGATGTCTGTTGCAGTATGCTGGGCAAGGTTAAGGATGTTTCCTCCGGTTTTCGCTATACAACCGGTAATTTCGGCGATTAGTCCGCTCTGGTCTTTGCATGAAACTGTTAAAGTATAAGAATTATTTTGTGACATGGATCAAGCATATACAACTTTAGCCACTTTATCAATCATAGCGGAAACGCAATCTTTATTTTTTTTTGTGACCGGAGTATTATTTTTCATATGGAAAATAATATTGAAAAAAAAGCCGGTTTTAAAATCGGTGTTATTGGAGCAGAACAGCAGGAGATAGATTTGCTGCTGGAAAAAATTTCCATTACAGGAAACTATGAATATGCCGGTATGCCTTTTTACGAGGGTGAAATTTATGGAACCCCGGTTGTGGTGGCAAGATGTGGCGTCGGTAAAGTGAACGCCGCCATGTGCGTCCAGGTTCTTTCAATCCGTTTTGGAGTTTCCTGCATCATTAATTCCGGATCGGCGGGGGGTACTGACAACCGCCTTTCTGTGTTGGATATGGTGGTTTCCACAGATGTTGTTTTTCATGATGTTGATGTGCAGGTGTTCGGTTATGCCCCCGGTCAGGTCCCCGGGACAAAATCCCCTTTCTTTACGGCTGACAGCGCAATGCGGAAATCCGCCTTGAAAGTTTTTTCCCTGTTGGATGAGTTTTTTTTCGCTGGACTGGGGGAAGATTGTCCCTCCGTTTCCGGAAAAAGGCTCCCTGTCATGGTGGAAGGCCGGATTGCTTCCGGGGACATTTTTGTTTCTGACGCCGGATTAAGGCGAAACATCATTTCCCGTTTTTCCCCTGCCTGTGTGGAAATGGAAGGCGCTGCGGTTGCCCAGGCTTGTTCCGCCAACGGCATTCCCTTCCTTATTTTACGTTGTGTTTCCGATTTAGCCGGGGACGATGCAGGTATGCCTTATCAGGAATTTTCCCGCCGGGCTTCCATTATAAGCGCCGCCGTGGTTTTGGGTATGTTGGAAAAACCTGAAAGCTGGAGAAATGGGATTTAGCCCGTACCTGTTTCTGCCTTTTAAATCCGCTGGATCCAACGGATTTCATCAGGATGGAATCCAGGGGGAGAGAATACCGTTTTCCTCAATTACGCAGGGTTTCCTGCCGTTGTAATAAGCGGTTATAGTGGGGTTTTTGACAAGGCAGTCAAGGTGAATCAGGGCATCAGCGTCATTGTCGTAGTTTGTGCCTATGGCAAAATGACAGGTGTGGAAAGCTTTTTCATCTTCCAGCATATTGCCGCGGATTTCCGCTGAAGGATTTAGGCCTATCCCCAGCTCTCCCAATCCCCGTGCGTTTTTTTTGTAAGCCGCCGCTTCTTCAGCGGATATTTTTCCTTCGGCATGGAAGTCCAAGGCTTTCTTTTCCCCTGCTTCCACGGAAGCCCGCAGGAGATCCGCCTCCCTGCCTCCGGAAATTTCCGTGATGAATCCGTTTTTGTAAACAACCTTCACCGGTGTTTCCGTTATCATGTCGCCGTCCGTCAGGCTGATTGAGCCGTCAAATACAATCATCCCTTCGCTTTTGCCTGGCAGGGGGCTTATATAAACTTCTCCTGCCGGAATGTTTCCCCCGCTTCCGCCTGTACGGAAATTTCCGTCGTCCCGGAAAGCTTTCCGTCCGGCAACGGGAACCGTTATGTCTGTGCCGCCGGGAGCGGTGACATGGATTCTGTCCGCCCCTTCAAGAGCCTTACAAATTGCCTCGCAGCGTTTCTGTAAAAGCCCGTAGTCAATGCCGGCTGTTCTCCTGAACATATCCACCGTTATTCCCGGCGTCCAGATGGCGCGCAGGATTTTTTCTTCATCCATCAGATAGTGGAAAACATGATCTATTTTCCTTCCGCCTTTCCCGATATAAGGGGAAACCATGTGGACTTTGTCTTTGCCCATTTTGTTGGCGGAAACGGATGCGCATACAGCCGGTTTACTTTCAAAGGCCGCCAGGGCAGCCGCATTCGCATAATCCAACTGGGTTTTTACCGGCTGGATTATAATTGTCGTTTCTGCCCCCAGTTTCAGGGCTTCTTCATACAGGGCGGCGCTTATTTCCTGCACGTCTTTTTCCGGGTTTGTTAAAATCAGGAATTGCTCGCCGGAGGCAAGTCCCAGCACATCGCGGACAATTGTCAGTGCCGCTTCGGAAGTTGTTTGATGATAATCCATACCGGCATTGTATATTCAAGTTGATGCAAGTGCAAGAAGGGGAAAACGGAGGTTGCCTTCTGGTTTTTCAGGCTGTTCATTTAAAATTACCCATTTGCAAACTTTTTATGTTTTTTAATTTGTTTTCTGGAAGTGACCGGTACAGGATGATTCCCGTGATATCTGCAAGTATCCAACCGAAAGGAATCGCCGCCCAGATGCCTGTCTGCCCTATCCATTCCACAGGTGACAAAAGATAAGCCAACACAACACGTGTTCCAAGAGAAATAACTGTAAGCAGCAGAGATATTTCCGGCCTGCCAACAGCCCGGAAATATCCGTAAAGCATAAACAGAATTCCTATGCCAAAATAAAAGGATGCTTCAATGCGCAGGTATTGAACCCCTTCTTTTATGATTGAAAGATTCTCTGGACCGGTGAAAAAAGACATAAGGTTTCCGGCGGAAAAAAACACAATGGTTCCTACCGTTATACAAAAGATAAAAACGCAAATTGAAGAAGCTTTTATACCTTTTTTTATTCTTTCAGTTTTTTTTGCCCCGTGGTTTTGTGCCACAAAAGTGGAAAAAGCGTTTCCAAAATCCTGGACGGGCATATAAGCAAGGGTATCTATTTTTACAGCGGCGGAGAAAGCGGCCATAGTTATTGTCCCGAAGGTATTCACCAATCCTTGAATCATGAGTATGCCAAAATTCATAACAGATTGTTGTATGCCTGTTGCCGCTGAAAGTATGCCTATCTCTTTTAAAATCTGCGTTGACCATCTCGCATCCTGTTTTTTTATCCTCATGTCAGGTAATGATATATATGAAAAAAGCCCTAATCCTATTCCGGCAAGAAATTGTGAAATGACAGTCGCTTCCGCCGCTCCTTTTATACCTCTTTTCAGTACAGTAATGAAAAAGACATCCAAAATAATGTTCAAGATAACCGAAACGGTAAGGAAAATAAGAGGCGCCGTGGAATTTCCTATTGAACGCAATAAACATGCAAAAAAATTATAAATAAAAACCGCGGTGATTCCCATAAAAACGCATTTAAGGTATTCAGCGGTTATTTTTTCAAGTTCTTCAGGTACATTAAGAATACGGATTATTCTTTCAGTGTTGGCAACTGTCATGATATTGATAAACACAGAGACTGTCGCCGTCAAAACAAATGAAATAAAAATACTTTTCCTTAGGGTGTCAAAATCCTTTTTCCCATACTGGATTGAAAAAAATGCGGAGCTGCCTATACATAATCCTATGATAATCGAGAGAATGAATGTCATCAGTGTATAGGATGAACCCACCGCGGCAAGAGCCTGTGCCCCTATGTATCTGCTCACAATCCAGGTGTCAGCAAGGTTGTAAAACTGCTGGAGGATATTTCCCGCCATCAAAGGAAGTGCAAAACGCCAAAGTTTGGAAGTGATATTACCGTAAGTTAAATCAATCTGCACTGTGATGCTGTAATGATGCGGCACTGCTCAGGCAAGGCCCGTGTCTTCGGGCACGCCCATCATGATATTAAGGCACTGGACAGCCGCTCCGGAGGCGCCTTTCCCCAGATTGTCAAAACGGGATGTCAACATAATCCGCTCTTCATTTCCGTATACAATCAGTTCCATGTTGTTGGTTCCTGCCAGGGTGTTCGCCGCGATAAATCCGGAAAGACCCGCTCCGTCCGGGGGCTCTTCGCCTTCACCGGCAAACGGAAGACATTTTATGAACCTGCATCCCTGGTACGCCGATGCGATTACCTCATGTATATCCTTCGCCGAAACTTTTTTGTCCAATAATCTTGTATGAAGGGGAATTGTTACAGCCATTCCGCAGTAAAAATCACATATGTAAGGGTTGAACACCGGCTCAAAATCCAGTCCGCTTATTATCCTCATTTCAGGCAGGTGTTTGTGCCTCTGGGTCAGGGCATACTGTCTCGGCGAATCCAGGTCGGGGCTCCGTCCCTGCTCCTCGTACTGGGCGACCGCCTTTTTCCCTGCGCCGCTGTATCCGGACACTGCGTGGCATACCACCGGGTAATCCGCCGGCATAATTCCCGCTTGGATGAGCGGACAGCACAAAACTATGAATCCGCTGGCGTAACATCCTGGAACCGCTGTCTGCCTGGCTCCTTCAATGCGCTTCCTGAATTCCGGGGATAACTCCGGGAAACCGTAAGCCCATTCCGGGTTTGTCCTGTGGGCGGTGGACGCATCCAGTATCCGGGTTTTGGGGTTTGTCCGCAGCGCCACGGATTCCTTCGCGGCCGTATCCGGCAGACAAAGGAAAGTGAAGTCTGAGGCGTTGATACATTCAGCCCGGACCGCCGGATTTTTTCTCTCCGCTTCCTCTATCTGTATGATTTCAATATCGGTTCTGCCTTTAAAACGCTCATAAATTTTCAGGCCGGTCGTCCCTTCCTGTCCGTCGATAAAGATTTTGTAAGCGCTCATTTCCATGTCCTGGTATTCGGAAAAGTCCGGAGTAAAGAGTAATCCGGGGAAGGATTGAAGGGAAAAACTTTTCGGGGAAGCCCAGGTACACTACGGCACAAAAACGGACTATCTACCGTTGCTTCCTTCCGGATCTGGCGGGGTTTGAAAGGCGTTCTTTGCATAGGACCTGGGCTATCCGAAAAAGTTCATCCTGCATAAACAGGGTTATCCGGAGAGAGGGGGATTCGAACCCCCGGTACCTTTCGGTACACAGCCTTTCCAAGACTGCACCTTAAACCGCTCGGACATCTCTCCAAGAAACGGCTGAAGCCGTAAAAAATACTGTTAAAATCCCTCCGGTGTTTTACGGAGAGAGGGGGATTCGAACCCCCGATACCTTACGGTATAACGGTTTTCGAGACCGCCCGATTCAGCCGCTCTCGCATCTCTCCAGAGATCCGGCCCGGAATCCCGAACCCGTTTTGAGACTAAGAGGATTCGAACCTCCGGCCTTCAGATCCGCAATCTGACGCTCTATCCAGCTGAGCTATAGTCTCGTATCGGAGCAGGGGGGATTCGAACCCCCGGAACCCTTTTGGGGATCAACTCCTTAGCAGGGAGCCCGATTCGGCCACTCTCGCACCGCTCCAGTTACGCCTGCGGCGTCTTTACATCCGGAGCAGGGGGGATTCGAACCCCCGGTACCTTTCGGCACAACGGTTTTCAAGACCGCCTCCTTAAACCGCTCGGACACCGCTCCAAAACGTGTCCTTTAACATACTGTAAAAGGCTAATACTGTCAAGGGTTCTGCCGGCAAGGGATTATGGTTCCCTTCGTTTCACCGTGAAAAAACGGAGGTTCCCCCCGCTGCGCTCCGTCTCCATGGCCCGTCTTATCCTTTCCCTGGTAATTTGCCTGCATATGTTGTTCTCGTTGTTTGTGCACAGGATGAAAGAGCGGTGTCCCCCATCTTCGGCATTAAGGCGAAGGACAGCGTGTCCCGTTGTACCGCTGCCCGCAAAAAAATCAAGGATAACAGAATCCTTTTTTGCCGCCGCATCCACCAGGAATTTTACCAATTCCACAGGCTTGGGATAGTCAAAACCCGTTATACCGAGTTTTTCCAAATCCTTTTTCCCCTCTTCTGAAAGTATTTTTATAATTGAATATAATTTTGAGCGGGATTCTGAAATTTTTTCATACCGGCATACAATATGCTTCCCTTCCCCGTTTTCCTCTAAAAAATATTCCCCGGAGATAATTTTTTTGTCTATTTCCTCTTTTTTTACTTTTCCTTTATATTGTTCGATTTCCTCATAAAAGCAACGTCTGTCGGATGTTTTTGTGTATTTCCCAAAGGATTTGCGGAGAAAGTCATTGTTTTTTATATATTGTTCTCCGTTTATAATGCAGGTTTTTTTTTGAACCACCTTTTTCCTGGACAGGGATACCGCCTCAATTCGGGAAGCATACACCAGAATGTAATCATGCCCCCGTACAATGTGTTTCGCCTGGCCACCGCCCTTTGCCCGCTGGTGGATTATGGTTCCCACAAAATTGTTTTCCCCGAAAATGTCATCGCACAATATTTTCAGCCGGCAGTGTTCGTTGTCGTCTATGCTGATAAAAATGACGCCCTCCGGGGACAAAAGGTTTTTTGCGGCGTATAGCCTGCTACCCATAAAAGAAAGCCATGGACCGTGATCGTTTTGTTTCCCCGTGAATTTGTCGTCATAAATGAAAACCCGTTTCCCGGTGTTGTATGGGGGATCAATGTAAATGACATCGATTTTTGCCCTGTGGGTTTCCGCCAAAAGTTTGAGGGCCGTAAGGTTGTCTCCTTCAATAAGCAGGTTCCCCGGCTCTTCCGGATTGCCTTCCAGGGACAATTCCGCCTCTTCTTGCAGGAAAAAATTGTCCCCGGGGCTTTCAGTCTGGCGGAGCAGACCGGCTAAAGTCTGCAAATCATCCGAAAGGGATTCCAGTTCCTGAAGGGAACCGGAAATCTCCCCGGAATCCAACCCTGTTTTATACAGGGTTGTTTTTATTTTTTTTACTAAAAACCTTTTGAAATCATCCTGCATTATTGGCGGTAATCTCCAGAGGTTTGATTTCCTTCTTAAAAACAAAGCGCATATATACACAACATAAAAGTAAGGAGACAATTTCCGCTACGGGGAAGGCAACCCAAATCAAATCGATGTTTCCCGAGAGGGAAAGAAGATATGCCACCGGCAGGATAACAACCAGCTGACGGATTACGGAAATTGAAAGACTCAGGAATCCGTGGGAAAAAGCCTGTAAAACCGATGATGTAATAATGCTGAATCCGGCCATCAAAAAGCTGAATGAAATAATGCGTAAAGCGGGTTTCCCTATTTTCAGCATATATTCTGAAGCTTGGAAAATTCCCAGAAGTTGTGCCGGGAAAAACTGGAATACTAGAACCCCGATAATCATTATCAATGTTGCATAAAAAACGCTGAGTTTTATTGTTTTCGTGATTCTATCAGGCCTCCTGGCTCCGTAATTGTATGCCAAAATGGGAACCATTCCGTTATTCAATCCGAACACAGGCATGAAGACAAAACTCTGGAGTTTGAAATAAACGCCGAAAACTGCCGCCGCGGTCGTAGAAAAGGCGATGAGGATTTTATTCATTCCGAAAGTCATTATCGAACCAATGGCTGCAAGAATAATCGAGGGAATGCCAACCAGATAGATGTTTTTTATGATGTTTCCATCCGGACGGAAGTTCCTCATTGTCACGTGTATTTCCTTGTTTCTGACTCTGTTAAAAATAATTGCGAGGATTGCTGCGATAATTTGTCCCATGACTGTTGCTGCCGCTGCCCCGGCTGTGCCCATTTTGGGGAATCCGAGGAGCCCGAAAATAAAAATGGGGTCAAAAATTATGTTTATAATGGCACCGGTTCCTTGGGTTATCATCGTGTAGAAGGTTTTACCCGTGGACTGCAAAAGTCTTTCGCTGGTTATTTGAAACATCATTCCGAAAGATAAAACAGTACATATTGAAAGATAATGGGTTCCCTGTTCCACAATATCCTGGTCGCTTGTCTGGAGTTCAAAAAATATCCGGGAAAAGAAAAATCCTAGAATTGCGAAGATCGCATAGCTGCAGAAGGCCAGAAAAATGGCGTTGTTCGCGGTTTTATTTGCTTTTTCAAAATTCTTTTCACCAAGGCTTTTTGAAAGCAGTGCGTTTATACCTACGCCGGTTCCCGTTGCCACTGCAATCATCAGGTTTTGGGCCGGGAAGGCAAGGGAAACGGCTGTCAATGCGTTTTCGCTCAGTCTGGATACAAACATACTGTCCACAATATTGTAAAGGGCTTGGACAAGCATGGAAATTATCATGGGTATGGACATGGAAATGAGAAGCCTGTTTACAGGCATTACACCCATCTTGTTTTCTTTTTTTTCAGTTGTTTGGCTTTGCTGTGTATTCATTATTGTCCTCCTTTGCTGTTTCCTTCCGGAGTTTCTTCTTTCCATTGCCATTTTTCCGCCGCCTGGATAATGAATTCCGCTGCCAAATCCAGGCCAAGGGAGCTGTCTATCATCAGATGGTAGTTCCTGTGGTCGCCCCATCGGAGATCTGAAAAGGAATTGTAATATGCTGACCTCTGTTTGTCGCATTTATCCACATAAGCTGAAGGATTTTCAATGTCTTCTTTATATTCTTCAACAATGCGGCGCATTCTTTCTTCTTTTGAAGCGTAGATAAATGTCCTCAGCAGGTTTTTTTTGTCCCTCAGTACGTAATCTCCGCATCGTCCCACGATAATACACGGACCCTCTTCCGCGGCTTTTTTAATTACATGAGCCTGGGCCAGGTAAACCTGGTCAATAATGGAGACATTTGTACTTGAAAGATAGAGATTGTAAATAAAAGTGCTACTGCGCCTTTTTTCCGCTTCTGCAATGAATTCCGGGGAAAGACCGCTTTCCTGGGCCGCAATATCGATTATAGTTTTATCATAAACCGGAATATCCAGTTTTTTTGACACCATCTGAGCGATAATACGGCCCCCAGAGCCGTGTTCTCTGGCGATTGTAATTATAGGATATTTCATGTTCCACCTCTTTGCATTTTTATGTGTGCTTAAGAAAATTAACTATCAATATATGGAATTTAATTTTAAATTTCAAATATATTTGACCTTGTTTTAGTGTTATTGACCTATTTTGTACTTTCTGATTTACTTCATTATATGAATAGATTTGCACATTTTATTTTTGCAATCCAAGTGGTTGTATTGCTTTTTTGTGCCACAGCTCCTGTTTCTTCTCAAAATACCACCATAACAACAGTTGATACATTTTTTTCATCCGTTTCCGAAGTTTATGCCGGGATAAACGACTATTCCGCAAATATCGAAATTTCATATAGAGATTCATCTTCTTCCGAAGTTATGACCGGAAGGGTGATATATAAAAAACCGAACCTCATGAGAATTGATTTTACTTCTCCGGCAGACCAAACTATGGTGTTTGACGGTAATCTTCTTACAGTTTATCTTCCGTCACCTTATAATGCCATATTAACCCAGTCGGTTGACAGTTCTTCTGCCGGTGAGGTTTCTTTGGCCACTCCTGAAGGGCTTTCCCTGTTACGCCGTTATTATTCCATCGCCTATGAAAGCGGTCAGGATCCGGTTCCTCTTGAAGAAGGCTCCAATGTGCGGGTTGTTGCGCTGGCCCTTACCCGCCGTTCCACCACGGAAATGTTCCGCACAATCAGGCTTTTGGTGGATCCCAAGACGAAGCTTGTGCGCCGGATAGAGGCATCGACAATAACCGGATCAAAGATTATATTTAATTTTACTAATTATGCCTTGAATCAGGGAATATCTGCCAACAGGTTTGTCTATGATTCTCCCTCTTCGGCGAATGTTTACGATAATTTTTTGTTTAACGAATAGAAAATTATTAAAAATAGTTATTTAGAGAGTGTGCTTTTATGGAAAGTTTGGGGAAAAGACTTCAGGCTACGCGTATTGAGAAGGGATTGGATTTAGATCAGATTTCCAGGGAAACAAATATTGCCAGGCGATATTTGGAAGACTTGGAAAATGAAAAATTTGACGATTTCCCGGGGGAATCTTATCTGTTCGGTTTCCTGCGCAACTATTGCGAATATTTGGATTTAGACGGGAACGAATTCGTAAATGCTTATAAAAACCAGAAAATCCAGGAAACGAATATTCCTGTCTCCGAGCTTGTTCCTGCCCGTCCCTTTTTTGAACGTCTGTTCGGGCGCAATCTCAATAAAATAAAGGCTGTGGTTATCATCCTTGTTATTTTAGCCGCCGTCGGGTTTGCCGGATTCAGGGCTTATACTTATTTCATTAACCGGCCCGCCCCGGTTGTAGTGGAAAAAGAAGAAAGGGCCCCGGTTGTTCATGAAATTACAAGCGCAGAATTCAAAGGCCGGGTTTTCTCCGGTGACAGTATGTCGGTTCCTGTCGATGGAAACACCTACCAAGTCAAGGTTGCGGAGACCGCTCCCGTCCTTAAATTGGAGACTCCTTCCGGGATCCGGCTTGTGGAATTGGGACAGGATATTTCTTTCGATATTTCCGGTGATGATATTCCGGATATGAAAGTTTTTGTTTCTGACCTTTATGCTGATGACCCGGACAGGGGTGCCGAAATTCTTGTGTCCACCGGTTCTTTCCCCATGGATCAGGGTGCTGTTGCTGGTAACGGGGATGTTACGGTGGCTGTCAACCCCTCTGATTCCTCTAAACAGACTGTTCTTTTTGAAGGTGGTTCCGCTTACCCTGTTACTTTGAATGCAACCTTCCGTGGATACTGTCTGTTCAGGTATGAAATCGACCGTTCTGAAAGGGAAGAACGTTATTACCAAAAATCTGAAATTCTGACTGTTCAGGCTAAAAACGGTTTGAGGGTCTGGGCTTCCAATGGTAATGCGGTTAAGCTTCAGGTTATAGCTGGTGGAAAAACCGTGGATTTGGATTTAAGCCGTCCCGGAGAAGTTATCGTCCGCGATTTAAGATGGCTTCGGGATGATACCACGGGCCGTTATAGATTCGTGGCTATGGATGTTGATTAAATGCGGTTTTTCCTGGATAGGCATGGCTGTGCAAAAAACCAGGTTGACGCCGAGCTGATACACGGGATTATGCTTTCTTCCGGGTGGACTTCTACGGATGAACCGGAGGATGCGGATCTTATAATAATCAATTCCTGTGGTTTTATTGAGGATGCAAAAAAAGAATCCATAAACGCAGTGGTTTCCGC
This sequence comes from uncultured Treponema sp., assembly GCA_949299755.1. GTDB lineage: Bacteria > Spirochaetota > Spirochaetia > Treponematales > Treponemataceae > Avitreponema. The sequence goes on along the minus strand of CASGBA010000007.1, from coordinate 41,245 downwards.
AAGGCAGGCTTATCCTGCCGCAAAGATACTTCTCGCCGGATGTCTTGCGGAACGTTATGGGAATCTTCTTGCAGAGTCCCTTCCTGAAGCTGACGGGTTTTTTGGGAACGGCGATCTTTCCATGCTCACTGAAATCCTTGGAAGACTTTTTTCTAAAGATTTGCCTCCGGATTCAGTAAATGCCGGGAAAAGACCTGTGCTGATTCCTCCCCAGGTAGGAGTATGTTCCGGCGACAGACCAGGACTGTTTTCTTTTCCAGGTTCTGCCTATGTAAAGCTTACAGAAGGATGTTCAAACTGGTGTTCTTTTTGCGCCATTCCTCTGATCCGTGGGCCGTTGCGCAGCAGGACCATAGATGAAATTGTCTGTGAATGTTCCTCCCTTGTTTCCCGCGGGGTTTTTGAACTGAATTTTATAGGTCAGGATCTGGCTGTTTTTGGCTTGGACGGCAAACCGCAGGATGGCCAAACCTGCTGTCCCGGCGATTCCGTGGATGGTCAAAACCCTTCTCCCCTTTCTTTGTTACTTAAGCGGATCTCTTCCATACCGGGTGATTTCCGGGTGAGGCTTTTGTATATGCATCCGGATCATTTTCCATTGGATATTCTTCCTGTTATGGCTTCTGACAGACGCTTTCTTCCTTATTTTGATTTACCATTCCAGAGTGGAGATGAAAATATTCTCCGTTCAATGAACAGACGCGGAAATGCGCAAAAATACCTGCGTTTAATAAACACAATCCGGAACAGTTTCTCCGGTTTCGGGAATCCTTACGGAACAGCGGTTTTCCGCACAACCTTTTTGACAGGTTTTCCCGGGGAAACAGACAGGGCTTTTGAAAACACTCTTTCGTTTTTGAAGGAAGGACGTTTCCTCTGGGTAGGAGCCTTTGCCTTTTCTTCCGAAGAGGGGACCGCGGCTCATAAGATAAAACCTAAAATTTCCAGAAAAACCGCTTCTTTCAGAAAAAAAAATCTGTATGATGCCCAGGAAGAAATTACCGGGGAAGGGTTGCGTTTTTTTGTGGGAAAAGAAGTTCTTGTCTTGGTGGAAGAATGTATCCCTCCGGAAACGGAGGAACAGGAATTTCTTTTTGCGATAGGCCGGGCTTGGTTTCAAGCGCCGGAAGTAGACGGTTCCGTTGTTTTACGGTACCGTCGGAGTTGTTCGGAGGAGACGGACGGGTATAAAGTTTCCGTTGCTCCCGGTTCCATTGTGAGGGCAAAAATTACGGCGGTTCGCGGTTCTGATGTGGAAGCCTTCAGATTGGAAGATTGATTTCATCAGGTTGCGGAATGTCGGATTTTAACACCATTAAAGACGGGATAGAGGATGAATTCCTTCTGGGGAATTTAAATGAAGAACAGCGCCGGGCGGTAACCCATGAAGGCTCCCCTCTTTTAATTCTTGCCGGTGCCGGTTCCGGTAAAACCAGGGTGATTACAACAAAAATCGCATGGCTTATCTCGAAAAAGGGAATCCGCCCGGAAAATATCCTTGCCGTGACATTTACAAACAAGGCCGCACGTGAAATGCGTAGCCGGGCTACAGCCTTGAATCCTGAGGCTTCCTGGGCTGTAATAAAAACTTTCCATTCCTTCGGTGCGAAATTCCTGCGGCAATACGGTTTTTCGGCCGGCCTTTCCCCTAATTATACTATTTATGACGATGATGACTCCGCCGCTCTTTTAAGACAGGCGGAAACAGGTCTTTCCGCTTTTCAAACTCCGGCGGTTATGCAGAAGATTGACCGGGCGAAAAATTACTGTCTGGAATATGATAACCCTGATTTAGCCTTGATGGATCCTGATCCTGATTTTGCCTCTGTGTTCCGGAAATATACGGAAAGGCTCCGCAAGTCAGGAAATGTTGATTTCGGCGATTTGATTTATCTGCCTGTAAAAATCCTCAGGGAAAATCCCGGGATTAAAGAAGACATTCACCGACAGTTTTCTGTTATTCTTGTGGATGAATATCAGGATTCAAATATTGCCCAGTTTGAGCTTTTGAAGGAACTGGTGGGGCCGGAAACTTATCTTTGTGTTGTGGGTGATGATGATCAGTCAATTTACAGTTTCCGGGGTGCGGAAGTTTCCAACATCCTGACCTTCACCGAAAATTTTCCCGGAGCTGAAATTATACGGCTTGAAAAAAACTATCGTTCCACTCCGGAAATTTTGCGGGTTGCCTCCGAAATAGTTTCCAATAACGATGGACGGTTAGGCAAAACTTTATACACTGAATGCCCTTCCGGGAAAAAACCCGTTCTGGCATTTTTAACCAGTCAGGAAGTGGAAGCGGAATTCTGTGCCCAGCTCATACAGCAGGCTTTTGAAAAAGGTCATCCTTACCGGGATTGGGCGGTTTTATACCGTACCAACGCCCAGTCCATGTCCTTTGAAACAGAATTCATTAAATCAAAAATACCATATACGGTTATAGGCTCTTTGAAATTTTATGAAAGGGAGGAGGTGAAACTTGCCCTTTCTCTTCTTTCTTTTATATTTAACCGGAGGGATGAGGTTGCCTTTTTCAAACTTTTGAGAAAAACTGTGGCAGGAGTCGGGGCTACAACCTGTGCGAAAATACAGATGGAGTTTGAACGTTTGACCGGTGAAGCCGGCGGAGATTCCGTTGATTATCTGTCCGCTGCGGAAAATATTGTTCCGAAATTGAAAAAGGCGGGGGAAAATCTGTCCGCCTTTGTTTCATCTGTAAGAGAATGTATTTCGGAGTTAAAAGCGGCTGCGGAAAAAGAAACCGGAGAAAATCTTTCCGGTTTTATATCCGGTGTTTTAGAGAAAAGCGGTCTCCAGGATTTTTACAAGAACCGGGAGGAGGGTACCGGGGCTTCCCGGGCTCTTAGCATGACAGAGCTTGCCAATGCGGCGGTTTTTTATCCTTTTTCGATTCAGGGACTTTCGGATTTTCTCGAGCAAATAAGGCTGGACAGGGAAGCGGCATCAGATAACCGGGAAACGGAAGAAATATCCGACCGGGTTACCTTGATAACCCTTCATAACACAAAGGGACTCGAATTCAAGCGGGTTGTTATCACCGGATTGGAGGAGGGCCTTTTCCCCCGGGATGATAAAACGGGGGAAGCGTTGGAAGAGGAACGGCGCCTGATGTATGTGGGTTGTACCAGGGCTATGAAAAGGCTGTATCTTACCAGTTGCTCTGTACGGCGTATCTATGGTTCTATTCAGCCTGGACGACCCAGCAGGTTCCTGTACGAGCTGCCCCCGGACGGAATTAAAGTCTTGGGATCGCCTCCATCTTCTTTTTCAGCCTTTTGCAAAAACGCCATTGAAGAAAAAGCCCTTGCAGAAAAATCCGGGAGAACAGGCGTTCCCCTTGAGGAAAAATCCGCGGTGACAGGAAAGGAAGGCCTTCATTCTGATTTAGTCCTGAAGTGGAAAAAAGGCGTTACTGTCTTCCATGACGATTACGGTTATGGTATTATAACAAAAACCTATTTTTCCGGAGATGATCCGGATGAATCGGAATATGTTATTTTGGTGCATTTTGAATCCGGCGGGGAAAAAAAATTTATGCCGGAGTATCAGGGGCACACCCTTATGATTGTGAAAGACTAAAACTGAGAAATCTGTCATCGCAAAACTGATGGAGGGAAATAATATGAGCGGAAAAAGTTCTCGGATAGATCAAACCACATTTGAAAACCTCTTGTATCTTTCCAGACTTTCACCTGAAAGTACGGACACAGAAACTCTTGCGGCCCAGGTCAGCCAGATAGTGGATTATTTTGAGATTCTTTCAAAATTTTCCGGGGATGGAAATCCTTATGACGCTTATCCCACTACGGAGATTGAAAGTCTCCGGGATGAGACCGTCCGTTCCGGCCTTGAGCAGCAGGATTTAAAACGCATGACCCCTGAGTTCATGGACGGATATTTCCGTGTGCCGAAAGTTCTCGGAGGAGGAGCCTGAAATGGGAAAATCTGAAACAGATATTTGCGACTTATCCGCTGTTGAAATGTTGAAACTTCTGGAAGACGGCTCTTTGTCCAGTTTGGAAATTGTAAAGGCTTATAAGTCTGCCTGGGAAAAGGACTGCACTTCCGGTAAACCCTTGCAGGGTTATGTTGAATGGTACTCTGATGCGGAGGAAAAAGCGGCCGCTGCCGATGCAGCCCGCAAAAACGGGGATAAAAGTCCATTGCTTGGACTTCCCTTTGCGGTAAAAGATAATATTTCCGTGAAAGGAAAAAAATGCACCTGTGGCAGTCATATTCTGGAAGGTTACATTGCCCCCTATAATGCCACGGTTGTAAGCAGGCTTTTGGATGCCGGAGCTGTGCCTCTGGGGCGGACAAATATGGATGAATTCGCCATGGGCTCCTCCACGGAATATTCCTCCTACGGACCGTCCAGGAATCCGGTTGACAGGAACCTTACTCCGGGAGGCAGTTCCGGGGGTTCCGCCGCCGTGGTGGCAGGAGGGCAGGCTCCCTTTGCCCTTGGAACTGAAACCGGAGGTTCTGTCCGGCTCCCCGCTTCCTACTGTGGTGTGTACGGTTTGAAACCAACTTATGGCACTTTGAGCCGCTATGGTGTGGTCGCTTTCGGTTCCTCACTGGATCAAGTTGGTATTCTTTCTAAAAGTGCGGAAGATACAGCCCTTGCTTTGTCTGTAATGGCAGGCCGTGATCGTTGTGATGATACTTCAGCTTCTTTGGAAATTTCCAATCCTTCAAACCTGCCTCCCCTCGATTTAAAAGGAGTGAAAATCGCCCTTCCGAAAGAGTTTGTCGTGGCAAAGGGATTGGACAGCCGGATATCCGCTGTTTTTGACAAAGTTTGTGTTTGGTTTAAATCCCAGGGTGCAATTCTTGATGTGGTTTCAATTCCTGTACTTGAAGCTGCGGTAAGCTGTTATTATGTTATAGCTCTTTCCGAAGCGGCTTCCAATCTTTCACGCTTTGACGGCATACGTTACGGGATCCGCCGTGATCCAGGGGAAGGGTATGACGAACTTTATGTAAGCACCCGCTCGGACGGTTTCGGTGCCGAGGTGAAAAGGCGGATTGTAATCGGTAATTATGTGCTTTCAACCCATTTCTCCGGGGACTGTTACAAAAAAGCAATGAGTGTCCGGGCCCGCATTCAAAAAGATGTGGCGGATGTGTTTTCCAAATACGATTTGATGCTTGTGCCGACGAGTCCTACAACCGCTTTCCCGTTGGGTTCCAAAGTTGATGATCCTCTGGCCATGTATCTTTCAGACTTATTTACAACCTTTGTTAATTTAGCCCGCATTCCTTCTTTGTCTGTTCCCATGGGAAAAACCCCTGAAGGTTTGCCTGTAGGAATCCAGATATGTGGTCCCATGTTCGGGGAAGAAAAAATCCTGAGAGCCGCAAAAACCTGGGAAGTTGATTGTGGCAGGGAATTCAGTGCGGAGGCACCGCTGTGAGTGATAAAAACAATAATTCTTCTATGGCAAAAGATCCGGGAATAAATGATTTCGGGTTGGATTATGAAATAATGATTGGATGCGAAATTCACTGCGAATTGCTTACAAAAACCAAAGCTTTCTGTGCCTGTGAGAATAAATACGGCGGAATGCCCAATACCCGTGTTTGTCCTGTGTGTCTGGGACTTCCGGGCGCTATGCCCATTGTAAGCAGGGAATATGTGGAATTCGGTGTTATTGCCGGTATGGCTCTTGACTGCGAAATAAACCGTTTCACCAAATTTGACCGCAAGCATTATTTTTATCCGGACTTGGTTAAAGGTTATCAAATAACCCAGTACGATATTCCTTTGTGCAGGGACGGGCTTGTGCGCATAAATATTGCGCCGCCTTCAAAGCCTCCAGTATGGAAGGAAGTCAGGATTGAGCGCATCCATCTTGAAGAGGATGTAGGCAAGAGTCTTCATATTGAAGACGCCCACAGTTACATCGATTACAACCGTTCCGGAGTCCCGCTCATTGAAATTGTCTCTAAGCCGGATATGAAATCCCCGGAAGAAGCTTCGGCGTTTATGCAAACCCTGCGGGAAATACTCCGGTACATAGGCGTCACAGACGGAAACCTGGAAGAAGGCTCGATGCGCTGTGATGCGAATATCAACGTGATTATCCATGACGGTGGACAGGAATACCGTACCCCCATTTCCGAAATAAAAAACATGAACTCGTTTAAATGGATCCGGGATGCCTGCCGCTATGAGGCCAACAGGCAAATAGCGGAGTTTGTGGCAAAACGGGATGCGGGGGAAGATCTCTCATTTAACCCCGGATATAAAAACACAATGGGGTGGGATGAGGCAAAGGGTGAGACCGTTGTCCAGCGCACAAAGAACTCTTTCATAGATTACCGCTTTGTGGTGGAACCGGACATCAAGCCCTTTTATTTGAGTGATGAATTTATTTCCGCGGCGAAAGCGAAGGTAGGGGAGCGTCCCCAGGAAAAACGGGACAGATTCAAAGCCGAATTCGGCTTGTCTGATTTTGACGCCACAACCCTCACCACGGAAAGGGAACTGGCGGAATGGTTTGAAAAAGCTGCCGCAAAGTCCACCGATCCGAAAAAGGTCGCCAACTGGGTTGTTTCCGAAGTTCTTGCCGCCGTGAACGAAAAAAACACAACCCTTTCAAAAGCCTTGGCGGAACTGAAGGTTACCCCCGGTTCCCTTGCCGAACTGGTGAATTGCATTTCTTCCAAGACAATCACCAGCAAGCAGGCGAAGGATGTTTTCACCTGTATGCTCGAAACCGGCAAGAGTCCGTCTGCTATCATCGAAGAAAAGGGAATGAAGCGGGTCTCTGATCTCGCGGTTATTGCCGCTGTTGTTGATGAGGTGTTCGCTGAAAACCCCGGCGCTGTCGCTGACTTCCGGGCAGGGAAAACAAATGTTGCCGCATGGCTCGTGGGGCAGGTGATGAAAAAATCCAGGGGGCAGGCGGATCCAGATGCGGCCGCCCGTCTTGTCCGGGAAAAGCTTGGCGGTGCAGATGATTGATTACGCCGCCGAAATACGCAAGCGTTTCGGCAATGTCCGGCGTGCACGGGGTTGCTGGCTTTATACGGAAAAAAATGTGCGCCTGCTGGATATGTTTTTGGACGGCGGCGCGGCAGTTCTCGGCAGGCGGTGCGGCGGCTCTAAGTTGGTGTTGAAAAATATGCTGGACAGAGGATTAAGCGGTTTCCTGCCAACCGGTGGCAGGAAAAGCTTAACTGCGGCTGTTTGCGCTCTTTTCGGGGGAACAGGAACCGTGTCCTGGTTTTGTTCCAGAGAAAGAGCCTTTAAAGCTTGCGCCGCCGCCGGGATTGGGACGGTTGACTGGCGGCCCTGGGACTTTGACCCAGGGACAGGAATGATGTCTCTTCCTTCATCCGGGGAAGCGGTGCTTTTTACCGTTCCATTCCCTTGGGGGGCTTCTCCGGAATTTTCCGGAGTGATTGTTTTTGTTCCCGGAAAGGAAAAGCAAACCGATACACCTTGCCTGGATATACCAGACACCGTTTCTGACAGTCTGGAGATTCTTCCCGGGCTGTATACCGGGGATTCAATCCCCCCGCAACTTCTTCCGGTTTTTGCGAGATCCGTTTATGATTTACGTCGGAAAATTCCGGTGTATGATGACAACGATTTCAGTGCGGTTTTTCATCCCGGGGAAAAATCCCTGTGGATCCGGAAAGGCGCCTATCTGACGCTTCGGAAAAACTTTGATATACCTATTGATAGGTATTATAAATTTTTCTGTGCTTGTCTTGACAGTGGGGTTCTTGTTTCGCCATCAATGGGAATCCCTTCGATTATACCTTTGCCCTGTATTGAGACTCCCCAGGAAAAACGTTCGGTTAAAACATGTTTGAAAAAAATATCCTTTCCATCGGAGGATCCATGAATATAAAAAACTTGTTTTCCAATCTTTCCGCTTACGAAGTTCTGTTATTTATACTTCCCCTTTTTTTTGGTGCAGCTGCGGTGTGTGCTTCCATTGCAATGTGGTCAAAGTTGAGGACAATTGCTCGGACATTTTTGTGTTCAGGAATTGTGTCTGGTTACGGGCTTTTGGTTATCAGCTTGTTTCGTGGGACAGGTTTTTTGAATATACCTCTGCTTTTTTCTCCGTCCGGAAATATTGGTGCCCCCGTTACATTTTTGACGATATGTTTTTTCACCCTTTCAATATTGAGTCCTCTTTGTATTATGCTTTCCTGCATCTTTTTCATTGTGGAAGATTCCCGCGGTTGATTTTAGTATGGCGTGGAATTGAAAATACAAGTCTGAGTTTCACCGCTTGAAACTCCCCTTCGTTTCGTGATATATTCACATATGAAAATTACAATCTTTTTCGGCTCCAAATCCGATGCTCCTGTTATGAAAAAGGCGGCGTTGGTTTTGAAACGTTTTGGTGTTGATTATGACGCCTTCGTAATTTCCGCCCATCGTGCCGGCGAGTTACTTGCGGAAAAAGTACGCGAAGCTGAAACTTCCGGGACAGAGGTTTTTATCGCAGGAGCCGGTCTTTCCGCCGCTTTGCCAGGTGTCATCGCCTCTCTTACAGTTCTTCCCGTTGTTGGAGTTCCCCTTGATGCGGGAAAGGTCGCCGGATTTGATTCCCTTCTTTCTGTGGTTCAAATGCCCAAACAGATTCCTGTTGCCTCTGTTGGTTTGGATAATGCGGAAAACGCCGCCTGGCTTGCCCTTGAAATTCTTGCGGTGAAATATCCTGATTTAAGACAAAAACTTTTATCTTTCAGGAAAGATTTACAGGACTCAATGCGCCGGGATCTTAACTCCCGGATTCTCGATGAATAATAATATTTCTGGGAGGAAATAAAATGGCTGTAAAAACAGAACAGTTGGTTAAAAATCTCGTTAAGGGCGAACAGTTATACGAGGGAAAGGCAAAAAAAGTTTTTGCATCCAATTATCCTGATTGTGTTGTCATCGAATACAAGGATGATGCCACCGCTTTCAACGGCGAAAAAAAAGGACAGATTGAATCCAAGGGCATTTTGAATAACAACATCGCTTCAGGACTTTTCGAGCTTCTTGATAAAAAGGGTGTTAAATCCCATTTTGTTGCAAAACTTTCTGACAGGGAAATGCTTTGCAAGCGTGTGTCAATCATTCCGCTCGAAGTTATTGTCCGGAATGTGGCCGCCGGCAGTTTTTCAAAAAGGCTCGGAGTTCCTGAAGGCAGTGAATTAAAAACCACCGTTTTTGAGCTTTCATACAAGGACGATGCGCTGGGTGATCCCCTGATAAACGATTACCATGCTGTTGCGATAGGGGCAGCGACATGGAATGACTTGAAGGTTATTTATAAAATAACTGAAAAGATAAACTCCATTTTAACCAAGTTTTTTATTGACCGCGGTATCAGACTTATTGACTTCAAGCTTGAATTCGGCAGGGATTCTGAAGGCGATATTATTCTTGCTGATGAAATTTCCCCTGACACATGCCGTTTTTGGGATGCAAAAACGAATGAAAAGCTGGACAAAGACCGTTTCCGGAGGGATATGGGTAATGTCAAAGAAGCTTATGTGGAAATATTCAACCGGATTTCAAATTAAACGGTTTATTTAAAATAATTGAGCGGGGGAACCCTGGAATGGACGAACTGAAAGAGTATTGCGGAATTGTCGGTATTTATCTTTCCGGCTCTGATAATGCGGCATCAAAACTTGCTTATTACGGACTCCAGTCTTTGCAGCACCGTGGCCAGGAAAGTGCCGGGATTGCAGTTTCTGACGGTAAGCATATTGAACAGTACAAGAACATGGGACTCGTCAGTGAGGTTTTTAACAGGGAAAATCTTTCTGCGTTGAAAGGGCATATTGCCATCGGTCATACCCTTTATTCAACTTCCGGCAAGGCATCAATTGAAAATGCTCAGCCCTTTGTTTCCCGCTCAAAACTCGGAACCATTGCTGTAGCACACAACGGCAGTCTCGTGAATACGGAGCCGATGAGGGAATTCCTCGAAGAGACAGGTTCCTCTTTCACTTCCACCAGTGATTCTGAAGTTATTATAAAGCTTATCGCAAAGAATTATAAAAAAGGTTTGGAGCGGGCGATTACCGATACCATCCAGTTGATAAAAGGCTCTTTCGCTCTCTGTGTCATGACGGAGGAGAAGCTCATTGGTGTGCGGGATCCCAACGGAATCCGCCCCCTTTGCCTGGGGAAGGTTCAGAACGGATGGATGCTCGCCAGTGAATCCTGCGCCATTGACGCTGTGGGTGGTGATTTCGTCCGGGATGTGGATCCGGGCGAAATAATCATCATCAACGAAGACGGGGTTTTGTCATTTAAATTCGGGGAAAAAACTTCAAAGAAGGTTTGTGTTTTTGAATACGTTTATTTCGCCCGCCCCGATTCGATTATGGACAACATCGGTGTTTTGGACGCCAGGATGAGAATGGGTGAAGTCCTTGCCCGGGAATCCCCTGTGGAAGCCGATGTGGTTGTCGGTGTCCCTGACTCCGGTCTGGGAGCCGCCATGGGATATGCACGGGCTTCCGGCATCCCTTACGCAATGGGCATAGTGAAAAACAAATACATAGGGCGCACATTCATCGCTCCGACCCAGGAAGCCCGGGAGCAGCTGGTCTTTGTAAAACTGAATGCCCTCAAAAGTGATATCTGCGGGAAACGGGTCATCATAATTGATGATTCAATCGTGCGCGGCACCACAAGCCGCCGGTTAATCAGGCTTTTGCGGAAGGCAGGGGCAAAAGAAGTCCATTTCAGGATTTCATCCCCGCCTGTGAAATTCCCCTGTTACCTTGGAATAGATACCCCGGAAAGGGCAGGCCTTATTTCCGCCAATCATGATTTGGAGGAAACCCGGAAAGAAATAGGAGCCGATTCCCTGGCTTTTATTTCCATGGATGGAATGATAGAAGCGCTCCGCTCCTGTTTGAAAAATCCTTGCGCTGTGCCTGACAATGAAAACGATTCGGAAAACCCTCAGCCTGGACAGCAGATTCCCTGCGGTTTTTGCCAGGGCTGTTTTATAGGGGAGTATCCCATGCCTATGATTGGCGAATTGGGCAAGCGGGAAACAACGGAATAAATCAAAACGGAGGGTTTTATGGATTACCGTCAGTCCGGCGTTGATATTGAAGAAGGTTACCGGGCGGTTGACAAATACAAAGCCCATGCCGCCAGGACTTTTGTTCCCGGCATGCTGAACGGATTGGGCAGCTTTGCCGGTATGTTTGAGGTTCCCGCCAGAATGAAACATCCGGTGATGGTCAGCGGAACCGACGGCGTGGGTACCAAGCTGGATATTGCCTTCGCCTTGGGCAAATACGATACGGTGGGAATCGACTGTGTCGCCATGAGCGTCAACGACATCCTTTGTACCGGTGCCCGCCCCCTGTATTTCCTGGATTACATCGCCTGCGGAAAACTTGACGCTTCCGTTGCCGCCGATTTGGTGAAGGGTGTCGCCGACGGTTGCGTGGAAAGCCGCTGCGCCCTGTTGGGCGGGGAAACCGCCGAAATGCCCGGCTTTTACGATGCCGGTAAATACGATGTGGCCGGTTTCGGTGTGGGGATTGCGGAAAAAGAAGATATTGTCACCGGGGAAAATATCGCCGAAGGGGATGTGCTTATCGGCCTCTCTTCTTCCGGCGTCCATTCCAACGGTTTTTCTTTGGTCAGGAAACTCGTCACTGATTTTGCCGAACCGGCACCCTTCGCCCCGGGAAAAACCATGGGAGAAGTCCTTCTTGAGCCAACCCGCATTTACGTGCGCCCGGTGCTGGCGGTGCTGGAAAAATTCCGGCAGGCAGTCCACGGCATGGTGCACATTACCGGCGGCGGCTTTTACGAAAACATCCCCCGGATGTATCCTGCTGCCAACAAACGCCGGGCGGCGGAGGGAAAGGCTCCTCTGGTTTCCGTCATTAAAAAAGGCAGCTGGACAATACCGCCGGTTTTCGAGGACTTAATCCGCCGGGGTGCCGACCAGAACCGGATGTTCAACACCTTTAATATGGGAATCGGTTTTATACTGGCGGTGGACGCCACCAAGGCCGGTGAAATTGCCGCCGCCTTCAGGGATTTTGCCGCTTCCCCGGATGCCGGTCTTTGCGCCGGTATGAAAGCATCCCGGATAGGCTATGTTGCCGCTGCCGCCGGTGCAGTGAAAGGTCAGGAAGACGAGGTTCTTTTTGAATAGAGAGGGTGTGCTGTCCGCACCACTTCTGCCGGAACAGTTTGTCAGCGAAACCATTGAGCCCTGCGGCTGTGTTTTTGATGCTGAAGCAATGGCTGCCGGCAGTCCCGGAGTGCCTTCAGCCTTTTTGTGGCGGGGAAAGGAAATCCGGGTAAAGGCGGTGCTTTCTTCGTCAAAAACAACCCGTCCCTGCCGGAACGGTTCCGGGGAACGGTACGTCGGTAAGCACATTTACCGGGTGGAAACGGAGGACGGCCGGATTATGAGCCTGTACCGCCGCCGTAGCGGAAGCAAACGGGACACTTGGACGCTGTACACTATACAAAACAAGGCTGAAGAAAATGAATGATTCCCCTGCAAAGCAAACCCCTCAAACACCGCAAATGCGGCAAACGCCTCTGGATATTGCAGTGCTGGTTTCCGGCGGCGGCACCAACTTCCAGGCTTTGATAGACGAAGAATTGCGGATGAACAGTGAAGAAGCCGGATCCTGTCCTTATCATATCTGCGCCGTATTCAGTGACCGGAAGGATGCCTACGCTTTGGAACGGGCAAAGACTGCCGGAATCCCGGCGGAAATTGTCAGTCCCGCTGCGGTGATGGGAACGGAGAAAGCCCGGGCTTCCAGCCGGGATGAAAAACGGCTGGCGGTTTCAAACCGGGTGCTGGAATGCGCCCGCCGGTACGGGGCCGGGGCACTGGTGCTTGCCGGGTTTCTTACCGTGCTCAGCGGGGACGTGATTGAATGTTATTCCGGCAGAATCATCAACCTGCATCCTGCATTGCTGCCCAAATTCGGCGGGGAAGGGATGTGGGGGCACCATGTCCATGAGGCTGTCATCGCTGCCGGGGAAACGGAATCCGGCTGCACGGTGCATCTGGTGGACGCCGGCTGTGATACGGGCAAAATCCTGCTGCAACGGCGGGTTCCCGTGCTCCCGGGGGACACACCGGAAACGCTGGCTGACAGAATTTCAGTTGAAGAGCACAAAGCTATCGTTGAAGGCGCAAAGGATTTGGCCTCCAGTCTTTTCTCCAGTGAAATTTTTTATGCGTAAAACGATTATTCGGCCAAAGGCGTTTTATTTCCGTCTTTGTCCACTGCGCAGAAAGTCACCAGATTTGAGAAGATAAGCATTTCAGTATTACTGCCGGGGGTTCTTGAATACACCTCAACGGAGTATGTGGCTGAGGTTGTTCCCACTCTGGCTTGATTTATGTTAAATCGCAGGATGGAACCCAGAGGAGCTGTTTTTTTGAATTCGATTTTCTCCATGGCTCTGGTTACTAGTATTGAATGGCGGAAGTCTGATACTGCTGCCAGCCAGGCGAATTCATCAACCCATTTTAAGAGCTGTCCTCCAAAAAGTTTTCCGTTATGGTTCAAATGTTCGGTTAGAACGAGCGCATAATTTTCCATGGCATTGATGATAGCATTGAAAGGAGAAAATAAACTAGAGGTTGCCGGAAATAAAATATTTTTTTGAAATTTATTTTCTGGAATCCGTAAATTTTATCTGTTATAATGAATTCACTTTGAAAGGGTTTTGTTGGCAATGAAGAATATTCCTGATGTAATTGCGGAAAGGATTTTGGATATCATCAAACATGGTGTTTCCCATAAAAATGCCGAGCGGTTGGATAGTGGTAAATTTCCCCCTGAATATAAAAGCTTGATAGATGCGGTTAATACAGGTGTTGTCACAGCGAATGCCCGTGTACTTCAGGAACAAAACCGCCTTGAAATGATAAATGATTTGATACAATCCGGAATGTGGAGCATGGAATTTGACGGTTCCAAAAAACTGGCTAAGGTGTTTTGGAGTCAAGCTTTCCGCCGTATGCTTGGTTTTGAAAATCAGGAGGATTTTCCGGACACCTTGGAAGCTTGGACGGGACGGATTCATCCGGAGGATAGAGAGCGGGTTACCGCATCTTTTTGGAATGCAGTGAAAAAAAATCTGGTTTATGACGAAGAATACAGGGCTTATACAAAAGACAATGAATTACAATGGTTTCGGGATAAAGGTGAAGCGGTCCCCCATGAAAATGGTTTTCCGTTTTTGTTTATAGGTACTTTTGTAAATACAACAAAAGAAAAAGAAAAAGAAGTTCTTATACAGGAAAATTTGGAGGCAAAAAACCAGCTTGAAGCCTCCAAAAAGGAACTTGAATTCCATAATGATATCCTTACTGCTTTAAGCGCTGATTATATTTCAATTTACAGAGTGAATTTCCAGACAGGATTTTATGAAATTTTCAAAATAACTGACAGACTCCGGGGCGAGGTCGCGGACAGTGTAAGGAAGGAAACGGATTATTATACAGCCTTGCAGAATTACATTGATACGTATGTCGAAGAAAGCGATCAGGAATATCTGCGGAAAGTCACAAGCCGTGATTATATGCTCGCTAAAATCAAAGAGGCGGGCCGCTACTCTGTCCGTTATCGTGTAAAGGACAACAAGCAGGGACATAAAAACTTCGAGATTCATTTTGTTGATGCGGAAAGAAACGGTACCGGAAACTTTTTGATAGTGGCTTTCCGCAATGTTGATTCCCTTATCCAAAAAGAACAACTTTTCCGCCAGGAAACCCTGCGCAATTTTGAAGAAACCCTTGAAGGGGCCGGGATTGGCATTTGGCGGATTGAATTGGAAAAAGGCCTTAAACCGCGGATGTATACGGACTCCACAATGCGGCGGCTTTTAGGCTGCGGTGATTCCATTTCTCCTGAAGCCTGCTACACTCATTGGTTTGACCGTATTGAACATGATTATGTGAAAATGGTGAAAACTGCGGTTAAAGAAACCTTGGCAGGGAAACGCACCGAAGTTGTTTACCCCTGGCATCATCCGGAACTTGGGCGTATCTTTATCCGTTGCGGATCGGTCAAGGAAACCCGGTTTGACAGACCCGGGGACTGCCTTAAAGGTTACCATCAGGATATAACTCAGACAATGCTGAGCAAAAAGGAACAGGAAAAGAAGCTGATGGAAGCTCTCCTTGAGGCCAAGCATGCGAACCGGGCGAAAACCGAATTCCTTTCGCATATGTCCCATGACATCCGCACGCCGATAAATGGTATTCTCGGAATGCTTGCGATAGAGGAGAAAAACCCTGATGACAAGGAATTCCAAAAGGATTGTAGGGCAAAAATCCGTATGTCTGCGGAACATCTTTTATCCCTTATAAATGATGTTCTTGATATAAGCAAACTTGAAAACGGCAGGGTTGAATTGTCCCGGGAATCTTTTTCCCTTCCTGAGCTTTTGGACAACTGTGTGTACATTTTAATTTCTCAAAGTGAAGAACGGGGACTGGATGTTGTGCGGAAACCCCGCAGCATAGAACACCCCCGTTTAATCGGCAGTCCCCTGCATTTGCGGCAGATTCTGCTGAATATAATGAGTAATGCCATCAAGTACAATAAGCCCGGGGGAAAAATAACCTTGCAGTCAACAGAGATTCCCTTTAAGGATTTGACGGAGGAAGAACAAGCCCGTTTGGAAAAAAACGTAAAAGGAAAATTTGATTCCGAAAAAATGACTGTATTCCGATTTACATCCCAAGATACCGGAATAGGGATAAGCAGGGATTTTTTGGAACACGTTTTTGACCCATTCACCCAGGAAAAAAACGATGCGCGCACAAAATACGGCGGCAGCGGTCTCGGGATGGCTATTTCCCAGAAACTTGCGGAAAAGATGGGCGGATGGATTTCTGTGGAAAGCGAACAGGGAGTGGGGAGTACTTTTTCCCTTACAATTCCCTTTGAAATTGACACAGAAACGAAAGAAGAAGAACCTCTCAAGAATGACACTGCGGACGGAAATGCGGACATCTCCGGAATGAAAATTCTTCTGGCTGAAGATAATGATTTGAATCGTGAAATAGTTGTATATATTTTGGAAGAAGCGGGGGCAGTTGTGGTTCAGGCTGAAAACGGGCGGGAAGCGGCAGATATTTTCAGTAAATCCTCCGTGGGGGAATTCTCTTGCATCCTGATGGACATCATGATGCCGGTTTTGAACGGGTTGGACGCTGCCCGGGAAATCCGGGCCATGGACAGACAGGACGCTTCGACTGTTCCCGTTATCGCTTTGACTGCAAGCGTATTTTCAGAGGATGTACAGAAAGCGAAGGAAGCCGGGATGAATGAGCATTTGGCGAAACCTCTGGATTTTGAGAAACTTCTCATGCTCCTTTCTATGTACAAGGATAAAAAAACATACCGATAAGTGTAAAAATTCAACTTTTTTCATAATAAAATAACCCGAACTTGTCTTTTTTGATACAACCAATCATAAAAAATGAACCAAAAAAGTAATATTTTTCATGTACTCCTGGTACATCTGGAGGTATGATTCGACTATCATAGGTTTGTAGAAACCTGTATTTTCAGGAGGAAAAAATGAAAAAAATTTTCGGATTGGTTTTGGCTCTTGCCATCATTTCCGGAGGAATGGTCTTCGCCGGAGGATCTTCTGATACTGCCGCTTCAGCTGGTGACGGTCTCATCACTGTAGGATATGCCCAGGTTGGTGCTGAATCCGATTGGCGCACAGCAAATACAGAATCTTTCCGCAGCACATTCGTTGAAGAAAACGGTTACCGCTTGATTTTTGATGATGCCCAGCAGAAACAGGAAAATCAAATCAAAACTATCCGTAACTTCATCCAGCAGGATGTTGACTATATCGTTGTTGCTCCCGTTGTTGAAACAGGATGGGAAACAGTTCTTGGTGAGGCGAAGGCTGCCGGTATCCCCGTTATCCTTTCAGACCGCCAGATGAAACTTTCTGATGAAAGCCTGTATCTTTGCTGGGTTGGCGGTGACTTCCTCAAAGAAGGCCGTGACGCGGTTGATTGGCTGAATAACTACCTCAAAGAAAACGGACGTGAAAATGAAAAACTGAATGTTGTTCTTCTTCAGGGCACAATCGGTTCTTCCGCTCAGGTTGGTCGTACGCAGGGTATAACAGAGGGTCTTGCAAAAAACCCCAACTACACCCTTCTTGCAAAACAGACCGGAGAATTCACACAGGCCAAAGGCCAGGAAGTTATGGAGTCTTTCCTGAAAGCTTATGACGATATCGATGTTGTTTTCGCTGAAAACGACAACATGGCTTTCGGTGCCATTGACGCAATCAAAGCCGCCGGTAAGGTTCCCGGTAAAGATGTCATCATCATTTCTTTCGACGCTGTTCGTGAAGCTTTCAACCGCATTATCGCTGGTGAAATCAACTGCGCGGTTGAATGCAACCCGCTCCATGGCCCCCGTGTAGATGAAATCATCAAAACACTTGAAGCTGGCGGAACAGTTGAAAAAATTCAGTACGTTAAAGAAGAAGTATTTGACGCCAAGAATGCTGCCGACAGGCTGCCTACCCGCGCATACTGATTCCGGATACGTTTGAGCTAAAAAAACCGGGGAGGTTGTCCCACCCCGGTTTTTTTATGCCGCTTTTATGAGGAGGAACCGGTTTATTATGGATAAAAATACTGTTCTTTCTATGAAACATATCTGAATGGCTTTCCCCGGGGTACGTGCTCTGGATAATGTGGATTTTTCTTTAAAGAAAGGCGAGATCCATGCACTTATGGGAGAAAACGGTGCAGGGAAAAGTACCTTGATCAAAGTTTTGACCGGGGTTCATACAATGGATTCCGGGGAAATTTATCTGGACGGTTATGACCATCCGATTATAAACCGTTCTCCGGAAGAAGCCCAGAAGGTTGGGATAAGCACTGTATACCAGGAAGTAAACCTTTGCCCAAATATTTCTGTGGCGGAAAATATTTTTATCGGACGACAGCCCCGTAATTTTTTTGGTGCGATTAAGTGGAAAGAAATGAATAACCGCGCCCATGAAATCCTTAAAGGTATAGGGCTTGATAATATAGATGTGACCCGTGCCCTTGGGGAATATTCTGTTGCGATACAACAGATGGTTGCCATCGCACGTGCTGTTGATTTTAACTGTAAGGTTCTTATTCTTGATGAGCCTACCAGTTCTCTTGACGACGAAGAAGTTTATAAGCTGTTCGTTGTTATGAATAAATTAAAAGAAGCCGGTACAGGCATAATATTTGTAACGCACTTTCTTGAACAGGTTTATGAAATCTGTGATTCTATAACAGTTCTCCGTAACGGTGAATTGGTCGGGCAATATTCAGTGGATGAGTTGCCACGCGTACAGCTGGTCGCAAAAATGCTTGGCCATGAATTTGATGATTTGGCGGCAATCAGAAATCCGGACTCTTCCTCTGATGTTGTTTCTGATAAACCACAGGTCATAAAAGCCGTAGGGCTTTCCCATAACGGGACAATAAAACCTTTTGACATTGAAATTAGAAAAGGTGAAGTTATCGGTTTAACCGGATTGCTCGGCTCAGGACGTTCCGAGTTGGCCCGTACACTGTATGCGGCTGACCATGCAGATTCCGGTGATCTTTTCTTTAACGGACAGAAGCTTAAAGCCCATGACCCCATTGATTCCATGCGCGCAGGGATGGCTTTTCTTCCTGAAGATAGAAAAGAAGAAAGTATCATAGCGGATCTTTCAATACGGGAAAATCTTATAATTGCGTTACAGGCAAAAACAGGTGTGTTCAAACTTCTGCCGCTATCAAAGCAGAATGAATTGGCTGATAAATA
The DNA here is from genome assembly GCA_949299755.1 of uncultured Treponema sp. Taxonomy (GTDB): domain Bacteria; phylum Spirochaetota; class Spirochaetia; order Treponematales; family Treponemataceae; genus Avitreponema. The sequence goes on along the minus strand of CASGBA010000007.1, from coordinate 22,405 downwards.
CATTAAGGCGCTGAGCATTAAGGCGCCGTCCCCGGAAACGCTCATCAAGCAGCTTTCCGGCGGAAACCAGCAGAAGGTAATCATCGGGCGCTGGCTCATCACGCATCCGGAGTTCCTGATTCTGGATGAACCGACGCGGGGTATCGACGTCGGAACCAAGACGGAAATCCAGAAGCTTGTCCTCAAGCTGGCCGGCGAAGGTATGACCATTATGTTCATCAGTTCGGAAATCGACGAAATGCTCCGTACCGTAAACCGCCTGTGCGTGCTCCGGGACGGCGCAAAAGTCGGCGAGCTGAATAACAACGGTCTGGACCAGCAGGCTGTGATGGCCGCGATTGCCGGAGGAGGGAACAAGTAATGAGTGATGTAAAACTGAAAAAAACGCTTTCCATCCGGGGAATTATGCAGAAACAGCTGTTCCTGCCGATTTTCGCCCTGATTTTGATGCTGCTGTTCAACCTGCTCAATACGCCGGATTTTTTCCACATTTCGATTGAGAACGGCGTGTTGTATGGCTACATTATTGACATCATCAACCGTTCCTGCGAACTGGTGATTCTCGCGGTCGGCATGACGCTGGTTGTCGCTTCTTCCCGCGGAACGGATATCTCCGTCGGCGCAGTGGCGGCGGTTTCTGCGGCTTTGTGCGTGCGGCTGCTTGGTTCCAGCTACGATGCGTACAGCACGCCGATGTTCATCGCCATCATCCTTTGTCTGCTGATGGGCGCGCTGTGCGGTGCGTTTAACGGTTTCCTTGTGGCAAATCTGCGGATCCAGCCGATGGTCGCTACGTTGATTCTGTATACCGCCGGGCGCGGTATTGCGCAGCTGATCAGCTCGCGCGAAATCAACGGGCAGATGGTTGCCGGGCAGATTCTCTATGTACGCATGGAAAGTTTTAAATGGATCGGCGGGTTTTTCCCCGGCGTCGTAATTCCGACACCGGTGTTCATCGCGGTTCTGTTTGTCCTGCTGACCGTGGTCATTCTGAAAAAGACGGCGCTCGGTTTGTATATCCAGACTGTCGGAATCAACCCGAAAGCCGGACGGCTTGTCGGCATCAATTCCGTACTGATTATCTTCCTCTTCTATTTATTCTGCGGTCTGAGTTCCGGTCTGGCGGGTTTGATTTCTTCCAGCCGTATTTATTCCAGTGACGCGAACAACATCGGACTGAACATCGAGCTTGACGCGATCCTTGCCGTTGCGCTGGGCGGAAACAGTCTGGGCGGCGGAAAATTCAGCATTGCCGGTTCGGTAATCGGTGCGGTTACCATCCAGGCATTGACTACCGGTTTGTATGCAATGGGCGTTTCCGCCGACCAGCTGCCGGTTTACAAGGCAATTGTGGTTATCGTAATTGTTGCGGTTCAAGGATGGCTTGTTTCATATTTGAAGTTACAGCCGTTTATTGTAACTTTGGCAGGAATGTTCTTTTGCTGGGGGTTAACTGCCATAATAAGTTCTGCCCAAATTACAATCAAAAACGAGACATTCCTTGCCATGGCTAATATGAATATAACCATTCCGTTTGGGTCTGTTGTAAACAGGCGTGGAATTAAAATGTATCCGTTTATACATCCGAACGTGATAATTGCCTTGGTTGCGATTATTATCGTATGGTATGTGTGCAAATACACGAAATTCGGGCGAAACCTTTTCGCTGTCGGAGGAAATGAGTCCTCCGCCCTCCTCATGGGTATTAACGTACGCCATACAAAATTCGTTGCCTATCTTGTAAACGGATTCCTTGCCGCCTTGGCCGGATTGGCTTTTTGTTTGAACACTACCAGCGGATTTGTTGAACAAGCCCGCGGTTTTGAAATGGAAGCGATTTCTGCCTCGGTTATAGGTGGTACACTCTTGACCGGTGGTGTGGGAACCGTGGTTGGAACCTTTTTCGGGGTGCTCATTAAAGCCATAATTGAAACTTATATCCGGTTTGACGGAACCCTTTCATCCTGGTGGAATAAGATTGTTCTTTCCGCATTGCTTTGTTTCTTCATTGTCTTGCAGAGTGTATTTTCCATGCTAAAAGCCAGGAAAAAACAATAATTCAGGTTTCTGTTTCCGAAAGACGCGGTCAACTTTCTCCCTCTTTGGCCGTGTCTTTCCGGAATCCTCCTCTTGGCGGAAGTTGTGCAGGCAGCTTCCGCTTTTTTTTAAAGATACTTTTTCCCGTTTCCTTTGTTTATTTACATAGAAAATACAGAATAAATTTAGTGAATGGAGTTTTTATGAATTTTAAAATCTGGATGAAAAAATCCTTTCTTTACGGCATTCCGGCTTTTTGCCTGATTGTTTTATTATCTTTCGCACTTGTCTCCTGCGCCACATCTGGAAAAATCTCCGCCGGTAAAGTCCTTTCCGAAGATCCCGCGGTTATTTCCGGAACTCTTGGAAACGGGATGAATTATAAAATCCTGAAAAACGAAGAGCCGGAAAACCGTATTTTCCTTCGTCTGGCTGTTAAGGCCGGTTCTTTGTTTGAGGAGGATGATCAAAAGGGTGTGGCTCATTTTGTGGAACACATGGCTTTTAATGGTACGGAACATTTCAAGGAAAATGAGCTTGTTGATTATTTTGAATCAATAGGGATGTCTTTCGGACCGGAAGTAAATGCTTACACTTCCTTTGATGAAACCGTTTATATGCTGGAAATTCCTGCTGATGATCCTACGGCCTTGGAAAAAGCCCTTTTAGTTTTAAGTGATTGGGCAGGGACAATAACATTTGATCAGACAGAACTTGATAAAGAGAGGGGCGTGATAATAGAAGAATGGCGGCTCGGGCGTGGTGCCTCCGGCCGCATAACGGATGCCCAGGTCCCTCTTTTATATGGTGGTTCCAGGTATGCGGAACGGCTTCCAATCGGTGATCCTGAAATTATCCGGACAATTCCGCGGGAAAGGGTGGTGGATTTTTACAGGAAATGGTACCGCCCCGAGCGCATGACGGCAATAATTGTCGGTGACGCTGATCCTTCTGAAATAAAAAAGGCTGTTGAAAATATTCTGGGGCAGGTGCCGGCTTCCCAGGAAAAACAGGAGTATCCCTCCTATGATATTCCGGTACGGACAGATAAAGCTGTCCAGGTTTTGAAAGACCCCGAGCTTTCATATACTGTTTTCCAGATTGTTTCGCAGGTTGAACCTTCCGTCACAAGAACCGTCGGTGATTTCCGGGAGGAACTTGTACGCCGTATGCTCTTTTCGATTTTTTCCGACCGGCTTGATGAAACCCTCATATCCGCTGATTCCGTCCTGCTGGATGCGGGTTGTGGTCTTTCAAAGCAAAGGGACAAGGCTTCCTTCGTTTTTGTCAGCGGTGTCCCCGATGAAGGGAAGTTCCGGGAATCCCTTTCCTTCGTGATGGAAAAAATCGCCCAGCTTCAGCTTTGGGGTGTTTCTGACAGCGAGGCCGAGCGGATACGCAGTGATTTTATCAATATGGCCGAACAAACCTGGTTAAACCGGGATAAAGTTTCCTCTGACAGCAAGGCTTCTTCTCTTTTAAAATCCGCCCTTTATAATGAACCTGCGCTTTCTACGGAAGACCTTTATAAGCTTTATAAGAATCTGGTTCCCGGTATTACCACCGGCGACTTGAACGACGCCGTGAAAAAATATTTCCCCGGCATGGGAAGTCTTCTGCTGGTTTCCGGTCCTGATTCCGGAGCGTATGCCGCCGACCTTCCCTCCGAAAAAGAATTGATGGAATTGTGGACTGAATGGGAGGTTCCTGAAAATCTGGAACCGTATTCAGAAGATGATCTTGAAAGGCCTTTGTTCGACAGGGAAATCACCGCACCCGGAAAGGTTGTGTCGAAGGAAAAAATGCCTTCTGTTGATTCCAAGGATATGGAGATTTGGATGCTTTCCAACGGTTCATCCGTGATTGTGAATCCAACTTCCTTTAAGCCCAATGAAATAATCTTTTCCGCATTCAGTGCCGGAGGTCTTTCCCTGGTAAGTGACAAGGATTACCTTTCAGGCAGTGTCGCGGATTCCTACGCCGGGAATTCCGGTTTGAACGGATTCTCCGTTTCCCAGCTGGAGAAAAAACTCAGCGGGAAAACAGTTTCCCTGTCCACTTCCATTGGAAGTAACGGGGAAGCGATGACCGGCTATTCATCGAATACGGATTTGGAAACATTGCTCCAGCTTGTGAATCTTTCTTTCACCGCCCCGTATTTTACCGATGACGCCTGGTCAACGCTGATAACATCCGCTTCGGTGGAAGCTTCCACCCGTCTCGCTTCCCCAGAGGAGAAATTCTATGATGCCATTATTGGTTTGCGCTACGGGGACAACATCCGGTTCAAGAACCTTACCCCGGAGATGGTGGAAAAAATGGACCAGCAGACCGCTGAACGCATTTACCGGGAAAGGTTCTCCAATGCCGGCGACTTTGTTTTTATCTTCACCGGAAGCTTTGACAAAAAAGAGCTGGAGAATTTTGTCTCCATGTATCTTGCTACACTTCCCTCTTCGCCGGAACGGGAAAAAACGGATGCGTCCCGGTTCCCGGCCTTCCCGGATAAGATAAACGCCGCCGAAGTCCACGCCGGTATTGAAGACAAGGCCACGGTCTTTGTCTCCTACGGTGGAACCGTGGATGTTCGGGAAGAAGACTTCGAGCTTTTCGATTCCTTGACCCTCCTCCTCGACATCAAGATGCGGGAACTGGTGCGGGAAAAACTCGGCGGCACATACGGTGTGTATGCCTACGGCGGCATAAGCTCTGTCCCGTCCCCCCGGGATGGAAGCAACGCCCTGGGCGTTTACTCCAGGCAATATTCCCTTTCCATCCAGTTCGGTTGCGCCCCTGAATCCTGCGGTGAGCTGTTTGATGCGGTCGTCGGGGAATTGAAAGACTTGGCGGAAAATCCCGTGGATGAAAGCTACATAAACAAGTTGAAGGAGACATACCGGCGTAACAGGGAGTCAGGGCTGAAAAACAATTCTTACCTCCATGCCCGGATTTTGTCCAGGGTAAGAAGCGGCTTGCCCCCTGTTTCCGGTTTGGATACAGAATCGGTCATCGGGGAAATTACCGCCGGGAAAATGCAGGAAATGGTCGGGAAATATATTTCCCCAGACAGATACATCAAGGCTGTACTCCTGCCGGAAAATTTCGGCGGCTGATTGCCCCGCCATAAAAACGGCAGGAAGGTTTCCACCTTCCTGCCGTGGTTAAAAGCTGTTCCCGGGCGGTGCGCTATCAGCTGTCAGCCGGAAGCGCCCGTCACTTCAATATGGCTGCGAGTTTTTCCGCCGTGAATCCCAGCTCTTTTGCCACCAGTTTCGCCGGGCCTGATTCCCCGAACCTGTTGATGGAGAAGTTGTCCTTCGGCGATTTTGTCCAGCCTTCCCATCCGGCTTTTACCCCGGCTTCGACTGTCACTATCCTTACGTTTCCCTTGTTGCAGCCTGTAATCGTCTCGATTATTTTTTCAGGCTGGGATTCAAAAAGTTCCTTGCTCATGACGGAAACAACCCGTATTTTCTTCTCGGGCACAAGTTCCGCCGCTTTTAGAGCCATTTCCACTTCGGAGCCGGTGGCAAGGATTGTGATGTCCGGGATTTCGGCGCCTTTGCGCACAATGTACGCTCCGCATTCAACCGTATGCTTCCAGTCCGGATCCTCTTTGGCAAATACAGGAAGGTTCTGGCGTGAAAGGGCCAGGCACACCGGGCCGTCCGTCCTCTGGAGAGCCATCTTCCAGGCAACCGCCGTTTCTTCCGCATCGGCGGGGCGGAAAAGCCGCACATTGGGAATTGCCCGCAGTGAAGCGAGCGTTTCCACCGGCTGGTGCGTCGGGCCGTCTTCGCCGACATAAATCGAATCGTGGGTCAGCACATAAATGACCGGCTGCTGCATGAGCGCCGAAAGCCGCAGGGCCGGGCGCAGGTAATCCGCAAACACCATGAATGTGGCGCAGAACGCGCGGAAGCCGCCGTGCAGCTGGATCCCGTTGCAGATAGCCGCCATAGCGAATTCCCGGATACCAAAATGAATGTAGCGTCCGTCCGGAGTGTCCGGCGAATAGGATTTGGCGTTTTTCAATGCCACCGCATTGGGGCTCTGCAAGTCAGCCGAGCCTCCCACAAGGTTGGGAACAACCGGCGCAAAGGCATTCAGGGCATTGTTGGAGGCTGTTCTTGTGGCAAGGCTTGTGTCCTTCTCGTATTCAGGAAGTACAGCATTACCCAGCCGTGCCGGGGAAACGCCGCCTTCGGCGAAATCCTCATCCCAGGATTTCTTCTTTTCCGGATATTCTTCTGCCCATTTTTCAAACAAGGCGTTCCATTCTTCCTCAAGCTGCGAGAAATGGTTCTGCTTGTTTTTGAAGAATTCGAGGGCCTCCGGTTTTATCTGGAAATCCTTGCCGGGATCCAGCCCCAGTTCCTTTTTAGCTTCCACAATCCCTTCCGCACCGAGGGGGGCACCGTGAGCCTTCGCTGTTCCGGCAACAGTGGGGGCGCCCTTGCCGATTATGGATTTCAGCATGATAAGGCTCGGCCGGGGATCTTTCCTGGCAGCGGCCGTCAGTTTTTCAATTTCGTCCATATTGTACATATCGCCCCGGAGAATCTGCCATCCGTAGGCTTCGTACCGTTTCGCAATATCTTCTGTAAAGGCAATGTTTGTGGAACCGTCGATTGTTATGTGGTTTTCATCATAGAAAACAATCAGTTTTCCCAGTCTGTTGTGTCCGGCAAAGCTTGAGGCTTCGGAGGCCACACCTTCCATCAGGCAGCCTTCCCCTGCAAGGACATAGGTGTAATGATCCACTATTTTGAAATCCGGTGTGTTGTATTTTGCCGCCAGCATTGATTCAGCCAGCGCCATTCCAACAGCGGTGGACAAACCCTGTCCCAGCGGGCCGGTTGTCATTTCAACTCCGGGAGTGTAACCGTATTCAGGATGCCCGGGACAGCGTGAACCTGGCTGCCGGAAATTTTTTATGTCGTCAAGGGAAACATCATATCCGGCCAGGTGCAGGATGGAATAAAGAAGCATAGAACCGTGTCCCGCAGAAAGGACAAATCTGTCACGGTTTTTCCATCCGGGATTTTTAGGGTTATGCCTCATGATGTTTCCGTAGAGGACAGAGGCAAGCTCTGCGGCACCCAGAGGGAGACCGGGGTGTCCTGAATTAGCTTTTTGAATTGCATCCATCGACAGGCTGCGGATGGACAGAGCCACTGCTTTCAGTTGGTTTTCCATAGTTTTCTCCAGTTGAGTAAATCGTTCAGAGCATTAAAGCTGATATTTATACATAATAAAGATACCACTCTTTTGTTTTTTAATAAAGAGAAAAAAAGGTGGAAATATTAACTGAAAATTGTATTTTTTTATTCATTTTAATGACATTGACAGGGCAACAATCAGGGGCATGGTGATAATTGAGAGCGCTGTTGCCACCGAAACAAGGGTTACAGCCAGCTCCGTGTCCCTTTTGAATTTTGAGGCGAACACCAGTGCGTTGGCAGCCGGCGGTGCACAGGTGGATATCACGACCGAAACAAGAAGAGTTTCCCTGAATGAAAGCAGGTAAAACAGAGCCATTTCCACGGCAGGCAGGGCTATCAGTCTTAAAAGGATGGCACCCCACAATTTTCTGTCGCAAAGCACTTTCAGGGAAACCAGGCATGAAAGGTAGTAGCCGATTATGACCATGGGGAGCGGGGTGTTGAGTGCCGCCAGGTTTTTTACCGGTATGAATATGATGCCCGGCAGGGAAAAGGGTGTCAGGAAAAAGAACAGGCCTACGCACAGGCTGATGACCCCGGGGTTGAGCACAAGCTTTCTGGGTGAAAAACCGGCTTCCTTTCCCCCCATGAGGAATATGCCGTAAGTCCAGTTAAACAGGTTGAAAACGGCGATAAAGGTCGCACCGTAAAAAACGCCCACCGAGCCTAAAAGCGCGTTTTGCAGGGGCAGGGCCATGAAACCACAGTTTGAAAAAACAGTCCCGAACCTCAAAACCGTTTCCCGTGACTTGTCCTCATCGTGGAGGAACAAGTGGGCGGCGACTATGTTGAGTATGTGGGCCAAGGCTCCGGCAAGGGCAGCAAGCCCCAACCCGGAAAACATTTCGGCCTGGAATTCCCTGTGGAATGACTCGATTATCACGCAGGGGGTCACAATGTACAGGATAAAGTTGTTGATACCAGGAACGCTTTCCGCGGTAATCAGTTTTGTTTTCGAGCATACAAAGCCTACGGCTATCAGTATGAAAAGAATGAGAACCTGTTCCCCCACTGAAAAAAGACTGACAAAAATCATTTGGGCTCCTGTTCCGTGCCGGGTCTTTCCCCGCCGTCTGTTTTAAATACCTGCTTCCCTTTTTTCCACACGGCCATAATTTTTCCGTAAAGTTCTTGTCCGTCAAGAGGACTGTTTTTTCCTTTGCTGAACCAGTCGGGGGAATTGACATCAACTTTGAAAGGTTTGTCTATATCGATGAGAACCAAATCGGCGTCGTAACCTGTCTTCAAAAGACCCCGGGGTATGGACAAAACGGAAGCCGGTTTTGCCGCCATCAGATCTGAAAGTTTTGAAAGCGTTATCTCCCCGGTTTTCACGAGCCGGGTGTAGCACAGAGGGAAGGCTGTTTGTATTCCGGAAAAACCCGGCGCCCCGTTTTTTTTGTCCTCTTCGGTGTGAGGCGCATGGTCAGTGGCTATCACATCGATTGTTCCGTCCCGCAAGCCTCCTGTTAAAGCCTTCCTGTCCTTTTCAGGGCGCAGGGGCGGATTCACGGCGTCTTCCAGTCCGTCGTTCATGCACAGATGATGGGGCGTCGCCTCACTGGTTACAAGGCCGTTCCTTCTGGCTTTTGCCCTGCGCACCGAATCCAGGGATTTTTCCGTGCTCACATGGGCAATGTGAATCCTGCATCCAGCCTCTTCCGCCAGAAGCAGGTTCCTTTCCGTGTATGTGTCTTCCGCCAGCCGGAAAATCTTTTCCGCACCCTTGAAATCCCCTCTTCGGCGCAGGGCATTGGCTTGCACGGACAGAACCGGGTCTTCGCAATGGCAGGATACAATTATTCCTGCGGCGGCGCATTTTTTCATGGCTTCCAGCATGACCACCGGGGATTCCACGTCCCTGCCGTCCTCGCTTGCCACCGGGGTTTCCTGCGGGGATGCCCCGTCCAGGTGGGAAGTGTCCTTGCCGTCAAATCCCCGTGTCAAACTTACAGCCTGGAATGTTTGCAGCAATCCTTTCTCCGCCGCCTTCAGGTTTATTTCCCCGGCGGCTTCCCTTGTGGATATGACGGGATTAGTGTTTGCCATGAGAACCGCAGCGGTGTAGCCTCCCGCAGCAGCGGCTGCAGCCCCGGTCTCTACTGTTTCTTTGTCTGGGAATCCGGGCTCACGGAAATGGGCGTGCATATCGGTGAAAGCCGGGGTCAAAAGCAACCCCTGTCCGTCCAAAACCGGAATACCTTCTTTTTCGGCGGCGGCGCAGGCTTTTCCGGCAAGGTCTGTGTTCCCTTCTGTATAGATTTCCGAAATTTTCCCTGCGCTCACATATACCGCCCCGGGTGTATCCATGTCCCTGTCCGCAAGCCTCACGTTGCGGATGAAAAAAGAACGGTCATTATCCTGTTTTTCCCTGGAACCGGCTTCTTCCAAAAATTGCACCGCTTTTTTCAGGAGGCTGTTGCATACACTTGTCACAGCACTTCTCCGATTCCGGCCCTGTACAGTTCGTCGCAGTATTCGCAGGCGTATTCGCTCCTGCGCCTGTCCACAAGCTTGAATGAATGGGGTATTCCGCTTTCCGACGAGGTTATGCATCTGGGGTTCCTGCACCGGATTACGTTCTCGACTTTTTCCGGCAGGCTGAGTTGTATTTTCTTGACGACATTCTCGCCCTCAACTATGTTGACGGTGATGTTCGGGTCTATGAATCCGAGAACTGAATAATCAATATTGATTACATTGTCGATTTTTATGATATCCTTTTTCCCCATGGCATTGGAGGGCACATTCATGATCAGTGCCACGCTGAAAGGAACCGTGTCGAGTTTCAGCCAGTTGAAGATTCTTGGGCCTGTGCCCGCCCGGATATGGTCTATAACAAGACCGTTTTTTATTTTCTGGACATTCATGCTTTTCCCGCCTCCGGTAAAATTGAGCCTGTCAGCAAGGCAATCAGTGCCATCCTTACATACATACCGTATTTAACCTGCTTAAAATAAAGGGCCCGGGGATCGCTGTCAATTTCCGTGCTTATCTCGTTCACCCTCGGAAGAGGGTGGAGCACGCCGAGTTCGGGACCCGCTAGATTCATCTTCGCTTTGTCGAGAATGTAGCTGTCCTTCAGCCTCACATAATCCTCTTCGTTGAAGAACCTTTCTTTCTGGACCCTTGTCATGTAAAGGATGTCCAGATCCGGGATAGCTTCTTCCAGACGGCTCATTGTGGTGAATGGTACTCCGGAAGGTTTAAGAACCCGGCTGACTATATAATCCGGGATTTCCAGCTCCGACGGGCTTATTAAAACAAACCTGTTTCCGGGATATCTGGAAAGCGCCTTTACCAAACTGTGAACCGTCCTTCCGAATTTCAAGTCTCCGCAGAACCCCACAGTCAGGCCCTCCGACTTGCCTTTCACGGATCGAATCGTAAGGAGGTCGGTAAGGGTTTGGGTGGGGTGGTGGTGCCCGCCGTCCCCGGCGTTTATCACCGGGACTTCGCTGTGCCGTGAAGCCAGCAGGGCGGCACCCTCTTTCGGATTCCGCATGGCGATTACGTCAGTGTAGCAGGACACTGTGTGTATGGTGTCAGCAAGGCTTTCGCCCTTTGCGGTGGAGCTTGCGTTGGGTTCCGCAAAACCGAGGGTTGTGCCTCCGAGTCTTTGCATGGCCGCCTCAAAGGAAAGGCGGGTTCTTGTGCTTGGCTCAAAAAAAAGGGTGGCAAGTATTTTCCCCCGGCATACATCCATGTACTGTTCCGGGTTTTTTACAATCTGTTCCGCCAGGGTTAAAACCGCTTCCAGCTCTTTCAAGGAAAAATCGTCCGGCTCGATTAAACTTCTGCCTTTCAACCCTGCCTCCGTGTTTTTGCCGATAATTGTTTTCAAGGTTTCCCGCCTTTCATTGTTTTGGAAACTGCCGCTCCCGGCACCCCTATGTCTTTCCGGAAAAACATTCCGTCAAATGATATTCCTCCAAGAACCTTGTATGCTGCCTGCCTTGCTTTTTCCGGTGTTTCCCCGAAGGCTGTACCCGCAAGAACCCTTCCTCCCGTTGTGTACAAACCGCCGTTTTCAAGGGCAGCTCCGGCTATGAATACCTTTCCGCCGGCGGCTTCAACGGCCGTATTGTCAACGGAAATAAGCTTGTGTTTTTTGTATTCCCCGGGATACCCTCCGGATACAGCCACCGGAGCGCAGATAAAACCTTCCTTCCATTTAAAGCTGAAGGATTTGAGGGTTCCCTCCGTTATCGCTTTGCACATTCCCGCAAAGTCAAAGTCCATAAGAGGCAGGACGGCCTGGGTTTCGGGATCTCCCAACCGTACATTGTATTCCAGAAGCTTCGGCCCGTTTTTTGTGAGCATCAATCCGAAAAAGATGAATCCCCGGTAATCGAAATTTTCCGCCTTGAAACCCTCCAAAGTCGGTTCAAGGATTTCCTTGGTAAAGCGGTTCAATGTTTCAACCCCTATCCCCGGAACAGGTGCTATGGCTCCCATCCCGCCGGTGTTGGGGCCTTCCGCTCCGTCCAAAAGGCGCTTGTGATCCCTGGCCGGCACAAAGGGTACGATGCAGGCTTCCCCGCTTTTGATTGTCCGGGGTGTGACGCTGACCGCGGCTAAAATCGAGATTTCCTCGCCTTCAAGGTATTCCTCGAGCACGAGTTTTTTTCCCGCTTCCCCCAGCTCCCCTTCGTCCATGAAGCGCCGGACAGCATCCTCAGCGGTTTTCCTGTCACCGGCGACCACAACCCCCTTTCCTGCCGCCAGGCCGTCCGCCTTGACCACCAAGGGGCCGGCGCTTTCCCTGACAGCTTTGAGGGCTGAATCCATGTCCGTATAAGTCTCGCTGGCGGCGCACGCCACCCCGTATTTTTTCATGAATCTTTTCGCGGTGTCTTTGCTGGCTTCCAGTTGGGCCGCCTCTTTCACCGGGCCCACCGCCGGAAGCCCTTTGGCGTTGAATATGTCCGCAGCCCCTTCAGCCAGGGGGTTTTCGGGGCCTATGACGGCAAAGTTTCCCGCCGTTCCCCCCAGTTCCCGGATGGCGGCATCCGCGGCAGCCTCCAGATTATCTAGAGGCATATCCAGGTTCCTGCATTTTTTTTCTACGGCAGTCCCCCCGTTGCCGGGAACGCATATAACTTCTTCTATTTCGGGTGAATTCGACAAGGCCCATGCGATTGCGTGTTCACGCCCGCCGGAACCTACAACTAATGCTTTCATGTTTTCTATAATAGGAAAACACGGCGTTTCCTTCAAGACTGCGGAAGCCTTTTACAATGGGATTCCACGGCTTTCAGGATATTTCCACGGAAGGGTTCCCGGCTTTGACAGCCGCAAGGATTTTTTCCGCTTCCTTCCTGGACGCCTGCAATGTTTTTTGCTCCCTGCCCTTTGTGGTCACGGTCAACTGGTTTTCCTGGGAACAGTCTATCCTGTCAATATCCCCGAAAATGAAAAAATCCGAGCCGAGGATAAAGCCCTTTTCGTATATCCCCGCTGCGAACATAAAGCGGATTTCCTTCAATGCAAGGAAAAATCCCAGAACCCCGCAGCCGCATATACCCAAAGTCCCGGCGGTTTTCAAATCCCTTATAAGACACAAAAGTATCAGTGCCACGGATACCGGCGGTATGAGGAAAATCAGGAGGTTGTTTTTCCTTTTGGTTTTTTCGATCATTGTCCCCAGCGCTTTTTTCGCACGTGTAAAAAGGATAAGTACGCTTGCGGCTGCCACCGGCAGTAAAACCAGGGCGGCGGTTACAATCATTTTTTTGTCCATCTGACACCTGCCGTCACAGCGAAAACAGTTCCAGGGAATCCACAACCCCGTCCTGCCCGCCGGGGAAGGAGATTTCCGCTATGGCGTAATAACCTTCCGCCAGGGCGCCGGGATTCACAAGCTTTGTGCGTCCTATTTCGTCCAAAGCCCGGGATTCATGGATGTGCCCGGAGACCGCCAGGAGAGGCTGGTGTTTCTCTATGAATTTCCTGATTCCCGGTGAACCCACATGGGCTCCGCTGGAAATTTGATCCAGCTTCGTTTCCGCCGGCGGATTATGGGTTATTATGACAAGGTTGTTCCAGTCTGAATCGGGTCTCGGGGAGGATGAGACGATGGACAAATCCGAAACAAGCTCTTCGTCCGTCCTTTCGTTGGGCGTGGTTCCGGTGAATTTGCTCCCGCCGCCGGATCCGGCGAACGCAAGCCCTTCAAAGTATGAAAGGAAATTCTGGACGCAAATGTCGAAGTTTTCCAGCTCCTGCAAAAACTCCGGTTCGTCGCAGTTCCCCGTCACGGAAAAAATGGTGTCGTGAAGCTTCACGAGCTTTTCCAAAAAAGGTTTCCCCGTCTCCGGTTTCTTGAATTCCGCGAAGTCCCCTCCGAAAATAACGGCATCGGCTTTTTCCGCAACCGCTGAAAGCTTTTCCAATTGCCCCGCATTCCCATGCCCGTCAGATATGATTAGCAGTCTCATGTTTCCTCCCGGCTTAAAGCCCTTTATGTTTTTACGGTCCATGTTTTACAGTTTCTCCATGCAAGCCAGCAAATCCCGCATATTCCCTGGCGTGCCGATTGTGATGCGCACAAAGTCCTCGATTCCCTTTGTGTTGAAAACCCTCAGCAGGAAGCCGTCCTTTTTTGCGGCTTCGTAAACCTCCTGCCCCGTAAGCCCCTCTTTCCGGACAAACAGGAAATTCGCCTTTGAGGGCAGAACCTGCCAGCCGAGTTTTTCCAAAGCCGCCGCAAAGCCGTCCCTGGTGGAGGCTATCTCCCCGCATATCCGTCTGTAATAGGCCGCGTCCGAGCAGGCCGCTATCCCCAGTCGCTGGGTGAGCCTGTCCACGGGGAAATGGTTGAAGGAGTTTTTCGCCGTGTGGAGCGCCTTTATGTTTTCCGGGGAGCTTATGGCAAAGCCGAGCCTTGCCCCGGCGAAACAGAAGCTTTTCGAAAATGTCCTCACTATTATCAGGTTGGGGAAATCCTCCAAAAGGGGCACGGCTGTTTCCCCGCCGAAATCAATGTAGGCTTCGTCAATGACAACAGCCCGCTGCGGGTTCTTTTTGGCGCATTCCTCCAGGAATGGGCGGAGTCTGGTGAGGCCGGTTATCATGCCGGTGGGGGCGTTGGGATTGGGGAAAATTATCCCGGAGCTTTCGCTGCCGGCGGTTTTTTCCAAATCAATTGAGAAGTCGTCCAGAAGGGGGATTTTCACCACCGGGATTTTATAGTAACCGGCGTAAACCGGATAAAAGCTGTAGGTATGTTCCGGGAATACAACCGGAAGCTTCGGATCAAAAAAAGTGTAGAAAATGAATGAAAGTATTTCGTCGGAACCGTTCCCCGTGAAAACCATGCCGGGGGTAATGCCGCCACCCACCATCTCCGCGATGCTTTTCCTCAAATCCGTGGAATCCGGATCCGGATACAGGCGCAGTGCGGAGGCGGGGAATTCCCTCAGCTCTTTTTCCACTGCCGGCGACGGCGGGTAAGGATTTTCGTTGGCGTTAAGTTTTATGTATTCCCTGTCTGAAGGCTGTTCCCCGGGTACATAGGGGTTTAAGCCGTAAAATCTGCTTGAAAACATATTCTCCTCCGCGCAAAATCCCGGGTTTTATATGTGTTTTGCGTATGCGTCTGTGTGACATGGTATAAAATTTTTCTATTATTGAAAAGTGCGTATAGCCTGTGTTAGAATATCGTCCATGAAAGGAATTATTATTGCCGCCGGATACGGCGCCCGCTGTCTTCCTGTGACAAAGACCATCCCCAAGGAAATGCTGCCCCTCGGCTGTGTGCCCGCAATCCAGTTCATAGTCGATGAATTCATAAAATCAGGTATTTCGGAAATCATAATTGTTTCTTCCCGCCGCAAAAAAGCCCTGGAGGATTACTTTGACCGGGAAGTTGAGTTGGAGTCGGTTTTTTTCGCAGAGGGGAAAACCTCTTTCCTGCAAAAAATAAAACCCCCTCCTGTCAATATCGCTTTTGTGCACCAGCAAAAAATGATGGGGACCGGCCATGCGCTTCTCCAGGTGAAAAACCTTGTTGGGAACAGCCCCTGTGTTGTGGCTTACCCGGATGATTTGCACATGGGCGAGCGTCCGCTCACTGGACAGCTCATCTCCGAATACGAAAAAACAGGCTGCTCGGTTTTGGCGTCCGTGGAAGAGCCGGGCGATGTTTCCCGGTACGGTGTCTTGTCCCTTTCCCCTGACGGAAAGGTTTCCTCCATCGTGGAAAAACCGGCTCCCGGCTCGGAACCGAGCCACGAAATCTCCATAGGCCGCTTCCTTTTCACCCCCGAATTTTTTGACTACATCGAAGAAGGCTGGCACCTCCATGTTTTGAAAGCTGAGTCCGAGGCCAGGACACCCGGTGAATACTACCATATTTACGCCCTCAACAAACTGATGGAGGCCGGGAAGGTTGTCCGTAAACGGATTGAGGGAATCCGCCTTGACACAGGGGATCCCGCCGGGTATCTGGAAGCCGTGTTGCGCTATGCGGACACCCAGCCGTCCCTGCGTCCTGTTCTGGACAGGTTCTTCGCGTCAAGGAAATAAGGCTGCCAGTTCCGGTTTTATCCCGCGTTGGTTGCGCCGGTGATGTTTGTCGCAGGCTCTGCCGAAGAGCGGGACCGGGGCGCGTAAAAGGGTTTCGGCAATCCTGCCGCCGCCTCCGGGGACGGACCGGCGTAAATGTCGCTTCCGGTTGGATCAGGACGCAAGTCAGAGTATCTCCCCGAGTTGTTCCAGTAAGTGTATCCCAGATCTACGGAATCCCTTACCCCGAAAACCTGTTGCTGCACATAGTTTTCATTGTAATACGCCTTGTCGTAACTCACATTCAGGTAAAAGGCTTGGGCCCAGGGACGCACAAAGGATTTCCCCTTCGCAATAATCATATTCCTGAAAGTGCCGTAATAGTAAATCCGGTAGGGCCTCTCGCTTTCCGGGGCGTACCTCAAAAAGCTGTTTTCGAAATGGCTTGGATAAAACATCGGGCATATGACATCCACGTATTTTGCAAGTATCTCGACGTGCTGCCCCGTCCTTGCCCCCGTCCTGTACCATCCGTTGGCGCCGTAAATATCGATTGAAATGGGGGCCTTTATTTCCCGGCGCGCATAGGCCAGGAAAGACATGAGGGCGTCCTCCTTGTTCATCCCGTTGCTTTGGTACCGGTAAAAGGCGTCCCCCAGGTTTTCCCCGTCCGTGGGGAAACGAATATAGTCGAACTGGATTTCGTCAAATCCCCGGCTTATAAGTTCCTTCGCAATAGCGACATTGTATTCCCACACCTCTTCCGAATAGGGATCCACCCAGAATTCGTCGTAATACTTCCTTTCCATTTCGGGCTCTTTTTTCGGCGCCGCCTGGACGGCTTGCCCGGCCCGCCCGGACTGGGCAGGTTTTTTGCCGCCGTTTTCCCCGGAGGTTTCCTCCTCCACGGTTTTCTCCACAAGCTCGTAACCCTGCCAGGCTTTCTCTTCCTTTTTGTCCCACACGGCGTATTTTCCGCCGCTGTACCTGGACAACTCCCTGTCCTTGAATACGACAATCCGGGCCACAAGGTAAACCCCTTCCGCCTTGGCTTTTTTCACGAAGGAATCGGTTTTTATGCCCCGGCCGGTCCTTCCTTTTTCAACAACGAGGGGGTCTTTCGCGTCATACCTCAAAAAGCCGTAGTCATCCTTCATGTCTATCACGAGCATATTCAGGTTGTTCTTCTTTATCACCTCAAGGTGCTTGCCGAAACCCTCGTCCGTGGTGGCCTGCCAAACCGGCACATAAATGCCTTTTTTCCCTGTCGCCCCCGTTGAATAGGGCCCTCCGGTTTTTTCAGGATGGAGCAGCCACATTTGGGAGAAGGAAATGCCTGTGCCCGCTGTCCCGGTAAAAGCGGAAGCCACTTCCGGGGGGACGTAGAAGCATTCGGTGGTTTTCGGCAATATGTCCAGGAACCCGTCCCAAGCCGGGACGTCCCTGATGCCGTATCCTTCCTCGAAAACCTTCAGCCCATTCAATGCGGTGAAAAAGAGTTTCCTGCCGTTCCCGGCGCTGTAAGTGTACAGGCCGTCAAAACTGTCGGCGAAAGCCTCCGTGCGTATTATCTTTTCAAAGCGTTTTTCCTGCCAGTTCAGTTTGTACAGGGCAGGGATGAAACTCTGGGATGCGTACACTTCGCCACCGTCCGGGGAAACGGAAAAGGAGGCGACCTCGTCCGGGTAATTCATGCCGGGAACCGCCTCCAGGCCGTCGTTCAGACTGATCCATTTCCGGTTCGGGTCTTTGGGGAAAATGTAGGAAACCCCGTAAATGGGATGGGACATAAAGACCGTCAGCTTTTTGTTTCCGTCTTTGTCCGGCAGGAATGCCGCCGCCGCGGTTTTCGCCCCGTCCGTGGTGGCGTTCCTGCCCAGGGATTTCCAGCTCAGTCCCCCGTCCTCCGACAGAAAAACGCTTTTGTTGGTCGTTGTCACCAAAATTCCTGGCTCCCCCGGGATTGTTGTCAAATCCTTTAAATCCTCGATTTCCTTGCTGAAAGTGACTTTCCCGTTCCTGTAGTCCTTTATGGTCTGGAACGGCAGCCCGGAATTCCGCATCTCGAAGGCAGCCAAATCCCTTGAATAGACAACCCCGTCCCCCGTGAGGAAGTACCATCCGCTGTCCGTGGCCGCCTGTGCCGGAACCTTTGACAGTTCCGGGCCGGGCATATCCCCCGTGGCGGCAGGGCTTTCAATCCGTATTATCTTCTTTACGGGCGCCTCCTGCCACAGCAATGCCGTCCCTGCGGTTCTTGTGTTTATACTGAAAAGGCCGGCTTCGTTTCCGGCTAAAAAAATAGGGTCTGGTTTACTTTTTTCTGTTTCCTGAAGGTTCGAGCCTGATTTTTTTGTGGAATTGGCGTTTGCGCATAAAAAAAATGACAAAACCACACACAGGGAAACAGATGCAAAAAACGGGAATTTCTTCATTCCCAGAGTCTAGCATAAAAAATAAAAATATTCTTTGAAAAAATTGAAAAAGATATACTTTTCGGAATTATCCATTTATACTGTAACCATAACGATGGAGGTGCCCCTTGCAAACAAAAGCTGTAAGAAGATTCGGAATCTTGACGTCGGGAGGAGACGCGCCTGGATTGAATGCGGCGATAAGGGCCGTTGCGCGTACCGCAATTGACATTTACGGGATGGAAGTTATCGGTTTTGAATACGGCTACAGAGGTTTAATCGAAGGCCGTTCCAGAATTCTGAACCCCATAGAGCTTTCAGGTATCCTTACCCTGGGCGGAACTTTTTTGGGAACCTCCCGGGAAAAACCCTTCAAGGACAAAAACTGGGAAAACGGGGACGGGGTGCCCAGCGCTGTGGAGAACATCAAGCGCAATTACAAAAAACTGGGCTTGGAATGCCTTGTGGTTTTGGGTGGAAACGGAACCCATTCCACGGCAGCTCTTTTGAGCAAGGAAGGTTTGAACATTGTCGGTGTCCCCAAGACAATTGACAATGACATTGTGAAAACCGACATGACCTTCGGTTTCCACACCGCCCTGGATGTGGCGACAGACGGCATAGACAGGCTTCATTCCACTGCCTCAAGCCATAACCGGGTTATGGTCATAGAAGTCATGGGGCACAAGGCCGGATGGCTCGCCCTTTACGCCGGTGTGGCCGGCGGCGGGGATGTGGTTTTGATTCCTGAAATCCCCTACGACATAAACAGCGTCCTTTCCACCCTGGAAAACCGAGCCGCCAGCGGGAAAACCTTTTCGATTGTGGTTGTGGCGGAAGGCGCCCTGTCTGTTGAGGAAGCGAAGCTTGACAAGAAGACATTCAAGCAGCAGCGCCGTGAAATGACCACATCCATGGGTTACCGGGTCGCCCGGGAAATAGAACAGGCCACAGGGCTTGAAGTCCGTGTGACAGTCCTCGGTTACCTTCAGCGCGGGGGTACCCCTGTCGCATACGACAGGATTCTGGCGTCCCAGTTCGGCACCGCCGCCGCCCATATGCTTGCACGGGGCGAGTACGGGAAAATGGTCGCCCTCCAGAATGATGAGCTTGTGGGCGTTCCCCTGGAGGAAGTCGCCCACCAGGTCAAGCAGGTTCCCCTGACCCACCGGATACTTACGACTGCCCGCGGTCTCGGAATGTGTATGGGGGATTAACCGGCGTTTCCGCTGGTTTCCAGCTTCCGGAGTATCTGTACGGCAATATCCTCCGGGCTGGATTCCCCGTCCGTGGGAACCGAAAAATCCGCCATAGAGCTGTACTTTTTTGCGCGGGCGTCGTAAATTTCCCTGAAGCTTGCCTCTGGATTTTCGCCCCGCAAAAAAGCCGGCATCGCCCCGTCTTTTTCCGCACTTTTCAGGATCCGGGCGTAAAGGCAGCCGAAATCCGCCTTAATGTAAACGAAAACGCCCGCCCGGCGGAGAATCCCCGCCGCTTCCGGGTTTTCCGAGAAAGCCCCGCCGGTCGATATGACGGGGCCGAATTTTCCGTCTTCGGTTTCCCCGCAATATTTTGCGGCTTCCCCGCAGGCCTCCGTTTCCTTGCGGGCCATGAGTTCCGCGCCGCCTTCCAGGTAAAGCTCCCGTGCCGTTTTCCCAGCCAGTTTTTCAATCAGGGAATCAGTGTCGTAAAAAGGGCACCCCAGCTTTTCCGCGAGAATTTTCCCCACGGTGCTTTTCCCGCAGTGTTTCAGCCCTGTCAATATTACGGCTCTTTTCCCTTTGTTGTCTTCCATCGTCATGCCTGTGGTTTCATATTTATTTTCACAAATTATATTGAATTTGTTGTTTTTGGCAAAGATATGCCTTATGATGTTGAATTAAGATATGGTTGCCTTTTACCTTTTCCTGTGTTTCCTAATGCCCCTTGTATGGCTCATTTACGCAGCCTTCGTCCGCCGTTCCATCGTTAAATACGCCCTGCTTTTTTTTGTCTCTTCTTTGATATCCGTTATAGCGGCCTCCCTTTTGCAGACTGCGTTTCAGGCTGTTTTTTCCGAAATCATTATTTTTTCCGGCGGAAGGGCGGTATCCATATTCCTTTATTCTTTTATCCAAACCGGATTTTTGGAAGAGGCGGCAAAGGCTTTTTTCTTTTTCTTCATATTAAATAAGATAAACACATCCCGCACCGGTTTTGTGGGTCGCTCAGAGTCCGCCGTCTTTTATTTTGCGGTTTTTTCCGGGTTGCTTTTCGCTTCTTTTGAAACCCTCGCCGGATACTTTTACCTTCCGGGCGCCACCGTTCCCCGGATGTTCACAACCTATTTGCTCCATCCGCTGGCGCTCCTGGTGACCGCTTCCGGTGTGTTTTTCGACAAAAGGTTCCGGGGCGGGGCTGTCCTGGCTTTCCTTGCGGGCTTTTTAGTCCACGGTTTTTATAATCTGGTTGTGGTGTTTTTCATGCGCTCCGGGGCTGTTGTGTATACGGCGGTTATGGTGGTTTCGGTTATTGTCCTTTGGTGGAAAATAGGCGGCTCCGCCATATTTACCGGGGAAAGAGACATTATACCGCCCCAGGAATAGGAGCCGCCACCGCTGTCTGGCCGCATGGGTCAGTATGAAACCGCATCCGTCTGTCCGAAGCCGGTTTCCGCCTGTCCCCTTATCCGTATTATGACCTTCCCCGGAATGCAGGCAATCCATTCACCCGGCTTTTTTATCGGACGGCTCAGCTGGCAGATCTTGTTCCTGCATGGTGCTGAAACAACGGAAACCTCCCCGTCCTTGACCGCCACACGTACCGTTCCTTCGGCTCCTTCCACGGTGAATTCCCTGTCCCCGGCGAGTGGGTAAACAGCCCTGTACCGTTCCTCCTGATTCTCTTTTGAAGGAGCCTCAGCCTCCACGAAAAGCGCATCCGCCTGTCTTTTCCAGAAACCAGCGGAAAAGAGGGTCACCGCCGCCACCAGGCAGATGATAACAACGTCTGCCGGTTTTAATACCCGCATATTCACAGAAGAACTTCCGTCTGCTTAGTTGTACACAGTGCTTCCCGGAGGGACGGATTCCGTTATCCATGTGTTGCCGCCTATTATGCTTCCACGGCCTATTACTGTTTTCCCCCCAAGGATTGTAGCCCCGGCGTAAATTGTCACATTGTCTTCTATTGTGGGGTGTCTTTTTTTGTCCGCAAAGGATTTGCTGACACTTAATGCCCCCAAGGTTACACCTTGGTAAACCTTCACATTGTCACCGATTATGCAGGTTTCACCGATTACGACACCTGTCCCATGGTCAATGAAAAATGATTCCCCGATTGTCGCTCCGGGATGGATGTCAATGCCCGTTTTCCCGTGTATATATTCGCTCATAATCCGTGGAATAATCGGGACGCCTTTTATATGCAGAAAATGGGCGATTCTGTGGACGACAACCGCTTCCAGTCCTGGATAGGAAAGGATTATCTCCTCAAAAGTCCTTGCGGCAGGATCCCCTTCCAAAGCGGCCTTTGCGTCCAGGCTGACCTTTCTCCTGATTTCGGGAATTTCCTCGATAAGTGAAAGAACCGTCTGCTCTGCCAGGCTGAAACAGGTTTTTTTCTCCAAATCTTCGTTTTTGCATAAAAAAATGAGGACTTTCTGGGTCTCCCCCGTCAACATGGTGATAATCCTGTTGATTTTCTCCCCTGTGATGTATTTCAGTTTTTCCTGGTCTATTTGTTCTGCCGTCCTGAATCCCGGGAATATGAGTGACAAAATATCCTGCAAAACGGAAATTACATTTTCCCTGTTAGGGAAATTTTTCTCATCCGGAAGGTTTATGCCTCCATACATCAAATATGAGTCTAAAATAGCGTTTGTGGCTTCTTGAATGTCCATGTTTTCTCCGGCATAAATAATATACGCTTTTTAATGCTTCATCAATGGAATACGGGATTGAAAGTATAATGCGGAACCGCCGCAGTCTCCATAAGAATTTTTTGTACTATGATTTAATAAATAAAAGGTGTATAATAATACATATTGGAGCAGAATATGACAGAATTTAAACAGGAAACCCGTAAACCAGTCTTCTCTGCCGGCTTCCAGGTACCACGGGGGGTATGACCAATGCAACGCCCCGCCCGTAAACCCCTTAAATCCCGGTTCTTCCGCACTGTGGCGGCGGTTGCGGCGCTCTTCCTGTGCGCCCTGGCCTTCCTTTCCTGCGACCTGTTCAA
>CASGBA010000006.1 GCA_949299755.1 uncultured Treponema sp. | reverse complement strand
GCGGCGTCGGGCCGATGACAATCGCCATGCTCATGCACAATACCCTGGAAGCCGCCTGCCTTTCCTGCGGCTTTGACAAAGTCCGGTTTTAATGCGGGATGTTCAGAACGAACCCGCCGACCGCAGCATTCCGCTGCAAAAGGTGGGGGTCACCGGCTTGCGCTATCCTGTTGATGTCCTGGACAAAGCCCATGGGATGCAGACAACCACGGCATCGGCGGATCTTTTTGTGAATCTTCCCCGGCATTTTAAAGGCACCCACATGAGCCGTTTCATAGAAATTTTCCATTCTTATAGGAAGGATTTATCCATGAAACGGTTTCTTGCCATGCTGGAAGAAATAATGGACAGGCTTGATGCGGAAAGGGCCTTCGGTTCCATCGCATTTCCCTTTTTCCTGGAAAAAAACGCGCCTGTAAGCGGCCAGCCGGGGCTTATGTGCTATAACTGCAGTTATGAGGGCGAGGTTTTCCGCCGGGAATCTTCTTCGCCGGAACAGGTGAAACGGGTTTTCACTGTTTCCGTGGAGGTTCCGGTGACAACCGTGTGCCCCTGCTCAAAGGCCATAAGTAAGTACGGTGCCCACAACCAGCGGGGCCGTGTGCGTGTCCGGGTCAGGAACACCGGCTTTTTCTGGATAGAGGACATTATATCCTTTGTGGAATCCTGCGCCTCTTCCGGCCTTTATTCGGTTTTAAAGCGGAAGGATGAAAAGTTCGTCACGGAACATGCCTATGATAACCCCAGGTTCGTGGAAGACTTGGTGCGGGAAGTGTATTCCGGTTTGAAAAACGCGGTTTCCCTGACCCCGCCCATAGCGGAAAAGCCTTTCAAATGGTTCAGTGTGGAAGCTGAGAATTTTGAAAGCATCCATAACCACAACGCCTATGCTTATGCGGAATATACATCCCCGTGATTTTCTGCTATTATTCGGGAAATGACTTACTTTTTTGAAACCTACGGCTGCCAGATGAATCAGGCGGAATCCGCTTCCGTCGAGCAGATTTTACTTTCCCGGGGCTGGAAAAAAGCCCCTTCAGCGGAAACCGCAGGCCTTGTTATAATCAACACCTGTTCCGTCAGGATAACAGCTGAAACAAGGGTTTTCGGCAGGCTGGCGTATTTCGCCGCCTTGAAGAAAAAAAGGCCCTTTTTCCTCATTTTGACAGGCTGCATGGCGGAACGGCTTCATGATGAAATCCAAAAACAGTTCCCCTGCGTTGATGTGGTTGTGGGGATGTTTGAAAAGCATATTTTCCCTGATGTTTTCCAGGCTTTTGAAAAAAACGCGCCCTATGTCCCGGTGGAAGAAAAACCTGCCGGGGAAACTTATTTTTTCGCCCCCTCTTCCTATTCCCAGGGATCTTTCCAGTCCTTTGTTCCCATAATGAATGGCTGCAATAATTTCTGCTCATATTGCATTGTCCCCTATGTCCGGGGCAGGGAAGTTTCCCGGGATCCCGGGGATATCCTCCGTGAAATTGACTCCCTCTTTGCGAAGGGGGTGAAAGAGATAACCCTTCTGGGACAGAACGTCAATTCCTACCGCTGGGAAGGCGGTTCCGCCGCCGGGGATTTCCCCTCCCTTTTATCCGCTGTTGCCCGGGTGTCTGAAAAAAACGGTGGCAGCGGCCTTTCCTCCCTAAAATGGATTCGGTTTATGTCGAGCCATCCCAAGGATTTTTCGGAGGATTTAATCGGAACAATCGCGGCGGAAAAGTCAGTTTGCAAGATGATACATCTTCCCGCCCAGCATGGTTCAACCCGCATATTAAAGGCTATGAATAGGGGGTACACCCGGGAAAAATACATTGCCCTGGCGGAAAAAATCCGGAAAAACATACCCGACGCTTCCCTTTCGACGGATATCCTTGTGGGTTTTCCCGGGGAAACTGAAAAAGACTTTGAGGAAGTCCTTTCCCTGATGGAAGAAATTCGCTTTGAGTCTGCGTATATGTATCATTTTAATCCCCGGGAAGGGACAAAGGCTTTTTCCATGCCGGATCAAATTCCCGAACAGGTGCGTAAGGAAAGGCTTGACCGGGTGATTTCCCTGCAAATGAAAATTTCCGCTGAGGAAATGCGGAAAAGGGTGGGGAAGGTTGTCCCCGTTTTGGTTGAATCTGTTTCCAGGAACAATCCTGATGAGCTTTTCGGCCATACTGAAAGGGGGGAAATGGTTGTTTTTGACGGTAAACTGGACGGTAACTTGATAGGTTCCTTTGTACAGGCAGAATTGATGTGCTTGCGGGGAAAGACGTTTCGTGCGAAAATATCACCGTCCGTTTAAGCTTATAATTTAAACTGATAAATCCAGGTATCTGGTTTTCAGATTCTGGTTCCCAAGGAGGAAAAAAATGCCTGTCCGTCTTATATTGATTTTGCTTCTGGTTGTTTTTGAAGGCGCATTCATTGGTTTTAATCTTGACAACAAGTGCGATGTATGGCTGTTGTTCCGTGTTTTCAAATCAGTACCGGTATATATTACGATTCTTGTTTCTTTTGCGGCTGGAATTCTGGTTTCCGTCCCCTTCTTTGTGTTTAAAAAGAAAAATGTGTCTTTTGACAAGAATAAAAAACCGCAAGAGATGAAAAAAGTCCGGGAAAAAGAAACCCCCGGATTTTCTGCCGGTCCCGCTCCGGTAAATACCCCTGAAAAAAAGACGGATTCTCCCGGAGATGTAAAAGAATGAAAATATTGAAGGCAAAAAGCCTCCGGTTTTCTTTCTTTGTGCCGGTTTTTATTTGTTTTGTATCTTTCCCCGTTTTCACTCAGAATTCTCCCGGAAACAGTTATCCTGGGCAGGTTTCAAAGGCTGTTTCGGAAGCGGTTTCCGCAATCTTTGAAAATAAAACCCGTGAAGCCGTTACATCCTCTTTTAATTCAAGGTTATCCTCCCTCCGGAATCTTGAGGATAAAAGGCAACTCTTGTTTTTGTTTGCGGATTATGAGGAACGCTCCGGATTCTTTGAAAGTGCAGCCGGACATTATGTTAAGGCTGCCGGGATCTCTCCTGAAAATTTCAATCTGTATTTGGACGGAGCCCGCTGTTACATGTATATAAATGACAGGGAAAAGGCTTCGGATCTCGTTCAAAAAACCTTGCTGGGTTGTTTTGAGCCTGATGTCCTGTGCCGCGCCAGGTTTTATTCCGCCTGTATCCAGCTGGCGGAAGGTGACACAGAAGGCGCCTTCTCTTTGTTAAGGACTTATACAAGTAACAGTGCTTTTAAACCTTTTTATCCCCAAATGCTTTTTATTTTGTGGTATGCGGCTGATGACAGCAACGCAAAGAACAGGCTCCTTTCAGAGTATTCCGACTCCATGGAAGCTTCCCTGGTCCGGGGCGAGGCTGCCTTGTCTCCGCAGGCTTTTTGGTACTTTATGCCTGCCGGAGAAAGACGCATGGCTTCCCGTATCCAGGAATCATCCGCCGCCGGCTCTTCTTATGCTGGGATTTCCTCAACAGGGGATTCCAATATAGGCTCAGGATCAAGTCCGTCCCGGGAAACCGGCGGGAAAGGACAGTCTGTTACAACCTCCGCAAGCAGCACTTCGGACCCGGTGGCGAAGGGTTTATGGCAACAAACCGGATTCTTTAAAAGCCGTGTAAATGCGGAGGCGATGGCGGAAGAGCTTTCAAAAGCCGGGTTCCGTGTTTTCATCCGCCAGGAGAAAAGAGAATCGGGGACAACCTATTTTTCGGTTTTAATCCCGGAAGATGAATCCGGTTCCACCGCCATGCAGTTAAAAGACAAGGGTTTTGAAAGCTATCTGGTGATTGATTGATTTTCCGAATTAAGTACGGAATTTAAGTCTGGCAGAATAAATCAATGTCTTTTATCCGTCACCTGTGTTTTTTATTGTTATTGCCGGAGAATTCGTCCGTGTAAAACCGTTGGTGGAAGGGATGATTTCCTGTAACACGGCACTTTCATCTTTCATGTTTTCAATCAGGTAAAAAACAGTTTCCCCGGATTTATGTCTTTTCATTTGCATAACCGGTTCCCCCTGTATCAGATAAACAGCGTACTTACCTGTTTCTGAATTTACGGGCCCGGTATAAGTATAATTGCCATTTACAAAACTATAGGAATTTCCCGCGTCATCGGTCCATTTGCTTCCTGGTTTTTCTATTTTGTCGGTGAAAATTACCGCCTCGTCATCACTTTGCAGGGTGGTGAAGTTTTTCAGTTTTCTGTAGGTTCCGTCCCACATGGAGCCTACACCTATTTTCAATCTGACATCATCGGTTACCCTTATTTTTATTTCATCCACGCCTATTATTTCTATATCGATGAGCCGCCGTATGTTTGAAATCAAACTGTTCTTTGTTATCAGATATACCCCGTATCTTCTGGCCGAAATATTTTCAGTCCGGAAAATCTCCTCGGTCGCTTCTTCCTTGAATATTATCTCTTCATCCTCAAGGTTGAAAAAGATCTGCTGGCTTTCAGCATTCAGGGAATCTTTGTACCATAATCCCCTAAGGAATTCGGAAAAGGCCGGGACTCCTCCTTCGCTCAGTTTCCGTAAAACCCTCGTACCTGAATTTCTGGCGGAAATAATCTTTTCTGAAGCAAGGGTGTAAATCCTTTGTTCCTGATCCCATCTATAGGTTCTCTGCATTTGGTTGAAATTCTGGTCACCGGAGTTTTCATCCTGCACCGAGCTATAAGAAACCACAGGATAACTGTCGCCGTTGGCCAGACCCAGGTTGTAAGCATCCGAACGGGGGATTTCTTCTACGGTAATTGACCCGTCGGCGGAAATATTCAATATCTCCTTGAATGAAATCTGGGAATCCTTGCTGTTCCTTTTGTTTTCAAGTTCTTCAACCAGATAAACGCCCAGAACCTGAAGATTGTCGGAATTCATTCCGGAATAAACCAGGGAATTTTTCTGTTCCCCGGTTATGTCCGCCAAATACATTAAAAGGGTACGGGCTTGGGTTACTTCAGTTCTAAGGGGATCCAGTCTGGAATAGATTCCTGTAACCGGATTTTGGATAGCGCATACAATATAAATCCTGGAATCGGTTATTTGCCGGAGCGCGCATATTTGGTCATAGGTTCCGTCCATGTTAATGTCCGCATTGACAGCCTGTATAAAAACTTCCCCGGTTTCCAAAGGGAAAACCGGTACAATTTGTTCCTGATTGTCGTAAATGCCGTCTTCCGAATAATTGCTTCCTTCCGGATATTCCTGTTTCCCGGTCCTGGGAACCGAGGTTTTGGGAGCCCCTGAATTATTTGGTCCGCTTCCTCCGGCAATAAAAATGAATGAAAGGATTAGCCCTGCCACAAGAATAATGAATACAGCGGCTATAATTACAATAAAATGCGTTCTTCCTATCATGCTCCACCCATGTTTCCGTTGTATAAAATTACCAGAGAAATTCTGTTTTGTCTTTTCTTTTTGGTTCCTGACGGGTTTTATTTATCCCATCTGTTGGAATCCATAAGATCCACCGCTTTTGCCGGATTTTTCTTCTCATCGGACGGTTTTCTCGATCTGATTAACCCAATAACAACAATAAGCAGGAGCAGTAACAGGATTACTCCTCCTATGTAGAGGTAGTTTGCGGGTATATTAAATCCTCCGCCGGCAGCTCTTTGTTTCTGATCCGCCGATTCGGCTTCCGGATTTTCTTCCCAGGTGTCAATCATTCTGGCTATACCTGTTCCGCCTTCGGTGTAATTTTGTCTTACAACCTGTCCATCAACAGTTTCGGCGGAATAATTTCCTTGGGAAAGGGTTCCTGTTCCGCCGGTTGTGGCTCCGGTACCCGTTGGGGCAGCCGTTTCTCCGGAAATCCCTGGGCCGGAGGAAGTTGTTTCTCCGTAAGTTTGAACATCAAAGTATTCCTGCCCTTCAGACAGGGTTTCATGGGATGTTCCTTCAAGGGTTTCTATGGTTTTAAATAATTCCCGGCTAAGGGTTACAACCTGGTCATGTATATCCATATCCAGCGTTATCTCATACCATCCGCCGTGATCAACGGTTCTGGCTTCCGCCAGGTAAGGGCTTTTGAAAGGGTCGATTGTACCTGGATATTTTGAGGTCCAGGGCGCTTCCTGCCTTAAATCTGTCAATAGAAGCATTATTTTGTACCTGCCGTTCCCCAGCCTCTTGTCCAGGGACGCTTTTATGGTATCCAAGGCAAGGCCTATGTCGGTGAATTTACCGTCCGGTATTATTGAATCAAAGGCTTCTTTTACCCTTGCTTTGTCATCCTCATTGTTTATTGTAAGGGTTAAAACATTCTCAGCCTTGCCATAAAACTGATATATGGTAAGCCAATCGCCTTCCACAAGCATTTGTCCGGTCAGTTGTTCGTCCGTCCACTTTTTCAAATCCGGGAATGTTTTGGATTCTTCCATTGAAAGGGATTTATCCACCAGGATAAAAATATCCACCGGTACAGTCCTTTCTCCGGCTGTAATCACAGCCCCGCCTGATAAACTTAGAAATAATACTGTTGCAAAACAAAGAATTTTTTTCATCATATAACAATGATTATACACTATAAATTCATTTTTTTTACACATATTTTATATATTTTGAATATAATTTTTTTCGTAAAAAAAAAAAGTGCTTTACATATTTTTTGCTTCAGCTATAATAATGGATATAGGATGCCGTTAATATAGGATATCCTTAATTGCAGCTGTTCGCGGATTCATTGGTTGGAGCCGCTGTCCGGCTTTGCAGAACTTAATTCTAAAAAGGATAAAGGAGACCTTAATCATGGGAAGTCTTGATTTACCCCGCAGCCCTAATGTTTTTCATCCTGAAAAACCGAGTGCAGTAGGTTCCCGCAACTCTCTTGCACAGGACTACCGCGACCAGCAGAAAGAAGTTAACCAGCTTCTGGAAGAAGAGACAAATAAAGTCCTTCATCACATGAATGCTAAACTTCCTAAAGAAGTTCTTGAACGCCTCGATGTTATGGGTGGTGTTAAAGAGAAGCTTTACAACTACTTTAACCAGAACTACCAGAACATGTTCAACCGTTACATGGTTACGGCTGAAGATGAAATGCTCAAGAAAGTCCGTGGCTTCATTGACCGCGAGGAAATGAAGGTTCTTAACCGCTATACACCGAAAGAAATTGCCAACCTGTTGGATGAAGTCGGTGGAGCGGATAAGTTCAATACCGGTGAAATTGAAAAGTCAATGGTCAATATGTACGGCCACTTGCAGGGACATATCCAGCGTGGTGTGAACGATTTGGAAACATTGACAAACTCGTTGTTGCGCCAGAAAACAGACGTTGGTGCTTTCGTCCGCGGTGAAAACGCTTATTCTATTGTAAAATGTGCTTTCAAAGACAATATTTACAAGCCGAAAACAGTTACTGATGTAAAACTCTCTGTCAACATCCTTGACTCTGAGCTCATCAGCCCGATTTTCCAATATCAGGCCACTGTGGAATATCTGATCAAAGACCTTCTTTCAAACCACTACATGGATGCCATCGATAAGATCATTGAAAAAATGAAAGATGAGCGCATCGATAAGGGTCTGGAAGAGCTCACTGACGGTGAAATCATCTTCGCCAAGATGAATCACGTTAAGGACTTTACTGACGATGATATTGACAATCCCAAGAGCCGCCGCTATTCCATCATGGCAAAAGAAATGATGGAACGCATCAACAATCTCCGCGCCGAGATTGATCCTGAGACCTTCGACCAGCTCAACATCCGTGAGAATATCAAGAAAATCATCGATACTGAGAACATCCGTAACCGTGGATTCAACACGGCCATCAACTCCCTCACATCGATTCTTGATACCTCCAAGATGGGTTATCAGTACATCGAAAACCTGAAGAACGCCCGTGAGCTGATTCTCCGCGAATATGACGATACAGATACCGCCAATCTCCCCGATGAACGGTATCAGATCCGCCTCCGCTATTTCGACAACGCCCAGTTGCTGAAAGAACGCCAGGCTTACGAAGTCATGATCCGCTCATTCGAGACAGAGATTGAGCATCTCTGGGATGTTCTTGATATCCGCTATGAGGATTCCAAATTCCTTACACGCGTTACCGACTTCAACGATCTTGCGAAAATCTACAAACGCAAAATCCAGAAGAACATCAAGGACAAGACCGGCGATCCTCTGTACGAAGATATCAACAAGGTTTGGGACGAAATTTCATTCGTAAAACCCGGCGAAACCGAAGTTGAAAAAATGAACCGCACCTTTATCTACGAAAAAGATAAGATGCGCAAACGCCTGATCATCATGCGTGACAAACTCAAAAAAATGTATGATTATCAGTACCCGGTTGAACGCCGTGTTATGGAAGAACGCCTTGCATTCTTGGAAAAAGAATTCAACAAGTTCGATTATTTGATTAACCCCTTCCACTTGCAGCCCGGTCTGTTGTTGGATGTGGATATTACTTCCATCAAGCGCAAGAAAGCTACTTTGGACGGTATGGCTAACGTTCTTAACGAATTCCTCCATGGAGTTTCAAAAGGATTCCAGGATGCGGCATTCGCTTCCTTCAGCCGCCGCCGCTCTACTGTACGTGCGGACATTGCCCAGACATTCGCTACTTCCGCTGATGAAGATCCTACAGCCGGCGAACCTTCCGGCCGCGCATCCTATCTGGATATGGTGAATGAAGGATCCCAGCAGGCTGCCACACCGGCAATCCCCGCTCCTAAAGCCGCAGACGCCGTTTCTGTGTCAGGACGCCGGGGACGCTCCACAGCTAAATCTGCGAAGGCAGGAGTTGTGGATTCCGGTCGTAGCCGCCGCGCATCTTCTTCCTCCAGGTCTAGAAGTAGAAAGGGAATGAGAGAGGTTTAATCCCCTCGGTTGACTGAACCCCCGGGAAGTTCTCCTTCCGGGGGTTTTCGCTTTTTTGTTAATTTTCAAATTTTATAAAATAATTTAAAAACCGGAAACGGTTACTCCGGCGGATTCCCGCTGTTTTTGAAGGAGGCGATGATGGTTGAATCGTCCGTTTTTTATTCCCAGTTGTCCACAAAAGATTCGTTTAATGCTTCTGTCCGTCATATCAATAGAACGTTGGATGTGCTGGACGTTTGCGGTCCGAATGTGAATGCTGCGGATAAAATCAACGCAGCTCTTGAGAGAAAAGAGATTTCAGAATGTGAAGTCTTGTCTTTAATCAATATGATTTTTGTAGATAAATGGAAATACTCCGTTTTTTCCGGGAATCTGCAATCGGTTGTTGATAATGCTTCCCAGTTGATCGAACAGGTGGCGGCTTGGAAGCGGTTTGACTTTATCCTTGGTTATCATCATCCTGATTTGGGCTTTATTGTTCTTAATCCCAAAAATCCTGAGTCGGCTTCTGTGATTTCAGGATTCAGAAAAAATGAATTGCTTACAGTTTATGCGGGTACCCCTGATGATAATCCTGCTGATGGTGCGGATGCCGCGGCGGAGTTATTGTTCCACCTTGTTGAAGGTTTAAAAACTAAAACCCCGGCCCAGCTCCTTCAGGGTAAATTCATTTTCTCTGCGCCCAAAAAAGCTGCGCCTAAGCGCCCTGCCGCAAAACGGACAGCCGCCAAAGCTTCCCGGACAACAAAAGCCGCGCCGAGGGCATCCGGACCGGTTGTTGTCATGGCCCAGCAGACGTCCCAAGCCGCTGCCCCTGAACCAGCTCCTCAGGCTCAGCCAGCACCTACAGTAGGCGCCCATGCAAGAATGACCCCCTTTGTTTCTGTTGTTGTTACAAACGAGTTGTTCCATAACGGAAATGTGGAGGCTTGGAAGAGGATAATACGCAGTTACAACGCAAAATACCCGAATCTTCAGGTAAATGTATATTATGACGGAGAGCGCATTGTTGACATCAATACGCTTTTCAAATGGGGAAAAGTTAAGCACGGAAGTTGTATCCAATTCACTGTTTCAGGAGAAGATATCCAGGATGTGGCGAAGCTTTCACGGTATTTCCGCCAAGGCGCCAGCCCTCAGTTTGAGGCCTTCCTGAAAGGTTCTCCCGATTCTGTGATGAATTTATTTTAGATTTATGGAATACCATAGGAGTCAAGATGAGAACGTCGGATTCAATACATTACTTCAGTGAAAAAGAAACTGTAGGAAAAAAAATAGATAAGAACTTATTGGGTATCCGGGGACGGCAGGCGAATGAATTTGCTGAACTCGGACTTCCTATCCTGCCTGGTTTTATTATTGATGCCGGATTGATGCCGGAATTGAAAAAAATCCAGATAAGCAAGGATGTGGCTCCGTATCTTGAAAAATGCGGAAAAGAAACAGGAAAGTATTTCGGTGATCCTGCCAGGCCTATGCTGGTTAAGCTTGTCATTTCACCGAATCTGGCCATTGCGAATTATCCTACTCTTCATAACTTCGGTTTGGCTAAAAACACTTTTGACGGATTCGCAAAAGGCGTTGGTGCCAAATTTGCTGCCCATGAGGTTTACTTTCTCCTGAAAGGGGTTCTTTCAATTGAAAAGCAATGTGCTGAATTGGAAGAAAGGACAATTGAGCTGGATGCTTTTGAAACAGCCCTCAAGGAAATTACATCTGTTCTGGATAGCGGAAAGATTGAACTTACCGGCATCCAGATTATGGACAAGTACGCTCCGATTTTGCCCGCCGGATTCTTTGATACTGCAGAACTCCAGCTTGAAATTATGTTCGGTAAGGTGGCTACCCTGTTGCAACTTGATGACCAGAATGACGGGGATACGGCTTTAATTGTCCAACCGATGGTTTATGGAAATTATGGAAAAGATTCCTGTTCCGGAAATTTCTTTACAAGGAATATTGTTACCGGAGAGAAAAAACTTCAGGGTAAATTCTTTGAAAAAAAATTTGATGATTTGGGTTCCGCCGGTAAAGATATTAACTTGATAAACGCCTCCCATCTGAAAAAGTTGCAGCAAATTGCCTGGAAGCTTGAGGACGATACTAAGGATATCCGGCAGATAAGGTTTACAATCGAAAATGGAAAACTTTGGCTTATTGAACAACGTACTGTTGAGGCAAAGAGTACAATTTCCCTTGTAAAACTTTTGCTCGACTTAAATCAGAGGAAAATTGTTGATGATGCCTATGTCGTTTCTTCCGTAAAACCGGGCCAGTTAAATGAAATACTCCATCCTGTGATTGACTTAACCACAATAAAAGATTTTAAGAAATCTTCCGGTGGTATCGCAGGCGCACCTGGTGCCGCAGTCGGACGGGTTTATTTTTCGGCTGATTCCCTTATTGACGCCCAGAGGGTTGCCCGGCAAAACGGCGAGGATACCCGCTGTATACTTTTGATGCCGGCTACTTATGCCGGAGACGTAAAGGCCATTGAGGTATCCACCGGTGTTCTGTCAAATGAAGGCGGTTATTCCGCCCATGCCTCTGTTGTTGCCCGCCAGTACGGTAAAATCTCACTGGTACGTCCCGACATGATTATCAGGGGAAACAAGGCTATCCTTGACGGAACCACAATAAACGAAGGTGATTACATTTCCATCAATGTTCCTTATTACGGGGAATCAACGGTTTATTTCGGAAAGGTTGAGCTTATTGAGCCTGATCCGAAGGCTTCCGGTCTGCTGGATTTCATTTCCATCACAAGTTCCTTTATCCGTAACTTTCACGTGCGGGCAAATGCTGACAGCCCCCATGACGCGGAATTGGCACTGCAATTCGGAGCGGAGGGCATTGGTCTTTGCCGTACCGAGCATATGTTCTTCAACAGTAAACGTATAAACGTATTCCGGGATATGCTTATGTCCGATGACAAAGAGGAACGGACAGCGGTTTTGAAGAAACTGCAGAAAATGCAGACAGATGACTTCTACGGTATCTTCAAAGTGATGAAGGGCTATGAAGTTACAATAAGGCTGTTGGATTCCCCTCTTCATGAATTCCTCCCCCACAATCCAGTGGAGCTTGCTGAATTCATGGATTACCTGTCTAAAAAAGGTGGAAAGAAAATCAGTAAAGCGGAAATTCAGGAAAAAATCGACGCTGTTGCTGAGATAAACCCGATGCTCGGGCACAGGGGATGCCGTATTGCCATCACTTATCCGGAAATTTATGAGATGCAAATACGCGCTATTTTTGAAGCGGCTTACAAGCTTAAACAGGAAGGTGTGGATGTCCATCCTGAAATAATGGTTCCGATTATCATGAATTTCCGCGAACTGAAACAAATTGTTTACGGTAAAAAAATCGAGGGTCATTTGTATCAGGGTATTGTCGACATCGAAAGGTCCGTGCGGTCGGAATTCAAGAGCAAACCCCTTAATTTCCGTATCGGTACGATGATTGAGCTGCCCGCCGCCGCTTTGGGGGCTGGAGAGATTGCCAGATACGCCCAGTTCTTCTCCTTCGGTACGAATGACTTGACCCAGACAACCCTCGGTCTTTCAAGGGATGACTTCAATTCATTTATGCCCGATTATACGATGTACGACTTGATTGACGGGAATCCCTTCGCTATTTTGGATACCCGTGTAAGGGAGCTTATTGATATCGCTGTCCGCAGGGGTACTGAAACCAGACCTGATTTGGTCAAGGGTCTTTGCGGAGAGCATGGCGCCCGTCCGGAAAACATCCGGTTCTGCATGGACTGCGGTTTGAATTATGTGTCCTGTTCATCCTATTCTGTTCCTATTGCCCTTTTGTCAATAGCCCAGATAGAGTTGGAGGCTGCGGAAAAAGAAGGTCGTCAGCCTTTTCGCAGGACTGTCCGCCGTCCCGCTGCAGCTTCGGCTCCTGCCGCGGCGAAAAAAGCCCCTGCCACCAAGTCGAAGACAACCGCTAACGCTAAAACAACATCCAAGCCTGCAGCCAAGGCAAAACCAAAGGTTAAGGCAGCCGCTAAACCTGCGGCAAAAAAAACCGTGAAAAAATAAGTTAACCCGGTTTTGGATTTAATCCCCCGTCAGTTACCTGACGGGGGATTTTTATTATTGAGGGAACTTTTCTGTTTTGCCCGTAAGTGTTTTGGGGTTTTGTGCGGCCATTTGCCGGAAATACCTGGTGCCGGGTTTTCGGCCGAAGATTGACAAATATCCTTTCATTATCTACTATATAGGTTATGACAGCTGATGAATTGCGTTCAAAATATATCGAATTTTTTAAAAGTAAAGGTCATGTTGAAATTTCCGGAAAATCCCTTGTTCCTGAAAATGATCCGACCGTTCTTTTCACAACAGCGGGGATGCATCCTTTGGTTCCTTATTTGATGGGGGAAACCCATCCGGCGGGGCAGAGACTTACTGATTACCAAAAATGTATACGGACCGGCGACATTGATGAAGTTGGGGATTCTTCCCATCTTACTTTTTTCGAGATGCTCGGCAACTGGTCCCTGGGGGATTATTTTAAGAAGGAAGCCATCTTTTTTAGTTTTGAATTCCTTACCGGCAAAGATTATCTGGGTATTCCCCCGGATAAAATTTCCGTAACGGTTTTTGCGGGTGATTCTTCCGTTCCCCGGGATGATGAATCCGCCGGGATTTGGCATAGCCTTGGAATCCCGGAAGAGAGGATACATTTCCTGCCCCGTTCTGATAACTGGTGGGGTCCGGCCGGGGAAACAGGTCCCTGCGGTCCCGATACGGAAATGTTTATTGATACAGGTATCCCGGCCTGCGGTGACAGCTGCCGTCCGGGATGCCATTGCGGTAAATACATAGAGATATGGAATGACGTTTTCATGCAGTACAACAAGCTGAAAGACGGTACCTATGAAAAACTCAGCCGCAAATGCGTTGACACCGGAATGGGTATAGAAAGAACCGTGGCGATGCTTAACGGGAAAAAATCCGTTTACGACACGGATATTTTCCGGCCGGTGATAGCCGCAGTGGAATCCGTTTCAGGAAAGAAATACGGGCAAAATGAAGACAACGATATTTCAATCAGAATTATTTGTGACCATGTGAGGGCCGCAACTTTTATTATCGGCGATCCCAAAAGCGTGGTTCCCTCCAATGTGGGTGCCGGCTATGTTTTAAGGCGGCTTATCCGGCGCGCTGTAAGGCACGGACGGAAACTGGGTATTGAGGGGGAATTCCTGTCAAAAATTTCAGAGGTTGTGGTCAGACAATATGCTGTTCCCTATCCGGAGGTAGCCGGAAAGGCTGATTTCATTTACGCTGAGTTAAAGGCTGAAGAGGCGAAATTTCTCCAGACATTAAAGAAAGGCGAGGCGGAATTTGAAAAAATGCTTCCCAACCTTTTGAAAAATCCCCGGAAAGTGATTCCAGGGCGTCTTGCCTTTAAGCTTTATGATACCTATGGATTTCCCATAGAGCTAACCGAGGAACTGGCTTCGGAAAACGGTTTTACCGTGGACAGGGAAGAATTCAATGAGGCTTTTAAGAAACACCAGGAGCTTTCCCGGGTAGGAGGGGACCAAATATTTAAAGGCGGGCTGGCGGATCATTCCGAACAGACAACCGCATACCATACGGCCACCCATCTTCTTCACCAGGCTTTATCCATGGTTCTTGGTTCCCATGTGGCCCAGAAGGGTAGTAATATTACAGCTGAAAGGCTTAGGTTTGACTTTACCCACCCCCAGGCAATGACAAAAGAGGAAATAGCCAGGGTGGAACAAATTGTGAATGAGCAGATAAAGGCGGATCTTCCTGTAACAATGGAGGTTATGCCCCTTGAGAAAGCGAAAAAACTCGGGGCCAGGGCTTTATTCGGCGAAAAATATGAGAATATGGTAAAAGTTTACAGTATTGGAAATTTTTCCAAAGAAGTGTGCGGAGGTCCTCATGTTGAGCATACAGGGGGAATGGGTGTTTTTAAGATTCAAAAAGAGCAGTCGTCTTCTGCCGGAGTCAGAAGAATCAGGGCTGTTTTAATAAAAGAATAAAAGAGGCTTGAACCTTAACGTGGGGAATCGGAATGGAATATCATTTTGCATCTATATGTAACTCAACGTTATATAAACTTGTTCTATTTTTGCCTGTCTCCGTGTTTTTTTGCGTTCAAATTGGAGGTTTCAATGTCGTTTAAAGTTGGGGAGCTGATTATGAATCGTGTGACTGTGTGTGCCTTTTTCCTTTTTTCCACGTTGTTTTTAGTTTCAGCCCAGCAGGCTGATCTTCAACCCATTGCAATGGTAAAATTGAATAAAAATGAGCCGATTACCCTTGCCCAATTGAAAGCCCGGGTGGAAGCTTACCAAAAAGAATTGGGTAAGCAGATGTCAGTCGAAGAAAGAAAAAGCGTTCTTGATACATTGATAAATGAGCGTCTTGTGGTGCAGGCGGCGGAAAAAGAAGGCATGAGGATTACGGACTCTGACGTGAATCAGAGCTTCAACCAGATTTTGTCCCAGCAGGTGGGCAGGAATATAACCGAGGCTGAATTTTCCAGGATGGTCAAAGAACAATATAATATGTCTCTGGATGAATTTATGCGCAACCAAAATGGTATGAGTTTGGCGGAATATAAAAAATTCCTCAGAAGCCAGATTATTGCCCAAAGGTATGTTGCCGCAAAAAAAAGGGATGAAATTCAGAATATTAAGGCCCCCGACGATATATCCATCCGCTCTTATTATGATTTGAATAAACAGAGATTCTTCCAGCCCGAT
The DNA here is from genome assembly GCA_949299755.1 of uncultured Treponema sp. Taxonomy (GTDB): domain Bacteria; phylum Spirochaetota; class Spirochaetia; order Treponematales; family Treponemataceae; genus Avitreponema. Next base: position 263,662 of record CASGBA010000006.1, on the reverse strand, counting down.
ATGGTTAAACTTTTTCTTGTGGTTGCCAAAAAAGGGGATAATTCTTCCTCCGCCGAAAAACTTGTGACCAATATCAGGAAAGAATTGCAGGACAAGCCGGCCGCAACCAGTGAAATTCAAATCCGTTCCCAGAAGGAAAATTCCGGATTCCAGGCCGGGGATTTGTATGTGAATAAAAATGAGTCCGCTGCAGTGCAACTTGGCATTTCCATGCAGGCTTTGCTGAATATTTTCACCATGGAAAAGAACTCTGTTTCCGATGTGAATGAAACTCCTGAAAATTTCCAGTGCTTTATTGTCCAGGAAAAATATCCGGCTAAGATTTTGGAAATAGGTGATGTGGTTCAACCTGGGACGACCATAACAGTTTATGAATATATAAAGCAGAATATGATTGCCCAGGCTCAAAGTGAGGCTGTCAGTAATGCCTTGATGGAAATTATTCAGGAGCTTAAAACCCCCGAGAATTATCAGATTATGAAAACAGGCGCTGCCTTGGATAAAGCCCTTTCCTGGTAATCCGGTATTGGGTATCGGGTGTCGGATATAAAGAGTCTGCAAAATGGCCGGTAGAAGGAAAGCCAGGATTTTAGCCTTTCAAACTTTATACGCTTGGGAACTGTCTGGAATCAAAATCCAGGATTTGTTGGATTTTGAATGGCTTTCTGATTCCCAAAGGGAACGTTTCGGAGAGGATGGTCTTTCTTTTGTCCGGCTTATTGTTTGTGGTGTCACTGAAAATATTTCAGAGATAGATGCCGAAATTTCCCGGAATATTACAAATTGGGAAATTTCCCGGCTTCAGAAAGTTGATCTTTCCATTCTGCGCATGAGCGTATATTCCCTTTTTTATCAACGTGATTTACATCCTTCAATCGTAATAGATGAGGCGGTGGAGATTTCCCGGGAATTCGGTTCCCCTGATTCCTACCGGTTTATAAATGCGGTTCTTGATGCCGTAAGGAAAAACATTGAGGTTACCGCCGGTGAAACGTAAGCAGGTGGCCGTTGTCATTGCGGCTGCTTTTTTTTTATTTTCCGCCCTTCTTGTTTCCGTTATTTTATACCGAAGTTTTCAGGGACGCTACGGTGACTCCTTTCCGGAAATTCTTTCTAAGATAGACGGTCTGTCCATGGAAGGGGAAAAGGGGAAGGCCCTGTCTGTTTTAAAGGATGCCAGAAAAAAAGCTGTCAGCACAAGCCAATGGCTTTCCCTGGCAAAAAGGGAAATAAAGCTTGAAGCCATGGAACAAGCTGAAGAAACCCTTTTGTCCGCTTTGAAGGATTTTCCGGTCAATGACAGGCTTTCAGCGGTTCTTGTTTATGTTTTTTTGAGGGAAAACAAAATTCAGTCCGCCCGCAATTACATTCAGTTTCTAAAAGGAACCGATTTTTCTTCCCTTGCGTCTTATACTGAAATTATTTCTTCCATGCCTGAAAGTGGCTCACCCCCTGATTTCGTTTCCATGAATCCTGATTCCTATGGGAATGCCTGGAATGTTACTGGCAATCCTGTCTTCCGCAGAGATGCCGCGGTTTTGTATGCGGCAGGAGGGAATTATAAACAGGCTTACGACATTGTTTGTTCTGAACCGGAAAATTTATCCGGAGATTCGGTTTACCAGCCTTTGGAAAGGGAAGCTTTTTTCCAAGCGCTTATTGCTTACGACGCCGGTTTATATGGGGAGGTAACGGAAATATTTTTCCCTTCCAATTATATGTTTTCCGAAGAAATGGTGCAGGATTCTTACCTGCGTAATTTTCCTTCGGATGAAATTCTTCTTGCGGCGGATGCCTTTTACATGAGTGGTGACAGAAGTCATGCTGATTCTCTTTGGAAATTCCTTGCATCCGAAGAAAGTGACAGTCCTGTGCCTTTTTTCAATCATTCAATTTACGCCCCGTCCTGGGCGGAAAAACGTTCCACTTTGGAAAACTGCCTGAGAAAATTCCCGGCGTATTATCCGGCTGTAGTCAGCTATGTCAGAAGCGCGCTTCCAGCGGATTCCCCGTCGGTGGTGTTGTACGGAGGGAACCGGAATTTTGCCGAGGAAGCTTTAAATGAAGCGGGCTTTGTTTCCGTTGCCATGGAGAATGCGGCGCTGAATAAACCTGTCACTTTACCGGAAGCGCGGTCAGTGTTGGATTCCGCCTTGCTGGTTTGTGCCCACAGTCCTGATTTACGGATTAACCTTGAGGAAGTGCGGTTCCTGTGTTTTCAAAACGGTAAGGACGCAGAAGCCAGGCACAAACTGTGGAATCTCCTTGAAGTATATAACGGAAATCAGCTGGTTTTGGATTTTGCGGTTTGGTTTTTTTCTTCCCAAGGTGATTTCAACTTAGCCTTTGAGATTCTGGAGGATTTTCCTTCCCCGGATCCGGTTTACAATGGGATAGCCGCTGCGTCTACGGGAAATATTGTATCAGCGTTGCAGCTTTTTACTTCCGCGGCAGATTTGGAGGGAACTCCTTCCGTTGTTGCCGCTTATGCAAATTCAGCCGTGATTTTGAAAAAGCAAGGAAATTACAACGGAGCCGCGGATTCTTTTGTTATGGCCGCAGAAATGTCTGGGGAACCGGGATTAAAAAGCCGGCTTTATTATGAGGCCGCCGTTGTATTCCAGCTTCAAAAAGCCTATGTCCGGGCGGTTGATATGTTGCGCCATTCTGTTTCCCTGGATAAAGATAATTACAGCGCAAAGGTCTTGTTGCGCAGATTGGAAAGCGCCGCCGGTGTTTAGGCATTTTTTTCTGTTGTTCTGGATAACTTGAGTTTTTACTGTATTTTTATGGGGAACATAATTTGTGGACAAAATTAAAAAGCGCCCGGAGGCGCTTTTTAATTTTGTTTATATTATTCCACAACGGCTATTATATCAGCAGCTTTAAGGATAAGATGGTCCTCACCGTCAATTTTCACTGCTGTACCGGCGTATTTATCATACATGATTTTCTGGCCGGGGGATACTTTGATTTTTTCAGAATCGTCACCGATTGCAATTACTGTTGCTATCTGGGTTTTTTCCTGTGCGGTGTCGGGGATTATAATGCCTGCCGCAGTTTTGGATTCACTTTTCTCTGTTTTAACGAGAACCCGATCCGCCAAGGGTTTGAGTTTCATAAAAGCCTCCATATTTTTTAGAAAAAATTTGTATTTTCATATTTAAATATACGAATAAATACCGGTGGTGGCAAGAGGTATAGGGATGAAAAAAAAATTAGCGAGGATAAATGCTGTTAAATTTGCCAAAATGATACGTTTTTACCAATAAGTGACTTTTATTGTATCATATTGACTCATATTTTCCATAAAAAAAAATAGGATTATATTGTGTTTTTTTTTCTGCTGTGTGATTTTTATAATTCTTTGTGGTGTAATGAAATATACTAATGATTTTGCGGATTGTTTTTATTTTTTGGCATGAAATTTGCTATATATTTAATATCAATTTGTTTGTTAAGAAAATTCAACGCAAGGATTTTCGTTAATAAATAATCGGGAGGTTGTTATGGAAAAGTCAAATGTGAAAAGAACTCCGGTTGAGAAAGACGCGCTTGCTGTTTATTTAAATGAGATAAATAAGATACCTCTTTTGTCAAAAGAGCAGGAATATGAATACGCCGTGGCTGCCAGAAACGGGGATGAGGATGCTAGAAGTAAACTAATTCAATCTAATTTGCGTTTTGTGGTCAATGTGGCTAAAAAATATCAGAACCAGGGAGTCCCCCTCCTTGATTTAATAAGCGAGGGGAATATCGGTCTTATGAATGCGGCGGAACGTTTTAATCCTGATTTGGGCTATCATTTCATTTCATATGCGGTTTGGTGGATTAAGCAGGCTGTGTTAAAGGCTGTCTGCGAAAAGTCCAGGATGATACGGCTTCCATTGAATAGAGCGAATGAGCTTGTACAGATTGAGAAAATACGGAAGCAGCTTGACAGCTCCATGAGTGATAGCGAAGAGTTGGAACATATTTCCCGCCATATGGGGATGGATTCAGGCCTTGTCCGGGAAATTGTGAATGCTGCGAAAGACATGGTGTCGCTTGACGCTCCTGTGGATTCAGAACGTGGATCCGGTGCTGTGGGTGATTTGCTGGAGGATACCCGTTACGAATCTCCGGAGGATTTTGTGATGTCTTCCGGTTTACGCTCGGATATAGATTCTGTCTTGGGAACACTTTCCGGGAAAGAAGCTGAAATTATTAAATCCAGGTTTGGTTTGAATGGACGCAGAGCCATGTCTTTAAAAGAAATCGGTGATACCTTCGGATTGACAAAGGAAAGAATAAGGCAGATTGAGAAAAAAGCCATAAAACATCTTCAGTCACCATCCAGAATGGCGAAACTTGAGGCTTATGTGGCATAAACAGTTTATAAAGAAAATTTATTCCTTTCAGCTCTGAGGAAAATGTTCTTTTTCAAGAAGAGTGAAGGCGGCGGTACGGGCTTCGTTAAGTATGGCGGAATCCCGTACCGGATCGCCATTCTTAAATGTTGAATATCCGGATTGAATTATACCGGCAATTTCCCCCGGGCCCCTTATTTTCAAATCTTCCTCCGCAATTTTGAATCCATCGGTAGTTTCTTTCATTATTTTCAAGCGGGCTTTACCATCCTCTGTCAGTTTGTCGTTATAAATCAGAAAGCAGTAGGACTGATCCATGCCACGGCCGACACGTCCTCTTAATTGATGAAGGGCGGCAAGTCCGAAACGTTCCGCTTGTTCTATAACCATACAAGTTGCATTAGGAATATCAACCCCCACTTCTATTACGCTTGTGGCGACCAATATTTTCACTTCTCCTGCCTTGAATCTGCGCATTATTGTTCGTTGTTCTTCTTCTGATATTTTGGAATGTATTATTGCGGATGGTATTCCCGGGAAAAATTTTCCGGATAAGTCCCTGAACATTTGTTCCGCCGATTTCAGCGCCGTGTTTTCCGAAGTGCTGATAAGGGGGTATACAAAATAAGCTTGGTGTCCGGCGGAAATTTCTCTCCGTACAAAATCGTAAACCTTTTGTTCATTTCCTTTTCTCGCTAAATGAGTAATAACCGGTTTCCGGCCGGGAGGGGATCCGTATATTGTTGATACATCCAAATCACCGAAAACGGATAGTGCCAGGGTTCTGGGGATCGGGGTGGCGCTCATCATCAAAAGATGGGGACTTCTTTTTTCTGGAGACGATTCCCGCCCTTTTTCTATCAGAGCGGCACGTTGCAGTACTCCAAACCTGTGCTGTTCATCTATTATGACCAGTGCCAGGTTGTTGTATTCTACATCTTTTGAAAAAAGGGCGTGGGTACCGATGATGAAGTCAATGTTACCCCGTTTTAGTTCTTTAAGTAATAATTCCCTGCCTGCACTTTTGATATTCCCTGAAAGAAAGGCAATCCTTATTCCGGCAGGCTCGAGAATTGCGGCCGCTGTTTCTGCATGTTGCCGTGCAAGAAGTTCCGTAGGCACAATAAGGGCACTTTGTTTTTTTTGGGCTGTTACGGCGGCAACCGCTAAAAAAGCCACCAGGGTTTTTCCTGAACCCACATCCCCCTGCAATAACCTTGCCATAGGACTGGTTTCTGAAAGGATATTTGAATTTATCTCTGTGATTACTTTTTTTTGGGCCTGCGTTAAATCAAAGGGAAGCCGTTGCAATATCACAGATTGAAGTCCTGTAGGCTTAAAAATAATTTCTGTTTCTTTGTCATTTGCAGTCTTGTTTTCATAACAGGGAAGCTTTCCTCTGCGTTCTATGGAACGTTTCCCCAGCGCATACTCAAAGAAAAAGAATTCTTCAAATATAACCGCATACCGTCCTTTTTCAGTTTCAGCTATATTTTTAGGGGTGTGCATAAAAAAAATGATGTCCGCCTTTGAAGGAATTTTATATTCCCTGCGAATTTCTTCTGATAATTCGGAAGAAATTCCTTTTGCGTATTCCCTTACCGCGGTTAATATCAGCTTTCTCATTTTTAACTGGGAAAGTCCTTCTGTAAGTGGATATACCGGTAAAATACGTGCCAAGGATGGGTTTTCATCCCCGGATTCTATTTCGAAATTTGTGGATTGAAGCTCCCCGTATTTCCAATAAAAAGAACCATAAACAACACATTTGGTCCCTTCCTGATACTGTTTTTCCAAAAAAGGACGGTTGAAGCAGGGTAGTGCGGCCCGTCTTCCAGTTTCATCCTCAACTATGAGTTTTAAGGTTTTCATTCTGCCGAAGCCAATCCAATCATGGGCAATGACGGTACATTTTACTTGAATTTTTGCACGGCTTTCAAATTGATTCAATGTATGAAATTCAGTTCTATCATCCCAAGTCCTGGGCCAAAAACACAGTAAATCCCCGACTGTATGGATTCCCATCCCCGCCAGCAAAGTTTCTGTTGTTTTACCTGCGCCTTTCAGTCTGTTTATTGGAATTCTGATTTCAGAAATAAACATAAATTTCCGTATTAAAATCAAATCTACACGGACGATAACATAATGTACAGCCACGAGACTGCAATTTCAATTCCGAGTTTTACTATCAGTGTACTGACAAAAGAAGTGATAAGACGCATCCTGTATGAAACGTTCCGATTCCGGAAAAACAAGCGGGATACATAGTTGATAATAGGGTTGAGGAAATTATCCAACATAATCCAGAAATTACTCCGGACTTGTTTTGAAAATAAAAAATCGTATATGATCCTTACGAATAAAAACAGAAGGATTAGGGTCAGCAGGAATGAAAAGAAGGACCATATGATTTGAATCAGCCCTGCGATTATAAAACCTAAAGACAGTTTACCTGTTACGGCTAACCGCTGAAAAGTTGAGGACAAAATGGAAAGAACCCCGAGGGCTAATATCGGGGAAAAATCCACGATTCCGATCCGTGTAAATGAAAACCGGCGGAACCAATTTAAAAATGGTTCACAGATGGATGCCAAAAAAACCCCTATGGAGGAGTACTTTAATCCTGGAGACCAGGATAAAAGGATATAAATCAGACACACCAAAGAATATAGCTGTATCACAGAGGACAATAACATCAGTACATTATGCATTCAAAACTCCTGTCGGGTTTACTGTCTTTACTCTTTCCACACTGAAAGTACACAGGGTTGATTCTTTAAATCTGATAGGACACCTTCATCCGCTGTAACGGAAATTTGTGAAGCGGCTTTTATAATGAACGGTTTTTCCTGAATGTCGATATGGAAAAAAACAGAACATGAACCGGACGCTTCAAAAAGATAGTCCCGTAATGGCTCCAGAGTTTTCTTTTCCGTGAACACAGGATCAAGCTGGATATGTATTTCTTTTACAGACTTTGCTTCAAGCTCTTCCGGCTTCAGTACTTCATCCACGTGCATTGATGAACCGAAATCCTCGGAATTCTCGATTTTACCGGTAAAACCTAAAACCGCATCTTCTGTTATATACTGCTTGTATTTTTCCCAGGAGGATGTGAAAAACGTTAATTTAAATTGACCTTCAAAATCCTCTGCGATAACAATACCCATTTCTTTGCCGGTTTTTCGTGTTATTATACTTCGTATTTCCTTGACAATTCCCAAAATTGTATAGGTTTTTTCAGGACGGGCCGTACCCATGCGGGAAGATGAAATTGTCACGGCTTTCTCAAATGCTTTTTCGTAAGTATCCAAGGGGTGACCGGAAATATAAAATCCTATGAGCTCCTTTTCCAGTCTCAACTTTTCATTTTGAAGCCAGTCCTCCACCATATTGAATTCGAATTCGGGGAATTCCTCTTCTTCAGAACTCTCAAATAAACTTACCTGTCCGAAAGAACCCGCTTGTTTTTTCTTTTCAGCAAAGTCTATTGCTTTGTCCATATTTAGAAGAAGGGATGGTCTGTTGATTCCAAGGTTGTCAAATGCCCCTGTTTTTATTAAAACTTCAATCGCTCTTTTATTTACTGTATGAAGGTCAACCCTGTCCAAGAAGTCCATAAAGTTTTTAAAAGGGCCGTCCTTTTGTCTTTGGGTGATTATCTCTTCTGCCGCTGTTTCTCCCAATCCCTTTATACCCATTAGGCCGTATACAATCCGGTTGTCCACCACGTCAAATACCTTGTCCGAACGGTTTACGTCCGGCGGATCTATTTTTATTCCCATTGAACGGCCTTCAGCTATGTATTGGGGCAATTTATCGGCTGTGTTTATTTCATTTGTTAAGTTTGCGGCAATAAATTCCGTGGGGAAGTTGGCTTTTAAATACGCTGTTCTATAAGCGAGGACTGAATAGGCTGCAGCATGACTCTTGTTAAATCCATAGCCTGCAAAAGGAACCATGATTTCAAAAATATCCGAAGCGTGTTTTTCATCAAAGCCGTTTTTTAATGCTCCGGCAATAAATTCTTTTTTCTTTTGAAGAAGAACTTCCAGCTTTTTCTTTCCCATGGCCCGGCGGAGCATATCTGCCTGTCCCAGGGAAAATCCGGCGATTCTTTGAGCCACTTGCATTACTTGTTCCTGGTAAACCATTACACCGTAGGTTTCTTTCAGTATGTCTTCGAGACATGGATCCGGGTAGTGGACTGTTTCAGGATGGAATTTCCCTTCGATATATTGGGGGATATAATCCATCGGGCCGGGACGGAACAGCGCATTTAAGGCGACCAATTCCTCAATACATCTGGGCTGGGCTTGCTTCAGGATTTTCTGCATCCCCGGACTTTCAAATTGAAACACGGCGGCGCTTTGTCCTGCGCAAAACAGGTCAAAGGTTTTTTTATCGTCTTCGGGTACTTCGTCTGTCCTGAAATTTTCAAATCCCTTTCGCTTGCGGATTATTTTTTCCGCATATTTTATCAGAGTAAGTGTTTTAAGCCCTAGATAGTCCATTTTTACAAGACCGCAGGGTTCGATTATATCCATTGTATACTGGACAGCAACCTTTCCGGTTTTTGAATCCTTGTAAACAGGAACCCATTCTGGCAGAGGGCTGCGGCCTATTACAATTCCTGAGGCATGGAGGGATACATTTCTGCTTACATCCTCCAGTTTAAAACAAAGCTCAAAAAGCTCGTTGTATTTTCCTCCGTATTGGGGATCATCACGGAAAGGAATCAGTTGTCCGTTTCCCGGATGATGCTGATCCGGCGGTGTGAATGCGTCTGCCAGTTTCGCTTTGGGATCATCTGGAATACATTTTTTCAAAATATTGACTTCATTCAAAGGGATATTTAAAACCCTTCCCACATCCGCTATTACAGCCTTCGCCTTTAGGGTTCCAAAGGTTACTATATGGCCTACCTGTGCGTCACCGTATTTTTGCCGTGTGTATTCAATTACGTCCTGTCGGCCTTCGAAGCAAATATCAACATCAAAGTCCGGCATACTTACCCGTTCTGGGTTCAGGAACCTTTCAAAAATAAGTTTGAACCTGAAAGGATCTATGTCTGTGATAGCCATGGCGTAGGCTACCAGGGAACCTGCTCCTGAACCGCGTCCAGGCCCCACGGGGATATCATGGTTTTTTGCCCAGCTTATAAAATCCCATACGATAAGAAAATACCCTGAAAATCCCATACTAAAAATAATTTTCAGTTCGTATTCCGCCCGTTCCCTGATTTCATCGGTGATTGTCCCGTACCTTTTTTCCAGACCCTCGTAAACCAAATGCCTCACATAATCATTTTGATCCTTAAAACCTTCCGGTATTTGATAAAGGGGCAGGCAGTCTTTCAACTCTTCTGTTTTATATTGTGGAATAATCAGATTACATTTTTCAGCAATCCTGACTGTATTTGACACCATTTCAGGGTATTCAGGGAAAAGAGAGGCCATTTGTTCAGGGCTTTTCATGTAAAATTCCTTTCCCTGGAATTTCATCCTGTTTGTTTCTTCCCTTAGTTTTTTTGTGCCTATACACATTAAAACATCCTGGGCGATGTAATCATCCTGCATACAATAATGAATATCGTTTGTGACAACCATTGGAATACCGAGCCTGCGGGCTATGTCGATGAGCATGGGGGCTACCCGTCTTTGTTCTTCTATTCCGTGATCCTGTAACTCTATATAATAGTTGTCGTCTCCAAAAATATCCCTGTACCGGCGGGCTGTTTCTTCCGCTTCCTTTATTTTTCCCGCCAGCAAAAGTTGCGGTAGTTGACCAGCCAGACAGGCTGAAAGACATATAAGCCCGCCGGAATAGAGGCGCAAAATCTCCTCGTCAATTCTGGGTTTGTAGTACATCCCTTCCGTAAAAGCCTTGCTGGTAAGCATACAGAGATTTCTGTATCCTTCCTCGTTTTTTGCGATAAGGATAAGGTGATAGTATTTATTCCCTTGTTCTGTCCCCTGTTTTTCCAACCGGCTTCCGCCCGCCACATAAAATTCACATCCCACCAGAGGATTTATCCCTTCGCTATGGCATAATTGTTCAAAACGAAGGGCTCCGAACATATTTCCGTGATCGGTGAGAGCCAGGGCTTTCATTCCAAGTTCTTTTGCCCGGGAAACAAGTTTTGTTATTTTGGCGGCACCATCTAAAAGAGAATAATCAGAATGGACGTGAAGGTGTACAAAATCAGGCATGGTTCAGATTATATCATAAAAGTACATCTGGGAAAGGGTTATCTTGGTATAAAAACTGCATTTACAGCGGTTTTTCTATGTTTTTTGAAAAAAAGTATTTTTGAGGATGGGGTGACGGTTTTTCCGTTAACCACCAGATTTGTGGAAAACCCGCCATCCATTTGAATTGCGTTGGAAGCGCCCAAGGCTTTTAATAAAACGGCGGATTCCGGGAAGGATATGCCGGAATCCTTGAAGAGATGGGGATTTTCCGCCGTGAGAATAAAAATTATGGAACCAGTTTCATTTATTCCGATGGCTGTTCTGGAATCTTTCACATCCGGGAAATCCTGAATCCTTCCGTCCTTTAAAATGCTCCAATATCCACCGAAAGCGAAATCAGCCCCTTCAATTGAATTTCTGTTTTGGCTTTCAATAATTTCCGCTTTTCCCTCGTTATAAAACAAAATGGCAGCGTATCTTTCATTGGGCGGTGAAAGCATTCTGCCGGAATTCACATAAATACCTATGGGTTTACAGCCTTTTTTTTCCCGGAAAAAAGGCGTCATGTTTACCGCAACCACCGCGCCGGTTCTTTCCGCTAAATCCTCCGCATATTCCTCTTCGAATACTATTCCGCCGGCTTTATCCTCCGCCGGTTGGGAACCTTGGATTTTAACATTGGCAAGGTTTATCCGCACCACATTGAGTTTTATACCGCCGGCGGCATCCGGCAAAAGAGTGTGCATGACTCCGGGAGATATTTCCTTCCAGTCTGGATTTCCAGCCGCTGACAAAGCATTTTTGATATTGCCGGAGTCAATTTCAAGCCTTGAAGTTTCCTCCAAGGGAAAGCGGCTTTCTTTTTGTCTTGTTGTGACACATCCTGTAAAAAAAAGCAGAATTAAAAAAAAACAGGCGGCCGGTAATTTCGTTTTAATCTTCATCTCAATCCCTTTTATTAAGCCGCTGTTTTGAGTAAATACACCCGCAATATTGCTGCCTGTACAAAGATGCGTTTTTGCTTAATTCTATTGAAAGCAGGTATCCGTTTTCTTTTTTGAAGTCCGACCAAAGCCATTCGCATCCTGTTTTATCCGCCGCTTCCATTCCTGCCAGATTTACGGTGCGGGTGTCTTTCATAGGGCTTACAGTTAAGGTTGAGGAAAAAAAATGAAATCCTAGTTTTGCGGCGGTGGCGGCTGTTTTATTCAATCTGAGCTTAAAACATTCAACGCATCTTTTGCCGCCTTCGGCTTCATTTTCCAATCCGCCGCACGTCGCGTAAAATGGAAGGCTGTCATAATCTTCTTCAATATATGAAACAGAATGATTAAAACCGTTGTTATTTTTACTGAAAAAGTCCAGGAATTTTTTTTGGTTGTCTGCCCTTTTTCTGTATTCCTCCAAACTGTCAATGTTTGGATTGTAATAAAAAACGGTTATGTTAAAGAAGGGAGACAGCTTTGTTATGACAGCGGAACTGCACGGACCGCAGCAGGAATGAAGCAAGAGGGAAGGGACTTCGCCTCCGGATTCTATCTCCCGGGAAATTCCTTCAAGGCGGTTTTTGTATAAAAGGTAAAAAATATTTTTTCCAAACCGGCTTTCATTTGGATAACCGTCCTCGGTAAAGAAGGAATCATATTTCATTTAATTTTTTAATAAGTTTTTTGTTGAAATCATCTACTTCGGTTTTTGTGTATTTATCTTTTTTCAACCTGAATCCAACCGCACCTGGATGACCGCCACCGTCTGTAATTTTAAATTCATTCAGGATTTGCCTGAAATCAATATTCGTGCAACCTCTGGCGGCCCTGAGCCTGTATTGGATTTTTCCGTTTTCAATGAAGGTTTCGTAATATTCCGTGGTTCCTACTTTTCCTGACCGTTCCGCCAAAAAATCCGTGACAAACTTTATGACTTTGACAAATAATTCCGGATCGTATTTTTCAAAAAACTCCCTTGACTGTACTTCTGTAAGGAATATAAACCCCGTTTGTTTTGAAAAATGGGTGAATTCAAGAAGTTTTTGATATACTTCTTTCTCTTCAGGGGAAAGCTGTTGAATTGTGGTAAAGATGTCCGTTATGTTTGAATAATTACCGCTGTTTTCCCTGTAAGATTTTTTCAGTATTTCCGAAAAAAATTTTGTAAATAAAGTATAGAAAAATCTTTCCCGGTTTGTTTTCAAGGTAAGGCCGAAATTTGTATCCCCTATCATACCTGTTAAAAGGGTAAGGGCAATGTTTCTGGTAAAGAATTCTTCAATATCATATTTTTTCAATAAATCCTTTTTTTTATTCAACTTACAACATATGAAAGACAAAAGCTCACAGGTACTGGAAGCTTTGTCCACATACCTGTATTCCGGATTTCCGCAGTACTGGGCATCGGAATACAGGTGATGGTCTATTTCCACCAGAATTGTGTTTTTGAAGAATTCCCGGATCCCATGGTTTGCGGAAATCATGGAAGGTTTCGGTGTATCCAAAATGAAAATTACATCGGGTTTTTCGGCTGGAATTTCGGAATTTTTAAAAACCGGTATTTTGTTATATGAACATATATTCGCCATATATAACAATTGATCCGGAAATTGATTTTGGATGTAAATGCATGGCTTTTTGCCGAATTTCCTGAGGACAAGGGACATGGAAACCAACGATGAGATACAATCTTCGTCCGGCCCATCGTGACCTAAAATGAGAAAGGATTCATTTTTCAAAAGAACGGAAAGAATATTTTCCAAAACAGCATTTTTCTTTGAAATACTTTCGAATGCTTGTTTCTTTTCCGATGTATCCTCCACCTATAATCCCCTGTTAAAATATGCGGGTTAAAAACCCGCATATTTTGTTATGACTACTTGAACCCGCTGAAAACTTAATTTTATAGGTTACAAGATGAAAAGCTTATTTTTTCGCTGTAGCCTTTTTACCTTTTCCAGCCGGTTTTGCCGGGGCTTTCACCTTTTCCGTTGTTTTCGCCTTTGCGGCCGGTTTTTTTTCAGCAACTTTGGCAGTTGTTTTTTTACCGGTTGCCGCCTTAGCCTTTCCGGATTCTTTTGCCGCCGGTTTGGCGTTTTTCACCGTATTTCCGGAAGAACCGCCTTTTTCCAACATAAGCGTTTTTGTGGTTTGGTTGCATACCTCATCTGGTCCGGCGTATTGAATGGCACCCGGATACAGATAACTTGTTTGCACAGCCCATGTTTCCCTGTTTTTTGAGAAAGTCTTGAATGGTTTTCCGTTAAGATCCACCAAGGCTTTCTTTATAACCGGTTTTTTGGAACCGTGCCTTTGTTCCATATTCATCATCATTGTGAGGGGTACTCCTCCCGCTGTCCAATCCTTTGCAGGGGATGTTAAATTCCTTACCGATGAAAGGTATCCGGTGAAACCGGAAGCAATCAGCACAAAAGCTGTAAAGCCCAGGGAGTAACAGTAATCAGCATCAAAATTGGACGGGAAAGCGCAACGTCCTTCATAACCAAAGAAATGATTGTAAGAGCTGAATTTCCCTTTATAAGTTCCCGCCTTTGCCATGGCCTTGAGTCTTGAATCCACGAGGCTGATCAGAAGTTTTTCAGTCTCAATTCTGGAAACCTGTACATTTCCGTGGGGATCCCTGTCCATAAGGAATTGTTTAGCGATTTCTTCAGGAAGGGTTGCGAAAGCCTCTGCCGAAGCTTTGCTCAGATTCTGGGCCAGCCACTGTCTCTGGGCTTCAAAAGTACCAAGGGCATTAAAAGCGTCCGCTTTTACCGCCATTAAGTCGTTAAGCTCCGCAATGAGGGTTTTCATTTCAGGTATGAATTCCACAAGTCCTTCGGGAATCAAAATCACTCCGAAGTTCTCTTTCTTTTCCGCCCTGGCAGCTATAACGGAGCAAATATAATCCGTAATCTGTCTGAGAGTCATTTTTTTCTCTTCCACTTCTTCCGAAATGAGGCAGATGTTCGGCTGTGTTTGCAAAGCGCATTCAAGGGCGATGTGGCTTGCGCTCCTTCCCATGAGTTTTATGAAGTGCCAGTATTTTTTTGCGCTGTTTGCATCCCGTTCTATGTTTCCGATAAGCTCGGAATATGTTTTTGTGGCTGTATCAAAACCGAAAGAGGTTTCAATCATACTGTTTTTCAAGTCGCCGTCAATTGTTTTCGGAACGCCGATAACCTGGGTTTTCATCTTCGCATTCAGGAAATGCTCCGCCAACAGGGCTGCGTTTGTATTGGAGTCATCCCCTCCGATGATAACGATGGCATCAAGTTTCATCTTTTTTGCCGTGTTTATTGAAGCCGCAATCTGTTCGTCAGTTTCTATTTTTGTACGGCCTGAACCGATAATATCGAATCCACCGGTGTTTCTGTATTCATCAATCAATTTATCCTTTATTTCTATGTAGGAACCGTCTATAAGTCCGGATGGACCGCCTAAAAAACCAAACAGTTTGGAAGCGGAGTTTCCTTTTTTTATACCGTCATATAACCCCGCGATAACATTATGCCCGCCGGGAGCCTGGCCGCCGGAAAGGATAACGCCGACCCGTAGCTGTTTTTTTATTTCAGGGTTTTTCCCCTTTGTGAAGGTTACAACCGGTTTGCCGTAGGTATTGGCAAAAAGGGTTTTAAGTTCCTGCTGATCCCCTTCCGATTTTGTGGCACCAGATTGGACAATCCCGATGGTTTCAAGCTTTTCTGAAAGAATACGGGGAAGCTTAGGGTTGTACGCATAGCGGCTTTGCTGTAGGGCGGAAATCTTCATTTATAACCTCTCTGAATCATTGTGATTTTATAAAAATATGTAAATCTCTTCATATATGATACTTCAAAAAAATGTGATTTTCAAGCAATTATTCTATATTATGATGACAATGCTTACATGAGAGGGGCAAAAAGTCTGAAAAAGTTGCACAAAGCCTTTTTGAATACAGACATTTTCGCAAAAGCATCCGGATCCGCTGGAATTGAATTTTCCAAATCCCGTATAAAAATTTCTTCGGAGGTTTTGCCGAATTCCTGGGAATAAAAGAAGGCATTCAACTCAAAATGAAGGGAAAAACTTCTGGTGTCTATGTTTGTTGACCCTATTGTTGATATTTCCCCGTCTATGACAAACATTTTGGAATGGATAAAGCCCTTGTAATGGTAAAATTTTATGCCTTTTTTTGTCAAATCTGAGATGTAAGGCATGGCCGCAAGTTTTACATAAAATTTGTCCCAATCCCGTGGAATTATGATTTTTACATCCAATCCTGACAAAGCCGCTATTTTTAAAATACTGAAAAACGCCGGATCCGGGGTAAAGTATGGTGTTTCAATATGGACCGATTTTTTTGCCGTTGAAATCATGAAAATCAGGGCATCCCTTATCTCATCGTTTTTGATGTCATTTGGGCCGGAGGTCACAATCTGCATGGGTATGTTGTTGCAGCAAATCGGCGGCAAGGGTATGTCGGGCAGGTCGGCGGAACCGGCGTTTTTTTCAGGCGGTTCCGGCCTTATTTCCTGTTTTGTTTTATATTTTGAAGAATACCAGTCGCTTAAAAAGCATTTTTCCAAAAGAATAGCGGCCGAATCCGAAACCCTTATATGGGTGTCCCTCCATAAAAAACGTTGTTTTGGGGAACAGTTCGCGTATTCGTCCCCTATGTTTATACCCCCAAAATACCCCACGGAATGGTCAATAACCACAATTTTCCGGTGGTTCCTGTAATTGAGGGCGTAGGGGGCTATGATCGTTACCGGGAAAAACTTGTGCACCTCTCCGCCTGCTTTTTTCAGTGGAATAAAAAGCGCTCCGGAGGTGAAAAAGGAACCTATGTGGTCGTACAGAAGCCGTACTTCAATCCCCTCTCTTGCTTTTTTTGCCAGGATGGAAATGAGTTTTTTTCCGGTATTGTCATTCCTTATGATGAAATAGGACAGATAGATTGAAACCTTGGCTTTTTCTATTTCCGCAAACAGGGTTTTATAAGTTTCTTCCCCGGAAGTGAAAACATGGACTGTTTTGCTGAATCCCAGGGAGGAATGGGCATAATTCTTATTCAATTTCAGCAGAGGCAGGTGTCTGTTTAAATAAGGGCCGCCGTTTTCGATATATGTATCCGCATTCTCATCGAGGCGTTGCTCAAAATCAGAAAAAATACTGTCGGTGTGTTTTATGGATTTTTCCAGCCTTTTATAACGCAGGAGAAAATTACCGGAAAAAAACATATACAGTATGATTCCCGCAATAGGTATGAATGTTATGGCAATCAACCATGAAAAACGGCGAGCTGAATCGGTCTGTTCAAAAAAAAGGATAAAAACTATAAATCCAAAGTTCAAGAAGTAGGATATAAAAAGAATAATCCCGATAAAATCCATTTTTGCTCCAGAAATGGAGAAACTCCAAATTTTTAATGCCGAAACAACGTTATTAAGCGCTTTGGATTATACGTCTGTTTAATTTAAGAAACAAGTGTTTATTCTTTTTTTATCGGAATGCATCCTTCCACAAAGCTGAAAAATTTTCCGTCCGGACCTATGATGAGATGGTCTAAAAGTTGGATACCAAGAATATTTCCGGCTTCCGAAAGTCTCCAGGTTATCTGCATATCCTCTTCAGAGGGAGTTAAATTCCCCGAAGGGTGATTGTGGCATACTATTATTGCCGCAGCCCTGTCCGCTATTGGATCTGCGAATACTTCCCTGGGATGTACCAGTGTTCTGTTTAAAATCCCGACACTTACAGTGCGGATAGCCGTTATTTCATGGGCGCCGGAAAGGGAAACACATATAAAATGCTCCTGTTTTTTGTCCGCATAATGCCTCAGGTATGGGAATACATCTTCCGCCGAAGAAACCTTTTTCCGTATAAAGCCGCAGTATCTCCGTCCCAGCTCACAGGCCGCGGCCAGGGACGCTGCCTTTCCCGGGCCAACACCATTTAAGTTTTCCAGCATATCCATTATTTTTTCAGGTTTGCTTGTGTCCAGGACTCTGATTACTTTTTCCGAGATCTCCTGGAGACGGCATCCTTTTGTTCCGGTTCTTAGAATCAGGGCTGTTAAATCTGAGTCTTTCAAATATCCGGGGCCGAATTTTTTCAGTTTTTCTCTTAAATCAGGTTTTTCCGCCATATTTCTATTTCTTTATACAAAAAAATTCATTTTATGGCCCGGTATACCGATGAAAATAATATGAAAATATTAAAACCAGCTTTTTACATTCCGGCTTTTATTTGTCTTTTTTTCAGTATTATCCTGTTTTCCTGTAAGACAGTGGAAAGGTCTTCCACACCGGAGTTTACAGTTGTTCCTGACAGAATCATGGGGGAGGGAAGGATTCCCATGGAACAGATGGAGGTTTTCTTTTTGGGGGAGAACCCCGGTATGGACAGGGAAAAACTCCGCCGTCTTATAAGCTTCTATAAAGAGGAATGCGCCTATGAAGGGGTTAATTCAGACGTGGCTTTTGCCCAAATGTGTCTGGAAACCGGTTTCCTTAAATTTGGAGGTCTTGTTACTCCTGATATGAATAACTTTTGCGGGCTTGGATCAATCGGTCCCGGGCAACCCGGCAATTCCTTTCCGGATGAAAGAACCGGTGTCCGTGCCCATGTCCAGCATCTAAAAGGATACGGTTCCCCTGAACCCTTGCGTATGGAACTTGTGGATCCCCGCTACAAATGGATTAACCCCAAGGGAAAATCCCCCGGAATAAGCGGTTTGGCCGGCACCTGGGCCGCAGATCCTGAATACGGGGTAAAAATAGAGAGACTTTTAATCCGTATGTACGGAACGGATCTTTCCTTTTAACCGATAAGGGTTCCCGTGAAATCCTCCCCGTTTAGAATGGCTCTCAGGTTGTTTATGTCCCTCCCGGATGCACAAATAACCTTTATCCCGGCTTTTTCTGCGTGACGGCTTGCGACGGGATCAAAGGGCACATTTTTTCCGGGAACCCATTCATCGCCCACCATTTTACGGAAATCTTTCCATGAAATTGAGTCAATGGGTTTTGCTTCCGGATTTTTTTTCGGGTCATCTGTATAAACTTTTTCAATGTTTGAAAGATTCACAACCATATCCGCAGAGAATCTTTCAGCAAGAAGAACAGCGTCATTGTCTGTGGAAAATCCAGGTTTCCATCCGGCAGCCACTATCATCCTTCCGGAGAAAATTGAAACAGTTGTAGGATCATAAATAACATCTCCAGGACAGATGTCGGCAAAAATTCCTTTCAGTAATTGGGCGTTTAATCTTGTGGCCATAATACCAATCCAGTCTGCCGTTTCATTTTCCGTTTCGGGAACAATAGTTTTTAAAGCTTTCTGGTAAATTCTTGCCGGCCCTCCGCCGCCTACCACAAGTATTAGCTTTCTACCTGAATCTTCGGAAAGCCATGAACGGATTAACCCGGAAAATTCAGAAAGGAAGCCTGTATCCGGCGTTTCAGGAGCGACAATGGAACCTCCAAGGGATAAAACTTTCACCATAAAAATCTCCTTTCCTTAAGTCAGTATACACCTATAAGTTTTGGTATTGTCCAAAGTGAAGCGTAACTGGTCAAGTTTTCGTTGGATTCTTCCCAAACCTTTTGGAAAGCAAAAGATCTGGGTGTGGAGACGGTTTTTCCGTTGGTTATCATCGGGATTTGGTGAATCCATCCTCTGGAAAAAGAAATCCTGTTTCCGTCTATATTTCCAAAATACCATACTTTTGATTCAATGCCGTTGTGTTCTGATTCGTAGGGAATACCCATGGCCATTCCCAAATCCACGGGAACCCATCCGAAATTTTCAATATAGAATTCCGCCCACCAATGGGGGATTGTTTCCTGTTGCATATCCACAATAACTCCCGCCGATGGCAAGGCAGGAATACCCGCCGTTCTGGCAAGAGCGCAGAAAATTATGGTCATGTCATAAACATCACCTTCCCCGGAAACCAAACTTGAGACTGGAAGTTTGTTTTTGTCCGTAACAAGCCGGTATTTTATGTTTTCCAAAATCCAGTCATATATCGCTTTTGCCTTTCTATATGGATTCTGGTTCCCCGCCCCGGGGATTTGGGCAAGCACTTTTTTGATTTCTTCCGTATGAGCCGGGATAAGATCGTCAGCTTCTGTGAAAGTTTTATATACTGGAGACGATGTGTCATATTGCTTTATACGCTGGACATTCATGGTTGTTATAATATCGGAATTGGTTAATACAATTGTGTGATTGACGTTTATGCTGCCACCGGTTTTCAGATTTTCAAATTGATGCAGGATTGTCCCACGGTAATTTTCCATGTAAGGAGGAGGGGAGGATTCCCGTATTTTCATGTTTTGCTGGGAAGCGGTTGTAACAGGCAGCGGTATCCGCAGGAAAAGTTTGCTTCCGTTTCCTGCCGTAATTCCGGATATGTCCACATTTTCGGAAATAACATAAAGCCTTTGGTTTTCAAACCTTTTTGTCCCGGGCATATCGGCTATTCTTAAATTAACCGGGGAACTCATTCCTCTTTCCGTTTTAACGTAAATCGGTCCTGAGGACGCCCCGTCAGGAATCCGCACCCTTATTTCCTGGTCACTCCAAAAATCATAGCCGAAATCGGTTTCTTCCTGCATTATCAAGGGGGTGGATGGAATTCCTTTGTCCGAAACAGCTCCGGAATAATTTTCCTGGGTTTTGGTGAATAAAACGCCGGAATTTCCCCTGGTTATACCGAAATTCAATCCTGAAATAACCAGGATTTTCCCTATTTCCTTTTGGGATGCGTCCAGACTCTGGATAACGGGAATATTCCCTGTATTCACGGTTTTTGCTTCTTCCGGAATGTTTTCCCGTCTGGCAAAAACAAGCATATTACTTTGCCTGTCCCTGGAGCAAACCCGTATTAATCCGTCCTCATAGTTTTCCGGAATTACAAACAGTATCTTATTGTCGTCCCAGCTTATATATGAACTTGAAGAAACCCTAACCCCTGAAATTTCTATCCATTGGTCACCCTGTTCTTTTCCGAATCCGTTGCCTTCTATGGCTACAACTTCCCCCTTTGCGCTTACAGGGGGATTGATGCGTATAAGCTCCGGACTTTTTGCCGTTAATTTTGAAATAATTGTGGCGGAGGATATAAAAATAATAAAAAGGATCGGGATGCATAAAATCCTGGCTATCCCGGAACTGAGTAAAAGGGTTTTTAATTTTTCTATCATTCTACTGACGGCTTACATTCGTTATATATTCCCGGTTGCCGGAATATTGACGATTAGATTCTGTCCCGAAATGGATAACTTCAGGCAGTTTAATAATTATATATTTACTTTTTCCGTTGGGAAACAAATTTTTATTTTGTGAGAACATTTTCAATGAGTCTATGAGGGCGAATTTTGTGGAGCTGGAATTAGAATAATTCTTTTTTGAAAGGCTGCCCGGATTATTTTCATGTGAGGTTACGTAAGTGGAAATTTCATCGATCGTGGAAAAATCATTGCTGTATACTGATACGGAGTTTGGTGAAATATTATTCTGGTATTTTGATAAACCCGCAAGAAGCATTTCAGCCTTTGCCGCCTCCACCGCCATTTTATTTCCTTGCTGGATATCAGAAATACGGGATTCCGCATTTTTCACCGTAAAGAAAGACGGAATGAATACCGCCGCAAGAAACATGGCGGCCAAAGCAAAATAAGGCATGGTGACGGTTTTTTTTCCGACCGCCCATTTGTGATTGGGATTTCCGGTTAAAACATTGGAGGAAGCTATTTCCCATCTGGAGGAAACTTTTCGAAAGGATTTTTCCAGAAATTCAGTGCTGACATCGGAATCTTCCTTTTCTGTTTTCAGGACGGTTTCATGAAGGTGTCTGTATTTCTGCTCTATGAGCCTGCATTTTTCACAGGTTGAAAGATGTTCTTCAAGTTTTTCTTTCCAGGGTGACGGTATTTCCCCGTCCACGTATGCGGAATAAAGGTCTGTGTCAGGGCATGTAGACATCTTCATCTCCTATCAATTTTGAAAGTTGTTCCCGCGCTCTGAAAACACGGACTTTCACGTTTCCTTCTGTTATTCCTAAAACTCTACCTATCTCTTTATAGTTCAAATCTCCATACTCTTTTAACTGCAATACAATTTTCAAATTTTCAGGCAGTTTTTGAAGCGCTGCCTGGACTTTTTTTATTGTGTCTCCTTTCAATAACTCCGTTTCCCCGGAATCCATTGATTTACGGTCTTCTTTCAAAGCCCTTTCATATGCCCTTTTTTCTCTTGCCTTCCGCTTTGCATAATTTAGCGAAGCGTTTTTTACAACACGGATAAGCCAGTATTTCGCATCATTGACAGAGGGGAAATACATATCCTTTTCCGTCATTTTAATGAGAGCGTCATGACAAAGATCTTCAGCAGCCTCCTCCGTTCCCACAACCCTTAGGGCTACTTTAAAAATGACAGGCATGGCCGCACTGTAAATTTCTTTAAAATCTTTTTCATCAGCAGCCCTCAAGGGCTTTTGTATATCAAACAAGTTAAGCCTCCGAAAGTTACACACCGTTTTTAGGTATGTGCTTCCAAATAGTGCCGGAAGCCCCGTCTTCCAATATAATTCCTTCGCCGGCAAGCATATCCCTTATTTTATCAGCCTCCGCCCAGTTTTTCTCTTTTTTTGCGGCGGCTCTTTTTGAAATCAAATCCTCTATACGCTGTCTTTCTTCCACGGAGAGGGTTGCAGATCCGGAGGAACCGCCGGAATCCCCGCCTTTTTCCGCCGCTTTTTCCAAAAGCCGCAAACCGAGAACCCCGTCCATTGCAGCCACCGCCTTCACAGCGTCTGCCGGCAGGATGGCACCGTTTAAGCCTTCCTTTATGACAGCTTGAAGCTCCGAAAGGGCCCGGGGTGTGTTCAAATCCTGTTCCAGGGCGGTACGGAAATTTTCCATTCTTGCCGAAGCGCTTCCCCAATCCCGGGAACCGGCCTTGTCTTCATTTCCGGATGGAACGTTCCCGGCAGCCTCCAAAAGCCTGGAAGTACGCTGGATCAGGTTTTTAAGGGCGTTTTTCGCACTGTCCATGGATTGCCAGGAAAAAGCCAGCTGGCTGCGGTAATGGCCGCCCAACAGGAAAAACCTGTAGTCGCCGCTTCCGTAGCCCTGGTCGATTAATTTCTGGAGGGTTAAAAAGTCTCCTGAGGATTTTGACATTTTTTCTTTATTCAGCACTAAAAATTCATTGTGAAGCCAGTAATTCACCCATTTTTTTCCGGTGGCTCCCTCTGACTGGGCGATTTCATTTGTGTGGTGTATTGTGATGTGGTCGATGCCGCCGGTGTGTATGTCAAAATGCTCGCCCAGGTATTTCATGCTCATGGCGGAGCATTCGATATGCCAGCCGGGATAGCCCCGTCCCCAGGGGGAATCCCAGGTGAGGGCCTGGTTTTCAAATTTACTTTTTGTGAACCACAGTACAAAGTCAAAGGGATTCCGTTTGTTTTCATCCACATCAATACGGGCTCCGGCTTTCAAATCTGAAAGATTCAATCCGGCAAGTTTCCCGTAATCCGGATAGGATGTGACATCATAATATAAATTTCCGCCGGCAGTGTAGGTGTGGCCGTTGGCTTCTATCCTTTTTATCAGGTTTATCATGTCGTCAATATGTTCTGTGGCCCGGCAGATAATGTCGGGGCGCCTGATATTCAGCCTGTCAGTGTCGTTGAAAAATGCCTTCGTGTAAAAATCAGCTATTTCAAGGACGCTTTTGCCCCTTTCCGCGGCGCTTTTTACCATTTTATCTTCACCTTCATCGGCATCCCCTGTTAAATGCCCCACATCGGTGATATTCATTACATGGGTTACTTTGTACCCTAAAAAACGCAAGGTGCGCGCCAAGGTGTCCTGAAATACATAGGCCCGGAGGTTCCCGATGTGGGCATAATTATAGACAGTGGGCCCGCAGCCGTAAAATGAAACTTTTCCGGGGGTTATGGGACGGAATTCTTCGGTCTTTCTGCCCATGGTGTTATATAGTTGTAAAGGCACATTTTCCTCCGTATTTCAAGGAAATATGTTTTTCATATTGAAAAACATACGTACTAGTATATACTCTGAAGCGGTTATGTCTAATGTACGTAAAATATGGGAAAATAGCAATATGAAGGAAAATAACTTGTTCCTTCAATCGGTTGCGGAAAAGCGGTTTTTGTTTGATGAGCCTATGTCCCGTCATACATCTTTCCGTGCGGGAGGAGCCGCTGATATTTTTGTAAGCCCCCGTTCTCCGGTGGAAACAGAAACTTTTGTTTCAGCTTTTTTATCCTTGGGAATCCCTGTTTTTGTGTTGGGGGGAGGATCAAACGTCTTGTTTTCAGACAAAGGTTTTCCCGGAGCGGTTGTGTCCACGGGTTTTATCAATGAAACTGTTTTTGAAACTGCCGGCGAAACAGCGGATGAAATTATCCTCCGTTGCGGAAGCGGTTGCTCCATGGATTATGCCGTGGATTTGTCAGTTTCCAAAGGATTGGCCGGTCTTGAGCGTTTTGCCGGCTTGCCAGGCACAGTGGGTGGCGCAGCTTTTATGAATGCCCGGTGTTATGAAAGGTCTGTTTCCGATGTCTTTGCCGGAGCGTCCTTTTTAAGATTCCATGTTTCAAAAAATGAATCCGGGGACAGGGATTCTCCTCCCTGGTTGGTGGAAACTTTTAATGAAACCAAATCCTTTGACAGCCGGGAATGGGAGTACAAAAAATCCCCTTTTAACACTCGGAAAAAAACAGATTCTGAAAACTCCGGGGATTCCGGTGATTTTTCAATCCTTGTTTCAGTGGATTTTAAGCTTTGTCCTGGAAACAAGGATTTTCTTTCCGAAGAAACTGAAAAATACCGTTCTGACCGGGAAAAAAAAGGCCATTTCCGGCTTCCCTCCGCCGGCAGTGTGTTTAAAAACAACAGGGCTTTCGGAAAGCCTTCCGGGATGATAATAGATGAAGCCGGCCTGAGGGGACTTGAATTAGGTGGAGCCAAAGTAGCTCCCTGGCACGGAAATATAATTGTAAATACAGGGAATGCTTCCGCCCGGGATATACGGGGCTTGGTGGAAAAGGTTTCGGAATGTGTCATGGAAAAATACGGATTTAAGCTTGAACCTGAAATAATTTTTGCCGGGGAGTGGGAATAAAATTAGAAAATGTTATATACTAATATAGTTGGCGGTATATGATATCTTTAATTGACAAATTTTTTCACTGATTTTATACTTTACCATGGTGGTTTATTTTGCTTCAATTAAGCTTTATTCATTTTAAAAAGAATTCTTTCATTATCCTCGAAGGTCAGTCCTCTTCCGACAGGTTTTATATTATCCAAAGCGGTCAGGTTAGGATAGCAAAAGAAACACAGATTGTCGCGGAAGAGCAGGGAAATATTCTCGGTCCCGGTGATTTTTTGGGAGTGGTTTCCTCCATGTCCGGGCACAGTCAGATTGAAACGGCCTTTGCGGTTACGGATGTTTCTTTGATTTCTGTGCGCAGGGATCAATTCCCCGAGCTCATCACGAAAAACGCTCCGGTGGCGATGAAGATTATTTTTTCTTTCTCCCAAAAAGTCCGGTATTTGGATGAGGCTTTGGCAAGAATCACATTGAAAAAAAATGCCGAAATCGACATAAGTCATTTGTTTACAATCGGTGATTATTACGCCCGCCTTTCAAAATATTCCCTGGCCTTGTATGCTTATTATCATTATCTGAAAAATGCACCTAACGGTTCTTTTGCCACGGCTGCCAGGGAACGTTTTATGTCTATAAAATCCATGGGGGTAAGGGCTTCCACGGAAATGCTTGAGCCTAAACCCGGCCTTCTTTCCAGAACCTTCGATGATGAGACAATGATATTCTGTGAGTGCCAGCCAGGTTCTGAAATGTATATTATTCAGAAAGGACAGGTTAAAATAACAAAAATTGTGGATGATAATGAGGTTCTTCTCGCCGTTTTGAAAGCCGGGGATATGTTCGGTGAAATGGCTTTATTGGAAAACAAACCCCGTTCAGCCAGTGCCATAGCCCTGGCCGGGACACAAATCCTTTGCGTAAACAGGCAGAACTTTAACCAAATGGTTTCAACCCAGCCCCAGCTTATAACAAGACTGACCACCACATTGGCGGACAGGATATGGCTTATGTATAAGCAGCTTGCCAACACGGCGATCAACGATCCTGTTTCCCGTATGTATGATATGCTTTCAATCCAGCTCGAAAAATTGAGGGTTGTGTTTCAAGTGGGTAAACAATATATGTTTGATTTTGGACCTGATGAGCTGGTTAGTATGTGTGGAATACCCAAGGAACAGGGGCAAACCTATTTGGCCACCTTCCTGCGCACAGGTGTCGTGAAAGTGGCAAACGGCAAACTGTATACAAACGACTTAATGGATTTAGGGAAACAAATTGCTGCCCGCAGGAAACGCAGCGAGCTGGAACGTTCCCATATGGAAGCCAGGGGGCGCTGATGGTTTCCGGTTCCCGCAGTGTTTTATTTGCGGTATTTTTTTCTGTTTTTACATTGTTTTTTTTGTCCCGGACTTTTTCCACTGAAGATGAAAAGAGCTCTGATATCACTGAGCCCTCCGGGGCGGAGAGAACCCTGCCGTCTTCATTCCGCGGTATTTCCTTGGGCATGGATATTGATGTCGTAAAGGAAAATCTGGTTGCGGACGGGATATTCGGATACAGGGGGGAAAGGGACGTTTCCCTGATTCCCGGCGGATACCAGCGGAATTTGATAGAAACCACCGGAACGTCTTATATTTCCCATTCCTGGTTCCAGTTTTACGAGGGTATTTTATACAATATGACTTTTGCCTTGGACGCGGAAAAAATAGACTATTTCTCTATGTTTTCTTCCCTGGCTGAAAAATATGGCGGGCCTGATACAGTTGACCCTTCAAAAGCTGTATGGAGTTCCGGAAATTTGCGACTTTCCCTGGAGCGTCCTTTGACCGTGAAATACATTGATTTAACTGTCTTTAATTCCATAATAAATACGGAAAAGGATATACGTACCCGGGAAAATATACAGAGGGATGATTTTGTTTCGGAATTTTAATTTTTCAGCATCTTCTTCAGTCCTTTTTATTTTAATTTTTTTCTTTTTTTGTCCGGCAACGGCCCCTGTTTTTTCTGCGCCTTCTTCCGGATCACTTGAAAAACTTGCTTTGTTTATTGAGGTTTTTCCCGCAGAAAAAACCTCTGGGGACGGACTGGGAACCGGACATGAAGATACCAGCTCTGACGCCGCTTTTGTTAAGGTTGATGCGGAAATCGCCGCTGATTTTTCCTCGAGGGCCAGGGGTTTTATGCACAGGAGAAATATCCCGGAAGGAACCGGCATGATTTTTATCTATCCCGGTGATGAAAAAATGAGTTTCTGGATGAAAAACACTGAAGTCCCCCTCTCCATCGCTTTTATAGATTCCAAGGGGGTTTTCAGGGAAATTTTTGACATGGAACCATTCAGTTTGGAACCTGTCAAAAGTGCCGGTTACCGACGTTATGCCCTGGAAGTTCCCAGGGGATGGTTTTTGAAAAATAATATTGTTCCCGGCAGCCGTTTTTCAGAGGAAACTATGGGTCTTTTAAAGCGGATTAAAGCTTTGGAGTGAATTAAATCCTTGGATGTTGGTTCCGGTTGATTTAACCTGTTAAGCAGGGATTTACGTGGATTCCAATTGCTGCAATAACAACAGCGCTGTTTTATCCTCAGGATTTATTTCCAATACAGTACGGAAAAAACCTTCCGCCTCCTGTTTGTTTCCGGTTTTCCAAGCCACCACACCCAGGTTTGAGATTATTTTCGTATTTTCCGGTTCAGCTTCCAGGCCTGTCATAAGCCACCGCCGGCTTTCGCTGTAGGAACCCTCTTCCAGGGAACATATTGCTATTTCATTGCATATGTCGGCAAGTCCTTCCATTGCTTCATCTGTTTCCCCGGAGATGTCGGCGGAATCTGCGGCGTTTCCCCTGGTTTCTTCTTTCAGCTCCAGAGCCCGTAAAAAAGCGTTTTTTGCGTCTTCCCACCGTTCCAGACGGCGTAAAGCCCAGCCCAGCATAAACCAGGCGTTCCATACCTTTGGACGGCGCTCAAGAAAGAGTCTTATATCTTCCAGTGCCCGTTCTTCCTCCCCTTTGTTGATTAAATCATAAGCCGCTTTGAACAAAGCATCGTCCAGGTTTTTTGAGCGGATATCAGCGGAAATGGCTTCCGCTTTTTCTTTCCTTATTAGAGTGGTTTCATCGGTACCTGTTTCCAGTATGCTGTATGTCTGGAACGCTTCCGCCGCCTTTTTATATTCGTGCTGTTGGAGATAAAAATATCCGGCATTAAAAAAAGCTTTCGGCAGAGGAGACTCTGTCTCCATGGATTCCCTGTAATATTTTTCCGCTTCTTTCAGGTAAAAACTTTCCTTTTCGGAGTCTCCGGTGGTGGCCGCTTTTTTGGATTTTTCCTCCATAAGCAATGCAGTGTTAAGGGTTGTTTCCCTGTCGTCAGGGTTTATTCCTTTTAAGGCCAGGAAAATTTCCTCAGCTAAATCCAAATCTCCGTTCCGTATTTTTATCAGGGCGGCCTCTGTCAATTCCCTGCGTAAATCCGGCCTTAGTTTCAGGAGAAGATTTTTGTAATAACCGGCATTCGGGTTTTCTCTGTCCCAGGCAAAAACTGTCAGGATTCCAGCCAGTATGGCTTCCACCGTCAGTGTCCTATTCATTTTTTCCTGGGCGGAATCCGCTGTTTCTTCCGGGGGGAGCCTGACCGGCAGCGGGATGTCCGGATCAAAATCCGGGAAGGGATTTAAAATATCCGGTTTACCGTTTAACCGGATAAATACAAGCGAATCCAGTGGGTTTTTCACGTTTGTTTCCTGTTCCGATTTTCTAAAGATATGCCGGGGTTAAAAATCAATATCCAGCGTATTTAAATCTATTTTTCCTGCAAAAGACTGGTTTTCTGCAGGCTGTCCTGATTCCACGTTTTGGGATTGTGACGGTTCCTGTTGTGCTGTTTTTTCAGTCTGCTCTTTGGATCCGCTGGAAGAGGATGAACCTTCTGTCCCTATGGGCATTGATTCCATCTGTTGGATTCTCTGGTTTTGCATCCGGTTTATATCATGTTTTGACAACATACTGATGTAATGATTCAAGTGCATCTTATATGTCATGGGGATTTCGTTTTCGACAAATTGGATTGCCAGAGCCACAAGATCTTTTCTGTCCCGGACATCCTCTGTTCTGGTGATTTTTCCGTGCAATCCTATTGCGGTACGGGGATCTTCAAAATCTATTCTCAGAACAATATCCTTGTCCTTTATGAATTGGGCGATACCAATCATTATAACTTTTGCGCCCGAAAAGGAAATGTCCCGCAGAATGCACCGTCTTGGAACTCCCTGTATGAATATTATGGTTTCTTTTTGAAGTATCCCGATTTTACGCATGGTATCCGCGGTAATTAAAATCCGGTCTTCTTTACGTCTTTTTGAATTCACATTTGCATCGAGAAGGGAACCTATTTTTTCAATAATAAAATCCGGAGCCCGCTGTATATATTGAAGCTGTATCAACACCAAATCATTGTTTGAGCCGTAAGGAGAAAATCCAGTTGCCTTGCTGTTTATAAAAAATGAAACCGGTTCTTTGTTTTCGTTATCCACAAAAGAAAACCGAAGGCTTAAAGCCGAGACATCTTTTTGTATTTTTGGAATCAATCCGTTTTTTGTTCCTGCAATAACCTTTGCACCTACAAGGGAAGAGGAATTTATAATGCAGGGCCATTGCCTGCCGTCCGCTTTAAGAAAAACCTGTTGTGTTTGTAAACCGAGGATAGCTATAACTTCTTTAGTGAATGTAACATCTATGTTTTTATATAGATCGTAATAACGCGTCAGCTGCTGCGTGGTAGCATATGCCATTATTCTACAAATCCTCTGAATTTCCAAGAGTTATTAAGGGATACCGGTAGAAAGGCACGGAACAGATGCAACCACCCGTACCGTGCCTTATCTTCAGTGAAAATTAAAAGCCTTTGTTGTCTTTAATTTTACGGTTTTTTTTCATGAGTTTTCTGCGGAGTGCCTTGTTTTTCCTGTTAAGGATTGTAGAAGGCTTTTCGTAGAATTCCCGCTTTTTCCACTCACGGATGATACCTTCTTTTTCCACCATGCGTTTAAAACGCTTTATGGCCTTTTCAAGGTTTTCTGAGTCATCCACAACAATGCGAGCCACCCGACATCACCTCCTTTCGGCTACCCGTAAACGTTAAAGAAAAATTTACCAGAAACCGGCTTTTTTGTCAATTGACGGTTCCTTTGTCCGGATTCCCGGAGTTTGAGACTGTAAACAAGCCTTTTTCCAGAAAAAACCAGGGGGATACCGCCTCCCCATTCACCCTGAATTCCCAGTGCAGGTGGGGTCCCGTGGCCAGACCTGTGGCACCGGATTTGCCTATAAGATCTCCGGGTTTAACTAAATCCCCTACATTACAATTCATTTCATTCAAATGATAATACAGGCTGAATAAACCCGGCATATGCTCGATTACAATAGACCAACCTGTTGAAATCCTGTTTTCAGCCATCACAACTTTACCGGCGCCTGCCGCCCGTACTTCTGTTCCTGTGGGCACACCGAAATCCACTCCGTAATGGGCGGAAACATCCGAGCCGCCGTCTGAATACAGGAAAACCCTCCGGTCGCCGAAACAGGAGGTTATGCGGTTTGATTCCACGGGTTTCACGTAACTTCCTGCAAACCTAGGTGCATCCCCGTCACAGGAAAAGAGAATGTCATTCAGCTTTTTTATCTGTGCTTGCCTTTCATCCCCCCAGTTGGTACGGACAGCTGTGTTTCTCTCATCCAAGGCTATTTTTTCCGAATTCCATTCCGGAGTATCTATCTTCAATTCCGAAAATCCGGTGGATTCAACCCCTCCGGAAGTGATAGAATATTCAAGCTTATAAATCCCTTCTTCCAGGAATATGGATAAACCTATGAGGGCTGCGTATTCATAACGTCCGCTCCGGTTTTGAATGTTTCCGCCGGGAAGTGAAAACCCTTTTCCGGTTGTTAAAATTTTGTCATTTTGGTTTTTCAAATTTACCGAAATATCATCCGCCGGAGCTGTAAGTCTGAAAACAACCGCAAAGGCATCTCCCGCTGTTCCTCCTGAAGGCATGATTATTTCCTGCAATCCCGCCGGCGGGACCGCTTTTGATTCCGGTTTTCCGGAAGCGAAAATAAATACCGGAAGCAAAAACAGAAGAAGAAAAACAGGGATTATTCCCGCCGGTGATTTAAAACTTTTGAGTGTTTTTTTTGCATATTTTTTCATGGCATCCTCCTGGATATTTTAAATATTTCCCATATTTTTTTTGATGATTCCTGTGTGTTTGCCTATATTGGAACCTCTCTCATTTCTATTTGGCTTTGGGGTTCTACGGCGTTTTTTGTTTCCGGTTTGTGTTTTTTTACATCCACAAGAACCATTTGCGGAGTGTAAGCCCCGTTGAAAAAATTTCCGGCAACTTTGAAAACAGCGTCTATCCTGTCCCCGTTGTCAAAATCCCTGCCGTATCTTTCAGCCGAATTCCAAAAAAGGGCCGGCCATTTATATTTTCCGCAGTCAAGGGTTAGCTTTAAATGCTGTTTTTCACCTTTACCCATGATATCGGCGTTTATTATTTTTACATCACATACCAGAAAATGGATAGGCTCATTACCTTCTCCGAAAGGTTCAAAAATATCGTTTATGGTGATGATTTCCGGCGTAATGTATTCATGGGGAAGTTGTGCGTCTATGGATATTTCACTGCCTTCTTCCCGGCCGGGGAATTCCAGGTTTTCCGCAATGGCTGAAAGTCTGGATTCAAGGTCTGGAAGTTTGTCTTTTTTTAGGGAAAATCCGGCGGCGAAGGCATGTCCTCCGTGTTCGGAAAAAAGGTCTTCGCACATTTCAATTATGGCTTTTAAATTTACGCCTCTTGCGGATCTCATGGATCCAACGGCGGTTCCATCGGGTCGCAGGGATAAAACAACAGCGGGAACATCAAAAAATTTAGCCAGCCTGGAAGCGGTTAATCCTGTGATCCCACGGTTTATTTCCCCGCTGGCAGCCATAACAAGACGCCGGCTGTTTTTTTCGAAGCTTTCCTTTGCAAGCGGTTCAGCCACTGTCCATGTTTCCTTTCCCATGTCTCTCCGGTCATTGTTCATGCGGATGATTTCTTCCGACAGGGACTGCCGGTCTGCAGGGGTTGTGTCCCGTAAAAGGAGGTTGAGCGCTGTCTCTGGTTTTCCGAGTCTGCCGGCCGCATTGATCACGGGGGTTATTTTCCAGCTTAAATCCGTGGCGTGTATTTTTTTTCCTGTCAACCCCTGGCGGGCTAAAATTTCCAAAAGTCCGGGTACCGGACTGTTATTCATTGATTCAATTCCGTTGCGTACAAGTATTCTGTTTTCGTTCTTCAAAGGCATTATATCCGCCAGGGTTCCCAAGGCCACAAGCTGGAGTTCCTCTTCAGTCTTCTTGTCAAAAAAGGAGCTTTTTTTTTGCAAATAGGTTACGAAGATATTGAAAAAACTTTCGATTTCACTCACCGGATTTTCCATGTAACGGCCTATTTTTGAAAAATTTTTTAGTTTCAGCAGACTCATTCCTTTAAAAGAAGGCAGGGCTGAAACTATTTCTTCCGAGATGTCAAGAAAGTTGAATTCAATCGAGGATCCGAAAATCTTTTCCAACTGTTTTTTTTGCATTAAAGCATCCCAGACAAAAATATGCTGGCCTTCCAAAACCGATGGTAACCGTGTTTTTGAGAATGGCACCATGCCGGGAACCAGGGTTTCATAAATACGGGTTTCTTCCACCATATTTACAGTTTTTATCACTTCCACACAGTAAGCGTCATTCAGGGGCCGGACATTCAGGAGGCAGACGCTTTGTTTGTACATTGGTGTTTCGGCGAAACGGAGGGCGGTGATGAATTTCCAGGCGACAGCGCAGCCGGAAAGGTACTTGAATGGATAACCGGAGTCTTCAAGATGGGGGTCTATTATCACCGCCGCTTCCGGGAGTATTTCCGGCGGGGTGTGATGGTCAAGGACAATCACGTCTATGCCCAGCTCGTTTGCCCGGGCTATTTCCTTGACGCAGGAAATACCGCAGTCCACCGTTATTATAAGGGAACCGTATTCGGCTGCGTGCCGCTCCACGGCTTCCACAGTCAGCCCGTAGGGTTCGTCCCCGGTGGGAATCCTCACCTTCAGGTCAATCCCCATGGCGGAGAGGGCATTGTACAGGAGGGCTGTGCCGGTTACACCGTCCACATCCCTGTCACCGAATATCAGGACCTTTTCCCCTTCTTCCTTTGCCTGTATCACGCGGTCAACCGCATCCTCCATATCCTTGAATAAAAAGGGGTTGTGAAGGAATCTCAAATCATCCTCGAGAAAAAAAAGGATGTCTTTTCCCTCTGTTATCCCCCGCCTCGCAAGGATGGAAGCGACAAGAGGTTTGCATTTGAATTTTCCGGCCAGACTTTTGACGGCTTCCCGGTCTATTTCTTTTTTTACCCAGTGAGTTTTATTTTCCATCTGTAATTTCTTTCAGTATTATGTTGCCTGTAGTGTTTCGGGTGTTGTTACCACCTGATTCAGCGGCATAAACAATTGTTTTTTGCAGCATATCCGCCGCTTCATTAAGGCAGGAGGAATCCTTTCCGTATGCCTCCATGATAATATCCCCTTTTTGTACCTTCGTGCCCTGTTTCGCATGGAAAATAATCCCCGCATCAGGGCATACTTCCTCATCAGCCCGTGTACGGCCTACACCAAGCACTATCCCGGCTTTACCCACTTCATAGGCATTTATGGCAGAGATTACGCCGGAGCTTTCCGCCCGTATCTCGGTTTTATACTGGGACCGCCTTTTTCCCCGGTCGGACAGCAGTTTTTTTTCATCACCGCCCTGAAGGGCCACATTTTTTAGGAAAATTTCCATGGCCCGTCCAGATGATACCGCCTTTTCAGCCGCAATCCTGCCTTCTTCCGGTGAAGAAGCTTTCCCCGCCAGCATATTCATGCGGGCCGCTATTTCCAGGGTAAGCTCAGTTGTATCGGCGGGTCCCTTCCCTTCAAGTATATCCATGGATTCTTCGATTTCCAGGAAATTTCCGGTCATTTTCCCCAGTGGGTTGTCCATCGCGGTTATCAGGGCGGAACATTTCTTGCCAAGAACCTTGCCTGTGTTTACAAGCATCCGGGCAAGGGTTTCCGCGTCTTCCGGGGTTTTCATAAAAGCTCCGTTCCCGCATTTTACGTCGAATACCAGGGCGCCGGTACCTTCCGCGGCTTTTTTTGACATAATGCTTGCCGTGATGAGAGGAATTGACTCCACTGTACCTGTGACATCCCGGAGGGCATACAGTATTTTATCAGCAGGGGCGACTTTTTCTGTCTGGCCTGTCATGGCGTAACCGCATTCTTTTATTATCCTTTTAAAATCTTCCTGAGTCAATCTTGTCTTGTATCCGGTAATTGAATCCAGCTTGTCCAAAGTTCCGCCGGTATGTCCCAAACCCCTTCCGCTCATCATGGGAACAAAAACACCGCAGGCGGCGGCGATTGGAGCCAGGGGAATGGATATTTTATCGCCAACCCCGCCGGTGGAATGTTTGTCCACCGTTTTTCCCGGTATGTCTGATAAATCCATTATTTCCCCGGAATGAAGCATTGAATCGGTTAAAAAGGCGGTTTCTTCCGTGGACATTCCCTGAAAAAACACAGCCATTAACCAGGCGGAAAGCTGGTAATCAGGTATATTTTTGTTAACGCATCCTTCTATCAGAAACTTAATTTCTTCTTGTGAAAGGGCGTTCCCATCCCTTTTACGTATTATGATGTCTACCGCTCTCATGATTTCCCTCCCGAATTTTGCAGGCTGTTTCTTTAGAAGGCGGGTTAAAGAATCCCGGCTCCTGATTCTATCGTTTTCACTTTTCCTCCTAGCATTCTGGCCGTTATGAAAAAAAGGAAATCCCGTAACTGGATGTAAGTCTGGGCTGAAAGATCCAGAGAACGGGAAATTCCAGGTTTGCAGGTTTCAACCGCTTGCAGGTAAAACCTGCCCTCAGCTGAAAGGGGAAAAATACGTTCGTGTTTACCGGCACAGGCGGAGCATAAACACCCGTCTTCCTGGGGTTCATACCATAATACACTATTTGAATGTTCTGTGCCATAGCTTGTTCCGCAACGGGAACAAGTTTCGATATTTATCCTGAATCCGGAAATGACGGCTGTCCTCCACAAAAAACGCAAAACCGCCTTTTTGCATTCATCTTCTCCGGAAATATTTATCCCGTCAAAAAAACCGTTTACCAGAATCCAGTCACTCATCCCTCCCTGGGAACGGAGGACAATTTCGGTGCAAAGGGAAGCGCACCAGGTTCTCACCAGGTTTTCCCTTATGTTTTCCCTCCACTGTTTTACATCAAAATCAGTTATTTTGTTTGTTTTTTTTACCGGGTCTGAATAAAACCACATTTGTCCGGAATGGTATGGAGCTACCGCTGAACGGAGCCTGCTTTTCGCCCCTCCGAAAACCGCAGCCTTCACCAAGCCCCTTTCCCGGGTTAAAACTGAGGCTTCCCTGTGGTTTTCTCCGAAGGGTGTAAGGTTGAGTACTATAGCCTGCGAACTCCAGGAGCGGGATGCCATTTCAATATAATGAAATAAGGAACGGGCTCTGTCAATCTGCTTCTTGACGGCCGGAAGCAAATGGCTGTATAAAAAAATATGTTTATTTCACTGGCGGTTTCTTTGGCGGCTTTGCTGCTGCTTTTTTCAGCCTTTTGGCTGAAATTCCGTTTCCCCGGTTGGGAGTTTGCACTGGGTGTTTCCAGATTACCACCGGAAAAGAAGGCTAATATAGATGTTGACAGGCTGAGGCGTTATTTGAGCGCGGTTTTTTATATTTTTTCTGCCCTGTTTTCTGCCCTGTTTTTGTGTCTCTGTTTCCGCACTCTATCCCAGCAGATTATCATCTCCCTGTGCTTTTTAATCCTTCTTTTGTTTTTCGATTTTGTTTTTGTCATGTACAGGCACTTTGATTTAAACGAATATTCCAAACTGTCAAGACGGTCGGGTTTTGCCGTCGTTTTATGCGTGAATGCCCTTCTGGTTTTTTTGTTCCTCTTTTTCATCTTTTAGGTTCAGCCGGATTTATAAATTATGAAGAGAAATAAAAGCAAAATACGCAAAACGTCAAATTCCTTTGCCACAGCCCTTTTCCCTTTCTTTGTTTTTGCCCTGCCTCTTTTTATGTTCAGTCGCCTCCATTGTGAGGAATCTCCGTCCAGCCTTGTGAATGGGGTTTGGGAAAACAGTTCCCGGTTCGTGGAATTTTCTTCCGGCGGAAAAATGCGCATTGTCCTGAAACCCTATTATGCCTTTGTCTATGAGGATGCGGGCTGGATTCCCTGTACGGTTTCATCAGGTGACGGCGGAACCACAGGGGAGGAGGAAATATTCACCTTTGAAGTGCTTTATCCCGGGGATAAAGTTCCTTCCGTGTTTTCCGCGGCCCTTTTGCCCTTTTCCCAGGGAAACGGGGAAGAGTCCCTCGGGTTTTTCACCCGCTTTTTTGTCCGGGAGAAGGAGGGCTCCTATGTTGAAGGGGAGGAAGCCGGTGCGGAATTTTCCGGTTTTTGGATTTGCAAGGGCAGCGGGGAAAACATAAAACTTTACAGGGAAAGTCCTGATGACAGCTTTTTTTGCTTTTATTTCAGGGGACATCGCTATTATAAAATACGTTATTGGCTGACAGAAGCCCGGTACCGGGATGTCCAGGCTGTTTTTTCTCCGGAAAAAGAAAGTCCTGGGGTAATCCTTTCCGTTCCAAAATTCATTTACGCTGACGGTTTCCTTTACACCTGTGTAACCGGAACGGGCACAAGCCTCCGTAATTATGAAAGCGGTTCCTGGGAAACCGGTGGCAATGAAATAAAGATGCGGGCGGATTCCATCGTGTATTCCGGTGAGAAAATGACGGTGTCATTGCCTTTCCGGTTTTCCGCTGACGGGAATATCCTGGCTTTTGGAGAACCGTATCTTTCCCGTTCCGATATACGGGATTTGGATGCCGAAATAATCTCCCATAACGCGAAGCGCCGTCCGCCCCGGAAGCCTGTCTTCGAGTATATGGAACTTGATTTTCATTGGGATGAAATCGAAGAATTGAGGAAATGATATCCTGTTCCGGCGGCTGAACAGTTAAAATGAAATGTCCATGACGGTGATGTCATCCGGGAGCATTGCCTTTCCTGTCCAGTGGGCGATGGATTCCTCTATCTTTTCGGTGACAGCTTCACCTTCCAGCGCATAAATGGATTTGAAAAAGTCTTTCACTCTGTCATCACCGTATCTGATTCCTTCGTCTGTCTGCATATCCGGCAAACCGTCTGAGTACAGCTCCGCCCTTAATCCGGGGATAATGGGGCAGCATGGGACTTTTACGCCTTCTTCCGCCAGGTTTTGTGCGACAGCACCCATTCCCAGGGGTGGAAGAAAGGCTTCAATCTCCGAAAGCTTTATTTTCTGTTTATTGTCTTCGGAGGAGGATTTTCCTGGAAGGAAAAAATAAATGTTTGTATGTCCGCAATTAAAGACGGATATTCTGTTGGCTTTCAAATCAATGTAACAGATTCCTGCTGTCACAAAGGTTCCCATGGGAACAATGTCTTCAATGAATAAATCCAACTCTGAAAGGATTTTCCCTGGTGTGGAAACCGCCTGGGGGAACCGTTTCAAAGCGGAAAAGAAGGAACCAAGGGCAATGGTGACCAGAGCCGCAGCCACGTTTTTCCCGGAAACGTCAAAACATCCCGCCAGATACATTGAATCCGAAAGCTTGTAAATGGCGTACAAGTCCCCTCCGATTGGGTTGGCCATTCTGTTCCATGCGCAGACTTTGAAAGGCAGGTCTTTTAATGTCGAATTGTCCGGCAAAAGCCCCTGTTGTACGATTCTGGCTTTTTCCAAATCCTGTCGCCGTATATCTGAAATCCTTTCAAGGAGTTCGTCAAAGGATATGAGACCGTAAAAGGATTTCCTGTGATGGAATACAGGGAAAAAGGAAACATTGTGTTCCCTGGAAGCCGAAGACAGTTTTTCGAGAACCTGCTCCGAATATTCTTTTGCGTAAAGAATCAAGGGAACCCGTTTCACATACTTTATTGTGTCCTTTGCCACGAAACGCTGCAAAACATTTTTTGTGGCGTCTTCCATTGTTTTCCGGTCAATGTATCCGATTACAACATCATATTCTTCCACGGGGACTGCCTGCACCTCAGGATTCTCCGCAAATACATTCAAAACGTATTCCAATGGATGGGCAACGCTTACCGGCTCTATGTATTGGGCAATGGAACCCAGCTGTCTGAAAGAAAAATCCTTCGCGAATTTCTGCCTTTCTGCGGTTCGCTCCCTTTTTTCTTTTTCATCCTGAGAAATATCTTCAACGTCAAAGAAACTTTCGTCCACAGCGTCAAATTCTTGTGCTGGAATTTCCTGGTCTGACATGGTAACCTCCAAAGTTAAATAAATCCGCTTTTATAAATTACTTGTTGTTATGAATCTATTTAATTTTATGGATGAAAAGATTATATCATGTATATATTGTTTTGGGAAATAATTTAAATTTTATTTGCTGTTTCTTTTTTCTTTTGGTATATTCGGTTCATGTCCTTAAATTGCGCTGAAATTGATAAAGTACTGGGTGAATTGCCCTTGGAAGGTTCATTTATCCAAAATATTATACAGCCTTCATTTGATGCGGTGGCTTTTTACCTTTATTCCGGGGCAAAGGCCGGCAGGGAAGCTGTTCCTTTTACCCTTTTTGTTTGTCTTGCCCACGGTGCCTGCCGGTTGCACAGTTTTTCTTCAAAAATTCCGAAATTTGAAAAACCCTTGCGGTTTATGGAATTCCTGCGTTCAAGGATAAAAGGTGCCCGTATTAATTCTGTGTCCCAAATCGGGACAGACCGCATAGTAAAATTCAGCCTTTCAAGGGCCGGCGAACAGTTTTTCATGTATATCCGTTTATGGAGCGGGGCAGGGAATATTATTGTCACGGATTCGGACAACAGGATTCTCGATGTTTTTTACCGGCGCCCCGGCCGCGGGGAAGTTTCAGGCGGAATATGGGATTACGTTCCTCCTGAAAAGACGGTTCCTCCTGAGAATTTTAAAATCAGGGATTTTGAATCTTTGGATTCCGTTCCCGGCGGGGAAAGGGTTCCGGCTGGAAAGGAAGAAACGGCCGGTTCGGGTTACCCGTGGCCCTACAACCACGCCGTGGAACGCTGGTATTCGTCCATGGGTGAAACTCTTTCCAGGAATGCGCTTGTGGAAGAAGCCCGCCGCCGTTTTTCCGCTAAATTCGCGAAACTTGAGCGTTCCATAGAAAAATTGAAAGCCAAACGCAGGGATTTCCTGAACGCAGACCGGCTGCGGAGGCAAGGGGATCTTCTTACGGCTAACCTTTGGGCGGTAAAACCGGGGGCGTTTTTTATTGAGGTTGAGGATTACGAGGCTGAAAAGCCTGGTTCCATAGTGCGCATACCGCTGAATCCCCGGCTTTCTCCCCAGGAAAATGCCGCCGTCTTTTATGCCGGATACAAAAAAGCGGTTTCCGGCCTTGAGGATTTAACCGGTGACATAGAAGCCGCGGAGAAGAATTTAGCCGGTCTCAGGAAACAGCTTTCGGAAATCGAGGCGGAACCCAATCCTCTGGTGATTCAGAAAAAACTCCGGATGCAGGCGGTTCCCAGGACCGGCGATTCAAAGCGGTTCCCAGGACCGGTTTTCCGGCGGAATGACTGGCTCATGCTGGTGGGACGCAGTGCGACGGAAAATGACGAATTGTTGCGCCATTTTGTAAGGGGTTCCGATATGTGGCTCCATGCAAGGGACTGGCCCGGCGGCTATGTTTTCATAAAAAACAGGCCGGGAAAAACAATCCCCTTGGAAATTCTGCTTGATGCGGGAACCCTGGCTGTTTTTTATTCCAAAGGGCGGAATAACGGTTCCGGAGATGTTTATTGCACGCAGGTAAAATATCTCCGCCGGGCTAAAGGTGCTCCCAAGGGCACGGTTCTTCCTACACATGAGAAAAATCTCTTTATCAAAATGGACAGCGGGCGCTTAAAAGCCCTGGAGCTTTGCCGTGAAAATTAATATTAATCGTGATATACGGTCTGTATACCCGCAGCCAGCCGAAAGGAGTCTTCGTTTCCTTTTTGCCGTTCTGTTAGGGTTTTTTATTCCCCTTCATCTTTATGCCGGAGGGTTGTTTGACAGAACCGGCAAAAAGGGGGAAGGGGCTATACCTGAAAATTTCGCATCTGAAAGTTTTTCTGATGCCGGAAGCCTGGGCTTA
Organism: uncultured Treponema sp.; assembly: GCA_949299755.1. Taxonomy (GTDB): domain Bacteria; phylum Spirochaetota; class Spirochaetia; order Treponematales; family Treponemataceae; genus Avitreponema. Next base: position 223,680 of record CASGBA010000006.1, on the reverse strand, counting down.
ACCAGAGCATCAGCGGAAGAGATTATGAAAAATCCTGTTATAATCCTGGAAGCCCTGTGCGAGTCTTATCCTGAGGTGACTGGTCCGGAATACGATGAAAATGCCGGCGACTGGTTTGTCTTTCTGAACGGGGAAAAATTCTATTGGGCGGAGGGCAGGCTTCTGCAGGAAACAGAAAAAGCCAGCGCCGGAAACTGGCGTCCTTTTGTGGATTACCTTTATCCGGAAACAACCCCGGATCCCTCGTTTTTTTCCGATGAATTGATTTCTTCCCTGGATAGTGATGTTTTATCCGTTACCCGCGCCACCGCAGAACCCTATTATTACGGCTTTTGGGACAGTTTGTACGGCGGCAATGACAGGATAAGTTTGGAAACCCATATCAGACGTTTTGATTATCTGGGAACCCGGGTTTCCGTACACACTTCAATAATAGAACCCCTCAAAAGGGTCGAAGTCCGGATATTGGAGGAAGCGGAAAAAGACAGGGAAGTGAAAGCCTTTGTGGACAGCATTGTACGTATCGAAGGTTATAACTGGCGTGAAATAAGTGACCGCCCGGCCAGGAGTAATCACAGTTGGGGTATCGCCATTGATATCCTGCCTGAGAACTGGAGCCGGAAAAACGTGTATTGGAATTGGACAAGCTATTGGAATGAGGAATGGATGCTTACTCCCTTGGATGAGCGCTGGACACCACCTGAAAAAGTCATCAGTATTTTTGAAGATGAAGGTTTTATTTGGGGAGGGAAATGGATTTTGTGGGATAATATGCATTTTGAATACCGCCCGGAGCTGATTAATCTCCAGCGGAAAGGTTATAGCGGAGTGTAGCTTATGGAAACCTTGTTTTCCCTCCGGGATTTATATTCACCGGCCGCGGTTTTTGTATTCTGCGTTCTTGCCTCAGCGGTTTTGTTTTTACTTATAGGGATAAAAATCGGCAGGATGATTTCATCGGCCGGAATGAAAGGCAGGTTCAAAAGCGAACGGGCTGATGCGGTCAAGCGTTCCAGGGCTGTTTTAACCGGCCAGATGGCCGAACAGATAAGTCCTTGGATGCCCGGTTTCCCGGTTAATCCCTCCGAAGCCCGTTTTATCGGCAAGCCGGTGGATTTCATAGCTTTCAACGGATTGTCATCGGGGCGTATTTCGGAGGTTGTCTTTGTGGAAGTGAAGTCCGGCGCCTCCAGACTTTCCCAGGTGGAAGAAAGCCTGAAGGAAGCCGTTGAATCCGGCCGTGTCCGTTACGAGGAATTCAGGCTCCCTTTTTGACGGCCCTTTCCCCTGTCCGGTTTATTCCCCGAACCTTATCTGTTGCCATATTTCGTTGTACAGCTCCAGGTTCACACCCAAATCCTTTTTCAGCTCGCAGTTTTCCAGCATTTCCGGGGAATAAAGGGGAGGTGTTTTTTTGTAGGCACCGGCCTCCGTGTGTATTGTGGACGGGAAACCGAAAGTGTCGAGGAATTCAGCGTATATTTCCGGCCTCAGGATAAAGTTAATGAACTCATGGGCCAGGTCAATGTTTTTCGCTCCCTTGGGAATGCACATGCTGTCTATGTACATGGGGCCTCCCGCCTCCGGTATGAAGAAGTCGACTTCCTCCCGCCTGGCCGCAGGGTATTCCGAGAAGATGCATTCAGGGTATCCCTGGACAATCCAGAATTCCCCCTCGGCAAAAGATTTTCCGTACATATCCGCGTCGAATTTCGCCAGATTGGTTTTCCATCCGTTCACCACGGCCAGGGCTTCGTTGAGTTGAGCCCGGTCCGTTGAGTTGACTGAATAGCCGAGGAAGGAAAGGGCATCGCCTATTACTTCCCGCATATCGTCAAGCATGCAAGCCCGACCCTGTATGCCGTCCATTGAAAAAATATTCCAGCTTTTTTCATAATTCTGGAGTTTTGTCTTGTTTACAGCTATACCCGCCGCTCCCCAGTAATAGGGGACTGAATAAGCCATTTCCGGATCATAGTCAGCTTTTTCCAGCACTTCAGGGCGCAGGTATTTCAGGTTTGGGATTTTTGAATGGTCTATTCTTTCGAGCATATCCTGTTTTTTCATGATGGACACGTAATCCTGGGAAGGAATCACAATGTCGTATCCGGAAGCCCCGCCTCTGAGCTTCGTATACATATCCTCATTGGTGGGGTAATCATCATAAACAACCTTCACATCGAATTCCGCCTCGAATTTTTCGATTACGGAATCCGGGGTGTAATAAGTCCAGTTGTACAAATACAGCGTTTTACCGCCACAGGCTGTCAAAAATACCGCCGCAATGAATGCGCCGGCACAGACAAGCGCCCCTTTCAATCCGAATTTTTTTTCCATCCTTTTCTCCTGATTGTAAAAATTGAAACCGTGCAGTGGTTTATTTTGATGCCGCGAAACTTTTTAGGAAATTACGCAGGATATAGGCGAACAGCATTGTCCCCAGAATCAGGATAAACGACAGGGCGTTTATCACCGGAGAAACCCCGTAGCGTACCATCGAGAACACATAAAGGGGCAGCGTGGTTGAACCCGGCCCGGAAACAAAAAACGTTATCACGAAGTCTTCCAGCGACATTGTGACCGACATTAAAAAGGCGGACACAACGCCGGGAAGTATGTTCGGGATTATCACCAGTTTGAGGGTTTGCTTTTCATTTGCCCCCAAATCATAGGCGGCTTCCACAATGGAATAATCGAATTCATCCAGCCGGGCAAGTACCATCAGGAAAACGAAGGGAAGGCAGAAAGTGGTGTGGGCAATGAAAATGCTCACCATCCCCAGACGGATATTCACCGCGGAAAAGAAAATCAGCATTGAAAGCCCGAGGATGACTTCCGGAAGAATCATGGGCAAAAAGGTTACGGTCTGTATGTAAGTCCTTCCCAAAAAACGGTAACGTTTTACGCCTATGGCAGCCAGGGTTCCCATAACCGTTGCTGCGACAGATGATAAAAGGGCGATGACAGCACTGTTCAAAAACGATGTCCAAAGCTTTTCGGAATTGAAAAAGAGTTGCTCATACCAGCGGAAGGAAAAGCCTTCCCACATCATGCCCTTTGCGCTGTTGAATGAATAAAATATGATTACAGCCAGCGGCAGGAATAGAAAGGCGACGGCAAAGGCCATTACAAAAGATGAAAAGGAAAACTGTCTTTGCCATGACCGGCGGGCATGGCGGGCCGGTTCCGACCTGGGGTGTTTTTTATTTATGCGGGACACAAACTTTTTTACAATGGCATTGCTTTCAATAGAGTTTTCAAATTTCTCCATGGCCCGCCTCCCCTTTAAGTGGTTTCGCTTCCCTTTCACGGTTAAGCCGGTCTTTCTGTTTTTTTTCTTCGTGGGAGCTGAAAGCCATCATAAGAAGAACCCCGGCTGTGCTTAAAACTGTTATCACCATGGAAATGGATGCCGCCAGGGGCCAGTTCCCGATTTTTGTGGCTTGATCCACAATTACGTTCCCTATCATGTAGGAGTCCTTCCCTCCCACAAAAAGAGGGACCGTGTATGTACCGAAAATCGGAATGAATGTAAAAATGAAAGCGGTGATAATCCCCGCCTGGATGTTGGGCAGCATAACTTTTATCAGGGACTGCGATTTTGTGGCTCCCAAATCCCTGGCGGCTTCCAGCAGGGCAAAATCAAATTTGTCGATGGCGGTGAAAATCGGCAGTATGGCGTAGGGCAGGAACATATACACCAGAACGAGGATAACCGCATTCTGGTTGTAAAGGAACTGGATTTCCTCTTTTATGAATCCGATTTTCAAAAGGAATTCATTTATAACCCCCTCGTTCCCCAGGATTCCTATCCAGGCATTTATCCTGATAAGGGAATTTGTCCAGAAGGGTATTATAATCAGGAAAAGGAGAAGGGTCTGGTGCTTGCTTTTCGCCATGGCGTATCCGCAGGGCAGGGCTATCAGTATGCACAGGGCTGTGGAAACAATGGTGACAAGCAGGGTTCTGACAAAAAGTTTTCCGTAAGATGCCACGAACATCTGGCTGTAAGCTTTCAGGGTGAAATTCCATACCACCCCTCCGTGCAGGCCTTTTTGCAGGAAACTGTATACCGCAATAATAAGAAGGGGGAAGATGAAGAACAACGTGAACCATAAACCCATGGGAAAGGCGTACAATGTTCCGTAATTACGCAGCCCTCCCTTTATGTGTCGGTGACCGCCCCCACTCATTTGTTTATTTCCTCTACGATGTAACCGTCATCGGCGCTCCAGGAAACATAGACAGAATCTTTCCAGCATATATCGGGACCGTCTTCCATGTAATTCTGGTGCTGCTTGAAAACCTTAAGCATGGCCCCGTTTTCAAGTTTGACATAGAATTTGGACTGGAAACCTGAATAAACCGGTTCCGCCACAATCCCCTTGAAAATATTCAGGGATTTGTCCTGGGCATGGGGAGGTTCCGTGGTAATCCGGATTTTTTCCGGCCTGACAGTGAAACATACATGCTGTCCGCATTCAGTTTTGTCATAATCGGTGACAAGGATATCGCTGTCCAGTTCCGGCACGGTAAGACGCACCATGAATTCATCATTATAGAGTGAACATTCCGCAACCTCGGCTATGAAGCTGTTTGTTTCCCCGATGAATTGAGCCACGAATTCTGTGGCCGGGCTTTCGTAAATCTCGAAGGGTGTTCCGATTTGCAGTATTCTTCCTTTGTTCATAACCGCAATATGGTCTGAGACTGAAAGGGCTTCGCTCTGATCGTGGGTAACGTAAATGAATGTTATCCCTATTTTATCGTGGATGGAGTCAAGCTCCACAAGAAGGTTTTGCCTCAACTTCGCATCCAGAGCGGAAAGAGGTTCATCCAGCAGGAGAACGCTGGGCTCATTGATAAGGGCTCTGGCTATGGCAACCCGCTGTTTTTGTCCGCCGGAAAGCTGGGCCGGCTTTTTGTCCTCGTGGCCTTCAAGCTGAACCAGATGGACGTATTCCTCAACACGCTTTTTTATTTCGCTGTCCGGAACCTTTTTAAGGCGCAGGGGGAAGGCTATGTTTTCAAATATGGACAGGTGGGGGAAAAGGGCGTAATTCTGGAAAACGGTGTTGGACTGCCGTTTGTTCGGCGTTAATTCCACTATATTTTTTTCATCAAAATACACGGAACCCGTGTCCGGGGTTTCAAAACCCGCTATTATGCGCAACAAAGTGGTTTTTCCGCAGCCGGAAGGTCCCAGCAATGAAAAAAACTCACCCTTTTGTATCTTTACATTCGCATTTTCCAGCGCACGGAACGAGCCGAACGATTTGGAGACGTTCTCTATGGAAACTTCGCACCCCTTCATCCTTTTCCCCGTCCTCCTCAAATATGTGGACTAAGCCTGACTTTGCGCTTTTTGGCGGTTTATGTCAATATAATATCAATATAATCTGGAAAATGCCATGAAAAAAATAGAGCTTGTTAATTTGCTTTTTTTAGGCTATAATCAGTCAATGTCTGTATCTTGCAGGCAAGTTTTATAAATAAGGAAGGTCTGTATGGCTGTTTCAAACAATTCTTTGGGTGATATTATTTTACGCATTGCTCTCGGCTTGTTTTTGCTCGCTTACGGTATTGTCACCGTCCAGCTCAACAGCGGATTGATGGGACTTGGCGGGGATGAGGTTGCCGCCGCGGTCAGAAGTATTTTGAAAGGTGATTTCGCCAATTTCGTCATCATGGCGATAGGCGTTTGTGCCATTGTGGCTGGAGCCGGAATCCTTGTTTCATTCTTTGTTCCCCTCGGATCAGCCGCCAATATCTTTTTCATCATCGTCCTTGTTGTGTGGGCGATTGTAATTATTCTCGTGGATCTTCTTGGTGCAGGCGGGCTCTTCAACGGTGCATTCAGGAGTTTCAAAACCTTTGTGGGTTTCATAAGCAGTTTTGCTTCCCATATGCTCGTTTTCGGAGCGATGCTTTTAGTCCGGCGTGACTGATAAAAGGAGCGGTGGAAATGGTTGCACTTATTGTAGGAATTATCTTGATTTTGTTCACCGTTTTCGCCGCTATTCCGGCCCATTTGTTCGGATTCGGTCTGGGATGGGGCGAATATATCCTTCTTTTTCTCCGGGGCGGGCTGCCGATCCTTTCGGCCTTTGTGGGCCTTATTGCCGTTTTTATCGGTATAGCGGATTTGCGCGATAAAAAAGAGGCGGAAAAAGAAGAAGAAGAGGCGAAAAAATCCCAGGGCTGAATGACCCTTGCTATTGACATTCATCCTGTTTTTATCTAGAGTAAATAACCCGTTTTATCTGCATGCGCTGTCCGTTATGCCTGCGTGACAGGGCTTTTAAACATAGTAATTCTAAGGTTACGGAAATGAAAACGATTTTTGTGAATGAAAAAGACGCCGAGCGCCGTTGGTTTATCATCGATGCTTCGGATAAACCGGTGGGTCGTATCGCCGCCAAGGCTGCTTCCGTGCTCCGGGGGAAACATAAGGTTTCCTTTGCGCCTAATCAGGAATGCGGTGATTATGTTGTTATTGTGAATGCTGAAAAAGCTTCCATGTCGGGAACAAAAGAGGATGATAAGATGTATTATCATCACACCGGGTTCCCCGGGGGGTTGCGCGCTGTGAATTATAAGAAACTTCTTCAGCGTCACCCTGAGGCTCCAATCCTCACAGCTATAAAGGGAATGCTTCCGAAAGGAAGGCTTGGACGTAAGCTTTTAACCAACGTGAAAGTTTATGCCGGTGCGGATTATCCCCACACCGCTCAAAACCCTGTGGTTATGGAAATTTAACTAGGAGTTAATAAGTGAAGAACTTGGGAATGGGTACGGGCAGACGTAAAACAGCAGTCGCCCGTGTATATGTCCGCCAGGGAAGCGGAAAAATTGTAATAAACAATGAGGACATCAATAAATATTTCGCCACTCAGGATCAGGTGCAGCTTGCCGTAAAGCCCCTTATGGTCACAGCCAGTGACGGAAAATATGATGTTATTATCAATGTGAAAGGCGGCGGCTTGAATGGACAGGCAGGTGCCTGCAGTCATGGAATTGCCAGGGCGTTGGCTCAGGTTGATGCGGAAAACCGTTCTTCCTTGAAGGCTAACAGCCTCCTTTGCCGGGATTCCAGGATGGTTGAACGCAAGAAATACGGACAGCGTGGTGCTCGAAGAAGATTCCAGTTCAGCAAACGTTAATACCTGTGTTTTACTTTTGGAGGCGGAGCCGCTTAATGCCGGTGTTCTGAAAATAATCCTGGACACCGTTGGTAACCCGCTTCCTCCTGACGGTGAAACTCCCTCTCCCGGAGAGGGAGTTCCTGTTTTTACAAAGACCTTCCTCAGGCGTGAGTATCTGTTCACGCTTCCGGAAGGTCTCCGTATTTTTATGGAGGGATTGTTCCTCTCAAATCCGCCGGATGCCGGGGATACTCCTGGTCTGCCGCGTCCTGTCACCATGGACGAATTCAATGCCGTGATTTTTTCTTCCCGTATTTTTGAAGCCGAAAGCCGAGCCATGAAGTATCTGGCTGCGGCCGAGCATTCCCGTTTCCAGCTGGAGGTGAAACTCAGGAAAAAAGGATTTTCCGCCGCCGAGACGGGGCCAGCCCTGGATTTCCTCTGCGGCAGGAAAATCATTGATGACAGGCGGTTCGCATCGGCATGGCTTAATTCCAGGGTTTCATCATGCATAAACGGCAGGATAAAGCTCGCCGCGGAACTGGCCTCCCGGGGAATTTCCAGGGAAGACGCCGATGCCGCTTTAAATGAATTCTTTTCCCGCTGGAGCGAAGAGGAATTGTGCAGAAAGGCGGCGGAAAAACTCCGGCGGCGGGGCAGGAGCGGTGAAAAGCTGACGGCTTCCCTCCTGTACAGGGGTTTCCCTCCTTCCGTCATCCGCAGCTGCCTTAAGGATGAATAAAAAAAACGCGGCCAAAACCGCGTTTCAAATGAGCCACACAGGATTCGAACCTGTGACCTTCGCCTTAAAAGGGCGTCGCTCTACCTACTGAGCTAGTGGCCCCCGCCTTTATTATCGGCATGGAAACTATTCTATACTCATTTTCTGTTTGTGTCAAGCAGCGTTGTCGTCTTTCAGAAGCCTATGGACAATCCCGCCGACATATTGTACAGGGGTCTGTCCCCGGGTTCCAGCCCCAGCTCCTGCCCGTAAACGGCTATGTCCAGCTGCACAAATTTGAAGTCAATCCCGAGTCCGGCCGCCGGGTAACATTCGCTTATGCCTGCCCTGAGGTAGAGTATGTTGAAAAACACCGCCTCCGCTCCCAGGGAGAGATTCAGGATTGGGTTCTGGTGCACGGGTTTCGCCAGGGAAAGTATGTCGTTGTATCCGGCTGTGGCCGTGAAAGCCGTCAGCGCCCGCCAGCTTCTGGGGATTGGCGCCGTCCATGCCACGCCCAGGGACAAATCCCTGTCCAGGGTATCGTAAGTGGTGGATGAGTCGTTCTGTTTCTTTCCGTCCGAGAAGTCGCTGAATGAATCATATATGGAGTAGAACAGGGGGGTGTAAACATCCCGGCAGGTTACACCGGCGGAAAAGCTTTCCCCCAGACGGTACAATAAACCGAGGTCAAATCCGAACCCCACCGTGGACGCCATGGGCTGCCCGTTTATGCTGAAATTATTCATCGTTTCGACAATGGAGGCGACGGTTCCGCCCTCGTACATGGAAATCTGGTAAAAGAATTTCAGCTGGATCCCGGCGGATAACTCGTGGAGCCCCATGTCCAGAAGGGTTACGCCGTAACCGCCTGTCACGAAAATCTCTTCACCGCCTGTCAGTTCCCCGAAGGTGATGGAGGCCACATCCGCGGATACATAGGTGCGGTTGAAGATGCCGAAAGCGAAATTTTTGTCCATTATGCCGAAGGAAAGGGGGCCGGTGGCATTCAACCCGAAATACACCCCCTCGTTTTTGCGCACGGACTGAATCATTTCGTCCGTTGGGTCATCAGATTTAAGGATTCCCGGTATGTCCAGGAACTGTCCGGAAAATACAGAAGACAATCCCAATATTTTTATGCGTCTGTCCACATAAGCCAGGGCAGCGGGGTTTGTGCTCAAAGTGTCCATACCGGCGGCAAGGGCGGGATTCGCCCCACCCATTGCTGAAAGCCGCGGGCTGACTATTTCGGGCTTGACAGCGCTGTATTTGTAATCCTTCGCTGAAAGGATTACCGCAAAGCAGGCGGAACAAACCAGCAGCGCGAAAAAAGCCGGAAGTTTCTTGGAATTAAAAATGTCTTTGTGTCCCATTTTTTTCTCCTGTTTAATTGCCGTATCCGGGCAACAGGTCGCTCAAATCAAATCCGAAGGAATCGGTTAATTCCTTTATTTCCGCCTCCCGGGTTTCCAGGGTTTCGACTACAGCTATGACAGTCTGTGCTTTTTTTTGCACGTCGCCGCTCAGGGCTGACGGGTTCTTGTTTTCAACGGCTGTTTTTATTGAATCAATGTCGCTTTCCTGGACTGAGGCCATAAGGGCGGCCGCCGACAGAATCAACGTATCCACGGGAACATTGTTCCTGGTGTTTTCATCGTCCAAAAGGGTTTGGGCCGCATTCATGTTGGTTCCGGTGTTGAAGAACTCAAAGGCCTTGTCTATTGTGTCACTGGACGAAGTGCTTGTGTTTTTCAAATCATCCACCAAATCCAGAAGGGAATTCAGGGAATAGGCGGCGTTCACCGCTGTGTTCAAAACCGCCGTTTTGTCGGAAGTTGAAAGCCCCAGGAGTTTATCGCTGCTGGCGGAGGCAAGGTTATTCATGATGGACTTAGCCGCATCGGAATCCTTGGCGCCGTATTCCCCGGCGGCGTCCACAAGTTCTGAAAATGAAAGGGAAGAGAAATTCTTGCTTTGTGCCAGAGGTTTCCCCAGGGATGTGGTGAAAAAGTCGCTGCATCCTGAAAAACTGAATAAGAAGACTGTCAGGAAAAATCCGCAGAGCAAGGTTCCGCAAAGACGGCTTAATGGCGGGCGTTTTTTCATTATTGCTCCTCAAAACAATAAAAAAATTTACGGCGTAATTATAGCATTAAAGCAATATTCTTACTAGGCTTGCTTCCATTGTTTCTTCTGTTTTTCCGGGTTCTCCGATGGCTTTGCCGACCCTTACAATTATTTGGGCGCCCCGCAGTTTTTCCGGATTGTTTTTGAAAAGCTCCAGGGTTTCCGGCGGATAATCCCTGTTTTCATCCAGGGAAAGGGGCAGGGAAAGGGAGTTGATTGTGTGGGCACGCAGTCTCCCTGTTTTCCCGGAGTATTCCCAGATGGCGGGAATTTCCTTTCCCTGCCACAGGCTTAAATAGCGCCTTTTGCCCTCCTCGGAAATAGCTTCCAGCCGTTCAGCCCTTTCCCGGGATATGCGCTCCGGCACAAAGGGCTTCATCGACGCGGCTTCCGTTCCCGGCCGGGGGGAGAAGGGGAACACGTGTATGTGGGCGAAGCCGGATTCAAGGCAGAGTTTTTCGGTGAGGGCAAAGTCTTCATCGGTTTCCCCGGGAAAGCCGGTGATGATGTCGCATGAAATGAAAGGCTCGTCCTTTGCCTGCCGCAGAAGGGAGACGGCGTTCTCTATTTGTTCCGGGCTGTATACCCTGCGCATCAGGCTGATTATTTTCCTGCTGCCCGACTGGATTGACAGGTGGAAAAAGGGGCATACCCTTTCATCTTTTATCACGGAGATGAATTTCTCCGAAACGCTTTCCGGGTACAGGCTGGAAATGCGTATGAAAATCCTTTCCGTGGAATCAAGAATCATGCGGATTAAATCCGGCAAGTCCGCCCCTGTCCGGGGACCCTTGTATTGGTGCAGGTTGATTCCTGTAAGGACGATTTCCCCCCAGCCGGCGTTTTCAATTTCCCTTGCCAGGGAAAGGATTTCGGATTCGGGGACGGAAACCGACGGACCCCGGGCTATCCGGGTTTTGCAAAAGGAACACCGGTTTGAACATCCGTCCTGTATTTTTATGGAAGCCCTGGAATGGAAGGAAAAGGCTTCCCGCCCGCCGGCGGCAGGGAAGAAGCCTGCCTGCGGAGGCACCCCGTTCCCGGTGGATTCAAGGCAAAAATCCCTTACCATGCGGGCCGCTCCTTCCTGCCCGGGGTCCCCGCCTTCCAGGAAAAGCCGGAGCCTGGCCGGAAGGTTTTTAAGCCTGTGTTTTTCCATGCCGGGAAGGACTATGAACTCCCGGTTTATCTGTCCTATTTTCCCGGGATCCGTTTGGGCATAGCAGCCGGTGACAAGGATGGTGGCTCCGGGGAATTTTTTGTGCAGAAGCCGGATAAGACGCCTGGCTTTTTGCTCCGCCTTTGCGGTGACCGCACAGGTGTTGATGATGCACAACCGGGGCACGGGATGCCGGCCTTCCGTTTGCTGCCCGTCACTGATACCCGGGTATGCAGGCGGGCAGCTGTCCGGGTTTTCCGCTGAACCGATTATGGGGAAACCTTCCGCCCTGAAGGCGCCGGCAATGGTTTCGGTTTCCAGTTGATTCAACCGGCACCCGAGGGTGTCAAAGCGGACGGGGAAAAGGGAGGGGAGCATTTCAGTTCATTTTGTCCAGCACACGGCTTTTGCCGCGGATGGCGTCCTGGTTGTTGGGGTCCATCCCCAATGCCTTTGAGTAAGCCTCCAGGGAGTAACGGTAATCCTTTGCCATTTCCCTGGCATACCCCAGTTTCACCCATCTGGGGGGATTGAGGTTGTCGAATTGGAGGGCGGTGGCGAAGGCTATGTCCGCGTGTTTGTATTTGCCCTGGCGCAGGAAAATTTCCCCCATAAAGTCGTAGGCTTCCGCGAGCCGGGCGCCGTTTGGCGCATAGGAAATGTATTCCTGGAAAAGATTCAGTGCGCCCTCGTTTTTCCCCTGGTAATAGCGGGCTTCGGCTGCTATTTCTATCAGCCTGGGATCATACTGGGACACGCCCCGGCCCTTGGCGGCCCAGGATTCAGCCTCCGCATAGCGTCCCGCCTTTACAAGAGACCAGCAGAGAACCACATAACTGTCCACATTCCGGCTGTTGTTTTCAATCTCGGAAAGGCAGACGTTTATGGATTCCGTGTACTTCTTCTGCCTGTAAAGGACAAGGGCATCCGGTTTTGTCTGGGAGAATGCGGAAGGGGTTTGTACCGCAAGAAATACGGTGAGGATGAAAAGGGTGAAAGGTATCCGGAGTCTTCCTGAAATCATTCAGTCTGACCCCGGTTCATGTCCATGGTGCATACACCGGAGAAAAAGCATCCTGTGTCAAGGACAACCTCCGGTGCGGTAACATCACCCGTCAGCTTACCGGAACTGAATACGTGGACAATTTTATCGGCTGTAACGTTCCCTGTGACTGTCCCCTTGATTACAACCCGGTCAGCCTTTATGTCCGCATGGACTACAGCCCCGGTATCCACAAGGAGGTCGCTTGTGGCATTTATTTTTCCGCTGACACGCCCCTTAATCATGAAAGGCTCCGAAAATTCTATCAAACCGTTGAATTCAATGTCCGGTGCCAGAATTGTGTTATAATCTTCTTCATCCAATAAATCGAGAATGCCACTGTCTTTGTTATTGTCTACCATGTAGAATACTGTACCTGTGAAAAGCTTCCGGGTCAAGTCTCCCGGTTTGTACAGGCTCCTGTCAGACTGTGCCGGGTTTTTCCCGTTCCAGCTCCGCTGAGGTTTCCTCCCATATACGGGCAAAGTTTCTCCGGACTTCCCCTGCATAGGGGTTTAAATGCTGCATATCGTTGAAAAGTTCTGGGGAATCCTTGTCAACCTGCCGGCATATTGAAACCAGTTTTTGGTACCAAAGGGTTCCGATGGGGGAGTCCTTTACCCCGAGCCGGCTTAAAGTGCGCCCCACCATGTGGGTAAGGGCCTGGGTTTTTGCGGCCTCCCTGTCATGCTCTTCGGCTGTCATTTCCCTGACCGCCAGCTTCTTTTCCAGGAAGAAAAGTTTCCATCGTTTGAAATCCTCGTCTGGAATCCTGACCGGGTAAACCACCACGGGAAGTCCGTCCAGCCCGAATTTGGCGGATTCGGGGCCGAACATGGGATGGGTCGCCAGAATCTTCACCTTTGGCGGAAGCTTTTCCAACATCCACCGGACGGGAAGAACCTTTACGGAACAGGTGTCCGCCACGGTTGTTTCCGGGGATAACAGGGGGGCGATTCTTTCCAACGTCTCCGGGACGGCACGCATGGGAACGCATATAAAAACCGTTTTCAGCCTGCATATTTCTTCCAGGGAAATAAGTTTACAAGCAGGGTTTTCCTTTTGGCTTCTGGAATAACCGTAAACCTCAAAATGGGAAGACAGGAATTCCGCCCAAAAAGAGCCGAAGCGTCCCATTCCTATAATGCCTGCCTGTTCTTTTTGCGCCTGTGCCACTGTATCCATGGCCTGATTTTACCGGAAAATTTGCGGGTTAATCAATTCCATGCCGGAACAGAAAAAGGCTTCCGACGGTTTTTACTTTATATGCTTCTGTCATTTTTTCATAAATGTCTTTGATTTTTCAATAAATCACTATATAATACATAGAAATAACTTTATAGTTTGGTGAGTGAATGACAGAAAACGCCCGTAAACCCCTTAAATCCCGGTTCTTCTGTGGCGGCGGTTGCGGCGCTCTTCCTGTGCGCCCTGGCCTTCCTTTCCTGCGACCTGTTCAACAAGCCCCTCCAGGACTTCCTGGACGAGTGGACGAACGTGGCCAAAATAATGGAGCACCGCTTCGACGGCTCCTATCCGGAAACCGGCGGCAAGACCAACCTGCCCTCCGGAGGCGACCGGGTGATAACCTGTTACCTGGCGAATCCCCAAAGCTATGATTTAGGAATAGAGGTAACATTTGACCCTAACCTTCCGGGGTGGGATCCCATAAGGACGTCCAATCATCCCGTCTTTTCAACCACCTCTAATCAAGGAACTGTAGAACAGGATCCTACAGATAAGAGTATAATCCGCCTTACATTGAATGAAAATGCTCTTGCCAGTTTAGACGGAACCGGCAGTACCTTAAATCCTACGATATCTATTGTAGAACCTAACTCCGGCAGGGACTTCGGAAGCTACAGTGTTCCCCTGCGGGTGAACTCGGCACCTGCCAAGGTAAAGAACGCGGTTATCATGCGTCATTCCGGCGGGACTTACGCCGTGTTGTTTTATCTGCCGGATGACACGAATGCCGCCGTCCGTCCCGACAAGGACATAACGGGCATACGGGTCAGCGGTTTCAGCGGGCGGTATGACAAAACCTTTACTGTTTCGGATCCTGACGATGACATTGACGGCGTAGAGAACAGTTATGATCAAAGCAAGTTTTCCGCGATAGTTGACCAGTTTATTCCGCTGAGCGGTTGCAGGTTCGTCGGGGTGATAACGGATCTGCCTGTCGGCAGTGTGGAACCTTCCTGCACCGTCACCCTTACGGACAAATGGGGGCTTGAAAGCAGCGTGGCAGTTTCCACCAGCGCCACAACACTGACGGAGATTTATGTTGATCCGGCTGCCGGCGATGACGGCAATCCAGGTTCCGACGTACTGCCCGTAAAAACAATCGGAAGGGCCATGGAAAAACTTTCCGGTATGACCAATACTACCATTAGCCTTGTGGGCAACATAACCGTTTCAGACACCCTTTCGTTCACCGCCAGCCATCCGGATATTACGCTCAAAGGTGGTGCTACCCCTGTTACATTGACGTACAGCGGTACCGGGCGGGCAATTACAGTGTCCGGCGGCAAGCTAACCCTGGGAGAAAACATAACCATAACGGGTGCTGATGACGGTGCCGTGGAGATAACCGGCGGAGAATTTGTTATGGAAACCGGCAGTACCCTAAGCGGAAATGGGGAAATCCTAAGTCATGGCCCACCGGTTACGCCTCCTGATGGAGGAGCTGTATACATAAAGAATGGTACTTTTACCATGAACGGGGGAACCATCAACAGTAATGAAGCCAATTCCGGCGGAGCAGTATATGTAGATGGCGGAAGCTTTACTATGAGTGGCGGAACCATCAGCAATAATGATGCTGCCAGCGGAGGCGGTGTCTCTGTGAGAGCAGGAAGTTTTACCATGAGTGGTACGGACGCCAAGATACAAAACAATGATGCATCATCAATCCTGGGAGATGGTATGGGTGGAGGTGTCTGTGTAGTCGGCGGAACCTTTACCATGACCGACGGAACCATCAGTGGCAACACAGCATGGGAAAGTGCAGGTGGCGGTATATATGTAATCGGAGGAAATGTCTCTGTGTCCGGAGGAGCCATCCGTACAAATACCGCCAAAACTTTGGGCGGCGGTGTTTATGTAGTCGGCGGCGGAATTGTGACGATATCAGGTTCTGTGACGATAGAGCAAAATATAATAGATTTCTTTCCTACTGCTCTCGGTGATTCTGGCCCAGCAGGACGTGACATATATGTGGGAAGATTTGCGAGCACCTTCACCATAAGCGGTGGCAAAATCCTGGGACAAGGCAACGAAAAGGAAATATACTCCGCAAAAACTTTCGCCATAAAGGGGAATCCCACAATTGATAACTGCACCATCACACTGGAACAAAACGCACTCATCAATGTACAGGGACTCCGTACAGACGCTGCCCTTACAAGCGTGCAGGTCAATCTTCCCGACGATTTTTATGCGGAAAACGCAGTGCTTTTGGAAAATGCCCGCAGCAAGGATATCTGCGATAAATTCGCCCTGGACAATCCGCCGTCAAACGGTGTCTGGTGGATAGGTCTGGATGACGCTGGACAAAACGGCATTTTAAGGCACATAGACGGAACTCTGTCCGGCGATACCGTCACGGTTACGACGCCTCCTTCCGATAAAGACAGCCTGCAGGATTTGGTGAATGATTCCGCCGACGGAGGGTACAAGGTGGAAATAACCGGCGGCGGAAATGTTACCGTTGACAGTACGGTGTCCGTTCCCGGCGGTGCAGACGTTGCCATTAAACCTGGCAGCGGCAAAGTTGTAGACATTAACGCACCCGGCGACACCACCGCCTTTAACGTAAGCGGCGGTGTACTGACCCTGGGTGGAGGTGGCGGCACCGTCATCGTGGACGGCGGGGAATCTAGTACACGTAACGGTAGCAAGTCACTGATAACAGTGGGAACCGACGGCACATTAAACATAACAACAGGTGCCACTATACAAAATAATAAGATGTCCAGCGGTAATGGCGGTGGTATAGCGGTAAGTGGCGGCGGTACCGTGAATATGGATGGTGGAAGTATAGTTGGATGTGAAAGCGATACTCGGGCAGGTGGAATATATATAACGGGTACTGGAAGTAGTTTTGTTATGAGTAGTGGAAGTATTTCAAGCTGTTACCAACATAGTTCTAGTTCAGGAGATGGTGGGGGTGCTGTAGGTGTTTATGATGGAGGTTCTTTTACATTAAAGGGTGATGCACAAATTTTTGGTAATCAGGCTCGTAGAGGTGGAGGTGTAATGGTATGGAGTGCTTCTTTCACTATGGATGGTGGTGTCATAGGCGGTTCCTCGGAAGCTAAAGGTAATATTGCGTGGGGAAGTAATCCAAATTTTGGCGGAGGTGCTGTTTATGTGATACATAATTCAACTTTTCTGCTAAAAAGAGGAACAATTTCACAAAATAAAACTACAAGGGGTGACACTCCCGGTGGCGGTATACGTGTTATGTCCGGTACATTCCGATATATTTCTTGCACTTTCAGCGGTAATACTGCTAATACTGATGGTAATGGTAAAGGTAGGGGACCGGATGTATTTATCAATGTCGGAGTCCGCTATGCCACGACAGAAAACGGCGATCCCCAAGCCCTTTCCGCTGATATAACCGATGTGAGCGGACTGAGTAACCCCACATACTAACTGACCTGTTTTGGCGGGGTTTGGGTTGGGGCACAGCCCCGCGGGCAGGCGGATTTAACTTGCATAAAAGGCTCTATGCGGGTATTCTGGATACAGCTTATTTGAAAAACACATACACATGGAGGTATGTTTTATGGACTTTATCAAAGCAATGAGGGAAAAAGCTGTTTCTTTCGGAAACAAACTTGTTCTTCCTGAAGGTACTGAGCCCAGGACAATCCAGGCTGCCCGCAAAATCGCCGATGAAAAAATCGCTTCCTCTGTAACCCTGTTAGGTTCCAAGGAAGAAGTGTCCGCCGCCGCCTCCGGGTGCGGAGTGGAGCTTTCCGGCATCGAAATAATCAACCCCAAGGATTCCGGGTGGCTCAAGTATTTTTCCCAGACTTATTATGAAAAGCGCAAGGCAAAGGGAATGACCCCGGAGCAGGCTGAAATCGATATGGCCGCCCCCCTCCGGTTCGGCGCCATGATGGTGAGCAAGGGCTATGCCGATTCCATGGTCGCCGGCGCTGAAAATACAACCGCCGATGTGTTGCGGGCCGGTTTGACTGTAATCGGAACCGCTCCCGGCATGAAAACCGCATCCTCCTGTTTTGTTATGCAGATGAAAGACTCTTCCTGGGGCTATGACGGTCTTATGATTTTCTCCGACTGCGCCGTAATCCCCACACCCTCTTCGGAACAGCTGGCCGACATAGCCCTTTCCGCCGCCGGCAGCTGCCGCGGTTTTATCGGGGCAGAGCCTGTGGTGGCTTTCCTTTCCTTCTCCACGAAGGGTTCCGGCGGAAACAAGGACGAGAACATTCTCCGGGTAAGGGAGGCTGTAAGGCTTTTGGGCGAAAGGAACCCGGATTTTGTGTTCGACGGAGAGCTTCAGACCGATGCGGCTCTTGTTCCTTCCGTGACCCGGAAAAAAGCCCCCGGTTCCCCTGTCGAGGGCAAGGTGAATACCCTCATTTTCCCGGATTTGGGCGCCGGCAACATCGGTTACAAACTGGTGCAGAGGCTGGCAGGGGCTGAAGCCTTCGGACCCTTCCTCCAGGGTTTCGCGAAACCGATTTCCGACCTTTCCCGGGGCTGCTCCGTGGAAGACATTGTCACCACCGCTGCGGTTACACTGGTTCAAGCCGGTAAAAAATAAGCCGGATTCATCGGATGGCTAAGAAAAAAAGTTTTTCCGATGAATTCAACGAAGCCCTGGCGGCGGGCGGTAAACGTGACTACAAAAAGGCTGTAAGCATTTTGGAGTCCCTCGCTGCCCGGGGTTTTGCTGAACCGTCAGAAAATAAACCGGGGCATCCCGAAATATACCTCTATCTTGCCAGATCCTGGCACGCCGAAAAGAAATTCGCAAAGGCTGTTTCCTGTGCCAGATCCTACATCCGCCTGCGCCCCGAAGACGGTTCAGGCTGGTTTTTCCTTGGACGCGCCTTTTTGGCTGACGGCGCTTACGACCGGGCTGCCGATTCCCTGCGCCGGAGCCTTGATTTAAAGCCGGATTCCGTGGACGCAAGGATTATGCTCGGTACCGCCCTGCTGAAAAAGGGAAAGCCCGGGGTCGCCAGAAAGATTTTTGAAGAAGCCCTTTTTATCCAGCCCGAAAACAAAAGGCTTCTTCAGGGATACTTGAACGCCCTTTTTGTGGAAGCTGTAAGGACTTACAGGAAGGGGGACGCGGAACTTGCCCGGCAGATGCTTACCTTCCTGATTGACAATGAGGTGGACGGGGTTGCCCCCAGGCTTTACCTGGGACACGCCCTTAAAGCCCTGGGGGATTATCAGGAAGCCCTCAGCCAGTATAATGCGGCCCGGTCATTCGCCCCCAACGACCCTTCCGTTTCTTGGTACGCGATTTCAATTTACATCGACATGGGGGATATAGAAAAGGCCGCCGAACTGATGCTTTCGTTGGGGGAGGCGAACGCAGCCAACCAGATTTCCCCCCAGTTTGTCAGCCTCCGCATCGTTAAAAATTTCCTGGATGCCGCCGCATGGCCGAAGGTTATTTATGCGGGAAGGAATTATATCAAGGCTTACGGCGAGGATTCCGCGGTTCATTCTTTGATGGGGGAAGCCCAGCGGAACCTGGGGAATTTGAAGCACGCCGCCAATCATTTCAATCTGGCCCTGAAAATAAACCCCCAGGATCCTGCGCCCTATTACGGGTTGATGCTCTCCTATTCGGCTTCAAGGAACTGGCGCGCCTTGAAAAACATCCTTCCGGCGGCGGAAGCCTGCGGCTGCGATCCGGAAACCATAGACCTTTACAGCATATTGTGCGCAGCGAACCTTAACACGGATCCGGAAAAGCTTCTTCCCGAGATTCAGGAGGCTGTGCGCCACAACGGCGTAATGCCCTGCCTTTTGCTTGCGCTTGCCCGTACTTATTACAGGCTTGATTTGGTTGACTTGGCCTCCGGCTGGTATAAAAAAATCTTGGACATGGACGCCGTGACGAAGCTTTCCCCTGAGGAAAGGGAAGAAGCCATGGAAGGCCTTTTCAATTCCTATTCTTCCCTGGGTGATCAGGAAGCCCTTCTGGACGCTTATCAAATGTGCATAGAACGGTGGGATGTGCCTCCGGCTGTCCGGAAGGAGTACATAAAGCTCCTTTCCGAAAAGGAAATGTGGGAGATGGCTGCGGATCAAACCGAGCTTTTGCTGAGGTATGAGGACGACGCTTCCTATTCCCGCCAGCTTGCCAAGTACAGGAGGAATGCGGGCCAGTACAGGCAGGCGGCTGTCCTTTACCGGAATATGCTGCGTTCCAAGCCCCAGGATAAGAATATTCTTTCCAATTTGGTTTATTGCCTCGACAGAATGGGGGAGCGTTCTTCCGCCGTTAATTTGATACATGAGGCTAACAGGATTTTTTCCCCTTCCGCGGAATCCCTGCTGATTGAATCCCGCCTTCATGTGAATGCGGGGAAATTCGATAAGGCCCTGGATGTCCTCCGCCGTGTCACGGATTTGTTCCCCGATGATGTGCGGGGTTGGGAGGAATCCGCTTCCATTTACAGGAAAAAGAATATTTCCAACATGGCGGAAATTTATGAACAGAAGGCCCGGGATTTAAGGATGCTCTCTTCCCCGGAAAAGAAGCCTCCTCCTTCCCGGACTCCAAAAACAGGAACCAGGGGCGGATCCGGAACCAAGAGCGGAGGTTCTTCCGGCAAGGCTAAAAGCACCGCCGGGAAAAATCCTCCGGCGGGCAAAAAGACTCCGGCGGCAAAAGTGGAAAAGTCCGGCCGGAAAAGAACCGGCGGTACCTGACCGGCCCGCCACTGGTTACCGGAAATATTTTTCCAGAATTTTTTCCGCTTCATCCAGCCATTGTTTCCGTTCGTCACGGGTACTTGTCTCAATCACCCTGAACATGAGCCTGTCGAAGACAGCCTCCGAGCAGAAGGAGAAGGTGCAGTCCCTCCATATATGGAGGAGCGGGTCGCATAGTTCCCCCTCTTCCCTTTCCGCCGGAGTGTTTGAGGTGGCGAAGAGGATTACGGTTACGGCTTTCAGCAGCCCTCGGGTTACGCTTCCTTTTTCCGTCATCCTTGTTTCGTAGGCTGTCCCCGGGACGAGAACCCTGTCCACCCATCCCTTCAAAACCGCGGGAGGCTGTCCCCACCATTCCGGGTGAATCAGGATGATGCCGTCCGCTTCCTTTATTTCCTTCCTGTGTTTTTTCGCCAGCCTGTCCCCGCCGTCTTCCCCCGCCAGCTCTTCCGGGGAAAGGACAGGATTGAATTTTTCCCCGTACAGGTCGTGGAAGAAAACCTCATGACCCAGCTTTTTCAGGACTTCCACCGTCCGTTCCGCTATGGCCGCATTAAAGCTTTTTGGATAGGGATGGCCGAGAATAACCGATATTTTCATTTGCACCTCTTTTTCCAAACCGGAGCGCCTGTCCTCCAGGTCGAGTTAAAAAAAACTCCGGGGTCTTCCTGAATGTCCACAAAAACCTCCGTCCTGTACCATACTTCAGACCTCAGTTTTTCTGTTTCTGTAAGCCGGCTACACCTTTCCTTCCGGTATAAACCCAGGAGTTCCCCGCTTTTTTCCCCGGCAAAACCCAATACTATAGATGGATGCAGGGGAAAATCCTGGAATGGCGGGGGAAGGTTGCGGCCATTTTTTTTCTGTGCGGGATTTCCGTCCGGAATCCGCAGGTTTGTCCTGCGGATTATCCAGCCACCTTCGGTTTCCGGCGGGAAGGCTTCAAGTCCGTCCCCTTCCGGTTCCGCTTCCGGGTATCCCAGGGGTATACAGGGAGGGAAAAGGCAAAAAGGATTGTTCCCCATTCCGCTGAAAATACGCCTTAAAATTTTCTGCTCGTTTTCCAGCAAGGCTTGCTGGGTGTCTGGCAGGAAAAGGGCGTCAAATTTCAGGCTGAAAAAATCCATGTTGTTTATCTCTCTCTTATCAAAAGAAAATTGTTATGCTAATATTCTTCCCATGTTCTGCCGTTTTACTGTGAAAAGTTTTTTTTGTCTATATGTCATGTTGTCCTGTCTCCTTTTATTTTCCTGCGGGAAAGAAACCCCTGTCCCCCTTTTTTCCGGTGTGGAGTCTTTTCCTCAGGCGGACGCAGGACAGTTGAGGTTAACCGCCTTTTCCCCGGAAGCCCGTAAAGGAAAAATCACAGGCAGCGGTTGCGCTGTTTTCGCCTTTCCCGCCGGTGTCCTGTCCTTCCCGGATTCCGCCTTGGAAATTTCCCTGGAAATTTCCGGGGAAGATTCAAGCGCCGGCGCCGGAACCGGCGTTGACGTGAAGCTGTCCTATTTAACCGGCGATGATTTTGTATCCGTTTCTTCCCCCAAAATGAAACTCAGGCGCCGGGTTTCGGAATACAGGAAGCAGGGGGAGGCTTTTTACGATTTATCCCAAAATACGCTTTTTTGCGCTTCCTCTATTGTGACGGGTTGTTCCGGTTCCCTGTCGTTAAGGATGGCTGTCCCCGAGTCGCCTTCCGGGATACACGGCTTTGCCCTTTCGGTTTCAGCCCCCGCAAAAACGGAAACGCTTATATGCCACGCCTCCGTTGAGAAGGCTTCTTCCGGGTGGATTTCGGAGGAAACGCCCGGGGTTGTTTCCTGGGCAGGGTTCCCTTCCTCCGGCGGAGTCGCTGCTTGTTCCTTCGCTCCTGATAATCCCCCTGCTGTTGCTGTGCCCGGGGATTCCGCCGTCTCCTTTCTTTTTTATCCTGTTCCTGCCGCCGGGCAGAATGTTTCCCCCGGGGATTATTCCTCTTACCAGCCCCGGGCTGTATTCACCGACGGGAAAAAGGAATTCGGGTTCCGGCTTTCTCCTTCAGAGGAAACCTTCGCCTTTTTCCAGCCCTGTGTGGTTTCGGGTTTCTCCGGTTATGTGCAGCCGGTTTCCGGCGGGAAATACTCCAGGGGCATTTTCACTTCGCCTTCCTCCGGTTCAGGGGCGGAGGCGTTTTCCGGGAATTCAATCCCCGGGGAAAGCCTTCTTGTTCCTGTCACCGCCGATCCCCATGCGATGGTGGAATGGCCCCAGTCCGCATGGAGGAAAGCCAGCCGGGAAATATTCCGTTGGGACAGGTTCCCCACCGTCATTGTTTTTGACACCGTCGATTATGAAGTCCAGAACCGGTATTTCCGGCGGCTGGCTTTCTTTGTGGAAAAGGATGGTTACCGTGGGAAGCTCATGACCGATGAGGAGCTTTCCGACATGCATGGATTCAACGCCCATGATTACCGGGCTGAAAGTCTTGCGGAATTTTTTTCCGCCGCCGCCCGGTCGGATTTCCCCCTTTTGGATGAGGAACTTGAATTGCGGGGGATACTTCTCCATAACGGCATTATCGAAGCCGCGGCAGACGGAACCTTTAAGCCGGGCAAGGGTGCGATTGTTTCAATCTCCAGGTCTTCACCTGAATATCTGCGGTACAGTTTCATCGCCCATGAATGTTTCCACGCCATTTATTTTGTGGACGGGGATTTCCGGCAGAAGGTTTCGGAGGTTTACAACCGGATGAATCCCAAGGCCTTGGCTTTCCTCCAGGATTATTTCATTGTGGTGGGCGGTTTAGGCTACGATATCTCCGATCAATATCTTATGGAAAATGAATTCATGGGATACATCCTTCAGAATCCTTTTTCCAATGTGCCGGGATATTTCGGGCGTAACCTTGCCGAAAGGTACCTGCGTCACAACGGTAATCCCGGAACCGCCGCTTACATAATGGATACCGGGGCACAGGATTTTGTTTTTGCCTCGGAGGAGCTTTGCCGGTATGTTTTCAACCGCTGGGGTATCACCGGCGGAAGAGTGGGGATGCTTTTCTGGGATGACTGACCGGGATTTCCCATCGCTTTCCGTCTATTGTCGTTTATTGTAGCAGGATATCCGTATTATATCGGAGCTCCGCCCCCACCGTGGAAGGCGGGCCGTGTCCCGGCATGATTATCAAGTCTTCGTTTTGATTCAAAAGTTTGTTGTTTATATTCATTATCAGGTTTTTCATTCCGTAACTGTTGCCAGTTGAACCTAGCCTGCCGGCGAATATTGAATCTCCTGTAAATACAACCTGTTCTATTTTGTATAAAACCGAATCGGGGGAGTGACCTGGAACGGACATATAGGAAATATTGAATCCAGCTTCCTGGAAACAGCCGTCACCTATAAGGCTTTTTGTTTTTGCTCCTTTTATTTCTGTTTCAGCCGCATAAATCCTCGGGTTGTATATTTTCAAGATGGTGGGGAGAGCCTGGGAATGGCTTTTATGTCCGTGGGTTATAAGGACAGCCTCCAGGGAAAATTTATTTTTTTCAATGTGTTCTAGGAGTTTGTCGTCTATTACGCTGGGGTCAATCAGGACAGCCTGCCCGGTCAATTCGTTTCCCACAAGGTAACAGTTTGAAAAATTATCGGAGGCGTAGTGAAAATACAGTTTCATTCCGGTTCGTCCCCCTCCGAAAAAATGGCTTCCCTGGTGTTGGAATATTTAAAGCTGCATTCCGTCTTGAATATCCTGAAAAAAATAACCTTTTTCAGATTGCAGTTTTGGAAGGTTGTTTTATTGAGACTTGCAAGCACGAAACAGGAGTTATACAAATCGGAGTCATTGAAGGTTGTGTTGTCGCAGGTAATTCCGTTGAAGTTGTTGTGCAGCAGGTCTGAGTTTTTAAAGTCGCAGTTTTCGATTTTTGATCCGGCAAAACAGGAAAACTGTACGTCTGTATTTGTCAGCTTGCAGTTTTCAAAGCAGGCTTCATCAAAAAAGCACATTCTGAATCTGGATTTGGAAAAATCCGAGTTTATGAATTTTGTGCCCGCAAAACGGCAACCGGTGAATTTTTTGCCTGAAAAATCGAATTCATGGAATTCCATTTTGGAAAAATCCAGACTTTGTATGTCTGTTTCTGATTCAACCGTTGTCCGCAGCACAATTTCCTGAATGTTTTGGTTCTGTTTGTACATATTTATACTTTATGGCATTGCACGTTTTTGGTCAAATGGTTTATTATTATAAGACAATGTGTTGGAAGTGCGGAAAGAATATTGAGTTTTCAGGCCAGGTCGGGAGAGGGGATACCTGTCCCTCCTGTGGCTTTGATTTGCGTTCCTGTAAAAACTGCCGCCATTATTCTCCCGGCGGGTATCATGACTGTGCCGAGAGAATGGAGGATGCGCCACAGGACAAGGAACGGGCGAATTTCTGTGATTTTTTCTCTTTGAAACATGATTTTTCAGGCGGCGGAACCGGCCAGGATGAGCAGGCCCGCCGGGCTGCGGCGAGGGCGGCTTTCAATAATCTTTTTTCTTAAACCAGGGAGCTGCTTTTACCGATGTCAGAAATGCCTTTGAACACAAACGGCGGCAAAGTTTGTTACGCTTTTTTGGATTCCGGAATCGGCGGGCTTCCGTACCTTCGGCAAGTGAAAACAATCTCTCCCGAGGCCCGTTGTGTTTACGTCGCGGATACGGAACGTTTCCCCTACGGGGAGAAAACTGTGGACGAAATTGTTTCCTCCGCTGTCGAGGTTACCGGGCGTATCGTGGAGCGTTTTAATCCCCGGGTTATTGTCATAGCCTGCAATACGATTTCAGTTACAGCCCTGGAAGTGCTTCGTAAAACCTTTCCCGTGTCTTTTGTAGGTACTGTACCCGCCATAAAAAAAGCGGGGGAGATTTCCCGGAACCGGGTGATAGGTCTTTTGGCTACAGAAAAGACCGTCGCTAATGCTTATACGGAAAAGCTTATAAATGAATTCGCCGGTGATTGTAAAATCATCCGGGTCGCCGCCTCTTCCCTTATAGCCGATATAGAAGACAGGCTTGTAACTGCGGGGGAAGAAGAAAAGTTGGAGGCTGTCACGCCGGTACTTTCCCCATTTGTAAGTGCCGGCGCCGATACGGTTGTCCTTGCCTGTACCCATTTCCTTCATATCACTGATGTTTTTAAGAAAGCCTTGGGGCCAGAAGTTACAGTTGTGGATTCCCTTGACGGAGTGGCCCATCAGGCCCACCGGGTTTTTCTCCGTTCTGAAGAAAATGCCGGTAACCGGAATGAACACTGTCCTCCCATCCCTTCCGGATGGAGGGATTCCCTTTTTGTCACCGGAAAACTTTCCCCTGCCAGAAAAGAAAAGTACGGTTTTTACTGCGGTCTTTATGGTTTGAATCTGGGAGGAATTCTTTGAGCGGACTTCCCGTCCCCTCCAGGGAGGGTTTTGTCATAGGAGGCACGAATAACTTTTTCGATGTTGAAGACAGGGAGGGGAAAATATGCCGCTGTTCCATAAAGGGTAAAATACTGCAAAGTTCCTCCGGCTTCTATAATCCGCTTGCTCCCGGT
The DNA here is from genome assembly GCA_949299755.1 of uncultured Treponema sp. Classification (GTDB taxonomy): domain Bacteria; phylum Spirochaetota; class Spirochaetia; order Treponematales; family Treponemataceae; genus Avitreponema. Next base: position 197,994 of record CASGBA010000006.1, on the reverse strand, counting down.
GATAAGGTTGAATTCCTTCCTGATGAAAAAAACGGAGAAGGGAGCATTCTTTCCCTTCTTCCTAGAAGAAACAAGTTTGTGCGTTGGAACGTGAAAGGAAAACTGCCGCAGCTTTTGGCCGCGAATATTGATGCCGTTGTGGTGGTAACCACGCCGGCTGAACCTCCTTTCAGGCCCCGCTTTGTTGACAGAGTTTTAATCCAGGCTGCCCTGGAAGGTATACCGCCCCTTATTCTGGTTAATAAATGCGATTTGGAAGTGGATTGCGATACCCATGAGCGCATTTCGGATTGGATTCGTATAGGCTACAGGGTTTTGTTTGTATCCGCCTTAAGCGGTGAAGGTTTGCCTTTGTTGAAAAAGGAATTGTCCGGGAAAACAGCTGCTTTCATCGGACAAAGCGGAGTGGGGAAGTCAAGCCTTTTGAATAAACTTTGCGGAGGAGCGGATCAAAAAACCGCTGCTCTTTCTTCCAAGTACGGAAGGGGGGTTCATACCACAACCCGCGGTAATTTTTTTCATGCGGACACAGGGGACTTTAAGGCTGGTTTAATCGATACTCCCGGTATAAGGCGTTTTATCCTCAACGGAATCTCCTCTTCCGATTTAATCCTGTATTTCCCGGAAATGGAATCCCTTGCGGGGCAATGTCTTTTCGGTATGTCCTGTTCCCACACAAAAGAACCGGGGTGTAAAATCCTGGAGGCGGTTTATGCCGGTGTCGTGGCTGAGGACAGATTTGAAAGCTGGCGCAGGATTCATGACGAAATAGAATCCGGAAAATTCGAATGAGGCCGTAAACATTGATTAAAATGATTAAAACCGATAAAATCACAAGATACGGTTTCTTTCGTTTCTTTTAATTATAATGAAAGAAATCCGGTTGCCGGAGGAAAAATGAAAGCCATTGAACTTGAAAAAGCCTACGATCCTAAAAGTTTTGAGGACAGGATATACGCCTCCTGGGAAAATTCAGGCTGTTTTAAACCGAAAGAAACCGCCGGGTCTGGCAAAAAAACCTTTACGGTGGTTATTCCTCCTCCCAATGTAACCGGTGTGCTCCACATGGGGCATGGACTTAACAACTGTCTCCAGGACATAATTGTCCGCTATCACCGTATGTGCGGTCGTCCCACCCTGTGGGTTCCCGGAACTGACCATGCCGGCATTGCCACCCAGAATGTGGTGGAACGGCGCCTTAAAAAAGAAGGCAAAAGCCGCCGGGATATCGGCCGTGAGGAATTCCTGAAACGAACATGGGAAGTTAAAAACGAGCATCACGCAATCATTACAAAACAGCTCCGGAAAATAGGCGCCAGCGTGGACTGGAGCCGGGAACGCTTTACCCTGGATGAGGGTTTGTCACGGGCTGTCCGGGAGGTTTTTGTCATCCTGTATGAAAGGGATTTGATTTACCGCGGACATTATCTTGTGAACTGGTGTACTTCCTGCGGCACGGCCCTTGCGGACGATGAGGTTGAACACGAAGATACGGCCGGCGCCATGTATCATATTTACTATGAATTGGAGGACGGTGTCCTGGCCCACGACGGTTCGAACCGGATAGAAATAGCCACCACCCGTCCGGAAACCCTTTTGGGTGATACCGCCGTGGCTGTAAATCCAGAGGACAAACGCTACACTTCACTGGTTGGCAAAAAAGTGAAGCTCCCCTTGGCCGGCCGCCTTATCCCTATTATCGCCGATTCTTATGTGGATATGGAATTCGGTACCGGTATGGTGAAAATCACACCGGCCCACGACCCCAATGACTGGGACATCGGGAAACGCCACGATTTGGAGGTTATAAACATCCTCAATCCTGACGGAACCTTGAATGATTCCTGTCCTGAAAAATACCGGGGAATGAAATGCCAGGAAGCCCGGAAAGCCGTGGTTGCCGATTTGCAGGAGATGGGGCTTTTCAAGGCTGAAGAAAAGATTTCCCATGCGGTCGGAAAATGTTACCGCTGCGGTACCGTGGTGGAGCCTTATGTGAGTGACCAGTGGTTTGTCCGTATGAGACCCCTCGCTGACAAGGCCCTTGCCGCCTGGAAAAAGGGCGAGATAGTGTTTTATCCGAAAAAATGGGAAAACACTTATTCCCATTGGCTTGAAAACATAAAGGACTGGTGCATAAGCCGCCAGTTGTGGTGGGGTCACAGAATCCCTGTCTGGTATTGCCGTTCCTGCGGCGCGATGACGGTGTCCCGCACAGACTGCACTGAATGCCCTAAATGCTCAGGTAAGGATATTTACCAGGATCCTGATGTGCTGGACACCTGGTTCTCCAGCTGGCTTTGGCCCTTCTCTACCTTGGGTTGGCCGGAAAGCACCGCGGACTTGCGCCGTTTTTATCCCACCAGCGCCTTGGTCACCGCCTACGATATAATTTTCTTCTGGGTCAGCAGGATGATAATGGCCGGCCTTGAGTTCACCGGACAGGTTCCCTTCCGGGACATATACATCCACGGGCTTGTGCGCGATAAACACGGCCGCAAGATGAGCAAGTCCCTCGGCAACGGTATCGACCCTTTGGAAATCGTGGACAGCTACGGTTCCGATGCTTTGAAATTCACACTGGCTTTTATGTGCGCCCAGGGACAGGATGTCCTTGTGGACAAAGAATCCTTTAAGTTCGGTTCCCGGTTCGCCAACAAAATATGGAACGCCTCCAGATACATTCTCGGTAATCTTGAGGGAAGGGAATTGCAGGATGTCCCCCGTTCCTCCTTCACTGAGCTTGACCGCTGGATTTTCCACCGGCTTGACTGCGCCGCTGAATCGGTGAAAAACGCCCTGGAATCCTACCGCTACAATGACGGTGCCCAGACGGTGTTTGAATTTTTCTGGAATGATTTCTGCGACTGGTATGTGGAAACCTCAAAGCTCTCCTTCAAGGACGGGGACGAAAATGAAAAGGACAGGGCCGCCTCTGTGCTCCTCAATGTATTGGAGGAATCCCTAAGGCTTTTGCATCCATTCCTGCCTTTTGTCACCGAAGAGATTTACGGCTTCCTTCCTGAAAACTGCCGCTGCGGCAAACAGCCGAAGGCGGATGCCCTCATCACCGCGGATTACCCCGTGCCGGATTCTTCCCGCAGGGATTCTTCCGCAGATGAACGCTTCTCCGCCTTCCAGGAAATTGTCCGCTCGGTGCGGGCTTTGCGGGTGGAATGCGGGATAGATCCAGCCATAAAGATTGCCGCCGCCTGCTACATTGAAAAAGGAAGCCCCGCTTCCATTGTGAGGGAACGCACTGAGGAAATGAAACTTTTGGCAGGTCTTTCTGAAGTATCCTTTTTGGATGAAGCCGGAGCCAGGGCGAAGGGTTCAGTCGGCACAGTGGGCGCCGGCTTTGAAATTTTCATTCTCCCGGGCGCGGGCCTTGATCCTGAACAGCTTGTTGTCCGCTTCTCCAAGGAAATGGAAAAAGAGAGGGCGTCCGCCGCCAGAATTGAAGCGAAGCTTGCCAACACTAATTTTATTTCCCATGCACCAGAAGAAGTGATATCCTCGGAAAAAGAAAAACTTTCCGAAATCAACCGCCGGATAGAAAAACTTTCCGGATATATAAGGGATTTGCAGTAAACTCTTGAAAAGGAAGTGCCGGTATGAATGAACAGGATATGCTGGTTTTAAAAGGAATTTACCTTGCTCCGTATATTCAGGTGGCAACAGTTCTTATTGGCAAACAGCGTTACTCCGGCGGGAATATGTTCCGTCACCAGATTGACACCATGGGAATCCTCATAGACTACGGTTACATAGACGGGGTTTTGCTCAAAGCTTCCCTGGTTCATGATGTTATCGAAGACATCCCCGATTTCAATCACAATGACCTGCTGCAGATTGACTCCGAATCCGGACAGGTTTACGACCTGGTTATGGAAGTAACCCGCAGGGAAGGGGAGGACAAACCCTCTTTCCTTAAACGGATTTCGGAGCACGGTTCCCAGAAGGCTAAAATACTGAAGTGCGCCGACAGGATCAGCAATATGATAAGCCTTGGCTTTGTGACCAGTCCTTCTTTTATCGAGAGGTATTGCGATGAAACCGAATACTACATCCTTCCCATGGCTTTGAATGTTAATTTCGATATGTATCAGGAGCTGATACAGTTGATAATTTCCCGCAGGCGTTACCTGGAAGATTCCGGATTCCTGTCAAAGAAACACAATAACCCGGAAATAAAGTGATACTTGAACGCTTGAATAACGCCTGACGGGGATTCAAGCCGGCAGGCGTGGCAAATCAGTTTTTACGTTTTATTTCGTCAAAACCGCAGAAGGGCACCAGTGCCCCGGGTATCCCGATGGAACCGTCTTCCCTCTGGTAATTTTCCAGTATGGCCACTAGGGCCCGGGAAACGGCTATGGCTGTTCCGTTAAGCATGTGGACGTATTTGTTTTTCCCGTCGCTGTCTTTGAACCGTACATTCAGCCTTCTTGCCTGGAAATCGGTACAGTTTGACGTGGAGGTTATCTCCCCCCATTCACCGCCGTTGCGTCCGGGCATCCACGCCTCCAAATCCCATTTACGGTAAGCTGGTGCGCCCAAATCCCCTGTACAGGTATCCACAACCCTGAACGGGATTCCCAGACCGGAAAATATTTCCTCTTCGATAAGCCTCAGCTGCTCATGGAAGGCGCCTGAGTCCTCCGGGAGACAGTAAACGAACATTTCAAGCTTCGTGAATTGATGAACCCGGTACAATCCTTTGGAGAACTGGCCGGCGGCCCCGGCTTCCCGGCGGAAACAGTGGGAAAGTCCGCAGTATTTCAAAGGGAGCCTTTCTTTGCTGAGTATTTCATCCTTGTGGTATCCGCCTAGAGTTATTTCAGCTGTAGCCACAAGACAAGTTCCTTCCCCCTCCAGGTTGTAAACATTGGATTCGTTTCCCCTGGGGTTGAATCCGATTCCGTATAAAACCTCTTCCTTGGCTACGTCAGGTGTTATGAACGGGGTGAATCCGTGTTTCCTTAAAATATTCAATCCGTACAGGACAAGGGCCTGCTCAAGAAAAACAGCCTCATTTTTCAGGTAATAAAATTTCTGCCCGGAAACCTTTGTCGCCTCGTCAAAGTCGATTATATCCAGCTCCTGTCCGAGCTGCACATGGTCTTTCGGTGTGAAAGAGAAGACGGTGGGCTCTCCGGAACGTTTTACTTCCAGGTTGTCCTTGTCTTCCTTTCCGACCGGCGCATCAGGATGTGCCATGTTCGGGATTTTGCGTCCCTCTGCTTCGAGTTTTTCCTCCGCTTCTTTCAGCTTCAATTCGGCGGCGGAAATTTCGTCTTTTATGTGTTTTCCTTCAGCAATCAGCTTTTCCCGTTCCTCCTGGGAAAGCTTCCCTTTCATCGCTTTTGCGTTTTCATTCCTTTTAGTCTGAAGGCTTTGGAGGGACGTTGTAAGTGCGGTTCTTTCATCAAAAAGAGAAACAACTAGGTCTGCGTCGGCTTTCATGTTCCTTGCAGATATATTCGTTTTCACGGCTTCAAGATTTTCTTTGATAAATTTATAATCGAGCATGATGAAAAGATACCACACGTGAAAATGCCTTGTCAATGTAATGCCTTTTGTATATTCTTATGGTACAGTAATTGAAACAAAATCAGGACGGAAAAATGGACAGCTCAAAGGATTTGTGGCGGGAATATGTGGCCTCTGCCCTTAAGGGAATTTTAAAGGAGGCGGATCCTTCCGCGTCATGCGATGGTATTGAAAATATTGTGGTGGCGGAAATTCCGCCCGATCCGGCCATGGGAGATTTGGGTTTCCCCATGTTTCCTTTCGCAAAGATTCTCAGAAAATCTCCGGCTCAAATCGCTGAAAAATGCGCTTCCCTTCTTTCCGCCTCCTTCCCAGACGCTTCTGTCAAAGCCGCCGGACCCTATGTGAATATTTTTCTTCCGAAAAAGGATGTGGCCTCCAAGGTTCTCACGGAGATAATTTCCCTTGGAGAGGATTACGGCAAACCCGGTGTTTTGGACGGGAAACGATTTATGGTGGAGTTCTCCAGCCCGAATACAAACAAACCGCTGCACCTGGGTCATTTGCGGAATGATGCTTTGGGCGAAAGTATTTCCCGCATCCTTAAATTCTGCGGTGCCGATGTGTACAAGGTGAATATCATCAATGACCGCGGGGTGCATATTTGCAAATCCATGCTTGCCTACAAAAAATTTTTTAACGGCAAGCAACCTTCCGATTTCTCCGTAAAACCCGACCGCTTTGTTGGGGATTGCTATGTTAAATTCAATGATTACAGCAAAGAGAATCCCGAAAAAGCCGATGAAGAGGCGAAAGAGCTTCTCCGCCTTTGGGAAGCCGGGGACCCGGAAACCCTTGCCCTTTGGAAAACCATGAATGGCTGGGCGTTGGAAGGACTGATGCAAACCTACAAAAGAACCGGGATTTCATTCGATAAAATTTATTTTGAAAGTGAAACTTACCTTAAAGGAAAGGATGAGGTTCTTTCCGGTCTTGAAAAGGGCATTTTTTTCAAAGCTGAGGACGGTTCCCTCTGCGTGGATCTTTCGCCTCTGAACATGGATTTAAAAGCTGAAAGAAAGGTGCTGCTCCGCAGCGACGGAACCTCCGTTTATATCACCCAGGACATAGGAACCGCCATTTCCCGTCACAACGACTGGTCCTTTGACGTCATGATTTATGTTGTTGGAAGCGAACAGCAGTACCACTTCAAGGTGTTGTTTTACATATTGAAGCTGCTCGGCTTTGACTGGGCGGACCAGCTTTACCATCTTTCTTACGGCATGGTTAATTTGCCTGAAGGCAAAATGAAAAGCCGTGAAGGCACCGTTGTCGATGGTGACGATTTGATAAACACACTCCGGGACGATGCCCTGGCGGAGATAAGGGAAAAAGAAAGGACGGAAACCCTTTCCGATGCGAAGGATGTGGCTGAGAAGGTTGCCCTGGGCGCCCTTCATTATTATCTGCTCCAGACCAGCCCCACAAAGGATATGCTGTTCAATCCCAAGGAATCCCTTTCCTTCAACGGAAATACCGGGCCGTATTTGCAGTATATGGGCGCCCGCATTTCCTCCATATTGCGGAGATTCGTGGAAGACTCCAAAGCCGCTTCTTTCAGGGATGCCCCTGTTGTCCCTGAGCTTTTGACGGATCCCGCTGAATGGGAGCTTTTGAAAACCCTGTCTTCTTATCCGGATGTGGTTTCCCGGGCGGCGGAAAACAGGGATCCCAGCATAGTAACCGCTTTTCTGTACAATGTTTCCAAATGTTTCAGCAGGTTTTACCATGACTGCCCGATCTTTGATGCGGAGGGAAATTCCGGAAAGGAGTCTGCCTCCCTGTCCCGTACAAGACTGGAGTTGGCAAAGGCTGTTTCGATTGTACTGAAAAGTGCGGGAAACCTCGTGCTTGTTCCTTTTTTAACTGAAATGTGAAATTTTAATTTACTTAGCAGGGAGTTTTTAGGTTCGCCAGATTGCTTAAGAATGTTTCCATCAGGGAAAAAGCGGTAGGGCTGAGATTTTCAATGCTGTCATTGACGCCGTGCATATCCTGCCAGGTGAGGGGGATAAAATCCTCTGTTTCCGGCTGCTTGTTTTTCCCCGAGTTGAATGCAAAAATGCGGCTCTCTATGCTGGAAATATCCCCGTTCCGCGCCCTGCTGTCTTTTAATGCTTCCAGAAGTTTTTCCGCCTCCGAATGGGGAAGCACAGTTATAAGTTGGGCGGGGATGCCCGCCGCCGTTAGCCCTGCATTGTCACTGTAAGGTGTGGGCAGTGACAGCCATCCGCTGCCGTTTTTCTTTGCCAGATCTGTGGCCCTTTGAAAAAGCTCCTCCCGTTTTTTTATAAAATTTCCTGGAAGCTTTTTCCCTTCTGTGTAGAGACCGGAAGTGGAAACTATCAGGGTATCCCCCCGGCCGCAGGCGTCGAAAACAAAAACATCGCTGTCGGTAAGCTTCAGTTTACGCAATCCGAGCCCCAGGGTGAAAGCTCCCTGGGATGCGACCCCGTTCCGTCCTGCTTCCTCCGCGCCGGAAAAAATAATCCGCACATTGTGGTCTTTAACCGGAAGCAACTTTACCGCCAGATCCACCAGCATAAAACACGCCGCGCTGTTGTCATTGGCGCCGGGGGACAGACCCACCCCGTCCCTGTCATAATGTGCTATCAGGGTTTTCATTTTGAAGAACGGATTGTATGCGGTTTTTCCAAACCGCACTATTATATGGCTCCGTCCCCGCAAATTCACTACTGAACAGGGAACACTGTTAGCCTTTAAAAGCCGTTCCAAAAAGGAAAGCCTGTCTGCATCCGGTGCGGTGAAAGCTTCAAATAAACCTGATTCTTTTCCGCCTGGGAAAATATTCATTTTAGGAAAAAAAATTCAGAAGGGTTTTATTTTCCGCCCTTTTTTACGGCTCAGTAGTTTCCCCCGCCGTAAGAAGGCCTGTCATGATTAAAGCTGCGCTTTTGATCCCTGGGTTTGTTTTCGGCATGGTTTACCCGCAGCCTGCGTCCATCGAGTTCCTGGTTGTTGAGACCGCCGATAGCGGCTTCCGCTGCCTGTTCGTCAGACATTTCCACAAAACCGAATCCCTTGGACTGTTGTGTGTATCTGTCCCTGATGATTACAGCGGACTCAACCTCGCCATAGTTTGTGAAAGTATTTTTTAAGGTTTCGTCTGTTGTGGAATAACTCAAATTTCCAACATAAATTTTTGAAGGCATAATAGTCCTTTCCGGTTTTGCCCCGGTGAAAAATAGTTTCCGCGCTCAGGCACGGGATCAGTACGAATGTTATTTTCCATATATTTACAGAATGGAACCGAGGTGAAGGCGTTCCGCCTAGCGCAAAGCAGCAATAAAAAACGGTAAACCAGGGCAGACATTATAAAATAAAAGAAAATTCCGCATGACGGAATCAGTGTATAGTATTTTGTTTCTTTCGTCAAGAAACTCGTCCGTGCTTGTTTATTGATAAAAAAAGCTTTCAGGGATTGTAACTTGTGCAATGTTGGTCTACAATTAAACAGCGTAATACTGATTGTTTTGGAGGGGTGCAATGAAAAAATTTGCAGTTGTGTTTTTCCTTCTGATTTGTTCTGCCTTTATCTTCGCACAGGCTGAAGGCGGGGAGTCTTCTGCTGGCGGGTTGGGGACAACCAGAGGGGCTGGTTCATCGTCTGCGGATCCTTATCAATTTATCGTTTATTCCGAAACCCGGGATAACGCCCAGGTTGATTTGGCTTTCAATGAATTGACCGGTGTTCTTCGGGTCACCTATGTGTCGAATTATTCATTCAATGAAGGTGATGCTTTGATTACCGTGAGAAATTCTGTTTCAGCCTTTGCCCGCTCCAAAGGATATTTAAAATACAGGCTTTATCCGGATGAAGATTCTATTTCCTATCGGGAAGACGGCTCTGTGGTTTTAAAACGGTTTTATATTTTATATGAAAAATCAGGTTTCTGATTTTTTATAAAAACATATGGCAAACCCTCCCCTGTACCGGGCTTTAGACCGGGCTGTTTCGGAATATGCCATGTTGAAAGACGGTGATTCCGTTCTTATAGGGGCTTCCGGTGGAAAGGATTCCACCGCATTGGCGGAATATTTATCTTCCCTGCTGAAAAGGCCTTCCGGACCTGTATTCAGATTGGAAGCTCTTCATGTGCGGACAGAGTTTGAGTCCCAGGTTGTTCCCGGTATTTCCGGGGAATCCGGGGACTCGAACAGTTTCAGCCAAATTGAAGAATTGTTTTCAGTTTGGAAAATACCCCTTCATATAATTAACGTTCCTGTTCTTGACAGATTAAAGCCCGGCAAAAAAATGAGCTGCTGGTGGTGTTCCACCCAGAGGCGTACAGAGCTTAATAATTTCGCCATAAAAGGCGGCTTCAATAAAATAGCCCTGGGACACCACCTGGACGATATCCTTGAAACTTTTTTAATGAATGCTTTGGGCAAGGGTGAGCTTTCCACCATGCCGCCGGTTTTGCGTTATGACAAGTATCCTGTCCGTATTATCCGTCCGCTGTGTTTTTCTGATACGGAAATGATTGTCCGGCATACAAAGGCCAGGGGGTATAGTTCTTCTGTATGTACCTGTGCTTATCAGGATAATTCCTACCGGAAAGAAGCGCGGAAAAAACTTGAAGCGTTGACCGAAGGGAGTTATCGGAAAAAGCTGATGCTCTTTGAATCCCTTAGAAATGTAAAAAAAGAATACTTGCCCTGAATTCCGGGGAAACAGGTAAGAGCGGTGGAAAGGGACGGCGGGGATTCTCCTTCCGGAATAATCCCCGCACAGTTATTAAAGGTTATTTGCAGAGGGCGATGGGTGTGAATGTTTCAGCTTTAAGGGCTGCGCCGCCGATTAAGCCCCCGTCAATGTCCGGTTTGGCAAGAAGGCCTTCGCAGTTTTCTGCTTTCATGGAACCGCCGTATTGGATGATGATTTTGTCCGCGGCATCTTTTCCGTACATATCGGCAATGATTTTGCGGACATAGGCGTGGATGGCTTCCGCATCTTCCGGTGTGGCGACCTTTCCTGTCCCGATGGCCCATACAGGTTCATAGGCGATTGTCACCTTTTTAAGTTGCTCGGCGGAAACGCCTTCAAGACCTTTGCGGGTTTGTTCTTCACACACAGCTTCAGCCTTGCCGGCTTCCCTTTCTTCAAGGAGTTCCCCGATGCAAAGGATAACCTCAAGACCGTGAGCCAGGGCAAGTTTCACTTTTTTGTTTATCATAGCGTCGTCTTCTTTATAGATATGGCGGCGTTCGGAATGTCCGAGGATAACAACCTGTACCCCAAGATCTTTGAGCTGGAGGACGGAAACTTCACCTGTGTGGGCTCCCTGTTCGTCCGTGCTCATGTTCTGGGCACCCAGCAATATATTGGTTCCTTTCACGATTTTTGAAACTGCGTCCAGGGAGGTGAAGGACGGGGCAATCATGTATTTGTTCGGGCCGTCTTTGAGATTCTTAACCAGTTCCTGGGCAAGAGCCTGCGCCTCCGGAACAGTTTTGTGCATTTTCCAGTTTCCTGCGATAAAATACTGTCTCATTTTTTTTCTCCTGTCATAATAGAATTGCGGCGGATGTTTTTACAGCACGCAAAACCATAATAACAAAAAAATACGCTTCATTCAATTGCAAAGAACCACACTGTAAAGGAAGGGCCGGAGGTTTTGCCGCCGGTAAAAAAAGCTTCCCTGGCAAGCTGGCCGGGGAAGCTTTGGGCGGGCATTTTATATTACAGTTTGAAGTTATTCAACTACGGTAATATATCCGCCGATTTCCTCATTTATCCTTTCGCGGAAAGCCTCCATCCTCTCAGGGGCGGGTCTTTGTCCGCGCGGTGCCGGAGCGGGCTCTCCCGGTATTGGGGCAGGGGCTTCAGGACCTCTTGGGTCGGGAGCCGGCCTGCGTGCATCCGGAGCAGGTTTTCTGGGATCGGGAGCCGGGGCAGGGGCTTCAGGACCTCTTGGAGCCGGACCTGGCCTGCGTGCATCCGGGGCAGGGCTTCTGGGATCGGGAGCCGGAGCAGGCCTGTGGTGTGCATCCGGTGCGGGCCTTCTGGGATCAGGGGCAGGAGCCGCTCCCGGACCCCTCGGGTCAGGTTCCGGACCACGGGGATGCCTGCCGGGGAATCCCGGGTTGTCTGTAACAAGGACAATTGCTGAAGCTTTGTAACCGGCCGGTATTCCGAAGGCTTCCCTTTGGGATGCGTTCATGTTTCCTGCCGGAGCTGTTTTGACGGAGATTGTAACCCCCAGCCTTACGGCGGATTTTTTCATTTCCGCAGCCGCGATGCCTGCGGTAAAATCAGGATTGTTTCCGTCAGGACTGTTTTCCTGTGCAGATATGATAATCGCAGATGCGTTTTCGGGTACTTCGGGTACAAGCTCGGAAACTTTTTCTGTATTGGGGATAATGGAGAAATGCCACGGTTTTTCCTCATTTTCCATGGACGGCATTCTCAGTACATCGTATACAAGAAAATCGAGCTTTTCTCTGGGTACCTGTGCTACAGCAGGATCCGGCAAAACTCCCGGCTCAGGAATGGGTGGTTCTCCCACAGGGGCTGCTTCCGGCCCTGGTCCGGCAGGAGGAACAGGCTCCTGGTTTCCTTCTGAAACTGCGGTAAAAATAAACGCAGCGGCCATCATCAATGTTAATAGTGTTTTTTTCATTTCAGCACCTCCTAATGGCATTATTGAAAGTTTATATGCATTGAACAAAGAAATAAACACAAAATAACCGGAAAAACAGGCCTTTTACAAAAGAATTACACCTCCGTTACTTAGTCTTTACAATACTTACGGGGTATGCGTATGCCGGCTATAGGATTGGCTTTTTTCGATAAAAAATGATAGATTAAAAAAATGTTTAATCCTGAAGAAATCATTTTTGCCCCTTCCTTACGGTGTAATTTAAAATGCCCCCATTGTTTTTTATCCGGTGATGGAACTCCCGGTGCTGGAAGTATTTTGGATGCCGGGGAAGCTTGTTCTTTTTTAAAATCCTGTTTGGAGTCTGGCCGGGATGATTTATCAGTAGGGTTTTCCGGTGGCGAGCCGTTTTTATCATTGGATTTCCTGTGCCGGGTTTCTGAATTCGCCTTTGAATCCGGATTTGTTTTTTCCAGGGTTATCACAAACGGGGTTTTTTCAAATTCAAAAGAAGAGATAAAATCCGCTCTTTTACGGCTCAGGGATTCAGGCTTTGACGGAAAAATCGCGATGAGTTTTGACGGTTTCCACGGTCAAAAAGCGGAAGAAGCCGCTTTTTTTCTCCGGACAGTTCTCGATGTTTTTTGCGATTCCTCATCCGCGGAAATTTGGTCCGTTATGCCTTCACCCGGAGACAGTTTGGAATTTTATCCTGAATTCCTGAAAACAGCGGAAATTTTGGAGGCGGAGATAACCCCTTGTCCCCGGGGAAGCCAGGATTTTTTCAAGCCGGGCAGGGTAGTTTTGCGGGGCCCGGATTTCTTTATCCCTGTTTATAAAAACCGGCGGAGTTTCGGATCCTGGAATTTAAAATGGAACGGGGAAAATTGGTTCTCCGATGATTTTTGCGAGGGTCCCGGACAGTGTATTTATATTCATCCTGACGGCAGTGTGGCTCCCTGTTGTGGGTTTGCCAATTACAGGGATGCTCTTAAAATAGGTTCCATCAATGATGGTTATAAGGCTTTGATTGAAACAGCCGCGAAATCCCCGGCGGTTTCAGTTTGTTTCGGTAAAGGACTGGGAACCTGGCGGGCTGAACTTGAGTCCCAGGGGTTCAGGTTTCCGGGAAAAACCGGCGATATCTGTGCTTTCTGCGATTATCTTTGCACAATTGAAAACGGGTTTTCCGGGTTGCATCGGTAGGACTGTTGCTCTTTTCGCAAACGGGCATTATACTTTTAAATCAAGGAGATTGAAGTGCAGCTTGAGAAAATTGCGAGTTTTAGTATCGATCACATTAAACTTAAACCCGGTTTGTATGTATCCCGCAAGGATGTGGTGGGGAATTCAGTTGTCACCACCTTCGATATCAGAGTTACAAGTCCCAACGATGAGCCTGTTATGAATACTGCGGAAATCCATGCTTTCGAGCATTTGGGAGCTACCTTTCTCCGCAGCCATCCTCTTTATAAGGATAAGATAGTCTACTTCGGTCCCATGGGATGCAGAACAGGTTTTTACCTTTTGATGTCGGGTGACTATACTTCCGCAGAAATTATTTCCCTTGTGGGGGAAATGTTTTCTTTTGTGGCTGATTATGAGGGACCTATCCCTGGAGCAGCCCCCAAAGATTGCGGGAATTATCTGGATATGAGTCTTCCCATGGCAAAATTTTATTCAAGGAAATATCTTTCGGAAGTTATTGCAAACCTTGACGACAGCAGGTTGAATTATCCTGAATAAAACAAAACGGAAAAGACCTTGTATGTTTATTCCATGCGGTTCTGTGTTTTTCCTCCGGGCTGGTATTATGGCTACAACGGGAATATTTTTTCAGTGTTTTATCTTAACCTGTGTTTTTGTCTGTAATTTTACCAGGTTTTATGGAGGACTTTGATGGACGGAATTTCTGGTAAAAAAAACGAAGGATTCGGAAAATATATCCCGGTAACCTTTTTAATAGGATTCGGTTTTTTTACGGTCGGTTTAATGGATCCTCTCTACGACAGTTATGTCCAGATATTCCTTTCCGGGTATATTTCAAAAAAGACAATAGTCGGCATGATTATGGCTTTGGATAATATTTTTGCACTGCTTCTTATCCCTGTGGTTTCAGTGTGGTCTGACCATACCAGAACCCCTTTCGGCCGACGGATGCCATGGATTGTCGTCCTGCTTCCTCTCTCCGCCTTGTTTTTTGCGCTTCTTCCCTATGCGGCCGGCAGTTCACTGGCCTGTCTCATGTGTGTCCTTGTGGTGCTCAATATTTTCAAACAGTCAGCGAGGGGCCCGATAGTGGCTTTAATGCCGGATGTGATTCCTGCTGAATTCCGTTCGCCGGCAAACGGTGTCATTAACACTATGGGTAACATAGCCGCCATAGCCGGAACAATTTTCCTGGCGCGACTGATGGATGTGGATACAGTTCTTCCCTTTATAGGTGAAACAAAAAATAAACTGGCTTTCCCCGTTGCCGGATTGGTTGTTCTTTTTGCCACGATATGTCTTGCCATCTTTGTACGGGAGCCGTCGTTGGCCAAGGGAGAATCAGAAAAAAAACTTTCTTTTTTTCAAAGCTTGAAGACGGTATTTTCATCCGAAAATAAAAGTGCTGTCCTAATTCTGATAAGCCTTTTTTTATGGTTCACCGCTTATCAGGGGGTTGCCCCTTATTTGACTGAATACACTATAAGGGCATTCGGAGTTACAAGCGGGCAGGGACCGCTGTCCATGGGAATGGTTGGAATTTCCGGAGCTCTGGCCGCTGTCCCCGGCGGATGGATTGCCATGAAACTGGGGCGGAGGCACGTAATAAGAATTTCTCTGGTGGTGATTTCAGCGGTTATGGCTTTGTGCTGCTTTTTGGAACCGGCCGGGGCACAGGCAGGTATTCCACCATCTGTTTTGAAATGGTTTTTCTGGGGGCTTCTGTTTATATTCGGTGTGTTTTGGATTGCTGTAGCCGCAAACTCTTTTCCCATGCTTTGGCAGATGGCTGATTTTTCCATGATAGGCGCATATACCGGACTTTATTACACTTTTTCCCAGCTGGCCGCTGTAATTGCTCCAGCCGCCGCCGGTGCCGTAATAGATTTAGCCGGTATGCGTTCCATGTTTTTATTCGCCGCTTTCTTTTTTGCCTCCGCCTGTTTTGTCATGGGCTTTGTCAGAGGCGGGGAAAAAAACGACAAACCAGTTTGACGTGACCAGCCGAGACCCTGGGTTGCGTTTTTAACCTGAAGCGCGGTCCTTGTCACCGGTGTGGAAAGGCTTCCATGCTTCAGGTTTGTGTCTTTGTCTTAATCTTTTATGCCTTCACTTCGTTTTCCAGCTTTCCGCCGTTGTAAAAATCCCGTATGTTCCCGAGAGTGACCTCGGCGATGTTGGAAAGGGCGTTTGTTGTCAAGAAAGCCTGATGACTTGTGACAAACACATTAGGGAAGGTTAAAAGTCTTGCCAGCACATCATCCCTGATTACGTTGGCTGACCAGTCAGTGAAAAAATACCTGCTTTCTTCTTCATAAACATCCAGAGCCGCTCCGCCTATTTCCTGCTTTTTCAAAGCTTGGACCAGGGCGTGGGCGTCTATCAAGGCACCTCTTCCTGTGTTTATTATAATGGCATCTTTTTTCATCAGGGCAAGAGACTGTTTGTTGACAATGTGCTTGGTCTCTTCCGTTAGAGGACAGTGAAGACTTATCACATCACAATTCCTGAAAAAATCCTCCAGCGGAACATATTTAAAATTTTTTGATTCCGCCCATTCTTTGTTGGGCAGGGGATCATATAAAACAATATTCATACCGAATCCTGCAAGGAGTTCCGCCATAGTGCGTCCTATTTTCCCTGTGCCGAGAATTCCTGCCGTCAGCCCGAAAAGATCGCGGCCGGTAAGTCCGTCAAGGGTAAAATTACCGGTTTTTGTACGCAGGTAAGCTTGTGGAAGCCGCCGTGTAACCGCCAGAAGTAAACCCACCGCATGTTCCGCAACGGAATGGGGAGAATAAGCCGGTACGCGCACAATCCTGATTCCGGCTTCCTTTGCAGCCTTTAAATCCACGTTGTTGTATCCCGCGCATCTCATTGCGATAAGCTCGACACCGCATTCTTTCAATATCTTTATTACAGTCTCGTTTATCACATCATTTACAAAGGCGCATACAACTTTATATCCTTTTGCCGAAAAGGCGGTTTTTGGATTTAAATGAAAGTCAAAGAAATCAATGTTGTACAAAAAAGAACGGTTTGTCTCCGTAAATGAATCACGGTCATAGGATTTTGCATCGTAAAAAGCTATGTTTATGGCCGCTTCTGTCTTTGTCTGCATTTTGTACCTCCCGCCCGCTTGTATACGGGCTTTTTTCAATTCAAAGATACTGATTTTTATCTGTTGAATTCAACACAAATAATGTTTATAAGTATATATACTTAATGATTACTAGGAGAATTTTATGTCCTCTCTTTTTATTCCGGAAAATTATTCTTCCTGCCTTTCAGTGAAAGAAACAGAGCAGGCAATAATACGCATAAAAGAATTTTTCCAGACGGCACTCTCCACTGAGTTGAATTTATCCAGGGTTACAGCCCCCCTTTTTGTGCCCAAGGGAACCGGTTTGAACGATGATTTGAATGGCGTTGAGCGGCCGGTGTCCTTTCCTGTTAAGGATATGAATGAGGCTGAAATGGAAATCGTCCAGTCCCTGGCAAAATGGAAGCGTGTGTGTGTATCCGATTTAGGTTTGAAAAGCGGTTTTGGAATTTATACTGATATGAATGCTGTCCGGGCGGATGAAGAGTTGGATAACATCCATTCCCTTTACGTTGACCAATGGGACTGGGAAAGGGTTATGGATGAATCGGACCGTAATGTGGATTTTCTGAAAAAACTTGCCGGACGGGTTTATTCCTGCGTTAAGAGGAGCGAATTTTTTGTTTACGACAATTATCCGGCTTTTGAACCGTTTTTGCCGGAAGAAATCACTTTTATCCATGCGGAAGAGCTTTATGAAATGTATCCCGGACTCTCTTCAAAGGAGAGGGAAAACAAGATAACGGAAAAGTACGGCGCTGTTTTTATAATCGGTATAGGTTATGAATTGGCGGACGGGGATCCCCATGACGGACGGGCTCCAGATTACGATGACTGGATTACGGAAACAGAAAACACCGGCCGGGGCGGTTTTTTCCACGGCCTCAATGGTGATCTTTTGGTTTGGGACAAGGTTCTGGGACGGGCTCTGGAACTTTCCTCCATGGGAATCCGTGTAAACCCGGATTCCCTCAGGCGGCAGCTGGAATACCGTTCCTGTCCGGAAAGAGCTGAGCTTTATTTCCACAAACGGCTTCTATCCGGCGGATTAAAACAAACGGCCGGTGGCGGGATCGGTCAATCCCGCTTATGCCTGTTTCTGCTGCGCAAAGCCCACATAGGAGAAACCCAGGCTTCTGTCTGGCCCGCTGATATGCGTGAAGCTTGCCTTAAAGCAGGCATTCACCTGCTTTAAGGTTTTCAAGGGTCCGGTGCCCCGGGCTCTTACAGGATGGCGGCGGTTTCTTCCGCGATTTTGTCTATAAATGCCCAGGAGTCAAGGATTTCCTTTGCCCCGGGATCCGCCAATCTTGCCAAATCTCCGGTCATGGTCCCCCTTTCAATTACGGAGACTACGGCTTTTTCCAGTTTCATGGCGAATTCCGCCAATTCCGGTGTCCCGTCAAGCTCCGCCCGTTTTGAAAGGGCTCCTGTCCAGGCGAAAATCAGGGCAACCGGGTTTGTGGAGGTTTTCTCTCCTTTAAGGTATTTGTAGTAATGTCTCTGGACAGTGCCATGGGCCGCTTCATATTCAAAATACCCGTCCGGGGAAACCAGTACGCTGGTCATCATTGCCAGGCTTCCTGATGCTGAGGCCACCATGTCGCTCATCACGTCTCCGTCATAGTTTTTGCAAGCCCATAAAATTCCGCCGTCGCATTTCATTATCCTTGCCACCGCATCATCTATCAGCGTATAAAAATATTCCAAGCCGGCTTCCTTGAATTTGTCTTTGTAGCCGGAGTCGAAAACCCTCTGGAAAATTTCCTTGAATTTCCCGTCATAGGTTTTTGAAATGGTGTCCTTTGTGGCGAACCACACATCGGTTTTCTCCGAAAGCCCGTAAACAAAGCAGGCTTTTGCGAAGCTTTCTATTGATTGATCCAGGTTGTGCACCGCCTGGAGAATTCCCGGACCTGGCATTTCCATTATGGTTTTCCGTATTTCCTTTCCGTCCTTTCCCGTAAATACCAGTTCCGCTTTTCCCGGACCGTCCACGGCCATTTCGCAGCTTTTGTAAACATCTCCGTAAGCATGCCTGCCCAGGACTATGGGCTTTTTCCAACAGGAAACCGTGGGGTGGATGTTTGAAACTATAATCGGTTTACGGAAAACGGTTCCGTCCAGTTCTGCCCTGATTATTCCGTTGGGACTGGGGGACAGTCTTTTCAACTTATATTCTTCCATTCTGGCGGCGTTTGAGGTTATTGTGGCGCATTTTACCCCTACTTTAAGCCTTTTTATGGCCGCAGCGGCCTCATAGGTGATTTTGTCGTCTGTCTCGTCCCTTTTTTTCAATCCCAAGTCATAGTATTCGGTTTTCAAGTCCACAAAGGGCAGAAGAAGCTTTTCTTTTATCACAGCCCACAGAACCCTTGTCATTTCATCCCCGTCAAGTTCGGCGACGGCATTCAGCATCTGGATTTTAGCCATATTCCCCTCTTAAAATCATGTTTTCGTGCAAGATTAACCTATCCGGCTCTTTTTTTCAATGTTTCCGGTTCCATCCCCCGCGGTTCCCGGGACTCAACCGTAAAAAAAACCCCGGGCAGATAACCCGGGGCTTTCCCTCTTGTTTCCGTCAAAACCACGTTTTAACGGAAAAAGTTTTTTTAGTCATCAAGATGGCCGGCAGAACCGAGAACATCGTTGTTTTTATGCATGTAAAGCTTTTTCAGCTCATCCCTGGCGGGACCCAGATATTTGCGGGGGTCGAATTCCTCGGGTTTTTCCGCGAAAACCTTGCGGACGGCGGCTGTCATTGCAAGACGTCCGTCGGAATCAATGTTGATTTTGCATACGGCGGATTTTGCGGCCTTCCTGAGCTGTTCTTCGGGGATACCCACTGAATCAGCCAGTTTCCCGCCGTATTTTTCGATTTGATGGACATATTCAATCGGTACGGAGGAAGATCCGTGGAGAACAATGGGGAACCCGGGGAGTTTCTTTTCGATTTCGGCAAGCACATCGAAGGCCAGCGGAGGCGGAATGAGAACACCGTCAGGGCTGCGGGTGCACTGTTCGGGTTTGAATTTCTGACGGCCATGGCTTGTTCCGATGGAAATGGCGAGGGAATCAACTCCTGTCTTGGATACAAAGTCCTGGACTTCTTCCGGTTTTGTGTAATGGCTTTCTTCGGCAACAACATCGTCTTCAACGCCGGCAAGTACCCCCAATTCACCTTCAACAGTCACATAATCTTTCTGGCTGTGGGCAAAATCGCATACTTTTTTGGTGAGGGCGACGTTTTCATCGTAGGGAAGGGAAGATCCGTCTATCATAACGGAAGAAAATCCCATTTCAATGCAGGATTTGCAAAGTTCAAAAGAATCCCCGTGATCCAGGTGGAGGACAATCTGCGGTTTTGCACAACCCAATTCTTTTGCGTATTCAACAGCTCCCTGTGCCATATAGCGGAGCAGGGTTTGGTTTGCATATTTGCGGGCTCCGGAAGAAACCTGGAGGATTACCGGTGATTTTGTTTCAACACAGGCTTGGATTATAGCCTGAAGCTGCTCCATGTTGTTGAAATTGTAAGCAGGAATGGCATAACCGCCTTTAACCGCTTTAGCGAACATTTCCTTGGTGTTCACAAGTCCTAGTTCCTTATAACTTACCATAAACGGCTCCTTATAAATTATTATTATAGATAGTTTGGAATTATACGCGGCTTTTGTCAATGGATTTATATACTTATCTTAACTTAAATAAATAAACAATTTGACAAAGATTTTTTATAACAATATAATAAGTTTCAGCATATTTTTGACGATGATGAAGTAGTGTACTGTTCAGTGTACTAATAGGTGTAAAAAGGAGTTTGGGATGAGACAAGGAGCGTTTGTCATCGCAGGATTCGCGTTATTGATGGGAATAGTCGCGTTTCCGGCTTTTGCCCAGAGCCGGTCAGTTAATTACGAGACCTATATCGTGGATAATTTTGATAATCCTGATGAGGTTGACTGGACTTGGACAGCTGTAGGAAGTAAATTTATTACGGAAGGCTATCCTGTTTTGAAATATTTTGACGGGATGCCTAATGCCATGAGGGTAATGCAAACAGGGCCTGACAGTGAATACAAGATTATGGGTGTTGAATTCAAGTTCAACAGGCAGGGCGATAACTGGGTTGATATTATCCCGATGACCACACAGGAAAATGAGGACGGGGAAGAGGAAACCGTTCCCTATGAAATCCCCTTCCGTGGTATTGTTTCCCGCATTGATATGTGGGTTTGGGGTGCAGGATACCTTTACCAGCTTGAAATTCTGGTCCGGGATTGTTTCGGACGTGTCCATGCGCTTCCGATGGGTTGGTTGAATCATGAGGGTTGGAAAAATCTTTCAGTCAATGTTTCTACCGGTATCCCCCAGACTTCACGGTATATCGGGGATAACCAGAATATGACGCTGGTTGCCCTCCGTCTCAGGACAAAACCCACTGAACGGGTTGATAACTTCTATGTTTTCTTTGACCAGCTGAAAGTTTTGACAGATACTTACAGACCTTCTTATGATGGTTTTGAGCTTATAAATGCGGATTTTACCGAAGAAGAGTCTTCCCAGACCAATGAATCCGCGGTACAGGAGGATACCGGAAGATGAAAAAGCTGTTTTTTCTTATACCGGCGGTTTTAATTTTAATGGGTGTTTTTCTTTTCGCCCAGCAGACCGCAGAATCGTACAATGTTGATTCTCCGGAAGCCTCCGAAGTGGGTGTTACTTCCGCCGAGTTAGCTTTGAAAGAAGTTTCAGTTGATAAATTCGAATCGGAAGGAACCTGGAAATCCAGCATTTCTCCTGACGAAGGGGTAATAAAGAGCCGTCTTTTTAATGGTTCCCCTGCAGGAAAGCAACCTATTCCTGAGGAAGAGGGTTTGGACATTCCGGATGAAATGGTTCTTGGAACCCGTGTTGATTTTTACCGCCGGGGGCACAACTCTTTCTCCATAACTGCTGTACGCCCTCTTCCTATTGAAGGTATAGCAAAAACTGTAAGTGTATGGGTTGTCGGCCGTAACTTTAACCACACCCTTAAGTTGCTGTTGAAGGATTATTGGGGACGCAATTTCGAGCTTTACATGGGAAAATTGAACCATTCAGGCTGGAAATTGATGACCGTTGCAATTCCTCCGCAGAATCCTGACGGGAAAAACGGTATTATTCAAAAAGATTACCATTATGGAAACAGGCTGGGGTTGAAGATTGTCGGATTCCGTGTTGACTGCGATCCGGAAGACGCCTATGGAAGCTACTTCATCTATTTTGATGATTTGAGGGCTGTGGCGGATTTGTATGACCTTCAGGCCAGAGACAAAGATGATATGTTTGATAACTGGTAAACCCGGTTGTTAAATTGAAAAAGACCGCCTGCAGGCGGTCTTTTTTTTGCTGTGCATAGCCCGTGCCGTTTGAAACAGCTTGGATACGGCTTTAGGCGATTTTCCTGCCTCCGGAATTTATCCCACGTAGGGCGCTAGTTCCGCCGCGGACATTTGTTCCAGAAAATAAAATTCCACCGTCAACCCCCTTTCTTCCTGGGTTCTTTTACCGCATACGTGGTAAGCCAGGGTTTTTTCTGTTTCCAGCGGAAGCTGGTGGGGGAAACCGTTTACATCCAAAAGGGCCCTTGTGTCCGGCGGTCCGTCTATTTCAATCCGGTCCCCGTCCGGGAAAATCAAATAATATTCATACAACTGCATATTAAGGACTATATCTTTTGCCAATCCTATTTTCAAGCTTATTTTTCTTTATCTTAATGAATAATCAAATAAAAACAAGGAATAAATAAAAACTGAAAAAAGTTGGTTGACATTCTTCCGTTTGTTGATAAAATGTAATTTGGGTGGGAAAAAGTGGGAGAAAGTAGGAGAAAGTGGAATCTGGATTGCTAACAGGAGAATACCGTAACACGCTAGACGAGAAAGGACGTATTTTGTTCCCCGTGCGGTTACGCTCTGAGTTGAACTGTTCCTCGCTTGTCCTGACCCGGGGTCCGGACAAGTGTCTCTGGCTTTTTCCTCCTGAGCAATGGAGGATTTTGTGCGCCAAGCTTATGACAGCCGCGTCACCTTTCCAGTCTCAACCCCGTTCTGTTTTGCGCCGTCTTGTCGCCCCTGCCCAGGAAGTGGAGCTGGACAAAAACGGACGTATATCAATCCCGCAAAGTTTGCGGGTTTATGCCGGTCTTGAAAAAGACTGCTTGTTTCTTGGTATAGATAAATATTTTGAACTTTGGGATTCAGAAGAATATGATAAATATTTAGGGGAGAGCGAGGCGGATTTTAAAAGCGCGACGGAAAACCTTGGCGGAATCTGTCTTTAATTGCGATGGAAGTTGTTCATACGCCTGTTTTGTTGCAGGAGTGCTTAAATTTACTTTGTCCCAGGGAAAACCCTCCCCAGGGAAAGGCTGTCATGGTTGACGGCACCCTGGGTGAAGGAGGGCACACCGAAGCTTTTTTAACCCGTTACAGGAATTTGACCGTGGCCGGAGTGGATGCGGACCCGGTGATGCTGGAAAGGGCGAAAACCAGGTTGTCCGGCTTTTCTTCCCGGGTTATGTTTTTCAATACCTGGTCTGACACTTTTTTCTCAGAATATCCGGACAATCTTCCTTCTCCTGAACTTATTCTGTGTGACCTGGGAATTTCCCTTTTCCATTATGAGAGATCCGGAAGGGGTTTTTCCTTCCGCGCCGGGGAACCCCTGGATATGCGTTTGGATTCTTCTTTCCCGGAATCAGCGGCGGATATTGTGAATAAACGCAGTGAAAACGAGCTTGCGGACATTATTTTCCAATACGGGGAGGAACGTTATTCCAGGCGCATAGCCGCTAAAATTGTTTTAAGGAGGAAGGGAGCTCCTTTCAAGGTTGCCTCGGATTTGGCGGAGTGTGTGTATTCGGCGGTTCCCCCCGCTTACAGGCATGGGAAGATTCATCCTGCCACCAGGACATTCCAGGCTTTAAGGATAGCCGTCAACAGGGAACTGGACAGGCTGCCCCGCATCCTGGAAAAAGGCTTTTCTGTTTTGTCGGAGGGAGGCCTTTTCGGAGTCATTACCTTTCATTCCCTGGAGGACAGGATTGTAAAAAATTATTTCCGAAATCTTGGAAGAAACTGTACGTGCCCTCCCGAAATGCCGATATGTAAATGCGGGGGAAGGCCTAAGGCTGAATTGATTACGAAAAAAGCCGTAAAACCTACGGAAGAAGAAAAGGCGGTTAATCCCCCGTCAAGGAGCGCACGGTTGCGTGTGATTAAAAAACTTTTTTGCGGGGAAAATTCAAATGCTTAAAAATATTATCTCTGTTTTTTTGGTTTTATCCATTCCGTTTTTCCTGTTTTCCACAATATGGCAGAGCTTGGAATATTCAGCTTTGGAAAACGAGGTTTCCAGGCTTGATAAAGAACAATATGAAGTTATCAGCGTAAACCGCAGGTTTATTTCCGGTATAACAGTGCTTTCAACCCCTGAGCGCATAGAGAAAATCGCAGTTGAGGAAATGGGGATGAAAAAGGCGGAGGCCGGGGATATTATGCGCATTGAGCTGAAAGAGAGTGACAAGGGTGTGTGATGCCGGACATGAAAACACCGCCGGTGCGGTGTTGATGAATACAAAACAAATTCTCGAGGCCGTTAAAGGATCGGAACTCCTTTTCCGTAATGTTTATGATGTTGCGGAAAAAGGCTTTTCTTCCGTGGCAACGGACAGCAGGAAAGTTTCATCCGGTACCCTATTTGTGCCATTAATCGGTGAATTTCAGGACGGACACAAGTATGTGGCCGAGGCCGCCGCTTCAGGGGCTTCCGTTGTTTTTGTGGACAAAAAACACGCTGAAAAAAACAGCGGTGTGCTAAAGGAAATTTCCGGCACTTACGGTACCCTTGTTTTTGCGGTGGATGAAACACTTGGTGCCCTTCAGGATGCGGCGGCCTTTTATGTTTCCCTTTTCCCGGATTTGATAAAGGTTGCAGTGACTGGTTCCAGCGGAAAAACCACTGTCAAAGAAATGCTGGCGGCGGTTTTTTCCAGGAAATTCAATACCGTTAAAAACGAGGGGAACCTGAATTCTGAAACGGGACTTCCTCTTTCTGTTTTCAATATCCGGTCTTGCCATCAAGCCGGTGTTTTTGAGTTGGGAATGAATCGGCGGAATGAAATTACGGAAATAACCCGGGTTCTCCGTCCAAAACTTGCTTTGATTACAAACATTGGTTCCGCCCACATCGGAATTCTCGGCAGCAGACATGCCATAGCTGAGGAGAAAAAGAATATTTTTTCTTTTTTTGATGACACCTGTACGGGCTTTGTTCCCGCCAATGATGATTTCGCCTCATTTCTTGCCGATGTTCCTGCAGGGAAAATTTTATTTTACGGATATCCGGCAGGTGAATATGACTCTTATTCAGTATGTCCTGAAAAATCAGGGATAACTGAAACAGAGGATTTGGGTCTTTTAGGATTCAGGATAAAATATATGGGTGTGGATATTTTTCTCCATCTGCCAGGAAAATATAATTTGAAAAACGCTGTGGGTGTTATTGCCCTGGCCTCCTATGCAGGATTTTCACCGGAAGAAATAAAAGCCGGTTTGGAATCCGTATGTTCCCTTCCGGGGCGGACGGAAATCCTCAACGTATCCAATGGTGTTCGCAACCTGACCGTTATAAAAGACTGCTACAATGCGAATCCTGATTCAATGATACATGCAGTTGATTTTTGTGCCAACCTTCCCCGTTCAGGCAGGCTTGTATTTGTCCTGGGGTCAATGCTTGAATTGGGGAAAGAGTCCGCTTCCGCCCATATGCAGGCATTGGAAAAGGCTTTTTCGTCCGGTGCTGACGCTGTGTTTCTTTTCGGGGAGGAAATAGTTTCCGCTTGGAAAAAATTCATAATGGAATCGAAACACCATGCGTCCAATCCCGTTGTATTCCTGCCCGAAACCATCGAGAAACTTTCACGGGAACTGGAGGAATTTTTAACCGATGGCGATACTGTGCTGTTAAAAGGTTCCAGGGGAATGGCTTTGGAGAGGGTTATTCCGGCTTTACAGGGTGGGGTTCCGGAGGTGTCCGGTGTTTAGCGCTGTCATAAATCAGGAAAGAAACGAAAATCCGGAAAAAATTGATGTGGCCTTTGTGCTGTTTGTCCTCGTGTTCTGTGGATTGGGCTTTATAACCCTTTTTTCCGGTTCTTACGGGTATGCTTCCAGAATTTTCCATGACCCTTTTTATTTTGTAAAACGCCAGGCTTTGAATTTCGCTGCGGGAATTGTGGCTATGGTGTTTTTCGCCTCCATCAATTTGTCCATAATACGTAAACTGCTTCCTAAAATTGTTGTATTCACTATAATTTTAAACCTTCTGCCGTTTATCCCCGGCATAGGAATAACTAAAAACGGCGCAACCAGATGGATTTCCGTGGCTTCCATGACTTTCCAGCCTTCGGAGCTGGTAAAACTGGTGGTGGTTATTTTTTTGGCGAATTTATTCGAGAAAAAGAGTTCCAGGCTGGATGAACCGGGTGTTTCCATTTATCCGGCGGCTTTTATGTGCTCTGTTTTTATTTTCCTGGTTTACCTCCAGAAAAACCTTTCCACAGCCGCCTTTATTTTTGCTTTGGCGGCTTCCATGTTCTTTATCGCCAATGTGGGTATTTCCTGGTTTGTCAAGTTTTTCCTGATAGTGCTCCCGCTTTTTACATTGATGGTTCTGACGGAAGAATACCGGGTGCAGAGGATTCTGTCATTTTTATATCCTGAAAAAGATCCTCTGGGGGCCAGCTATCAGGTGAATGCCGCCATAACAGCCCTTTCCGAAGGAGGTTTTTGGGGACGTGGTTTGGGGAATGGAGTCCGGAAAATAGCAAGTATTCCAGAGGTTCAGT
Source organism: uncultured Treponema sp. (assembly GCA_949299755.1). Classification (GTDB taxonomy): domain Bacteria; phylum Spirochaetota; class Spirochaetia; order Treponematales; family Treponemataceae; genus Avitreponema. Next base: position 171,614 of record CASGBA010000006.1, on the reverse strand, counting down.
CGGATTTTATCTTTGCGGTATGGGGCGAAGAAATGGGTTTCCTGGGGGTTGTGGTGTATTTTCTGCTTTTAATCCTTTTCACCTTGAAATCCGCCTCCATAAGTTTATCTGCAGACACCCGCTTCAAATGTTTCCTGGGGTTGGGGTGTACCTTCATCATTTTTTTCCAGTCGTTGATGAATTGCGGGGTAATTGTCCGGTTTTTCCCGTCAACAGGGGTTCCCCTTCCGTTCTTTTCATCGGGAGGTTCATCCCTGCTTATAACCCTGTCTGTATGTGGTTTTATCCTGAATGTTTCCCGCAAAAAAATAAAAGAGGAATACGAATATGTCTGAAACTATTGTATTGGAGAACAACAGAAAACATCAGGTTTTCAATGTATTGGTAAAAGTTCTGTGCGTCACTCTTTTGCTTGCGCTTTTTTTTGTGGCCGCCTGCTATCTTCTTGTAGCCCCGTCCGCCTCCTATGTTTCAGTTGAAGTTGAAGGCAATGTGCAGATAGGGATCGAGGAACTTTCTTCAATTGCCGGGATAAAGCCCGGTGAAAAATGGAATGAATTTGATCCTTCCCAGGCGGAAGAAAAACTCGCCGCCCATCCTCTTTTTGAAAAGGTTAGCGTATCAAAAAAATTTCCTGACCGGGTTGTTATTTCTGTGAAAGAAAGGGTTCCGGTCGCCGTTGCCATAGGAAATTATAACGGCCGTTCCGTTCCTGTTGAAATAGACAGGACGGGCCTTGTATTCAGGATAGGAGCCACAAAAAACACGGGAAATCTGCCACTCATAACCGGATTGAATATGACCAATCCGGAAGCGGGAAGCTCTCTTAATTCCCAGCTCAGGCCCCTTTTGCGGCAACTTGAAATCCTGGAAAAGGAGAATTCCCGGCTGCTTTCATCTATATCGGAAATAAAAATAGAACCGAAAAGTTACGGAAGTTATGATTTGGTTTTATACCCTGTCCACACTCCCGTGCCTGTCCGTACTGACAAGGCATTGAATGAAGATGCGTTACAGTATATGATGTTGGTATTGGATGTTGTTCAAGATCTTGATATTGATGTAAAAGAATTGGATATCCGGGCTGGGACTGTGGCATATACACTGAATGATAGTGCTGTTTGACATGAAGTTTTTAAGGAAGGAAGAACTTTGAGTAATTTTGTAGCTGGTATTGATATAGGAACAAGCAAAATCCGTGCGGTGATAGGGGAAGTGACGGATGAAGGCGTTTTCCAGATTACCGGTGTCGGTACAAGTCCTTCCACGGGTTTGCGCAAAGGTAATGTGGTTAACATTGAAGCCACTGTCCGGGCGGTATCCCAGGCGGTTGAGGCCGCTGAAATGATGTCCGGAGTTGAAATCCAGCATTGTACAATCGGAATAGGAGGGGCACACATTGAAGCCCTTAATTCCCGTGGAAGTGTGGCCCTTCCCCAGAAAAAAGAGAATTATGAAATCCAGCAGGAAGATATTGCCAAGGTGATTGACGTGGCCCGGGCTTGCCGTTTCCCTTTGGACAGGCAGGTAATCCATGTCATTCCCCGTTCTTACATTGTTGACGGTGAAGAGGGTATAAAGGATCCCAGGAACCGCATAGGTGTCCGCCTGGAAGCTGAAGTACATATAGTGACAGGTTCCGTGACTTCAGTCCAGACCGTATTGAAATGTGTGAATAGGGCGGGGCTTTTTGTTGATGAATATATGTTGAACAGTCTTGCGGAAATAAAAGCCATAATGACTGAGGATGAGAGGGAGCTGGGGTCTGTCCTTATAGACATCGGAGCCGGGACAACCGATATCATTGTGATGAGTGGAGGCGCTCCCGTATTAACCGCAGTGCTTCCCGTGGGAGGGGAGCACGTTACGAATGATATTTCAATTGTGGAGGGATTGTCAGTTGAAATGTCCGAAAAAATAAAATGCGAAGCCGGTTACTGCTGGGAACCTTTGATTGAGGAAGATTCTGACATTATTCTTCCCGGAATAGGAGGACGGCCACCGGTGAAAATTCCGCGTACAACGATTTGCTCTGTAATACAACCCAGGATGGAGGAAATATTCTCCATGGTAAAGGAGAAAATAGCGCCGGTGACGGATTCCTGTTCTTTGAGCGGAAACTTTGTTCTTACCGGAGGAGGAGCGAATCTGGCCGGGGTCGTGGAGCTTGCCTGTGACGTTTTTGGCACCCAGAATGTCCGTATAGGGATTCCCGGAACTTTCGGCGGTGTTGTCGGCGAGTACAGGAGCCCTGAATACTCCTCTGTTATAGGCCTTGTTCTTAATGCTTATGAAAGGTTTTCCCGGATGCAGCCGGAAACGTTTACCAAGGACACTCCTTCGGGTTCTGTGCTTACATGGGTGAAAAACTGGTTTAAGGAATTTTTTTAAAAATATACGGGATACTATGTTTTCCAGGGTGGGAGGAAAATTATGAATTTTGAAATCATCGGACAGAGGGAAATAACCCCTACTGTTATCAAGGTTGTGGGTGCCGGAGGAGGCGGTTCCAACGCTGTCAACAGAATGATAGCCTGCGGGGTTGAAAGCGTGGAGTTCATAGCCATTAACACTGATGTCCAGGCTTTGAATTATTCCCGGGCGCCGGTGAAACTGGCTATAGGTTCAAAACTTACAGGAGGCCGTGGTGCCGGCGGGGTTCCTGATATCGGGGAAAAAGCGGCCGTAGAGGATACTGAATCCATTTCAAATGCCTTGCGTGGCGCCAATATGGTTTTCCTTACCGCAGGAATGGGAGGAGGTACCGGAACAGGTTCAATACCCATAATTGCCAAAATAGCTAAAGAGCAGGGGGCTCTTACTGTCGCCGTTGTCACAACTCCTTTCGGATTTGAGGGCCGTCAGAAAATGCTGCAAGCCCAGGCCGGAATAGAAAAACTGGCGAAAGAGGTTGATTCCCTGATTGTTATTCCGAACCAGCGTCTCGCGAAACTTACCGACAAACGCACCACATTACGGGAATCCTTTGCCAAGGCTGATGAAGTTTTGCGTCAGGCAGTGCAGGGAATTTCCGATTTGATAACCCGCCCTGGAGAAGTCAATATCGATTTCGCTGATGTGAAAACAGCCATGTCCGGAAAAGGAACCGCTGTAATGGGTGTGGGTGTAGGCGAAGGTGATAACCGCGCGGTGGATGCTGCCACCGGCGCCATCAACAATCCTCTGCTTGAAGATTCCCACATTGAAGGGGCTACACATGTTCTTATTAATATAACCGGCGGTGATGATTTGAAACTTTCTGAAGTTGAAGAGGTTGCGACCATTGTTACAGGAAGCGCAGATCCAGGTGCCTTTGTATGCTTCGGAACATCCATTGATCCGGAAGCGGGGGATAAAATCAGCGTAACTGTTGTGGCCACAGGATTCCCCAACGGGGAGGAAGCCGCGTCCAGGCAGGAATTGCCTGGAACAGTCCAGGAAAAAAAGCAGATTGACAGCGGCAGCTTCATGTCTGGAGCGGAATGGCGTCAGGCTTTTGAAAAATCCGGAAAAACAGCCCCCGGTCTGGGACCAAGGAACGGACCTGTTCCGGCTTCTTTCTCTTCGTCTTCTCCATCGTCCACTCCTGTCCGGGAAGATGATTTGGATACGCCGACTATTTACAGGAATCAGCAGAAGGTTTCAAACTGAAGCAGGACAGCCGGCCAATCATTAAACAGTTTTATGCCTGGCTTTTATCCGGTGAAGCCAGGTCAAAGGAGACTGCTTCAACTTATGCATTCAGTGCAGGTATTTTTCTAGACTGGATGGAAAAGAAATCCCTGACTGCAGAGGGGATTTCTTCCGCCGGTTGTGTGGATTTTTTGGCGGAGCGTATCCGTTCTGGTATTACCGGCAGAACAGCCGCAAAAGATGTGGCCGCCCTCAGGACTTTTTTCCGTTTTCTGTCTGTGACCGGAATCCGCAGGAACAATCCTGTTTCCCTTTTGGAAAGTCCCGCCAGAGGCATGCGTCTTCCGCGGGTTCTTTCAAAAGAACAGGTAGAGGAAATACTTAAAACAATAAAGACAGATACTCCGGAGGGGGTAAGAGACAGAGCGCTGTTTGAAATTATTTATTCCTGCGGGTTGCGCATAAGTGAGGCGGTTTCCCTTTCTGTGAATGATGTGCGCTTTAACGAAAAAATTGTAATTGTGTGTGGTAAAGGAGGAAAGGAGCGTATGGTTCCTTTCGGTCCTTATTCTGATTACTGGCTCAAGCATTATATAAAAGAAGCCCGTCCGAAACTTTCGTCAAGGCTTTCCGGTAATTTTTTATTTTTGGGAAAAAAGGGAAAACCATTGACCCGCAAAACAGCCTGGGATCGTTTTCATGCCTTGACCATTCAATCCGGGATTCCCGCAAAAATCCACACTCTGAGACATTCCTTTGCCACCCATCTTTTGGCCGGTGGCGCGGATTTACGTTCCGTTCAGGAATTACTCGGCCATGCCGATATTTCTACTACCCAAATTTATACACATATTGAAAATTCCGCCCTTCAAATGTACCATTCCGAATTTTTTGATGATAATGGCGGGTGGAAAGATGATTTTGACGGATAATATACAGGCAGGAGGTTGTAAATGATTGGATATTCCGGTCGGAAAATGCCGGCAATTTTTATGTCAGTGTTGGTTATGGCTGTTTCTTTTGTCATGATTTCCTGCGGTCCCAGTCCGTCCCAAATCCGGAGGTTACAACAGCTCGAAGAAGGCGTATCGAATCCCACGACAATTGAGGAACTGGAAGAAGCCATTGCCAAATACCAGACCCGGGTGGAGGATATTGTCAGCGCGGAAACGAGAATCGGTTCCTGGTACAAGATACTGGGCACAAGGTATTTTGACAACAAGATGTATGGTAAAGCCCTGGAAACTTTTCAAACCGCCATAGAGTATTATCCTGCCAACCAGAATTTATTCTGTTATGTGGGAATGTGTGCCGGATATATGGCAAAGGCCGCCCTCGATTATTCCGCTTCCGGGAATAATCCTCTCCGGGAAAATTATTTGAATCTTGCGGAGTCAGCATATTTACGCGCTATAGAGCTTGAGCCCCGCTATGTGAGGGCTCTTTATGGTTTGTCCATCATTTATGTTTTTGAAAAAGATGAACCTGAAAAAGCTATTCCTCATCTTGAACTGGTCACTGAAATAGAAAAACGTAACTTCAGCGCTTTGATGGTTTTAGCCAGGGCTTTTTATTCAACGGGGGAAAGTGATAGGGCTGTGGAAATATACGACAAAATTATCAACGAAGCAAAGGATGAGGAAGTAGTGGGTGCGGCGAAAGCCAATAAGTCCCAAGTCCTCCAAGAGGCGTACAATGGCGCCATTTGAAATCCTGGTTGTACTGACGGATTTTCCTGGCTTGACTGAGGCTGAAAAGTTATTTTTGTCTGAAAAACTTGACAATATTGAAGACCTTGCGGTACTTTCTTCTATAGAGGGGCTTGTATCTTTGACAGGCCGGATACCGAAAAAACAGCCGCCGGAACGCCATGTTTTGGAAGCATTGATAGAGGCCCGGATTAAGGGAATGGAGCGTTCCGGAATACGTTTTGTTCACTTTTATTCGGATGATTATCCTCCTCTTTTGCGGGAAATATACGATCCTCCTTCCGGTCTTTTTTACCGGGGACGGCTTCCGGAAACGGGGAAACCTCTTGTTTCTGTTGTTGGAACCCGTTCCCCTTCAGGAGATGGGGTTTCGGCGGCTTTTTCGCTTTCGGAAGATTTAGGCAGACACGGCGTTTCCGTGGTTTCCGGACTGGCCTTCGGGATAGATGCCTTTGCCCACCGGGGGAATATTTCAGGTGGAGGTTTTTCTGTGGCGGTTTTAGCATGCGGGGTTGATATCCTGTACCCACGGGGAAATTCCTGTCTGGCGGGAAAAATTCTGGAAAGCGGTGGTTGTATTTTAAGCGAGTACCCGCCGGGGGTTCCCCCGTTAAAATACAGGTTCCCCCGCCGGAACAGGATTATTTCAGGAATAGCCCGCTCCGTAATTGTGGTGGAAGCACCGGAAAAATCCGGTGCTCTTATAACGGCGGATTTCGCATTGGATCAGGGAAGGGATATGTTTGTGTACGCCGGAACTTTGGATTCAAGAAGAAATTTTGGAGGCAGAAACCTTCATGCCCAGGGAGCTCCGGCGGTTTCATCCGCTTTTGATATTTTTTCTGCCTGGGATTGCGCCTGCTGACTTTGATTGAGAATATTGGCTGTATACACGGGATTATAGGAGATTGTGATGGCTGAAAAAGCTGCGAAGAAAACTGAACGTAAAAAACAAAAAACTCCCCAGACATTGGTGATTGTGGAGTCTCCGGCGAAAGCGAAAACAATTGAAAAATATCTTGGTCCCGGATATATGGTTAAGGCATCCATGGGGCATTTAATTGATTTGCCCAAATCAAGGATGGCGATAGATGTGGATAATAATTTCCAGCCGGAATATATTACAGTGCGTGGACGGGCGAAACTTCTGAAAGAGCTGCAAACCGACGCAAAAAAATCAGGACAAGTATTACTGGCAAGTGATAATGACCGGGAAGGGGAGGCTATCGCCTGGCATTTACGCCGCGCTATTCTTTCAAAATACGATGTTCCGATTCAAAGAATTGTTTTTAACGAAATCACTCCCAATGCAATCCGGGAAGCCGTAAAGCATCCCATGGAAATTGATGAATCCAAGGTGAATGCCCAAAAGGCCAGAAGGGTTCTTGACCGGCTTGTGGGTTACAATCTTTCTCCGCTTCTTTGGAAAAAAGTGAAAAACGGACTTTCCGCAGGTCGTGTTCAATCTGTAGCCCTGCGACTGATATGTGAAAGGGAAGCTGAAGTAGAGAATTTTATCCCTGAAGAATACTGGAGTTTGGATGCTGATTTCAAAAAGGGAAGATCCCAATTTACGGCGCAGCTTGTTCTTTTTGAGGGGAAAAAACCGGAAATGAAGAACGAGGAAACGGTCCGTTCCATCATTGAAAAAATACGGGACGGAAAATTTGTTGTTTCCGATTTGAAAACCATGGAAAAAACAATAAAGCCGAAACCTCCTTTTACTACTTCAAAACTCCAGCAGGCGGCGGCAAACAGGCTTAATTTTACTTCAAGAAAAACAATGCAAATAGCCCAGCAACTTTATGAAGGTGTCAATATAGGAAGTGACCGCATAGGTTTGATAACATATATGCGTACTGATTCCGTACGTATTTCTCCGGTCGCCTTGGAAGATGCCAGGGACTTTATTTCAAAAAATTATCCTGAAGAATTGCCTGATGCACCCATAACTTATTCTGTGGAGAAAAAAGCCCAGGATGCTCATGAGGCTATACGGCCCACCTATGTATCCTATACACCCGATTCAATTAAAGAATACCTTACAAAGGAACAATTGAAGCTTTATACGATAATTTGGGAACGGTTTGTTTCAAGCCAGATGAAAAACGCAAAAAGCAGGACTTCCACATTCGAAATATCTTCCGGCAGCGCTGTATTCCGGGTTAATTCCACGCGTATTTTTGAAAAAGGTTTTTACCGGGCTATGAAGCTTTTGGTTTCCCGAGAAGAAAAAGAAAAAGCCCTTCCTGAAATGAATGTCGGAGAGGAAGTTTCCGTGGTGGACTTCCATTCGGAACAGCATTTTACCCAGGGACCTGCAAGGTATACAGATGCTTCTATTGTAAAAATGCTGGAGGAAAAAGGTATAGGGCGTCCTTCAACTTATGCGCCTATTATTTCTGTGTTAATTGACAGGTATTATGTTTCCCGCTCCAACCGGCAGCTTGTGCCAACCCAGTTGGGAAGGATGATAAACGAAATTTTTGTGGAATATTTCCCTGATATAATCGATGTTAATTTCACAGCTTCCGTTGAGAATGAATTGGATCAGGTGGAAGAGAACAAGGTTTCATGGCCAGAGATGATCGGCGGATTTTTCTTTCCTTTTAAAAAACAGGTTGATGTTGTGATGGAACAGCTTGGAAGTAAAAAAGGTGCTCTTGACGAACCAACGGATTACGTTTGTGAATTATGCGGAAAACCAATGTTAAAAAAACTTGGCCGTTTCGGGTTTTTTCTTGCCTGTTCCGGTTTCCCGGAATGCAGGAATACCCGGTCGATTCCTTTGGCCAAATGCCCGCGGCCAGGCTGTAACGGTGAAATCGTGGCCCGTAGGATAAAGGGCAGGTCTAAGGAGTTCTACGGATGCACCAACTATCCGGAATGTGATTTTATCAGTCACTTTAAGCCGATAAATGCTTATTGCCCTAAATGCGGACAGTTTCTTGTTGAAAAATACGATAAGAAAAACGGTTCCTTCAAGTCCTGTATAAATCCTGATTGTGACTATCTGCATACACAGGATGAAGAGGTGATTTCCGCCGCTGACCGGAAGGAAGAATGAAGGCTGTTTTTACTGAGTATCTTCATTATCTTCAGGGAGTCCGTGCCATTTCTCCCAGAACACTAAGAAGTTATGAACAGGATTTTTTGATTTTCTCCTCGTATCTTGAAGCCGAGGCGGGGGATAAGGAGCCGTTTGCTGTAACGGATACGGATATAAGGCTTTTCATTGCTTTCCTGGGCCAAAAAAAATACAATCCGTCAAGCGTGAACCGTATTCTGGCCGCTTTGAGGGGTTTTTACAGATATGGGGAAAGGATGGGGATGCAGACAGAAAATCCTCTCACTTCAGTTAAGAATTTGAAAACTCCGAAAAAACTTCCTGATTTTCTTTTTGACAGGGAAGTATCCGGTTTATGCAAATCCGTTTCGAATTCCGGAGAGTCTTCTGTTCAGGAAAAAGTCGGGGAAACCCGGTCCGGCGGAATTACCTCCGGCGGAAATACGGTTTCGTTATGGCCCGCAAGGGATACGGCTCTTTTTGCGACTATGTATTCCACCGGTTGCCGTGTGTCGGAAATCGCCTCAATCAGACTGTCAGATATAAGCGGGGATATTTCTTCCGCTGTGGTTACCGGAAAGGGAAATAAGGACAGACAGGTTTTTTTCTCCAAGGCGGCCGCCACTGCCTTAAAGGCTTATCTGAAAGAAAGGGATGCCCTTTTGAAACGTATGCAGGAACGGGATGTGTCCAGGGGGATGGTTTTTATTTCGAAAAGGGGAAAACCCCTGTCAGTGAGGGGAATCCAGTATATTTTCAGTTTTTATACCGGGGAAAATTCCGGAATCAGGCATATTTCTCCCCACGCATTAAGGCATAGTTTTGCCACAACCCTCGTGTCACGGGGTGCAGACATCCGTATTGTACAGGAACTTTTGGGGCATTCCAGTATTTCAACAACCCAACGGTATACCCATGTGACCACAGAACGCCTGAAAGCCCTGTACCACCAGGCCCATCCCCACGGATAGGGTGGTTGTTTTTTATACCGATTTTTGAGAAATTCAATACGTGGAAAAAATAATGGAGTAGGGAATAAAAGATGAAGTATGAGAAAATACGCAGTACAACAGTTATAGCCGTCCGCAGGGACGGAAAAACCGCCATGGCCGGGGACGGGCAGGTAACCATGGGGAATACTGTTATGAAGGGGAATGCCCGCAAAGTCCGGCGTTTGTATGACGGTAAGGTACTTACGGGATTCGCCGGAGCCACAGCCGACGCTTTCAATTTGTTTGATAAATTTGAGACAAAATTGAAGGAATTTTCCGGTGACTTAACCAGGGCTGCTGTGGAAATGGCTAAAATGTGGAGGACGGACAAGGCTCTCCGTCAGCTGGAAGCCCTTCTTCTTGTCGCCAATACGGAAAAAATTCTTTTGATTTCAGGAACAGGTGATGTCATTGAACCGGAAAATGATGTTCTTGCAATTGGTTCCGGCGGAAATTATGCTTATGCGGCAGCCCTGGCCTATTTGGAAAACCCGGAACTTTCTGCGGCGGATATCGCGGTCAAAAGTCTCCGGATAGCAGGCAAGATATGTATTTACACAAATGACAGCGTTGTTGTGGAAGAATTATAATATAAGGGGAATTTGAATGGACGGTTTGGAATCTATGACGCCTAAGGCAATTGTTGCTGAACTTGATAAATATATAATCGGGCAGAATAAAGCCAAACGGGCTGTGGCGATTGCCCTCAGAAACAGGACGAGACGTTTAAAGCTTGCGGATGAAGTGCGGGATGAAATTGCGCCCAAGAATATCCTTATGATAGGCCCCACAGGTGTCGGGAAAACAGAAATAGCCCGCCGGCTGGCAAAGTTGTGCGGGGCTCCATTCCTCAAAGTGGAAGCGACAAAATATACCGAAGTGGGATACGTGGGCAGGGATGTTGAATCCATGATACGCGATTTAATGGCGGTGGGTTACAACATGGTAAAAAACGAAATGCAGGCAACCCTGCGCGGTGAAGCGGAAAAACGGACGGAAGAAGTTATCCTTGATCTCCTTTTGCCCACAAAGAAAAAAACATCCCCAACCCCTCCTTATTTTCATCCCGCCGTGACGGATGGGGAAAATAATGGAGACGGTGAATCCAACAGGGAAAAAAGTCCCGAACCTCAACCAGGGGACGGTACCCGAGAGAAATTCCGTACCATGCTTAGGGAAGGTAAACTAGAAGACAGAATCGTGGAAATTTCCGTGAACAGGGGAAATATGCCTTCTTTTGAAATTTTTGCCGGTTCCTCCAATATGGAGGATTTGGAAATGAGCTTGGCTAACATAACAAACCTTATTTCAGGCGGAAAACAAAAACGTAAATCTGTGACGGTGAAAGAAGCCAGGGAAATAATTATAGCCGACCAACTCGATAAATTGGTGGATCCGGACAAGATAGCGGAAGAGGCTAAAAACCGGGTTGAACAAAGCGGAATTATTTTTTTGGACGAAATAGACAAGGTTGCCAGCAGGGGGGAACGTTCCGGAGGACAGGATGTTTCCAGGGAAGGTGTCCAGCGTGATATTCTACCCATAGTTGAAGGATCCAATGTAAACACTAAATTCGGGGTTGTGGATACAACCCATATCCTTTTTATCGCCGCCGGGGCATTTAATATTTCAAAGCCCAGTGACCTTATACCGGAGCTCCAGGGCCGGTTTCCTTTACGGGTGGAACTGGATTCCCTCAATGCCCAGGATTTCAGGCGTATTCTCCTTGAACCCAGGAATGCTTTAATCCGCCAGTACTCGGATTTACTGGCTACTGAGGGAGTCAGTCTTTCCTTTTCCGAGGAAGCCCTTGACCGCATGAGCTTTCTGGCCGCGGATGTGAATTCCCGGGTGGAAAATATCGGAGCCCGGAGACTCCATACAATAATGGAAATGCTTCTTGAGGAGATTTCCTTTGACGCTCCGGAGCTTTCAGGAAAACATATAGAAATTACCAGGGAATATGTTGATGAAAGGCTTAAAGACATTGTTCAGGATCAGGATTTGTCCCGGTATATTTTGTGAATCAGGATACAGTTTTTGCTGAAAATACTAACATCTGCCGTTCTTTTTGCCGAAAAATATTCTGAGGATTGTTATGAACAATTTTGAAAGGACGACAGATTTAATCCACAGGGCCCTGGATGTGAGTACCCTGAGATATTCCGTTTCCGCCAATAACCTGGCGAATTCCGGGGTTCCCAATTTCAAGCGGACTATGGTCAATTTTGAAAGCGAATTAAAACGGGCGCTTGATTCCGAGTTTGAGGCAAAAAACGCCTTCCAGCTTGAAACTTCCCATCCCAGACACATCAGTTCCGGGGAATTTATTGATTATAAAACTGTTGAGCCCCGCCGGGTTCTTGATTATGTGTCTACAGCCAAGGCAAACGGGAATAACGTGGATCCTGAACAGGAAGCCATGGAACTTCTGCGTATCCAGTTGAATTATCTTCTTCTTACGCAGATGGAGAATTTTCAGTTTTCACAGGTAAATTCAGTTCTCAGGTAATCTGGGACTTAATTACAGTACCGGGGGTAGTATATGGGTCTTTTTTCCAGTATCAATATAGCGGCAACGGGTATGACAGTCCAGAGGTTGCGCAGTGATGTTATAGCGGATAACATTGCCAATACTTCAACCACCCGCACCCAGGAAGGCGGCGCTTTCAGGCGCAGCCGTGTGGTTCTTGCCCAACGTACTGATGGTTTTGACTGGCGCACTCCTTTTACGCCTCCGGGGCTTGACCGTGGAGTGGGTAACGGAGTCAAGGTTGTGGGTATTGAAAAAGACAATGCCGACATGAGGCTCGTTTATGATCCCACCCATCCTGACGCCATAAAATCCGGGCCCAAGGCCGGTTATGTGGAATACCCCAATGTCAATATTGTGACTGAAATGGTGGACTTGATTTCAGCTTCCAGGGCTTATGAGGCTAACTCCTCCGTAATCCAGGGATCCAAGGAAATGTTCCAGCGTGCAATGGAAATAGGAAGGTAATGAATGGCTGTTTCTTCTGTATATAATTTGATGACTAATGTGAATACCGTTTCAGTGGAACCTCCCAAGGTGGATAATTTCCGTTCCAGGATGGTCTCATCCTCCGAAATGATTGATAACGCTGTCCGCCCTGAAACAGCCAGCTTTGAACAAACCCTGCTCAGGGCTTTTGACGAAATGAATTCAAAGCAAATCTATACGAGTGAATTGGCGGAACAAATGATAATTGAACCTGATTCAGTTGATCCGCACGATATTACAATAGCAATGGCCCAGGCGAATCTTTCATTAAAGCTTGCGCAGACTGTAATTGACCGGGTTATCCGCGGTTGGAGTGATATCACAACGGGAAGGTAACATGAAGTTCTTAAAGTACGTAAAAAGTACTTTTAATATGAAGCTTTATGTGATATACTTCTTATTACAAATATGCGTTAATAGATTCGTTCTGTAACGGGGAGGGGAACATGAACGAATGGTTGAAAAAATTCACGGACCGTATAAAGGGTTTGTGGGGTAAGTGGACTCTAGTTCAAAAACTGATTCTGGCGGGTGTCCTTGTTGTCGTTGTTGGCGGGATTGTGGCTCTTTTGTCTATTTCATCGTCGCCGGGGCAGGTTGCCCTCATTGACACTCCTGTTACGGATCAAATCCAGCGTGATAAAATTATCCTCAGATTGAATGAAGAAAACGTTCATGCCTCTGTCTCCGCCGATGGAATTATCTATGTGAGTGATGATCTTACGGCCCGTCGTATGCGTGCCATACTTATCAGGGAGGATTTGCTTCCTTCCAATGTGGATCCCTGGTCTATTTTTGATGTGGAACGCTGGACCACCACGGATTTTGAACGGAATATAAATAAAAGACGGGCAATTACAGAAGAAGTCAGGAAAATGCTTGAGTCTTTGGATGACATTGACAGCGCTGTGGTCGCTGTCAATGTTTCCAATAATCAGGAAGCCCTGTTCAAGGAGGATGTCCAGTCCACCACTGTGGCGGTTACCATTACTCCAAAGCCGGGAAGCGATATAACCACCAACAGGAAAAAAATTGAAGGTATAAAAAAGATAGTTCAGTTCGCCGTCGGAGGATTAAGCGAAGACAGCATCCGTATTTCGGATAACACAGGTGTCCTTATCAGCGATTTTGACGATATGAAGGACTGGGACCGCCTTTCCAGAATAGAAAAAGAGCAGAAGCTTATAGCCCGCCTTGAGGCGGAATACAGGGCTAAGGTTCTGAATGCCCTTCAGCAAATTTACGGGGAAGACCGGGTACGGGAACTCAACGTAAAAATAGAAATGGATATGTCGGATAAATCCATCCAAACCAGGGATTACCTGCCTACTGTTATACGGGCTGATAATCCTTCAACCCCCTATGATGACTCAGTGATTGTTGAGTCTGTTACCCTTTCATCCGAGACATCCACCACGAGATGGCAGGGTTCGGGATTTAACCCGGAAGGGCCTGAAGGTGTGGAAGGACAGACAGCTCCGGCTTATAAAGATATGTCCAACCTGTACGGTCTTACGGAACAGTCTATTGTCAAAAAAAATGAGCTGGTAGGTCAACGGGACACTTCCGAAGTTGTAAGTCCTTCCATGGGCAGACGCACTGTTTCCGTGAACATTGACGGCAGCTGGGTAAAATCCAGGGATGCCAACGGTGATTTAATTGTCACCAACGGGGTTATAGAAAGGGAATATACCCCGTTAACCACGGAGGAGCTTCAGTCCGCCACAAAAATTGTACAGGATGCCATCGGTTATAACAGGGCCAGGGGAGACTCTGTAAGTGTATTGAATATACGGTTTGACCGCAGCGCAGAATTTGAACGGGAAGATGCGGAATATCTCCGCCGCCGCCAGACAGAGGTCACTATACTTATAACGCTTCTGGCTGTGGCAGGTCTTTTGTTTGTTTTTGTAATTTACCGCATGATAGTCCGCGAAGTGGAGAGACGGCGCAGGCTTGCGGAAGAAGCCCGTATGCGCCAGTATCAAATGGAACGGGACAGGAGTATAATCGATGCTGAAAATGCCGGCATGGAGGTTTCAATGTCTGTGGAAGAACGCAGACGTATGGAACTCCAGGAAAATGCTGTGAATATGGCAAAAGAGCATCCGGAGAATGTCGCCCTTTTAATCCGTACTTGGTTGATGGAGGAATAGTTTATGACCGCAAAAACTTCAACGTCCGGCGGATCCCAGCGTGATCAGCAGCATACAACCGGTTCCTCCTCTTCCAAAAAAGCGAAGGATTTCCGTTCCCTGACCGGGAAACAAAAAGCCGCTATTTTTCTTGTTTCCCTTGGTTCGGAAATTTCCGCCGAGATTTTCAAACACCTGCGGGAAGATGAAATTGAAACCCTTACCTTTGAGATTGCCCGCCTTGAAACGGTGGAACCGGAATTCAAGGACGCCGTCCTTCAGGAATTCCAGGATTTGATGGCGGCCCAGAATTTCATCACCACCGGCGGTATAGATTATGCCAGGGAGCTTTTGGAAAAATCCCTGGGAAGCCAGAAGGCCATTGACATTATCAACAGGCTCACAAGCTCCCTGCAGGTACGCCCCTTTGATTTTATCAGGCGGACGGATCCTTCCCATCTTTTGAACTTTATACAGCAGGAGCATCCACAGACAATAGCCCTTATCCTGGCTTATTTGGAACCGGCGAAAGCCTCTGTCATTCTCCAGAATCTGCCTGATGAAATCCAAAGCGAGGTCGCAAAGCGTATCGCTACAATGGACCGCACTTCACCGGATGTTCTCCGGGAAGTTGAGAGGGTTTTGGAAAAGAAACTGTCCACCCTGTCCAGCGAAGATTATGCCACAGCCGGTGGTGTTGAAAGCATTGTTGAAATCCTCAACTTGGTTGACCGTTCTTCCGAGAAGTCCATTATCGAAGCCCTTGAGGATGAAGATCCTGATTTGGCGGAAGAAATCAAGAAGCGAATGTTCGTCTTCGAGGATATTGTCATGCTTGATGACCGCGCCATCCAGAAAGTTCTCCGGGAAGTTGATACCCAGGAACTTGCGAAAGCCCTTAAAGCTGTTGACACGGAGGTTCAGGATAAAATATTCAAGAATATGTCCAAACGTGCGGCCGGAATGCTTAAAGAGGACATGGAATATATGGGGCCGGTGCGCTTGAAAGATGTTGAGGAAGCCCAGCAAAAAATCGTATCAATTATCAGGCATCTTGAGGATACCGGGGAAATTGTTATTGCCCGATCCGGTGAAGATGAATTGGTGGTTTAATCCGGGGAAGGAATTATGGCAAAAACGGTTTTTCATCCTAACGAAATAAAACCTTCAAATAAAAAGGTTTTTCTTGATTTGGCCAGGAAATTTGATCCGCCGGAGGAAGAGCCGGAAGAAGTGGTTGCCGAGCCGGTTTATGAGGGACCGACAATAGAGGATCTCCAAAGGGAAGCCGACCAGTGGCGGGCTGATTTTGAACGTGAAAAGCAGGAAAAGATTTCTGCTGCCAACGAAGAAGCTGACCGCATTATAAAAGACGCGGAAAAAGCTGCCTTTGAGGAAGTGAGACGTAAGACAAATGAAG
Source organism: uncultured Treponema sp. (assembly GCA_949299755.1). Taxonomy (GTDB): domain Bacteria; phylum Spirochaetota; class Spirochaetia; order Treponematales; family Treponemataceae; genus Avitreponema. The sequence continues at coordinate 155,636 of CASGBA010000006.1, read as the reverse complement.
CTCAGGTAACGGTTCAACAGGCAAAGGATGAGGCTGCGAAAATCGAGGCTGATGCCAAAGCCGCCGCCGAAAAAATAGAAGAAGACGCCAGGATTGCCATGGAGTCGGAAAAAAAGGCGGGGTATGATGACGGTTTTGCCAAAGGAAAGGAGGATGGCTTTAAAGAGGGCTCCCTTGAGGTGGAACGTCTTATTGACAGACTTCATACCATAATCGAGCGGGTTATGGACAGAAGGCAGGAAATCCTTACGGAAACCGAGCAGCAGATTGTGGACCTTGTTCTTTTAATGACCAGAAAAGTTGTCAAAGTTATTTCAGAAAACCAAAAAAGTGTGGTCGTGGCAAATATTGTACAGGCATTGAAAAAAGTGAAGGGCCGTGGAAATGTCACTATCAGGGTAAACATGAGGGACGTGGAATTGGCTTCAGGGCATATAAAAGATTTTCTCGCTGCGGTTGAGAATGTCAAAGGAATCTCTGTTGTGGAGGATTCTTCCGTTGATAAGGGCGGCTGTATTGTGGAAACTGACTTCGGTTCAATTGACGCCAGAATAATGAATCAGCTTAATGAGCTTGAACAAAAGGTTCTTGAAATATCTCCTGTCCGTTCCCGCTCGAAAACAGCTTCTGCCTCCGTGCAGGAAAAACTATGAGTTCAATTTTACATAAATATACCGAGGCTGTAAAAAATACGGATCCAATTAAATACACGGGAACTGTAACACGTGTTTCCGGCATGCTTGTTGAAAGTTCCGGTCCTCAGGTTGGAATCGGTGGTATATGCAGGATCCTTTTTTCTTCCCCCCGGACAGAGCCTGGAAAAGAAGTGGAATCAGGAGTGTTCCCCGGAGATTTTGAATTCACGCAGGAGCCTTTTACTGAAAACAACTGCGTCCTTGCCGAGGTTATTGGTTTGAATGGCGGAACTGTGCAAATGATGCCTTTCCGACGGACGGAAGGAATAGAAGTTGGTTGCCGGGTAATTTCCATAGGTGAAGAACTTACGGTTCCTGTTGGGAATATGCTTCTCGGCCGGGTTTTGGACGGATTGGGGCGTCCTGTGGACGGAAAGGGAGATGTTTTTTCCACGGAAAGATATCCGGCACTGGCATCTCCGCCTAACCCTCTGACCCGTTCTCCCATAGAACACCGGATGGTTACCGGGATACGGGCTGTGGATTCCCTGTTGGCTGTAGGTAAAGGACAAAGGCTGGGGATTTTTTCCGGTTCCGGTGTGGGGAAATCCACTCTTCTGGGAATGATTGCCCGGAACACTTCCGCCGATGTGAATGTCATTGCGTTGATTGGGGAGCGGGGAAGGGAAGTCCTTGATTTTATCCGCCGGGATCTCGGAGAAAAGGGTTTGGCCCGTTCAGTGATAATATCGGCGACTTCCGACCAGAGTCCCCTCATGCGTTTGAGAGGAGCCTATGTGGCAACAGCGGTGGCGGAATATTTCCGTGATCAGGGAAAGGATGTTATGCTGATGTTTGATTCCGTGACACGTTTCGCGAAAGCCCAGCGGGAAATTTCATTGGCCAGGGATGAAGTTCCTGCCCAAAGGGGATATCCTCCCTCAGTGTTTGAAACCTTACCCGGGCTTTTGGAACGGGCGGGTACCTCGGAGCGGGGATCCATCACCGCTTTTTATACGGTTCTTGTGGACGGCGATGACATGGATGAGCCGATTTCCGATACAGTCCGGGGTATTCTGGACGGACACATCATTTTAAGCCGCCGGCTTGCCCAACGTTACCATTATCCTGCCATTGATATTTTGGGTAGTATTTCCAGGCTTTCAAAAAGAGTTACCGGAGAAAAAACCCAGCAGGCAGTGGCACGTATCCGGAGACTTATTGCTGTTTACACTGAACAGGAAGACATGATAAATGTGGGCGCTTACCAAAAAGGTTCAAATCCGGAAATAGATACTGCGATTGACAGTCATCAGGCCATAGAGGATTTTCTTACCCAGGAAGTTTCTTCCGAGATAACCATCGAAGAAACTTTGAAGAAGCTTTCGGAAGTTTCCGGCATTGAAATTCCGGAGCAGGAATATGTCCGCTAAGAAATTTTCTTTCCCGCTGGAAAAGGTTTTGAAATTAAGGGAGTTTGAGGAAGAACGGGCACGAATAGAATTGGGGCGGGCAGTATCGGAAGTTGAAAGGATAAACACCGAATTAAAGACAATTGCCGGGAAACGTTGTGAGGCCGGGATTATGCGTTCCCAAGATAATCCGGGCAAAAGCTGGAAAACAGAGGAGCCGGAAAAATCTTCCGGTTTTATCCCTGCCAGGCTTGTTGATATGGACGGTCTTTTTTACATTGAAAAATATATTTCCCGCCTGGACAGTGAAAGGGACAAGCTGCTGGAAGACTTGACAGCTGCGGAACTTGTGGTGGAAAAAAAACGGGAAATTTATGTGGAAGCCGCAAAAAACTTAAAAACAATGCAGAATCTGAAAGAAAAAAAACAGGAAATATGGCATAAGGAATATCTTGATTCCCAGGCTGAGGAAATCGATGATATAATAAATTCCCGTTGACATTGACAGTTTTCCTCCCGGTTATTATCATTCAGGAAATGATTGAATTTCAATGCCGGACAGGTTTACTTATAGGAGGGTTATTATGGCTGAAATTGGTGAAAACAGGGAGATCTGCCACTGTAAAAAAGTTTCTCTTTTCGATATTGAAAATGTCTTGCATGAAAGCTCCGATTTTTCCCAGGTGGAAAAGGCTTTCGAGGAAGTTCAACGGGTAACAAAATGTTCCACCGGTTGTGGCGGATGCCATGATGAAATAATGCGTGTGATCTCCGAAATAATGAGCGCCTGATACCGCTTTTTTATTCCGCCGGTTACGGGGAAAATCAATTTGAATGCAGTTTGATTGTTTCCGCCTTTATGTCTTCTTCTTCCGGTGCGAAGGGGAGGGGGAGTGACCTGTGTCCGGCGAAGGCTTCTGCGTTTTCCATTATTTCCTGCCTGCTTGTTTTCAAGGCTGTGTTTTCCAGGGTTTGAATTCCTGATATGAGCCATTTTTCATTTGAAAACACCAGCGAAACCGAATCCTTGCACCGGTAAACAGTGACCGGCGGATCCTTCGTCTCCTCCCCCTGGGGCTGTCCTGAGGCGCTGTCAAAAAACGGAAGCCACAGGTAAAATGATACGTTGAATTCTTCTATTGATGATGGTGATGGATTTTCCGGTTCTCCATTTTCTTGGGGGGGTATTCTTTCAATCTGTAATTTTGTCAATCCGTATATCTGTCTGCCGGAAAGAGCGGGGGCTGTATCCGCTTGGAAAGCGGCATAAAAAAATGCGGGGCTTATCCAGGCGTTTTGTATGTTCATGGCCTGGCGTATTTTTATTTGCAAGAAAATGTTGGTTGTGAGCTCTATGTATTTATTGTCCGCATTTTTAATGCTGTAAGCTTTTGGTATTTCCTGATTCAAATCCTCAAACGCTTTGTAAAATGAAACCACAACCTCTTCCGGGGTAAGGCCTGTTGTATCGGGATAATTTTTTGCCTTGTTGTAATAAAAAGAGAATATACCTGCCGCGATGATTATCACGGCGGCCGCCAGTAGCGCAGGCATCCGGTATTTCCGCATCTTTTTATCAAGCTCTATTTTGCGGCTGATTTTCCTTTCTTCTGATTTAAATTTTGCGTTAAAGCCTTCCTGTGATGGCTGCGGCTCTTTTTCGTTTTCAAAGCAGGAACTTAAATCCGGATTCAAACCATTTAAAATCTCCGGGACTGATTTTTCCGTAAGCTTTTTCCCTTCCGGTGTTTCGCCTTTCAGGAGACTGTCAATTTTATCCGCCGTCTCTTCTTTGATTCCCAGGACCGCATCCCGCATTTTTATAAAAAGCTTTTTTGAAACAAGCTTCGCGAAATTTTCTTTGATGGTTCCGTTCCCGTCTTTTTCCATCATGCCGGCGGCGTAAAAGGGGAAAATACCTGAGAGGATTTTATACGCTGCGCAGGCAGTTGTAAAAGAGAATGCTGTCATGGGGCTGGAACTTTCCGCCGCAGGATGAATCCATCGCCCCTGGATTTCAAAGGCTTTTTTTTCCGGAAGGGAAGAGATGCAGCGTGAAAATAAATCCGGAGGAAAAACCAGTATGTCGCCTTCTTTTCCGCAAAAAATTCCTGAAGGCCCTGTCATTGCAGCCGCTGCCGCCGCGGTTTTTGATTTTGAGATTGCGGCCGCTGATTCCACAAGCATTTTCCAAGCTGTCTGTTTGTCTTCTCCCTCTTCGTTGAGGATTTCATAGACATTCATCCCTTCAAAGTCATCGCCGTAAAATATTACCGTACCGCTGTCCGGAAACAGGGATGTCCCCTTTATTTCCCATTCTGATTCAGTGCCGGCTGCGGATAGAATTATTCCCTTTTCTTTTATAAGGGAAGCCCTTCCGCTTTTTGCGAAGGTTTCCGGGGAAAGAAAGCTGTCTATTGCCAGTACTCTTTTATTTTCTATTTCTGTACGCAAAAAAGCTGAAATCATGTCAACAACTTTTACGGGTTTAATGAAAGCCGTCTGTCAGCGGCCCGATGGCGAATGCAAATACCGGAAAAAATCCATTTCTGTTGTTAAAATCTTGTCAAAATTGGGGACGGTGGTTTTATAGGCTTCCATACTGCGCCAAAACCGGAAAAATTCCGGGTCTTTGCTGTAAGCTTCCGCATAAATCCTTGAAGCTTCCGCATCCGCCTCTCCCCGGATTTTTTCCGATGTACTGTAAGCGCTTGAAAGAAGCCGTTTCCGTTCGTTTTCCAGCATACCCATCCAGGCGGCTTTCCTGCCTTCGCCTGTGGAACGGAACCTTTGGGCAATTTGATTCCGTTCTTTTGTCATCCGGTTATAAACACTTTCGGTAAGCTCATCGGAATATTTTATCTGACGTGGAACAATGTCCAAAAGCTCTATTCCGAATTCCGGAACCTTTTCCCTGGCGATATCCGCCATTTCAGAACTTAAAGCCCGTCTTCCGCGGGTTATTGTTTCATAGACGATTTTTTCCCCGGTGGATAAATCCTCAAGCTCGACTTCCTCCGCGTCATTCCCCAGGGCGAAATTTTCTTCATGCTGGAGTTCATTTATCAAATTGGAACTGCGGACTACTTCATTCAATCCTGATGAAGTGATTACTGTACGCACCGCTGAATCAACTATGTCGCTCAGCCGGGAATAAGCTGTTTCAATGGTGGTTGAAGATTCATAGAATTTAACCGGATCGATAATTCTCCACCGGCTTGTGGTTTCGACAATTATAAACTGGTTTTCTTTCGTAGGTATCCTCTGGGAGTCTCCTTCCAAAGACATAACCTTTTTCGGATAAACTACTATGTTTTCTATGAACGGAACTTTTATGTTCAGCCCTGCTTTGGTTGTGGAACGGACGATTTCACCGAACCTGATTACAACACACTGGGTTCCCTCGTCTATCACATAAAAGGTTCCGCTTATAATGATTGCCAGGACAACCAATATACAGATAATTCCGGCAGTCTTTTTTTTCATTGGACAGCTCCTTGTTCTAAGTTTTTGATAGGGAGGAAGTTTTCCAAATCCTTGTCTACAAGGGATGTTCCTTCTTTTTCAGAGAAGAGGGATTCCCAGGTTTCAAGGTATAGCCTGTTTTTAGTTACCTCCGGCGCTTTCCTGTATTCGTTGTAAACAGCGTTGAACCGGGCTGTTTCCCCGGAAGCCCTGTTTATGCGTTCTGTGGCGTAACCTTTCGCAACCTGTATCATCTGTTCCGCCTCACCGGCAGCCTTGGGGATTTCTGAGTTGTAGGCTTCTTTACCCTCATTTATCAGCCTATTCATATCCTGTATTGCCTTGTTCACGTCTTCAAAGGCTGCCTGGACACCCGGCGGGGGTACAATATTCTGAAGCTGGACACTTATTACTGAGACCCCAAGACCGAATTCCTGGAGCTGAGCATTCATCATTGTCACGGCGTTTGTTTCTATCGCAGTCCTTTCTGGACCGATAACATCCAGAATAGCCCTGTCCCCCACAAGGGCATTTATTACAGCTTGTGATACATCCCTGATTGTGCTTACACGCACATCTTTCAGCACATTGAAAAGCCAGGCCCTGGGATCGTTTATCCTGTATTGGATTATCCATTCCACGTCAACGATATTCAAATCCCCGGTGAGCATGGTGGATTCCCTGGCGAAATTTCCCTGGGAATAAGTTTGGGATGCCCCCACGGTTCTGAATCCGAATTGCTCTGTCTGTACTATTTTTGTGGGCACATTGTAATGGCGGTCAATTCCAAAGGGAAGTTTGAAATGCAACCCCGGTCCCACCGTTTTCTGATATTTCCCGAATCTTGTTATTACACTGTCTTCAGTTTGATCGACTATGAATACAGATGTGGCGATACATGACAGGATTATAAGAACCACTGCCACCCGGATGATGGTTTTTTTGAGTTTTCCTGGCTGATATTTAAGCTTCATGCGATCTCCGTCTTTAAAATATGGTCAGACCATACAAGTATTGCATAAAACAGTAAAAATGTATATCATAACTTCATGATTTTTCCATTAGAGCAACTCATAGAATTTACCGGTAATGTTTATGAGATTACTTGTGCGGCTGTGCGGCGGGCATACCAGCTTTCCATGGTCAAGGATCCGGAAATAGAAAATAATGACGGTAAGGTTGTATCCCTTGCAGCCCGGCAAGTATTCACAAAACAGGTTGAATATCAGATAGAAGACCAGTAATCCGTGAATGGCTGAAATTCCGGTTTTTGTTCTCTTCGGAGCCACCGCCTCCGGTAAAACAAGGCTTGCTGAGACCCTCTGGGCCGGTTCCGGGGAGGTTGAGGTGATAAGTGCGGATTCAATGCAGGTTTACCGCGGAATGGATATAGGCACCGCTAAGCCTGAACCTTCCTTGCTGGAAAAGCTACCCCATCACTTAATTGATATACGGGATCCTTCGGAACATTTTTGTGCCGGGGATTTTGTGCGTGAAGCCGATTTATGTTGCGCTTCCGTTTATTCCCGGGGAAAAATTCCCGTTATATGCGGCGGGACAGGCTTTTATATACGGAATTTTTTGTACGGCCTTCCGTCCACGCCCCAGTCCAATCCGGAAACAAGAAAAATGCTTGCGGACAGGATGAAAAGGGAAGGGGCTGCCGTCCTTCTGGGAGAATTGGCTGAAATTGATCCTGCCAGGGCGGAAAAACTCAATGTCCACGATGAATACAGAATTCTCCGTGCCCTGGAGATTTTCTATGATTCCGGGACAGCCCAAAGTGAATTCTCCCTTCCGGAGAAAACCCGGGAAGGGTTCAGGTTCGCTGTTGTTTCCCTTGACCGTCCCAGACAGGAACTTTATAACCGCATTGAGGAGCGGTGCAGGCAGATGTTTTCCGCCGGATTGGAGGAAGAGACCGCCGCCCTTATCCGGCAGGGGTTAGGGGCCGGTTCCCCGGGTATGAGGGCCATAGGTTACCGGGAGTTTTTCCAGGAGCCCGGATGCGCTGAAACCTTGGCGGCAGGAAATAAATTGTCGGCGGGACAGGTGGAGGCGGTTTTCCGCTCCATCGTAAGGGACAGCAAGCGGTATGCGAAAAGGCAGGAAACTTTCATAAAACCCCTGCCCGGGATATTCCATCTTCAAACGGACGGGATGGACGAAAAAGAAACCGGAAAAAAACTCCGGGATATATTTGACGGTTTTGTTGCCGGAAAACAGGACGGGAAGGTATGGGATCAGCAGACGGAATAAAAGCGGTTGTTTTTGATATGGATGGTGTCCTTCTTGACACAGAAAGAGTTAGCGAGCAAGCCTGGGCCGCCGCCGCGAAATCAACAGGGTCAAAAGAAGCGGGGGAAATGTATGCCCCATGTGTGGGAATGACTGAACCCATGATAAGGGTTTCCCTTGAAAACCGTGTGGGGAAGGAAACAGCCGCCGCCTTTTTGGAAGCATGGGAAAAGGAGTTTTATGCAATAACAGCGGAAGGGGGGATACCTTCCATGGCACATGCCGGGGAAACCCTGTCCGATTTGCAGGGGAAATTCCGTCTTGCCCTTGCCTCTTCCACCAGAGGGGAACTTGTGCGGAAGCAGCTTTCCGATGCGGGGTTATTGAAATTTTTTGAAGTTGTTGTGACCGGAGATATGGTGAAAAAGGGAAAGCCGGATCCTGAAATATACAGGCTCGCTTGCAGTCTTCTAGGGCTCCATCCGGAGGAGTGTCTGGCTGTTGAGGACAGCCCCAACGGCGTCAGAAGCGCATACTCTGCCGGATTAAAGCCTGTCATGATTCCTGACAGGATAAAACCGGATGAGGAAACCCTGAAGCTTTTATGGAAATTATGCCCTTCCTTGAAGGATTTTTGTGTTCTGATATCATAAAATTCTAATACCGTAAAACTATTTGGCGGATCGATGTTATATGTGTATATGTATGGACATCCGCCCTGCTTGGGGATATATTTCGTTTATGGAATCATCATTAGAAGACATAAAAAAGCGTTTCGCTGCTGACAAATTCGCCACCGAGGCCGCGGGTATTGTTATAGAAAAAGCCGGCCCCTGTTATTCTGAATGCACCATGAAAATCCTTCCCGTACATTTGAATGCGGCCGGATCTGTTATGGGCGGGGCGATATTCACCCTTGCGGATTTTTGTTTTGCCGTGGCCTCAAATAACAGCGATGTCTCCGGCAGCTCCGTTTCCCTTTCAAGCCAAATATCCTTTGTGGGAAAGGCGAAGGGATCCGTTCTCAGGGGTGAGGCAAAGTGCGTAAAATCCGGCAGGAGTACCTGTCTGTATACAGTGGAAATATCGGATGATTTGGGGAACAAGGTTGCCTTTATGACGGTCAACGGTTTCCATACTTCAAATTCTTTTTAAATTTTCCAGGTTTAAAAATCCATATCGTCTGCGGGTTATTTTTTGCCCAGGTTTATAAAATCCATTGTCTCTATGCAGAAAGCTATTCCGCTTCCCGGTTGGGAAAGACACGGAAGTTTATGCAGGGCTTCCAGTACAGCGGATGCGGTTTCCTTTTCAGTCAGGATGAGAAGGATTTCCTTTTCCGGTACAAGGGTTATGCCGAAAAAGGAAGCGTCTTCCGGACGGGCGGTTCCCCGTCCGTGAATCACAGTTCCTCCTCCTGCTCCGGCGGAACGGGCGGCGGCCATCGCATCATCCGCAAATCCCTTATTTAAAATCACCGTAATAAGTTCATGTTTTTTATGTTCCTTTGCATCCATTGCAGGTTCCTCCCTTTTTCCTGAAGATTTTATGTCTTTTTCCCCGCTTTTATACAGTTTTGTTATATCAAGGGATAAAAGTATTCCATAATCCTCTTTTTCATTTTCAGTTTCTTCTTCCAGAGCCTTAATCAGTTTTTCTTTCCGTCCGTCTTCAGCGGCACAGAACACAATGTCATTGGATGTCTCTCCAAAACCGAAAAGCCGTAAAACCTTGTTTTCAGAATAGGAACGGCCCATGGCTACTGTACCCCCTGTAGCCCCGGCTTTTTTCAAGACGGATGTTATCCTTTCCCCTTCGTTGTGTGGAATAATCATAATCATCAATTGATAGTTCATGCCGTTACCCCTTTTTCATTTTTCTGCATTTTGTTACGGAAAACCAATCCCACAATTTGAATTGTTATCAGAGGTGTCATCGCAACCAGGGCTATTACACCGAATGCGTCTGTTACTGGATTTCCTCCATAGGCTATGGCTGCTCCCAAGGTAAATGATAGAATGAATGTGGATGTCATGGGGCCTGAAGCCACACCTCCTGAGTCAAAAGCCACAGCCGTAAACATTCTTGGGCAGAAGAAAGTTAAAGTCAATGCGGCCGCATAACCGGGAATAAGGTACCACCATATGCTGAATCCGAGGATTACTCTTATCATAGAAAGACCAATGGAAAGGGCAACCCCAGCCGACAGGGCGATAAGAAGCAGTCTTCTTTTGACCGTGCCTCCGGAAACTTCTTCCACTTGGTTAGTTAAAACCCATACAGCCGGTTCTGCGCAAACTACCGCAGCTCCCAGGATAAGACCAACAGCGACCAAAAGGATGGTGTAGCCGTCCACAGACTCCGATTGCATGGAAAAAGTTCCCAGAATTTCCCCTAGTTTTGTTCCTGCAGGCATGAATCCTCCCTTCACGCCTGTAAGAAAAAGTATAAGACCGAAAAGACTGTAAATAATACCTTTTATCATTTTTCTTACTTGGAGGGGAGGCATTTTTACCAGGGTTATTTGGAACACTATAAAAAGAACTGTCAGGGGTAAAAGGGCCTTCAATACTTCCGAAAAGACACCTGGAAGTATTGAATAAAAAACTGCCATTCCGGCTGCAGTTTCTTCAGCCGCTTTTTCCACTGTTCCGCTTGAATTGCCGCTCATGATCCCGAAGAGTAAAACGGCCCCTATGGGACCTATTGACGCTATTCCGGTTAATCCGAAGCTGTCATTGTCTCTGCCTCTTACGGCTGCCACACCGACGCCCAAGGCCATTATGAATGGAACGGTCATGGGACCGGTTGTAGCCCCTCCGGAATCGAAGGCGACAGCCAGGAATTTTGCCGGAGTAAAGGCTGCCAACATGAATGTGAACCCGTAAGAGAGTATCAGTACCCAATGGAGAGGAATGGATAAAACAGTCCTTAAAAGACCTATTGTGGTGAATAATCCTATTCCGGCGGAAATCATTAAAACCAGTTGCAATTTGTTTATATCCGGGCTTACGGACATGATCTGGTCGGCAAGAACCTGCACATCAGGTTCTGCCGCTGTGACAAAGAAACCTGTGATAAAAGCGGCTGAAAGAAGCAGAACCAGATTCCTTTTTTTTACGAGGGCGGCTCCTACAGCCGTTCCGATGGGAAGAATTCCCATGTCAACACCCACAAGGAATAACGTTAGCCCGATGATTGCCTGGATTCCCCCTGTTATGAATTGTAACAGAAGTTCACCGCCAAGGGGAGCCGCCGTACAGCCAAGAATGATGACGATTATCATTATGGGGACAATTGAGGCTGTTGTCTCTTTGAGCTTTACGGTCAAATTCATTTTGAATTCCTTCTATCGGCTCTAAAAATAACCCGTGAGAGGATTATATTCCCGGCGGATGTTTTACACAAGATGTCCTGTGAATGACTCATGTATTGTTTTTTGTTCCATATCTATATATACTTTTAATATATATTTATTAGGGCATATTTTTGGAGGTTAATGAATGAAAAACGTTTTGGCATTGTGTGCCGGAATTTCGGTTGTATGCGCTTTTTTCTCTTCCTGTGCATCTACCAAGGCTTTGGAAACATCGGCTGTTGATATTTCCGGTGACTGGATCCTTTCCTCAGTTGAATATGATATAACCCTTTACGATGGTTATGAAGGGGCAGCTGATTTTATAGCGGAATTGGATGCTTCCGGAAAGACTACCGGAATCAGTTTTTCCGCTGACAAAACAGGGGAAGATGTTTTCGTGGTTTACGGTTTTTCCGGTGTGAATTCCTACAATGGAACCCTTTCTTTTGATGGAGGCCCGCTCCTTGAGAATCCTCCCGCTGTTACTTTGGCGGCTGGTAGTCCAAAAGCGGAAAGGTTTGAACGGGTATTCCTCCAAATGCTTTCCAAGGTAGAAGCTGTTTCCATTTCTTCCGATGACACAACCCTTACCTTGTCGGATTTGAATAAAACTAATGTAATGGTTTTCAAACGTTTTAATTTGGCTGATACATCCTGGTGCCTTTCTTCCTATAACACCGGAAACGCTGTGGTTTCCCTGCCTACCCATGTTGATATACCCACACTTGTTTTCGGAGATGCGGGAAACCTTTCCGGTTCAACGGGTGTTAACAGAATTATCAGCTCCTTTACTTCAGATTCCAAAACCAGGGCTGTATCTTTTGGTCCTCTTGGAACAACCCGGGTAGCCCCTCCTACTCCTGCGATGGGAGAGGTTGAGGCGGCTTATTTGGATTTGCTCGGAAAAACGGTCTCTTACCGTATTTCAGGTTCATCCCTTACTTTGTGTTCCGAGACGGGGACAAATCTTCTGGTATTTTATATGATGTGAATTTTATGATTAACCGCGAAGTCCTTGTCCATTACTGTACAGGGACGCGCGGTTAACCTGTTTGCGGAATTTCCGCTGAAATTGCTGAACAATCCTGAATAAGCTTTATCCCATATATTTTTTGTTAAAATCCCTGACACTGATGGGTTTGCTGTAAAAAAAGCCCTGGCCATAATTACATCCCAGTGATGCAAGTTTGTCCACGTCTTCTTTTGTTTCTATACCTTCCGCCACCGTGGGGATTCCAAGTTTTTGGGACATTTTTATTATTTGCTCCAAAATAATCCAGCGGCGGTGGCTTTTGTCTGTTGATGCTTCCCTGAGAAAATTCTGGTCTATTTTAAGTTCATCTATTTCCAACTGGTACAGGGTGTTTAGGGATGAATATCCTGTGCCAAAATCATCCATGGACACTTTAAACCCTTTTTCATGGAGTTGCCTGATTTTCATGTTTATTTCTTCTATATTACTGTCAGCCAATCCTTCCAGTATCTCCAGGGTTATATAACTAGGGGGAATCCCGTAACGGTTTATCAGAGCGTCCAGGTTCCGTATATAATTGTTTTCATGGAAGAGGATTTTGGACTGATTTATGGAAATAGGTATGGGTTTAATCCCTTCATCTATCCAGTTTCGTATCATGTTACAGACTTTTGAGACCATATACATATCCAGCTTTGCACAAAATCCGTTACCTTCAAACAGGGGAATAAAATCAGATGGCGGGATAAATGTTGTTTCCCCTGTTTGCCAACGGACCAATGCTTCCGCCCCGGATAAGCTTCCGTCTGCAAGGCATATTTTGGGCTGCAAAAACAATTTAAATTGTTCATTCTGAAGGGCTGTCTGCATATGACTTTCTATTTGGCTTTCCTTTTTTTTCTTTTTGTATAAATTTTCATCGCAAAAGGCTATGTCACGACCCAGATTCCTTTTGATGCTTTGCATGGCAAGGATTGAATGTACCATATCCCCGTTTACAGCCACCCCGCAATACATTCTCGTTTCATATCCATGTTTATCATTTTGCGTTATTTCGCTTACCTGTTTGATGATGGATCCCAATCTTTCCCGTATTTTGGTTTCTGATATTTCCTTAAACAGAATGTAAAAAAGATCCGCCGTGTCCCTGCAGAAAAATTCATCCGGATGCAAATGTTCTTCAATTACTTTTTTAATATAACAAAGAAGTTTGTTCCCTTCGTTTTCACCGTATAACTCGTTTATGAATTTGAAATTCCTGATGTTTACCGCCACAATACTGTGGTTTTCATCTTTTTTCTGCAAGGTTTCAAATTTCTGCTGGAACTGCCAGATGTTACCGGCCCCGGTGATTCTGTCAAAATAAGCTAAATTCATAAGCTGAATATAACTTTTTTTGAGCAGCATATAACCATGGAACATAAAAAATACCATCAGTAAAAGCATTATTGCAGCGGAAACACCTACAACTGTGAGAATCTGCCGGAAGAAAAAAACATATCCCCATAAATCATTTACGCATAAAATATACCAACCGTTTATTCCTACAGGCTGTATGTAAAAATGGTAGTTTTCATTATTATATTTAAATTCGGAAAAAACAGTTTTTTGCTCCTGGAGGGCCTTTATTACTAATTGTCTGTTTTTTTCATTTGTATAGGGGCCGTCAAAAATAGATGTCATGTTTTGTTCGTGTACAACTGTTTTGGAAGAACGGACAAGAAATTTTCCCTCAGAATCTATTATATGTATATATCCGTTGCCTCCCATTACGGTGTTGCCCTTCAGAATGTCCTCATATTTTTCAAGTTTATCGCTTGCAGACAGGACTCCGATAATTTCCTTTTTATTGTATACTGGCACGTTGTATGTGTATATTTGGCTTTCTAAATTGGAACTTATGAATATGGGAGAAACCAGGCTTTCCCCTTCCATTGCCCGTTCTATGGCGGTTTTTCCAGGTTCCTGTAATTGGCTTAAAAAAAAATTTCTGGTGGCACCGGGTTTTTCCGTGCTGATAACACCTTTTCCGTTTTTATCTATTAGCGCTATGGTTATAAAACTGTTCTTCTGATTTATTAGGTTTAATCCTTCCGCCAGAGTTTCCCGGTCGTTTATGCCGTTGTATTCAATAAACGCGGCCAGAGTATGAAGTATTTCAAAATCAGTTTCAATTTGTTTTATAAGCCTTGTCTTATATTCGCTTGCTTCCTGTTCCATTTGTTCATGGATGGTTTCATGCATAGTATTGTTAATATACAATAAAACTGAGGATGCGATTCCAAATAATACGAGTATACCGGCAACCATAAAGACGGTAATCCGCATCAGTTTGTTCCTTATATCTTTTCTTTCCATAACGTATGGCCTTCGTATTTTTGAATCCTGCAGGGATTTTAAATAATAATACATAGTTTATACGAAATTTTGTTTATCCGCAAGGAAGTTGAGATGGAATTCCTTAAGTATGTTTTATATAAATATTGCTTACGTAAAAAAACTGTTGTAAGATATTTCCTGTTTATATCTGTTTTTGAAGATTATAAAATAAAGGAAAAGATGAAATCTCAGCGGATTACAATTTATGATATTGCTGAAGAGGCTGGAGTATCAATAACAACTGTCTCCAGGGCTTTGTCTCAAAGCGGTAAGGTAAAAACAGAAACATATAAACGGATAATGTCCGTTGTCAATAAGTATAATTTCCGGCCGAATGAAGCTGCAAAGACACTTGCTGAAACAAAAAGTAAAATCATTGGTATTATGGTTTCCCAAATCGATAATCCTTTTTATGCGAATATGTTTATCTGGTGTGAACGGATTGCTGATTTATACGGGTATTCCGCTGTTTTAGCTAATTCCATGGGAAATCTGGAATATGAGCATCAGCTTGTTGAACGTTTGTATGCCCAGCGTGTTGCGGCCATCATCCAGCTTGGAGGTAATGTGGATGAGTGTGTGTCCGACAAACGTTACACCAATAAGGTAAAAAAAATAATGGAAGATATTCCTTTTGTGATAAGCGGAAAACTGGACGGAGTGAATTGTTGCAGGATACAGATAAATGACATTACAGGTATAAATCTTGCCGTGGAACATCTTGTCGGGTTGGGACACAGGAAAATAGCATTGATAGGAGGAAAAAAAAACCAGGTCCCGACATTTCAAAAACTTCAGGAATTCAAAAGACTTGTTTCCCGGTACAAGCTTGACAGTGATGAGGAACTGGTATGTACATCCAACGGCTTTACCAACGAAGACGGTTATGAATGCATGGAGAGACTTATACATCGCAATAAAATTCCCAGCGGAATAATCGCCATAAATGACTTTGTTGCCGCAGGGGTTATACAGAGTCTGGTGAAACATGGTCTTTCTGTTCCCGATGATGTTTCCATTTTAAGTTTTGATGACACCTATATTTCCAGAATTTTGCTGAAAGGTCTTACAACAGTCAGTTATGACTATGAATTGGTTTGTTCTTCCCTTATAGCCATGGCTATCGCCAGAATAGAGAACCGGGACTGCCAGGAATTCCGACTCATAGAACCTTCCTTGATATGCAGGGATTCCACCAGGTCTGTTAAAAAACTATGCAAAACCCTTGACAGCTAAAATAAAACATGATGTAATCATTGTAAGAAAAAATGAAAGCGCTTTCATTTTTTTTTCTAAGAATCCTGGTTTTAGATGGAGGAAAAGTAAAGATGAAAAAATTAATTGCGGTATTATGTGCTTTAATGGTAATGACTTTTACTGCTTTTGCTATGGGAGGCGGTGATTCCGGAAAAAATGCCGCTGCCGATGGTGAAACAACGGTTGTTTTCTGGTCATGGCTGCCTACAGTTATTGACTGGGATCCCATTTACGAAGCGTTTAAGGCTGAAAACCCCGATATAAACATTGATTATATCCGTACAGAACAGTCTGATTATTTCCAAAAACTTCAGGTTGCTTTGGCGAGCGGAACAGGTCCTGATTTGTTCGGATTGCAGCCCGGTGCATATGTCCAGCAGTATGGAATGTTTTGTGCCGACATGAAGGCTCTTGCGGATAAATATATGCCTGGTTGGACAGATACAATCAATGCAACGGCTGTGGAACAGTCTTCTGATGCCGATGGCTATGTTACCGGTATGCCTGTGTTATTGGCGGGGATGCCGTTTATGCTTTACAACGACACTCTGATGAAAGAATGCGGTGTTACAGAAGTTCCTAAAACTTACGAGGAAATGAAAGCCGCATCGAAAAAAATAATTGCAGCAGGTTATGTTCCGATGGCAATCGGAGCGGCTGACAGCTGGCAGTCTGTTGACAACTTTGTCGCTTTCTGTGAGCAGTTTGAGCCTGGCGCTGTTTTTGAGGCTGAAGCCGGAACAAGGTCTTGGACAGATCCTGTGTTTGTGAAAGCAATGGAAGCATGGAAGGCGTTTTTCACAGACAAAATTTTTGAAGACGGTGCCCTTGGTGTTGTAACCTATCCTGATGCCCGCGACCAGTATTTCTTCTCCCGCAAAGCTGTGTTCTTCCCTTGCGGATCCTGGCACGTCGGTCCCACATCTCCGAGCAATGCTGAAATTCAGGGAACTGAAATTCAAAAACGCGGTGATGTTATTGGAATGGCAGCCTGGCCCCAGGTTGGACCTCTTCCTGTTGCCGCAACAACAGGCGTTGACTTTATTTTGAGTGTAAATAAAACCAGCAAGAATCAGGAAGCCGCCATGAAGTTCGTTGACTTTATCACAAGGGGAAAAGGTCAGGAACTGTGGACCGCTACCGGACAGGGAACTCCGGTTGTGAATGGAATGAGCTTCACCGGGAAGATTGACGGAAAACTCCAGCAGGAAAGTTACGATACAATTTACAAGATGAATGCTGCTTCAAATGCAAGGCGTAAACTTCTTTATGCTGAATTGGATAAAGCTTTGTCTGTGGCTGGGCAGAATGTGGCTTCCGGCTCGGATATTATGAAAGAACTCCAGCAGGTACAAGCTGTTTCTGAATCCATTGAACGCCCTTAATTCGTAAGCGTTGACATGACCGGCAGGACTGAAATGTCCTGCCGGATTTTTAATAGGCAGGAGGAGATTTTATGGGATTACGCCGGTCAAAGTGGGATAATGCCGCTTATTTATATATCCTTCCTCTTATCATATTTTCTACTTTATTATTATATTACTGCATATTCTTTACATTTTATTCAAGTTTTACGGATTGGAATGGCATCACATCAGAAATGAATTTTGTCGGCTTGAAGAACTATATAAAGTTATTCCAAGATCCGTATTTTTATATTTCTTTGAAAAATAATCTGATATTTTTTGTTTTCACTGTATTTATTCAGGCTGCTTTGGGGCTTTTTATCGCCTCCCTTTTGAAATATAAATTGCCTCTTCATAATATTTATAAAGCGATTTTCTTTTTGCCTATAGCCATGGCAACCGCGATTATTACTGCCATATTCAGAATAATCCTTGATCCTAACATGGGCGCATTGAATACAATGTTGCGTAGTGCAGGACTGGATTTTTTAGCCCAAGCCTGGCTTGGTGACAAACGATTCGCTCTTATGTCAATTATTGGCGTGAATATTTTCCAATGGATGGGTTTTTCCATGATTTTTTATTATGCCGGATTGATGAGCATTCCGAATGATGTGTATGAATCAGCGAAATTGGATGGGGCAGGATTTTGGAAGACTTTGTTTTCAATTACTATTCCCATGCTGAAAGGAACATCCAGCGTTTTAATTATACTAGGTATTGTAGGATCTTTAAAAACCTTTGATATTGTAAAATTATTAACCAACAGCGGTCCGGGAAGAGCAACCCTTTTCTTGAATACGTATTTGTATGAAAAGGCTTTTACGAATTTTGACGCAGGTTCTGCTGCTTCTATAGGTGTTTGTATTCTGGTTCTCGCAATAAGTATGTCTGTCATCCAGTTAAAGCTTGGTAAAGATGATTAATGGGGGCAAAGATGAATTCCAATGGTTCTAAAGTTAATATTAAACGTGCGATTGTAGTTTATCTTGTGCTTACTGTTTTGGCTTTGATTTGGTTGTACCCAATTATCATCGCTCTTACTAAATCTTTTACACTTGAAGGTTTTAATAATTATAAATATGTTCTAACATATAAAAAAATAAATTATTTTCAAGTTGTTTTTAACAGTATGACCATAGCTATATTAACTTCATTGGGTGTGGCTGTTATTGTGACTCTTTCCGGATATGCTTTTTCAAAAATGCATTTCCGTGGACAAAAAATACTTTTTATTTCTGTTTTAGTTTGTCTTGCACTGCCTGTAGCAGCTGTTACAATGCCGATTTTTTTTACACTGGTAAAACTTAAATGTATTGACACTTTATTGGGTGTAATTATCCCTCTTATAGCTTTTAATGTGCCACAAATGCTTTTGATTGTGAAAAATTATTTTGATGGTATTCCGAATGAATTATTGGAATCAGCAAAAATAGACGGATCGTCAAGTTTCAATACTTATTGTGTGATAATGCTTCCTCTTGCAAAACCAATCCTCGCAAGTACAATGGTTTTAACATTTGTATATTCCTGGAACGATTATTTGCTTCCTCTGTTGGTTATCCGTTCTGAAATAAACTATACGGTGACACTGGCCGCACAATTTTTTATGGCTTCAACTTATCAAAGTCCCCTTGATGTTGCTCATTTGTATGCGGCGATGATTTTACTTACATTACCTTCCATTGTGATTTATCTGCTGAGCCAGAAATACTTTCAGGCCGGTATTACTGCCGGAGCTGTCAAGGGATGAAAAGAGAATTCTGCAATCCTGTTTCTTACACGGATTCCAAAACATATACGAATCCGGATCCTTATATTTTACGGTGGTGCGGTTTATATTATTGCTATTCCACCGGAGAGGACGGGGTAAATGTCAGTTCCTCTGAGGATTTGGTCAATTGGACTTATCATGGATTTGCCCTTTCAATACCGGGAAAAAAAAGTTTTTGGGCTCCGGCAGTCCTTTATCGTAATGGCGTTTTCTATATGTATTTTTCATGCCTTGAAAAAGATGCGGAGGATGTTCACAGTGAATTTATGTTTGTTGCCACCGCTGGAAACCCTCTCGGCCCTTTTGAGGTGAAAAAACAGCTTTTTAATAAATTTTCAATTGATGCCCATCCTGTCGAAATTAACGGGGATGTGTTCCTGTTTTATTCTGTAAATGATGTTACAGGATTAAATAAACATAATGCCGGAACCTGTATCCTTGTGGACAAACTGGAAGATATGTACACTTTATCCGGAAATCCTAAGCCTGTTGTGCTTCCATCTCTTGCGTCTGAAATTTATGCAAAGGATAGATTTTGTTCCGGACAGCATTGGCATACAATAGAAGGTGCTTGTTACTTCGAATACAGGAATAAGGCATATCTCATTTTTTCCGCCAATGCATATGTGAATACTGATTATTATTTATCCTATGCTGTTGCGGAAAAGAACGGCGATTTTTTGTCCTGGGAATGGAAAAAATATCCTGATAATTATACATCCCATTCTTTGGTTAAAAAAAGTGATTTGGTTGAAGGAACAGGGCACAATACTGTCACCAAAGCTCCCAATTTGGTTGATGATTGGTTAGTGTATCATGGAAGAAATGCATTGGATGAATTACGGCCGGATGTTGAACAGCGTGTTATGCGTATTGATCAGTTGTTTGTTGACGGAGGACAGCTTGTAACTTCCGCCCCAACCGCATCTTCCATGCCTGGTCCTGAATTGCCTGCGATTCATGCAAAGAATTTGCAATGTCGCACGGAAAATATTTTATATAATGATGACAGAGGGTTTTATACTGCAGAACTGTGGGTTTGCCCTTCTTACAACAAGGAAGAACACCGTGGTGTCCATTATTCAGTTTTAATTGATAATAAAGGCAACAGTAAAATTGAAATTGAATTGGTCAGCGGTTTGAATTCCATAACCGTGAATTTGTTTGAAAAAAATATACAGACTGTATTGTCAAGTATAAAATTACCCGCCGATTTTAATTTTTTTGTTCCGCATTTATACACAGTGACGAAAATGTTTGAATTGGTGTCAGTTGCCGTGGACAATCGTTTTGAATGCTCATTTTACAGTCCGTTGCCGTTTGGTTCTTTGGTTTTTTTACCGAGAATGCTTCCTGTTGTTGTAAATTCTTTTACATTAACTGCCCATGTTTCCTTATGGAAAAATCATCTTTCCAAACTCAACCGGTTTTATGATTTTGAGTATCCCGTCCTTGCGGATGATTCCGGGCTGGCGGGCAGTGATGCCTTTGACACAGAATTGTCTTTTCGCAGGAAGAACCTTCATTACGGCGATTTTAAGGAATGTATTGAATTCCAGCCCATGTGCAGCCGGGCTTTCCTGAAAGTCTTTGTAAGTACCAGTGGTGAAAACTGGAGCGAGACCTGTTCGTATAAAGCGGAAAATGGTATCTGCAATACTTCATGCACGTTGCGGTGGAATTACGGTGAAAACTTTCAAGTCAAAATATGCGGGCGGTATGTGAAGCTGACAGGATATTCCCTTACCGTTTTGAACTGACGGAATTCTATTTTATACGCGGGCTTTACCGTTGCGTTCCATCCCGAGTAATTGCATTTTTCTTTCGATTCCCCCGGCATAACCGGTGGGTTTTTCATTCGCGCCGATTACCCGGTGGCATGGGATGATCAGGGATATTTTATTTTTCCCTGCGGCGCCTCCGACAGCCCTCGGTGACATTCCTGCAAGAATTTTCTTTTCAACAAGGATTTCGGAAATTGTTCCGTAAGTGCTTGTCGTTCCGTAAGGTATTTGCTGTAAAATTTTCCACACTTCAATTTGGAACGGACTTCCTGTCATGTGGAGCGCCGGCGTAAAAGGAGGTTCTTTCCCGGAAAAATAAACATCGAGCCAGTTTTCCGCCGGAACAAAGACACCAGGGTTTTCTTCTTTGGGCAAGTCCTCTTCTTGAAACGGAAAATGTTTTTGCCCCGTAAACCAAAGTCCCGTCAGCCAGATGTGATCCGCAGACAGAAGTATCCTGCACAAAGTCGAATGGTAATAAGCAATGTATTTATAATATTTCTCCATCGTTGCCATATTACCATTATAATACTTCCATGAAGATTGTAGAATATTATTCCGGCGTAAAACATCCCCGGTTTTAAATTGAACCGTAACTAAATCTGAATCACCGGAACAAAACCCTGTCTGTGTCAAGTCAGTAAATCAATTCAAAGTCTTTCACGGTAAGTGATGCGTTTTTTTCACCTTTGAATTCATCGCCGTGTGCGCTGGATGCGAACACAATATTGATGTGGGTGACAGGCATGTCATTTGTTCCGATGATGTCATCGCCGGATAAAACAGGTGAATCTTTGAGGTTCTCGCCATAGTTGAAAAAGGCTGACAGAGTTCTCATGCCGTTTGTATCCGGTTCAGAAATCAATATATCCGGCGTGGCAGTGCTTGTGTCTCCTGTGCCTATGTAACCGGCGGCGGCTATAACCGACCGGATGCCGTCACTCCTGTTTTCCAGTGTGGCTGACAATGAGCAAAGGTCACCCTGGCTGTCATACATAAATTTTATTCTGAACCCTTTCGGTATGGCTTCAAAGGGAATGCCCCAGTCTATAAGCGCTTTGCCGTTTTTGTTTGTGAAACCCAGGAGCTGGCGCAGTGTCATGTTCCGCTCAATTCTTCCGGTAAACAAATTACCGCTGGCAATTACCCCGAATGTGCTGCGTGTTGTCAGCCGGGCGGCAGTGGAGCCGTCAGGCAAAGTGACATGATAAGTCGGCCATTTTTTGCTGCCAGAAGTCGCGTAAGCCGGATTGCCGTTGTCCCACAATGATTGTTCCGTACCGCCCGGCATTTCTCCGCATTCAACGGATCCAAGTGTAATAAAACCAGGAACTTTTTCAGAATGCCATTGGGAAAAATCGCTTCCCGGTATTTGATATCCTCCGTAAATTGTCCAGGCTCTTGATTCTCCTGTAGCAACGGATGAAATAGTAAAACTGGTTTTGCGCCTCAAATCAAGTTCCGAAGGCAGTGTATGCGTTAATCCTTCCTGAAGCTTGACGGACGTTACTGCAGAATGTGAAATTGGAAAAAGTATACCGCTGCTGTCACGGTAATAGGGAAGCGGCAAGTAAACTGTTGCCGAAACCGGATCAATTACAGCCTTTTCTGTTTGTCCTTCCACCGTTATTTCCAGCGGACTTAGTAATTCATCGGCAGAACCGCCGTTTTCCTGTGCGTATAATGTTGATACCACAAAAATTAAAAATACAACCGCAATGATTTTCTCTGATAACTTTGTTTTTCTCATTTATTTTTATTCTCTTCGATAATGGATTTATATACTTCAATCATTTTTGAAGTTGACTCTGTAATTTTATATTGTGTGCTTTTTTCAATGTATTTTCTGCTCAACTCACTTTTTTCTTCAGGATGCTCTATCCAGTAATCAATCCTGTCCGCAAGACTTTGCGGATTACCCGCTTCAAACAATGATTTCTCATCAAGCGCAAAATCAACCGTCGCGCTTTTAGGTGAATTCGCAATCACCGGCACCAGTCCGCAACTGAAAGCTTCTATACAGGCAATGGCTTCTATCTCTATATCCGAAGCGTGGACGTACAAATCAATTGTCCTTGTCTGCTGCAATAAATCTTCGGGCGAATAAAACTTGAAAACCGCCGGATTGGGAAGGTCTTCCGTCATTTTCATGTATTTTTGTTGAAGCGGGCCTATGCCGGCAAAATAAAGTTGTATTTTATCTTTGTGTTTTGATAATTTTGCCGCCTTTATAATTAAATCCTGCCGTTTTTCCGGTGACAGCCTTCCTATCATGAGGATATTAAATGTTTTATGGGGCAGTGGCGGAAGCGGTTTGAATACCGGAGACACGCCGTTGCTTATGACATGGAGCTTTGCCGTGTATCCATTCGTTTTCAATTCATTCGCTATAAAAGGTGATGGACAGTGGATGTCAGAGAATCTGTTGAAAAAATATTTATACAGGAATTTATAAAAGAAACGGGAAACCCTTTCGCTTTTACCCAACCCCAGGTTGCATGATATGTTTTCCGCCTGTACATGGAATCCTGCAATACACGGTATGCCCATTTCCCTTGCTGTTTTTTCCACAACCCGTGCCATGGGGAACGGCAGGTAAAAATGCACGATGTCTGCTCCTGTCAAGGCTTCTTTAATGATGCCGATGTCAGGTTTTGAAAAAATTATCCCTTGTTTTTTTGCAATCCAAGATATAACCGGTATTTTAAGCAGCGGCAGGATAAATTTATCCGGTCCGGGGTTCCCTGTTGTTAATATTCTGACGGTATGTCCCTGTGCGCGAAGATTTTCCGCAAACCTTCTGGCAGATATGGTTGTTCCGTTATTTAATGCATCATATTGATCAGCCACAAAAACAATAACCATTTGTTAAAACACACTCCATTTGATGTATCAATCATTGCAGGTTAATTCAATAACCAAATAAAATTTAAATTGTAACAGAATAATTTTTTTTATAACAAAATATAACATTATATAACAAATTTAAAATAAGATTATTGGAAATCCATTTGTTTATTGATGCGTTAATATATTTTGTATGATAGATTGTTATTTCTGTTGAAACACTGATTTCAATGATTTATACAGGCTAACCTGTAAATTTCCTCGCAAGCTTTTCTGTCCAAACGCACATATTTACCTTCTTCGTGGCTGTCAACGCCAAGTTTATCGAGAAGGACAGGTATGTCCGCTTCCTTTGCCCCCAGATCCTTAAAAGAGAGAGGCATTCCCGCATTTTTCCAGAAATTTCGCAGGGCCTTTATTCCCGCAAGGGCGGTCTCTTCCGGATTTTCATAATTCATCTTGCAATCAAAAATTCTTACGGCAAATTGAACCAATCTGTCTGGAGCGTGATGTTTTAAAACATATTCCATCCATGCCGGAAATATAACTGCCAGTCCTGCCCCATGGGCGCAGTCATACAAGGCAGACAACTCGTGTTCCAAATGATGGCTTGCCCAATCCTGTTCCCGTCCTATTCCGCAGCTGTTGTTGTGCGCAATCATGCCGGCCCACATTAAGTTTGCCCTGGCCCCGTAGTCCGAAGGATTCCGCATTACTTTCGGTAGCTGGGTGACAACAGTTAATAAAATGGCTTCGCATAGTCTGTCAGTCACTTCAGTTTCTTCCGTGTTTGAAAAATACCGTTCCATCACATGAGCCATAATATCCACAGCCCCAGATGCTGTCTGGTATGGAGGAAGGCTCATGGTTAGCTCTGGATTCATGATGGCGAATTTAGGTCGTATGGCTTCTCCTCCGGCACCCCGTTTCAACATACCTTCTTCGTGTGTTATGACACATCTGTCTGAACCTTCACTGCCGGCGGCCGCAATTGTGGGGATTACACCCAGCGGAAGGGCCTTGGTTAGTTTCGCCTTTCCCTCAAAGAAATCCCGGAAGTCGCCGTTGTAGACGGTTCCCATGGCAATTGCCTTTGCAGAGTCAATTACACTTCCTCCTCCAACAGCAAGTATAAAATCAATTTGCTCCTTCCTGCACAATTCAATTCCAGAATAAACAAGGGAACTCCTTGGATTCGGCTGAACTCCTCCTAATTCAACGAAAGATATTTTCTGTCCGCTTAAACTGTCGCGTATACGCTGAAGAAGTCCACTTCGTTCCGCGGAACCTCCGCCGAAATGGATAAGAACCCGTTTCCCTTCAAATTGTTTTACATATGTTCCTGTGTTTAATTCTTCTTTTTTCCCGAAAATAAAACGTGTCGGGCTATAAAAAACAAAATTATCCATAAAAAAGTTGTCACTCCCTTGTATTCATCATAACATTTGTTCTTTTTTCTGAAAAGTCCTGTGGTTTGTCTGGAATTTTATATGGGATACCATAGAGACAAAACACCGATAATACGTTATTATATCCAGTAACTCTTGGGGAACATATATGAATTTATCTCTTCTTAAACCGGGAAAAACCGGAGTCATTACGAAAATAGGCGGGGAAGGAGCATTGCGGCGTCATCTCCTTGATATGGGTTTAACTCCGAAAACCGTTGTATATGTCCGTAAAACAGCGCCTCTCGGGGATCCCATCGAATTGTCCCTGCGTGGTTACGAGCTGACAATCCGTTTGTCAGATGCAGAGCAAATTGAAATTGAAGAATGCGGTCCGGATGGGTTACCGGAACAAAAAACCTGCTCCTGTTGCAATAAATGTTCCGGCGGGATAAATTCATGAATATACGTATAGGACTAATAGGTAACCAAAACTGCGGAAAAACAACATTGTTCAACCAACTTACCGGCAGTAACCAACATGTGGGGAATTTCCCGGGCGTTACTGTTGAAGGTAAGACTGGCTTCATAAAACCTGATTTTTTCAAGGGCGATGATTTTTCCGGTTTATCCATTGCGGCGGAACTTGTGGATCTCCCAGGGATTTACTCCCTTTCTCCGTACACATCGGAAGAAATTGTGACAAGGGATTTTCTGACAACAGGTCATCCCGATGCTGTAATCAATATTCTTGACGCCACCAATATTGAACGGAATTTATATTTAACCTTGCAGTTAATGGAAATGCAGATTCCCATGGTTGTGGCTTTAAACATGATGGATGAAGTCCGCAATGCGGGGAATTCAATAGATGTCCGGGCCTTGGAACAGGAACTTAAAATTGATGTTGTTCCTATTTCTGCCAGTAAAGGGGAAGGTGTTTCTGAACTCGCCCAGAGGGTGGCCTTTGCCGCCATTAATAAAAAGAAACCTGAAAAACTTGACTTTTGTGAAGGCCCTGTACACCAGGCCATCCATTCCATCGCCCACTTGATAGATGACCATGCCGCTGCTGCGAATCTCCCACTCCGTTTCGCCGCGACGAAATTGGTCGAAGGCGATGAGCCCATTTTGCGCCTTCTCCGGTTGAATGAAAATGAAAAGGATATTCTCGGGCACATTGTTACAGAAATGGAAAATGCGTTGGACACTGACCGGGAAGCCGCCCTCGCTGATATGCGTTACGCATATATCGCGCGGGTGACAAAAGATACGGTGCATCGTCATGGTGAAACAAAGGAACAGATACGCTCTGTTAAAATAGACAATATATTAACCCACCGCTTTTTCGCAATTCCGATTTTTCTGGGAATTATGGCCATGGTGTTTTATTTGACCTTCGGTCTTATCGGTTCCGCTTTAAGCGGATGGCTTTCCCAGGCGATAGACTGGATTACCGCTGTTGTTGACAAAGGTCTTTCTTCTTACGGATTAAATCCCCTTTTCCACTCCCTTATTATTAATGGTATTTTTGCGGGAGTGGGGAGTGTGCTTTCTTTTATGCCGACGATTTTAGTTTTATTTTTCTTCCTTGCCTTGTTGGAGGATTCAGGATACATGGCCCGGGTCGCTTTCGTCATGGATACCTTGCTGCGCCGTATAGGCCTTTCCGGTAAATCCTTTGTGCCCATGCTTATAGGATTCGGGTGTTCCGTTCCTGCGATTATGGCCACCAGGACTTTATCAAGCCGCCGGGATAAAAAGCTTACGGTTTTCATACTCCCATTCATGTCTTGCAGCGCCAAGCTTCCTGTGTACGCCTTGTTCACATCAACATTTTTTCCGGAGCACGCCACCATTGTTATGATAGCCCTTTACATCGGAGGCATGGTGGTGGCGGTTCTTGCGGCCTTGTTGCTCCGTAACACTATTTTCCGGGGAAAACCTGTTCCTTTCGTGCTGGAGTTGCCGGCTTACCGGCTCCCTTCGCTTACAAGCATGGCTTTGAATATCAGTGAAAAAGCCAAAGATTTTTTAACCAGGGCATTTACAATCATATGCGCAGCGTCAATTGTGATATGGTTCCTTACAACCCTTGATGTGCGTTTGAATGTTGTCTCCAGTCCGGATAAGAGTATGCTGGCTTCTGTGGGTTCCTTCCTTGCCCCTGTATTTAAGCCGCTGGGATTTGGTGACTGGCGGATTTCAACAGCCCTTATTACAGGTTTGACGGCGAAGGAAGCTGTTGTCAGTACGCTGGCTGTCCTTCTCGGTACCGGTACCGGCTTGGATTTACAGTCAGCCCTCGGGTATTTCCTTTCAC
Source organism: uncultured Treponema sp. (assembly GCA_949299755.1). Taxonomy (GTDB): domain Bacteria; phylum Spirochaetota; class Spirochaetia; order Treponematales; family Treponemataceae; genus Avitreponema. The sequence goes on along the minus strand of CASGBA010000006.1, from coordinate 128,397 downwards.
CGTCGGCGGCTCTGGCTCTTCTGGTGTTTGTCCTTTTGTACATGCCCTGTGTGGCTGCCATGGCTGTCACCAGAAGGGAAATCGGCAGGCGGAATGCAGTTGCCGCCATGATGTTCCAGACCGCTACTGCTTGGGTTGCCGCATATACTGTCTATAATCTTGCCTGTGCCCTTGGGTTATAGCCGGCCGGGGTCAATCCGGAAGTTCTGGAAGGTTGTCCCCGGTTTTATCCAGGTTATATTTGGGGATTACCGTTTCCCCTGTTTCCGCTTCCGGTAACCACCGAGTACCAGTCAACCCGCCGGGTCAATACCATCAGCAGCACCACCACAAAAAACAGCCCCAGCGTTCCGATGAGCAGCGCATAATCTTCAGCCTGCAGGGTACCGTACAGGAATATGTAGGAAATCCCCTGGACAGCCGCAAACAGCGCGCCCCACTTCAGACGGTGGAAGATTGCCGCCGCATAGCCTAGGGTTGTCAGACACACCGCCGCCGCGCTTATCCAGTACGTCAGTGTGAAAGGCAGGTGCTCGGATATGGCCAGGAGCAGAAGGTAAAAGAGTACGTCAGCCAGCCCGATGAGGCAGTATTGTACCGGATGAATCCTCGTCCGGGTAAAAATTTCAAAGATAAAAATCGCCAGGAAAGGAATAAGCAGAAACAGCACGGCGTATTTTACGCTGCGCATAGTCTTCTGGTAGTTATCCACCGGGGTGATGAATTCCACCGTTACTGATTCCGTAGCGGAACGGGTTGCCGGCTCAGAATACGGCGACACAATCCATGTTTTGGGATAAGAAGTGGAAAGACCGGCAATGTTCCATTCCGCTGAAAAGCCGTTGGCGGAAATTTCCCGGTTTACCGGCAGCCAGCCTCCGGTAAAACCGGGGGACGGCCAGTCAGAGGTGACGGAAAAACAGTTGTCCCCGGCCAGGGGCTGCAGGGAAAGGGACTGCCCACCCTGAATGGATGCATTGACCGTAAAACTGAAACCCTCTTTGACGGCATCCGCCGGGAGCCGGTAAAACTCGGTGTTGGAAAAGGGTGATATATCCGGTTCTATCAGGGACTGCTCAAGTTTTACGCCGCTAACTTCCACAACGGGCAGGGCGGTAAAAGTTTTCTTATTGTAGATGCCCATCAGAAACAGGGCTTCGTCCCACAGGATCCGGGATTCATCTATTTTAAAATGGGAAACCTGCATCTGCCCGAAATTTCCCGAAGAAACCGTGTCACAGGAGAACACCGGAACCTCAAAGATTCCCCGGGTCAGGTATTCCGGCCGGACATCCGCGGAAAAGTTCCAGGTTTCCGGAACCGCAAGAATGTACCGTATTTCCGTTGTCCGGGAAACGGAACCGTCAACCAGTTTTGTCTCCGCAACGTGCTCATAGGGCAGCGCAACCAGAAAACCCTCCAGCTCAGGTGCTCCTCCTTTCGGCTGAAGGATGGAGCGGACAGCCTCCGCCTGGTAATGTTCCCGGTCACGTATCAATGACTGTATCATCGAAAGGGGGATTAAAAACAGCAGCACAAGAACGAGGATGATAAACGGCTTTACACCGATTTTTCCCACAGTCTGGGACAATTTTCCTTTTTCCATTGTAATAACCTTGGTTACCTGTTAAAAATGGCAAAGGCATACCTGTTGTTTTAAGGTATGCCGGATAGTTGCCAAACCTAAAATAAACGAAAGGGGGAAAAGTAACATATCCCCTTTCCCGGGATTCCGCCGTCAATGTTCCGTCCATACGAGTTTTTTCACATTGAAACCAAGGGATTCGGCCAGGGCCGTGTATTCCGCCCTGATATTGTCAGGAACCGATGGAGTCCGGGACAGTATCCACAAGTATTTGTATGAGCTGCCTGCAACCAGGGCATAGGTATATTCCGAATCTATGGCGATAACGTTGTAATCACCGTAAAAGGGACCGAAAAAGGACACTTCCAGTGCGCCCCTTGTTTTTTCATCCCTGAAACGGGCTTTCCCCTCCGCTTGCTGGAATTTTCCCTTTTTATAATTATATCCCCTGTTGATAACCTTTACTGTACCGTCATCATTGAGTGTGTATTCCGCCGTCACCTTATTCACGTTTTTTTCAAAAAAGAAGTCAAACCGGGCGATTTCATACCAGGTTCCGGCATATTTATTTATGTCAAAGTTCTCCACAGGTATAAGATTTTCAGGTTTCCCTGCACATCCGGCGAAAAACAATACCGCCGACAGCAGGGCTGCCACTGTCAGTGCGTTTTTACAGGTTTTCCCCATTTCCCCTTGCCCCCTAGTAAAATCTCCTTGAATTTTAATATATGGGGCAGGAAAAGCAAGTAAAATTATAAAAAGTTTGTTTAACGGCGGATTTCCTTTTATATTGGCGGAGAAATATTGCCAGGTTATTGTATTTTCAGCTTGATTTAATGCGGATTTGATAGTACAAAATTTACTAGGGATATTCTATGAAAATTTTGATAAACATGATTCAAAAACAATAATAAATAAAATTTTATCAATAAATTTGTATAGAATACTTCCCTAAGGCTGCAAAAAAGTGTAGTATAACGCATGGTTCATTAATATAAAGATTTTTATACAAGGGGTAAGAACATGGGAAACAAAGTTACTATCATAGGTTCGGGAAGTGTAGGCTCCACAATTGCTTATACCATGGCAGTACAGGGGACCGCTTCAGAAATCGTGATGATTGACATTAATGTCGAAAAATCCTTGGGCGAGGCTTTGGATATCCGTCAGGGAACTCCTTTTTGTCCGCCCTGTTCAATTTATGCGGGAAGTTATGAGGATGCGAAAGACTCCAATATTGTCATTTTGACTTCCGGATTGGCGAGAAAACCCGGGCAATCCCGTCTGGACCTTGCCCAGGCAAATGTCAACATCACCGGTCAGATTATCCCCCAAATAACGAAATTCGCTCCGAACGCTATATATCTTATTGTGGCCAATCCTGTGGATATCCTGACTTACCAGTTTTATAAAACAGCGGGTCTTCCTGATGGCCATGTCATCGGTTCCGGTACCATCCTTGATACAGCGCGTCTCAGAGCCAGGCTTTCGGAATATTTTTCCATCAGCCAGCAGAATGTCCATGCTTATGTATTCGGCGAACACGGTGACAGCTCCTTTGTGCCCTGGTCCCTTGCCAATGTTTCAAATATACCTATTGATGAATACAGAGCCTGTCTGTCTGAAAAAGACAGGAAAATCCTTCCCCCTCTTGTGCACGAAGAAGTTGAAACCTATATCCGCAAATCCGGCGGTAAAATCATTCAAAGAAAGGGCGCCACTTTTTATGCGGTGGCGGTTTCTGTCTGCCATATCTGCAAGTGTATTTTCAGCGGCATGGACACCACAATGACTGTTTCCGCCATGATGCGTGGTGAATACGGTATTGACGATGTGTGTTTGAGCACCCTTTCAATTGTGGGCCGCAACGGTATTCACGGAAAAATTTCCGCTCCCCTTGAAGAAGATGAAATAGTGAAGCTTCAGAAAAGTGCCGCGGCCTTGAAGGATGTTATTTCCAACCTTAAATTTTAATATTCTGTTTTAGGAATTGGAGATTTTTATGGATTATAGAATTGAACATGATTCCATGGGCGAGGTTAAGGTTCCTGCCGATAAATACTGGGCGGCCCAGACTGAAAGGAGCCATGAGAATTTCAGGATAGGCGTAGGTATTGAAACCATGCCCCGGGAAATAACCCATGCTTTCGGGATTTTGAAAAAGGCCGCAGCCATTGCCAATAATTCACTTAAACCTGAAAAAATGACAGCTGAGAAACTCAATGCCATTTCCACCGCCTGTGACGAGGTTATTTCAGGTTCCCTCAATGAGCATTTTCCACTTGTTGTATGGCAGACCGGAAGCGGTACCCAGTCGAACATGAATGCCAATGAGGTTATCGCCAACCGTGGAAATGAAATCGCCGGAAAAAAACTGCTCCATCCCAATGATGATGTTAACATGAGTCAGTCTTCCAACGACACATTCCCTACGGCAATGCACATAGCGGCAACCATTATAATAGAAGACAAGGTGCTTCCTGCTGTGGATACGCTTGTTTCCACATTCAAAAGGCTGGAAAAAGAGCATGAGGGGGTTGTCAAAAGCGGCCGCACCCATTTGCAGGATGCCACTCCGATAACCTTTTCCCAGGAAATAAGCGGATGGCGTTCTTCCCTGGAAAAAGACGTGGAAATGCTGAAAAAGGTTCTTCCCGAATTAAAGCAGCTTGCCCTGGGTGGCACCGCCGTAGGAACCGGCTTGAATGCTCCCGCAGGGTTTGCGGAGAAAGTTGCCGATGCCGTTTCTTCCCTGACCGGGAAATCCTTCATCACTGCGCCGAATAAATTCCATGCCCTTACCAGCAAGGATGAGCTTGTCTTTGCCCACGGCGCCTTAAAGGCTCTGGCCTGCGACATGATGAAAATCGCCAATGATGTACGCTGGCTTGCTTCCGGTCCAAGGGATGGGTTGGGGGAAATCACAATCCCTGAAAATGAACCCGGCTCTTCCATTATGCCGGGAAAGGTTAACCCCACCCAGTGTGAGGCTGTTACCATGGTTGCGGTTCAGGTTATGGGCAATGATGTGGCGGTGGGAATGGCCGCCAGTCAGGGTAACTTTGAGCTGAACGTTTTCATGCCCGTGTGCATTTACAACTTTTTGCAGTCTGCCCGGCTTCTCGCCGAATCAATTGTTTCCTTTAACAATAACTGTGCTGTGGGGATTAAAGCCAACCGGGAAAAAATGCATCATAACCTGCACAACTCCCTTATGCTGGTTACAGCCCTCAATCCTTATATCGGATACGAGAATGCCGCAAAGACGGCGAAAAAAGCTTTCAAAGAAAATATTTCCCTCAAGGAAGCCTGCGTCCAGCTCGGTTTCCTTTCCGCGGAGAAATTTGACGAAGTATTTCATCCGGAGCAAATGGTATGACTTTCAGTTATTATCCTGGCTGTACGCTTAAAACAAAGGCAAAGGAGCTTGACCGGTGCGGCCGGCTGGCAATGGAAAAGCTGGGCGTCGGGCTTGAGGAAATCAAGGAATGGCAGTGCTGCGGCGGGGCTTATCCCATGGCGCAGGATGAAATCGCCACAAAGCTTTCCTCTGTGCGCGCCCTTGTGTCCGCAAGGGAAGAGGGCAGGGATCTTGTGACCCTGTGTTCCGCCTGCCACAATGTAATCAAGCAGGTGAACAACGAAATAAGGGTGAATCCCGATATGTCCCTGCGGGCGAATAATTACCTCGCCCTTGAAAACCCTTACCACGGGGAAACAAAGGTTCTCCATTATCTTGAAGTGCTGCGTGATGTGGTGGGCTTTGACAAGGTTGCCTCCGCTGTAACAGCGCCTTTTACAGGGAAAAAAATCAGCGCCTATTACGGTTGCCTCCTGTTGCGCCCCGCCTCAGTCCTCCAAATGGACAACGGGGAAAATCCGAAAATCATTGAGGATTTTATACGGGCCATAGGCGCTGATCCGGTTATTTATCCCATGAGGAATGAATGCTGCGGCGGATACGCTACCCTGGAGAAAGAGGAATTCGCCGGAAAAAAAGCTTCGGCCGTCCTTGAATCCGCCGGCGGGGCGGGGGCATCCTGTCTTGTCACAGCTTGTCCCCTCTGTCTCTATAATCTGAAAAAAAGCGGAGACGGTTCCCTTCCTGTTTATTATTTCACGGAGTTGCTGGCAGCGGCTCTTGGTGTTCCAGGCGTGAATGTGAACATAGTTTCCGAAGGAGCGGCGTAATATGGACGGGAAAGTTACATCTGAAATGCTTGTCCGCATCAGTGGGGTTAATCCCCGTAAATGCATGAAGTGCGGTAAATGTTCCGGAACCTGCCCGGCATATGATGAGATGGAATATCATCCCCATCAATTTGTTGCCATGGTTGAATCCGGTAATATAACCCCTCTTCTTAATTCTCCTTCTCTTTTTATGTGTTTATCCTGTTTTGCCTGTGTGGACCGGTGTCCGCGCAATGTGGAACCGGCTAAACTTGTGGAAGCCGTCAGACTGGCTGTGGTCAGGCAGCAGGGGGGAAATCATTTTAAGCCTGAGCAGATTCCGGAAATCCTTGCGGACAGTAACGGAACAGACATCCCCCAGCAGGCTCTTGTGACGGCATTCCGTAAATACGCAAAATAAAGGACGGTTGTGAATATGCAGAGAATCGGCGTATTTGTATGTCATTGCGGTACTAACATTGCGGGCACTGTTGATGTCCGGGCTGTTGCGGAAACCCTGGGCAAAGAGCCTGGTGTTGTTTTTTCGACAGATTACCAATATATGTGTTCCGAAGCCGGACAGAATATTATTAAAAACGCTATAAAAGAGCATTCACTTACAAGCGCGGTGATATGTTCCTGTTCCCCCCGTATGCATGAGGCCACTTTCAGAAAGGCGGCTTCTTCAGCCGGACTCAACCCATATATGGTTGAAGTGGCTAACATCCGCGAGCAGTGCTCGTGGATTCATAAGGACAAGCCTACCGCCACGGAAAAGGCGGTTGTTCTCGGACGGGCGGCGATAGCAAAGGTTCAGCTTAACGCACCCCTGAAGGCCGGGGAGTCACCGGTAACAAAACGCGCCCTTGTAATCGGCGGTGGAATAGCCGGCATCCAGACTGCCCTTGATATAGTGGATGCAGGTTTTGAAGTTGATATTGTGGAGAAGCAGCCAACCATCGGCGGAAAGATGACACAGATTGACAAAACCTTCCCGACCCTTGACTGTGCGGCTTGTATTCTTACTCCGAAAATGGTTGACTGTGCCCAGAACGAAAAAATCCACATCTATTCTTACAGCGAAGTTTCCGCTGTAAAAGGGTTTGTGGGTAATTTTACAGTCACCATCAGGAAAAAAGCCCGGTACGTTGATGAGACGAAATGTACCGGATGCGGTATTTGCACCGAAAAATGCCCCCAGCGGAAGGTTCCCAACGAATTCAACCTGGGAATGAATAACCGTTCCGCAGTTTACATCCCCTTTGCCCAGGCAGTCCCGAAGGTTGCTGTCATTGATCCCAATTATTGCATGATGTTGAAAAGCGGCAAATGCGGTGTGTGCTCGAAGGTTTGTGGAACCGGTGCCATTAATTACAAACAGGAAGATGAATTCATCGAAAAACAATACGGGGCTATTGTTGTGGCTACGGGATACAATCCGATAAGTCTTGAAAATTACGATGAATTCGCCTATTCCCAGAGTAAGGACGTTATAACTTCCCTGGAATTTGAACGGCTTACCAATGCGGCCGGCCCCACCAGCGGAACTCTTCTGAGGCCTTCGGACGGAAAGCATCCCCACACCATTGTTTTTGTCCAGTGCGTGGGAAGCCGTGAGTCTCCTCCCTGTTCGAAAGGCGGAAAGGAATATTGCTCCAAAATATGCTGTATGTACACGGCAAAGCACGCCATGCTTACCCGGGAAAAATATCCTGACACGGATGTGTATGTGTTTTACATTGATGTCAGAACCCCAGGTAAAAACTTCGATGAATTTTACAGGCGGGCTGTGGAGCAATACGGTGTACACTACATAAAAGGTATGGTGGGAAAAGTAGCTCCCATGCCGGACGGAACCCTTTCCGTTCAAGGCTCGGATTTAATCGAAGGCAAGCAGCTTCATATTTCCGCCGATTTGGTGGTTTTGGCAGCTGCCATTGAACCGGATAAAACTGCCAGACCCTTGGCTACAATGCTTACAGCCAGTATGGATACAAATGACTTTTTTACGGAAGCCCATCCTAAATTGCGGCCTGTCGAAAGCCCCACTGCCGGTGTGTTCCTGTCCGGGGCTTGCCAGGGTCCGAAGGACATTCCCGAAACGGTGGCCCAGGCGGGCGCCGCCGCCTCAAAGGTTATCGGGCTTTTGTCCAAGGATAAACTTACCGGAAACCCGTGCATCGCCCATCCCGATGAAATGATGTGTAACGGATGTTCCTCTTGTGAAAAAGTTTGTCCCTACGGAGCAATCACTTATGTGGATAAGGAATTCCGGGGTCCCAACCGGACGACTCTTATAAGGCGTGTGGCCACTGTCAATGAGGCAGTATGCCAGGGATGCGGAGCCTGTACAGTTGCCTGTCCTTCCGGTGCCATGGATCTTAAAGGATTCTCCAATTCTCAAATTATGGCGGAGGTTGATGCGATATGCCGATAACGGAAAATACTGCCGATTCCCGGCCGGAAGGATTCCGGCCCCGTATCCTGGCTTTTTGCTGCAACTGGTGTTCTTACGCCGGTGCAGACCTTGCCGGAACTAACCGTCTGGATTATCCGGCGGATGTGAAAATCATACGTGTCCCCTGTTCCTGCCGTGTTAATCCGGTTTTTGTGCTCCGGGCTTTCCAGAGGGGTGCTGACGGCGTTATCCTCTGTGGCTGCCATCCCGGGGACTGCCATTATACAAGCGGAAATTATTTCACAAGAAGACGTATGACACTTCTTTTTTCAATGTTGGATTTTCTCGGCATTGAAAAAGAAAGGACACGGGTTGAGTGGGTTTCCGCAGCGGAAGGCGCGAAATTCGCGGCGACAATGAATGATTTTGTCAAGACAGTTTCTTCTCTTGGTAAAAACAGAAGGCTGGAGGATTTAAGATGCAGGAAGGAATAGAAAAAGAAATGTTGGAGCGCGCGAAATCCCTTCTTGCCTCCAATACTGTAAACCGTGTAATCGGATGGAAAAAGGGTATTTTCGGATACGATGTCACGCCAGGTATTTTTTCAAACGCAGGGGAGCTTGACACTTCTTTTGTGTACAATGAATTCTGCGGGGCGAACCTTTCCAAGTATTTAATTGCCCAGTCCAAAAAAGAGGGTAAAATCCTAGCTTTCCTGAAACCCTGTGATACTTACAGCTTCAATCAACTTGTGAAGGAACACAGGATAATACGGGAAAACGTTTATGTAATCGGAATTCCCTGCCACGAGTTCAAGGATGTGCCTGAAGGCGGTACAATAGAGGACGCCAGGTTTGAAGAAAGATGCGGCGTATGTAAAAGCACAAAACACGTTGTTTTCGACGAGCTTATAGGCGAAGACGGGGAAGTTAAGGATAGCGGACGTTTTACCAAGGTCGCTGAGCTTGAAGCAATGACTCCGGAACAGCGCTATGAATTCTGGAGGGGTGAGCTTTCCCGTTGCATCAGGTGCAACGCATGCCGGAATGTGTGCCCGGCTTGTTCCTGCGAACTCTGTGTTTTTGACAACCCGGATTCCGGCATTTCCCAGAAAGCCGCGGCGGATTCCTTTGAGGAAAATATGTTCCATATAATCCGTGCGTTTCATGTGGCCGGCCGGTGCACGGATTGCGGGGAATGTTCCAGGGTTTGCCCCCAGCAAATCCCCCTTCATCTTCTTAACCGTAAATTCATAAAGGATATAAACGAAATTTACGGTACTTTCCAAGCCGGTGAGGATACTGAAACAAAGGCGCCTCTCAACATTTTCTCTACGGATGATGAGGAACCGTCAGTGGTTTATACCCGTTCCGCGGCTGCGGCAAAGGAGGGTAATTAAAATGCTTAAACTTCCCTTGGATAAAACCGGCGGCTTTTTCAAAGCCCTTTCATCCCTGCGGAAACTGTATATTCCGGTGGATTCCGATGGCGGAGCCCGTTATGAATTGTGGAGCGAGGGTAAAAACTGGAGTTCCGCCCTTAATACCAACAGGAGCGCCAAGGATTTCTTTTTCCCCCAGACTGAAAACCTTTTTGACATGAAGTTCGACAGGAATTCCGTTGAGGTGATAGATACCCGGGATGAACATGAGGATTTCGCTGTTTTCGGGGTAAGGGCTTGCGATGTCAGGTCATTTTCCATTCTGGACAGGGTTTTCCTTTCCGAGCCTGTTGACACATACTATAAAAACCGGCGGGAGCACGGCGTGATTATTTCCGTTGCCTGCCGGAATCCGGCCCATACCTGTTTTTGTTCCCAGCTGGACATTGACGCCGCCGATCCTGAAGGGGACGCGGCCTGCTGGGTTTACGGCGACAGCCTTTATATTGAGCCCAGGACGGAAAAGGGAAAGGCTTTGTTTGAGGAAGCCGCGAAGAATTGCGCCGATTTGGTTCCCTGCGGTGAAAAGGACTGCGGCGAAAAGGTTGCGGCGGCTAAAAAGGAAATAGAGGAGGCCCTCGGGAAAAACCGGAAGCTTTTTCCGGAAACGGATGCTTTCTCCGAGGAAAACCTTAAAGCGGTGTTTTCCTCCCCCCTTTGGGCAGAGCTTTCAGAGGCTTGTCTTGGATGCGGAACCTGTACCTTTGTGTGCCCCACCTGCCAGTGTTATGATATCCGTGACTTTGACACCGGTTCCGGCATAAAGCGCTTCCGCTGTTGGGACAGCTGTATGTATTCCGACTTCACGAAAATGTCTGCCGGACAGCCCCGTCCCACCCAGTTGGAGCGGTTCCGCCAGCGGTTCATGCACAAGCTGGTGTATTTCCCCGCCAACAATGACGGCGTTTACGGATGTGTCGGTTGCGGACGTTGCCTTATCAAATGTCCTATTTCTATGAATATCATAAAGGTTTCCCGTGCGCTTGCAGCCGAGGCCTCTTCAAAAAAGGAAGGTAGCTGATGGAAAAAGAAGCCTTGATACCCCGGGTGGGTGTCATAACGGATATCCGGCAGGATACTCCCGACGTAAAAACCTTCAGGGTTGTTTCCACCGATGGAAACAAAATGTTCGAGCATATCCCCGGCCAGTGTGCCATGCTTTCTGTTCCCGGTGTGGGGGAGGCGATGATTTCAATTACTTCTTCCCCCACTGTTAAAGAGTATATGGAATTCAGCGTAAAAAAATGCGGCCACCTTACCAGCTGGCTCCATTCCGCCGAGCCTGGCCAGCAGATAACCGTGAGAGGTCCCTACGGCAACGGATTCCCTGTGGAAAGCGATTTGCAGGGAAAGGATTTGCTGTTTATTGCCGGCGGAATCGGTCTTGCACCCCTTCATTCCGTCATAAACTATGTGAGGGCTAAGGCGGGGAATTACGGCAAAATCCAGGTTATTTACGGTGCCAGGTCAAAGGCTGATTTGGTTGACTATCATGAAATCCTGGATGAATGGCTGAAGGATTCCTCCATGGAAGTTAACCTGACCATTGACAACGAACAGCCCGACTGGGACGGACATGTGGGATTTATACCGAATTATGTGAAGGAGCTTAACCCCGACACAGGAAAGACCGTCCTGATGTGCGGACCGCCCATAATGATTAAGTTCACCCTTGCCGCATTGAAAGAGCTTGGTTTCAAGGAAGACCAGGTTTATACCACAATGGAGCTCAGGATGAAATGCGGCATAGGAAAATGCGGCCGGTGTAATATAGGTCCCAAATATGTCTGCAAAGACGGGCCTGTTTTTAGATTTGATCAGCTTGATGAGCTTCCCGACGAGTACTAATCGGAAAGAAGAATTAAGTAAACGAGGTAACAATTATGGAAGGAATGGTTTCTGTTTTTCTTTTTGGAAAAAAATATGAAGTTCCCGGCAATCTTACAATCATGAATGCGATGGAATATGCCGGGTACCAGCTCGTGCGCGGATGCGGATGCCGTAACGGATTCTGCGGTGCCTGCGCCACAATATACCGTATTGCCGGGGACCGGGAACTGAAAATGTGTCTCGCCTGTCAGACCAAGGTAGAGGACAATATGTATGTGGCTACGCTTCCCTTTTTCCCTTTGGTGAAGGCTGTGTATGACATAGAAAAAATCGCCCCCACCGAGCAGATAATGATGCAGCTTTACCCTGAAATTTACAGCTGCATAGGTTGCAACGCCTGTACCAAGGCTTGTCCCCAGGGTTTGAATGTAATGCAGTACATTGCCTATGCCCAGCGGGCTGAATACGAAAAATGCGCGGAAGAATCCTTTGACTGCGTTATGTGCGGGATTTGTTCATCCAGATGTCCGGCCGGAATTTCCCATCCCCAGGTGGCTTTGCTGGCCAGGCGGCTTAACGGAAAATATATCGCCCCTGAGTGCAAGCACCTTATTGACCGGGTCGCTGAAATCAAGAACGGCGATTTTACGAAGCTCATAGAGTCGCTTATGCAGAAACCGCTCGATGAAATAAAAGAGTTGTATAATACCCGCGAAATCGAGCAGTGATTTTAAATTGATGCTGAGGAGACGTTTATGTATACAGATGAAATGCTTGAATCCATGAAGAAAGTTGCGGCAAACCGCAATTCCAATGCCGCCATGGAACCCCGCAGAATGACAGCTGAAGAGAAGGACAACCTTCTGGCCGCTTTCCATCCTGACTATAAGAAAAGCGAATTCGCTGAATTGAAAATGGGACCGAACAAAGGGGAAAAAGTTCCCATAGAGCTTGCCTCCCTTCTCCAGGGTAAAAGCCGGATAGAAAACTATCCTGTGGATTTGTCCTCCCCCGATTATGACGCCGATGTGCTCATCATAGGTGGCGGCGGGGCAGGTTCCAGTGCCGCCATCGAAGCCCATGGGGCGGGGGCGAAGGTTGTTATGGTGACAAAGCTCCGTATCGGTGACGCCAACACGATGATGGCTGAAGGCGGAATCCAGGCGGCGGATAAGCCCAATGATTCTCCGGCCCAGCATTATCTGGATGCTTTCGGAGGCGGTCACTTTGCTGCCAAACCTGAGCTTTTGAAAAAGCTTGTAACCGAAGCCCCTGACGCAATCCTGTGGCTGAATCATTTGGGTGTTGAATTTGACAAAGCCCCTGATGGAACGATGATAACAACCCATGGAGGTGGAACCAGCCGTAAACGTATGCACGCCGCAAAGGATTATTCCGGCGCTGAAATTATGCGTACCCTCCGGGATGAGGTTCTTAACAGGGGAATCCCAGTGATTGACTTCACCGCCGCCATCGAGCTTATCCTGGACGAGACAGGGAAAGCCGCCGGGGCCGTCCTTCTTAACATGGAAACAAAGGAAATAAAAATAGCCAGGGCTAAAACTGTGGTTATTGCCACAGGTGGCGCCGGGCGTCTCCATTATCAGGGTTTCCCCACCTCAAATCATTACGGTGCCACTGCGGACGGTTTGGTCTTGGCTTACCGTGCCGGGGCGAAGCTGTTGTATCCCGATACTCTCCAGTACCATCCTACAGGAGCCGCTTTCCCGGAACAGATTTACGGAGCCCTCGTAACGGAAAAAGTCCGTTCCCTCGGCGCAAAACTTATAAACCGGGACGGGGAAGTGTTCATGCATCCATTGGAAACCCGTGATGTTTCCGCCGCCTCAATTATCCGTGAATGCGGTGAGAGAAACAAAGGTTTAACTACTCCCGGCGGAAAGGGCTTGTGGCTTGATACACCGATGATTGAGTTGAAAAACGGAGAGGGAACCATCGAAAAAAGGATTCCCGCCATGATGCGTATGTTCGGCAAATACGGAATTGATATCCGGAAAGAGCCTATCCTTGTTTATCCGACCCTGCATTACCAGAACGGAGGCATAGATATTTCCGCGGATTGTATGTCCGCGGTTCCCAACCTTTTTGTGGCCGGAGAAGCGGTTGGTGGAATCCACGGGCGTAACCGCTTGATGGGAAATTCTCTTCTTGATATCATTGTTTTCGGAAGAAGCGCCGGATTAAGTGCCGCCGCCGCATCCAAAAATGCATCCACGGGAAAACTTTCTTTGGAACACGTAAAAAGGTTTGCGGAGGAACGGAAGGCGGCGGGTATCGCTGATCCTGAGATTTCGCCAAGGCTTTTGCCTTCCTATAGCCACGGGAATCCCCGTGCCGGTAACGTTTTAAAATAACCGGAATTGAAAAGTTTTTATTACGGAGGATTTTGAATTTATGGAAATGACAGTAGCTTCTTTTTTTGAAACAGCAATGATAATCTGTTTCGGAATATCCTGGCCTCTTTCTATCCTGCGTTCATACCGTTCACGGTCTACGAAAGGAAAAAGCCTTTTATTTATGTGCTTTATAGAAATTGGTTATATTTGCGGTCTTATAAATAAATTTATGACCGGAAGCTTCAATCTTGCATTTATATTTTACTGGCCGAATTTAATTATGGTTGCCACTGATATATGTCTTTATTTCCGCAATAAGAGTATTGAGCGGAATCAGGACAGGGCGGCTTCCTCTGAAAATTAAACCGGCTTAAAAGTATTTTTTTTACGGAGTTTTATTATGATTAATGTGGCTGTATGTTTGGGCAGTTCCTGCCATGTCCGGGGTTCCAAAGATATTCTGGCTATGCTCCAGAAAGCTGTTGCCGATAACGGACTGGAAAAAGAAGTTGATATTTCAGGCTCAATTTGTTTTGGGGAATGTGCTTCCGGAGGTGTCAACATGAAGGTTGACGGGGAAATGGTAACCGGCATTACACGGGAAAATTTCCCGGCTTTTTTTGAAGAGCGTATTCTGAATCGTATTAAAAAATAAAACAGGGGCAGATTTAATCCTGTTTTCATCTGCCGGAAAAGGGAGTCGTGTATTTTCTTTTCCGGCAGCTCTTTCCCTGTCTTCACCCGATACTTCGAATTTTAATCCCTAAAATTACTTCCAATTACTGTTTTTCCCGTTGAATAATAAAAAAAATTACGTTAAGATTAAACGGGACAGATTGTTTGGAGGTTTTATGACAATACCTGAAATGCTGGGTCAGAGCGGAATTCTGACCGTTTTGGGAATGTGCGTCGTGTTTTCCTTCCTCATCATTCTGATTTGTTTTATGAAGATTGTCGCTTTTTTGGTGAAAGCCTTCGGATGGGACAAAGAAGAAGCGGAAGACACTCCGGCCGCTGCGCCTGCGGCAGGAACAGCACAGGATACGGCGGTTGTGGCAGCCATCGCGGCCGCGGTGAAGGATAAAACGTAAGGAGCCGACACTATGGGAAAGAAAGTGAAAATTTCGGATTTGGTTTTACGGGATGCGCATCAGAGCCTGCATGCTACCCGCATGACAACGGCGGATATGCTTCCGATTTGCGACAAGCTGGATTCCATCGGCTATTGGAGTCTGGAAGGCTGGGGCGGGGCAACATTTGACTCCTGCATCCGCTTTTTGAATGAGGATCCGTGGGAACGGCTTCGTACCCTTCACAAAGCCTTGCCTAAAACCCCTATCATGATGCTTTTGAGGGGACAGAACCTTCTTGGTTACCGTCATTATGCCGATGATGTTGTGGATCATTTCGTGGAAGCTGCCGCCAGAAACGGTATCGGCGTTTTCCGTATTTTCGATGCCTGTAATGATCCCCGTAACCTGAAACGCGCGACGGATGCGGCGAAAAAAACCGGCAAGCACGTACAGATGGCGATTTCCTACGCCACCACGCCGTACCACACAAAAGAAATTTACGCGGATTTGGCCAAGTCCTATGCGGATTTCGGCGCGGATTCAATTTGTATAAAAGATATGTCCGGTTTGCTGAAACCGTTTGAAGTGTATGATCTGGTGAAAGCCATCAAAGCCAAGGTGGATTTGCCGGTGGAAATCCATACCCACGCCACAACCGGTTTGTCCGTGGCTACGCTGCTGAAAGCCGCAGAGGCCGGCGCGGACATTCTGGATACCGCAATTTCGTCTATGTCGATGGGAACGTCGCACAGCCCCACGGAAACGGTGGTGGAGATGCTGAAAGGTACCGACATGGATACCGGTCTGGATTTGAATACGCTGCTGGAAATCGCCGCTTATTTCCGCGATGTCCGCAAAAAATATGCCAAATTTGAATCCAGCTTCCTGGGCGCCGATACGCGTATCCTTGCTTCCCAGGTACCAGGCGGAATGCTCTCCAATCTGGAAAACCAGCTGAAAGAGCAGGGCGCTTCCGATAAAATTGACGATGTGCTCAAGGAAATTCAGGTGGTGCAGAAGGACTGCGGCTATATTCCGCTGGTTACGCCCACCAGCCAGATTGTCGGTACGCAGGCGGTGTTTAACGTTCTGTTCGGCCGCTACGCCCGCCTGACACAGGAAACGCGCGATCTGGTTACAGGCAAGTACGGCAAGACGCCGGCGCCGGTAAACGCAGAATTGCTGAAAGAAGCGCTGAAGCAGAACAATATGGACGCGCCGGTTGAATGTCGTCCCGCCGACCTCATCCCCAACGAATGGGAAAAGATGGTGGAAGAAGCAAAGGCTGCCGGCGGCGACGGCTCCGAAGAGGACACGCTGACCTATGCGATGTTCCCCAAGGTTGCGCCGAAATTCTTCCAGGACCGCGCCAAGGGTCCGGTTTCTTCCGATTCCTTCGTGGTCAGCAAAGCCGCCTCTTCTGCCGGCGGATCATACGTGGTTTCGGTGAATGGCCGTGATTATGCTGTCACTTCTTCGGATGGCGCGCTCACGGTGGACGGCGTTTCCTATTCCGTCGCCTTCAAGGACGCTTCTGCAGCGCCTTCCGCTGCACCTGCTTCTGCGCCTGCCGCCCCGGCTTCTGCCGGCGGTGCGGATATTACCGCTCCGGTTGCCGGTACTGTGCTGAAGCTTGTCGCGCCTGCCGGTTCCCAGGTGAAATCCGGCGATACGGTGATTATGATTGAGTCCATGAAAATGGAACTGGAAGTTAAAGCCACGGCTGACGGTCCGGTTTCGTATTCCGTGACGCCGGGTGCGGCGATTTCCGCCGGCCAGTTGCTGGGCAGAATCGGCGGCGGCGCGCCTGCCCCGCAGGCAGCTCCCGCCCCGCAGCCCGTTGCTCCCCAGGCCGCGCCTGCCCCGCAGGCTGCCGTGTCTGCGGGCGGCGCCCCGCTTCCGGCTCCGGTTGCCGGTACGCTGCTAAAACATGCGGTTGCGGAAGGTTCCCCGGTTGTTTCCGGACAGACGGTCATCATCATTGAGTCCATGAAAATGGAACTGGAAATCAAAGCGGCGTCTGCCGGAAAGGTGCATTTCCTTGTGGCTCCCGGTGCGGCGATCACAGCCGGTCAGGTACTGGCTGAAATTCAGTAAGGTGGATATATGTTAAATAACGGGAAATCCAGCAAAAAGATTCTCAGCATCACGGTTGCGGTTCTCGCTGTTGCCTTGGTGTACTCGCTGGCGGGCACGGTGTTCGCCAGCGGTGACGACGGTTCGCGTCCGTCCATATTCCATATGGACGTTCCGATCCGGGGATCCGAAGACGTCCCGACCATTTCAGTCGGCGAATTCCTGGTGAATACGGCGGAAACCACGGGTTTGAATGCCATCATCAACGGGGAAGAGGAAGTCCAGGATCTGGTGGATCCGGAAAAAACAACCATCGTTCCCGGTTGGGCCAGACTGGTGATGATTCTGATCGGCTTTTTGGTGATTTATCTTGGCGCCGGCAAGGGTTTTGAACCGTTGCTGCTGATTCCGATCGGATTCGGTACGGTTCTGGTCAATATCCCCGGCGGCGGAATGTACGGCGAGCACGGTATGCTCAAAATCATTTATGACGCCGGTGTCGGAAACGAGTTTTTCCCGATGCTCATCTTTATGGGGATCGGCGCCATGACGGATTTCGGTCCGCTGATTGCAAATCCGAAAACGGCAATCCTCGGCGGTGCGGCGCAGCTCGGCGTATTTGTGACGCTGTTCGGTGTTGCGCTGATGAATCTGCTGCCCGGCGTCGAATACAATATGTTCGAAGCCTGCGGGATTGCCATTATCGGCGGTGCGGACGGCCCGACGTCGATTTATGTGGCTTCCAAGCTTGCGAAACCCATGATGGCGGTTATTGCTGTGGCGGCATATTCTTATATGGCGCTTGTACCGATGATTCAGCCGCCGATTATGAAGCTTTTGACGACGGAAAAAGAGCGGAAAATCAAAATGAAACAGCTCCGCCACGTTTCCCGCGTGGAGAAGATTCTGTTCCCGATTTCGCTTTTGCTTCTGGCCATCCTGCTGATTCCGCCGGCTGCACCGCTGATCGGTATGCTTGCGTTCGGTAATTTTGTGAAACAGTGCGGCGTCGTGGACCGTTTGTCCAAAACCATGGAAAACGAACTGCTGAATATTGTTTCGATCCTGCTGTCGCTTGGCGTCGGATCCCAGATGACGCCGGAGAAAATCATGAACCCCAGCTCGCTGGGCGTTATTCTGCTCGGTTTGTTTGCCTTTGCGGTAGCGACTGCGGGCGGCGTTCTGATGGCGAAATTCATGAACCTGTTCCTGCGGGAGAAAATCAATCCGCTGATTGGTTCCGCCGGGGTTTCCGCCGTCCCGATGGCTGCCCGTGTGTCCAATAAAGTCGGACAGGAGTATGATCCTTCCAACTTCCTGCTGATGCACGCCATGGGGCCCAATGTTTCCGGCGTAATCGGCACGGCGGTTGCTGCGGGCGTATTTATCGCAACTTATGCCAGCTGATCCCCATATCTTTTTGGACGCTTAAACAAGGCATCTGTCTCCATTTGGAGACAGATGCTTTTTTTATGGTTATTTTTAAAAAAAAGGCTATAATTGAAGAGACAGCAAAAAAACTTGACTATAGTGCTTTTTTAGCATAGTCTGTAAGGGTGGGAGGTGTGAATGTTCGGACCTAAAATTTATGCGTCTTGTGGTGCGGCAGGTTTCGGACTATCCTTCCTTGTCGGTTTGTTTTGCGGTGCTTCCTTATCCTTGGTTTTTGTCAGGGCTCTTATTTTCGGTGTTGTTTTTGCGGCTCTGGCGGCCGGTCTCAATGCTGTTTTGCGCCGGTTTTTGCCGGAAATTTTTGAAGAAGCCGCCGCTTCCCCGGGAAACATGGGAACGGGAGTCGGATCTTCCCTGGATGTTACAATCGGCGACCAGGATGAAGTACCGCCGGTATATCCCGCCGGTGGAATTCCGGAAGCTGATTTTATGCGGAACAACCAGGAGCGAACTGCATCCGGTAATGGATCGGCGGACAGTGCTGATTCATCCTCAGCCCTTTCCGGGGGGGAGAAGTCCATCGCCGATGCTGTTGCCGGCGGGAATAATGTGCCTGATTTTTCTGAGGAAGATGTGGAAGAAACAACCAGGGAAGAGGACAGTACCTCCGGCGGGGAAGAATATGCCGGAGAGGTTGTTTTTTCTGAAATGGTTCCCGGTGACGGAAAACCGGAGTCTCCTGCAATTCCGGTGGCTCCGGAAGGCGGGGATATTCCTGCTTCCCAAGATGGCCTTGATGTTCTGCCGGATGTAGCGGATTTTATGAATACCGGGGAAACGGAAGAAGGCCAGGATTTTGAGGGGTCTTCTTACAAAGCGGATTCCGGGACGGGTTTATCTTCCGGAGGAGGCTCCTCTTTCGGTGAAAATCCCGGAATGGAAGCCGAAACAATGGCTAAAGCAATTAGGACTGTGCTCTCGAAAGAGTAAATAAAATATAGGGTGGATTTAATGGGGAATGCTTTTTTGGAGCAAAAGACAGAAGATGAATTGTGGATAGAGTATAAAAAAACTAAATCTCCTTCAATTCGTGAATTCTTTATAAAACAGTATGCTCCCTTGGTAAAATACGTTGCCGGGAAACTGGCCGTGGGTATGCCTGATTCGGTGGAATTTGATGACCTTGTCGGCTTCGGTGTTTTTGGGCTTCTTGATGCCATAGATAAATTTGACGCTGAAAAAAACGTAAAATTCAAAACTTATGCCGTAACCAGAATCAGGGGGGCAATTTTTGATGAGTTGCGTTCCATAGATTGGGTCCCAAGATCTGTCCGGCAGAAAACCAGGGAAATTGAGGACACAGTGGCCAGGCTCGAGTCAAATTTGGGCCGTGCCGCCGCTGATTCTGAAATTGCTTCCGCCCTTGGTGTCAGCGAAGAAGAATACCAGCAAATGCGATTTAAAACATCTGTTTCCAGCATTGTTTCCATAGATGATACCCGCCGTACAGGGGATGATTCCGAGCATATTTCCATCGCTGACAGTCTGGAATCTCCCGCTTCGATGAAGCCTGATGTCATTGTTGAACGGGATGAAATGAAACGGGTTATTGCGGAAGCAATAAACGAACTTCCTGAAAAAGAGAAAATGGTGCTGGTTCTTTACTATTACGAGGATTTAACCCTGCGGGAAATAGGGCAGGTTTTAAAAGTAACAGAATCACGCGTTTCCCAGCTTCATTCAAAAGCCAATGAGCGCCTGCGTTCCAAGCTTACAAATATAAAAAGAGGAATCATTTAGCCTATGGTCACTTTGGAAAAAATCCGGAGGGAAATGGAACGGCTTTATGAGGATGATAAGGCCAGGGTTTTTGTGGAGGTTTCCGCTGATAGTCTTGAGGAAGCCATGGCAAATGCTGCGGTTGAACTGTCCGTTTCCGTAAGGAATATTGATTACGAGGTGATTCAACGTGGGGTCAACGGTTTTTTTGCGTTAACCAAAAAGCCATGGATAATACGCGCTTATCAAAGCGTAAAAAAACTTTCCTCCGAAGAGAAAGCAGCTGTTGAAAAAGAAGAGCTTGAAGAACAAAAGGCGGAGGAGGTTATTCCCGACAAGGATGGAGCGGCTTTTGTTTTTTTTGGTACAGACGGTGTGTATATTAAAGTTGTTCCACCTTCCGGAAACGGCAGCCCCGTCACGTTTAAGGAAGCGAAGAGCCGGTTGCGTGAGCGGAACGTACAGAATGCGGATGAAGAAATAGTTAAAACCGCTGTTGAAAAACAAGCAGGGAATTATATGCGAGTGGCTCCTTATGATTATAATCCGGCAAATAATCCAATTATGAGTGTGGATATAACAGACCAGGAAATGAAGGCTTGGCTTTATGTTACACCTCCCGGACCAGGTGGGGCTGATTTGTCTTCCGCCATGATTATAGCTTTTTTGCAGAATAACAGGGTTACAGAGGGTATCGATGAAGAGAAAATAAACGCCTTTGTGGATTCCCCTGTATATAAGCAGCAATATCTTGTTGCTGAAGGGGTTAAACCTAAAGACGGAGACAACGCTTACATTGAATATGAATTTGAGGTAGACAGGACAAAGGTTAAATTGAAGGAAACCGCTGAGGGAAAGGTTGATTTCAAAGAATTGAATATTATTCAAAATGTTGTTGAAGGTCAGCCCCTCGCAAGAAAAATCGAGGCTAAGCGTGGAAAGGGAGGCAAGACAGTTACAGGAAAATATCTTGAGGCGAAAAACGGAAAAGATATTCCTCTTCCCCTTGGAAAAAACACCCGTTTGGCGGAAGACGGTGTTACAATTCTTGCCGCATTGAATGGACAGGTTTTGATGTTGAATAACAAAATAAACGTGGAACCTGTTCTGAATATCGAAGGAGATGTATCCCTTAAGACCGGTAATATTATGTTCCTTGGAACTGTGTACATAAACGGTAGTGTGGAAGACGGCTTTACAGTAAAAGCGACCGGTAATATAGAGGTACGCGGATCTGTCGGAAAATCCCATTTGGATGCTGAAGGGGATATTGTTGTGGGACAGGGAATCGTCGGCAAGGGGGAAGGTGTTGTCCATGCGGGAAAATCAATCTGGGCACGTTTTATAGAAAACACAAAAATAGAAGCCGGCGAGTTTGTTATTGTTTCCGACGGTATCATCAATTCGCAGGTGTTGGCGAACCGGAAAATCCTGTGTCAGGGTAAAAGGGCCGCCATAATCGGTGGTAATTTGACCGCCGCTGAGGAAATACACGCAAAAACCCTTGGAAGTTTGGGCGGTGGAAGTGAGACTGTTTTTTCAGTGGGCTTTGATCCACATAGTAAAGAAAGACTGGATGAGCTCAACCTGGAAAAGCAAAAAGCGGAAAAAGAACTGGGAGAAGTTCAGCTGAATTATACCACACTCCTCAATCAGAAAAAACAAAAGGCGGAATTCTCAGAAGAGAAGGAAGAAAATCTGAAAAAACTTGGGGAGCGTAAATATGTCCTGCAAAATGAGATTGAAGAAATTGATGCTGAAATAAATCAAATCCAAGATCATTTAAGTACTTTGAAGATGAAAGGAAAGGTTTCCGCTTCGGCGAAGGTTTTTGCCGGGGTGAAAATTATTATACGGGATGTTGTTGAAGAGGTCCGTTCTGACTGCAAGGCAACCACGTTCTATCTTGAGAATGGATTGATCAGGTATGGAAAGTATCAGGGTCCTGATGAAGATATGAAGAGGGTTCCAAGTGGGTATACTTCCAATTGATTTGCAAACTTTGTACACGCAAATGGACAAAGTTGGAAAGTCTGTTTTATCCCAACAGGCTGCCACCCAGCAGGCGAAGGATGCTTCGGACGCCGATGGGCGCAAGGCTGCCGAGGCAAAGGCTAAAACCGTCCAGGGGCCGGAAACTGAAAATGAATTTACAGGCAAGGTTTCCGAAAGAAACGGTTCTGGGCAGGATGCTGAAACTGAAAAAAAGAAAGATAATACTGGCGGCAGTCTGGAGGAAAATGACGGACAGGAAAATCCGGAGGACAAAAACGGGAATTTACTTGCTTCCGGAGTCGGAAACAAAATTGATATTTCAATATAATTATAATTGATATGCTGAAAATAGCCGTTCTTCTTCTTGTTGTGAATATTTTTCTTTTTGTCTTTTTTTTCATAGTACTGAAAATCAGGTTTTCTCCGAAACGTTTGTTGCGTGATATAGAAAGCGAGTTGAATCTTTTATACAAGGATTTACAGCACGAAATAGATATGGATGTTTCCCTGATTGAAGACAGGACAGCCTCTTTGCGCAGCCTTATTTCAACTGCCGACAAAAGGATTCTTTTGGCGGCTTCGGAAATTGAAAAAAGGGAAAAATCCGTTTCTGTGGCAGACTCTGTTTTATCCTCCGGCTCCTCTTCCCGCGGTTCGGAAAGGAAGTCGGTTTATACGCGCCGGGAAATCACCGAAAACGCCGCCGCCGCGGAAAAAGCCCGTTCCGGTGCGGATTTAAGGTCCGGTTTCATCGTACCGGAGATTCCTGTCCGGGAACAGGTTGTCATGCTTGCCAAAAAGGATATTTCGCCTGATGAAATCGCAAAAATACTTTCTCTTCCACGCAGTGAAGTTGATTTGATTCTTGCACTGGATCTTTAGCCGCGGTATTTCCGGAAACAAATTCCGTTTTGATTTCCGGCACAGGTAGAACCGTCCCCGATTTCCTAAAGCTGGAATCTTGCGCCGATGTTTCCGCCCCAGTTTCCGGTTATGAAATTGTAACTCCCTGACAAATCAAGCTTTATAAAAGTTATGTTAAAGGAAAGTCCTCCGTAAATTCTGGAACCGAAATAGGAATCCTTTAATGTTTTACTTTCATCTACAATATCATAGGAGCTTTCAGACATGGCATAATAACCGGTTAACCCCAGGTAGGGGGTAAAAATCAAAAGGGATTTTGAAAGTTGAACCCGGGCTTCAAATACGTTGGTTTTGAAATCCACGCTAAGTTTTTCAGTTTTGTTTGCGGAGGCAGGTATCGTGAATCCGGCTTTATCCGCCAGACTGTCCGCATTAAAATCATAATTAATGTCCCCTGAAACATAATACCAGCCTAATCCCACAATTAAATCAGGCAGGATAACTGTTTCCTGTATGATTGCATACCGGGCATCAAATGAAAAGGAAAGGTATTTTATATCCAGGTTGAAAAAGTTTTTCAAGGAAAGCATACTGAATCGCATTCCTGCGTCAAAAGGAAGCATAAAACCGCCTATACGGAGCTCAACAGCGGGATTAATAGCCGGAATACTGTCCTTGCCAAGCCATCCAGGCGTGTCAATGGACGCACCTACCTGTTCGGCTGCATCCATAAGACTTTGGATGGGAAAACGGGAAAATCCGCATGAAACCCCTATCCCGAAATGGGGCGGTAATCCTATAAGCTGCCCTATATAGGCGTCGGACCATGTCCCTCCAGATACAGCGCTATCCGGAAGGTTTTTATTTATATCTCCAAGGAAGTTTTCCAGATTACCTGTGAATTTTGATTTTAAATCAGAGGCGGTTTGCGCATATGTTGTAAAAAACAAACCCAAAGCTAAAACTGTAAGAATTATTTTTTTCATTTTGCTCCTCCAGATTATATATGACCAGATAAAGTATAACCGTTGATTTTAAAAAACACAATATTCGTCAAGGTATTGACATTTTTTTCCCGGAAAGTTATATTAAACACGCTTTTGCCGTTGTAGCTCAGTTGGTAGAGCAAAGGACTGAAAATCCTTGTGTCGACAGTTCGATTCTGTCCGACGGCAGTACGGGAATTCCAACAGGAATTCCTGTTGGAATTCCGGCGTTTATGTGGTCTGTTCTGGACAGGTTTCGGGATTTTAATTGAAAGCCGTTGTTTTTTATACATCTGAATGTGAAGCTTCCCTTGACGCAGTTTGCAATGAACTCGATGGCGCTTCCTGTCTTTATTCACTTAAAGAAATTTATTCTGACTCTGAAAAAACAATCCAGGAACAGTTTTTACCTTTCCCTGATGACACAACCCATTTGATTTTTATTTTTTCCGAAGATTCCTGCGGGTTGGAGCATCTTTGCGTATTTATATTTTTTTCAGGATATTGTCTCGGCAGGAATTTGCGGGCTGTGGTCATTAATGCCGGGGTTCAGCTTCCTGTCCCTGACCGGTTTAAATCCGCCGCAACTTTTGTGGAAGCCGGCGAGTTTTCTTCTTTTTTGCGGACTGAAACAGAAAGGCTAAAAAAAGAAGAGGGGGTGTCTGCGGCCCGGGCAAGGCTTTTGGCCATGGGAGTTTCCTGTTTTGCCGAGAATTTTTTCAAGTGTGCTGAAGATGGAAATGCGGGGGAAACAGCTTTGTTCCTTCAAGCAGGATTTGATGCAAACTTGAAAGATATGCGCGGGAATTCCGTTCTCACACTTGCTGTCCGGGGCGGTTCCAAAGAGGTGGTGGGAATGCTTCTGAATGCCGGCGCTGACATAAACGCTGTTTCCGGAGACAGGGGATATTCCCCTCTCATGGACGCAGTCCATACTAAAAGAACCGATTTAGCCGCTTTCCTTCTGGAAAACGGAGCTGATCCCAACATAAGGGGAAGGGATTCCCAGACGGCGGTTTGCATCGCTGCCGGAAGGGGGGATGTGGACACCTGCCGTCTGCTTATGGACTACAAAGCGGATCCGTCCATTCCTGACGCCCTTGGAATGTCCGCTGCAGGTTATGCCAAGCTTTTTCATAATGATGAACTTTGCCGTTTGTTCAACCCTTGACTTTGCTTGTTCCAGCTTTTCAAGTTTCCGCCAACGTGGTAGAATGTCGCCATGAAAAACATGGTTTTTACCGGTGGAGGCACCGGCGGGCATATTTTCCCCGGAATCGCTGTTGCCGAAATCCTTATAAAAAAAAATTTAGCTGATATTTCCTGGATAGGTTCTTCCGCCGGGAGGGACAGGGAAATAGTGGAGACGGCTGGTATTAAATTTTACAGTGTTCCTTCAGGTAAATTGAGGAGGTATTTCAGCCTGTGGAATTTTATTGATGTTTTTAAAATTATAGGCGGTTTTTTTTCTTCTCTTTTTCTCCTGAAAAAATTAAAACCGGATGTGCTTTTTTCAAAAGGCGGTTTTGTGAGTGTCCCGCCATGTTATGCGGCGAAATTTTTGGGGATACCTGTTGTTACCCATGAATGCGATTTTTCCCCTGGTTTGGCTACAAAGCTCAATTCCCGGGTGGCCAGCAGAATTTTGCTTTCTTATGATGAAACCGCAAATTTTTTCCCAAGCGTTGTAAAAAACAAATGTACTGTGACCGGGAATCCCATCCGGGACGGCTTTTTTTCCGCATCCCCGGAAAAGGGCCGCTCTTTTTTAGGAATTGATTCTTCCGATCCGGTTATCCTTGTGTTGGGTGGAAGCTCCGGAGCGGAAAGTTTAAACGAACTTATTTATGGCTGCTTACGGGATTTTTGCGGCAGATTCATCGTTGTCCATCAAACCGGCGGTAAAATTCCAAAACTTCCACGGGAAATACTGGATTCAGCTGATAATTTCAAGGCTCAAAAAAGATATTTTCCTGTTGATTTTATTTCAAAGGAAATGCCTGATGTCCTTGCTTATGCCACAATCGTGGTTTCCCGGTCCGGTGCCGGCGCTGTATGGGAATGCGCGGCTGCCGGAAAACCAATGATACTTATTCCCCTGGAAAAAGGTTCTTCCCGTGGGGATCAGCTTGAAAATGCCGCCTGGTTTGAGAAACGCGGTGCCGCCATGGTTCTTTCCGGTGAAAATGTTTCCAGGGAAAAACTTAAAGAGGCAGTGGATTCCATTTTGGATGAAAAATCCGGCAGGGATCTTCTTAATTCCATGGCGGCGGCAGCACTGGAACTTGGCGGAGCAGAATCCCGGGACGGTATGCGCAGTTCTGAAAAAGCCGCGGAGATTTTAATGAAAGTTTCAAAAGGAAAAACTGAATGACAACTTTTTCTTTTGCCAGTTTCGATATTTTTTTATTTTTGGTTATTTTGATTTTTGTTGTGCGTTGTACCATCAAAGGTTTTGTGGATGAGTTTTTTTCTAAAACCGCTGTTATAGGGGGAGGAATTGCCGCTGTGCTTTTTTTCAGGCCTCTTACTCCTGTGGTGGAAAAACTCACGGACAGTAACGCTTTGTCGGCTATAATTTCTTTCCTCATGATTTTTATTGTGGTGTATTTTGTAATAAAAATAATACAGCGTATAGTAAACAGAGCCTTTGAAAATGAATCCATGCGCAATTTTGACCGGGCTCTGGGTTTTTTTCTTGGAATTGCGGAGGGACTTCTTTTATCCGCTGTTATTGTTGTAATTTTATGTTATCAACCTTTTTTTGATGTTTCTTTTTTGCTTTCAGACAGTTTTTTTGCGGCTATGTTCAGACCCCTTACAGCTAAAACACCTCATGTTTTACAGGGGTTTTTATGATGAGGTTATGATTAAATTATATTATGAATGATATTATAAAAATTGGAATTAGTTATGTTTGAAAATTTGATTGCCCAGCCCTCATCGGATATTTTAATTTCTGATATAACAGCCGGCAGGCTTCCTCCTTCAATCTTATTTTCCGGTCCAAGATGTTCCGGAAAACTTACTGCCGCATTGGAACTCGCCCGTGTTATATCCTGTGAAGAGGGAAAGGGAGACTGGACTTGTTCCTGCGCTTCATGCTTAAAACACAAGGAATTGAATTCTGTGGATACCCTTATTATGGGGGCTCGTTCCTGTGTTCTGGAAATAAAAGCCGCTGCTTCCGCTTTTTTGTCAGCGGATACTCCGGTACTTGCAGCCCGGTATCTTTTTATCCGTTCGGTGCGTAAGCTGACTCTAAGGTTTCATCCGGTTTTTGCTGAGGCAGACGACGGGCGTTTTTCCAAAGCATCGCCAGTCCTTTCCTCATTAAATGATGCGTTGGAAGAATTATCCCCTTTATATCCCCTGCCTGAAAGAGAAGCCTTGGAAAAACTTGTAGATTCCATAATAGATTATTCAGTTAAACTGGAGGATAATTTTTTATATTCAGCGGTACCGGTAAATTATGTCCGCAGCGTTTCTTCCTGGTTGCGCATTAAACCTGCCGGTAAAGCTAAAGTCCTTGTAGTGGAAAATGTTGAAACCATGCAGGATGCTTCACGAAATGCTTTCCTTAAAATTCTGGAAGAACCTCCGGAAAATGTGTTTTTTGTTTTAACCGCTGTCAAACGTGGTGCGGTTATGCCGACAATTCTTTCCCGTGTCAGGAATTATTCTTTCGTGCAAAGATCATCTGCATCCGAAAATGAAATACTTCGCCGGGTTTTTAGGATGGTTCCCGAAGAGGGTGAAACCTTGACTGGGTTTTTGGATAAATTTCTTCCAGTGAAACCTTCCGAAGCTTTGTCCTGCGCCAAAAGTTTTCTTTTTTCACTTTTATGTAAACAGATGGATGGCAAGGGTTTTGATTCCAGTCGGGAAACTTTCTCCGGGTTGTGCGAAATTGTTTCCGGCGTGGAAACCCGAGAAGGAATTTCCCTTCAGGAAATTTCTTCTCGGCTCAATAAATTTAAACCGGATGCTGTGTGGAAACTTTTTTTATCCGGTATAATTGATTTGATAAGGAAGTCGTTACGTTCTTCTTCATTAACTCCATTGGAAACGGATGTTTACCGTAAATGGATTGCAGCGGTTAAGAAGGCTTATGACGGGACCTCCGTTTTTAATTTATCTCCTTCCGCCTCTCTGTCCAGATTGGAGCATGAAATGCGTTCATGTTTGTGAATCAATACTCCGGTTTACCGGTTATGCTGTTAAGGAGAAAATTTTGCGGGATTTTATAAAACGGGCATTAAAGAAAACCGACAAAATGACTTTTCTTCAACTGAAGGAATTTCTTTTATCTTTTGAGGAAGAGTATGAAATTCTTGCCGGCGCTCTGGATTCTCTGTCAACGGGTGTTATAATTTGTGATGTGCCGGGAACAGTTATCGTTTACAATAAAGCTGCCGTACATCATTTCGCCGGTCGTTTTTCTGAAGCTTCTTCTGATAAACCTGTTTGGGAATATATAAAAAATGAGGAGATATCGGAATTTGTAAATAAGACAATTACAAATGAAAACAATGCTTCTGACAGGATTTTTTGTATAACAGCAGGAAATATGTCTGTTTATCTTAGTCTTTCAATTATGCCCTTGGTTTTGGAAAAAAAAATAAGCGGGAATATAATAACAATTCAAAATGTCACGGAAGCAAAAAAAGAAGAGATAAAAAACAGGAGGGTTGAAAGCTTGGCGAGTCTTACGAATCTTGCGGCTTCCGTTGCCCATGAAATAAAAAATCCGTTGGCCTCCATCAGTATTTATGTCCAGCTGCTACAGAAAAAAATATCCGCTTCCGATTTGTCCGGTGATGAAAACGTGAAAAAATCATTGAAAGTTATTTCCGATGAAATAGACAGATTGAATAAAACAATTGTAAATTTTCTTACAGCGGTACGGCCAATAAAGCTTGTTGCTGTTCCATTGGCGGTAAATTCTGTAATAAAAGATGTGGCAGATTTTGTTTCCGAGGAATTAAAGTCAAAAAAAATAACCCTTTCTCTGGAGTTGGATGATACAATTCCGATGATTTCAGGAGATGAGGAAAAGTTGCGTCAAGTTTTCCTTAATTTTATAAAAAACTCCCAGGAAGCGATAGGGGATGGCCGTTCCGGTTCCATTATCCTGCGTACGAAATTTAAGGAAGATTCTGTAATTATTCAGATTCAGGATGACGGGCCGGGCATTTCCCCTGAAGAAATATCACATATTTTTGAACCCTATTATACGACTAAAATAGACGGAACTGGTTTGGGGTTGCCTGTCGCTTATAAAATAATAAAGGAACACAGGGGGGACATTCAGGTTTGTTCCCTTCAGGGGGAAGGTGTATGTTTCAGCATAGCTTTGCCTGTTATCAGGGAGGCAAAAAAACTTCTTCCGGAATTTAATGGAGGCTTTGCGTGAAATTCAATATTTTAGTTATTGATGATGAGCAGAATATCCGGGAAGGTTTGGCGACTGCCCTGGAAATGGACGGATATAATGTGGCGACAGCGGCTGACGGAAAAAGCGGATTGGATTATGCCGCCGCCCATGAGGTTGACCTTATTATAACAGATTTGCGTATGCCGGTGGTAAGCGGGGAAGAGGTTCTTTCTAAAGTTGTCTCCGATTATCCGGGGGTTCCTGTCATAGTTTTAACGGGACATGGTTCCGTGGAAACCGCAGTTGATGCCATGCGTGCGGGGGCTTATGATTTTTTGACAAAGCCTTTGAATCTTGACCGGTTGTCACTCTTGGTAAAGCGGGCTTTGCGTAACCGTGAAATGATTCTCCAGCAAAGGGAGCTTGAAGCTGAGCTGGCCAGTAAGAAAACCTTTGAGCATATTATTGGAAAATCACCCGCCATGATGAAAAATTTTGATGTGCTTAGAAAGGTCGCTCCCACAAAGGCGTCTGTTCTTATTACCGGGGAAAGCGGCGTCGGTAAAGAACTTATAGCAAATGCACTGCATAATCTTTCTCCTCGGAAGGATTCCGCTTTTATAAAAGTGCATTGCGCTTCTTTGGCTGAATCTTTGTTGGAAAGTGAGCTTTTCGGACACGAGAAAGGAGCGTTTACCGGCGCTGTAAGCAGAAAACGGGGCCGTTTTGAATTGGCGGACGGAGGTTCTATTTTCCTTGATGAGATAGGGGAAATCAACCAGCAGGTACAAATAAAAATATTGCGTGTTTTGCAGGAAAAAAAGTTTGAGCGGGTTGGAGGTGAAGAAACCATAGAGGTTGACGTAAGGATTATTGCCGCCACTAATAAAAACCTGGAAAAAGAGGTTGAGGCCGGAAGATTCAGGGAGGATTTGTTTTACAGACTTAATGTAGTCAGAATACATGTCCCTCCATTACGGGAAAGAAAAGACGATATTCCGATGATGGTCGCTTCATTCATAAAAGAATTTTCAAACGAAAACCAGAAAAAAATAGAAGGTATTGATCCCAAGGCGAGGAATATACTGTATTCCTATGACTGGCCCGGAAATGTCCGTCAGCTTAGAAACTGCATTGAAAGCGCTGTTGTTATGGCTGAAAAAAACATTATCACCGCTGACGATCTGCCTCCGGGAATACTGCCCGGACATGAAGGCCAGTGCATAAAAATCCCGCTGGGAACAACAGTTGCGGATGCGGAAAAGGAAGTCATCCTTCAAACACTGGCCGCCAATAACGGAAATAAATCCAAAACAGCTGATATGCTGGAAATAGGGCGAAAAACGCTCCACCGGAAACTCAACGAATACGGTATTGACAGCGATGATACGGTGTAAACCCCTAAGTCCGTTTTAATTCCTTTTTTTACCGATAATTTCCGCCGCTTCTTCAACGGTTATGTTTTCGAAGGTTTCCCTTGTGCCCAGGTTTTTCAATATGCATTTTGACTCTCCGATTGAAAATATACCCCAGGGAATCCCTTTTTTTTCAGCCCATGTGTACTGGAATCCCTGTTTTTTTTGTTCCGGAAAAACCTCGCAGCAAATGTTCTTTTTTCGTAATATTCCCGCCACTTTATACCTGTCGGATGTTTTATCGTTTTCGGAACAAAAAACAACCGCTTCCGTGAATCCCGGTGTTTTTTTGTTATTTCCCGTCTGTTCAAGGGCGGCGATAAGTCTGTCCAACCCTATGGAAGCTCCCACGCCGGAAATTTCGCCTTTCATATATAACCCGGTAAGATTGTCGTAACGTCCGCCTGAACATACGGAACCTATGGAGGGAAGTTCATTCAGGAATGTTTCGTAAACTATGCCGGTGTAATAATCAAGTCCGCGGGTTATGGAAGGATCCAAAACAAAAGAGTCCTGAATCCCCTCAGCTTTTATGCATTCATAAATTTCACGCAATCTCTTTGTATCGGAGGCCGGCCCTCCGGCCGCTTCCTCCATTTTCTCTAGGGTTTTCTCAAAATCCTTGGGTGAGGCGGAGCGGGCGGATTCAATGTAGCTTAATACAGCTTTCGTTTTTTCATTTGAATTTGTGAGTCCGTCCATCTGTGTTTCCAGTTCTTCCCTGGATATCTTCAAAACCTTGTCTGTCAGGCGCAGTATTTCTTCACTTTTATCCAAAAGGGAAAGTCTCTCCAAAAACCTGTTGAATACGCCCCTGTGTGAAATTTTCACCGTTATGCCTGGAACCCCTATTTCATCGAAGGCTGCTTTTATCATGCTGAGTATTTCAAAATCACTTCCAGAAGTGTCAGCTCCTACTGTGTCAAAGTCACACTGTATGAATTCTCTGTAACGTCCGGCTTGGGGTTTTTCTCCCCGCCAAACTTTGGCAATATGATAACGCTTAAACGGAAAATATATTTCATCTTTGTGTTCCGCCACAAATCTGGCGAAGGGCACAGTCAGGTCAAAGCGGAGGGCCACATCTCTTCCGCCGTTGTCATTGAAGCGGAAAACCTGTTTCTCCGTTTCCCCGCCGCTTTTTCGCAGAAGTATCTCGGAATATTCCAGGGCGGGAGTATCTATCGGAACAAAACCAAAACCCCTGAATGTCTTGGTCAATTTTTCAATGAGAACAGCTCTCGGTATTTCCTGTTCCGGAAGAAAATCCCGGAACCCTTTCAAAATTCTGGGTTGTATAATCTGCGGCATGCTGATATCATACCTGCGCTGAGTTTTTTTTTCAATAGGAGGAGGAACCGGTGCTTCTGGCAGTTGATATCGGAAATACAAACGCTGTTGTCGCAATTTTCGAGGGCGAAACTGTGGTTCATTCCTGGCGTATTTTCAGCGATGTCCGGCGCACCGCTGATGAATACACCTCGATTCTTCTTTCCCTTTTCCGGGATTCCGGAGTGAAGGGAGCTTCCATTGATTCTTCAATAATAAGCTCCGTAGTGCCTTCCTTAATAGGACCTTTTATCCGCACCATCCAGAATATCACCGGGCAAAAACCCGTGCTGTTAAATTACCAGGTCTTTGATAAACTGGAGATAAAAATCCCGGAAGTGTCCGTACACGAAATAGGTACGGATCTTGTCTGCAACGCTTCCGAAGCCTATGCCCGGTATAAAAGTGCCTGTATTGCCGTTGATTTCGGAACCGCTCTTTCCTTTATCGCTGTAGGCTCAAAGGGCGATGTCCTGGGTGTCGCCATTGCTCCCGGGCTTGGTACAGCCGTAAAATCCCTTTTTAACAACACTGCCCAGCTTCCTTCCGTGCCTTTGGAAACTCCGCCCTCTGCCCTGGGTACCAACACAATCCACTCGATACAATCCGGGATTGTTCTTGGTTACAGCGGCCTTGTTGAAGGATTGGTTTCAAGGATGAAAAAGGAAATAGCCTCCAAGGAAAGAATTCTCCCGGATGATATTCATGTGGTTGCCACCGGAGGACTGAATAGTGTCCTAAAACCCATAACTTCAGAATTCCAGGACTATGATGAAAAACTAACACTATACGGTTTAAGGAGAATTGCCGGCCTTCTTGGGAACCGGTGATTTTTTCCCGGACAGTTTTTCAAAGTCTTTTATCTGTACACCGTCACCGTTTTTCACATCTTTTTTCAGGACGGCTCCCTTCAGCCTGGTAAGATAAGCCGGAGAAATTCCCGGTGAAAGTATTTTCTCTGTCCTTAAAACAGCCACATCCCCTGGGTTTAACCGTTCCCCCTTTTTTATATCCCTCATGTAATGGAGGGAACGGTTGGTTCTTCCATAATTTTGTTTTTCTGAATCAGCCAGAACCTTACGCTTTTTTCCGGATATTTTCCTGATTTTTTGCTTCCCGTATTTTATTTCCAGTCCGGCTAATATTTCTTCCCGGTCCATTTTTTCACATTGCCGTAATACTTTTACCATTCCGGCGAACTGTACGGGATCCAGAGCCACAAGATCGTCCAATCCCCCGTCTTTTTTTGAAAGACAAATGTGTTTTTCCACCGCACAGGCTCCGAAGGCACAGGCTGTGGCCGGAATTAAAAAGGGATCCAGGGAATGGTCGCTCACACCGCAGGGCAGGGATGTCTTTTCCATTAAAAATTCCAGACTTTTCAAGTTATAGTCTTCCTCCGGTGCGGGATACGATGTTACGCAGTGCAAAATCAGCTTGTTTTTCACTTTTTTTACTGTTTCCAAGGCAAGTTTTATGTCTTTAAACGTGGAAACCCCTGTGGAGAGAATCATTGGAATGTTATATCCCGCGCATTCTTTTAACAGGGGAAAGTGGTTTAATTCCGGTGAAGCTATTTTTATAATCTCCGGGTTGAGTTTTTGAAGAATTTTCGCGCTTTTCAAACCGAAAGGGGAACAGAGGAAAATCAAGCCCCGGCGTTTGCAGGCGGCTTTCAGCTTGGCGAAAAAGGTTTCAGGCATTTCCAGGCTTTTAAAGCGTTCGTACAGGGGGATTTTTCCCCCGGGCAAATCTACCAGCCCTGAATTGGGATGGAGGATTTCATCGGCAAAAACCATCTGGAACTTTGCGCAGTCCGCTCCGGCTTCCGCCGCGGCCGCTATGAGCTCTTCCGCCTTTTTCATGCTTCCACCGTGGGAAGTTCCGATTTCAGCTATAACCAGCATTTTTTCCCTGCTGAACAGGGATCCTGATGCTTCAAAAAAAAACTGTTTTTTTGTATCTTTTTTCATATTATGAAGTTTATCATAAAAAAAAATGCTCGACAAATTATTTATGATGGGATATGATTCTACCAGAAGCGGTTTCTGTAAGGATTTTGCTTCAAAACTATGTTTATAATACAAAGAAAAAACAGGAGTTGTTATGAAAGCCTTGTATTGTGATGTATGCAAAAAAGAAATTGTTGAACCTGTAAAAAACAGAAACTATTTCCATATTCGTGAATTCGATATATGTGAAAATTGTAAAGATGCCATTGATTTTAAGCTCCGCCCTGTTATCCGCGGACATTTCCCCTATTCAACCGAATGGTATGAACAGGAAGTTATTTCTGTTCTGGAAAAAGGCTGCTCCGCCGGCCGTCCCTGATTTATTGCGGTCTGTTTTTTGCTAAAAGCGGATTTTCTCAACTGCAAAGACTGTCGCCGGTGGTTACCGCCGGTTGACAGTTTTTTGTGTATTTTGTAGTATGGGACAATAATTCAAGGAGTTAATATGTCAGGACATAGTAAATGGGCAACCATTAAACATGCCAAAGGTGCGGCTGACGCTAAACGTGGTCAGATGTTCACTAAATTTATCAAAGAAATTTCCATTGCGGCCCGTATGGGTGGTGGTGACCCCAATGCAAACCCCCGCCTGCGTACAGCTATCTTAAAAGCCCGCGCCGCCAATATGCCGAAAGACAATATTGAAAGAGCCATAAAGAAGGGCACCGGTGAGCTGGGAGCCACTACCTATGAGGAACTCACATATGAGGGGTACGGTCCCGGTGGAGTTGCTATTCTGGTGGATGTTCTCACTGATAATAAAAACCGTGCGGCCGCCAATGTCCGTAACCTTTTTGGCAAAAACGGAGGAAACCTGGGAGCCACAGGTTCCGTTTCTTATATGTTCAGCCGGAAAGGTGTCATTGAGTATGATGCTTCCGTTGTAAGTGAGGATGAAATCATGGAAGCCGCCCTTGAGGCTGGAGCGGATGATGTGTCCAATGAAGACGGAATTATCACTGTCACCACGGATCCTTCTGCCTTTGAATCCGCTTTCGAGGCGTTGCAGGCAAAAGGATATGAGTCTGTTTCCGCCGGTATCGAGATGGTTCCTGATACTTATTCTTCCTTGGATGCAGATACAACCCGAAAAGTTTTAAAATTGATTGATAAACTGGAAGAAGACGATGATGTTCAGAACGTCTATTCCAATATTGATATTCCGGAAGGATTTGAGGCTGAATAATCTGCTTTTTCAAGGATAGGTTGATGCGGAAATCCGATTGTCTGGATGTTCCGGAGCCCGGGATTCCTGT
This sequence comes from uncultured Treponema sp., assembly GCA_949299755.1. GTDB lineage: Bacteria > Spirochaetota > Spirochaetia > Treponematales > Treponemataceae > Avitreponema. Next base: position 93,062 of record CASGBA010000006.1, on the reverse strand, counting down.
TCGCAGGGTTCTGGGAATAGACCCCGGTTTAGCTTCCTGCGGTTTCGGAGTGGTTGATTTTTTCCGGAACCGCTGTAAGCTTGTAAAATACGGGGTTATTGAAACAACTCCAGGGACTCCCCATCCTTTGAGGCTTCTTTTTATTTATAAAGAGCTTTCCCGTGTGGTGGAAGCTTTCTCTCCGACAGAAGCCGGTATAGAAACCCTATATTTTGCTAAAAATGTGACAAGTGCCCTAAGTGTTGCCGAGGCAAGGGGGGTCGTTTCCCTGTGTCTGGCAGAACACGGTATTGTGCCCGCTGAATACGCCCCGAATACCATAAAGCAGACTGTTTCCGGCTTGGCCAGGGCTGATAAAAGGTCTGTCCAGGAGGCGGTGAAATTTCTTTTGGGACTGCAAGAGATTCCTAAACCAGATCATGCGGCTGATGCCATTGCGGTTGCTGTCACCCATCTCCATACTGTAATGCAGCCGGTGTTCCATAACGGGATATAAAGTGCTTTTATTTTCGCTTGACTTTAGCAGGAGGTTGTATGTTTGATTATTGGTTTTTCTGGGCTGTGGCAGGCGTCGCCTGTATCGGCTTGGAAATGCTTATTCCTGGTTTTGTTATTTTCTTTTTTGGGGTAGGGGCCTTGGTGACAGCCCTATGTTCTCTTATTCCTTTTGTACATGACACTGTATGGTTGCAGATGCTGTTGTTTGTCTTGTTTTCATCCTTGTCCATTGTATTTTTGAGGAAAAAATTCAAAGAAACCTTTTACGGTTCTGTTTTTGAGAAAAAAGATACTGCCACAGATGAGTACGGCGTAGGGGAAACCTGCGAAGTTGTGGAGCCTGTCTCCCAGGTTGTTTCCGGTCGGATACGTTTCCGGGGGACAACCTGGACAGCGGTTCTTGCCAAGAGTGTTCCTGACTCCGGAGAAATAAAAGCAGGAGAATCAGCCTTGGTTTGTGGAAGGGACGGTTTGACTTATATTATTTCACCGCTTGATTCAAAAAAATTGGCGGGGAAAACTGAAATTTGAGGGAGGGAATAAATGCTTGTTTTTTTCACTTATGCTGTGGTTATTCTTTTTGTTGTTATTTTATTTAAAACAGCTGTGGTTATTCCTGAACAGCAGTCTTTTGTGGTTGAACGACTGGGAAAGTACACCAAAACCTTGAATGCCGGGCTTCATTTTTTATTTCCCTTTATAGATATGATTGCTTACAGACAGAATTTAAAGGAAGAAGCCATAGACGTGGATCCCCAGTTGTGCATAACATCCGACAATGTTCAGGTGCAGGTGGACGGTGTTCTTTATATCCAGGTGTTGGATCCGGTAAAAGCCAGTTACGGTATTGATAATTACCGATTTGCTGTTTCCCAGCTGGCGAAAACCACAATGCGCAGCGAAATCGGTAAGCTTGTTCTTGACAAGACTTTTTGCGGCCGGGAAGCGATAAACGACAATATTGTCCGTGCCCTTGATGAGGCTTCCGTGAATTGGGGTGTCAAGGTGACACGCTATGAGATCAGGGACATATCCCCCAATGCGGCCATCCTTGAGGCTATGGAAAGCCAGATGCGTGCGGAACGGGTTAAGCGGGCTGACATTCTTTCCAGCGAAGGAAAAAAAGAGGCTCTTATAAATGTTTCCCTGGGTGAAAAACAGGATGCGATAAACCGTTCCATGGGAGAAAAACAGAGGCGCATAAACCTGGCGGAAGGAAACGCGAAATCCATCGAAATAACAAGCAGGGCCAGTGCGGAAGGTTTGAGGATGATTTCCCAGGCTCTTTCCGTGCCGGGAGGAAAAACCGCCATGGCTATCAGGCTTGCGGAAGGATACATGGCAAGATTCAGGGATGTACTGGAGAAATGTGATGTCAGCATTTACCCGGAAGAACTGAGCCAGATTGCGGCTGTTTCCGAAATCATTAAAAATGCGGGAGTGACAAAATGAACTATGCCTTTATACCCTTGTTTGTTTTCTTCGGTTTTGTTGCCCTGGTTTTCATAATCACCCTTTTCCGCTGTGTGCGCATTGTTCCCACAAAGACTGCGTTGATTGTGGAGCGGCTCGGCAAATACAACAAAACCCTTGAAGCCGGTTTCCATATCCTTTTTCCGTTTATTGACAAGGTGAGGTACACCCAAACCCTGAAAGAGCAGGCTGTGGATGTGCCGTCCCAGGATTGTTTCACCAAGGATAATGTTCCCGTCCAGATTGACGGCGTCCTTTACCTTCAGGTCATGGATCCAAAGAAGGCGAGCTACGGTATTGAGAATTACCAATACGCCACTGTGCTTCTTGCCCAGACCACCATGCGCTCGGTTGTCGGTTTGCTGGAGCTTGACAATACCTTTGAGGCCAGGGAGCAGATTAACAGCGCCGTTGTCCGGGCTATAGACGAGGCTTCCGACCGCTGGGGAGTGAAGGTGACCAGGTACGAAATCCAGAACATAAAGGTTTCCGACTCGATTATGGATGCGATGGAAGCCCAGATGCGTGCGGAGCGGGAAAAGCGGGCGGAGATTGCGAGGTCCGTCGGTGAAATGGAAACAAAGATTAACCTGTCCCAGGCCGCCTACGAGGAATGCGTGAATTTAAGTGAGGGCGAGAAACAGAGGATGATAAACGAAGCCGAAGGCCGGGCTGCGGAAATTGTGTCTGTGGCCGAAGCTACGGCTGAAGGTATCAGGAAGGTGGCGGAAGCTGTTTCTCTGGCGGGGGGAGAAACAGCGGCAAAACTTCAGCTGTCGGAAATATGGATTGATACGGTTGGTTCTGTCACCGGCGGGAACAAACAGGGTGAAAGAACCTCCGTTATGCTCAGCGCGGACCTTACGGATATCCGGAAAATGATAACCCGGGTCGATGATTTCATCGAGAAAAGCTGAGTATGGAAAACCTGTTCAATGTCAACAGTTTTGAACCCGCTGAAATCTCAACGTAAAGCGGCCCCGGGAACCTTCCTGCGGGCTATGCTGATTATTTTTTCTGTTTCTTCCCTTGTATATGGCTGGATGTTGTCCCACTGGGGGTTTATGCATCCTCCCGGGGAAAAGCCTGCGAATTTCCAGTCCGCACCGGAGGGCAGCAGGATGGATATTTCCCTGATGTCATCCCCGGTGACCAGTTCCGGAACCAGGACAGTCCTGTATTCCACCGCCACCTGTTTTTTTTCAGCGGCGGCTTTTAATATGCCTATTGAGCGTATGACTTTTCCGCCGGCGTCAAAGGATTGTCCCGGACACAGCCGGTTGTACTTTTGGGGACTGGTTTTTATGTCCATTGCAATCATATCCGGACGGAGGGAACCGTCGTTTATGAGGGCTTCCAGCTTGTCCGGCAGGGTTCCGTTTGTGTCTATCTTTACGGCTAAGCCCAGTTCCCTGGCTTTCCGGATTAAAGGCTCCAGGGCAGGGGAGAGGAGCGGCTCCCCTCCGGAAATCGCCAGCCCTCCGAGCACGTCGGCTCTTTTTTCCATGTGCCCCATTATTTCGTCGATGGAGAAATATTCCTGTACAGCGTTTTCTCCTGGACCAGCCGCAACATCGGCTTCCGCCAGTTCTTTGTTGTAGCAATAAGGGCACCGCAAATTGCATCCCGGCAAAAATACGGCCGCAGCGATGCGACCGGGATAATTTACCAGTGAAGTTTTTTGGAGCCCTGCACGTAATTGTGTCATGGACTGATTTACGCTTCTTGTGTGGTTCTATTATTCACTTCAGGCTGAAACAGATGCCCTCATGTCCAATTCCACAGGAGCGTTTTTTATGTCCTGCACGGAATGGGCCCTGAAGATTTCCTCCCCGTTCTCAGAGTAAAAAATCACGGTGGGGGTGGAAAGGATGTTTTTCTTCTTGGCTTCGTCAAATCCTGTCTCGGTGTCCACATCTATAATCTTCCCGTTGGAGAAGGAGTTGGCGCAGAAGTCCTTTACAGGCGGGCAATTGGGGCAGGCTGTCCTGGAAAAAAGCTCGTACCTTACCGGGGTTTTTTCTTCCTTTGAGGAAAAAGCGCCGGGCGCCTGAGGAAAAAGCGCCGGGCGCCGCGGCATTCCCGCCGCAGCAGGAGCTGTCGTTTTCAATGAGGCAGTTACCTTTGCCGGAAATATATTCCGATGTCTCTTCAGCATTGGGTACGAAAAGTTTTCTGTGGTTATATTCTTCCCGTTTACCTTTGTTCCAGTTCCGGACGGATCTATAATATCCTACAATCCTTGCATACACTTCTGTCTGTGTTCCATGTACGTTTTCAAGTTCCTCTTTTGTGCGTTCAATATCCGCATTGATTTCTTCGATGGTTCTCATATTTTCCTCCCAAAAAATATTGATTTCTTCGATGGTTCTCATATTTTCCTCCCAAAAAATATTTATATATCAACCTATGGCCTTTACAGCTTCAGCCTTTTCTTCTTCGAGTTCCGCCAGTTTTTTTGCAAGGGCGGCTTTTTTCTCTTCCTTGCACTGGGGGCATTCAAATTGTTCCCCGTTCAAATATCCGTGGACAGGGCAGACAGAGAATGTGGGTGAAATCGAGAAATAAGGCAGCCTGTAATTATACGCAATCGCTTTCACCAAATCCCGGCACGCTTCCCAGTTCTTTATGGCTTCGCCAAGGAACACATGGAAAACCGTTCCTCCCGTATATTTTGTTTGAAGGGCGTCCTGATGGTCAAGGGCCTCAAATACATCCGTTGTGAAATTAACCGGAAGCTGGCTCGAGTTTGTATAGAAAGGATCATCCACGCCGGATGTGATTATATCCGGGTAATGTTTCTTGTCATGGCGGGCGAGCCTGTAGGAAGTGCTTTCCGCCGGTGTTGCTTCCAAATTAAAAAGGGATCCGGTTTCTTCCTGAAAATCGGCCAGCTTTTGCCTCATATGGAGCAAAACCTTTTCTGCGAAAGCTTTTCCCCTCGGGTCAACTATGTCCACTCCAAGGAAATTGAGGCATGACTCATTCATACCGCAGATTCCTATTGTGGAAAAATGGTTATTCAAATTCGAAAGATAGCGTTTTGTATAAGGGAACAGTCCTCCTTCCAGAAGATGGCTTATAACCTTGCGCTTCAGTTCGAGGCTGATTTTAGCCTGTTCCATAAGAAAGTCCAGCCTGGCAAAATACTGGGCCTCCGTTTTCGCCAGATACCCTATCTGGGGCATATTGATGGTTACGACGCCTATTGAGCCGGTGAATTCATCCGAACCGAACAAACCTCCTCCCCGTTTGCGTAATTCCCTTTTGTCAAGCTGCAGCCTGCAACACATTGAGCGTACATCGTTGGGGTTCAAGTCCGAATTGATGAAATTCTGGAAATAGGGTGTGCCGTAACGGGCTGTCATTTCAAAGAGCAGCTTTGCGTTGGGGCTTGACCAGTCGAAGTCTTTGGTTATGTTGTATGTGGGGATAGGATACTGGAATCCCCTTCCTGCCGCATCACCTTCAATCATCAAATCGATGAACAGCCTGTTTATCAAATCCATTTCAGGCTGGCAGTCTCCGTAGGTGAATGGCATTTCCTGTCCGCCTACAACAGCCGGTTTTTTCGCCAGGTCTTCCGGGCAGTTCCAGTCCAAGGTGATGTTTGTAAAGGGAGCCTGGGAACCCCAGCGGCTGGGGGTGTTAACACCGTAAATAAAGCTTTGCAGGCATTGCTTGACTTCTTTTTCCGTCAGTTTATCCTTGCGCACAAAGGGGGCAAGGTAAGTGTCAAAGGAGCTGAAAGCCTGGGCTCCCGCCCATTCATTCTGCATGATGCCTAGGAAATTCACAATCTGCTGTATAAGCGTGGAAAGGTGTTTCGCCGGTTTTGAGGTGATTTTATCGGGAACGCCTCCCAAGCCTTCTGTTACAAGCTGGCGGATTGACCAGCCGGCACAATAACCGGAGAACATTGACAGGTCGTGTATGTGAAAGGCCGCGCTGCGGTGGGCTTCCGCCACTTCTTCCGGGTAAATATTTTTCAGCCAGTAGTTTGCTGTTATTGTGCCGGAATTGTGGAGAATCAAACCGCCGAGGGAAAAGTTGACGTTGGCGTTTTCTTTTACCCGCCAGTCTGACTGGCTCAAATAGCCATTCATGGTTTCATCTATATCGAGCAAAAGCTTCTGGGTGTCCCGTATCGCCTCGTGACGGGCCCTGTAAAGGATATAAGCTTTGGCAACGTTTACAAGCTGGGCTTTTATTAAAACGTTTTCGACTATATCCTGGATCTCCTCAATGGCAGGAATGGAATGGGCGTGACGGCCGGCCATCATAAGGCGCAGGTCTTCTTCCACATTGTCTGTAAGTTTTCTGGCTCTTTCAATATCACCTTCACCCTCAACCGCTTCAATAGCCTTGTTGATGGCCTTTTCAATTTTTGTGCGGTCGTATCCCGTAATATCCCCAGACCGCTTTACAATATTCCTGATGAACGAGGCCGTTTCCGGATCCTTTGAAGTTCCAAGAAAATACTTCCATTCAGGGAACACATTCTGTGAAGTGTTCGGATCAGTATTCTCCACCATTATTTCCTCCCTCCGCTTTTTTCACTTCTGAAATAAATTCTTCCAAATTTTCAAAATGTCTGTACACTGAGGCGAACCTTATGTATGCCACTTTGTCCATGGAATAAAGTTTTCTCAGTACAATTTCCCCCAGTTGTGAACTGGCTATTTCCCCGTTCTTTTTTCCTTCCATGACAGCCAAATCTTCTATTTCGTTCAGAAGGTTTTCAATCATGTCAGTGGAAAAAGGCCTCTTTTCCAGGGCCCGGCTTATTCCCCTTCCCAGCTTCCCTCTGTCAAAGGGTTCCCGCCTTCCATCTTTCTTTACAACCATCAGCTGCCGGTCTTCGATTTTCTCGTAACTGGTAAACCTGTATCCGCAGTCAATGCATTCCCTTCTTCTGCGGATCGTTGCACCGTTCGCCAATGTTCTTGATTCGAGAACCCTGTCGTTAAAACCGCCACAATAGGGACATCTCACGGGATATTCTCCTAAGCTACTATATACAGTGTCACCATATATAGGGTTGTTATTTATTGTCGGCTGTTATTCTATCACTATTTACAGTGTTATGCAATAAAAGAAAGGCATGAATATAAAAAAAATAATATTTTTCCATCTCATGAAGGGAAAATTCACCCGTCTTTTTCCATGGAAACAGGGTTCCCTGTGATGTAAGAATAAACTTTCTGCCTCAATACTCCGGCCGCTGCAATGATAACGGCAAACTTCACCGCTTCAGCCGGGATATAGGGTACAAAAGCATGGAGAACTGCCTGCCCAAGAGATATTTCCAGGATATTTTTACAGGCTAAAACCGCCGGGATAAATGAACACAAAATTCCGCTTATACAACCGTGCAATATGGCGGGAAAAGCCTTGATCCCGTTATCACTATCCTTTAACTTTAAAGTGCAAAGTCCGGAAACAACCGCCCCTATGAAATATCCGGCAAGGTATCCTCCTGTGACTGTCTTAAAAACCGTAAAGCCGCCTGTCCATCCCGGGAAAAGGGGAATCCCTGCCGTTCCTGCCAGAAGGAAAAGCCCTGTGGCTCCGGCACCTCCGGCGGGACCCAGCAGAATGCCCAGCAGGATTGCCGCCGCATTATGGAAGGTTATGGGGACCGGTCCTGTTTTGCTTTCAATTTGCAGGGCGGAGCAAAGGCACAGGAATAAAGCCCCTGCAATTACAGAATAGGATTTCCGTGGATTTGAGGTCATAAACTCCTCCTGCGATAATTGGATTTTTTTTCGTTTTTTAAAACCACAGTGGCGGATAAAATGGCGCACACCGCGGAAAGGAGTGCGGCCCAGTCCCCGAAAACAGCGTAAAAGGTTTGGAAATGGGGATAGACTGGAATTTCCGCATTCAAGAAGGCTCTTTCAAAAATAGGCAGGGAACAAAGAATTTCACCTGCCGGGGAAACCACGGCGGTAAAACCTCCGTTGGTGCTGCGTATAAGGGTTGTCCGCAATTCCACGGCCCGGAAATAAGCCGCCGCAAAATGCTGGTATTCCGCGCTGGCTGTTTTTGACCAGGAGTCGTTCGTCAGATTTATCAGAACCTGTCCTCCCTCATTGTGGAGCCGGGATGTAACCCCGGGAAAGGCGTCTTCAAAACATATGGGCGCAGTGAATGGAATTTCCTCTGATTCTCCGTTTTCATTCATCACTTTAATGTTAAAAACAGTTTTTTTCGATCCCGGCTCCCATCCCGATGAAAAACCTATCAGGCTGTCAAAAAATTTGGAGACAATTTTATATTCTGTAAAGGGAATGTATTCCGCAAAGGGTACTAGCTGCATTTTCGCATACCAATTTTCCAAATTCCCGTCGGGATTTATGAGCGCTACGGCATTGTAAGCCCTTTCCCGTCCGTTATTTACCGTGATATAAGGGGTGCCCGTAAAAAGTGGCACGTCTATTTCCTTCATAAAGGAAATAAAGTCGTCTCCCCGTGGGAAAAAGTTGTAATATTCTTTGTGAATATTATACGGATAGGGCAGGGAGCTTTCACTCCATAAAACAATGTGTGGTTTTCTGCCTGTACTTTCCTCCATGGCAGAAACCGCTTCCCTGGTTAAATCCTGTATATCCTTGAGGGATTTGGAAATATTTCCGCCTTCACCCCAGGGATCGGAATTTTGCTGGATAACAGAGGCTGTGAAACTTGTTTCAGATAACGGGATTCTGGACAGGGCGTATATCCCGTACACACAGCATGAAAAAAATAAGCAGACCAGAAAAACCATTCCGGGAATTTGTTCCTTCCATCCTGTATTTCCTGAGGATTCAAGGGGGCGGAGTTTTTTTGTATTTTTTTTATCCGGGTATAAAAATTCCGCGGAAAAGGCTGAAACCGCCGCAAACATGAATGAGATGCCCCATATTCCGGTAATATCCACTATCTGGATAAAAAGATGGAGGGAAAGGCTTGTCATGGGAACAGTTCCCCAGGGATAAGCTAGAAAACCTGTGGATTTGAGCCATTCCCAGCACACCCAGCAGGCGGCAAATGAAAAGGGTCTTATGACGGCCTTTGAGTGCAGCACAGTGAAAAAACACCAGCCCATTAGAACCCCCAGTCCGAAATATGCGGCTGTGGATGCCCCAAGGGTAAAAACCGCAAAGTCTTTGAAATTTGCCAGCCAAAAACTTGAAAGAAGATGCACCACTCCGATATGGGTTCCGCATAAAATTCCTGCTTCCTTAAAAGAACGGGATTCCCTTAGGGAAACATAAAGGGGTGCCAGTGAAAATATTCCCAGAAGTGCGGATCCCGAAAGGAAGATTTCGTTGGGAATTCCAAGTGAAAGTATAACTGAAGACAGAGCCGCACAAAAAAACAAGGAAAAAAAAGACATAATTTTCTTCATTTTACTCATTTTTCTTGAATTGTTTCAATATAACCTCTATTATGTTTTAATATGGAAAGAATTGGAGAATGCCATAAAGCGGAATACGGTTGTGAACCCGCAGTCGCGGCATCTGTTCCCGGACGCTTCCACTTGTTGGGCGAGCATACCTGGTTTGCAGGGGGGAACACCCTTTCCATGGCCATCGATTTCAGGCTCTTTATTTCAATTTCACCCCGGGATGATTCCGGATACAGGGTTTTTTCGGTCCGGACAGGGGAAAGGAAGAAAATTTCAGCTTCCAACCTAAAATACAGGAAGGAAGACCGTTGGGTAAATTCCTTAAAAGCTGTCATAGCTTCTTTTGTGGAGTACGGGGAGGATGTTCCCGGCTTAAATATCACTGTTTTGTCGGAAATTCCTCCGGATTCAGGTTTCGGGAACCCGAATGCCATGAAGGTTGGTATGGCCCTCGTGCTGAGACGCTTTCTTTGCGCAGGACGGCGTGGAAAAATGCAGGATAAAACCCTCATTTCAATCCTGGAAAGGGCGAATACTCATTTTTTGAATACCCATACCCATAGGGCTGACATTTTCTGCGCCCTTTACTCCAAAAAGGGTTATTGCATAAAAACCGATTACCGCAATAATTCATACGAGGTGAGCTCTTTCCCGACGAATTCCTATTCTATCGTTTTGGTTGATTCCAAGGTTCCAAGAATCCTTGCCCGGGAAGAGCTGGATTTGCGTATACAGGAGTGCATCCGGGCTTATGAGATAGTGCGTGCCTCCAAGGATGTGCCGGCGGATTTTTCCGCAATGGATGAAGCTTCCCTCAACGAAATTCCGGGAATTCCTGAATCCGTTCGCCGGCGGGCCGCTTTTATTTTGAATGAGGCCACCAGGGTGGATGATGCCCTGCGTCTCCTGAAAAAGAAAGATTATGCAGGATTTTCAAAGGCAGTCCTCCATTCCCATGAAGGGTTGAGGGATCATTTTGAAATTTCATGTCCTGAAATTGACTGGATTGTGAAGCGTGTGCAGGAATTCATAATACCTGAAAAACCTGACCTGATATGTTCACGGTTAACCGGCCGGGGCTTCGGGGGATGCGCCTATGCGGTAATGCGGTCTGATAATTTTTCCGGGTTTGTGTCAAAGTTGGAGGATTATGAGCGTATTTTTGGTTTTAAACCGTCTTTTTATACTGTAACCCCCTCAGCGGCTGCGGTTATATTATAATGTTGCAGTATAATTGATATTGATAATTGGGTGGGATATGCGTGTTTTAGTTACAAATGATGATGGGGTTGGGGCTCCCGGTTTGGAAGCCCTTGTGCTTTCATTAAAAAAAAGAAATCACGATGTATGGATTGTTGCCCCGTCAAAAAACCGTTCCGGGGTTTCCCACGGAATTTCACTGTCTAAACCCTTGGAAATTATTGAAACTGAGTTCCAAACCTTTGCCTGTTCCGGCAAGCCGGCGGATTGCGTCATAGCCGCCTTGAGCGGACTTCTTCCCACGGCCCCCGATGTTGTGCTTTCAGGAATAAACCAGGGCGCTAATTTGGGGACGGATGTACTTTTTTCCGGAACAGTTGCCGCAGCAAGACAGGCGGCGATTTACGGTATTCCGGGAATCGCTGTAAGCCTTGTTACGGAGGAAACCGGCGGTTCTCCGGGGCAACCTGCCGAAAATCCCTTTCCACGGAATGACAAGCCCTTTTTATGGGGTGGGCTGGCGGATTTTGCTGTCCTTAATCTTGAGAATTTGATGCGGTTGTGCAGCGAAGATGTTTTTATGAATATAAATGCACTGTCTTCTGAAAAATATCAGGGTTTCAGAATGACAACCCTGTGCCGCAGGGTGTATCATGATTCCATGCGTATTTCTTCCGTGGACAGAGGCAGGGGAAAGTCAGGGACGGTTAACTTGTGCGGAACGAAGAAAAAACCTTTTGAATGCGTTTTTGAGGGAGGTTCCATAAACACCCTTTCTGTTCCGGAGGATGACTGGGATGCAGTCCGGGATGGCTTTATTTCTGTTTCTTCTGTTTCCGTGCAACCTGTGTCTTTTTTACAGGATGAGAACAATCTTTTTATGCCGGATTCATGTGCTTTGTGCGGAACTGTTTTAACCGGGGAGGGAAAATGACGGATTCAATGAAAGAAGGCGTGCGCCTGTACAAAATGGGGGAATATAACAGGGCTTTGTCCGTTTTTCTCGGGATTCCTTCTTCCGAGTCCGGGGGAAGTTCGGAATTAGCCTATTTTATAGGCTTGTGTTTTGCCAGACTTGGGAAGCATGAGGATGCCCTTGTTTATCTGGAACAGGTGGTTACTGTCGATACGGATTTAGCCCGGGTTTACCAGTGCCGGCTGACCCTGGCTGTTTTATATATTTTCACCGGAAGGACAAGGCTTGCGGACTTTGAATTGAAAAAATTGATAGATTCCGGCTATGAGTCACCCCAGGTGTTTTCTTCTTTAGGATTCATTGCCTACAGTTTTGGGAAAGTTGATGAGTCCTTGGAATGGTATGAGAAAGCCCTGGAATTGGATGAATCCAACAGCACCGCCCTTAACGGATTGGGGTATGTTCTGGCTGACATGGGCAAGGATTTAACGAGGGCTCTTTCCCTTTGCAAAAAGGCCTTTGGTGAAAATCCTGAAAACCCCGCTTATCTTGATTCCCTGGGATGGGTTTATTACAAGCTGGGATTCGACAAGGAAGCCCGAACTTATTTGAAACGGGCCCGGGAAAAACTGCCGGGCAATAAGATTATTGAAGAGCATTTTGAAGAAATTTCACGAGTGTAATGGAGTAGCTGCGGAAAAATATGAAAGGCGATTTTACTAAGCATTTCCCGAAATTATTTTTTGCTTTTTTTACATTATTTTTAGCCCTCACGGTTTTTCCCCAGTCCCAGGTTTCCATCCCTGAGCCTTCTTCAGCGGATAAATTGATTGCGGAGGAGGAATTCCGCAAAGGTGTCCAGGCTTATTACAGGGGCTCCTTTAATGATTCCCTTATGGTTTTTGAAAAAGCCCTTTCCTATGTTCCGGGGAATCCTCTCATCCTTGACTGGCTTGGCAGGGCATATTTCCGCAGCGGTTCTGAAGGAACCGCCCTGCAGCATTGGGAATTCGCAGTGGAATCCGGATACGGTTCCGAACTTCTTCAAAACAGGATTGAAACTGTCCGGGAAAGGCGGACCATCCGCTCTCCCTTTGATTTTTCCGATAGATATGTTGAGACTGGAAGTATATCCTCCTTGCAGGGGGAAACCAGGTTTTTTTCACAGCCTGTATCTTTGTTGCCTTCGACGGATGGCTCTTTTTGGGCTGCCGCTTATGGCTCCAATGAGCTTGTCCGATTTGACGTTAATGGCATGATAACCGCCCGTGTACGGGGTCCCGTCAGCGGATTCGACAGACCCTTTGATATTCTGTATACCTCCGGGGGGAATATCCTTGTATCGGAGATTGCTGCGGACAGGGTGTCCGTTTTGGATAAAAACGGATTTTATCTTTCCTTCTTCGGTTCAAAGGGAAGGGGAGAGGGACAGTTCCTCGGTCCCCAGTATATGGCTGAAGATGAGTCAGGCAATATATATGTTTCTGATTTCGGTAATGCCCGTATCTCTGTTTTTAACAGTGGTTTTGAACCTCTGTTTTCTTTTGGTGACGGTACTTCCGGAAGCCCACGTTTTTATGCCCCGTCCGGTGTGGCTTGCCTCAACGGGATGGTTTACACGGCGGATTCTGTTTCCGGGGCGGTTTACTCTTTTGATACTTCCGGGAACTATATTTCAACCTTGCTCCCATCCGGATCCCTTCCGGGGATAGAATCCATGCGGAGTTGGAGAGGGAAATTAATTGCCGCCGTAAAAAACAGGGCTGTAATTATTGATCCTGTTACCGGAGCTGTATCTGATGCCGCAAATCTTGGGAATGCCCCTGTAAGAATCATTACAGCGGTTCCCGATGTAAACGGCAATATCCTGCTTGCGGATTATGAGGGGGATTGCATCCAGATAGCATCAAGAATGAGTGATCTTGCAGGAGGTCTTTTTGTTCAAATTGAAAGAGTTAATGCTGATAAATTTCCTTTCGTGACAGTGGATGTCCGTGTGGAAGACAGAAACCGGCATCCGATCACCGGACTTAAAGACAGGAATTTTATCCTGACAGAAGACAAGCGTCCTGCTTCCAATTTCAGGTTGGCCGGGGCCGGTTTTGCCAATGATGAATGTGACGTCACTGTCCTTATAGACCGCAGCGCAGGATCCGATACGTATCTTCCTGCCATCCGTTCCGCCTTGCAGGAAATTTCCCAGGCTATGGGCGGACGAGGCACCTTGACTGTTATTTCCGCCGGTGAAATTCCGGTTTTGGAGGGATCCGGTAATCCCCTGAATTCCTGGTGGGATGAATTTATCCCGAAGGCGGAAGCTTCTTCCCGGTGGCGTTTTGATTTGGGATTGAGACTTGCGGTAAATGGCCTTATAAACGCTTCCCCGCGGCGGGCGGTAATATATCTTTCTTCAGGTGAAGTTTCTCCCGACGGATTTTCCCATTACGGTCTGGACTCTCTTACAGCTTATTTACAGAACAACGGCATTGTTTTTTATGCCGTTAATTTGCGTCAGGGTTCCCTTCCTGACGAATATAATTACATCGCCGATTTTACAGGCGGCGGTTCCTGGTATGTTTACAGGGCCGAGGGTTTGTCTCAGATAGTCAGTGACATTTTGAAAAGCCCCAACGGGTTTTATTCCCTTTCATTTGAATCCCTGATGTCTTCCAATTTCGGGGAGGCTTACCTTCCTGTCGAAGTTGAAGTTTATCTTATGAATAGATCCGGAAGGGATGAATGCGGGTATTTTGCCCCTCTTGAATGAATAGAGAAAGAAACACAGCAAAAAAATTACCTGTTTTCACGGAAAAGCTTTTACAGGAATCACAAAGAATTCAGGGATCGGACAGATTTTTTATTTGTTTTTTATCGGATTGGAAGTGTTAATATTTTTTGTCATCCGTATCAGCGTGTGTGTTGAGCTGCCTTGCCTTGGTGACGATTTTTTTCCCCATTTTTTTAGTTAAATTATAAACAGCTTCCTCCACAGAACGTTTTTTTTCCCTGCCGGATTCAAAAAGTTCTTTTTGCGCGGGGAAACGTCCCTGGGTTATGTTTTGCAATCCTGCCCCCAAAAGCCTTACGGGGTTTCCTTTCTCGTATTTTTTTGCCAAAAGCATTTTCAATCTTTGGAAAAGATCCTGGGAATCATTTACCGGATCATCCACTGTTGCTTGTGCGGATACAGTTCTAAAATCCCCGTAACGGATTTTTATATTCACTGTACGTGACGTAACATTCTCTTCAAACATTCTGTAACTCAATTCCTGTGATAAATCAAAGAGAATGTTTTCAAGGATATCGTAATCGTATATGTCATGCTCAAAGGTTTTTTCGTTGCTTATGGATTTTTCCGCCGGAACGTTTGAAAAGAATCCAGGATCTATCCCCCTTACCGCTGAATACAAAAAGTGGCCGGATGCTTCCCCTAAAAGACTTTTCAATAAATTTTCCGATACGTTGGCAATGGTTTTTGTGTCCTTCAAACCGGCGCTTTCCAGTCTTTCCCTTGTTTTTTTTCCCACACCCCACAGATCTTTCAAGGGAAGGGATTCCATAAAAGCTTTTACGTCCTTGTCCAAAACTATTGTCAGTCCATCTGGTTTACTGAATCCGGAAGCGATTTTCGCGATGTATTTATTTTGGGCCACCCCCACTGATACGGACAGTCCTGTTCCGGAAAAAATTTCCTTTTTTAATTTTCTTGCGCTTTCTTCCACCGGACCGAACAGTTTTTCAGTTCCAGTCATATCCAGGAAAGCTTCATCTACCGACATCCGTTGCACATCGGAGGAATAACGGCAGAATATTTCCATCACTTCTTTTGATTTTTCATAATAACGGGGCATATTCGAAGGAAGAAAAATTCCATGCGGACACAATTGCATGGCTTTTAGTTTTGGCATGGCGGAGTGAACCCCGAACCGTCGTGCTTCATAAGAGCAAGTTGAAACGACACCTCTTTTCCCCATCCCGGAAACAATCACAGGTTTTCCCCTGTATTCCGGATGATCCAGTTGTTCCACGGAAGCGAAAAAAGCGTCCAAGTCCACATGGAAAAAATAAGGGGGAGGGGACATTCCTAATCTCCGTCTGTCAGTGTTATTTTATGGCGTACAAACAAAAGAGGCTCAGTGATTATGTCGCTTTGATCTATTACAAAACCGTATGGATTTTCAATGCTCCAAAAAGAAATTTCCGCATAAAGCGTCCCTGTGTTTCCTGTTATAAAGTTGACGTGTAGCGGCACATCGGGATTCTCTCCTGATGTAAAAAGTGCGGAAGATCCCCCTTCCTCAAATTTAAATGGAAGGGATGCGGTTTGTACGGCAATCCCTTCCGGCGCCGAAATCAAAACGTCTATCCTTCTTGCCGGTATCTCAGGACGTACTATAAGTTCATATACTTTTCTGTCCAAAAACATTCGAGATGTGAAATTTACATCCAGCAGATCTTCCGGGGTAATGTCCGAAAAAGGCGGCAGGTTATTGTTTATGGTTTCCTTAAATCGGAGTTTCCCCGGATTAGCGGGTCCGTCTGTTTTAATATGTATACCCTCATCTGTTATAC
The DNA here is from genome assembly GCA_949299755.1 of uncultured Treponema sp. GTDB lineage: Bacteria > Spirochaetota > Spirochaetia > Treponematales > Treponemataceae > Avitreponema. The sequence continues at coordinate 77,010 of CASGBA010000006.1, read as the reverse complement.
TTTGATCCAAGGTTATTCTAAGCGGTTTTTTGTCGCTCCATCCCCGGGCGAAAAAAACTGTTGAAATTGAAACGAGAACGAGGAAAAAAGCGAAGACCGGTAGAACTGGTATATATATTCTCAGCTTTTTGTCTGTTTTGAATATCCTTGTGAGCTGAATTTCCATAGTGAATGCGGATCCAGGCGGTTTCCCTGCTATACCGGTAGTATGGCTTCTGTTAATAATTATTCGGGAAATCATAAGCTGTATTGGAACCGCAAAGAATGCTGTCCAAATATTCCATCCGTTTGTACCGTTGTACAACATAGAAAGGGCCGCTGTGTTCCTTTGGAAAATCTGGATATAAAAATGTAAAAAAACAGATGCGTATAAAATCGTGAAAATAATTTGCAGTATTTTATTTTTTGAGTATACACAAATCAAAGCGAATAAAAAGCATAGTATGAAATAAGGGGCCAGGGAAAATTCAATGACGGAGAAAATGAAAATATTCACAAAACTTGAAAGGGCGGCAATATATCCTAAAATCTGCGGATTCCTTGGAAAAAGGAAGGAGTTTTTTATGGCTGTAAACGAGGCCGTAAGTAGAAATGTAATGCTTAATTTTGTAAAAAAAGCTGCCCGGGGAAGAAGTATCCAGGCATCGGGTTTTCCAAAACGGACAGAAAAAAGAAAGGATGCTGTTTGTTCCCCCGCATAAAGGGCCATTATATTGAATGCTGAATATAAAAAGGGATAGGGAAGTACCAGAAGCAGTTCCTTGCGTTTCTTTCTTCTTGTTTCCGGATGTAAAAACGAGAGCAAACACAGGTAAAACAAAAATACAGAGGAACAGAAAATAACAACGGCTACCAGAAGCCCTTCTCCTACGAGGAAAAAACGTCCTTCTGGATAAATCTGTCCGTTGAATGATTCGTCCTTGCCTGTTTCTGTTTGCCTGTTGTCCGGCGGGAAGTTTATGTTCCTGTACACAAACCGGGAAATCTTATACAAGGTTGTACGCATTATTTCAGGGATTGTCAGCAGTATGTAATGATGGTCTGAAAATACAGGCGTCCCTTTGCTTGTGGAAAGTATTTCCACTGTACGGAGCAAAACGGAGGAAATGTCCTCTCCGGTGCAGATGGCCACAGCGGGTATTCCGCCGTTTAAATAGGCGGACAAAATATGGTTTTCCCTTATCCATCCGATTCTGTACAGCTCAAGTCTGTTTTCCTCAAGGTTCCAGTTTATACCGCTTTCATCCATGGCCTTGACCACTGCGGTCAGCAATTCAGGCGGGGATGTTTCGTATTTTACCCCGCATTTTACTGTGGTCACGCCTGGTTCTTCTTCCGGCAAGATAAGGATTACCAGACCGGAAGAATCCTGCTCCAAGAGGGAAATTATCCCCGCCGCTCCCTCCGGTGTGGCCGGGCGCAGGGTATCAGGAAGCCGGGAATAATCATTTTTGGACAAAATAACGGAAATTCTTGCATCCGGCAGCTTCCCGTTTTTTTCAGCCTCACTGAAAAAGGAAACAGCCTGTGAAAAATGGACGGAATTGGAATTTCCCGGGGTTTCTGGTACAGCTATTACAAAATTAAAGCCTTTTTGTTCCCCGAAGGGCATGATTTCATTTTCCGCGCCGTAAACCGGCGGGCAAAAAAAATACAGAAGAAAGGATAAAATCACCAATAAGAACATTGTTACGGCTTATTTCAATATATTTCCAATTTTATTTAAAATATGCCGATAAAGGGTTATTGTCAAGCAAAAATAAAAGTTGCATAAATTGAGTTTTTAGTATATAACCTATTAGACTGGAGGATTAATGGCATCCGGGGAGAGAAAAAGTATTTTAAGTCTGCCTTTGAAGATTATCCTTACTCAGGAAGGATCTTCGTTCTTTATCCGGCAGAATAAAAAGCTTCTAAGGTTTAAACTCGCGGACAATGTGGAAGAATACGGAATTTCCTTGGATGAATTTTCTCCCGCTTCAATCCAAAGGCTTTTATTGATAGACTATATTTCAAAAATAGAGATTTCCAAGCCGGAATTTGTGTCGTCAAGACAGGAAATCATGGATTTATCCAAACTGATAGTTTATTCTGTTTTGTACAGGCAGTATGATAATTACATTTTCCATCAGGTTCTTGCCAGCGATGTCATAAAGAAATGGAACCGGCTGAATCCGGCCAATATTATAGACGAAAAAACCCGTATAAAAGAGAATTTCCTCCGTTCTGTCCTTGTGAAAAATGAGCAGTTTATACACGAAACCCGGAGGGAAATCCTTTCCCCTCTATATAATTTTATAAATAAAAACACATCCCTGCTTCCGGAAGAGAAAAACATCCAGCTTTTGCTGAGCGAGAAATTCCTGATGAATTTGAGGCCTTTTGTGTGGTTCATCATCACGAAATTCAAAGATGCCCCGAATTTTGACAGCATTTTGAAAACAATCCGTTCCAGTCTCACGGAATATATGGATAAGGCAAAGATAGCTGAATATATTTCATTGATGTTGATGGAACTTGTAATTAATGCGGAGAACTCGAATATACGGAAAGAAGCCAAAGCCATGTATAAGGGTTCCCTGGATATGAATACAATTATGTTTGATCCTAATATCCGGAAAAAAGTTGTCAGTGAGCTGGAGCGTAAACATGAGCTCGTATTCCTGTCATGGAAATTAGGCGGGGGAAGCACTTCCATAGGAACCCAGGGGAAATTGCAAATAACCCTGTACAATAAGGAAGAGCAGAGTGAAGCCGTAAAAGAAAGTATCAACGACAAAAAAAATGCCGACCTGAAGAAAAAATCTCTGATTGACTTTTACAAGGAAATCCCCGAAGGAGGGGAAGACACAGGTTTAGGCATGTATTATCTTTCGTATTTAAGTGAAGCATGCGACAAAGTTAATGTTCGTTTTGAATCCAACGCAAATCAATTCAGGGATTCGGATCTTACGGTTATAAATCTTTCCTTCGTATTTTAAAATGAATCAATTTATGTCCGGGAAATATTGGTATCTCTTTTCGCTGGTTTCGGTGTTTTTTTTGTTTTTTTCCGGTTGTGCAGCCGATAACCCCGAAATTCTCCGTTCCGATGTACGCATCCTGTCGGTGCAGGACAGTTCTGGAAATTTCTCGGAAAAGCTTTCTGTTTTTGTTTTATTTAAAAGCGGTGCCGATCCCGGGAATTTCGGTTCCATGACCGTTACCCATACAGGAACCGGAATAGAGTGGAATTTGCCGGCTTTGGAAGCTGTCGTGGTTTCCCCGGCTGGTAAAAAGAAAGATTCCCTGTGGATAGGGAATCCCTCCCTTTCTCCTGTTTATTCCGGAGAGGGATTTTTTTTCCCGGAAGGTTCCTATTACCTGATTGTCCGGGATTTAGCCGGGAATGAGGCTTCCTCATCTTTCTCACTGGAAAAGACCGTTTTTCCTGAGGTCGCTCCTGTCTCCTTGTCCGTGGATGATTCCGGGAACAAGGAAATTTTTATCACGGTTCCGGAATCTCCCGGGGATTTTACGGTGATTGTGCTTTTTCTTCTTGACGGCGAGGGAATGCCTTTTTACAGTTTTTTTGTTTCCCCGGATTTATTCAACGGCAGGGTTGCCTCCGTTCCTTTTTCAATGTTGGAAAAAGAATTAAAATCCGCCGGAAAGGAATTTGTTTCCAGATTGAGAAGTGTACAGTGTTATGCCGGAAATAATTCCGGATCCGCGGGGGTATTGTTGTTTCCCGTTTCTTTAGGTTATGATAATGCAGATGAATGAACATAGTGAACCGCTACCGGCAGGCATGGCGGAAAACAATATGCGCCACATCCATACCTACGTTCTTAGAACCGGAAGAATGACGGAAGCCCAGAAAAAATCTTATGCCGTCCATTCCGCCCGGTGGTGTATACCCTTTCAGAATTCAATAATCAATTTCACCGATGTCTTTGAAAATGTGAATCCTGTTGTAATTGAAATAGGGTTTGGAATGGGGCGGGCTACAGCCATGATAGCCGCTGAAAATCCAGAAAAAAATTACATAGGTATTGAGGTTCATAAACCGGGCGTTGGGAAACTCCTTGGTGAAATAGAAAGGCTCGGGCTTTCAAATCTACGGATTATTGAATACGATGCCATAAGTATTCTCGAAAATATGATACCCGATGACTCTGTTTCCGCCTTTCATGTTTTTTTCCCCGATCCCTGGCCTAAAAAACGCCATCATAAAAGGCGGCTCATGATAAGACCCAGGACAGATTTAATCGCCAGAAAAATGGCACCAGGCGGATACCTGTTTATGGCTACAGACTGGCAGTCTTATGGAGAGGAAGCCTGTTCGGAGCTTTCCGCTTCCCCTTTGCTGGAAAATGTTTATGACGGTTTCGCCCCTGCCCAGGTCTGGCGGCCTGAAACGGCCTTTGAAAAAAAAGGCAAGGCACAAAGTCATGGTATATACGAGTTGGTGTTCAGAAAAAAACGCCCGGAAGAAACCGGTAACTGATATTGGAGGAACCTTTGGCTGACAGTAAAGACGGACAGAAAAAAGACATGGTTTTCCGTATACCGGACAATGCCCGGGCTCTGGAAAAACTTATAAGACATCATCAGCAGCTTTATTACAACGGGGTTCCGGAAATCACGGATTCTGAGTTCGATTCGCTGTGGGATAAATTAAGGGAGCTGGATCCGGAAAATCCGCTGTTCTCTGAAATTAATTCGGAAGCCGGAGACGGATTCCCGAAAGAGTACCATCTGATTCCCATGGGAAGTCAGGATAAGGCGGCGGATCCCGGTGAATTCTACGCCTGGGCGGCAAAGATGAAGTTCTCCGAATTCATTGTGGAATATAAACTGGACGGAGCCAGCATCGAGCTTCAATATGAAAATGGCGAATTCATAAAAGGTGTGACGAGGGGGGACGGACGGATAGGGGATGATATCACCTTCAACGTTTCCCAGATGGCCGGTGTGGTAAAAACACTTCCCGGTGAATACGGTCCCACGGGTATGCATCCTTTCAGCGGTGGAGTCCGCGGCGAAGTGATTATGACCCGTTCCGTCCACCGCGGTTTTTTCAGCGATAAGGCGAATTGCAGAAATGCGGCCAACGGCTTGATGAAAAGGAAGGACGGGGCGGATTGTTCCAAGCTTACCGTTATCTGCTATGACGCCGCCTCCGGTATGCCCGGAAGTCCCTTTACAGGTTACTCCCCCTTTGCGGACGAAATGGAAAAGATAAACTGGCTTGCCGGTTGTGGTTTTACAACAGTGCCATTTAAGGTGTGCGGCGGAGCGGAGGATGTTGTGAATTACCGTTCCCACGTTATGGAAATAAGGCCGTCCCTTGATTATGATATTGACGGTCTTGTTGTAAAGGGTATGGAAATTGATCCCGCCGATTTAAGCCGTTCCCGTCCTGAAAAGCAAATCGCATTCAAATTCAGTCTTGAGGAGGCTGTAAGTGTTTTAAGGGAGGTGGAATGGAGTGAGTCCGGGGCTACCTATACTCCAGTGGCGAAGATAGATCCTGTGCGTCTTGCCGGCACAACCGTGCGCCGGGCCAGTCTTGCTAACCCAAATATAATTTCAGATCTGGGCTTGAAAATCGGTAGCCATGTGCTTGTCACAAAACGCGGGGAAATAATACCCAAGATAATAGCCTTGGTGGAAAATCCCCCCGATGCGTCGGAAATACCGGTACCGGAAAAATGCTCTGTGTGCCAGACTGAATTGTGTAATGAGGGAACACGTCTTTATTGTCCGAACGACGAATGTCCGAAACTTATTCTGCACAGACTTGAAAAATGGATTTCGGTTTTATCGGTTCGGGATTTCGGCGAAAATTTACTGCGGCGGCTTTTTGAAAAGGGCATGGTACGTTCTATAAGTGACTTGTATACTTTGACTGTGGAACAGCTTGCGGATATAGACAGAATGGGGAAAATCAGTGCGGCGAAGGTTCTCCGTTCCCTCCACTCGAAAAAGAAAATATCCCTGTCCGCTTTTATTGCCGGCTTTGACATTGAAGGCATAGGCGAGACGATGACCGACAAACTTGTGCAGTCAGGGTTCGACAGCCTGGACAAATTTTTCAATGCTTCCGCTGAGGATTTCGCGGCCGTTTACCAGTTCGGGCCGGTTCTGGCCGGAGATTTGTTTTCGGCATTAAAAAAACTCCGGCCAGAAATGGAAAAGGTTGTTGAAGTTTCCGGCATAACAATTACAACTCCTGTTACGGCCGGAGGAGCTTTTTTGGGTAAAAGTTTTTGCTTTACCGGTGAGCTTTTGTCCATGAAAAGACAGGAGGCCGAAAAACTCATCCGGGATTTGGGAGGGCAGGCTAAAAGCTCCGTCACAAAAGATCTGTCTTATCTTGTTACGAATAATCCTGAATCCGGCTCTTCAAAAAACAAACGGGCCGCGGAACTGGGAATCCCTGTTTTAAGTGAAAATGATTTTTTGGAACTTGTGAAAAAAGCGGAGAAAACTGTGTCTTCTTCCGAAAAAAAAACAGATAAAGCCCTTTTATCTTCCGGTAAAAAATCCGGTAACAATATGCAAATGGAGCTGGGAATTGATACATGAAAAAAGATTCCTTCGCAGGACATAAAAAATCGTTTTTACGCTTTATTCTGATTCCGCCTGTTTTAATATGGATTTTTCTCGGAGTTTTTTCTGTAATCCACATTTTTTCTGTTTACAACACAATTTCATCTTCCAAGATTTTGCAGATTATGCGTAAAGAAAGTGGTGGTATACGGTTGCCGGTTTATATAACTGTTTTCGGCCGCAGTTCCGATACCATCAGTGCCAGACTTACATTTTCCACTCCGGACGGTAATCCAGTGGGGACCATTGAACGTTCCTGGAGCGGGTGGGCACTGAACTTGGACTGTATTGTTCTCACTCTTCCAACAAATCCCCTCTCTTTTTTTGATTTTTTGAAATGGATAGGGAAAAATGATGTTTCGGACGAATTCCGGGATTCAGCATCCATGCTGGTTTTCCCGGTCCTTCTCTATTCTGACGATTCCGGATCCCGTTCTGCCTTGAATCTTCTGCCTTATTATGATTTGGAAGGGTTTCCTCTTATTTACCTGCTCCATGAAATTTCCAGAAAGGAGAGGGATTCTCTGGCGGATATCTTCGGTCTGGTAAAAATGGAAAGGCTGTTCCCCGGTTTGCTGAAAGCCTTTTCTGTCCAGCGCTTGAAAATCCGTTCCTTCGAGCCCGGTGTGGAATACAGCCTTTTCCTGGATGCGGACGGATATATTTCCATCGTCAGATAAAGTCCCGTTTTACACTCATCTTTGTCTTGTATAACAGTAAAATATTGAAATATTTATATCTTGTAACATAGACATGCGGAAAACAGAGGCCTAAAATACAGGCAAGTAATAAATAATCGATTATTTTCCGGAATAAAACATGCATGGTGCTTGCTGGGGAGGCTGATGTGTAGCATGATTTAGTCTATGTCGTTTTTCTTAAAGCGGATTTTTTTTGCTTATTTTTTGTTCTCATTTCATTGGACTAGTAGTGTAATCAGGAGGAAACAAATGAATAAATTTATCAATTGCAAAACAGGAATTTTCTGCGCAATAATTTTCAGTGTATACTGGCTGTTCGGTTGTACATCAATTCCGGCGGAAAACACTTCCGGAAATATTAAAGAAGACGGAGCCATGTCGCTTGCCAACGAAAATATTGCGGGAGATATAAAAACCCCGTCCAGCGCTGAACTGGAAAGGGTCTTTACCATTGATGAAAACACTTTGGGCACTTATGCATGGGTAAATGAAGCTCAATGCGTTATGCCCGTGAAAGCGGTGGCCCTTGATGTGCAGGGGTTGAATGCGGGACACGGATATAAAACATCCCCTGAGCTTCAGGATACAATGTTGGGCGAAAAAGGTGTTTTGGTTGTCCGGCCTTATAGCGGCCCGTGGAACTGGATGAGTTATGAGACAATCGATACTATTGATAAGGTTCTTGATGCTGTATACGGGAAATACGGGTTGTCTGAAGATATACCTCTGGTTTTGTTCGGCAGAAGCATGGGCGGAATGGGCGTCCTTAATTACGCCCGGTACGGGAAACATGATGTTGCAGGGGTCGCCCTGAATTGCCCGGTCACAAATCTGGCATATCATTGCACGGAACGTCCAGACTGTGCCGCCACCATATACAGGGCTTATAATTATTATGATTGCGGTGTCGCGGAAGCGGTTAAGCAGCATGACCCCATGAATTTTGTAGACAATTTGCCCGATGTACCTTATTTCTTCGTGGCAGGGGATGCGGATGAATCGGTAAGCAAAAAAGTCCATTCGGACGTGTATGTTCCCCTTATGAAAAATAAGGGCTACACCGTGGATTATCTGGAAGTTTCCGGTATGATTCACGTGGATTTGTTGAACCATCCCGAAGCGTTGCAGGCTTATGCGGATTTTATAACCAGCTTCGCTGATTGACGGGACAGGGGGCCTGTGAAAAAAAAACGCCGGTTTAACGCCGGCGTTTTTTTAGGTCTTGGCAAGCCTTACTTTGTTTCGAGTACGGCTATTCCGGGAAGGGTTTTGCCTTCAAGGAATTCAAGGGATGCGCCGCCGCCGGTGGAAACATGGCTCATCTTTGACGCCAGGTTGAATTTATTGACGGCAGCCACAGAGTCACCGCCACCCACAACGCTTACAGCGCCTTTCCCTGTGGCTTCCGCCACAAGGTGGGCTACTTCCGCTGTTCCCTTTGAGAAAGCTTCAAATTCAAAGACACCCACAGGGCCGTTCCATACAATGGATTTGGATGCAAGGATAACATCCTTGTACAGGGCGAGGGTTTTCGGACCCACGTCCATACCCATCAGTGAATCCGGAATGTCAATCCCATCGACGGGGACAGCCTTTGCGTCCGCGCTGAATTCCTCAGCTCCAAGGTGGTCCACAGGAAGCAGGATTTTCACTCCCTTTTCGGCGGCCTTGGAAAGAAGGCTTTTAGCTGTGTCTATAAAGTCGTCTTCAACAAGGGATTTTCCGATTGTGTGTCCCTGGGCTTTCAGGAAGGTGTAAGCCATCCCGCCTCCGATGATAAGGGAAGAAGCGCTTTTCAGGAGACTTTCCAGAACAGCTATTTTTGAAGAAACCTTTGCCCCTCCGATTATGGCTGTCATGGGTTTGGGGGGATTGTTCAGCATCGGTTCCAGGTATTTCACTTCTTTTTCCATAAGGAAACCGCCGACCTTTACATTCATGAATTTGGCGATTGTCGCTGTGGAAGCATGGGCTCTGTGGGCTGTACCGAAGGCGTCATTTACGTAAATGTCGCCATAGGAAGCCAGTTCCTTGGCCATGGGTTCCTGGGCGGCTGTATCTTTGGCTGTCTCAGCGTCTTCAAAGCGTGTGTTTTCAAGCATGAGGATTCCGCCTTCTGGAAGGCTGTCCACAGCGGATTTTTGTCCCAGGCATCCGCCTGTGAAAACCACCGGTTTGCCAATGAGTTTTGAAAGATATTCCGCAACGGGTTTCATTTTGTTTTTCCCGTTGATGAATTTTTCTTTGTCTTCTTCCGTGAAAGTTTTTCCGGCTTTCTCAGCTTTTTCCTGGGCTTTTTTCACGTCTTTTTTGGGGTCTCCCAGATGGCTCATCAAAACAAGGGAGCGCGGTGACTGGGAAAGGATGTACTCGATGGTGGGGAGGGCAGCCCGGATACGTGTGTCATCCTGTACCTCTCCGTCTTTCATCGGAACATTGAAGTCAACCCGCATTATGATGCGTTTCCCTTTCAAATCCACATCTTTTACCGTTTTAATCATATGTTTCCTCCGGAATTTAGTCAGTTATGCTTCTAATATATCACACTTGCCTTTATTGATACAGTGGTTCTTTTGATATATTATGCTCTTTCCGTAATCTTGACTGCCCCCTGTCCTCCGTGATAGTCTGTCCGGGTTATAATATTTTTCTTTAAGGAAGTGAAGTCTAATGAATTTTATTCCCTTTTTACAGGCTCAACCCCAGGCTGGTTCGTCTTACATGACGATACTGATGTTTGCCCTGATTTTCGTGATTTTTTACTTTTTTATCATCCGTCCCCAGAACAAAAAGCAGAAAGAGACTGAAAAGATGATTAACGCCCTTAAAAAAGGCGACAAAATCATTACGATAGGCGGAATCCATGGTGAAGTTTCCGCAGTACGTGAAGCTGAAAAGACAATAGTCATCAAGGTTGAAGACGGAAGCAAGATTGAATTCAGCCGTAATGCCATAGCCTCCGTTGTGGTGGATGAACCGGAAAAAAATTCCAAGAAGGCGGCTAAGGCTGACAAGAAAATAAAGGATTCCGGCGAAAACAACAAGGAAGGGGAAGCCGCCGCTGTTCCCTCCGGGACTGAAGCCGGATCTGAAAAACCGGAAGAAGCCGCCGGGCAGGAGCAAAAATAACTGATTTCATCGGAAATGGCATTTTGTTGCCATGATCCATCATTAAAGATAATAAAACGAGTTGGAGCAAAAAATGAATAAACGAAGCCGTTTTGCGCTCATCATTGTTGTATTGGCTATTTGTTTTGCCTTTTTATGGCCTACAGCTAAATGGTATTTTATGACCCCGAAAGAGGATCAGGCTCTTGCTGTGGGTTCCAGGGAAAGGATCAAAGACTATGCGATGAACATGGCCTCCAATGATGTCCGCTATTTGATTGATCAGGCGAAAGCCTCTTCTTCCGAAGCGCTGCCTGGAAATTTTGACGCAATCATAAAGGTTGCTGAAAAAAGGTATAAATCCACCGGCCGGACAATACCGGAAATTTGGACGGCTGCTGACGTTTTGTCCGCTTTCGGGAATGAAGCCGATGTAATGGCTGTGGCCGAGGAAAATTACAGGCAGGACATCCTGAAAATAAAGCATACCCAGGAAAACGCTGTTAAACTGGGTTTGGATCTCTCCGGTGGTATGAGTGTTATCATTAAAGCCGATTTGGACGCGGCCCTTGCCTCCGCAGGGGATTCCGTCCAGGATGTCCAGGCTTTTAAGGACAGTGCCATGTCCCAGGCTTTGGAAACCCTTTCCGACCGTATTGACCGTTTCGGATTGTCCGAGCCGGTTGTGCGCCGTCAGGGTGAAGACCGCATCTATATTGAAATTCCCGGCACGGCTGATTCTGACAGGATAAACTCCATTATTTCCGGAAAGGGTATGCTTTCTTTCCATCTGGTGGATTCAGATGCGACAACCCTTTTTAAGTCTTATTATGCCCTTCATCCCGCGACAACCTTTGATGCGGATTATAATCTTCTGGATCCATCTGTGATTCCCGAGGATTGCCAGGTTCTTGGTGTTTACACAAAAGACGATTACGGTATAGATGAAAGGGTAGACTTCGCCGCAATAAAAAAGGACATTGCACTGGAGGGACGCCATATCCAGAGTTCCCAGACCAGCAGGGATGAATTAGGCAGACCCACGGTTGTTTTCCGTCTTGATTCGGAGGGAACCGATATTTTCGGTAAATTTACCACGGAAAACAGGGGGAAGGCTTTGGCCATTGTTTCAGACGGAAAAATAAAATCAATGGCCACTATCCGGGAGCCTATTACCGATGGTGCGGTTCAAATTTCCGGGTTCTCCGCCGATGAAGCTGAGAATTTGCAGGTTGTCCTGCGTACCGCTGTTCTTGATGTTCCCCTGGAACTTGAAAACCAACAGGTCATAGGTGCCAGCATGGGGGATACCTTGATTTGGCAGGGTATCCATGCCCTCGAAGCGGGTCTCGGTGCGGTGCTCATCTTCCTCCTTATATACTATAAGGGGGCCGGATTTAATGCTTTTGTTGCCCAGTTCTTGAATATGTTCATCATGTTCAGTGTTCTTTCCGCATTCAATTTAACACTTACATTGCCTTCAATCGCCGGTATGATTTTAACCATCGGTATGGCCGTTGACGCCAACGTAGTTATTTTTGAGCGTATTAAAGAAGAGCTTCGGTTGAATAAATCCCGTGGAGCGGCTATTGCCGCCGGTTTTGACCATGCTTTCTGGGCGATTATGGACTCTAACATTACGACATTCATTGCGGCGATTTTCCTTTCGCAGCTTGGAACCGGTCCGATAAAAGGTTTTGCGGTAACTCTCGCTATCGGTGTAGTTTCCTCTGTATTCACCGCCCTGTTTGTTTCACGGCTTATGTTTGATTTCGGCACGGATGTGATGAAAAAGGAAAAAATCAGTATCAGCTGGAGGGTTAAGTAATGAAACGTGTTATTCAATTCAGTAAATTTTTTCTTCCGATGGTGATTCTGAGTGTTGTTATAATTGCCTGCGGAATTGCAGGGCTTTTTATAAAAGGAATTAACTTCGGTATTGACTTTCAGGCTGGTTTAATCGAGCAAATCAGGATAGCCCCCGCGGCTTTTTCTCTTACATATGACGGTAGCCAGTCTGTGGCTGTTTCTCTTTCCCAGAATAAGATTGATTTGGTTGTTACCGGTATTGGCGGGGATAATAAAACCTATTCATTCCCGTTCTCCCAATATCCTTCTGCGGGTCTGTTCATTGAGGCGGTAAAAGAGGTTCCTGGTGTCACAGCTGAATCCCTGGCTCCCGCCAGTGTCCCCATGGATTCCGTTTTTGTTGACTCTTCGAAGCTCACCCGTCTTTCTGAAACCCCGTATTTTTTCCATTATGTTTCCATGAGCATGGAACAGATTTCTGTGGATGAGGTACGCGATGCCCTTTCTGGATTTGAAGAAGTTTCAGTACAAAGTGTGGGGGAGCCTTCCGACCGCACTTTCCAGATAAGATTAAGCGATGACGGTTCCGTTGAACAAGCTGGTTCCGTATTGGCTTCCAGTTTGGAAAATGCCCTTGTCAATCATTTTGGAGAGGATTCCGTTGTTGTTGTTTCCTCCGATTTTGTTGGTGCCCGGTTTTCAGCTTCCCTGGCGAAACAGGCTGTCCTTCTTGTAGTAGGTGCCCTGTTCCTGATACTCATTTACGCTTCAATCCGGTTCCGCTGGGATTTTGCCTTCGGTGCGGTTCTTGCCATTATCCACGATGCGTTGATAATGGTTGCGTTTATTGTCTGGACCCGGATGCAGTTTAATTCGACTACATTGGCGGCGGTTTTAACCATAGTCGGGTATTCAATAAATGACACAGTTGTTATATTTGACAGGATCAGGGAAAACAAGAGACTTCATCCGGATAAAAATCTGACGGAAATCCTGAACCTGTCCCAAAGTGAATGTTTGGGAAGAACCCTTATCACTACAATAACGACCATGCTGGCTGTTCTGTCTCTTTATTTCTTCACTTCCGGGGATATAAAGAATTTTGCGCTTGCTCTTATTGTAGGTCTTATCAGCGGTGTTTATTCCACAATTTATATCGCAAGCGCATTCATAAGTTTTGTGGGCCGTTTCCGCAAGGATAAAGGGCTGATAAAGCAGGATCAAAAGAAACCGGTTCGAATCGGCGAAAGCTTGTAACTGCATTGGCTGTACATTGACGGCGCGGATTACGCGCCGTTTTTTGTGTTTTTGTACGTTTGACTTTTAATATATTTATGGTGATATTTAAAACATGAGTGAACGTAACATCGTGCCCATTGAACAACTTCTTCCCAATAAACTGTTTATAATTCCACTGTCCGGCCGTCCGGTTTTCCCCGGTGTCTTTATGCCGATTATGGTAAATAATCCGGACGACGTTAAATCCGTGGAGGAAGCTTATTCTGAATCGGGTTTTGTGGGCATATCCCTTGTAAAAAAAGAAACTGAAAGCCCCGCGACCGATGATTTGTATGAGGTGGGTACTGTAGCAAGAATCGTAAAAAAAATAAACCTCCCCGATGGCGGTATAAATGTTTTTGTTTCCACCTTGAAGCGGTTCAGAATAAGAAAGGCTGTTAATCCCAGGCTGCCCATGGTTGCGATTGTGGATTATATTGATGATGAGGAATACGACACTTTTGAAGTAAAGGCCCTTACCCGTGCCCTTTTAAGCGAAATGAAGGAGCTTTCCGAAAACAATCCGCTTTTTTCCGAAGAGATGCGCTTGAATATGGTGAATATTGATCAACCTGGAAAAATCGCGGATTTTATCGCCAGTATTCTGAATATAGATAAATATGATCAGCAGCGTATACTCGAAACAACAAATGTCCGTTTGAGAATGGAAAAGGTTCTTGTGTTCATAAAGAAAGAACAGGAGCTTCTTCAGATTCAAAAGAAAATTCAAAATGAAATAAATAAAAGCATAGAAAAAAACCAGCGGGAATATTTCCTCCGGGAAGAATTAAAAGCGATTAAAGAAGAACTGGGAATGACAACTGATGCCCGTTCGTCTGATTACCAGAAGTTCAAGGAAAAACTGGACGCATTTAATTTTACCGGTGAAATTAAAGAAACGGTGGAAAGTGAGCTGGAAAAATTTGCCCTGATGGAACCCAGTTCCGGGGAATATATTGTTACACGGAATTACCTTGAGACAATAATAAATCTGCCGTGGGGTGAACCGGAGAAGGAAAACTATGATATCCAGGCATCCAGAAAGATACTGGATGAAGATCATTTCGGGTTGGATGATGTTAAAAGACGTATCGTTGAATATCTTGCGGTAAGGCAACTCAGGCAGGATACAAAAGGTTCCATAATACTTCTTGTAGGACCTCCAGGAGTGGGTAAAACCAGTGTGGGCCGTTCAGTTGCCCGGGCAATGAATAAACCCTTTTTCAGATTCTCCGTGGGCGGCATGAGGGACGAAGCTGAAATCAAAGGCCACAGGCGCACTTATATCGGCGCAATGCCCGGAAAAATCCTTCAGGGACTTAAAATCGTGAAAACCCGGGCGCCTGTTTTTATGATTGACGAAGTGGATAAGATGGGAGCAAGTTATCAGGGAGACCCTTCCAGCGCCCTTCTGGAGGTTTTGGATCCGGAGCAAAATGTTGCATTCCGGGACCATTACCTTGATTTGCCCTTTGACCTTTCCAATATTCTTTTTATTCTAACCGCAAACACATTGGACTCAATTCCCGGCCCGCTCAGGGACCGGGCGGAAATAATCAGTCTTTCAGGTTATATAAATTCTGAAAAACTTGAAATAGCAAAAAAATATCTTATGCCGAAAAGTCTTGAAAGGAACGGATTGAAAAAAAAGCAGGTAGCCATAGGTTCAAAGGAAATCCTTTTTATTGCGGATGGTTATGCCAGGGAAGCTGGAGTCAGGAACCTGGAGAAGAGTTTGGATAAAATAAACAGGAAGCTTGCCACTGAAATTGTTCTTGGGGAAAGGAAAGAGGGTGAAAAAATCTCAGTCGATACGGACATGATAAAAAAATTTCTCGGGAAACCTGTTTTCCGGGAGGATGATATCAAGGTTGCTTTATATCCTGGAACTGCGGTGGGTTTGGCATGGACAAGCATGGGAGGTGATACCCTTCTCATTGAGGCTTTGTCGAATCCCGGCAAAGACAGCCTTAACCTTACAGGCCAGCTCGGCGATGTGATGAAGGAATCAGCGGCAATCGCTTTTTCCTGGGTTAAACATTATGTGGCGGAAAACAAACTCGCTGATTCTGACTGGTTTGACAAGCGTAGCATACATCTGCATGTGCCGGAAGGTGCTACACCAAAAGATGGACCCAGTGCCGGTATAACCATGGCGACAGCTCTGTTATCCCTTGTGATTCAGAAACCCATAAAATGTTCTGTTGCGATGACAGGCGAATTGTCCCTTACCGGACAGGTTCTTCCTATCGGCGGTTTGAAAGAAAAGACAATCGCTGCACGGAGGAACGGAGTGAAAGATATTATAATTCCAAAAGCCAATATGCGTGATTTAGATGAAATACCTGAATATATCCTTAAAGGCATACGTTTCCATCCGGTTACATCGATGAAAGAAGTCGCGGATTTTGTTTTATTGTCTCCATCCGCAGGAAAAAAATCCACTCCGGCCAAGTCCTCATAACGCCGTGCTGGTCGCCTGAAAATTAAAAATACGCCAGGGAAGGGCCCCTTCCCTGGCATTTATTTTAAATTTTTTACTCTGGACTGTTTTCTCCTTTTTTTGATATACTTTTTTCATGGCTAAAAAAACTGCTTCATATGATGAATCGAAAATAAAAACCCTGAGCTCTTTGGAACACATAAGACTCCGGACCGGTATGTATATTGGAAGGTTGGGGGATGGTTCCAATCCGGATGACGGTATCTATATTCTTGTCAAGGAAGTTGTGGACAATTCCATTGATGAATTCATTATGGGGAACGGAACCCAGATAGATATTGTCCTTCAGGATGACAAAGTGTCCGTGAGGGATTTCGGACGTGGTATCCCTCTGGGGAAAGTTGTTGAATGTGTATCGGTTATAAATACCGGCGCTAAATATAATGATGAAGTATTTCAGTTTTCTGTGGGTCTTAACGGCGTAGGTACAAAGGCTGTAAACGCATTGTCATCTTTTTTCAGGGTTGTTTCCGTCCGATCAGGTAAATTTTCCGAGGCTGTTTTTGAACGCGGTGTCTTAAAAAGCCAGAAAACCGGAAATACAAAGCCTGGTATAAAAGACGGTACATTGGTGGAATTTCTTCCGGATGAAAAACTTTTCCAGAATTATAAATTCAATATTGATTTCCTTGAAAAGAGATTCTGGAATTACGCTTGCCTCAATGCCGGCCTTGTAATAAATTTCAACGGAAAAAAATACTTTTCAGAGAACGGTCTTTTAGATCTTCTTGGTGCTGAGACAAACAATACTTTGTATCCCGTTTGTCATTATAAGGGGAAACAGCTGGAATTCGCTTTTACCCACACAAACAATTACGGTGAAACCTATCTTTCCTTTGTGAATGGACAGTATACATCCGATGGCGGGACACACCTTTCTTCTTTTAAGGAAGGTTTGCTGAAGGGTGTAAACGAATATTTCCGTAAAAACTATAAAAGTGAGGATGTCCGCGAAGGTACTGCCGCTGCTGTGGCTGTGAAGATTCAAGCACCTGTTTTTGAAAGTCAGACTAAAAATAAACTTGGTAATACGGAAATACGTTCCTGGATTGTGAATGAGACAAAGGCTGCTGTCGTCTCTTGGCTTCATAAAAATACGGAGGCTGCAAGGAAGCTTGAGGATAAAATAATCGCCAACGAGCGTCTGCGTACAGAATTAAACTCTGTGAAGAAGGAAGCCAAGGAGGCTGCAAAAAAGGTTGCCCTTAGAATCCCTAAGCTTACGGAGTGCCGGTATCATTTCGGTGATGGCCCCAAGGGTGAAAATACAATGATTTTTTTAACCGAAGGTGATTCGGCCGCCGGTTCCATAAAACCCAGCAGGGATGTGGACACCCAGGCTGTATTCAGTCTCCGGGGAAAACCGGAAAATATGTACGGTAAAAAACGGGCGGACATTTATCGGAACGCTGAGTTGTATAATATGATGATGGCTCTGGGTATTGAAAATGATGTGAATGGATTACGGTATGAAAAAATTGTAATCGCCACGGATGCGGACAATGACGGTTTCCATATCAGGAATCTTTTGCTGACTTTTTTTCTGAATTACTTTGAAGAACTTGTGGTGACAGGTCATATTTATATTCTTGAAACCCCTCTTTTCCGTGTCAGGACGAAGAAAGAGACGGAATATTGTTATTCTGAAAAGGAAAGGGACGACGCCATTGAGAAGCTCGGGGTCCAGAGTGAAGTCACCCGGTTCAAAGGTTTGGGGGAAATAAGCCAAAAAGAATTCGCTCAGTTTATTGGTCCTGATATCAGGCTCCTTCCGGTATCTGTACAAAGCTTAAAAAAAATTCCCGGTATACTGGAATTCTATATGGGAAAAAACACTCCGGCACGCCGGGACTTTATTATGAAAAATCTGCTTGCGGAGATTGACGCCTGATGGATTATATCGAAAGTCTTTTTAATAATAATTTTCTTGAATATGCCAGTTACGTTATCAGGGACCGTGCAATCCCTGATGTGGAAGACGGTTTGAAGCCTGTCCAGCGCCGCATCCTTCACACGCTTTTTGAAATGGATGACGGCAGGATGCATAAGGTTGCCAGCGTTGTTGGCGAATGTATGAAGATACATCCTCACGGTGACCAGTCCATAGCCAGCGCCCTTGTTGTTTTGGCAAACAAAGAGATTTTCATCGAGAAGCAGGGAAACTTCGGGAATATTCTTACCGGGGACAGTGCCGCCGCATCCCGTTATATTGAATGCAGGATCCGTCCTTTCGCGAAGAAAATCCTTCTTAACCCTGCGATTACAAATTATGTGCCTTCTTATGACGGGCGCAAAAAAGAGCCGGTGACTTTCCGGGCGAAACTTCCCCTTGTTCTAATTATGGGCGCTGAAGGCATCGCTGTCGGTATGTCTACCAAGATACTACCCCATAATATCAAGGAAGTAATCGAGGCGGAAAAAGCCTGTCTTTCCGGGAAGCCTTTCCAGCTTTATCCGGATTTCCCCACCGGAGGCGAAATGGATGTTTCCGGTTACGAGGATGGGATGGGGAAGGTTATCGTCCGGGCAAAACTTGATTTAAGTGATCCGAAAAAAATCGTCATAAAGGAAATTCCTTTCGGATGCACTTCTGAAAGCGTCCTTACTTCAATTGAAAATGCCGCTAAATCCGGCCGTATAAAAATCTCGGAAGGTGGTATTAATGATTATACAAAAGACAAGGCGAACATCGAGATAAAACTCCAGCGTGGCGTTTATGCCCAGGACGTGGTTGACGCGCTTTATGCTTTCACTGAATGTGAACAGTCTGTTTCCTGCAATCTTCTTGTCATAAAAGATAATATGCCATCCTTGATGACTGTTTCAGAGGTAATAAAGGACAGCGCAAAACGTCTTGTTAAAATTCTGAAAGATGAATTGGAGGATGAAAAGGAAGGGCTTTTTGACAGGCTTCATATGCGCACTCTTGAGCGTATTTTTATTGAAGAGCGCATTTACAAGAAAATCGAAACCATGAAAACCGCGGAAGGAGTGATCAAGGCTGTTCTCAAAGGATTTGAACCTTATAAGGATGAACTGATCCGTCCCGTCACTGAGGATGATGTTGACCGTCTTTTGAAAATTCCGATACGCAGAATTTCTCTTTATGATATAAATAAAAACCGTCAGGAAGTTGAGGATATAAAGAACCGTATAAAAGAGATAAATAAACTCCTGAAAAATCTTACCGCTTACGCTATTTCCGTTTTGGATGATATTCTTGAAATGCTTCCTGATGAGATAACTTCCAGAAAAACAAAAATAGCCAGATTTTCCAAGGTGGATGTAAAAGAAGCTGTTTCCCGTGATATGCCTTTGCGTTATGACGACAACACCGGATATCTTGGCACATCTGTTTCTTCCGGCAGGGAGCTGATGAAAGTATCCCCTTATGACAGGATTATTGTAATGCGCCGTAACGGTGTTTATACTGTTACAGATGTACCTGATAAGCTTTTTGTGGATAAAGGTTTGTGGTATGCTGGTTTTTCGGAAAAAGAGGTTTTGTCCAAGGTCCTTTTTACAGTTATTTACCGTGATACCAATACTGGGTATCCGTATATAAAAAGGTGCAGGGTAGAAGGATATATTTTAAATAGGGATTATTTGATTGTTCCCGATTCTGCTGAAGTTTTGTATGTCGGAACAAAACCAAAATTCTCTTTTACTGTTCACTATGAACCTAAGGCCCGTGTAAAAAAAGATTTTCAGGTTTTCAAGGCGCAGGATTACGCAGAAAAAGGCTTAAAAACCCTCGGGGTAAGGCTCGCTGTCAGGAAAGCCGTTTCTGTTACGCCTGGAGATTTGTCGGAAGATACAGTAAAAAGCCCCTCCGTACAGGCAGAAAAGAAATCAAAGGTGGAAGCTGGAAAGAAAGTTTCCAGAGAATCCTCCGGAAAAACTGCGGTGAAAACGGCTCCAAAGTCAGAAGTGAAGACGGAAGTGAAAAAAAACTCTGTGGCGGCATCTTCCGGAAAGGGATTGAGGGCCGCCGCATCCAAAATCAAAGAGGCTGACAGGAAAAGAAGCAAGGGAAAATAACCCGGCAATCTTTTCACAAAATTACCGGGTTTGAGACTGCCGGGTTGTTTGGTCAGTGTCCCCGTTTTCCCCGCAAAAAGTTAAGTTTTTCTTCCCTCAATTTTTCCGTCAGGGATACTTTGTAAATGTGGGGATTGAGGATGCGTTTGTAGGAATTATCCAGTTTGTCCAGGTTTTCTTCCATATTGCGTCTGCTTTCTTTTATTGTTTTTTCAGGCATGCACCGTTTTCCGTTTTGCATTTTCATTTTTAAAAGCGGTTCAGCATAATCCGCGGCGAAAGAAAAGCTTTTCCAATCATTTGAAGGATGGAAGTATTTTATGGTTTCCCTCAGCGGGATTTTTTCATTGTCTTTGGACAAAATATCCGCTTTGAATGTTCCGTCCGCATTGTAAAGTCTCCATACCTGCTTTATCCCCGGATTTGTTGTTTTTTCCGGATTGTCGGAAAATTTCATGGCGGGAATCAAATCTTTACCGTTGGAATCATCTGTTCTGGCTGCAAGTTTATATACCCCGGTGAACGAAGCCTCGCTTCCGCCGGTTACCATATGGGTGCCGACTCCCCAGGAGTCAATTGGGGTATGGTTATTCACCAATGATTCGATAATTTCTTCTGTAAGCTCATTGGACACTGTTATCTTTGCGTCAGGAAAGCCGGCTTTATCTAATTCTTCACGGACTTTGGTGCTGAGGTATTGTATGTCGCCAGAATCCAATCTGACAGCAAAATTCATTCCCCTGTCTTTCAGCTTCTTTCCCGAAACAATCGCCGCTTTTACACCCGATTCAAGTGTGTCGTAGGTGTCCAGCAGGAAACAAGTGTTTTCCGGATAAATCTCCGCATAGGCATCAAAGGCTTCTTCTTCACTGGGGAAGGACATAACCCATGAATGGGCTATCGTTCCCATCACAGGAATGGAGAATTCCTTGCCAGCCAAAGTGTTGCTTGTTCCCGCCGCACCGCCTATGTATGCTGCCCTGGTGGCGCTCATTGCGCCATCGCAACCTTGTGCCCTGCGCAATCCGAATTCCATGATGGAACCTTTTTTTGAAGCGAGCCAGATTCGTGCGGTTTTCGTCGCTATTAAGCTTTGGAAATTTATCGTGTTTAAAATCAACCCTTCAAGGAGGGCGCATTCAATCACGTTTCCATGTATACGCAGAAGAGGTTCATTGGGAAACACCACCGTTCCTTCTTCCATTGTCCAAATATCACCGGAAAATTTGAACTTTTCAAGAAAATAAAGAAAATCGTCTTCAAATATTCCGGTGGTTTTAAGATATTCAATGTCTGATTTCGAAAAACTGAATTTTTCAATGGTATTTATCAACGGTTCAATTCCGGCAAAAACCGAGAAACCTCCGTTGAAAGGTTGCCTGCGGAAAAACATATCAAAAACCGAACGGGTATTTTTGTTTTTTTTCCAAAAACCCTGGGCCATCGTTAATTCATAATAATCCGTAAACAAGGCGCTTGTTATCATTTTTTCCTCCTGAAATGTAATATTACAATTCTTTCCCTTTTATATTTTTTGTTGTATATATGAACCCTCTGTTTTTTTCTTCACTTCAAGTTTACTTGGTATTCTATCCTGCAAGTCTTTGACGTGGGAAATAATGCCGACCATTCTATGTCCCCGTATTTCATCAAAAATATTCATTGCCAGCTCAAGACAGGATTCATCCAAGGAACCGAATCCCTCATCTATAAAAACCGCCTCCAGCTGGATACCGCCGGCCCTGGATTGAATGGAATCAGCCAGTCCTAAAGCCAGACTGATGGAGGCCATGAATGTTTCGCCTCCTGAAAGGGTTCCGGTAGGACGTGTTTTACCGGTATAGCTGTCGAATATTTCCAAATCCAAACCGGTCATGGCATTTCCCCGTCGGAAGGTGCTTCCTGTTTGGATTCTGTATCGGTCGTTGCTCATTCTTCCAATACGCATATTGGCATATTCTGTCACTTCTTCAAGATATTTATTCAATATCCATGCCTCAAATTTAATATTATTGGGATTTTTTCCCAGAAGGTCGTCCGTCACTTTTTTGAGAACTGAAAGTTCATTTGTTTTCCTTTCCTGTTCTTCCAAAAGGGATTTCCACTGCTGCATTTTTCCTTTTAATGTAATTAATTCTATGTTGATTTTTTCTGTTTCAGTTTTATTTTCTTCGAGTAAAAGACCTGCGTTCCTGTACTCCATTTCAGCTTCATCTTCACTTATCCGGTTTTCTTTTCCTCCTTCTTTTTCCAATTGGTTTTCCAAAAAAGAAATTCTGTTTTCAATTTCCATTTTTTTCTGTTTAAAAGATGATACTTTCTCCGCCAATGCTTCTTTTTCTTCCCGCATCATTACAGCTTTTTCAGCATCAGCATAGTCAGTGAATCCTGCGGATAAATATTCTTTTTTCAGATTTTTTTCGGATTCCTCAGTTTTTTTTTCCATTTCCAAGCACAGGGTTTCCAGTTCTCTCATTGAACCTTCGTACATACTTTTATCGTTGCGGGCTTTTTTATCTCTTTCCTCAAAGGATGAGATTGAGTCCTGCAAACGTTTTTTTTCCGACCTGCAAAATGCCAGAGCCAGTTCCGCCTCTTTCTCATCCGCTTCCTTTCCCGGAAAAGCATCATTAAACCGTGTTTTCATATTTTTTATTTCCACTCGCCGGGTACTTATGGCTTTTTCTATTTCCATGTTTTCTTTTATTTTTTCGCCCGCTTCTTTTTCCAGTTTTTCTTTTTCCGTTTGTAATTCATTTATGAGATTCAGCTGCTTCTTTGCTTTGAAATAATCTTCAAGTTTTTTTTTCATTTCTTTTTCGGCAAGGGTTTTGTTTTTTTCAGCTTCTTCCTTTGTCAAAAAAATCTGCCCTTTTTCTTCCTGATTTTTCAAATAAGAAATGGACACCATGTAATCTGCATTGGTTTTTGTATGGATTTCCCGGATTTCTTTCAGTTCCTGTTCCAGTTTGTTCCTTTTCGCTTCCATTTCCAGGATTTTGTTTTCGTAAAACAGAAGTTTGTCCGTTTTTTTTACTGCGGGTGAAGGATGGTGCAGCGAACCGCATACTGGACAGGGTTCGTTGTCTTTTAAAACAGAAGCCAGGGCTGCCGCCATGTCATAATTTTTTTGCTCATTGTATTTATTCCTTAATTCTATAATATCAGTATCAGCTTTTTTTTTCTCTTCTTCTTTTCTTTCTATCTCCAAAAAAAGTTTATCCAATTCATCTTTGTTTTTTTCTGTTTTTTCTTTTTTTTGCAGATATTCCAAAGTGGCGCCGCATTTGTTTTTTATGGATTCATAGTTGCTTTCGGCCTTTGTTTTATCTTCTGTCAGGATTTCTATATTTATTTTTTCTTTTGCCGCTCCTTCAAGGTTTTCTTCTAAGGTTTTTAATTTACTTTCTGATTCCTGCAGTATTCTTTCCCCATTTTTTAATTTATTTTCAAATTCCTTCAGGCTTTTTTCTGATTCTTTTATTTCTCCTGCGGCTTTTACCGCTGCTTCAATGAGCGGCTCTCTTTGAATTAATTCATTCAGTTTCTGTCGCTGCCCGTTTATGTTTTTGCTTTCTGTTTCCAATTTCCGGCATTCTATTTCTGCCAGATCAAAGTGCATTTTTTTTTCCTGGTATTTTTCCTTATTTTCTTCCAGAATTTTTTTATTCGTCTTATGTTGTGAGATTAAAGCTGCAACAGGCGCCGCCTTTTCCGCATCGGAAAGTTGTTTTTCCCATTCCTCGTACAAATTATTTTTGCTTTTTATTTCCCTTTCGTATTCTTCCTCCAATTCATTAAGTTCCTTAATATTTTTTGCAATTCGTTTTGCTGTTTCAAGGAGCTTGAATTTTTCAATTAACATTTTTTGGCAGGAGCTGTATTTTTCTTTCAATTCATGAAGCCTTTTTTCCAAAGTGTTTTTTTCCGTATCAAAGGTTTCCGGATTGAATTCTGTTCGTAAGGCGGAAATCTTTGTTCCGATTCCGTCAATGATCGTTTCCGCTTCCTTTGTTTTTTCTTTTGCTGTTTCGGCGGCTTCCCTGTATATCGAAACAGGAAAAAGCTTTGAAAGAATTTCTTTACGTTCTTCGGAGCTCTGCCGCAAAAAACGTGAGAACTCCCCCTGTGGTAAAAGGACAATCCTTGAAAATTCATCCGCTGAAAGTTTTATCAGCGATAAAATTTTTTTATCTGTTTCATTTTTGTTGGTGCAGGATTCATTCCGCCATTGTGATCCGGCCAGCATTTCCAGGGAAACTTCTTCGGGAACTGTCTGTGTTTTTTTTGAGCGGATTCCCAGCTTTTCGTAGGGCAGTGTTCTTTTTATTTTCCATTTGGTTTTTCCCATGGAGAAAACAAGCTCCACATAGCTTTCGTCCTCGTTTTCCGCATACTGGCTTCTCATTTGTTTTGACAAGCCTTTCCGGCTGCCAGGCGCTTCCCCGTAGAAGGCGTAGGAAATCCCGTCAAAAATTGTTGTTTTACCTGCCCCCGTTTCCCCGCAGATAAGGAAGAAGTCACCCAGAACGCTGAAATCAGCTTTGTGTTCACCATAAAATGGACCGAAATTTTTCAATAGGAGTGTTTCAGGCTTCATATTCCCCTGCATCCTCCTTTTGTGTGCATTGTTTAATTATAGACGAAAAAAAATCTGTTTTACTTTTTAACTCTTCATCCGGCTGAGAAGGATATAAATATTTTTCAAACTCTTTGAAATTATGCACTGGATCCATATTTTCCCTTTCGTCACTTTTTATTTTTGTCTTTGTTTCTTCAGTGTTATATTGGAGATTTTGTTTTATACTGAGGAGATTGGGGAAATTCTGCTTTAATGCCTGCATGGGATTTATCCGGATGGTTTTATCCGTCAACTCTATTTCCAAATAATCGTCTGCATAACCGGAATATTTTTGTGAATCAAAAAAGTCCTTGAATTCCCCTTTCAGTCTTGTCACCTTTTTGCGGGGGGAAATTTTCACGGGGGTTGTTTTTACCGGGAATCCGGTTCCTTTAGCGTCTATCTCCACCTTAATGAAAAATTTGTCGCTTCCAGCCTCATCAAAAGCATAGGCGAGGGGAGAGCCGGAATAATACATCCTGTCCGTGACTTTTTGGAACTTATGGAGATGGCCCAGGGCTGTGTAGGAAAAATCCTTGAAAAGCCGGTGATGGATTTTCTCCGCATTACCGATGAATATTCTCTCGGAAGAGGATTCCGCTCCTCCCAGGGTGAAACAGTGGGAAACCAGTACAGCCGGTATGTTTTTTAATTCCGTGGATTTGAGTATTTCTTTGAAACGCCTCGAAGCCTCCTCAGCCATCTCCTCCTGTGAAAAAAGGCTTTTTCCAGGGGCTTCCGGACAATTTCCTGGAAACAGAGGCAATTCCGGATTTATACCATTTTTCTCAGCCTGGAGACTTCCGGGAGCCATAAAAGGGAGTAAAAAAAAAGCCACCTTTTCATCTTTTTGTGATATAATTATTGGAGTGAATGCATCTTCAGGATTGCAGGTGATATAGATATTTTGCCGGCGTAGAATGCTTGAGGCGAATGCCAGCCGCTGGGCAGAATCATGGTTCCCCGGTATGATAAAAACAGCCAAATCCGGGAATTTTTCCTTTGTTTCTGCTAAAAAAGCACTGAAAACTTCTACAGCTTCCGCCGGCGGGATGCTTCTGTCATAGATGTCACCGGCAATCAATAGGGCGCTGTAGTTGTCCTTTCCCAGTTCATCCAGTAATTGGCCTAGGATATGGCGTTGATCTTCCAAAAGGGACGTCTCATGGAAGATTTTCCCCAGATGTAAATCACCGGTATGAAGTAATTTCATGTCGTACACTTTAAAATGAAAGTTGTATTCTGTAAAGGGTTGTTTTATGAAAAAAAATCGCCGCGGGTTGTTTTACGCTTTTGTTGTATTCCTGGTTTTAGCTTTAGCTTCCGCCTTGTTTTTTATTATTTCTGACAAATGTCAGGATCCCGTCTTAAAAAACGTTTTTTTTGCTGTGGTATTTATCATTACCCTGATTCTTTTTATAGACGCGCCTTATGTTTTTTTCCGGCCTGAAATACGTTTTTCTTCCCGGTTTTCAGATGTTTTCCGGGGTGTCGCTGAAGGAAATAAAAATATCAATTCCGCCGATATTCCGGAGGATGTGAAGAGTGTTATCAGTGATGTGGCTGGAAATATGCAGTTTACCGCCGAACAGGTTTACAAGGATATACAGGAGAATATTTCATCAATATCGGATTTATCCGCAGCCATTTCAGACACGGATTCCACTTTTACCATATTGGACGGATTTATTTCGGATATGAATAAAGAGGCTTCAATCCTGAAATCCCAGGTGGAGACAGTGAAAAGTGGTTTGGCAAAGGTTGTGGCCGGTTTGGGGGATTTGGACGGCGAAGTTGAAAACCAGCGCCGGGCAGTCAGTGGTTCCGTGAGTTCCGTGGAAAAAATGATTTCCAATATGGATTCCATGGTTTCCACGGCCGTACAGGATGCCCAGGATGTGTATGGGCTTGTCCGCTCTTCAGAGGAAGGCAGGAATATTTTTTCTTCAACCCATGAGCAGATTATAGACATCGGTTCCCGGGTTACAAAAATCCAGGAAATAGTCAGTGTAATTCAGGATATAGCGGAAAGAACAGATTTGCTTTCCCTCAATGCCGCCATTGAAGCGGCCCATGCCGGTGATTTGGGAAAGGGATTCGCCGTGGTTGCCGAGGAAATGGCCAGACTTGCGGAAGCCTGTGCGGAAAATTCCTCCGCCATAACTGTGTCTATCTCCGATATCGTCGAGAATATCAATTCGATGGTATCTTCCAGCAGGGAACTTGACTCAGCTTTCCTGAAAATTTCCGGCGATATTTCTACCTTTTCCAATACAATGACAAAGCTGTCTACTGATTTGGGGGAATCAAATAAAGGCAACAAAGATGTCCTTGACGTAATGAGAACCCTCCGGGAAATAGCCGATGATGTGGCAAAAAACTCGGTCTCCATGTCCGAAGGGTCAAAGGAAATAGAGAATTCCATGAATGAACTTGACATGATTTCCAACCGGGTTAGCGACGGTGTTGAAGCTGTCACCATGATGATGGGCGGCTTAAAAGACGTGATTGCCGATTTCAAGCTGCGTACTGAAAAAATCCGCACTGAAGGCATAAACATGAAGGAACGCATTGAATCCTGCCGTCTGCATTCATCTTCTCCAGAGGAAAAACCTTCCGTTTCCGGTATTTTAGCGGAAGCCTCTTCCCCGGAAAAAAATGGGACTCCCTTTGATGATTCCATGGAGAATGACTGGAATTCCGCCTCCGTCATTCCTGCCGGGGAAGAGGCGCAAACCGGAGAAAAGCCGGCCGCCGGGACAGAATTCGATGCGGACTCTGTCCTTGATTCCGCCAAAGATTACGGCGAAACGGAGGTTTAATATGTATATATTCAGGCTTTCCGAAAAATATCTTTTATGTTACTATCTATGTATAATAATCGCCCTTTTTGGGTTTTTCGAGTTACGGAGGATTGGATGGAGACGCAGCGCTCTTTTGTTATGCTCAAACCTGGTGTTTTGCAACGGCGTATCGTAGGTGACATTATTTCACGTTTTGAAAAAAAAGGGTTGAATCTTGTGGGTATTAAAATACTTACAATTCCGCCTGCTCTCGCTTGTGCCCACTATGCGGAACATTCCAACAAGGATTTTTTCCAACATTTGGTTTCCTATATAACATCCGGGCCTGTTGTCGCAATGGTTTTTGAAGGTGAATTCGCAGTTCCTATAATCAGGAAAATCTGCGGCCCCACCCGTGTGGATGAGGCTCCTCCCGGAACAATCAGGGGGGATTTTTCCATGCACACAGCTCAAAACATCGTCCATGCTTCAGATTCCCTGGAAAGTGCGGAAAAAGAAGTAAATCTTTTTTTTAAGCCTGAAGAAATTTTTTCTTGGACTGATGGAAATTCCATGTGGTTCTAGGAGGTTCTTGATATGGGACAGACAATAGGCGTTATTGGAGCGGGTGCTTGGGGGACCGCTGTGGCGATTTCCCTTGCCCGGGCCGGACATTCTGTTGAAATATGGGCCCTTGAGCAGGATGTATGTGAAGATATAAACCAAAAGCATGAAAACACCAGGTTCCTGGCTGGATATAAAACACCGGAAAATCTGACGGCTTCAAATAACATAAAGGAAGTGGCTGCCGGGAAAAATTTTTTGATTCTTGCCAGCCCCTCTCTTTATTTGGCTAAGACCATGCAGGGTTTATTGGATATCCCGAATATCCAGGATGGTTCAACCTATATTGGTATTTTAACCAAAGGTTTCATACCTTCTGAAACAGGACCGAAACTTATAGTTGAAACCCTGGAAGATGTTCTTCCGGACGTGTACAGGCATAACCTTGTTTATATTGCCGGTCCCAGCCATGCGGAAGAGGTCGCCATGGGCAAGGTTACAGGTCTTGTTGCCGCCAGTGAAAACCCAATGAATTCCATCCGTTTCAGGGAAGTTATGCGTTCAAAGGGGCTTTTGGTGTATTCAAGCCTGGATGTTATCGGGGTGCAAATTTGTGCCGCGGCAAAAAACGTAATAGCCGTTGCTTTTGGCATATTGGACGCAATTTCTGAAAAATCCCGTGATTTCGGAGACAACACCCAGTCCCTTCTGCTTGCCGCAGGTTTGAACGAAATGCTTATTCTTGGCCGGGCCATGAATGCTTCCCATCCTGAAACCTTCACTTCCATTGCCGGGGTAGGGGATTTGGACGTTACCTGCCGCAGTAAATTCGGAAGAAACAGAAAATTCGGACAGGAAATAATACGGGACCGTATCCTTGACAAATTTTCAGATATTGACGATTTGATTTCCCGAATATCAGAAATAGGTTATCTTCCTGAAGGGGCTGTAGCTTGTAAATATGTGCATATTATTTCGGGTATGTATGATTTGAAAATGCCGATATCCAACGGGCTTTTCAGGATTTTGAATAAGGAATTAGCCCCGGTTGAATTCATTGAAAAACTTCTTGACGGAGAAATTTAATGCTTGAAAAGGTTACTTCTGCTCTCGGCGGTATTATCCGCCGGATTAGCGGCAATGCGTCTATTTCAGAAAAAAATATTGAAGATGCCGTAGAAGAAATAAAAATAGCCCTGTTGGAGTCCGATGTGAATCTGCGGGTAGTCCGCAGGTTTGTGAATTCCACTATAGAAGAGGCTAAAGGGGAAAAAGTTCTCCGGTCTGTTAATCCTGGGCAGCAGTTTGTCAAAATTGTCCATGATAAGATTGTAGCTCTTCTCGGAGATACTAAAAAGGACTTGCAGTTGAAGGGACCGGACACCCAATCCGTCATATTGTTTTTGGGTCTCCAGGGATCCGGAAAAACGACGTCAGCCGCAAAACTTGCCGCCAGGCTTCTTAAACAGGGTAGGCGTCCCGTTCTTGCCGCCTGTGATTTGGTTCGTCCTGCCGCTGTGGAGCAATTGACTGTTCTTGGGGAAAAAATAGGGGTTCCCGTTTATTCTGAGCCAGGCGAGAAAAACGCTGTTAAGGTGGCGAAAAATGCCCTCAACTTTGCCAAAAGGGGCGGGTACGATGTTTTGATTACGGACACCGCAGGCCGCCTGCAGATTGACGATTCGATGATGGATGAAATTGAAGCCGTGAAAAAAGCCCTTGATCCGGTGGAAACCATCCTTGTGGCTGATGCCATGACCGGACAAAATGCGGTTGAGGTTGCCAAGGCTTTTGACGAAAGAACCGGCTTGACAGGAGTTATCCTAACAAAGTTTGATTCCGACGCCAGGGGTGGCGCTGCAATTTCCCTTAAAAGCGTTACAGGAAAACCCATTCTTTTTATCGGTACAGGAGAAAAAACCGAAGATTTGGAGCCTTTTTATCCTGACCGGATTGCCAGCCGTATCCTTGGTATGGGTGATATTGTCTCTCTTGTGGAAAAAGCCCAGGAAACAATCGATGCCAAGGAAGCGGAGCGTCTCCAGAAAAAGATGGCCGGGGAAAGCTTTACCTTGCAGGATATGCTTGATCAATTGGAACGGGTTTCAAAAATGGGTTCAATCCAATCCATGCTGGAAATGATACCCGGCTTGGCTGGTCAGATTGATGAAAGCCAGATGGATACTTCCGGCTTAAAAACCCAAAAAGCCATTATACAGTCTATGACGGCGAAGGAAAGGTCAAACCACCTTATAATCGGTCCTTCCAGGCGGAAAAGAATCGCCAAAGGATCCGGTACCTCCGTGGCGGAAGTAAACAGGCTGATAAAACAGTTCGAAAAAACCCGCCAGACCATGCGGAAAGTGGCAAAAAACAAGGGTCTTTCAGGAAAATTTTCAGGTATGTTTGGACAATGATAGCTATTGACTTTTTTTTTAATGACGGATATAGTGTTCCTATCATTCCCCTGTAGCTCAGTCGGCAGAGCAAGTGGCTGTTAACCACTGGGTCAGGTGTTCGAGCCACCTCGGGGGAGCTCTACGGCGCTGAATAAATCGGCGCCGTTTTTTGTTTTAAAGCTTGACCGGGTTCCTTTAGTTCTCATTATCATACGCTTCCATTATCCTGGAACGCATTTCCTCAACAACGGTTTCGTATTGGCTTTGAAGGGCTTTCAGATTTTTTGAAAGGGCTGAATTGTATTCGGGATCCTGTGCCAGACTGAGGGTAATATTCTGGTTGTACCTTTTTGAAAGTTCCTCCTGCTTTGCCCTTAATCTGGGCATAAACTGCTGCTCCAAAGCTTTATATAGATTTTCCCTGTCATCCAGATATTGTTTGAATATTATCTGAGACTGGGAAAACAGGGAGTTCAAATTCGATCCCGGGAGGATAATTTCAATACCCCGTTGCCAAAGCGAGTTTTTTTCAATATCGTCCTCTGTTTCCGGAAGACGTATGGCTGTACAAAACACGGGAACGGCTCCCTCTCTGAATTTCATTTTGTCGGGGGAATCATTGAATGCTTTCAAAAAATCCTCCGCCTTGCTTGTATCAAGAAAAACCGCGGCGGCTTTTTTCCCGGCGTTTTTCATCTGGCTGTTTACAAGGGCGTTTTTATCTCCCTTTATTCCGGATGTTTTTTCCATCGCTATGTCAATGGCTGAACGTATTTCGCCCATAAATAAATCTCCTGAAAAATTTTTAATGTATGGTTCCTGTATCAATAATACTACCATCCGGCAGAAGCAGGCAATCCATTTTCACATCATGTTTTTCAACAGGAATGGTTTGAAGTATTTGGCCTGGAAAGCAAAATCCGGCGGTTTTGAATTTCAAATTTGTCATTGAATACCTGTCCAGAAAAACTTCCAGGAACCGGTCATAATATCCTCCCCCGCGCCCAAGCCTTTCCCCTTTTTTTGTGAATGCGGAACCTGGAACTAAAATAAAGGCGGGGAAGGGGAAAGCCTTTTCACCCGGTAATCCGGCGGCACAGGGGAAAACCGGTTCACCTTCTGTCGGTTCCGGTATGCCGAATTTGTTTGGTGCCAGTTTCTCGGGATTTAAGGGAAATGGCAGAAAATACATATCCTTTCCGTTTATCTTCGGAACTAAAATTGTTTTCCTTTCTTTGACCGCCGCTTTGATAAAAAACGAAGTGTCCGGTTCCCCCTTTACAGAAATGAAGGCAAAAACCGTGTTGAATTCTTTTGCGATTGTGGCGGCCGTTTTTTTCAA
Organism: uncultured Treponema sp.; assembly: GCA_949299755.1. Classification (GTDB taxonomy): domain Bacteria; phylum Spirochaetota; class Spirochaetia; order Treponematales; family Treponemataceae; genus Avitreponema. Next base: position 45,264 of record CASGBA010000006.1, on the reverse strand, counting down.
GCCAGGGTTTTCTCCCGCTGGAAATGAAAAATCCGGATTTGATTTCAGGCATTCCTCTCTCATCCGTTTTCGAAGGAGGACTTTTTCACTGGCCGAAGGATTTCCTGGAAATGGCAGGTTCCCGCTGTTATTCTTTTCTGCGCTCATGATCCAGAAGTTCTTTGTACTGTTCTTTTAGGATAATTATGCAGTCTGTTTTTTTTGCTGTGCCCCTGACAATATCTTCCGCCAACCCCCTGCAATTTGGTGCGCCGCAACATCCGCAATCCAACCCTGGAAGCTGATTGTAAATTTCCTCCATTTCTTCCATCATCGCGGCAGCTTTTTGGAAATTAGGATCCAAAAGCAAAGCGGGGCGGGGTTGTATATGATCTTTACGTATGGGTTTTTCTCCCTGAAATTGATTTTCCCCGATATTTTGCGGTGTCACGGCTATTTGCCCTTCCCTGGAACGTATGGTGTATTCCGCAATTGAAGGGTTTTCCACTGTCAAAACCCCTCCTGTACATCCTCCGGGACAGGCTGTCAGCTCCAGAAAGTCTATGTTTTCCAGTTTACCGTCTTCCACCGCTTCAAGTATTTTTTCGCACTGGACGATTCCGTCGACAGATATTCGGGCGTAATGTTTGCCTGCTGAAGCTGCTTCCGCTTCTCCTCCTGTCCGACCCCAGGCAATTTCATCCTGGAATATCCCCGGTTGTTTTTCTCCGTTTGTTCCGGAACTTTTTGTTTTGCCGCCGCTGTTTTTTTTGAGGGCGGATAAAAGTTGGAGGTGTATCCCTTTCATGCTGAATACACCATTAACAATCTGTCCTTTTCCGCTCATGGGTGCCAATGTTTCCGTGATTTTCCCGGGACAGGGGGAAATAAAATACAGACTGATTTTGTTCCGGGGTATTTTTTTCCCTTCTGATTCTTCAAGGGCCTTGACGGCCAGCTTCGCCGCCAATTCAACCGGGGCGATGACAGGGGAGATATTCTTCAAAAGAGTCGGAAACCTTATGCTTATGAATTTTATTATTGTGGGACAGCTTGCGGAAATAAGGGGCCGTGGAAGTTCCATGTTTCCCGGGGAATCCAATATAAACCGTGTGGCTGCGGTTATCCCCGGGGTGGCGGCAGCCACCGGAAAAACATAATTAAATCCCATGGTTAAAAGGGCTTCATGGATTTCCTGTATTGTATATTTTGAAGGTATTTGTCCGTACAGCGAAGGAGCCGGCAAGGCAATCCTGTATTGAAAAAAATCTTCTTTCAGAAGATTCCTCTGAAAATCGGAAAAACTATCGGCCCTTGCTTTTTTTGCCTGATTTGGACACCTTCTTATGCATTCCCCGCAGTCAATGCATCTTTCCTCTATGATGCATGCTTTTCCGTTCCTTACACGGATAGCTTGCACGGGGCAGGCGGTGACACATATTGTACACCCTTTGCAGGATTCTTCTTCCAAAAGAACCGAGTGAAAACGGACCGGGTTCATGAAGGAGATCCTTGTATTTTTATTTTCATTGTTACCGTGGTTCCCTTCCCCGGCTCCGATTCTATTTTGAAATCATCTGCATTTCTTTTCATGTTCGGCAGTCCCATTCCTGCTCCGAAACCCATTTCCCGGGCTATTTCCGGTGCCGTGGAATAACCGTCCTGCATAGCCAGCTCAATGTTTTCTATTCCGGGACCGTTATCCTTCATGGTGATGGTTATGGTATCATTTTCAATGACTATATCCGCGTTTCCGCCTCCGGCATGTACCACCATATTCATTTCAGCCTCGTACATTGCCACTGCGGTACGTTTTATAACCTCAGGGTCAACGCCTAACCGTTGGAGAACCTTTTTTATTTCCGAAGAAGCTTTTCCTGCGCAGGTGATGTCATCCCCAGGAATCATGTAGTGGTATTTCATGTTATAATGATACTGTGCTTCATTGAAGTTTCAGTCTATTTTACGCACGCCCCCCTGACGTACCCCTGCTTCGTAAAGTTTTCCGCATGCAAGGAACATCGGCAGTTTTGTTCTGAGAAGGACAATGCCGTTTTCTTTTGCAAGTGAAATCATTTCCGGACTTGGGGACTTTCCCCTGACGAAACAAACTGCCTGAATATCCATCAGCATGGCGGTCCTGATAACCTGTACATTTATGAGCCCTGTCAAAAGAAGTACCTGATCCTTTACAAAGGCCATAACATCACTCATTAAATCCGCTCCGCACGCTGATAGTATTTCTATACCGGAGTCCTCTGTTCCCTCGACTATTTCGGCCTCTATAGCCTGCCGTATGTCATTTATATTCATGAGAGAATGATACCATGCAAATTTATGGCGGTAAAGAGATAAAATGCTGTAGTGATTAAATTCTGGAAGCCAGATTACGCAGGTATAAGTCTGTGATAACCAGGGCGGCCATCGCCTCCACTACAGGTACAATCCTGGGACACAAACATACATCATGGCGTCCATGCACCGCTATTTCCGCTTCTTTTTTTGCGGTGTTTATTGTTTTTTGGACTTTTCTGATGGAAGGAACCGGCTTTACGGCAACCCTGAATCTTATTTCCGCTCCGGAAGAAATCCCGCCCAAAATCCCGCCTGCGTTGTTTTTTCCGAAAAGGATTTCCCCTTCGCTGCCGGTGGATAATGGATCATTGGATTCAGAACCTTTCATGCGCGCTGTTTCAAATCCGGCTCCGAATTCTATTCCCTTTACAGCTCCTATTGAAAGGACAGCTTGTCCCAGCAGGGCGTCCAGTTTGTCAAAAACAGGTTCCCCCAAACCGGCGGGGATTTTCCCGTGAATCCTTGCGGCGACGATTCCTCCTGCGGAATCGCCGTCCATCCGCAGTTTGTCAATGGATTCAAGCATCCGTCCTGCGGCCTCCTTGTCCGGGGCCTTCATGCTGTTGTTATCTATTTCAGATTCATCATAGGTTCCGCATTTTATACCGGCCGCCTCTTCTGTCCAGGCTTTTATAAAAATCCCCTTTTCCCTCAAAAAAGCTTTTGCCACCGCACCTGCCGCCACCCTTGCCGCGGTTTCCCTGCCGGAGGAACGTCCTCCTCCCCTGTAATCCCGTAAACCGTATTTTTCAAAATATGAAAAATCCGCGTGTCCCGGTCGGAATTTTTCAGAAATATCCGTGTAATCTTTGGAATGCTGGGATGTGTTTTTAATTAAAATGGCAATGGGAGTACCCGTTGTTGTTCCGTTAAAAACCCCGGATAGGATTTCCGCCTTGTCCGGCTCAAACCTGGGGGTTGCGGCCGGATTCCCAGGCTCCCCGGGACGGCGGCGGTCCAGTTCCTTTTGAATGACATTTTCGTCCAGAAGAAGTCCCGCCGGACAGCCGTCAATAATGACTCCCAGAGCCGGGCCATGGCTTTCCCCGAAGGTGGTTATTCTGAAAATATTCCCGAATGTATTCCCTGACACAGTTTTTCCTTTCACTATAAAAACAGTACACTGCGGATAATATAGTTTTCCGGGCATGGGCTGTCAAGGATACAGTTTTTTCAGTTTCTGCCTTCTGCGTATTTCCAGTAGGGCCACCGCTACGGAAAGTGCCAGGGGAAAAAGGGCCGCCATGGACAGGGCTCCGGCCAGGGAACGTTTTGTTAAACCTGAAATATAACCTACCATGGCCGGGCCTGTGCCGCATCCTATATCTCCGGCGAAAGCAGGCAAAGCGAACATTTTTGTTCCGCCAAAGGGAAAAATTTGCGATGCCATGCTGAATGTTCCCGGCCACATAACTCCCGCAAAAAAGCCGCAACCGGCACAGCCTGCCAGGGATATCAAAGGGTGGGGTGCAAAGGAAGCGGTTATGTAACTCAGAGTACATCCCAGTCCCGCAGAAAACAGTGTTATATGCAGGTTCTTGTTTTCGGCGTATTTTGAAAATAAAATTCTTGAGAATCCCATTAAAAAGGCGAAAGCACATGGACCGAGAATGTCTCCAGCTGTTTTCGGGATTTCCAAGCCTGTTTCAGCGAAAAAGGAAGCCCATTGGGACATTCCCTGTTCCGAGGCCGCGGAAAAAAAACATCATGGCCGCCAGAATCCAGAAGGCTGAAGTTTTGAACATGGTTTTCCCGGCCCAGGCATTCCCGGTTCCCTGATTGTCCGCCGGTTCCTGTTTTTCACTTAAATTTTTAACAGGAACCTTCAGGAATAAAAAACAATTGAACAAGGGAAGGACTGCCCATAAGGGAGGCAGGAATTTCCAATTTTCCGTCCCGGAGGAAATAAAATATACTGTGGAAAGCAAGACCACTGCCATGTGCCCCCAGCAATAAAAGGAATGCAGCAGGCTCATTTCAGAAGCTCTCTTTGAATTTTCCGCCGGAATGGCCTCAATTACTGGGCTTATCAGAACTTCTATCAAACCGCCCCCTATGGCTGTTAAAACTATGGCGGCTGTCAATCCGGCGAAAGGAGGAAGTAAAAATGGCAGAAAAGAAAAAGCGGCCATTCCCGCTGCCGAAAAGCCGTGGGCGGCGGCCAGGAGGGGCTTGTAGCCTATTCTGTCCGCGTATTTTGCACCGAAAAGATCCACCAGAATCTGGGTACCGAAATTTATCGCTATAAGCAGTCCGATTTTTTCAGGGGGAATTCCAAAATCCCTCATGAAGGCGGTAAAAAGCAGGGGAGGCAGATTGTTAACCGCCGCCTGGGTGACATAGCCTAAATAACAGGCATATTTGGTGTGTTTAAAAGTGAGTGTCATTCCAACGCATCTGAAATTTGTAAAACGTGTTATAGGATGGCGGCAGAAAACTTATTCGTCAAAGTCATCATAATCGAGGTCGTCATCGTCATAATCAAAACCATCGTCTTCATCGTCTTCGTCGTCGTAATCGTCTTCGTCGTCGTAGTCGTCAAAGTCGTCTTCGTCTATGCCGAAATCGTCCTCATCATCATAGTCATCAAAGTCGCCTTCCGCATCGTCTTCAAAGTCATCGTCTTCGTAATCGTCATATGCGTCCTGAAACATGTACGCTTTCGGAGAGGATTCATTTTCCAGATCAAGCTGTGTAAACATCTATCGCATCCTGTAGGTTTCCCGGTCGTCCGGACTAGATTGACTGGCGCTTGCGCGGAACGTCTATTTCAGATTAAAGAGAGACATACATTCTGTCAACATATATCTTTCATTTTTTAGCATTTTTTGTTTATGATTAAGGTATGTTCGGTAAAAAAATTGAAATTGATGCACCCTGCAAGATTAATCTCCATTTAAATGTGAAAGGGATCCGTTCAGATGGATATCACGACATTGAAAGTATTTTCCAGTTGATATCCCTTTACGATTCCATATCGGTCAGCACGACAAATGAGGCCGGCGGTTTAATTTTAAATTGCGGTGGTATGGATTTACCAGAAGATAATACAGTGTCCAGGGCTGTCATGGCTTTTAGGGAAAAAACCGGAATAAAAACCGGTCTTGAAATCAATCTTACTAAAAGGGTTCCATCCGGGGCAGGACTTGGAGGCGGATCCTCTGACGGTGCCGCTGTCCTCAGGGCTTTGGATAAACTGTTTTCCCCGGGACTTTCCTCAGGGGAACTGGAGAAGCTTGCCCTGGAAATAGGCAGCGACGCTCCCTTTTTCATAAAAGGATGCCCCTCTTTTGTTTCCGGCCGTGGGGAATTTATCCGCCGTTTGGACAAACCCCGCCTTTTTCCCGGTGTCCTTATATGGCCGGGTGTTCATTCCGGTACGGGGGAAGCTTATTCCCTTTTGGATTCTTCCCGGAAGGGTATGGAGCATGAAACAAGGGAGGCGGAGGAAGTTTTTACACTTTTATCCCGGGAATATGCCCTTTCACCGGAAAAATGGACATTTTTCAACAGCTTTACACCGGTTATTTCTGAAAAATATCCTCCAATAAAGGCAGCTATGGACGATATAAAGGATATGGGGGCTCTTTTTTGCGAAATGAGCGGTTCGGGGGCATCTGTCTTCGGAATTTTTGATAACGAGGAAAAAATGTCAAAAGCTTTCCGGATTCTTTCTGAAAAATGGGAAAACTGCTATTCATTTTTTTTGCTTGCTTTTTCACCAATGTCGCTCCATAATTAAAAATTGGAAGTTCGCATGCTTAAAAGGAGACTTGGCTATGGAAATTACCGATATCCGGATTAGAAAAGTGGCTGCGGAAGGAAAACTAAAGGCTTATGTCACCGTTACTTTTGATGACTGCTTTGTTGTACATAATGTTAAAATCATTGAAGGCAAATCCGGTATGTTCATCGCTATGCCTAGTAGAAAGATACGGACCGGTGATTTTAAGGATGTGGCACATCCTATAAGTCTTGACTTTCGTACAAAAATGCAGGATAAAATACTTGCCGAGTATGAAGCCGGTCATGTCGAGGAAGCTGATCCTTCTGACGACATGGGTGAAATTTAAAACCAGTTTCAATTTTATCCGGCTTTTTGGGACGTCGACAAGTGGTAAGTCAACGGGTTTTGATCCCGTCATTCCGCAGGTTCGAATCCTGCCGTCCCAGTAAAATATTTGTCTGCTCTTACGCCCTTTATAAAATAAAGTCCGATTGATGTTTTTTTGTTTTTATGGTATATATTTCCCGTATTTTGGCAAAAGTCCGGCGTTGCCGGGTTATATTCTTGTGTGCAATACCTTCTTAAATGACGAAGGGAGGGCCGCAACAATATGTAAGGAGTCCTAAAAATGGACAGGAAAATTCTTGAAGCCCGTATCCGCAAGGTTACCGGGAAGAGTGCTGCAAAGCATCTCCGCGGGGAAGGTCGTATTCCCGCAGTTATCTATGATGGAGACGGAAAATCCATTTTGATTGATATTTTGGAAAGTGATTTCAGTAAGCTTTTCCATCAAATTACCAGAACCACAACCATCGATATAAAACTGGATGACGGAAAAGATGTAATCGCCTTTGTCAAGGACGCCCAGCATGATATTATTTCTGACCGGGTACGCCATGTTGATTTCTACGCTGTGGATCCGGATAAAACTATCAGGACAAAAATCCGTATTCATATTACAGGTGCCCCTGATGCGGTCAGGCTCGGAGGTATCCTTGAAGCCGGTGTATCCGAAATTGAAATTGAATGTTTACCCAAAGCCCTTCCGGAGCGGATCGCTGTGGATGTGACGAAACTTGGATTGAATGAAACCATATTTGTCCGGGATTTGAAATTAGGTGAAGGTGTGAAAATCCTTTCCAACGGGGAATTCCCTGTGGCAAGCGTAAAACATGTCCGTTCCAATGTGACTTCCGAGTCAGAGGAAAGCTCCGCATCTGAAGGGGAGGCAGCGGCAGAGCCGGCTGCGGCCACTTGATTTTCCGGAAAAAATTTTGTTACGGTTAATTTCAAGCTAATTAAGAATGCGTCACAATATGTGGCGCATTATTTTTATAGGAAATGCATCCCCTTAAACAAATTTTCAGAGAAAATCTAAAGCTTTTTTTCCGCAATCTGGAAGCTTCAGGGAAAACCGGATCCAGGCGTATTTTAGCCGCTGTTTCCGGCGGAGCTGATTCTGTTTTTTTATTGGAAATGTTGGCTGAGTTGTCCCGGGAATTTAATTTTTATCCGGGGGCTGCCACTGTGGATCACCGTATCCGTCCGCCGGAAGAAAGCTCTTCCGATGCTGATTTTGTGGAAAAACTTTGCGTTTCTTTTTCCCCTCCTGTACCCTGTTTCCGGATAATTCTTGGGGAAGGAGAGGTTTACGCAGAGGCGGAAAAACGCGGCATGGGTATAGAAGAAGCCGCCCGTTTTTTAAGGTACAGGGCTTTGTACGAGAAAGCCGGGGAATGGGATGCCTGCGCCCTGATGACAGGGCACACGGCTTCGGATCAAATCGAAACGCTTTTAATGAGGTTTTTACAAGGATCTGGGTTTTCCGCCTCAGGGATTAATCCTGAACAGGGGATTTTATTCCGTCCAATGCTTTCCATTCCCGGGGAAGAGATTCGGGAATTTTTACGTTCACAGGGAATCCATTGGAGGGAGGATAAAACCAACCGGGAGGAAAATTTTTTAAGGAATAAAATACGGCTGAAACTCGTTCCGGCCCTTGATCGGGATTTCCCTGGCTGGAGGAAGGCGGTTTTGTGCGGATTGGAAAAAACTTGGATTGATTCCCAGGCTCTTTCTTCTTTTCCACTGCCGGAATGGAAAGAACATAAATTTTCCTGTTCAGGAGACTCTTTTTTTTCCTGTTCACCTGAAGAATATTTTTCCATGCTTCCCGCATTCAGGTTAAGGTTTTTGTACAAAGGACTCTCCATGCTGGGGATAAAAAAAAGAATCCCATTCAGGTTAATAAAAAACATGATTTACGGTTCCCGTGAAAACAGTGTTTTTACCGGGGATTTTCGGGGGCCGGATGAAAAAAAAGCTTTCAGGACAGGATTTTCAGTGAGGGGAAGCGGTATTTTTTTTGAAACCGGGAAGAACCGTATTTTTTTTGGGCGCGATATTGTGCATAACCATAAAAACGGATATCTTGTATATGTGACAGGGGCAGGGGATATATGCCTCCCTTCCGGAAAAATCAAATTGGTAAAGATTCCGGGGAAGGAAAAAGAGGTTGTTTTTGAAAAGTTTCCCGAAAGGGTTATGACCCTTCCCTTTGTTATCAGGTCAAGGCTTTCGGATGACTATGTTGTTGCCGGTGACGGTAACCGGCGCAGTTTGAAAAAGTTATTCAACTGTTGGGGAATTCCGGGTTTCCAACGCAATCTTGTGCCTGTCGTGGAGGATTGCGGAGGAATATTCGCCGTATTGGGTTCTTTTTTAGGGTTCCCTGATTATTTCAGTTGGAGATAAACAGTATTGTGAGGTTTTATGGCTAGGGATAATTTTGACAGGAATCATGATGGTAATGGCAGAGGAAATTCCCCTGAAAAGAAAACCAGCAGATTTGGTTTTTTCTTTTTCATTTTTATCCTGCTTATTTTTCTTTTTATGATTTTTTCCGGCACAAACAACAGGCATGGTACTGAATTTTCATATACGGAATTTCTGGCAAGGGTCAGGCAAGATCAAATTGAATCCGTGGTGATTTCCGGTCAGGAAAAAATCTACGGTGTTTTGAGGGGTGTTTACAACGAGGACGGGCGTTTTTATACCCGTATCCCCTATGCGGATTCCGATTTGATTCCCCTCCTTGAAGAGCACAATGTACGGATAAAAGGGGCTTCCCCGGAGATTTCCCCTCTGGCTCTTGTATTGGAATTTGCTCCGGTTATTCTTTTTATAATTATTCTTCTGTTGATTATAAAACAGATGAGGGGCGGGAATTCTGCCCTTCAGTTTGGTACAAGCAGGGCAAGAAAATATGAAGGGAAACAACGGATAACCTTTGCCGATGTGGCCGGACAGGTGGAGGCTAAAAACGAGCTGAAAGAAGTTGTTGATTTCCTTAAAAATCCTAAGAAATATGTGAAAATGGGGGCACGCATACCCAAAGGAATACTCCTTGTGGGTATGCCAGGTACCGGCAAAACCCTGATGGCCAGGGCTGTGGCCGGGGAGGCAGGTGTTTCTTATTTTTCAATTTCAGGAAGTGATTTTGTGGAAATGTTTGTGGGGGTAGGTGCAAGCCGTGTCCGGGATTTATTTGATCAGGCCCGCAAAAACTCACCCTGCATAATTTTTATCGATGAGCTTGACGGTGTGGGCCGTACCCGCGGACTGGGTTATGGCGGGGGGCATGATGAAAGGGAACAAACTCTTAATCAAATGCTTGTGGAGATGGACGGATTTGAAACAAAAGACGGTATTATAGTTCTGGCTGCCACCAACCGTCCGGATGTTCTGGATCCCGCTCTTTTACGTCCGGGCAGATTTGACCGGCAGGTTACAGTTGCCATGCCCGACATAAAGGAACGGGAGGCAATCCTGTCAATCCATGCCGCGAAAATCCCTTTGGGGAAAGATGTGGATTTGAATCATTTTGCCAGAGCAACCCCGGGGATGAGCGGAGCGGATTTGGAAAACCTTGTGAATGAAGCGGCTCTTTCCGCTGCGGTTAAAAACAAGGAATTTGTGGATGCCAGGGATTTTGAAGAGGCTAGGGATAAAATTCTTATGGGAGTTGCCCGTAAATCCATTGTGATGCCGGATTCTGAACGGAAAATGACCGCTGTCCATGAATCCGGTCATGCCCTCCTTCATTTTTACCTTGACCATGCGGATCCGCTCCATAAAGTTACAATTGTTCCCCGTGGACAGGCTTTGGGGGTGGCTTTTTCACTTCCAGAAAAAGATACCTATTCCAAAACAAAATCCTGGATTCTTGACAGGATTTGTATTTGTTTTGGAGGTTATGCCGCAGAAACAATTGTGTACGGTGAAACCACCACGGGAACAAAAGGTGATTTAAGTCAGGCCACTGAAATGGCCAGGAAAATGGTATGCCAGTTCGGTATGTCTGACAAAGTGGGTGCAGTTGCTTTCGGGACTGAGGATGAACCAATTTTTATCGGGAAAGAAATAGCCCGCCACAAAGATTATTCCGAGGAAACGGCCAGACTTATAGATAATGCCATAAAACAAATCCTTACAGAAATGAAGGAAAAAGCTGTTTCAATATTGTCCGCCCACAAAAAAGAGATGGATATTTTAACTGAAAGCCTTTTGGAAAAAGAAACCCTTGATAATGGGGAAATCAGACGGCTTTTGAATTTACCGCCGCTTCCAGAGCCGAATGAAAACGGGGAGGGAACGGAAGGCGCAAGGGAAATTAAGGAGGGCGCCTCAGATGGCGAAACGGTTCTTTAAAGTTCCTGTGCCTGTGATTTTAAGGATTCTATTGTGTTTCTTTGTATCTTTTTTCCCAAAATGGTATTTGAATGCCCTTACGGAATCGGATGATGTGGATAGCGCCCTGGTTTATTTAAACAGGGCTTATTCTTTTTATACTTCCGGCAAATTTGAATACGCCCATACTGCCGTGAATGAGGGTATTTCATGTTCTGACACTGTTGCGGATCTTTTTTATTTGCGGGCTTTGTTGTACGAGGAAGAAAACTATCCTGCCGCTGATATTCTGAAATCAGCCTCAGAAGCCTTTGAAAAAAAACGAACCTGGTTCCGTTTTGATCCGGGGCCGGCCGCTGTATTTACATCGGACTTGTTGGTGGAAACCAGACGTTATCAGGAGGCTCTGTCCCTCCTGGACAGCAGGGTTCTTTATCCTTCCCCCGATGCGGATTTATTAAGGTGCAGGATTTACTATTCTGAAGGAGCTGTTTCTGCAGCCAGGAATTTTTTCACCGCCGCATCAAAACGCTGGAGTTCGGATGACCGGTTCCCACTTTTATTTTTCCAGTTTGAAGAACCTCTTCTTGACACCGATTCTCCTGAGAAACTGGTCATGGAAACAGCTTCCTGGATTATTTCAGCATGGAATATTGTTTTTAATCCGGATGTCAGTGCCGAATTGTCCCTTGCGGCTGTTCCTTTCATAAATACTCTGGATCCTGACTCAGCACGGATGGTTATGCGCAGAATCTGGTATATGGACGGCACTAAGTCTCTGCCGGATTATTATGCGGCAAAGGCTGTTCTGGAAGCATTCAAGGCAGGACTAATCGCAGGGGAGGAAGCTGTAAATACTTTTTTTGAATACGGTGCTTCCGGTATATCACTCCGGGATTTATCCGCCTTTTGTTCCGCTGCATTGAATGATGAGGAAGCCTGTGTAAAAATAGCGGAGAAACTTTCCCAATACGACGGTCTTATTTCCGAAGACAGCAACAATGACTGTATACCCGATTCCTTTGTATCCTACCGGCTTGGACGGCCTTCTTCCGCTGTTTATGATTTAAATCAGGATGGATACCAGGATATGATAATTGAATGCGGATTTGGAGAGCCGGTTTCAGTCATTATTCCTTCCGGAGACATTGCGGTGGAATATGATACTTACCCTTTCCCTTCTTCCGTTAAAACCGGAAGCATGATGTATTCCCTCCGCCGTAAGTCGGTGCAAATATCCCCTGTTGAACCTGCGCAATTTAACTTCGGTTTTTTAACTTCATCATTTTTCTTTTTAAATCCTTCCGAAGATTTTGTTTTCCCTTCCCATAAAAATTTAGCTTCTGCGGCTGTTTCCTCTGTGGCGGTTGAATACGAGCCTTCATTTTCCGAACAGGAAAATGCATATAATGAAATTTTTGTGGAAACCGTGTATGACGGACAGGGGAACCCTCTTTCTTCCAGACAAATAAAAAATGGAGCTGTTTTTTCCAGAACCGTTTACAAAAACGGAATCCCTTTTGAAAGTGAAAGGGATGAAAATGGGGATAATTTTTTTGAAAGGAAAATATTTTATGATGATGAGGGAAAGGTGCTTTCCATTTCAGTGGACACTGACTGTGACAAATTCCCTGATTATACTGAAAACTTTAATGAAGACGGTTCCCTGCATATAAGTTGGTTTGAGGACGGTAAATCCCTTCCTGCCGTGCAGTGGACAAAAATGCCGGACGGAAGTTCTTCCGCTGTATGGCTCCATCCTGAGACATCAATTCCTGTGACCGTTTTGTTTCAGGACGGAGACGGGAAGGAAACCGGCGGTAGTTTTACTGTGTCCTACAGGGGGAATTCCAGGAAAATAATTTACGATGAAGCATCGGGCTTCTGGTGGTTTGACAATATTCCCCAGAAAAGTATTGAAATTGCATCTTTAGTTAATTCCAGGATTAACCTGATAGATTCTCCGGTTGTTTCTTTAACTGTGGAATTGGAAAAAGGTTTTGTTTATGTGGTAAAAATAGGAGGACGTATTTTTGCTGAAATTATATATGCATGATAGATTTGATAATTTAAATAAAATTGCCCGGAGTTTTTTTATTTTATTTTTATTGTCTGTTTTTATATGCGCTTTTGCATCCTGTGCGTCTTCCGGCGAAGATTATGAGAATTTCGTGGATTACTCCAATGAAAGAAGTGTCCGCTATGAAATGGAACAAATTGTTTCTCTGCAAATGACTGATTCTGTGCAGGCTCTTGCCAGGGCCCGTAATCTTTTCGATAACATTATTTCAAAAAACAACTCCAGCGGGGGAGATGAATATTCCCTGGAATTAAGTGAAGAGGTTGAAAAACTTTATGATGACTCCCTGAAAATTGTGGAAGATAATTTCTATTCCTCTGTTTCTGAGTCAAACTGGGTTGATGCCTTCAGGTTTTACAGATCCCTGTCTGTTTTCAATCTGTCACCGGATGGATGGACAGAGAAACGCATAAAAGAAAATCAAATAAGGAGTTGGGAAGATGAAGGTAACTACACCCTTGCAGGTTTACATTCGGTTCGTTCTTCCACTCCTGAAGACGAGGCACCCGGCAGGGATGTTATTTCCAAAAAAATCCCCGCTGTGGTGACAATCTGGGTGGACAGGGGCCTTTCAATCCAGCGTGGTATCGGTTATGCGGATATTGTAATCGGTTCCGGTTTTTTCATAGACAATCGTGGATATCTCGTTACAAATTATCATGTTATTGCCAGTGAAGTTGATCCTGATTACGAAGGGTATTCAAGGCTTTACATTAAATTGGCGGATAATCCAGATAAAAGGATTCCCGCAAAGGTTGTAGGATGGGATCCTGTGTTCGATTTGGCTCTTGTAAAAACTGAAATCTCACCTCCTGAAATTTTCCAGTTGGGATCCTCAAAGGATTTGCGTCTGGGGACACGCATTTACGCTATTGGTTCTCCTGCCGGTCTTGAACAAACTTTAACTTCCGGTATAGTTTCAGCCCAAGGAAGAAGATTGTTGTCTTTGGGAGATGTACTTCAGATTGACGCTCCCATCAACCATGGTAACTCCGGAGGGCCTATAATAGATGAAGCCGGTCTGGTTCAGGCTGTGGTTTTCGCTGGTATTGAATCCTACGAAGGTTTGAATTTTGCCATACCTGTTGAATTGTTGAAATTGATTCTCCCCCAACTTTATTCCGGAGGAATAGTCTCCCATTCTTGGCTGGGGGCTTACGGAAAAACTTTCGCACCTTCATCCCTGTCGGAAATTGCCGGGGTTTCGGCTGTATATAATGTTCCCGGGCTTTCCCTTTCCCAGGCCGGAGTTCCGGAGAATGCCGTTATAACCGCTGTAAACGGAGCTGCCGTCAAAACCCTGGAAGAACTTCAGTATTATCTTCTTAATGAATATCCGGGTACCATTGTCAGACTTTCAGGTTATTTGCCTGCCACTGACAATGACGGCTCTTCCGAGAACAAAGAATGGTACGCTGTCCTTTATGCAAGGCCGGAAAAACCAGGTGCGATGATAATCGAAAGGGATTTGCAAAGCCGCGCATTCCTCCCCTTGTTCGGGATGAAGCTTCAGAAAATAGGTTCAAAGCGTCAGTATTCTGTGTCCTATCTTATTCCTGGAAGCATAGCTGATGAATCGGGTTTTTCCCAGAACGATGTTGTTGAAATCCGGGATTTTCAAGCTGATTTGAAAACGGGGATTCTTTTCACCCAGATTTATGCCAAAAGGCGAAAAAGCGGCTATATGGAATCCTTTATCGGATTGGGGGCCTCTCTGGACAGCCCTTCGTATTTCTAATATAGTTTTCTCATGACTGAATCCCGATATATCCGAAATTTTTGTATTGTTGCCCATATTGACCACGGAAAATCCACCCTTGCGGACAGACTCATTGAAAAAGCTGAAGTTATAGATGCCCGCAATATTCATGCCCAGATGACTGATAATATGGATATTGAAAGGGAAAGGGGAATAACGATTAAGAGTCAGGCAGTGTCAATTCCCTATACGGCTGCAGACGGTAATAAATATCTGCTTAATTTTGTTGATACCCCGGGTCATGTTGACTTTACTTACGAGGTTTCCAGGGCAATCGCTTCCTGTGAGGGCGCGGTTTTGATTATAGATGCTTCCCAAGGGGTTGAATCCCAAACCCTGTCAAATATGTATCTGGCTCTTGAACATAATCTGGAGATTCTTCCGGTTTTGAATAAAATAGATCTTCCCGCCGCCGATGTACCGGCCACATTGAAGCAAATTGAAAAAGATTTGGGATTGGACCCGGAAACAGCTGTTTGCATTTCCGCAAAAACCGGTGAAGGAATAGACAGCCTTTTTGAGGCGATTGTGAAATTCTTCCCGCCTCCTTCCGGTTCTAATGAGGACAACCTCCAGGCTTTGATTTTTGATTCCCATTATGACCCTTACAGGGGAGTGGTGGTTCATATCCGGGTGTTTTCCGGTGTAATAAAACCCGGCGATACGGTTCGCTTCATGAATTCTGAGGCGGATTATAAGGTTGAAGAAACAGGAATTTTCATTCTGAAACTTGTGCCCTCCGATGGACTTTACTCCGGTGATGTGGGGTATATAATAGCAGGAATAAAAAACATAAGCGATGTGGCTGTGGGAGACACTGTAACTTCCGCCACTTCTCCCTGTGATTCCCCCTTGCCGGGATTTAAACAAATAAAGCCTGTGGTTTTCTCTTCAATTTATCCTGTGGACACAAATGATTATGAGGAACTGAAAGAATCAATAGAAAAATTAAAGCTCAATGACGCCAGTTTGTCCTGGGAAAAAGATTCCTCCGTCGCTTTGGGGCATGGATTCCGTTGCGGGTTTCTTGGGCTTTTGCATCTTGAGGTTGTCCAGGAACGGCTTGAGCGTGAATTCAATCAATCTGTTATTTTCACGGCTCCTTCTGTCCAGTATAAAATACATCTCCGCCATGGAGACGACATTTTTTGTGATAATCCGGCTGATTATCCTGACGAGGGAAATATTGAGTCAGCGGAGGAACCCTATATCCGTGCATCAATCATTACTCCTTCCCAGTATTTGGGAAACGTAATGTCACTATGCATTGAAAAAAGGGGCATACAGACTAACCTTCAATATCTGGATGAAAAAAGGGTGGAGGTTGTTTATGAAATGCCCTTGGCGGAAGTTCTCTTTGATTTTTATGATAAACTGAAAAGTATAAGCCGCGGGTATGCATCCTTTGATTATGATGTTATCGGGTTTAAACCCACAGAACTTGTCAAAATCGATATTCTAATAAATTCAAAACCGGTGGACGCACTTTCACAGCTGGCATACAAAGGAAATGCCTATCCAAAGGCCCGTCATGTTTGTGAACAATTGAAAGAGGAAATAAGCCGCCAGCAATTTAAGATAGCGATTCAGGGAGCAATAGGAAGTCAAATTATAGCCAGGGAAACAGTTAATCCTGTTCGTAAGGATGTTCTTGCAAAGTGTTATGGAGGTGATATAACCCGGAAGCGCAAACTACTTGAAAAACAAAAGGAAGGGAAAAAACGCATGAAAATGATTGGCGATGTGGAACTTCCTCAATCCGCTTTTCTTGCTGTTTTGCGTTCAAAAGAAGAATAATAAGATAAGTGGCAAGGATTCAAATTTTATCGGAGCCCCTTTGCTTCTTTAATGGCGATACGGATTGTCTTGAGAAAAAAGTCTGTTTCCACACGGATTCTGTTCAGAAAATCAGGCCGCATGGAAGGTTCTCCTGTAAAGTCCGGAAAATGTATGTATAAATAGTCAGCTTCTTTTATAAGTGCGGACAGTTTTTCCTTGTTTTCCTTTTTTTCTCCTGTAAGTATTGCCTTTAATTCCTGTAATTTTTTTTCTTCGGTTTCCAAAAAAACAACAGCCGCTTCTTCCTTTGTTTTTACGGAAAAAGCTGTTTCCCCGGTGTTCTCCGTTTCCCCGTTTGTTTCCGCGCGGAAATTAGTTGAAAGGTTGGCGTGAAAATATTTGATTCGTTCCTCCGCCTCCTCCATGGTGATTGAAGGAAAATCCACAGGAAGCCCTGCGTTCCCCAGCCTGAAAAATCCGCCTCCCGAAAAATGTGCGGCACATTGTTCAGCATATCCTGCCAGTGTGGCTGTTGTGTAAAGGTCTGGATTTTTTCTTTTTAGAGCGGAATATAATAGTTCCCCTCTTTTTTGTTCCTGGGTGGAGAAACGATTGGAACCGGAAAATACATTTGTTGTTTGAAAACTTCCTTTTGAATGTGAAAATCCTTTTCCCCATGAAAAATCCAGGCCGGTGAAAAAAACTGGAAACTGACATTTACCTGCCTCCCGGATTTTTCCGGCTACGAACAACGCGGAAAGACCCACGGATCCAAGCGGCGGAACATCAAAGTCCGCCAAACCAAAGGAGCGTACACGATTCAAAAATGAGGCTTTTGTATATGGAGTTAAAAAAAAATACAAGGTTTCCGTTTTTCCCCGGCTCCCGGGTCTTGAAGACAGGTCGGCAAGTACAGGTGTTTTTCCTTTTAGCCCGCAAAAGGCGCTGTCAATCCATATTTGGGATTCGACGGTAACCGCTAAATCCGGGTTTATGTTTTCATTTCGAAAAGAGGAAAGAGCCGCATCAACAGCAATTAAAAAAACAGAACTTCTGTTTTTTTTTATAAATGGCATGAAAGTGTCCAGGGACGGGCCGGCTCCTGCCACAATTACGGGTTTTTTTATTTTTTCACAATCAAAAGATAAAACATTTTTATGTAATTTACCGCAGTTTCTGAAAATGTTTTTAGCGTAATTTCTTCCCAACTTAATCAGTGTTATCCGGTTTTTCCAAAAGGTTGAAATATATTCTGAAAGAAGGTTCTCAGTTTGTTTATAAAATTCAGGATGAAGCATTCCTCCTGCGGAAAAATCAATCCTAACACATCTTCTAAAAGAATAAATTTTACTCATGATGTGTTCATCTATAAATCTTACTGTTTCTTCCGGCGAGTTTACATAAAGTGATTTAAACTGAGGGCGATCAATTTTTTTGTTTTTTCCGGAAAAATCAAATAATTTTTTTTCGTGTTCTATTCCAAGAATAAAAGAATTCTCCGGAAGCTTATCCAGCAAAATCTGTATACCGTAATCCAAAACAGGGGAAACAAGAAGAATCAGTGTTCCCGGAAGAAGCGCCAGTTCTTTTGCAATCATTTCCGGGTTTTTTGCGGGATATCTGCGTGAATACAGGAACCGGCCCCGGTATGAAACCGTAAAGCCGTTCCCTGTATTTACAGGAATGGGATCACTGTTCCCGTTGGAAAGTGTTCTGCCTTCCATGTTTTTTATAATTTATCTTGGGATAAAATAATTCAAGAAAGTGGCATCAAAATTATTTTTATGTTTGCTGCTTGAAAGGTAAGTGTCCCAGAAGGCCATGATTGTCCAATTCATGACATTCCCTTTGAATGCCTGTTGGTAAGTGTCCTCCATTTCAGAATCGGCGGCGGATTCTTCCTTTAAGGTTAAGACAACAACCTGGTTATCCAATATTACCGGTTCTGAAACATCTCCTCTTTCCAGCCTGAATGCGGTTTTGAAAAACTGTTCGTCGTAAACCGCCGAAGCCAACATACTGTCTGAAGAGGCCGCCGCCGAATTAAAAACATCCACATTCCCGT
Source organism: uncultured Treponema sp. (assembly GCA_949299755.1). Classification (GTDB taxonomy): domain Bacteria; phylum Spirochaetota; class Spirochaetia; order Treponematales; family Treponemataceae; genus Avitreponema. Next base: position 26,831 of record CASGBA010000006.1, on the reverse strand, counting down.
AGTTTATGCAAAGGGGCAGGGTCTCATTTTTTGTCAGGGACATGGATTCAATGGTTTTATCAAAACCATCTGTAGTTGCCTTCGCTGAAAAATCCTGGGCCATGGCCGTCAGGTAATCTTCTATGGTCCCACGTTCATTGGTTTCCATGTAATTTCTTACAACGGCAATCGTTTCAGGATTTGAAAAATCAGCATCCGTTTTGGAATCATCACATCGTACAATTACGTATGAAATTCCCGAGCGGACAGGCTCACTTATTTCACCCTTGCCCAAAGAAATCACCGCCTCCAAATCCGCTGCGTCAGGGAAGAGTGTGTTTATATCTTTCCTCATGTTCTGAAGTATTTTGCCGTCACTGTCCGTTCTTTTTTTAGTGGAGTATGTGGACACCGCTTCTTCAAAGGTTGTTTCCCCGGAGGCCAGCATATTGTGGATTTTAGCCGCCTCGGTTTCGCTGTCAACGGTGATCATTGAAAGATTCATCGTGGCAAAGAGATCCGCATTTTCACGTCCAAAATTTTCAACTTCTTTGTCAGGATAGGCTGATGCATCAAAGGAAACGTAATAAAAACTGCGCTCAGGGGTTCGCATTTCTTTTATCAGATCCAGTTCCTTGGAAGAAGACTTCATTCCAAAAAGTCCCTTGTAATTACCGATTAAATCGGTAAAATATTTCCCCGCAATAATTTCATCAGTTATCATGGCCCTTCTGGATATTTTCAAGGTTTCAGGCGTTTCATTATATAGGGCTGTGGAATAATTCCCGTTTTCATCACTGTAATATTGCTGGATGAGTGTTTTATTTATCTCCTTATCCGAAGGGACATATCCGGATTTTTTCATTTCGTCAAGGATTGCCAGCCGTATGATGGAAGCTTCATAGGCTTGTCTCATTATCTGGTATAAATTCTGGGTGTTGATTTGCAGTCCACTATTAGTAAAATTGGTTGAGATATTTTCAATTTGCCTTGTAAAAAAAGAATCCTGCACATATTCAACAGGAGTTCCGTCCCATTCCCCGAATACAACCGGTCCGGATGAAGCTCCGCCAAAGGTGGGAATAAAAACAAAGGAGATGATTGAAAGCACAAGTATAAACACCGTGCCGATAAAAATGAGGCTTTTTTTGACAGTGGTCATAAATTTCCTTCTTTATAAATTTCTATGTCTTTTTTAGAATAACATGCTGAAAAATTAGTGTCAACGAGCCTTTCTTCCCATCTTGTTCTCCAAGGGTGTTGACATTTTTTTATTTGTCGTATAGAGTCTTTAATCACTGGGGGCGTAGCGAAGCTGGTTATCGCGCCGGCCTGTCAAGCCGGAGATCGCGGGTTCAAGCCCCGTCGCTCCCGTCCACGGAGCTTGTATATATGCAAGCTCCGTTTTTTTTCGGGCAGTAGCGCAGGGGTAGCGCGCTTGGTTCGGGACCAAGAGGCCGCGGGTTCAAATCCCGCCTGCCCGAGGTTCCTCTAAGGCTTTACGACAGTAAAGCCGACGGGATTTGAAGCGGAGCAGCCGTGCTGCGGAGCCGGGGGTGGACCCCAAATCCCTTTATATAAAATTTGACTTTATGGAAAAATATTACCGGGGCGGTTTCCTTTTTTTTCCTTGCCTCTTGTTTTGTTTCTGCCTTTTTTTTTCCTGTTCCGGAAAATGGGATAGCGGCTCTTCTTCCGGAATTATAGAAAATCCAGGTCTTTTTATTTCTGACAGTCTGACACCCTTTGAAGACATCCGCTGGATTCATGCGGAACGGATGGCCTCTTTTATGACAAACCGGCAGAGGGCGAACCAGGTTTTAATGACCGGCATAGACGGCAACAAATCCTTTGCATCTTACCTTTACGCTCATTTTGAGGGAACTGTTCCCGGTGCCATTTTGCTTTTTGGTTATAACATAGGCGGAACTGGTGCACAGGTGAAATCCTTTTTATCCGGATGTTCTTCTGCCTTTCAGAAAATAGGAACTCCGGTTCCGGTGATTTTTGCCATTGACCATGAAGGGGGGGATGTTTTTAGAACCAGGGGTGTGACCTCGTTTTTGCCTTCTGCGGAAAAAGTCGCCTCCACTCTGGATATTGACGGGGCGGAAGCTCTGTATGCCTCTGCAGGAAGAGAACTGGCTGCTTTGGGAATAAAACTGAATTTAGCGCCTGTTTTTGAATCCTACCCGGAAAATTCCTCTTTTATGGGTAGTAGGATTTTTTCCCCGGAGCCGGCGGTATCTTCCGCTTACGCCGCCGCCGCTGTGCGCGGATTCCAATCTTCCGGGGTTTTATGTGCTGTTAAACACTTTCCTGGTAATGGCGGCGGCGATCCCCATTCTTTTTTGCCGGTTGTCAATGCATCCCTGGATGAATGCGAAGACAGGTATTTCGCTCCTTTCCGTGATGTTTTGAAAGAAAACCCGGCTGCGGTCCTTGTTTCCCATGTGGTTTTTTTCGCGGTGGACAATGTCCCGTTTTGTCTTTCAAAAAAAGGCGTGACCGGTATTTTACGTTCTTCCCTGGGATTTAAGGGTTTGGTTCTTACGGATGATATTTCAATGGGAGCCCTTTCGCAGGCTGGATGGCCGGAAGACAAGGCAGCGGTTTCTGCCCTGGCTGCAGGCTGCGATCTTGTGATGACATCGTCCACCGGAATAAAAAAAATAGCCGGTGCAATTGTCTCTGAAGCTGAAAGAAATGATGAATTTGCGGCCAGGTTGGAGCAGGCCGCGGCTAAAGTTGTTTTTTTAAAAATGACTGCTGGTATAATGGATTATCCGGGGATATATGAAAAAAAATAAAAATAATAAACCGGGCGGGACAAAAATAAAAGGAATAAAAAAGCTTCCTGTCAGCGGGCCGGATGGCTTTTATGAATTTTATTCCGGCATTTTCAGGGAAAGATGGCCCGTCCTCCTGGATGCCCTTACAAAAGAAGAGACAAAGCCTCCTTTTTCTTCCGGGCTTTTGAAACCCTACCACCTCAGTGCCGCAAGTATAGCTTCCGCCAGCGCTCTCCTGGTAGAGGGAAAGACCGATATTCTGGACATGTGCGCGGCTCCGGGAGGTAAAACCCTGGTTATCGCCTCCCGGATGGATGAGGGGGCAAAGCTCACCGCCAATGAATTCTCCCGGGCCCGGCGTGCCCGCTTGAAAAAAGTTTTGGATGAATATCTTCCCGGGGAAAAAGCCGGGAGGATTTCCGTCACCGGATACGACGGAACCAGGTGGAGCAGATATGAGAGGGCCTGTTTTGACTGTATTTTGCTGGATGCCCCCTGTTCTTCTGAAAGGCATGTACTTTCTGATAAGACCTGCCTATCCCAGTGGACTCCTTCCAGAATAAAGAACCTGGCTGTTAAACAATGGGCCCTTTTGTCAGGGGCCTGGCTCCTTCTCCGGCCAGGGGGTTCCCTTGTCTATTCAACCTGTGCTCTTTCCCCCAGGGAGAATGGGGAGGTGGTGGAAAAGCTTTTGGACAAATACAACGATGCTGTTTTGTGCCTTCCTGAAAAGGAATTTTTTTCCAATCCACTGATGGTTGGAATTTGCCCTGAATACACTTCTTCAGGGATTAATATTCTGCCGGACACTTCCTGTGGGGCGGGGCCGATGTTTTTTTCGGTTATAAGGAAAAACGCTTCTTTTGATGACTCCGGGTAACAGAATACTTCGACTGAAAATGAACATAAAGCAAAGGCTTTTGAATTTATACAAATTCTTTTACAATAAAAGGGTGGACGCAAAAAAAAAAAAATAGTATTCTATATATTGGTGTTTTATATAAGGTAATGTATATTATTTAAAGTTTGTAAACGGAGATTTTATGGGGTTAAGAAGGTCTGAAAGAAACAGAGATGATGTTCTTGCTTTTATAGCAGAAGCGGAAAAACGGCTCAATTCTATTCAGGATATAGATATTCTTTTGGAAAGTATTCTTGCGGAATCCAGGGCTGTTGTAAATGCAGATGCAGGCTCTATTTATGTTGTGGAAGATGAAAAGCTTGCCATAAAATATGCCCAAAACGATACAATACAAAAACGGATACCACCGGGACAGAAAATGATATTTTCTTATTTTTCTTTCCCTTTGGACGAAAAAACCATTGCCGGATATGTGGCCGTCAACGGTTGTATTGTGAATGAACCTGATGTTTACAATATTTCCCCGGAGAGTCCCTACAAATTCGGGCGTCAGAGTGATTTGCTTTCAGGATATAGATCCTGTTCCAACCTGTCACTTCCCCTGAAATCCGCTTCAGGCCGTGTTCTGGGGGTTCTCCAGGTATTGAATGCCCTTGACGATGACGGGAATGTTGTGGCCTTTGATAAAAATGATGAAATTTATCTCAGCCGGTTCGCAGCCTCTGCTGCCTTCGCGCTTGAACGTACCCTTTTAACCAGGTCCATGATTTCCCGCATGATTAAAATGGCTGAGTTCCGCGATCCCAAGGAAACAGGCGCCCATGTAAACAGGGTGTCCAGCTATGCCGTTGAAATTTATGACCGGTGGGCTTTTAACCACGGGATAGGGCAGGAAGAAGCTTCCAAATACAGGGACTTGCTGAAAATTGCCGCCATGCTCCATGATGTGGGTAAAATTGCGGTTTCGGATGTAATCCTGAAAAAACCGGGCCGGCTTTCCGATGAAGAATTCAAAGTTATACAAAGCCATACAAGGGTTGGCGGGCTTCTTTTCAGTGAGGAAACCTCCTCCATTGACTCCATGTCGAAGGATGTGGCTCTGTTCCACCACGAAAACTGGGACGGTTCCGGGTATCCTGGACGTGTTGATTTGGAAACAGGAGAGCCTCTGCCCGATGCCTTGTTACCGGACAATACACTGAAACCTGTTGCCGGCGAGGATATTCCTTTGGCCGGACGTATTGTGGCGGTGGCTGATGTTTTTGACGCCCTTTCCTGCAAACGGGTTTACAAGGAAAAGTGGACGGAAGATCAGGTTTTGGAAGAGATTCGTTCCATGAGCGGGAAAAAATTTGATCCGGAAGTTGTGGACGCTTTTTTTGAGATTCTCCCGCAGATAAAGGCTATTCAGGAGCGTTATCCGGACTAAGGGGAACTTCCTTTCCCTTTATCAGTTTTGTCAGGGTACGGTCAAAGGTATCCGCAAACAGCTTTATGTCTTTTGCGCTGAATTTCGATGTGCTTTCCGGGGAAAGCCCGCTCTTGTACAAATCCAGCATGAAATTCCTTATCGAAAGCCTTTCTTGTATGTTCTCTTTTGTGTACAAATTACCCCTGTCGTTGATTACATCCAGGTTTTTGTCCACAAGCCTTTTTGCCAGGGGAATGTCTCTGGTGACTACGAGATCCCCGGGTTGCGCATTTTCGACGATATAATTGTCCGCGGCATCGGCTTCACTGGGGAGGACAACCATTTTAACCTTGAATTCCTTTGAAAAGCTGACAGGGTGATTGGCAGCAAAAATAACGGGAATGGAAAGCCTTTTTCCTGCCCGGCACACAATATCCCTTACCGGTTTAGGGCAGGAATCAGCATCCACCCAAAGTTTCATCAAACAACCTGATCTATGCGCGATATCATATAAAGCGCACGCTGTTCAATTTCATTGAGATCCACAGCCCTGACATCCTCGGGGTGTTTCATTTTTTCCTTGAACAATTCATCTGTAACCAATATTCCGGCGATTATTGCACTTTTAAGGGGATCCGAGGTGCCTGTTACATTTTCAACCTGTCTGAGCATTATTTTGTAATGATTGTACAGAACCTCCAGGTACTGGGGTGTTTCATCGGTTTGGAGGGTGAAGGATGTTCCCAGAATATCTATTTGAAGAAGACCTTCGTTTTTCGCCATTCGTCAAAAAATATCCATCTGTCCGTCAGCATTGCCAAGGGACTGGGAAGATGTGCTGTCGGAACCTTGTATTCCGGAGTCATCAAAAGAGAATCTGGAATCGGTTCCGGACAGGCTGTCGTTTTGGGAAAGAAGTGAATCCTCAAAAGCGCTCAGTTTATCAAGGGCGCTGAGGATTCCTTCTTCGATTTTTCCTTGATCTTCTTTGAAAGCTTGAACAACTTTTTCAAGTTCATTCAACCTGTTCTGAAGGGAAGAAAGCTGCTCCCGCAACTTTGAATTCTCCTCATACAGCTGTTCTTTTTCTTCCATGAGGGAAGTGATTTTTACAACTGCTTTTTCAACGCGGTTTTCAAGCTGACGTACTTGATCAATAGTTAACATAGATTAAGCTTCCAGGGCTTTCTTGGAGACATCCACAACTGTTTTGAAAGCCACGGGGTCTTCAATAGCCATGTTGGACAGGGCTTTCCTGTTGATAGCCACTCCGGCTTTTTCCAATCCTTCAATAAAGCGGGAATAAGAAATTCCTTCGGCACGTACCGCCGCGTTTATACGTGTAATCCACAGGCTTCTCATATCGCCTTTGCGGTCTCGTCTTGAAACGTAGCTGTGTACAAGGGCTTTTACGGTTGCGTCTTTTGCCGCCTTATAGTTGGTGCCGCGTCTTCCGCGGAATCCTTTCGCAAGTTTTAATATTTTCTTGCGGTGGTTTTTTCTTTTACTTCCGTCTACTGCTCTAGGCATTTTATATCTCCTGAATAGGTTGTCGGTTCTTATCCGTAAGGCAGAAGCTGCTTACGTACTTTCGCTGAATCAGCGTCGGAAAGAATACCCGCTTTCCGCAGGTTTCTTTTACGTTTAGCCGATTTTTTAGTGAGAATATGGCGGAGATTCATTTTCTTGTATTTTACTTTTCCGCCTGCGGTGAAAGAAAATCTTTTCGCCGCACACCGTTTTGACTTCATCTTTGGCATACCGCTACCTCTTTATTTTTTTGCTTTGGGAGCCAGTGTCATAGACATAAAACGCCCTTCCATCGAAGGTTGTTTTTCCACCGTAAACTCATCTCCCAGCCTTGTTAACACATTTTTAAGAACATCGAGGCCAAGTTCCGTATGTGCCAGCTCCCGTCCCCGGAAACGCACTGTTACCTTGACTTTATCCCCTCCGGCAAGAAATTCCCGTATATGCTTTGACTTGAAATCAAGGTCATGACTGTCAATTTTAGGCTGCATACGGATTTCTTTAAGTACCTGAAGTTTCTGTTTTTTCTTGGAGTCACGGAGCTTTTTCTCCATTTCAAAACGGTACTTGCCGTAATCCAGAATTTTGCACACGGGCGGATTCGCCTGCGGAGCAACTTCGACTAAATCAAGGTCAGCTTCCTGGGCAAGTTTAAGCGCAGTAGGAGTAGGGACGACTCCTTTCTGCTCTCCGTTTTCATCAACAAGCCTGACCTCTCTCACGCGGATTTGTCCATTCACCCGCAAACCTCTGTTGTTGTCCGCCAAAAATCCTCCTGTGTACAGTTATCTGTACTAAGTTCTTAGAAAAGTTACGGCAAACAATATACCAAAAATATATGAATTATGTCAACGACCTGAAAATTTTCAGGCTGGTACGGTCTCCCGTTTTATTCATTGAATGTATGACACTTGCTTTTCCTTGCTGTGTCTGTTAGGCTTAAGGCTATGATTTATCTTGTGTTCATGATGTTTATTTCCAGCTTCTTTTTTTATGCTTTTGGAAGAAGTGCCCCGTCTTTATTTAAATCGATTCCGGCTTTTTTTCTGGGTATTTTAACCGGAATCATTCTGTCCTTTATTCAGTATGGGCTTTACGGTCTTTTTGATTTTAACCCGTCCTCCGTGCTTTTTAAGGCCTTGGAAAATGTTCTTTTTGACGGTTTTTTGCCCTTGGCTTTTGCCGCCGTCCTGAATTGCCTTTTCTTTTCCTCTGCAATGGCTTCCGGGGAGCCTGGAGGGTTTGCCGGTTGGTTCGTCCCCCAGCTTTTCGGCCTTTTTTCCATATATGTGCCCTACAGTATTCTGAAACGGTATTCCCCTGCGGATTCCTGGTTCCTTTTCTTTTTCTCTTTTTCATCGATACTTGCTGTTTTCCTTCTTAGGGCTGTTTTTATGCGTTCCAATACTGGATTTGTACGGGATCCCTTGGATTTGTTCAAAGCCATTATCCTTCCTTTTGTTTCCCTGGCTTGTTATTCCGTCCTTACGGCTTTCTGGTATTTTGCTATGCCGCCTTTTATTTTTATTTCGGTTTCAGCGGGTTTCCTCTTTGTTGTTTTGGTTGCTTCCCTGTTGATAGGACGGAAAAAACAGAAAGATTTTTAGTTTTTTTGTGTTTTTAGTTTCTATTGACGTATTGCGATTTTTTTGCCATAATTATCCGACTTAACAAAAAGGAGTTTTGACGTGCCCTGCGGAAGAAAAAGAAAAGCACAGAAAATCGCCACGCACAAACGTAAAAAAAAGCTTAGAAGAAATCGGCACAAAAAGAAATAGCCGGCGGCTTTTGCTGATTCCTTTGCGGCAATGTTTCGCTTTGGATGTGCCTGCGACCGTAAACGATGTTTGCGGTCTTTTTTTTTATGTAACCGCCGGTTAGCCCGGGGGTTGTATTTTTAAATTTGTATCTGATGCTGGTGGTGCAAAAAATGAGCCGTGCAATTTTATCTGAAATTAAATCCCCTGAAGATTTGAAAAAACTGTCGGCTGAGGAAGTGTCTTCCCTTGTGGAGGAAATACGGAAAAAAATCATCACCACTGTAAGCCGCAACGGCGGACACCTTTCGAGCAATCTGGGTGTAATTGAGTTGACAATAGCGCTGCACAGTGTTTTCTCCAGCCCGGAAGATTCCATCGTGTGGGATGTGGGACACCAGTGTTATACCCATAAACTTTTAACCGGACGTTATGACAGGTTTGATACAATCCGTAAAAAGGGTGGGATTTCCGGTTTCCCCAGAAGGGATGAAAGTCCCCATGATGTTTTCGGTACAGGACATTCTTCCACTTCAATTTCCAGTGCCTATGGTATATTGACAGCCCGCCGTATGCGGGGTGAAAAAGGCAAGGTTGTCGCCGTTATAGGTGACGGAGCCCTTACAGGGGGGATGGCTTTCGAAGCTCTTTCCCATGCCGGCCAGGATGGGCGGGATTTAATTGTGATTTTGAATGACAACAAGATGTCCATCAGCAGGAATACGGGCGCCCTTTCCGAGTATTTGTCCAGACTTTCAATGCGGAAAAACTATCAGACCTTGAAGTATCATGTGGAACGTTTTGTCCGGGCCATTCCCTTCGCCGGGGAAAAGCTCTACAGGATTATCAGCAAGATGAAAAGCGGTTTGAAAAGTTTTCTCCTTAATGATAATTTTTTCATGGATTTAGGGTTTGAGTATGTGGGGCCTTTGAATGGCCACAAGATAGGGGAGTTGAAAAAGGTTCTCGCCGATGTGAAGAAGCTTGACCATCCGGTCGTGGTTCATGTGGTAACAAAAAAAGGTTGCGGCTACAGTTATGCGGAAAACGATCCCGCACTGTTTCACGGGGTAGGCCCCTTTTGTACCAGTGACGGCCAGGTGGAAAAATTTGACCGGGTAAGTTTTACCGAAGCTTTTTCAAATTTAATGTCGGAGGAAGCCGCTTCAAGGCCGGACATTGTGGCTGTTACCGCTGCTATGGCAAAGGGAACCGGTTTGGCCCCTTTCGCCCACCGTTTCCCGGACAGGTTCTTTGACGTGGGCATTGCTGAACCCCATGCGGTTACCTTTGCCGCCGGACTTTCAGCGGGAGGGATGCTTCCTGTTGTTGCAATTTACAGTACTTTCATGCAACGGGCTGTGGATCAGGTTATACATGATGTGGCCCTTCAGTCTTTGCCCGTGGTTTTTGCCTTGGACCGGTCAGGGGCTGTTCCTGATGACGGGGAAACCCATCAGGGGATATATGATATTGCCCTGTTCAGGTCTGTGCCTGGAATTTCCATCCTCGCTCCGGTATCCGCGGAAGAAATGAAACTTATGTTTAAATGGGCTTTCGCCCGCCGGGCTCCTGTTATCGTCAGGTATCCTAAAACAACTTGTCCCACGGAAATCCCTTCGTTTTCTTTTCCCATAGGTGAAGGGAGAGGTGTTTTTGCGGAACAGGAAGGTTCCGATGCATTGATTGTATGTACCGGAGGAATTTATGGTGAGGTTCATGAGGCTGCTAACATATTGGCCAGGAAAGATTCCCCGGTGGATATTTATAACCTTAGATTTATAAAACCTTTGGATGAAGAGTACTTCCTTGAAATTACAAATCCCTATTCTTCGATTGTGATTGTGGAGGATGGAATAAAAACCGGCGGTATAGCCGTGTATTTGGAGGAATTGTTACGTTCTGCCCGTCCAGGATTGAATGTCAGTTCCATGGCCTTCCCGGAAAATATTTTTGATTCCGGGAAAGGTGGTTTGCCGGGAGGGGTGGGATCCAGACAGGAAATCCTTGCGGCCGCATCCTTGTCCCCGGAGCACATAGCCGGCGAGGTAAAAAGACTCAGATCCCTGTCTGCCGGGATAAAAAGCCGGTTTCCCGGATTTTTTCCTTCCGGTATGAAAATCTGATGTTTTCCGTGAAAAGGAGAATGAGTCTGTGTTGATCGAACTCTCTGGAGGGACGGTGATTCCCCGTCCACTGCCGGCTTATATAATGGGGATTGTGAATGCCACTCCTGATTCTTTTTGGGAAGGGAGCCGCCTGCCATCCCTTTCTTCTGTGAAAGAAAACGCGGAATTTGCCCTTTCCCTGGTGGAAGAAGGTTGTGATATCCTTGATATCGGTGCTGAGTCAAGCCGGCCTGGAGCGGATTATGTCCCGGCTGAAGATGAAATTTCAAGGCTTATTCCCCTTATTCAGGAAATCCGAAAATACAGTTCCGTTCCTGTTTCCGTGGATACACGTAAAGCTTCCGTGATGAAAGCTGCCTTTGAAGCCGGGGCGGATATTTTGAATGATATTTCAGCTCTGGAAGACGATTGTGATATGGCTTCCTTTGCCGCAACCGCCGGCATACCGGTAATATTGATGCACAAACGGGGTGTTCCGAAAACCATGCAGGTTTCCTTGGAAAAATACACCGATGCCCCTGAAGAAATACTGCGTTATTTGCTTTCCCGGGCGGATTTTGCCATGGGGTATGGAATAAAAAAGGAGAAAATTATTCTTGACCCCGGAATAGGTTTCGGTAAACAATATGAAGATAACCTTGCTGTTATTAAACATATCGATATTTTTGCTGAAAGCGGTTACAATGTGGTTATGGGTCTTTCGAGAAAAACCTGCATTGGCGGAATGACCGGGCGTAATGTTGAGGACAGGTTGGCCGGAACCCTTGCCGCGGAAATGTTTTCAGTTATGCACGGGGTTTCTGTTCTCCGGGTTCATGATGTGAAAGAAACAAAGGATATGCTTTCTGTTCTTCAGGAGTTGAAAAAATGATGGATTTTCTCAACCAATTGAAAGGTTTTTATGATTTAATAAATCCTTTCCTTGACGTTTTTTTTCTTGCCCTCCTTTTGTATTCTGTATACGGTATACTCGTAAAAACCCAGGCAATACAGCTTTTTAAGGGTATCGTCGCCCTGTTTATAATATATGCCGCCGCATTTATTTTAAGGCTTGAGACCCTTCTTTGGATTTTGAATGCTCTGGCCCCAGGGCTTTTAATCGGTATTGCCATTGTTTTCCAGCCTGAATTGCGCAAGATTTTTTTACAAATCGGTCAAAGCGATTTATTTAAAATCGGAAAAAGATCTAAGCATTCCTATATTGACGCAGTTGTTGCAAGTGCCGAAAAACTTTCAAGTTACAGACGAGGAATGCTGGTTGTATTCATAAGAAAGAATACTTTAAAGGATATTGTTGAATCTGAATCGGGGACGCGGCTTGACGCAAAAATTTCTTCAAGTCTGATTGTGACGATTTTCGGTCATGATACACCCCTTCATGACGGTGCTGTGGTCATTCACGGAGGATGCATCCTGGCGGCTGCCTGTTATCTTCCTCTGTCTGAACAGCAGGATATCCGGAAAACTTTTGGTACAAGGCACAGGGCCGCCTTGGGCATTGCTGAACAGACGGATGCCGTTGTGGTGATTGTTTCCGAGGAAACCGGGGCAATGAGCCTTGCTTATGACTCCAAGCTGTATTACGATTTGTCCTCTGCTGAAATAACAAGGCAGCTGGAAAATCTTTTGGATGTGGGAACCGAATCTTCTGACAATGAAGGCAAAAATGAATAGTTTTAAGAATTTTTTTAAAATCCTTGTTAAAAACTGGCCGGAAAAAGTCAGTTGTCTGACACTGGCATTGTTCCTTTTCTTGTTCTATAAAATAAGCAATTTGGAACAAAGGTATTTTTCTGTCCCTTTGAGGACGGAAGCCTCCGGTGCCTTGACTCCAGCTGCCCCGTTTTTGCGTAACGTCAAGATTTCCCTGAAAGGGGAACAGAATGAAATTTATCCTGTTCTGGAAGAAGATATTGTGTCTTTTATAGATCTTTCTTCATTTGAAGAAGAGGGAGAATACACGGTCCCTGTAAAGACCAGGCTTTCCGGTATTGCTGTAGGAATAGATCCCCTTGAAATGATTGTGGATCCTCCTGAGGTTACCGTCAAGTTGGAGCGCAAGATGACAAAAACACTTCCTGTTTCAGTTGTTTTTACAGGTTTCCCCTCAGAAGGCTATGAATTTGAATCTTCCGCGGTGAATCCTCCCGCTGTGGAAGTGACAGGTCCCCGTTCCCTGATTGAAAATATGACGGAGCTAAAAACTGAACCCGTCAGTTTGGCCGGATGGAACACGGATTTTGACGGTTCTGCCGATGTCATCACGGGAAATGAACTTGTGTCATTGACAGGACTTTCAAAAGTCAGCTACCGGGTTATAATCAATCAGGCGACATCCGAAAGAAAATTCGAAAACATCAATTTTTCATTTCTTTTCCTGAATCCTGATTTTGAAGCGGAATCTTCTGTGGAAAATGGTTCCCTGAGAATTATCGGTCCTGATTTAGGGTTGAATGCCTGGCTGCCACCACCGGATTTACTTTCCGTATCCTGTACGGAAATTACGGAACCCGGGGAATATACACTTAAAGTCCAGGCGAATGTGCCGCCGCAATTTACGGTCCTTCAAGTTGATCCCGAGGAAATTACAGTTACTTTCAGGGAGAAAGAGGAATGATTTCCGGAGTCGGGATAGATGTTGTGAAAATTGACAGAATGAAGCGGTGGATATCCAATGAAGATTTGTTGGAACGTTATTTTCATCCTGAAGAAATAAAGGACGTGATGAAAAAACGCTTCAATAACCGGGGATTGGAATCCCTTGCCGCAAGATTCGCGGCGAAAGAAGCCTTCGGAAAGGCCCTTGGTTGCGGGTTGTGTGGAATGAGTTTGCGCAATATCCGGGTTGGCCTTATGCAGTCCGGTAAACCGGAACTTTTGCTTTACGGTGATGCTATGGAAGTTTTTAATAAGGGCGGGCAGGGTATCATTCATTTGTCATTGTCCCATGACGGTGGTATTGCGGCTGCTTTTGTTGTGATAGAGAGATATAATGCGGTAAATAATCCTTGTATGGAAAACTGTATTTTTCCGGAGGTAAAGAAGTGATAAAGGCGTCTTCAGCCCAGCAAAAAGATGATAAGGTTTCTACCCTTACTTATTATTCCAAAGATCAGATTGTTTGTCCCATATGTAACACTCATTTTAAACGTGAAGAATTGAAAAGTGGAGGAGGAAGACTCATTGCAGGCAATTTAACCGATGAGTTGCGCCGTCTTTATGAGCCTTCCGCAAAATACGGTGAAGTTTATCCGTTGATATATGCAATAACCGTTTGTCCTAAATGTAATTATGCGGCGTTTCCCCAGGATTTCCTGGTTTTGGATAAGGACAGTTTGAATGCCATATATGAAAGGATGCAGGACAGGTATCAGTCAATAAAAAATTTATGCGGTCCTTTGGATTTTGTTCAAAACAGGACATTGAAAGAAGGAGCCGCTTCTTATTATCTCGCTATCCTTTGTTATGAACATATAAACTTGAAATTTTCGCCTACAATAAAGAGGGGTTTGTGTTCTCTCCGCGCCGCATGGCTTTTTTCGGATTTGGACAAAAAGTACCCTGAGGAGAATTACGGTTATGTTTCTTCTCTCTTTTACCACAAGGCCTTGTTTTTTTACCGGCGGGCAGTGGAATTGGAAACAGGCGGAAAGGAAATGATAGCCAGCTTAAAATCCTTTGGTCCGGATTTGGATAAAAATTACGGATTTGACGGGGTGCTTTATCTTTCAGCCCTTCTTGAATTCAAGTATGGTTCAAAAGAGAATCTTGAAACCCGTAATAAGCTCCTTGCTTCCCAAAGACGTTCTCTGGCGAAAATGTTCGGACTGGGGCGTTCTTCAAAAAACAAACCGGGTCCGCTTTTGGAACATGCCCGTGAACTTTATGATGCCATAGTTGCGGAGCTTGCGGAAAGCGGTGAAGAGGAAAACGATTGACTGTTCCCGATGGATGTAATTTACTCCGTAACATAAAGCTTAAAATTTCCTATGACGGGACAAATTTTTCCGGATGGCAGAGGCAGAGCCTTTCCAATGGTTCCCGTACTGTTCAAAACGAGATTGAGCGGGCTTTGGAGAAAATACATAAAAAATCAATCCCTTTAATCGGATCAGGACGCACAGATGCCGGGGTTCATGCAGTAGGCCAGGTGGCGAATTTTCACACAGACATTCTTTCAATTCCTGCTGAAAATTTTGTTCCTGCCTTGAATTCCATTTTGCCTCCGGATATCAGGATACTTGAATCCTCCGAAGTGCATTCCGGTTTCCATTCCCGATTTGACGCCAGGGAACGCACCTACCGGTATTTCATCCACAGTCTTTCTGCCATACCTGCCCATGAGTTCCCCTACTGCTGGCCTCTTTTCCGCAGGCTTGATATACACCGTCTCAATGACATGGCTTCTGTTCTTTCCGGGGAAATGGATTGTTCTGTTTTTGCCGCCGCCGGTGATAAAAGTTTGAGCCGTTCCAGGTTTTTTTACGGCGCACATTTTTTCCCTGAAGGATCAAAGCTTGTTTTTGAGATTTCGGCCAATGCTTTTTTATGGAAAATGGTGCGCTCAATTTTGGGGACAATAATTGATTTTGAAAAAAGCGGAAAGGGTCGGGATGATTTCTTAGCCCTGATAAATAGCGGGGAAAGACACAAGGCCGGGCAAACCGCGCCGGCGAAAGGTCTTTTCCTTTGGAATGTCCGTTATTAGGATTTATATATCTGTTTTCTGTTGTTTCCGTTTTATGTATCATGTATCCATGCTACATAATGCTGGCAGGATCCACATCTGTTTCAAGGTATACCCCGTGGGGTGTTTTGAATGATGCCATGAACCGTGAGGAAATCCTTAGGATTTCTTTAATGTTTTTTGTCTTTATCAGGATGTGGAAACGGTAATTGCCGGCTATCATTGCGAGGGGACATTCCGCCGGCCCCAAGACAGCATTTTCTTCGGTAATCATGTTCCTTAATACTACGGCCGCTTCCTCTGCGCTTTTTTCCGCGTCCCCGGCTTTTTTGCTCCTGAATAAAAACCGAACCAGTCTTGTAAAGGGCGGAAAATCAAGCATTTTTCTTTCCTCTATTTCCCTGCTGTAAAATTCCTCCATATTGCCTGAAACCGCATTAAGTATAGCCGGAGATTTTGTATCCTTTGCTTGAATCAGCACTTTTCCGCCTGAGGAAAATCTTCCGGCCCTGCCGGACACCTGTACTAATTGCGAAAAGGTTCTTTCTGCCGCCCTGAAATCCGGCATCTTTAAGGTTGAATCAGCGGAAATAACGCCGACTAACTCTACTCCGGGGAAGTTCAATCCTTTTGTAATCATTTGTGTCCCCAGCAAAATATCTGTTTTCCCGTCCTTGAAATCCGAGAGGATTGTTTTCAAGGATCCTTTATTTTTCACAGAATCTGTATCCGCCCTTTGTATTGAAAACCCGGGGAAAGCTTTTTTTATTTCGCTTTCCACATATTCCGTCCCGAATCCGTGATAACTCACATCAAGGGAACCGCACTCGGGGCATGATGTCGGCGGGATTGTCTGCCATCCGCAATAATGGCACTGCATACGGTTTTTTGCTTTATGCCATGTCATCGGGACGGAGCAGTTTTTGCATTTTAATTCAAAGCCGCAGGTTTTGCATTGGAATAAATGGGTGAATCCCCTTCTATTTAAAAACAGGATGCTTTGTTTTCCTTTTTGTTTTGTTTCAAAAACCGCTTTCTTTAGTTCTGCGGACAAAACATTGTCCCCTGGTTTGAGGGGGATGATTGAAACTTCAGGAGGCTCCCCTCCTGCCAGTCTGCGTGTCAGATTGAAAGCCTTTATTTTTCCCTGTTTTATCTGGTACCAGGCTTCCAGGGACGGGGTGGCGCTGCCCATTACAAGAACACAATTTGAATCGGCGCATCTTTTCATTGCAACCTGTCTGGCATGATACCTCGGAGTATTTCCTGATTTATAGGAGCTGTCCTGCTCCTCGTCTATTATTATCAATCCCAGGTTTTCCGCCGGTGCGAAAACCGCGCTTCTGGCTCCTACGATTATTTTGGCTTCTCCCCTGCTTATGCGTCTCCATTGAGCGAGCTTTTGGGCTTGGGTTAAACCCGAGTGGAGGACTGCCGCGCATTCACCGAAACGGTTTATCACATCTTCCACAACCTGATGGGTAAGGGATATTTCCGGCACAAGGTAAATTACGGATTTTCCGTGTTCAATCATTGTTTGGGCTGCCCGGAGGAAAACCTCTGTTTTTCCTGAACCTGTTATCCCCTGCAAGTACAATATTTTTCCTCTCGTTGAATTTCCGTTTTCTTCCTCTGAAATAATTCCTTCGACCGCTTTTTTTTGTTCATCAGATAAATGTTTGCCGGATTGCATGAAACTTTCATCCGATGAAAAAAAATCGTCTGCCAGTGGTTTTTCCCTTCTTCCGGAAGGAAGCATTGAAGACAATGCTTCACCGAAAGTGCAAAGATAAAACGAAGAAATCCATCCGGCTAATTTTATCTCCTGTTCTCCGAAAAATGGTTCCTCATCTATAATGCGAAGAACATATTTCGCTTCATTTTCTGTTACCGGCAGATTGTCAGGTATGCTGTTCCTTTCAGAAATTATAAATCCACAGGACTTCCTGGAGCCCAACATAACTTCAGCTCTTTTTCCTGAAAAAGATTCTTCCGGTTTTGAAATCTCTTTTTTATACCAAAAGGAATTTCCCAGAGGGATATTGAATGCCAGCTCAAGCCAGCGGATGGAACCGCCCATCACTTTCCCCCGTCGGGAACAGGGTTATCACCGGCGAAAGAGTTTTTTATTTTTCCGTCCGCAAACTTTTGCTCATAACCGGGTTCAAGGGTCCTGAGTTTTTCCCTGAAAAGTTTTAAATCCTCCCAAGCCGGGCGTTTTAAATTCTCGTCCCTTAAAAGAGCGCTGGGGTGATATGTAGCCATCAGGGGTATGCCTTTATAATCGAAAAAACGTCCCCTCAGTTTGTTTATGCCTTCTTTTGTTTCCAAAAGGTTTTGTGCGGCAATCCTGCCCACCACCAGTATCGCTTTCGGTTTTATGAGATTTATCTGGGCCTTTAAGAATTTTGAGCAGGCTGAGGATTCCTGGGGCAGGGGATCCCTGTTCCCCGGCGGCCTGCATTTTACGATATTTGCTATATATACATTCAAAACCCTTGAAAGGGAAATTGCTTCCAGCATTTTATCCAAAAGCTGCCCCGACCGCCCTACAAAAGGCTGTCCACGTAAATCCTCTTCTGCACCCGGGCCTTCTCCCACAATGAGGACAAAAGCTGATTCAGCTCCAAGCCCCGGCACCGCGTTTTTTCTTCCCTCTGCCAGACCACAATTTTTACAGGCTTTTACCGCCTCCGAAATTTCTTCCAGGGTTTGGAATTCTCCGCATGAGGCTGGGTTTTTTTCTGGATTTCCGGGAGTATTCCGCCTCAGTTCCGTTTCCTGGAATTCCGGAACAGGAGCGGCCTTTTCCCCGTAAGCTGAAATGAAACGGGACGCTGTATCAAAAAAGGTAAAAAGGGTTTCTTTTATTTCCACGTTGTATAGAATAACCTTTGCTGTTTGTAGTTTCAACCGTTGGGGAAGATTATATTTGCATTATTTTTTCCCTGAGCAGTTTTTCATTAAGCGGCCCCGGATAAGCTTTTAATACTTCCTCATAAAAAATTTCCGTTTTCCGGCCGTGGGTTTCCAGTGAGAAATTTTGGGATAGTTTCAAGCTGGTTTTCCCGAATTTTTTACGTTTGCCGCTGTCTTCGATCAACTCAATGATTCTTGTCTCCATTTCATCGTCAGTTGAAGCTAAAAATCCGTTTTTGCCGTCTATGACTGTATCATGGTAACTCACATCATCCCGTACAACAACCGGCAGCTCGCATATCATAGCTTCAAGTATGGTCATGGAATGCATTTCCGAAAGTGATGCGGTAATAAAAATATCGCTCATTCTGTAATAAGTGTGGAGCTTTGTCCAGTTAACAAAACCGGTGAATATTATGGAACTTCCCAAATTTGACTGCCGGACCTGGGCTTTCATATCTTCCAGAGCGGATCCGTTACCCACAAATAGGACTTTGACCTTTTCTTTGGTTTTACCCAGTACATTTATGCAGATATTGAGAAGTTCAAAAACCCGCTTTTCTTCGCCTATTCTTCCCACGAAAAGAAGGAGGACATCATCCTTTTCTATGCCCCAATTCTTCCTCATGTTTTCCAAATCATCCTTTGTGTCTTTTTCATTTTCAAAGGATGATGTATCAATGGCATTGGGAATTACCGCCGATGGGGTATCAGGAAGCATCCAGGGTTGCTTGAAATAGTTCTGGGCTTTTTGGGAAACATTTATCATCGCATAAAATTTTTTGTAAAGCCTTTTCGTTATTTTCCTCACGAGTTTTACAGGTATAAGTTTTGCCATGGGAAGGTAATAAGGATAAAAATCCTCCCACATTGTATGGGTTGTAACAATTGCCGGGACATGCAGGGCCTTTGCCGTAATTTTCGCCGCATGGGCAATATAAAATTCCGTGTGGCTGTGAATGATTTCTATTTTATGCTGTCTCAGGAATTTAAGGATCTTTTTTTTGTGCGGGAATCCAATGAATTGATCTGTCCCCAGCCCCAATGGTATTGAGGGAGTTCGGAAAATACAAGGATCCCCTCCTGGTTTTGTATCTTCGCCTGTTTTAGAATCTTCAAGCTTTGAGTTCTCAACAGTAACAATTACAACATGATGCCCCATCTTTTCCAGAATGGATCTCAATTGGATTACAACGGTTACCACGCCGTTTTTTGTCGGGTAATAACAGTCTGAAAACAGAGCTATATTCATGCCCCTATTATATATCATAGGTGAAAGTTTAATCAAACACAAAATTATACTGGAGAATAATATAAAAATATGATAAAATATGTTCTCTATGAAGAACTTTTTAATTAAAGGCTTTTTATCTGTTTTTTTGTTGTTTTTTTGCCTTCCTTTTATTTTTGCCCAGGTTTCAGCTGATCCAAATGATTATTTTTATACCGATTTGTCTGTCTGGGAAGCCATGGGGCTTGTGAATAACCTTCCCGCTGCCAGACCCTATCCCATGCCTCTTGTGGAGGAAATCCTTGAGGAAGTTATAAACAAGGCACCGGAACGGGAAAGGCGGGTGGCACAAGCCCATTATAAACGCCTTTTCGGAAAGTCTTTTACCGTGGGTGGAAAAATTTCCGCCACTGTTACTGAAGATATGGACAAACAGCTTGATATTTCAATTGTGTCAGCTGACTTCAACCACTATCTTTTTAAGGAGCTTTTGTCTATAAGCGGCTCTTTTGATTTATGGGTCACAAACAATCTTCCGGATGAAGAGCTGATTCCGGTGGGGACTGCCTCATTGAAGGATGTTGTCGCCGACAATTCCAAGGTGGGGCCTTTCTGGATACTGCCTTCATTCAATTCCTCCGTGGCCCTGGGGAATTCCAATTATTACCTCATTGCAGGACTGATGAGGGGTTCCTTCGGTCCCTTCCATGAGGACGGGGTTATCGTCAGCCCCACTGCGACCCATTCCGGCCAGTTTTCCTTTGTTTTCCGCAGGCCCAAGTGGACGTTCAATTCAGGTTTTTACGGCTTGAGTGCCACGACGGACAATGATTACTCCAATAGTGTCGACATGTATGATTTGAACTATTACCCGGAGAAATTCTTTTCCGTCCATTCCCTGGATTTCCATCCCTTCGATTGGCTTTCCGTTTCCTTCGTGGAATCCGTCATGTATGGCGGCCGGATTGAGCCGATGTATATGCTGCCCCTGACAGTGTATTTCCTGAACCAGGGTTTGACGGGCTTCAATGACAACAGTTTTATGGGCGGTATGTTTACGGTAAAGCCCGCCGCCGGTTGGAAAATAGACGGGGTTCTTTATGCTGACGACCTGAGCTTTAACGACATTGTCAGGTTCCAGTGGGATACTAAATGGCGTTTGGCAGGCCAGCTGGGTGTTTCCTATGCGCCAAGCCGGGGGAACATCCTTTCAATGATTTCTTTTAATTATACGATGGTGACGCCCTATACCTATACCCATAAGGAAAGTGACGACCATAATTACTCTGCGCCCAATTACCAGAATTATCTCCACGCGGGGACTTCCCTAGGCGCCGCCCTGGAACCAAATTCCGACCGCTTTACCCTGAGGGTTAAAACCCGCCCGCTGGAATGCGTTGATGTGGATATCGTAGGTTCCCTCATAAGGCACGCCAATGTGAACGAAGACATGGAATGGAAATTCATCAAGGAATATATATCCAATCCGGGATACATAACTGACGGCACAATCGCAAATTCTTCATCCACAGATGCCGGCCATGCCAGGTTTTACGACACTCCTTTTTTAACCCAGGATACAATCCAGTATGTGTGGC
The DNA here is from genome assembly GCA_949299755.1 of uncultured Treponema sp. Taxonomy (GTDB): domain Bacteria; phylum Spirochaetota; class Spirochaetia; order Treponematales; family Treponemataceae; genus Avitreponema. The sequence goes on along the minus strand of CASGBA010000006.1, from coordinate 5,936 downwards.
AGGCAGGTTTTGATGTTGTGTGCCGGCTTCCCGTTTTGAAAAGCGGCGGTTACATGGTGTTTAAACTAGGATACCGTTTTGAAGCTAACCTGAATAAAGATGTGGGTAAAAGAGGCAACAATATTTACAGTTACTCGGAATCTTTGCCGGAAACCCCCACCGAGTCGGATCTTAAAAACGAGGCGGAAAGCCAGTTGCAGAAATGGAGGGACAGGGTTTCCGGTACGGCGGAATTTAACAATTACATTTCCGCCGGTTTTGAGTACTTCTATTAATCCGTATCCTGAATACTTTCCGGCGCATATATTTTGCCGCTCCTCAGGATTTTAGGGTAAACCGTTATGCCCAGGGTTTTCTCCAAACCGGACAGCTTCCTTAATTCGAATTCATCCCCGAAAACAATGTTAATTCCTTTGTTGCCGGCTCTTCCTGTCCGTCCTGCCCTGTGTATGAAAAAATCTTTGTCTCCCGGCAAATCAAGCTGGATAACATGGGTTATTCCCTGAATATCCAGCCCTCTGGCGGTAATATCACTTGTTATCAATATTGGAACCTTTCCGGAACGGAAACTGTCAAGTGTTTTTTTTCTTTCAGTTTTTTCCATTGAAGAATAGAGTCCCCCGCAATTTATATTTTTATGTTGAAGTTTCTCCACCATATCCTTGACCTTTGAAATTTCCGAGGTGAATACCAGGGCCTTCGTCGGTTTTTCCGCATTAAGGAATTTCCGTAATTCTTCCGTTTTGTCCCTGCGTTCAGCAAAAAAAGCCCAGTGGGTTAGGGCGTTTTTCAGGATGTTTTCCGCCGGAAGAATTTCAAAGCGGATTTCACCGGAAAAATTTTGCGGAAGGATTTTTTTCCAGTCATCCACCTTTTTTTTGTCGATGGTAGCGGAACAAGCCGCATACCGGATTGTGGGCGGTAATTCCTTGATGATGTTTTCAAGGTCGTTTTTTACTTCGGGTTTTAAAAGTCTGTCCAGTTCGTCAAAAACCACAAAGGAGATTTCTTTTACTTTCAGTTTTTTTATTCTGATTAATTCCAGAAGTCTTACAGGTGAACCCACGGCAACAAGGGGTTTTTGCTTTAAAACGTCACACTGTCTTTTTAGCGGCACCCCTCCGATAAATAGGGCCGCCTTTTGTTTGTGCGGACAATGGTTCAATAAAAATGACGCTTCGTTTTTTATTTGGGCAGCCAGTTCGTGGGTAGGGGCAATAATTAAAATACGTGTATGGTCTTTTTCATCTAAATATTTTGTTATTGCCGGAAGCAAATAGGCAAAAGTTTTCCCGGTTCCTGTTTCCGAACGGAATGCGGTGTTTTCACCTCCGGTTATAAGTGGGATGATTTTTTTTTGTACCGGAGTGGGATCGGTTATTCCTCTTTCAGCCAAGGCTTCACAAAGACATCCGGCAATATTCAAATCTGAAAAAAGATTCATGATTCAGGATAGCATAAACAAATAAAAAATGCTATTATTTGCGAATATGGATAATCAGGTAAAAATTGGTATAAATGCTTTTGGTTGTGATCACGGCCGTTCAGGCTTCGGTTCCTATTTGAAATCTTTTATCAGGAATATTTCCGATTTTGGACATTCATCCCTGGAAATATTCGGTCCGGAAATAGACCGGTATGTGTATACCTCCGATTCTGATTCAGTCCAGTATGCCGGTGTTCCTGTTTCTGATTCCCCGGCGGCGGAAAAACTTTGGCATCTGATGTCTTACCAGTCTTTTGTCAAAAAACGGGGGTACAATGCGGTTATTTTTCCTGCCGGAATTTCTTATTTACCTGTTTCCTATGAAATTCCCTCTGTGGTCGTCATCCAGTCTTTTTTTGCGGAGAATAAATCCAACGGGGAAATCCCATCCCTTTCTTTTTTTCATAAGCAGCAGTTGAAAAAAGCTTCAAGAATCATAGCGGCCAGTAAATTTGTCCGTGACAATCTGGTAAACCTCCAGATCCCGGAATCCCTGATATCTGTTGTTTACAATGGAATCGACACCGGTTTGTTTTTTCCCCGGGTGCAAAATGATGTGGATTCGGTTTTAATCCATCCCTTTTCAATCCGCAGGCCTTATATAATTTATGCTTCCAGGATTTCTTATCCTTCGAAATGCCATGTGGAACTAATCAAAGGTTTTTCTATTTTCAAGGAAAAAACCGGTGCGCCCCACCGTCTTGTTCTTGCCGGAGCTGACGGTGAAAACGCCGACATGGTGCATAGGGAGGTTTTTCAATCACCTTATTCTTCCGATATCCTTCTTACAGGTTATTTCCCCCACGAAAACCTTCCGGAACTTTACTCCGCCGCAGATGCCTGCGTTTTTCCCTCCAAGACCGAGGGGGTAGGTTTCCCGGTACTGGAAGCAATGGCATGCGGAATTCCTGTGGCTTGTTCCCGTTTCGGGGCCCTGCCGGAGGTTACCGGCGACAACGCTGTGTTTTTCGATTCGGACAGCCCGGATGAAATAGCGGAAGCAATAACAAGAATAGTACGGCTCAATTCCGGCGTTAATGATGAATTCCGCCGGGAGCTCATTGAAAAAGCCGGAAAATGGGTGGCCTCCTATACATGGGCACGATGTTCCATGGAAACCCTCCATGTATCCGTTGAGGCGGCCTTGGATTCCCTTTGAGGAGGTTTGGATCCTTTTCGGTTTTCCGTCTTATTTATGCTGATTTTTGGTTAAGCCGGAGAATTTCCGGTTTTTTTTGCTTTTCAACGACGCTTTTGGTAATAACAACCTTTTTCCTGCCCTCAATGGAAGGAATTTCATACATTAAGTCAAGCATCATTTTTTCAACAATTGTCCTTAATCCCCTGGCCCCTGTATTCTGTTTTATGGCAAGATCCGCTATGGCATCCAAGGCGTCTTTGTCGAAAACAAGCTCCACATTGTCCATTCCTAAGGATGCTTGGAATTGTTTCACGATTGAGTTTTTGGGCTCGATAAGAATACGTTTCAAATCATCTTTATTGAGTTCATCGAGGGCAACTGTGATGGGAAGCCTCCCTATGAATTCAGGGATCATACCGAATTTTGTCAGGTCATCCGGAATCAACTGACTGTAGAGTTCTGACAGCTTTTTGTCTTTATGGGATTTTATGTCAGCCCCGAAACCCACCGGATGGACCGCCACCCGGCTTTCGATTTTATTTTCGAGTCCGACAAATGCTCCTCCGCATATAAAGAGGATATTTGTGGTGTCGATTTTCAACATTTCCTGGTTGGGGTGTTTCCGTCCGCCTTGAGGAGGAACAGAAGCCATTGTGCCTTCTATTATTTTGAGGAGGGCTTGCTGCACCCCCTCTCCTGAAACATCCCTGGTAATGGAAACGTTTTCTCCTTTACGGGCTATTTTATCAATCTCATCGATGTATATGATACCCCGTTCCGCCGCCGCTATATTCCCGTTGGCGTTTTGAATCAGTTTAAGCAGTATGTTTTCCACGTCTTCGCCCACATAACCTGCCTCAGTGAGGGTTGTGGCGTCCGCAATGGCAAATGGGACTTTCATCCTTTTTGCTATTGTTCTCGCCAAAAGGGTTTTTCCGGATCCGGTGGGACCGATTAAAAGCACGTTGGATTTTTCAATCTGTACATCATCATTTTCCGAGGCTTTGTTTGTAATCCGTTTGTAATGGTTGTATATGGCGACGGAAAGGGCTTTTTTCGCTTGTTCCTGGCCCACAATATAGCCGTCCAGGTATTCCTTCATTTCCTTCGGGGTTGGGATTTTCCCTGAAAATTCCGGTTCATCTTCCGATCTTGTTTTGTCCAGCACCTCTTTGCATACATCAATACATTCACTGCAAATATTTACCCCAGGGCCTATAACCATTTTCCTCTGGTCATCTTCCGGTTTCCCGCAAAAACTGCATACCGCTGTGGTGCCGGTTCTATGCTTAGGCATGTTCCCTCCGCTGCATGACTTGGTCTACAATACCGTATTCCAGAGCCTCGGTAGCGGACATGAAAAAATCCCTTTCCATATCTGACGCTATCTGCTTTTCTGTTTTGCCGGTATGATATGCGAAATACTCAATGGTCAGTTTTTTCAACCTGATAATCTCACGGGCTTGAATCCCTATGTCAACGGCCTGTCCCTGTGCCCCTCCCCAAGGCTGGTGTATTAAAACCCTGGAAGATGGAAGAGCGGAGCGTTTACCCTTCGTTCCGCCGGCCAAAAGGATTGCAGCCATACTGGCAGCCTGTCCCAAGCAAAAGGTTTGTATATCCGAGCGGACCTGCTGCATTGTATCATAAATGGCCAAGCCGGCTGTTACTGAACCACCGGGACTGTTGATATAAAGGCTGATGTCCTTCTCTGGATTTTGTGAGTCAAGGAAAAGCAGCTGGGCAACCGTGGCGTCAGCTGTAAGATCCGTTATTTCCCCGTCAACGAAAATAATCCTGTCTTTTAATAGGCGGGAATAAATATCATAAGCCCTTTCCCCGTTACCGGTTTGTTCGATGACATACGGCACAAAATTATTCATTTTTTCAGTCATTGTTTTTAATACCTGTGTTTTTATTTGTCTCCCAAAAGTTCTTCAAGACTTATTTCTTTTCCTTTTTTTACAGAACATTTCTCCAACAGTTGGTCATAAAGTCTCTGTTCTTTTATATCATCTATAAGATACTCTTTTGCCCTGGGATCCGCATAGTGTTTTTTTACTTCTTCTTCTGAAACCCCTGCTTTTTCCGCTATTTTCCTGATTTCAGAGTCAACGTCCTCCGGGGTCACGGAAATCTCTCTGTCTTGTATGAGAGTTTCCACTATAACTCGGCTTTTAAGGAGTTTCTCCGTTTCCGGTTTCCAACTGTTGAAGGTAGCATTTTTGTCGGAACCTGTGGCTGCCATCAGTTTTTCCAGCTTTGCGGGATCGGTCCTGAAACGGTCGGCAAGACCTCTCCATCTCGCTTCCAGCTCCACATTCACCATTGATTCTGGAAGGTCGAAATCATTGGCTTCTATTATTTTTTCGAGAAGGCTGTTGGTTTTTATGGTTGAAATTTTGTTTTCCATTGTAAGCTGGAGGTTCCTGTTTATATCCGCTTTCAGGTCATCCAAGGTTTTGTATTTTTCACTTACATCCTGGGCAAGCTCGTCATCAAGGGCCGGAAGCTCGTTCTTTTTAAGGGCGTCCAGGGTGATTTTGAATTTTTTTGTTTGTCCGGCGAGACCCTGGAATTCGTAGTCTTCCGGATATTTTTTTTCAACTTCCTTGGTTTCGCCTTTTTTCATTCCGATTATGGAATCGTCCAGTTTGTAGGCGTCAAGGCTTTTTCCGATTGTCAGAACAAAGCCGTCCCGCCGGCTGTTTTCCACTTCGTTTCCATTGCCGTCAAGTTCAAAGTAAGTGATGGTGGCGATATCCCCGTTTTCGGCCGGCGCTCCGTCCTCCTTGTCCGTAACAAGACCGTTCCTTTCCCGGATGGCTTCCAGTTCCCTGTTCATGTCCTCATCTTTTACGGAAACCTCGGGGACTTCTATTTCAAAACCCTCGAGTTTCTTGAATTCGACCTTTGGAAAAACATCATAAGTGACGGTAAAGGAAAAATCCTTTCCGGGATCAAAAACCGGTGTCCCCTCCATTTCTGCCTGGGAGTAAGCCAAAGGCTTTTCGTATTTATCCGCATTTTCCACAGCCTTTTCAATGGCATCGTTTATTAAATCCCCTTCGGCATCGTGTTTTAAAGCTTCACCGTATTTTTGTTCCAAAATATTGACAGGAACTTTTCCTTTCCTGAAACCTGGAATCTGTATGGTTTTTGCATATTTTTGGAGAATCCCCTGGTAAAAATCGGCAACATCTTTTTGTCCGATTGTAATTTCGAGTTTTACCCGGGATTTGTCCTGCGGGGTAAATTGTTTTTTAATGTCCATAGTGATTACCTCCAGATGGCTGTCTGCCGGCTTTG
>CASGBA010000005.1 GCA_949299755.1 uncultured Treponema sp. | reverse complement strand
AAATGCGTCCGCTTTTGGAACAATGCTTATAACGAAGCAAAAAAGACTGCCGATAAATATCAGCATGCGCAAAAACTGATTGATTTCTGGAGCTCTTTCGCCGGTCATTTTTCAGCCCGTTTTAATGACTTCGGACGGGGTGTTGCCTTGATACGTCGGAAAGTATTTTCCGACGCATTACTCGACCTCCTGCAGACCAGACATGAAACTCCCGCATCTGAGACGGAAGAGAATCTCTTACTGCAAATCGGCCGCTGCTATAAATTCCTCGGAGATTTCACAAAAGCCCTTGATATTTTAAAGAAAGTTTACGCCCTTGATAAACACAACGCCGAAGTTTCCGCCGAATTAGCCGACTGTTTTTCCCTTCAGGGAGACAATATGAAAGCTAAAATCTTTTTTTCCGAAGCATTTTATCAGGATCCGCAAAAAATTAATTTAAATTTTATCGAGACGATTTATATAAAAAGACTTGCAGATTTTGAAGTAGAAGAAAAAGACAGTGGCATTGAAAACGGCTTTCAACATGCCCAGAGTGCTGTACGCGAGATTCCGACAAATGAGTTAAAAGATTTTGTAAGTTATTTTGGAAATCAGGTTCATATTATTCATTATCAGGTTCCGAAAGATGTTGACCTGAATCATTATTTTGAAATTATGAATTCACGAGGTGAACAGTTGGAAAAACATGAGATTGTGAAAGCAAATCTTATGGAGAAACTGGCCAACGATAAGGAACGTAAACTGTTCAATTACATTTGGGAAAGCTGCAGTGAATTATCAATCTACCTGCAGCAGCAGCTTAATGGAATTATACCTGAGCACGTTTTTGATAAAACACTGTGTGGATTCTTGCCTAAATCGTTTGATGAACTGATGAAGTTATTTTCAAATGATACGTCTGATAAAGTTGATCAAGGTATGTCAATTAATGAAATGATATTCCCTGGCAGAGAAGGGAAAAAATGGGTGGATATTGATGATAAATCTGAAATGAAAGATTCGTTTCAGCCAATTATCGATTTACCTAATTTTCTGTTAATTGTTTTAAAGATATCCCGGATGGACGAAAAAGATTTTTCTCCTCAAGATTTTAACCTAGATGATAAAGAGTTGCTTAACGAGTTTGATAATGCAAAAATGCAGGCTAATGAGGTGAAAAAATTTGCGTATAACCTTCTTAAGGCGCGTTATCTGCTCGATAATTATATGGTTCATCATTCAAAAGAAGATGACACTTTAGACAGCAATCCCTGGAAACTTCAAGTTTGGTACAAGGATAAGGATACCGGGAAGGGGCAGTTAAAAAATCTTTATGATGATAAACAGATTCAGGAGAAACTTATTCATGTATTATCCATGTTTGAAGTCTCTTTTACAGCCAGGCAAAGAAAAAATTATCTGTTCTATTGCTTACTGTATTTGATGGGACAAAATTCGATAGATGTTTGTAAATACACAAAATTTGCAGATGATTTGGCTGAAAGATATTTCAATAAAATTTATCTTGAGGGAACAAAGCTGAATTCAATTAATACTCCGCTTCCGGGCACATTTGACGAAATAATGCTTGTGAACAATGCCCTCAGCAACAGTCCCTTGAATAAATATGATTCAACAAGATTCGTCGAGATATATGGAGATGGAACAGAAGTTTCAAAAGGGGTCCCCTTGTTTGTTTTCAATTATTTAGATTACAAATTGTGGAAACTATATGACATACAGCTGAGAGGCAAGAAATTAAAAGAAGGAAGTAAGGAACGGAAAGAATTTTTTGATAAACTTGGATGCAGCGACTTTGAATTAAATGTATTTGATAAATTCTATTTTTCAAGAACACGAAGAAGTCTAGAGCATTATTATCCACAGGCAATGGCTTCAGGTAAAGATGGATTTTTGAATCATAATCAGATAAATTGTATAGGCAACTATGCAATGATCGGCAGTGAAGCGAATAGTTCCGGCTCAAATTGGAGCCCAAAGACTAAACTCGATCATTATTTGGATTCATCAGGAAAGATTAACCAGATCAGTGTGGCCTCCTTGAAATTTATGGTTATGATGCAGCTTTGCAGAGATAATCAGAAATGGGATTTTGATGAGATTCAATCTCACCAAAAGAAAATGGTATCGATTTTAATGCAGTTATAATATGGAATCAGATGATTTTCAAAATACTATTTATCCCTCACGACAAGAGAAAGGAAAAGAATTGTTCTGTGGTTTTTTGAAGCTGAAATTCAACCAGTCAATGTTTTATTATTACTTAAGAATAAAAGTGAATAATTTGAAAGTTTTCTTCCGGCAGATCCGATGTCTTTTCCGGATATTTATATTATTCCGTTACCTTTTTTATATTATTCCGATAACTTGCTATTATTCCGTTAATAGTATATTCTGTTAAGAGAAACGGGGAAGTCATGTACATAACGGTGAATCAGGCGGCGGAAAAATGGGGCATTTCGGACAGAAGGGTCCGGGTTTTATGTGCCGAAGGGAAAATTCCCGGGGTCATCCGTGAAGGCCGGACGTGGAAGCTGCCGGAAAATGCCACAAAACCGGATGACGGACGGTTCAAATCTGCCGAAACTCTTTTGGAAAAAATCGACAGAAAAAAAACCGAGCTGGACTCAAAGCGCCCCTTAACCCCGGGGGAAGCGGAACGCCTCACCGAAGAATTTGCGGTAGAATACACGTACAATTCCAATGCCATTGAGGGCAACACATTGACTTTACGGGAAACCGACATGGTCTTGCGGGGACTGACCATCGGCCAAAAGCCTTTGAAAGACCATCTGGAAATTATCGGACACAAAGAGGCCTTTGATTTTGTCCGGGATTTGGTCAGAAAGCACTCCCCCTTATCGGAGAGCGTAATTAAACAAATCCATTTTCTGGTACTGGCGGATAAAAAAGACGACCGGGGCGTTTACAGAAGAATCCCCGTAAAAATTATGGGTGCAAAACACGAGCCGGTTCCACCCTATCTGATTCAGCCAAAAATCGAAGAGCTGCTGGAATCCTACCGGCACAGCACGGAACACATCGTTCCCAAACTGGCACGGTTCCACATTGAATTTGAAGCCATCCATCCCTTTATCGAGGGAAACGGACGTACAGGCCGTCTTTTGGTCAACATGGAACTGATGAAAGCCGGATATCCGCCTATCGACATCAAATTCAAAGACCGGCTTGCTTATTACAAAGCCTTTGATGATTACCATCAGAAAAAGAACCCTGAAGCCATGGAAAAATTATTTGCCGGATACCTGAACAAAAGACTGGATGAATACCTCGCAATGTTGACAGAGTAAACAAACCGGCTGCACAGACAGATTTAAAAATAAAGAAACAGGTAAACCCAAGAATGGAAATCATCAGACTGAATGACGGCGATAAAAGAAAATACCTCTACCTCCTGCTGACCGCCGATGAGCAGGAAAGTATGATAGACAGGTATCTCGACCGCGGCGACATGTTTGTTCTGAACGACAACGGCGTCAAAGCCGAATGTGTCGTTACCAAAGAGGCGGAGGGCGTTTACGAGCTTAAAAACATTGCGGTTATTTCCGGCTGCCGTCGACGGGGATACGGCAAAAAACTGATTGATTTTCTCTTTTCCCGTTATCCCGACTGCCGAACGCTGCTCGTCGGAACCGGCGATGTTCCTTCGACACTCGGCTTCTACCGCCGATGCGGTTTTACGGAGTCGCACCGTGTCAATAACTTTTTCACGGACAACTACGACCACCCGATATTTGAAGACGGCAGGCAGCTTGCCGATATGGTTTATTTGAAACGGGAACGGTGAGGTTTTGTTATTTATTTTGCAGACTTGATCTTGTTCTCGTAATGGGACATCCTGAAAAAAGTGGGGAGAATTTCATGAAAACAAAAGTAACCGTCAATTCTCATGTATTTTCCAAAAATAAATCTTTGAACTAAACTTCTACGCAAGGTGGAAGAAATTATGAGATCAAATTACAGTCGTGAAGAACGTCAGAAAATTGTTGAGGAATACATTCAGTCAGGAAAATCACAGACAGTATTCGCTCCAGAATACGGCATTAAACCAAATACTTTGTCTGCATGGGTGACTAAATACAAATCTGCAGAAGCATGCCAGGCTGCAGATGTTCATTTCGTTGAATTAAAATCAACATTCATAAAGGAAAAACAGAACATGATAATCCGTAAGGCTGGAATAGAGATTGAAATTCCTGGAAACAGTAATACGGTAATTATCCGGGAAATCCTTGCAGCAATGGCTTCTTTATGAAAATAGACTTTGAAGGTGCAAGACTTTACGTAAGGCCTGGTTCAACTGATCTGCGCAAAGGAGTTACAGGTCTTCTTGCAATCATTGAAAACGAAATGCATCTGGATGCTTTAAGCAATTCCGTATTCTTTTTCTGCAATAAGAGTCATAAACTGCTCAAGATTATATTCTGGAACAAGACAGGTTTCTGGCTTGCCCAAAAAAGACTTGAGATGGCAACCTGGCCATGGCCGAATACAAGCCAGGAAGCAAGAGAAATAAATACAGAGCAGTTTGAAATGCTTCTTGCAGGAATTGATTTCTGGCGTGCCCATGAAGAAATAAAGTTTGATGCAGTTTTCTAAATAATCTCTTTAAAACTACTTTTTAAAAGAATTCAAAAATGCTATTCTTTAAATATGAAAGACGGAAAACCAGAATCACTTGCAGAAGCTTTACTCCTACTCGAAAAAATGAACGCACGTCTTTCAGAAAAAGACCAGAAAATCCGTGAACAGCAGGCAGAAATAAAGATTCTTAATGAAAAACTTGCAGTTAAGAGAGCAAGAGAATTCGCATCAAAAACAGAGTCACTCAAGAAACTTTATGAATCACAGCCATTCCTTTTTGACGCTGAGGAAATGGGCCTTAAACTTGAAAACCAGTGTCCTGAAATCTCTGATGAAGACATAGTGCAGGCCCTTAGTGACGATGATCTTTTTGACAGAAAATCAGAAAGAAAAAAGCCCGGAAGAACCAGAAACAAATCCAAAAATCTTCCTCGCCAGAAATATGTAATAGACCTTTCTGAAGAAGAAAAAATCTGCAGTAATTGCGGAACAAAAATGGTAAAGGTTCGTGAAATCGTCAGCGAAAGAATCGTTCATGTTCCATCTTCAGAATACATCGAGGAAGTTCACCGTTATGTTTATGAGTGTCAAAACTGCATTGATGATAACGATAAGCCTGTAAGAAAAGCTGCAAAGGAAAAGCGGATTATTGAACATTCCCTTGCAACACCAGAACTGCTTGCACATATATTCATCAGCAAGTATATGAAACATACGCCTTTCTACTGCCTTGAGGATACCTACAACTGGCAGGGAATCTGTATCAGCCGCCAGAACATGTGCAACTGGTCATTAAAAGTTCATGAAAAGCTCAAGCCTCTGGAAACTCTTCTTAATTCAGAACTGAAGAAGACAAAACTTCTGATGTTTGACGAAAGCCCAGTAGAAGTTCTAAAGGTAGATTCGGAGGAACTGAAAGCAGAATACTGGGATGAAGCCAGGTACAGAAAGAAAGCCGATGACTTGGAAGATGAATGCCGTAAGAACTGCTATATGTGGGTGGTTCTTGGTGGAACAAAGGAACATCCTGTTTTCTCATACAATTTCAGATGGACCCGTAGTGGAAAGAACGTCCTGGATTTTCTTGAAGGCTATAAAGGAAATGTAATCCAGTCTGACGGATATTCCGGCTACAATGCTGCCATCAATTACTGGAACCTTAACCATCCAGACCATAAAATAGAATTACTCAACTGCTGGGTTCATGCCCGTCGTGGATTCGCTGATGCTGTAAAGGCAACAAAGTCAAAGCATGCAGCACAAGCCATAAAGCTGTTTAAGGATGTATTTGACAATGAGAATCGACTCAGAAAACTTTTCGATGAAGAAAAAATTTCTGAAGCTGAGTTCCTTGAAAGACGAGTAAATGATGTAAAACCTCACATGGATAACCTTCATTCATGGCTTCTTGAAAAGAAACAGAAGGAAATGATTCTTGATTCCTCAAAGACAAAGGAAGCTGTAAACTACTGTTTAAACAAATGGGAAAATCTTGAAAACTTTATAAAATATCCTGAAGCAACTTTTTCGACCAATGCGGCAGAACGCAGCGTAAAAAGCTGGGTAATGGCAAGGCGAAATTTCCTTTTCAGCGGTAGCGGTAATGGAGCAAGAGCATCATGTTTTATTCTGTCCCTTATTGAAACTGCCAAGCAGAATGGTATTGCTCCTGAAGATTATCTCAGATGTCTTTTTAAAAAAGCCCCTTATGCTGAAACTGAAAATGACTGGGAAAAACTTCTCCCCTGGAATATTGAAATTACTCCATATAAGATTCGTGGAGAATGGATTTAAATTGTGGTATAATTATGTAAACGTAAATTCAATTTGTGGATACGATCAAAACTGCACAAGCTGTAAGTGTCCTTGTGGACATCGATTCCGATATAAATTATACTTTCCATTGGTGTGTCTCCTTTGTTTGCGGTAACTCGGCCGCTTGTCTTTTATTTAAGTTTGCCGTAAATACGCGGTTTTTAACATCGCGAGGCTCACCATATTGTATGTTATGTGGACGCCCGCACTGGGGCGCATAAAGTAAAAAAAGGGAGAGATAATGTCTGACGATTCAAAATTATCATCATATTTATTTTATGTAGAAATTGACGGAATAGAAACGGCTAGATTTCAGAAATGCGAAGGGCTAGAAGCTGAAACAGAGTCCTTTGAATATGAAGAAGGCGGTGGTGAAGTTCATCATTTTCAAGGTCGTACAAGATATCCTAATCTAATTCTTGAAAAAGGAATAAACGATAATAATGAACTTCTTAACTGGTTTCAAAGCATAACAAAAGACGAAAAAATTGAAAGAAAGAATGGTTCAATAGTTCTAAAAAATACTGATGGCGAAGAATTAAAAAGATGGAACTTCTTCCGAGCCTTACCATGCCGCTGGATTGGTCCGAAACTTGATGCAAGAGACAGAAGCTCATTTGCCGTAGAACGAATTGAAATTGCACACGAAGGTATTGAAGTCGATAATGATTTGGCAGAAGTTAACTATGGTGTAGCAACTCCAGTTGGCAAAACTTGGAATGATGCTCAAAATGTCGCAAGTGTTTGGGGAGAAAGAGATTCATTTACAACTTCTAATGGACAAAATACACTTTCTGGTCATAATGGTATGGATTTTTCCGCACCTAAAGGTACAAGAATTAATGCAATAAAAGGGGGAAAAGTAACTAAAGTTGAAAACAATGAAAACAATCCCCGAGGTTATGGAAAATATGTAGAAATCACTCATGACGACGGAACACACTCTTTATATGCACATCAAAGTAAAATAAATGTCTATGAAGGTGAAAGAGTCGAAGCAGGTGAAAAAATAGGTGAAGTTGGAGCAACTGGTAAAGCAACAGGAAATCATCTACATCTTGGATATGACGGTAATAAAGATGGCATATATAGCCGTACAGATAAATCCGATGATCCTGCCAAGCTATTATATTCGGACGGTAACTAATGAAAAAACTTTATGCACTTCTTTTTTTCTTTATTAATTTGAATCTTTTATTTTCAGAAAACTATTTTGAAATAAATAGTAAAAAATTATCGCTTGATACTTCTATAATAGAATTACAAAATCTATTTGGTGTTCAAGATGAATTGTTAGTAATACCTTTTGAACCTAATTCTGACTGGGATACAATTTGTTACAAATATGAAACATTTACAGTTTATACTTCTCGTGTCACTAAACTGCCTTATAAATTAGAAGTTTTTGGAAATGATTTTATTTTAAATATAGATACAATTAAAATTCATAAAAATTTCAGAAAACAGGAAATTGAAGCTCTTCTTGAAAAAAAACTGCCATTTGACTATAAGGATAAGAATAATAACTTAATTTACATTCTCTATTTACCAGATTTCATCGAAGTAAATTTCGTTTTTGATGAAAACGAGATATTACAGAGACTGTTTCTTCAATATACTCCTATGGATTAGCGGTAACCGTCAATTGACGCTTTCAAACAAAATACAGAATCTCTATCGAAGAAACCGTAGCGCAGGATTTCGAATTGGACAGGATTTTTCCCAATATACCGTTGGTGAAGATGACGAAGAATACAATGATTTTCTGAAAGAAAAAATTGGTAACTTTGAGTGCATCCTGCTCGGAAAAGAGAATGTGAGTGCCAGAGGTTTCGAGCTTTCTTATGACGATAAAACCGGTTCTTACGAAATCAGAATTTTTACTCCCTCAGCCGTTGCCGATTATGAAACTGCCTTTGATTATCTGAAAAAGCTGTGTGCATTTCTGGGAAATAACAAGATAACCACGGAAGACAACGAAACATATACCGCTGATACGATTACCGCCTATAATTATAAAGAACAAATCGGATATGCTCTTGAAGCAATATATAACAACCTGAAAAACTCCGATCACGAGCATTTTGAGATTTTCGGCTTACACAGACCTGTAGCATTAAATAAAAAAATTATAAAAGAAATTATTAAAACTAAAGAGACTGTAGAAAAATTTCAGCAGTTTTATTACAAACTTGCAGTATATCGATGCTTATTCCGCCAAACAAAAAATTTACGAAAAAGATGACGGTACCACCATGGGATTGTACACCATTACGGAAACCGTTCCCACCATCATTCCTTTCACGCCCTGTATCGAATATGAAAATGCAGACACGGTAAAAGACAGCGATATATCCCAATGGCTCATCGGCCTTGTTGTCATTGACGGCGATCCCAATGACCCGGGAAGCTACAGTGTATACAAATACATTGAACATAAAAAATTTGTCAAAAGGCTTCCGGGGAAAAAATATACTGTTCTGGATGCAAAATATATTCTGATACAGGGACTTACACGGAAAGAAATAGAAAGCATTGCGAAATGATAGACTGTCAATCTTTTTCTGATTTTAATCAGCAACATAAAAGATGCTTATACGTTATTTTCTTCTCCAACGTAGTTATTCCTTATCCGCTCCAATAACTCCGTTTCCGACGCTTTCATCTTTTCTGCAAAATCTTCCCGGGACTGGGGGTTTAAGGGTATCTCCAAGCCGAAAGTGTGTATTGTTCCCCCGTAACCTTTAAGCACAAAGGTTTTATTTTCGTCTACACCCTTTTCTTTTTCGGTTCGGGGGAAAATAAAACCGCCCCGGGGAATTTTCATAACGTGCATATAGGTGATAAGTTGGTACAGATCTTCCCGGGCAATTTGACCGCCGATTATTTTTTTGTACTTTGCATCAAGAACCCATTCACCCGGTTTGTAAAAATCAGGAAAAATGTGACTGTATTTTTTATCCGCATCCGTATCGTTTATTTTATTTTCAAACATATACAGCCAGCCGCTGCCCTTTTTGTTTTGGGGATGTTTAAAATCCCGGCTTTTTAACAATCCGGCAAGGTATTCTTCCCAAAGCCATGCCACATCAAACAGAAGGCCATATATCTTTTTTGAATCAGCCCCGTAATTCACTTTCTGCCGACTCAAAATTGCAAGGCAGAGTTTTTGTAAAGCGGCATAATCGGTAAAATAAGGATGCTTAATCAGTTTCAGATTTTCCCTGATGATTTTGTCCCGTTCACCGCCTTTGTATGATGGCGTTGACAATACAATATCTTCCACGGCATTTTTTGTCACCTTGTCGCAGGAAAGAATGTGCGTTCCAAAACTCCGAGTCCTTATCACTTCGATTGTGTGACGTATCAGCTGGGTCAGGTAATTGTCGGCAGTCCTCTCCCGGATATTGCAAGCGATATTTCCCCGGAAAGGAGTGTTTTCTTTGATGTGCCGTGCCACATCGATTTGTCCCCGGATATTCATGTCGTTCTTTTTGTAAAAGGTGTAGGTTTTGAACAAGCCCCGGGACAAAGCCTTTTTGAGGTAATAGGGAAACAAAAACAACAGAAAGTCAAACTGGCCTTTCCGGGAAAGGTCTTTTAAGTCAAAAAGATTAACAGAAAAAACTTTTTCCAAAAGGTAATAGAGAAAATAGTCCCTGTCTTCTTCGCCGGGACGTTCGTTTACAAAACGGGAAGTAATTTTCAGGTGGACTTCTTTTCCTCCCGGACGGTCAGAGGGAATGCCGATAAATCCCGCTATGTTGCCGGTTTTAATTTTTGCAGCTTCCGCACTTATGTTTTTTCCAAGCGGTATATCCAGAGTAATGACCGGCATATCCTTAATCCTGTCTTCGGTATTTTCGATGCAGTCAGGAAACACCAGCAAGTCAGGGGTCTCGTCGGTAATGTCTTTTAAGGTTTTATTGGAAAGGGGTAACAGTCCCCGGAAAGCCGTTGCTATATTATCGGAAGACAGCTCCCCCGACACAGCCATGTGAGAGATTGTTTTTCCGGTGCAGTTATCTGTGGTTTTTAACCGAATCATGGGAAGCCTTTTTATTCTTTATTCTGCTTCTTGGGAAGAATCCGATACAGAGGAATCTGTCGGTGCATCATAAGCCTGCTTTATCTTATCGAAGGTTTCGGCTTCATCTTCTGTACCCCTAAGGTATTCTTTAATCAAAGGGGCAAGATGGTACTCCCATAGTTTTTCAAAATCATTATCCAGGGTTTTGAGCCTTAAGAAATAAGCTCCCCCGATGTGATAGGCAGAAGAAAGTCCTTCCGTGCCGGAAATTATAGCGTTGACGGCTTTCATTTTATCACGAGCCTGCTGCTTGATTACGTCGTCCGTAATTTCTTCAAACATTGCCACCCGATCGGAAGCCTGTATTTCCACAAAGGTAAACCGCCGGCGGAAAGCAAAATCCATGGTTTCCACACTCCGGTCAATGTCGTTCATTGTTCCGATGATATAGACGTTTTCAGGAACGAAGAAACCTTTGTAAAACAAATCATTTTCCGGTATAAGATTTTGATACTGTGTTTGAGATATTCCTTTTTCTCCACGATAACCTGGATCAATACAGAAGAAAAGTTCACCGAATATCTTTGAAAGGTCGCCACGGTTTATTTCATCGATGATAAAAACAAATTTGTCAGTATTATTTGCATTAGTATTTGTAGAATATTTTTTTACAATATCAAGAATGTCGTTTACCGCAATCTTTAATTTATAAATTGTAGAAAGTGTCATGGTTTTACCATGGTTTAATTCAACGATATTTTCACGGATATTTTTTACAAGCCATTTCACAGTTCTATATCTATGATAAGCACGATCTACATTCCGATATTCATATTCACCGGTTACTATTCCTATTGCATCAATTTCTTTTGCGGAATAACAGGAAAGGACTATATCACCGCACTGCATTTCATGCTGGAAACTTCTAAGTATTTGTTTTCCACCTTCAAAAAAATTTTCAAAATCATTAAAATCCTCTACATCTCCATAACTATCCCAACCGATTCTAATCCATCCATTTTCCAAACAATCTTTTCTAGTCGGATTATCCCCTGTTCCTTCTAAAGACACTTTCCATACATTAGGTGAAGAACGCAATAATTTTAATTCATCACTACTTATATTTTTGGAAAGCAAGGCCCTTTTACAAAATTCCTTAAACACACCGTCCCGCAGTTCAAAGCCGATTTGACCTGCATCATCCTGCGGAACCGGACGCAAGCCCTCCACAAAATCCGTGTAATCGTAGGAGGGATGGAATTGCACAAAGGCTGTTTCCGCTCCCATGGCTTTGGCAATTTCTTTTGCAAGATGGGTTTTACCGGTTCCCGGCGCCCCATGGAAAATCAAATTGTGGGTGTGAGTAAGAAGAGAGGTGTATTTTGAAACTATATCGTCCGCTGATGTACTATTCATTGTATTTTCTCCTGTGGTATTATTTTCCATTTCCCAAGCACTTTGGGAAATTTCAGGAATATTCCGTTCTTTTATTTTCCGTTGAGAAATTAGATCGTTAATTTTTTCCATCAAATCCAAATAGTTTTTGCCGTTGTAGTCCTTCTCTTTAAAAACATTCAACCCTAATTTTTGCAAATACTTTCTGCTGTTGTCATCTAAGGGCATAAACTTGTAGGGAGAAATCCAAAACAATGCCATTGTAACAGACCACTTTGTTCCATTCTGTTTAATCACTTTATCAAAAAGATTACAAAAAATATTATCATTAAAGTCATCTGAAAGAACAATTTTAAAGAGTTCCCAGTTCTCATCTATCTCTGATTTATTATTCTCATCAATTTCCGAAAATGGTAATCCCCAAAATGAATTCATATTATTTAAAATCGGAATACCATCAAAATCACTTGGAATATCAGACGATAAACTAAACTTTCCCTTAAAGTACTGACAAATTTTCTTCCGGTTTTTTTCTGTTAAGCGCCTGTTAAATACTCCAAATATTGCGAAAGGATGAAGTTCCTTGAATTTTTGCATTTTATTGTCATGTAAGTAATCAGCAGATATTCCCAATTCATACACAATATCCGTAAGTTCTTTCCGTTTATCCTTGTAGGTGAGGATTTTTTCTGCCAATTCAGTGTAAAAAGGTATCCACGAAAATCTATTTTCTACTTCCATCAATTCAACTCCTTTTAATATGCCGGTTTTGTTAAAAGCTGCTTCCAATTCCGGCCGGATTTTATATTCAAACCCATCTTTTACATACCTCCCTAAACAACACACCGGCCAATATTTTTCATTGCCGCTTTCACGCAAGACAAGAGGTATTTTCAATTTGTCCGCAATCCGCTTGCCAGTTTGCCAGACATTTGTGTTGTAAAAGTTGGCACTTCTTCCATATTGTTTTGCCATGCCGGCGCAAGTCCCACTGGTTGCATTTTGAATGCAGGCAAATGTTATCAGAGAGTTTTTTGTAAAAATACTTTCGTCACGGACAAGTTCTTCCCACTGCTTCTCTTTGATGCCGGGGTCATATTCTCTTTTTAAGGGATACCAGTCGTTATTTTCATTAGTGGAATCTGTCATAATTTTTCCCGTTACACCTTATTATATAACGAGTTCAAGGATAAAAAAAAAGAAAAATTTTCAGATTGAATGTGTTCACACAAAGCAGTTTACCAGCAGTCCGGTAGCAAGGGAAAACAGGGCGGTAAAAACAAGATAGAGCAAAAACTTGCGGGCAGGCAACACAATTTTTAATGCGCCCAAGTTGGTGATTTTTGTGGCGGGACCGGTAATCATAAACGCCGCCGCACTTCCCATGCTCATGCCGTCGGCAAGCCATTCACTGAGCAGCGGGATTGTTCCGCCGCCACAGGCGTACAGGGGCACGCCCACGGTGGCGGCAACCAGCACACCAAACCGTTCATCCTTTCCGAACAGAGATGAAATAAATTCTGCAGGGACATACCGCTGGAATAAAGCCGCAAGCATAACACCGGCAAGAAAATACGGACCAGTTGCCTTCACATTCCTGCCGAGATTTTTCAAAAAACGCAGCCACAGGCGGGGATCTAAATCCCTGTCCTGCCGCTCTTCCATCACTGAAAAACGGAAAAACTCCCTGCCGCTCAGTTTTACCACGACGCCTGCGGTTATCCCGCAGACAAAGCAGGACAGAATCCGCACCGCAAGGGCCGTAGACCCTAAAGCGGCGGAATACACGATAAGCTGGGGGTTCAGCAGGATTGAACTCATCATAAACGATGCCAGAGCCGGATGGCGGATACCGCCTTTTGCAAGGGATGCGGCGATGGGAATCGTTCCGTACATACACAGGGGAGAGGCAATCCCTAAAGCGGAAGAAAGAACCAGTGCGGGAAAACCGTCGGAATATCTGCCGACGGCTTCCATGGCAGAAAGTATCCGCTTTTTCAAAAAGACTGAAATCAGGGAACCCGTTACAATACCGAACAGATAATATCCGGCAATCTGCGTAAACTGTATTTCAAAATAGTAGGCAAGGTATACGAATTCCCGGTAGAGGATTTCACCCATCGATATTGACCAATGTATAGGTTCTGGAACCGAGTCCGATTTTTTCCGCGTGCTCCAGCGTGTGCAGTCCGTCCCGGGATTCAATGCGCCGCACCAAGGAGGCACCGTCACCATCCTTTTGGGCATAAATCAGGTCGATGCAGGCCTGATCCAATGCCACCGGGTCTACGGAAGCAAGGATACCAATGTCGTGCATATCCGGTTCGGCAGGGTTTCCGTCAAAGTCGCAGTCAACGGAAAGGCGGTTCATCACGTTGATATAAGCAATCCGCTCCCCGTGTCCCAGATAATCGGAAACGGACTTTCCGGCTTCAGCCATGCTTTCCGTAAAAGCGGTCTGATCCCCACCCCACGGATTTGTTTTGCTTTTGCCGCCGCTGTGAATCCACGCTTTACCCTGGGCGGAAGCGAGTCCGATGGAAATATTCTTGATTGCCCCGCCGAATCCTGCCATGCTGTGCCCTTTGAAATGGGAAAGAACAAGGTAGCTGTCATAGTCGGGAAAACTTGCTCCCACATAATTTTCCGTAAGGACTTCACCGCCGCTTACCGGCAAGGTAAACGAGCCTTCCGCATCCTGAATGTCTACCTCGGCGATGGCGGTAAAGCCGTGGTCTTTTGCAACCTGATAGTGCATCCGGGTAGAAGCCCGGGAACCGCCGTATGCTGTATTGCACTCCACGATTGTCCCGTCAACAAAACGGACTAAATCCGCTATCAGTTCGGGCCGCAGATAGTTGCTTGCAGGAGGTTCCCCGGTCGAAAGTTTTACGGCAACTGTGCCTTGCGGCTCCCATCCCATGGCGGCATAAATTTCCATCAAACTCTCCGGTGTGATTTCGCTGGTAAAATACACCACCGGTGAATCTTCCCCGAAAGAAAATGCCAGCAAACAGACAACTATCATCAGAACAGAAACAACACGCTTTTTCATATAACCTCCGCACGTAAAGTATACGGGTTTCGGCATTATTTTGTCCAATACTTTTTATATATATTTTACGATAACCTGGACGCATAGTATTTTACAGAAAGGTAACTACGGAACGTTCCGTTTCTCTGTTTATTGAGCAAATCATCATGAAGTATAGTTCATGTACTATTTTTATATTACGAATACTTGTAATACCTATGTGTTGAGTAACTTTGCACCACCTTTAAACACTACTAGTATTGTCTTTAAACCAAGCTAGGATGCCTGCGCAACACGTCTAGTCTTGCCTTTAAACCTAGCTAGGATGCAGGCCGATACATAGATATCCACCGAAAGGTGTACATAACGATATCCTATAATTTTGCTGGATTTTTTCGCATTATTGTGATACGATATATCTATATATGCAAATGAGATATTTCCATATTGAAAACAAAAAATGACGTAAATAGCCTTTTTACAGAACGTATACTCACTGTTTGCGCTTTTTTCTATACTGAAAAAATTTTATTTGTTACCAAAGAAAATCATCTTGTTGCCAAAAAATTCTTTTTTGCAGTCACTACCCTTTTTACAAACTTCTCTGTACACCATCACATGTCTCAGCCCCCTTGTCTTCCCTGTCTTTCCTGCTATAATACTTTTATGAGTGAACTGCGGCAGATTCCCAATGTGGGACAACAGACTGAAAAAGACCTGATAGCCATGGGCTACACCACTCTTGAATCCCTGAAGGGCAAGAAGGCGGAAGACCTTTACCGGGAAGAATGCGCCCTCCGGGGTGTCGAGATTGACCGCTGCCAGCTGTACCTTTACCGGGCAGTGGAATACTTTGTGAACACGGAAAACCCTGACCCCGAAAAATGCAAATGGTGGCTCTGGAAAGACGACTTTGCACAGCCATCTCCCTGCGGTGCAGTCTGCACAGAATGTGACCGGTTCCCTAAAGAGTGTGGTGGCTGCCGGAAAATCAAGGGGAAAGTATTCTGGGTTCCCTTTACTGGAACCGGGGAGACGGTATGCCCTATATACAGCTGTTGCGTCACCGGGAAAAAGCAGCAAACCTGTGGGGGCTGCCCCCAACTGCCCTGTTCCCGGTTCGTCAACGACCCCACCGTTTCGGAAGAAGAAAATGCCGCAAACTTAAAGAAAATGCTGGAGCGGTTGGCACAGTGAAAAAGTATCTAAACAGTGACAGACAAAACGATGGCGGACATTCTGCCGGTGAAGAACCTTTTAGTTGTCCTTTATTTTTAACATAGGAGGAATTGTGGAATATAGAGTTTTAAAATACTTTTTGGCTGTTGCCCGGGAAGAAAACATCACCAAGGCCTCTGAAGTCCTGCACCTCTCCCAGCCCGCCCTTTCCCGGCAGCTTATGCAGCTGGAAGAAGAGCTGGGAACGGAGCTTTTTATCCGTGGAAAACGGAGGATAACCCTGACCCCGGCAGGAATACTCCTCCGCAGGCGGGCCCAGGAAATCATAGAACTTACAGAAAAAGCCGGCCGGGAAGTCCGCTCCCAGGAGGGGGAACTGGAAGGTGTAATTTCCATCGGAAGCGGCGAAGGGGAAACCTTCCGTCTCTTTTCCCGGCTCATGGTGAATTTCCAGGAACAGCATCCCCGGGTCAGGTTTGATTTGTACACCAACAACGGGGACTTTATCCGGGAACGGCTGGAGCGGGGGCTTTTGGACATCGGTATTATTTTTAAGCCCAAGGATTTGGACAAATACAGTTACCTGAAACTTCCCGAACGGGAGCTCTGCGGAGTGATTGTTCCGGCAGACAGTCCCCTGGCTTCCAAGGAATTTATTACCCCGGAAGATTTAATCGGCCAGAGTCTTTTACTTTCCAAACGGGCTGAAGCCTTGGGCTTTGACCGGTGGGCTGGGGAATGTTTTGCCAAATACACCATTCCCGTTACCTATAACCTTGCCTACAACGCCGCCCTTTTGGTCAGCCAGGGAGCCGGCATTGCCCAGACCATCGAGGGCGCCGTTTCCCTCTACCGGAACCCGGACATTCTTTTCAAGCCCTTTTACCCGCCCTTTGAAATCACCAGCTGCATAGTCTGGAAAAAGAACCAGCCCCAGCCTCCCGCAACTGCCAGTTTCATCGCCTATGTGAAACAGCAGCTCACCGGCGGCTCCCCGGAGTAAGAAAACGGAATACACCTGAAGGGCTGCCCTTGTGCCGCCCTTTCCAAACCCCCGCAGTACCCTGTTCCGGACTTCCAGCTTTTGCGGATTTCGGGCAAACATTTATTTCAATCAAATTACCATATCCAAAATGCATTATAATCAATGCAAAATAAGTATTAGACATATTACCGTCCCGGCTGTATCTTATGGGTAACAACACAGGAGGTTTTATATGAAATACTCAAAAAACTTGTTTTTGCTTTCTTCCCTTTTTGCCCTTTCCACCGGAGCCTGGGCAGAAGAGGAAAAGATTCTGGTGGCTTATTTTTCCTGGTCATCTTCCCACAACACCCGGACAATGGCTGAATACATTGCAGAAGAAACCGGCGGAAAACTCTTTGAGATAAAACCGGCTGTCCCCTACACCACAAGTTATAACCAAGTACTGGATGTTGCCCGGAAAGAACTGGCAGAAAAAGCCCGTCCGGCTCTGGCGGAAAATATTTCCCAAGAGGAAATGGCTTCTTACGACACGGTTTTTGTGGGATACCCCGTCTGGTGGTACGACGCCCCCATGATTATTTACTCTTTTCTGGAATCCCACGATTTTGCAGGAAAGAAAATCATTCCCTTTGCCACTTCCGGCGGAAGCGGTTTGAACGAAGAAGAGAAATTCCGCAGCCTTACCGGCACGGAGGTGGCGGAAGGTCTTTGCATCAGGAATATCCGTTCTTCCAATGCCCGGAAACAAATCCAAGACTGGCTTTCCGGAGTATTCAAGTAAACTAGAAGCAACCGGCGGACTGATTGCCTGATTCCCCCTCCGGAGAGAACAGACAAAACCATTCAACCGGCAAAACCGGTCAAAAAAATGAACAAGGAAAAGAAGAATATGAATGGAACAGATAAATCAGAAAGAATAACAAAAACCGAACAGAAATTCGGTGAACTTTTCGGAGGCAAACCTGTGCAGGACGAAGGAACCGATCCTGAATTTATGAGGATTCTCCAGCGATTCATTTTTGGTGAAGTTTGCTACACCGGCTCCCTGGATAACCGGCTCCGGGAACTGGTTACTGTTACGGTGCTGACAGTAAACCAGACCCTGCCCCAGCTTAAAGCCCATGTAGGGGCTTGTTTGAATGTGGGAGTCCCGCCTCTGGAAATCCGGGAAGCGGTTTACCAGTGTGCCCCCTTTATCGGTTTTCCCAAAACCCTGAATGCCATTGCCGCCATGAACCACGTCTTTACCCAAAAGGGTATTGCCCTGCCTTTGGAAAAGGCGGAAACCGTCACAGAAGAAACCCGGCTGGACAAAGGAAAAGAAATCCAGCACCGACTTTACGGCGATGAAATTGCCCGCCGGTATACCTGGCTTCCGGAGGATTTTTCCGGGAAAATCCCCCAATGGCTTACTGAACTTTGCTTTGGAGACTTTGCCACCCGGCGGGGACTTGAGGGGAAAACCAGGGAACTGCTCACAGTGGTTATCCTTGCAGCCCTGGGCGGTGCGGAAACCCAGGTGAGGTCACACACAGCTGGGGCAATCAAGGCGGGAAACACGATGGAAGAAATTATCTCTGCCCTTTCCCAAGCCTTGCCCTATATGGGTTTTCCCCGGCTCTTCAACGCCCTGAATGCTTTGCGGGACATCGTCGGTACTTCTGCCGGAAAATCCGTATCCGAACCGTAACAAAGAAAACCATACCGAATCAGAATCCCGGCCGGAACCGGAATCCCCATCGGGACAGGAGCGGTAATCCGCCGCCATAAAGCCACAAAAAAGAAGATGCAACAGGAGAAGAACATGAACGAAAAAGATTTTGAAGTACAGAACATCTTCGGTAAGGGCGGTGCCAACACCGCTTACGCAAAATATTTCACCGGTAACTCTTTCCTTAATCCGGTAAAAATCGGAGGCGGTGACTGCCCCGTAATGATTGCCAATGTCACTTTTGAACCGGGCTGCCGGAACAACTGGCACATCCACCACGCTTCCAAAGGAGGCGGACAGGTTATCATCTGCACCGCCGGCAGCGGCTGGTACCAGATGGAAGGACAAAATCCTGTCAGCATGAAAGCCGGGGACGCAGCTTATTTTCCGCCGGGAGTAAAGCACTGGCACGGTGCCAAGAAGGACAGATGGTTCAGTCATCTTGCCTTTGAACTTCCCGGAGAGAACACTTCCACAGAATGGCTGGAGCCGGTTTCCGACGAAGCATACAGCAAAATCAAATAACTGCGGAACTAACAGGTGCCACGAAATGTTATCAGGAAAAACAAATACAGACACAACAAGGAGGAGGTCATGACAAATAAGATAAAAAATACAATTTTTATAGAAGAAAAATTAACACTTACAACAGAATGGGATAAAACCTTTGCCAAAAGCAGCCTGGTTGAACACAAAAAAGTTACCTTCCACAACCGTTACGGCATCACCCTTGCGGCGGATATGTATGTCCCGAAAAATGCCGGGGAAAAACTTTCTGCCATTGCTGTTGCAGGGCCTTTCGGAGCGGTAAAGGAGCAGGCTTCCGGTTTGTACGCCCAGACACTGGCGGAAAAAGGGTTCCTCACTATAGCTTTTGATCCCTCCTACACCGGGGAAAGCGGCGGACAGCCCAGGTATGTGGCTTCCCCGGACATCAACACGGAGGATTTCTCTGCCGCAGTGGATTTTTTGTCAGTGCAGGAAAATGTGGATTCAAACCGGATAGGAATTCTGGGAATCTGCGGCTGGGGCGGAATGGCCCTGAATGCCGCCGCAATGGACACAAGAATCAAAGCCACCGTAACTGCAACGATGTACGATATGAGCCGGGTTACTGCCAATGGATACTTTGACACCATGGACGAAGCCGCCCGGCACAAACTCCGGGAACAGCTGAACGCCCGGCGTACCCAAGACTACCGGGAGGGAAGCTACGCCCTTGCAGGAGGTCTCCCGGACACAGTTCCCGAAGACGCACCATTTTATGTAAAAGATTATTTTGCCTATTACAAAACACCCCGGGGCTACCATCCCCGTTCCCTTAACTCCAACGGGGGCTGGAATGTAACTTCATCCCTGTCATTCCTGAATATGCCCATTCTCTCCTACGCCGGGGAAATAACCTCTGCCGTCCTGGTTATCCACGGGGAAAAAGCCCATTCCCTCTATTTCAGCCGGGATGCTTTCGCAAAACTCAAGGGAGAAAACAAGGAGCTTCTCATTATTCCCGGTGCCGTCCATACAGACTTGTACGACAACACAGAGGTAATTCCCTTTGACAAAATCCGGGACTTTTTTGTTTTAAATCTGAAATAAAAACACAGATAAAAACCGAACCACTAAAAGGAGGAAAAAATGAAACTTCAACTTCACATCCACCGGTTCAAATTGCTTATTACGGCGGCAGCGCTTTTACTGCTGTTCTTCCCTGCCCTTTCCTGTGCCGAAGGTACCGGCATTGAAAACATTTCCGCGTCCGCCGGGGAATCTTCATTAAAAATAAAACTTACCGTCGGTACCGCAGGCGGCGAAAAAGAAGTCTACGCCACCTTGAACGATAATTCCGTCAGCAGGGATTTATTGTCCCGGCTGCCCCTGACCTTGGAATTTTCCGATTACAACAGAACGGAAAAAATCGCCCGGCTTTCCCCAGGTTCCCCGGGGTGGGACACAAGTGACGCCCCGGATTCCTGTGACCCTGCCCCAGGCGACCTTACCATGTACGCCCCCTGGGGAAACCTTGCGGTGTTTTACCGGGACTACGGTCTTTCCCCGGGACTGGTTCCCCTGGGAAAACTTGATTCTGAAGGGCTGGAACTTTTTGCCTCCCAAACCGGAAACTTTACCGTAGAAATTTCAGCCTGCAAATAAACCGGAAATGGGGCAAAAATCAAAAGACTTTCCAAACAAAACAAGGAGACGGCTATGAAAAAAATATGCGCCATTGTTACAATATCCTCTCTTTGCCTACTGGCTGCCGCCGGAATCTGGGCTTTAGGAACAAACCGGGGGAACGGTTCTGCCGGCATAAAAATTTCCGGTTCCGGGAACACTTCTGCCGGAACAGCCGACGCTTCTTCAGGCAAAACTTCGTTTTCCGGTTCCGGAACAACGGTACAAGAACAGCCGGAAATTCTTATCGCATATTTTACCTGGGCTGACAATACCACCGTAACGGATTCCGATGCCGCTATTGCCGGAGCCTTGCGCCACTACCAGGCCATGGGGGACGCCGGGCGCTACAGCGAAACAGATGCCGTTTCCTCCGCCAGCCTGCTTCCTCCGGGGAACACGGCTGTGGTGGCAGGCTTTATCCGGGACGCAGTGGGGGGAGACCTGTTTTCCATACAAGTGACGGAGCCCTATTCCCCTGACTACGATCAGTGCCTTGACCGGGCTGCGGAAGAAAAAGCCCGGAACACCAGGCCCGCCCTGGCAAACCGGGTGGAAAACATGGACAAATACGACATAGTTTTTTTGGGTTACCCCAACTGGTGGTACTCCGTTCCTATGGCGGTACTGGGCTTTGCAGAAAGTTATGACTTTAGCGGAAAAACCGTCATCCCCTTCTGCTGCCACGGAACCGGCGGACTTGCAGGCAGTCTCCGGGATTTGCGACCCGCCTTTACCGGTGACACCAACTTTGTAAACAATGCATTCGGCGTGTACCGTCCTGACACCTTAGGCTGCCGGCCGGAAGTAAACAGCTGGCTCCGGGAACTGGGATTCAATTTGTAAATATTAGGGAGAAAAACATGAAAAACAAAAAACTTACATTTGCAGGACTGGTTTTCCTGTTCGGATTATCACAATTTCTATGTGCCAACGGAAAAACCGATATGACAGACATGGATTTACAGGCGAAAAATGATGCCTGTAAATTGACTGATGTTGCTTCAGAAAATACGGAATCAATGGGAATCGGTTATGGTTTTGCACAGGACAGAGAACTTTTCGAAACCGATCCAGAGTTTATGAATAATTTTTATAACTTTGCTTACGATGAAGTTTTATCAGATGGAAACGTATCCCTTGAACCAAAAACAAGATCAGTTGTAGTACTTGCCGCACTTCTGGGTATCCAAGCTACGGAAGAATTTTCCGTTATGCTTAACTTTGCTTTAAACTCGGGTGTCTCTCCAGTGGAGGTGAAAGAAATCATTTACCAAGCCACAGCATATCTGGGTTTTGGTAAAGTTCGGCCTTTTTTAACTGTGGCAAACACTGTATTTAAAGAACAGGGGATTTCACTGCCACTGGAATTCCAGGGGACCACCACCCGGGGAAACCGCAGGGAAAAAGGCAACCAGATTCAGATTGATGTTTTCGGTGAAGGGATGCGTGAAAGATGGAATACAGGCTCCCCTTGGCGGCAGACTGTAAATTCATGGCTTGCTTCCAACTGCTTCGGTGATTATTACACAAGGACAGGGCTTGACATTAAGACACGGGAACTTATAACTTTCTGCTTTCTTGCAGCTGCTGGTGGATGCGAATCCCAGCTTGAAAGCCACACAGCGGGAAATATAGCGGTTGGCAACGACAAGGAATTCCTCACACGGGTTGTACTCAATATGACACCCTATATCGGATATCCTAGGTCATTGAATGCCCTTGCCGTTGTTGAGGCAGCGAAATGAAACTTAAACTGTTAACTATGTCAGGAATCCGCCTGTTTCCCCTCTGTTTGCTTTACCTGATATTTTTTATCCCGTGGCTGAATGCCCGGCAGCTTGAATGGCAGACAGAAAACGCCAACGCGCCGGTGGTGTATTTTACAAAAGATATTTCACCCCAGGGACTTCTGAAAGTGTACAAAGCATTGGGACAGGACATTTCCGGAAAAGTGGGGATAAAGGTATCCTTCGGAGGCCCCGGCGAACAGTACCTTGACCCGGAACTCCTTACAGAATTGGTGGAAGAAACAGACGGTGTGCTCATTGACAGCAACGGACTGGCGGGCAACCGTTGGACTTCCGCTTTAAACTACGCCCTGGCAGATGTCCACGGTTTTTCCGATGTAGGGAAAGTACAAATCCTTGACGAATCCGGGGATATGGATCTTCCGGTGGAAGGCGGATACCTGCTGGACTATGTCCGCACCGGAAGCCATTTTGCCGAGTACACCACTTTGATTGCGGTACACCGGTTCAAGCTCCACTACATCGAAGCTATGGGCGGAAACATAAAAAATATTTCCCTGTGCCTTGCCAGTAAATCCGGGAAAAATCTGATTCATTCCGGTGGAAAGGATCCAAACCGGTACCATGCAACAGATCCCGATGTCCTTGCCCGCTCTTTTGCAGATGCCGCCAAGGCGGCGGTGGATTACAATCCCAACTGGGCTTTTATCAATGTACTGGACAGTTTTGAACCGGATGATGCCTGCAGGGGAGCACGTAATATCGGAGACATCGGAATTATCGCCTCTTCCGATGTGGTGGCTTTGGATCAATGCGCCCTGGATTTTACCCTTTCCCGTTCCGGTGCTGACCAACAGACAAAGCAACGGTGGCTGGAATACCATCAGACAAATGTGCTGGAATACGCAGAAGCTTTGGGCATCGGAAGCCGCCGGTACCGGCTGGTAAACATAGACTGAATCAGTACCGGAACAATACCGGACAATCAAACATCCGCCGTCAGACGCAAAAGACGAAACCATTTTTTCAAAAGGAGCTTGTTTTGAACACTAATAAAACAACCACACATATTGTGAAAATAATCAGAATCACCGTGGATGCAGGAATGTATGTCCTGTTCCTGCTCCTTATGGGATACCACCTTTTTGAAAACTTGCACCACGAAATACTGGGGGCGGCGGTTTTTATCCTCTTTTTTATCCACAACGGTTTGAACTGGCGGTGGTACAAAAATCTTTTTAAGGGAAAATACACCTTGAGCCGGAGTCTCCAGACTGTATGCAACCTGCTTTTGTGCGCCGCCATGCTGTGCACCATTGCCTCCGCCTTGATGCTTTCCCGGGATGTGTTTTACCTTCTCAATTTTACCAACAGCGGTTTGGGGCGGAAGCTCCACATGGTTGCCACCGTCTGGACTTTCCTGCTGGAATCCCTTCACCTGGGTTTCCACTGGGCGGCGATACAGAAAAGCATTAAAAAGAAAATAACACTGCCCGCCACCCTTGCCATTGTCACAAAATGGTTTTTTCGGGCGGTGCTTCTGGCTGTCTGCCTTTACGGACTTTTTGCTTTCAGGAGCAGGAACCTTTGCAA
The DNA here is from genome assembly GCA_949299755.1 of uncultured Treponema sp. GTDB lineage: Bacteria > Spirochaetota > Spirochaetia > Treponematales > Treponemataceae > Avitreponema. The sequence goes on along the minus strand of CASGBA010000005.1, from coordinate 120,224 downwards.
CGAAATGTTCCTGCTGACAGAATTCAAGTTCATGGATTTTGAAGAACCGCCCCTCCGCTTCTTTGCAGACCACGCAGCCATCTCTATTCTTGTGGTAACCGCCGGTTTTTACCTGAAAAAACTTGCAGTCTCCGCCGGGAGAGGCAGAAGCAATCGTAACAAGACGACCGGCAGGAAGTAAGCCTCCCGCCGGGACAGGCGGAAAGGCAAGGTACTGTTGCAGCGTATGTCCCGTGTTGAAAAAATACTTCCGTAATTTTTTTACGGCAGTATTGAATTTTTGGCTTTCCCACTGCCGCTATATTTAGCCGGTGTGATTCATTCACACCATGATCCCCGCTCTTACAATCTCTCCAAATATTTTTCTATTGTGTACCGTCCACGGCTTTCAGTGGCTTTGCCGTACTGGATTGCAGCGGCAGGACAACAGTTGATGCACTTGAGGCACTGATAGCATTTTTCTCCCCATACCGGCCGGTTGTTTTCCATTGTGATGGTGCAGGCAGGACAATTTTTTGCACATAAACCGCAACCGGTGCAGGCACCGGTTGCACAAAAGCTTTTGGTGCTTCTTGCAAATTTATTAAAACCGAAATTCACCAGGCTTGATTTTAATCCGGCTGCGGAACCTTCATGTACCCGGTACACTTCTTTTTTTGCGGAAAGCTCTTCCGCCATTCTTTTAACTTCTTCCTTTGCATTCCGGAGAACGGACAAAACCGTTCCTTCGTCCTCCAGGTCGGAACCCACCACATAATTGTTGGGCATCACCAGACTGTAGCTGCTTTTTAAGGGAATAATTTTGGAAAAGTTTTTCAGAGCATAACCGGCTTCTTCACCGCAGGTTGCCACTGCGAAAGGGAAAGTCTTTCCCTCCGGATTGTCCGCAGCGTCCCCAAGGTTATTTGCATTTCCTGAAGATTTTTTCAGCTTTTTTGCAAAGTCCGTGACAATTTCAGGCGCCCCCCAGGCGTAAACAGGAAACACAAAACCTAGAAATTCTTCCCCCTGAATCCCGGCGGAGAGTTTTTCAAGAGCATTTCCGTCCCGGATTAGTTCCTGAATATCCCCAGTCTTTTCATGCAGTAAACCGGCAAGGCTTTCCGCCGCCCATTTTGAATTCCCTGTTCCGGAAAAATAAAAAACCATGCTGTATCCTTATGCCCTATTAAAACACCGTCAATTCTTATATCGTTCGCAACGCAATAACAGGATACCATAAAAAAATTCTCCCATCAACAACCGGATATTCCGGATAGAAAAACCAGGGAAAAAACCGGCATAAATCCCCGGCGTTTTCCCAGACCAATTCCCCGGATTACGGAAGCAGTTGGGAAAGCCATAAAGGCTGCCGGTCAGCCGCCCCTTCCGTTCCCGGATTGCCGGGAGACTTCAGTCCTGACTGCCGTTTCCGGAAAAATAGGCTTCCCAGTACTTTTCTCCCGTTGAAAAGCTCCATATTTTGTAAACCGGAATGGGGTTGGCATTGGTCATTTTATCCGAGTAATAAACATTCCCGCCGCTGTAGATGACATATGGTCTGATAAGTCCCATTTCCTGCCCCGGGTAACCGAAAGATTCTCCGTCGGCAGTCGTTGCGGAATCGGTAATGTAAATTCTGTCGACAAAGCCGTCCTTGTCGAACCGGGCACCCCAGAGGGTAACCGCATGGGCAAACTGTTCCTCGCCCACCTGAAGAACAATGATTTCCCCTGCCGACAAAGCCTTTTCCAGAGACAGTGAAAAATTATTCTGTTTGGGAGTGGTATATTCGGTTTGAAGCCCTGTGTTTCCGAAAACATCCTTGAAAAAGGCGCCGCCTTCCACGGTGCTGTTCCCGATTAAAAACCAGTTGAAACCGGCGGGAGGATACCCTCCTTCATTCGGCCAGAACCGGGTAAAATAATCATATATATCGCTTTTCCCGAAACCGCCATAGAGGGAAGAAGGACCCGAATAGGTGTAACGCTCCAGATATGATTTGTTCCGGTCAAACCACCAGTGGAAGGCATTGGAGGCACAGGCAGCCCAACAGTAATTTTTAAAACCCTGGTAAACATCATACCAGCCGCTGTTTTCGTTTCTGACAGCCATGAAAAAATTTTCCCCGGTAAGGTATTTCAGTTCTTTCCAGTCATCCGCGCCGACGGAAATCCCGTCTACCCAAACATCCGTATCCCGGTAACGGAGACTGCCTCCCGAATAATCCGGATCGGGAAGCCAGATGGCGTAAAACACGGTATCCTCTTGTACGGAAAAATATCTCCCTGTCGGGTAGGAAACATAGTCGGTGGGTGTTGTTCCGAATCCGTCGCCGCATTTATAAAGAGGCGAAAGGGACTTGAAGACGGGTGCCGGAATACAGACTTCCTGTCCCGGCCGGGCATACAGAGGTGCCATCACCCCTTCCCCGCCGTTGGCATCAAAAGAAACCGTAACCGTTTCTTTCTCCGGAGCCCAGACAGCGTAAAGGTCTTTATTGTAAGCCGGATAATAGGTAAAAAAGGGATACCTGTCCGAATAAACCGGCGTTTCGGCGTCCGGTGTAACAGCCCATCCGATAAACCGGCATCAGTTGCGCTAAAAATCGTTTTCCGGCAGAGCCAGATCCTGTCCTTCGGCGAGACCGCTCAGGGTAACCATGGAACCGGAAACAGCGCCGTTACCGTGAAAAACAAGCCGTCCAGCAACTTCCGGGAAAGAAACTGCCGTACCGGAAGATGATGATGTGGCATGACAGCAGGCAGAAAGGAATAAAACTGCCGCACATAAAAATATAACCTTCAAAAACCTCATTCTTATACATCTTTCCATCAACATATCCAGCAAACCATATGCTTTTCTATTATTATGAAACAAAAAAATATGTCAAAGGTCACAGAAATCCTTTCAGATATTGAATATTTGAAAGGCATCCGGACTTTAATAATAAACAGAATGATTGAAAAAAAAATAAAAATTTATTACTGCGGAATAAAATAATCAGGGGTATATATGACATACAAAACTTCCGGAGTTTGTTCTTACAGCATTACTTACGATATCAAGGACGGGAAAGTCCATAATGTTTTATTCGATGGTGGATGTGACGGCAATTTAAAAGGCATAGGAAAGCTTGTTGAAGGAATGACTGTGGAAGAAGTCATTTCCAAACTTCAAGGAATAAAATGCGGATCAAAACGAACAAGTTGTCCTGACCAGCTGGCAACTGCCCTGAAAGGATGCCGGCAATAATTCCATTAAATCAAAAAAGTTTCCCCAAAGTTTTTATATATCCATCAATGAAAATAAAAGTTATAATGAACGGTAAAATCCATTTAGCATAAAATTTCATTTTTTGGGGAAATTTTATTCCTGAACCTGTGTCCGCTTCCCTGATAAAATCATCCCATCCCCAACCTATTTTATGGGTACAGAAAATCAATATGATAAGAGAACCTAAAGGAAGAAGAGTTGTGCTAACAAAAAAATCTTCCAGATCAAGGATATTCGTTCCCACACCGAAAGGTTGGAAACCTGCCCAGATATTGAAGCCGAAAATACACGGCAACGAAAGAACTATAACAGAGATGGTATTGAAAACACAGGATCTCACCCTTGTCCATTTATGTACATCCATCCAATAACTTGTGATATTTTCAAACACAGCGATCAAAGTTGACAAAGCCGCGAAACTCATGAAAACAAAAAAAAGCGTACTCCAAATCCGGTTGCCTGGCATATTGTTGAAAATATTAGGCATTGTAACAAAAAGCAATTGGGGACCGGCATCGGGATTTATTCCGTAAGCGAAAGCCGCCGGGAAAATAATCAACCCGCTGGTAAGGGCCACAAAAGTATCAAGGATGATTATCCGTATCGATTCCCCGGTAAGGGTATGTTTCTTTTCAATATAAGACCCGAATATTTCCATGGAACCGATTCCAAGACTTAAAGTGAAGAAAGCCTGTCCCATGGCAGCGAATACCATTTCCCCGAAACCAGACTCCCTGGCTTTGGAAATATCAGGGAGAAGATAAAATTTCACCCCTTCCCTGCTTCCTGAAATAGTAAGAGAATGGACCGCAAGAATTAAAATTAAAACAAGCAGACAAGCCATCATGACTTTTGTAATGTTTTCCACGCCTTTTTCCAAACCGATTCCAACAATCGTAAAACCGATAATAACTGCAAGAATCATCCAAAAAGCCTGTTGCAAAGGGTTTGCCAACAATTTACCGAAAAAAACATTGATACCTGCTGTATCCAGTCCTGAAAATGTTCCTGTCAGTGAAGCATAACAATAGTACAAAAGCCAGCCTGTGATGGTAGTGTAAAACATCATAAGCAAATAATTGCCGGCAATAGCGAAAGGACCGTAAAGATGCCATTTTGTCCCAGGTTTTTCAAGGCTTTTGAAAGCCTTTCCTATATTTTGTCTGGAAGCACGTCCTATGGAAAATTCCATAACCATAATGGGAAGCCCGAGCGCAAGAAGAAAAAACAAATACACTAAAACAAATAAAGCGCCGCCATATTTCCCTGTCACATAAGGGAAACGCCATACATTGCCCAATCCAATGGCACATCCGGCAGACAAAAATATGAATCCAAGACGGGAACTCAAGCTTTCACGTTGCCTTGATATTTTATTTTCCATAATTATTAACTTATATAATAAAGAAATATAAAAATCAACAAGAAAAACCAGCTTTTATACCGTCACTTTTATTGTAAAATTTGAAAACAAAAAAGACTTTTTTTTGAAAATTCCATTAATCTTATTGACTTTTTGTAATTATTACAATATTGTAATAATTACAAAATAAACAAAGGAGTATACTATGAAACAATGGGTATGCAGTGTATGCGGTTATGTTCACACAGGAGATGAAGCTCCGGACAGTTGTCCCCAGTGTAAAGCCACAAAAGATAAATTCAAGGAAAGGGTTGCGTCAACAGGATTCGCCGACGAGCACAAAATCGGCATTGCAAAAGGTTTGGATCCGGAAGTAGTACAGGGATTAAAAGACAACTTCATGGGTGAATGCACTGAGGTAGGCATGTATATCGCCATGAGCCGCCAGGCTGACCGTGAAGGCTATCCTGAAATCGCAGAAGCTTTCAAACGTTACGCTTTTGAAGAAGCCGACCATGCCTCCCGCTTCGCTGAACTTTTAGGTGAAGTGGTAACCAACAGCACCAAAAAGAACCTGGAACTCAGGGCCGCTGCGGAAGCAGGAGCTTGCGAGGGAAAACTGATGCTTGCGAAAAAAGCAAAAGAATTAAATTACGATGCGGTTCATGACACTGTTCATGAAATGGCGAAAGACGAAGCCCGTCACGGATGCGGCTTTGCCGGTTTGCTGAAACGCTATTTCGGCTGATTCTTTTCAAGCTGTCCTGCCGGAGCGTTGTTTTCACCGCTCCGGTATGGCTGCAGGTTTAAAACCCACAAGGATTCCGTATGTATTCTGAGATGACAGACATTGATATCAGTTCCATCCTCAACAGTCGCGGGATACGGCCTTCATTGCAACGGATCCGGATATACCAATATCTGTGTAATAATGCGATTCATCCGACTGCGGAAACTGTTTATACGGCATTGGCATCCTCAATTCCAACATTGTCCAGGACTACTGTATATAACACGCTCAGATTGTTTTATGAACATTATTTGGTGCAAACAATAAACATTGAGAACGATGAAATGCGTTATGATGCGGATACCACAGATCACCTGCACTTTAAATGCTCATGCTGCGGTGAAGTTTATGATGTTCCGTTCACGGATATTTCTGAAATACATACTGCAATACTTGACCGGTTGCCAAGTGGTTTTGAACCAAATAAAATCCAAACCTTCATCTGGGGGATTTGCGCCCACTGCAGAAAATAACACATTGATCATATTGCGGCAGGTGATTCTTTTTTCACAAGTCCCTTCCCCTTCCATGTTCCGTGGCGCCATCTGATATAAACCGCAATGCCCCTGAAAATTTCATCCATTGCCATTGCGATCCATACACCTTGAAGCCCTAAATCAAAGGCAGAAGTGAAGAGCCATGCAAAAACGACAGATATTCCCCACATGGATATTATTCCCAAAAGAGTTGGAAATACAACATCACCGGCAGCCCGCATAGATTGTATGATAACAAGGTTTGCCGCTCTTCCGAATTCAAGCCAGAAACCGATAAACATAATCTTACAGCCGAGTGTAATTATATCCCGGTTGTCTGTAAACAATCTGAATGTCAAAGGTGAAACAAGCCAATTAATAAACGCGAAACCGCAGGAAACAATTATCGCAAGACGCAGGGTTTTTAAAACCCTTTTATACGCAAAATCATAGTCATCCCTGCCCACACTGTACCCCGTTATAATTGAATTGGCTCCTGCCAGTGAATTTGAGTAAATCATCGCGAAATTGCATAAAATATTGCAATATATTTTTGTGTTGATTGCCACCGGCCCCAGCATATTTACAAAAACCATTATGCAAATTTGGGAAAGATTATAAGAAATAGTTTCCCCGGCTGAAGGAACACCAAGTTTTATCAGTTGTTTCAACAACTGTTTTGGGAAAGGGAAAAAATACTTTGCAGAAATATTACCCTTTATGATTATCTTAAATGCAATAACCGCAGCCGCCAGACCAGCTGTATTACTTATACTTGTGGAAAGAGCGACACCATTTATACCAAGATGAAGGTACGACAAAGGACCATAAAGGAACATATAATTACCGGTTATATTGAAAACATTCATGCAGAAGAAAATTATCATCCCCAAATCCGTCCTGCCGTTACAATTAAAAATCTGGGAAAAAACCTGTATCAGTGCATTGGTAAACAAAAAAAAACATACTATCTTCATGTAACTGACAGCATCATTTAGCATTATCGTTGGTAGACGCATGAACGTAAGTATTTTTCCGGCAAAAAGTGTTATAAAAAGACAGATGATAAAACTCAGCATAAGGTTAAAAAAAATGGAAACACTGTAAATTTTATCCATTTCTTTTTCCTGTTTTGCACCGAGATACTGGGCAACAACAACACCAGTGGCAGTGGAAATAATGCTGAAAGCCAAGGTCAAAAATGTAAGCACCTGATTTGCGTTTCCTATTGCTCCCACTGCAACCTGCGAATAATTACTTATCATCGCAGTATCCACATATCCCAGACACATGGACAACAAGCGCTGTATAAAAATAGGAAACGCAAGTCTGTATATGGAAATATTCCTTATATTGCCGGTCATTTTTTCATTTTGATATTTTCAAAAGAGTTTGTCAAATAGTAATGTAGTTTTAAATAAAAATAAAAAACCACTGCCCGATGGAGGAAGGCAGTGGTTAAAGTATTTTACGCAATAATAATCTGGATTATTTTTTTGATGCGTTGTAGGTTTCCATGGCTTTCTGCATTTGCGCTTGCGCCTGTGCAGGAGTTTTTGTTAAACCGAACACTTCATGCAATCCGTCAAGATGAGCTGTTGCAACCGTGGGAGGAAGATATTGGTCATACCATAACTGGATTGCAGGAGCATTAGCTGCCGCCAAAGCTATTTTCTTTGTAACCGGATCCGTAATTCTGGACTCAATTCCAACAATGGGAGGAATTTTACCGGTTTTAATACCAAGCTCTACCGTTTCATCGGAAAGATGAGCTTCAACAGCCGCCCATGCAGCTTTTAATTTGTCACCTGTAATATTGGCGTTGATGGTGATAAACTGATCTCCCACTGTACCAATTTGAATTGAAGGATCTGCATCGGAACCGTCATAAGCGGGGAAAGAGAACCATCCGATTTTATTTTTATAGAATTCCTCACTATCACTGGCAAAATTTCCTGTATACCAGGATCCGCACAAAAGCATTCCGGCTGTTTCCTGATATATAAGCTGTCTGGCCTGACCGTCATCTTCATCCATGGAATTGACACCTTCAGGGAAGTATCCTTTCTTAACCAAATCCTGAAGTATTTCACCGGCTTTAATGAAACACTCATCTTCAAATGAACCTGTACCAGCCACAGCATCTTGGAAAGGCTTCAGACCACCTATCCTGGTCGCAAGACATATAAAGTACATTGATCCAGTCCATTTTGTTCTGTTTGCCAAAGCGAAAGGTGTAATACCATTTGCCTTCAAAACCTCGCAAATATGAACAAGATCAGAGAATGTTTTCGGCTCTGTTAATCCATACTTCGCAAAGATATCTTTATTATAAAATATTCCGGCAAGAGAAACATTGAGATAAGGGATTCCATAAATGTGCCCGTTGTAGGTTGACTGTTCAAGGGCGGCGGGCATAATTTTTTCTTTGATTGCCGATGTTTCCAATAGTGTTTCCAATGGCTGAGCAAAACCGGAATCAACATATTCAAACAAAGGTCCGCCTGACCAAGAAGAGTACATATCTGGGCATTGTCCTGAACTCATGGCAATGATCAGCTTCTCTTTATATTTATCATTCATTGTAGGAACACTGTTCAAAGAATAACCATTTACCGGCGATGCATTGTATTTGTCAACTGCACTCTGTACAACTTCTTTGTCAGGGCTTGTGGTGGCAATATTCCAATAAGTAATACTGTTAGATGAAGATGTCTTTGCATCACTGCTACCACCTGCAAATAAAACAGCCGTTACACTGATAAAAAACAAAACAAATAATAATCCTTTTTTCATTTAAATTTCTCCTCTGATAAAATATGAATTTACACTAAAATGCATGATAATTTTTTATTTTATATTTTCACCTCCTTGTTACAGAAGAAACCATATTAAACCGGCCGGTAGTTTCCCTGTCTGATTTGATAAATAATGCTATGTCATCACCTTATATTAACCCCATATTTTTATTTTATTATGGCCTTTTGAAACCTTTGCGAATGGACCTGGCACACTTTCCCGATCCCTCTTGGTCCCTGTAATATCAGTATCAAAAACAATTGGAGTACCGTCAGGATTTTCATATTCGCATTCCGTGATACGGGGAGTAGGAAGCATTTCGGATGTATATATCTTGGAATTCATTGACATCAACGAGTCATACGCATCGAATTCAATGTAAAGCTCATTTCCTTCTTCAGTGAAAATAAAATGAGGATTCGAATCCGAAATTACAGCTCCGGTTTCTTTTTCATAACTTTTTGCGCCGTTATAATATATGTTGCATGAAATATACACCGGTTGTTTTACCTGGTAAAACATTTCATGATCTCCGTTGCCAAAAGAAGTAACCCTCATCTTGTATTCTTCAAGAGAAGAAGGACATCCATTATAATCAGCGGTGCCTGAGGTGGATTGCTCAGTATAAACAGGAGCGCCTCCTACATAAATATTCTGATGTATCCTGTCATCACCGCTGTAAACGATAGTTGTACCAGCAACCTTTGTAGTATGCGGGAAATGATAAGGTGTGGATCTGTCCGGAACAGGCTCTCTTCTCATTGTACCGCAACAAAGATTATTAATGTATGCACCACCCTGGGCGATGTTATCGAAATTATAATCAGAAGCAAAAATATTATTGTCAACAATATAAGGACCATGGGAAACTTCCACAAAAAGATCCCTGTCATTTTTTCTGAAAATATTTCTGCTGACCCTTGTTCCCTGGGCCTGCCAGTCAAGCCAAATTCCAAGTGTTGTATCATGAATATAATTGTCATGGATTTGCACATCCAAAGCGGCATGAAGTTTTATTCCGGCAATTTCATAACCGAAGTTTTCATGCTTGACGGCTATATTCCATATTTCATTATTATAAATTTCACTGAAAATACACCCGAGATGACCTACGATGCCATTCTGTCCGTTATCATGGATACGGTTGTTCCTGATTATATGGCCGCCAATATTCTCTTTTGACCAACCCTTTTCCAATGCGCGGAAAACAACTTCCATTTGATAATGATAACCAGGTTTCCTGTAATATCTGGTTGATTCATTATGTCCTGTAGTTATTTCTTTTCCTAAACTTACCGCGGCACATTTTGAATCATGGATATCACAATCCTCTATTATCCAGCCTTTTGCCCAATGCGGACCGATTAGTCCGGGCTGATCGGCGGTAGGAGGAGCCCACTGTGTTGCCGCCTGACATAATTCAAAACCCCTGACCGTAATATAATTTATTCCTGTTCTTTCCGGAAAGAAAACAGCCGGACGTACATTCACTTCCACATTTTCTTTATTGGGATCAAATTCATGAAAGTTTGCCCACAGGATTGTATTTGTTTCATCAACTGAGGCATACCATGTGTATACAGTGAAATCGCTGTCCTTTATTTTCTCTTTATGCTTTGTCCATGGAGGATTTACCCCTTCCTCCCGCTTTACAGGATTTTCAACTTCATTAAGCGAAGGAGCCTCATACAAGGATTTTCCATTCAAATACACATCAGCCGTGTGTATGGAATATTCAACAGGATGAATAAGCCAGTCACCTTTCATCACTGTATCAAATGGATTCCCATATTTAAAAATGGAATTGGGAATAATTACTTTCCATACTCCTTTCCCTTCATTCTGCCATCCTGTAATGCGTTCAGACCCCTTGATGACAACCTTCTCACCTTCCGCCGCCATATAAGTAATGCGCTCAAGCTTTTTTCCGCTGTTAACAGGCTTTACCCATTCCCTGTATTCACCCTTATGGACAATAACGGTATCACCGTAATCGGCCACTGATGCAGCCTTGGAAATAGTTCTGAATGGAGAATCTGCAGAGCCTTTGTTAAAATCCGAACCTTCTGTGGAAACATGGTAAGTAATCATTGTATTCCTCCTTATATCAATATTAACCCTTAACCGCTCCGGCGGTCATTCCCCTTACTAACTTATCTTGAAAGAAAATAAAAAGAATTATCATCGGAAGCAATGAAAGAGTAAGAACAGCCATTATCATCGGGGTATTCATCGTATACTGTCCCTGGTATTCCCAAATAGCCAGTGGCAAAGTTCTATTGGAAGGTGATTGGGTTAAAGTATAAGCAAATGAAAACTCATTCCAGATATTCACTCCATTATAAATAGCAAGTGTAGAAAGTCCAGGAGTTGAAAGCGGGAGAATTATTGTAAAAAACATTCTTATTTTGCTACAACCATCAATTTCCGCAGACTCTTCTATTTCATGTGGAATCCCGGCTTTCATAAAAGCCGTCATTATAAATACTGAAATCGGAACAGCAAAGGCAACATAGGGACCTATAAGCGCCCAAATAGAATCATACAAACCTGAAGCTTGCGACATTCTAAAAACCGGTATCAAAGTAATATGTATCGGAATAGACATGCACGCAACAATTAAACTATAAATCGGAACCGCTAATTTAAATTTGAAACGTGAAAGCGGATAAGCCGCACACGCAGTGACAAAAAGAAGAATAATCAAAGAAAACGCCAAAACAACTACACTATTATAAAAGAATCGCAAAAAATTACCTTCAAATACTTCAACATAATTAGAAAGATTAAAGGATTCAGGAAGCTCAAATATACCTTTTGTCAGCATTTCAAAGCGTTCCTTAAAAGAATTGAGAACCATAAATACAAAAGGCAGAACCGAAACAAACAAATAAAAAACAGCCAGAATAACAGGAATTGTCCATGCAATTCTTGTTTTTAATTTTGATTTATTTATTTCATTCATAATCACGACTCCTGTTTTCTGGTAATGAATTTAAGGGTGAATACGGACATAAGTGTAATCAAGATAAACATCCCACAGGCCACAGTGGAGCCGTATCCCATACTGAAATTCCTAAAAGACTGCTTATACATATATGTAGCCATTAATTCTGTCGCAGTACCAGGCCTCCCCCTGTCATTACATAAATTAAATCAAAATATTTGAGTGAACCAACCATAGACATTATTGCCGCACTTTTTATGTAAGGAATAATCATTGGAAGAGCAATTTTCCTGAAATACTGTGATCTGGTAGCGCCATCAATAATCGAAGCTTCATAAATATCTTCCGATATGTTTGTAAAGGCTGCAATAAAATAAACCATATAGAAAGGCGTAAATTGCCAGCATATTACACCTATCACTGTATAGAGGGCTGTATCATGATTCCCCAATAAATCAATATTTCCTCCGCCGAAAAAATTAGATAAAGCGCTTATTATTCCTCCGTTAGTAGCAAGTGCATATGAAAAAAGAAAACCAATTGCAACAGAAGACATTAAAAGAGGTACAAACCATATTACTTTGAATAATTTCATAATCCGGTATCTGCTGCCGAAATCCAAAAAAGTGGCCAATGCAATGCCCAAAGGAATCTGGATACATATCGAAAGAACCATGATGACAATATTATTTTTAAAAGCCAACCAGAAATCATAATCCTTTATAAGTTTTTCCAGTTATCAAAACCTATAAAAGTCTTGGTTGTAGAAATCCCGTTCCAGTCATAAGCACTTGTAATAAAAGACGAAACGAAATGAAACCCGTGCGGTTTCCCTTGCCCTTAAATCAGCCAAAGTTCTAAACCGTTTATCATAAAAACCTTGGGTTGTGTGTGTTTTCCTGGGAGGGGTATATACAGCCATTAAAATCTCCTGTTTTCCAGAATAAAAACACTGAAAATTGTGCTCGAGCACGGAACATATTTAGTATTTTATATAAAATAGATATGTCTGTCAACAAAAAATAAAAAAATTTATAAAAAATTCTTTATAACTGAATAAGCTTCCACAAGATTTTTAAATGGCCAGTGCCACCGGTTAGCCGGACTGGTAGACGGCAAAGACACAGCGTCTCTACCTGTATCTGTGCTACAGAGTTTCATATATAATCTGTATGCTTGGCTTCCCGTGGTGAAAACTCCTGCAATCCTGCATTTGGAAAAAATCAAATTCAAATTGTTTGCTTTTGGTTCACGGATTGTGGAATCCCCTGCCCCTTCCATCATGCAGCTTTCCAACACATCCCATAACGCAATCCTGTGACGGAGGACAAAGGATTTTTTATCCGCCACAGACAGAGGCTCATCCTCATTGAAAACAGCGGCCAACACTTTCCAAAACCTGTTTTGAGGATGGGTATAATAAAATCCGTTTTTGCGGGATACAGGAGACGGCATTGTCCCCAATATCAAAATACGGCTGTTTTTATCATATACAGGTTCAAAAGCGTGGACTGTTAACTCGAGAGGCATTGTATTTCTCCTTAACAAAACTTAACGTGCTTATTTCACCGTGACGGTAATGCCGGTGGAAGCGTCGGGGTTTTCCGTGTACACTTCAAGGCGCATGGTTCCCGGCGACAGGGGCACGTACCACACAAAGGGCGGCGCCACCGTTTCAAACAGGGTGCCGTTTACGAACAAAGACGCCCGGTCGCCGGCACCGGTGCAGTCAACCCGCATTTTCTGGGATTCAGCCGGGATTCCCGGGTCGTAGACAAACACCGCCCCGTCCACCGGATACATTATGACCGGCTTTGAATCTGAACCGGCTGCCATGGTGCCGGCTGCATTCCTTCCTCCCAGCCACCGCTGGTACTCCTGGGGATACCGTACCTGAACCCGGCCGTTCATGCTGTAGTGCCAGGTGCACACCGGCCTGTTCTGCAAGGAAGCCGCCGGTATGTATTCCTCCGCCACGCTGTTGCAAAAAAGTCCCGGAGCCATGCCTGAAGTTACACAGACCGGAGCTTTCCGGTAGGTCACCGGCTCGGGAAATTCTTCCGCAGAATCCGGTTCCTGTTCCGCCAGAATATCCAGCAGCCGGCGGACAATACCTGCCGGGATGGAGCTTCCTGTTTCCCGGATAACGGTTTCCCCGGTGAAATTTCCCATCCACACACCCACCGTATACCCGGTGGTAGAACCCAATGAGATGATGTTCTGGAACTGGTTTGATGTTCCCGTCTTGAATATGGCAGGATAAGGTGTATGGAACACTTCGGCGAAACCGAAGCCCAGCGCCCTAGCCCGGCGGTCGGAAAGCATACTGCATATCACGGCGGTTGTATCAGACTGGAACACCTGTCCCAACTCCGGTGCTACTGTACCCGGTGACACTGCGTCCCAGGTCAATTCCGGCACAGAACCGCCCCGGGAAAACACACTGAAAGCCCGGGTCAATTCCAAAAGAGTCACTTCCCCGCTGCCCAGTGCCAGGGAAAGGCCTGTCCTTCCCCGCTCACCCTGCAGGGAATCAAAGCCCAGCCGGTACAGAGTTTCCATAAAATTGTCCACCCCCAGCCGGTACAAAAGGTACACAGCGGGAATGTTCAGGCTGGAAGCCAGGGCTGTGCGCATCAGTACCGGGCCGTTGTACTGGTTGTTGAAATTCAGGGGAACATACACTTCTTCCGAGCCAAAATCCATGGGGACATCAGCGAAAACGGTTGCCGGGGAAAATCCCTGTTCCAGGGCGGAGGCGTACAGGAAGGGCTTCATGGTGCTTCCGCTCTGGTTGCGGACAGTAACGCCGTCTATTTGCCCTGCGTTCTCGCTGAGAAAATCTCCCCCTGACCAGCAGACAATTTCGCCGGTACTATTATCTATGGCAAGAAGTGCCCCTTGGGACAAGCGGGCGTCCCGGTGCAAATCTATTTGAGTGTTGATTTCATTTTCAATATATTCTGTAAGGGCGGCGTCTATGGAAAGACGCATTTCCGGCGGCAGGTTCTTTCCCTGCCGGGCATAGCTGTTCCGGATATAGTTCACAAAATGTGGTACCCGCAAGGGGTACACGTACCGTTCCGCCACGGAAACCTCCGCCAGCCATTCTTCCCTTCCGGCGGAAAAACCGGTGCGGGAAGCGAATTCCAGGACGGCATCATAGGAGGATTCCGGGTGCTCAAAGGGATTGTATGCCGCCGGCCGCCGCAGCAACACCGCCAGCAGGTGGATCCGGGCGTCCGAAAGCTGCGCCGGCGTACAGCCGAAAAATGTCCGGGCAGCGGAGCCGATTCCTTCCGCCTGTAAACCGAAGGGAACGGAATTCAGGTACAGTTCCAGAATCCGGTCTTTGGAAAGCTTTGATTCAATCCGGAGGGCTGTCCATGCTTCCGCAATTTTTACGCCAAGGGTTACCGGTTCCCCTTCTTTCCGGGGAACAACCATACGGGCAAGCTGCATGGTAATGGTGGAAGCGCCGCTTACCACCTGTCCCGTAGACAGATTCTGGTAGGCTGCCCGGATTAAAGCGGCAATATCGATCCCGCCGTGCCGGTAAAAATCGCTGTCCTCCGCGGCGATAAACACTTCTGCAATGCGGGGAGGAAGTTCCGGCAGGCTGTACCATTCCCGCCGCAGTCCTTCATCCAGAGGCAACACCTGCAACAACTGTCCGGTGCGGTCGTACATCCGCGTACTGCACGGACGGTTCATGAAGGCCTCCAGCCTGGGGAATGGCAGCAACGCCATCCCCGCCCGGATTAAAAGCCACAGCAGCAGGAAACCACCGGCGATTCCCAGCAGCAGGAAAAGCCGGCGTTTATTCCGAGATAGCAAAAACCCCGCCCTTTGACCGGCCGAATATTTCCGGTTCATACATACATTCCGCTGTGGCGGAAGGCACGTTGAATTCCCCGTTACGCACTGTCCGGAACATGAATTCCACCTGCTGCCGTCCTTTGCGGAAAGCGTCCCAGAAATACCGGACTTCGTTGTCGTAGATTTCCTGGGAGGACAGACCGAAGTTGAACCGCTCGTAGGGAGAGCGTCCGTCATCCTCTTCCTGTTCCGCCAGGGCTGTGCCTGCAAACTGTGCCGTGGTGGCAAAGGCTGCGTTCAGTACCTCTGCGCCGGATGGAATCGGCACCCGCAGTGCCACAAAAGTCCTGTCTTTGGTGGTGGATACGGTTGCCCGTGCCCGGTAAATCTTTCCGGATTCCAGATGGTTTCCGGTAACTGTTTTACCGGTTGCCACATCAGTAATATCCACAAAGACGCTCAAACCTTCGTCCCTGGCATACTGCTGTTCATAAGGCAGCGGATATTTCATGGACAGGGTATAGAACATACTGCCCCTGCCGTTTTTGGAAAATTCAAAGGGTACCTCTTTCCCCGCAGGAATGCCGGAAGCAATCAGCTCGTTCACCGGCAGAATTACTTCTTCCGGCTTTGCGGCGGCGCCTTTGAAAGATTCCTCCATGATTTCTTTACCGTCCAACTCCGCGATACCCGTGAAGTCCAGGTTTTCCAGATTATTCGCTTCTATGTAATAAGCGACAGCTTCCAGAACCCGTGCCGTGGACGCGGTGTTTTTCCAGTAACCGTTCCCCGCCCGCTGCAATGCCAGCAGGTTGTGCAACAAACGTCTGTTTATGCTGTCAGAGTAATCCAAGGCAGTGAAGAACTGGAGCAGCAGGGCGTTCTGTTCCGATTCATCATTAAAATACATCCAGGGGGAAGAATTAAATTCAGGATCGGTAATATCAATGCCCCTGGTTGTGGGACGGCAGTGGGCACGGATTTCCTCCGCCACAGTCTGGGCGCCGGTTTTGTCTCCGGCAGAAAGATACATCAGACCGCACAAAGCCTTTTCCGAAAATCCGGCTCCTTCCATATCGTATACTTTCTGTATCAAAGAAGAAGTGACCCGGTATCCCAGTTTTTGCAGGATATACAGGGAGTAAGTCTGGAAATAGGTGCTTTTTGACAGATACTCATCCTGACGGGCATCAAGGATGTATCCGATCAGTGCATCAATATCAATATTGCGGTCAACGTGTATGTCTTTTTCCAAAGCTCCCGCAATCAGTTCGGCAAACCGTAATGAAGGTGCCATTGAAGCGAGGGAACTGTTTTTCCAATAGGGGAAACCGCCGGCGGATTTTTGGGTTTTACTCCAGTCTTTTATTTCTTTCTCAATCAACCGCCGGGGATTGGAGACCTCACTTTCAAGCCCGAACACATCGATGTAATCACTGAAATACAACAGTGGTATCATGGCGGAGCACCGCTGCTCAAGGCATCCGTAAGGATACCGGAACACATAGGAAACGGCTTCCGTCAGGGTTCCCAGCCTGGTGGGATCAAGGGACACATACACGGAAGCGTCATTTTCAGCGGTAATGCCGGAAGGCAGGATAATGTGCTCCTTTACGGATGCCCTGCCTTTCTCTTCCACGCTGCCGGAAGAAACTTCGCCGATGGTGGTGACCGTCTCGTAAATCAGCGGCCTCTCTATTTCCAGCGGTTTTATGATACGCTCATTCAGCACGTCGGATTTGACGGTGAAAGACACGGTCACCATGCCGTTGTTTTCAGCCTTCATGTCAAACAACGCCGGAACAGTTCTGCCGGCTGGAACGGTGACGGTTTTTACCGCCGTTCCGGAAACGGAAGCCTTTCCCGCTTTTACGGCTGCCCCCGCTTCTTCAGCTTCCACCGCCGCGGTTTCAGAGCCGGAGGTTATTTCCATTGTTATTGTCGCCGTATGGTCTTTTTCGTCCAGGTTGGAAATGACCACACCGATATCGGAAACATCCCCTTCCCGCAGCCGGCGGGGCAGCACGTCCCGGGCACTGAGGGGATTGTTCACGGTCAGCTTGTCTTCTGTGCGGGCGAACAAGTCATCCTTCATTCCGATAACCGTGACCCGGTATTCGGTGAGATTATCCGGTAATTTGAATGACCAGGTAACGGTACCGTCGCTGCCGGTTACCAGCACCGGCTCAAAAACGGCTGTGGGGTCAAAGTTCCTCCGCTCATTCAGTTTGTCGCCGCCCTCGTCCCCGCCGTAAAGGTTGCGCACTTCATAAGTGACAGGATCTATCAACAGCGAGCGGGAATCCTCCCCGTCAACACAGCTGGGGAACATGCGTTCATCATAGAAAAACTCAACGGGGTCGGGAACATGGTAGTTAATCAAATCAATGACACCCCTGTCCACCGCCATCAGGGTCAGTTCCGCCCTCGGCAGGGGTTTCCCGTCTTTTGTGGCGGTCAGTGTAAAGGTAGCCGTGTCGCCGGGACGGTAGGAAGCCTTGTCCTGGGTGACGGTTATGTCGAATTCCTTCGGAGCTGTATCCACATGAAGGGCGACAGCGCCGAAGTATCCTTTCGGTTTATCCATATCCCGGCTGGAAAAATCGTGATCCGGTTCCTTTGTCCTGACCGAATAGGAGGAAACAGTCACATATACCACCGGGAGGTATGATTCATCAACAGGCACTTCCAGCACCGTTGTGGGTTCATCCAGGTGGAACACTTTTTCAGAGAAAATAGTTTCCCGTTCCACCGTCATCAAATAAGTGCCGGCAGGCAGGGGACTTTGCAGCATGATCCGGGCGGTGTCCCCCACATCGTACAGGGTTTTATCCGCTATCAGAGGGATTTCATCGGAAGAATCGCCGTAATAATAGGACCAGTCGGAACCGGATGCGTAAAAACTCCGTTCCGTAATTATCTGCCGGCTTTTGCTGTCTTCAGCAGAGAGCCGGACTATATAAGCTCCGGCTTTAGGCGGCGTCATGGAGAAAGAGCCGGTTTCCGACAAGGGAACCGTCTTTTTCTCTTCGGAAACCATTTCCCGCACATACCGGGTAATCAGGTTGCCGTTCAAACCCACCTGCTGCACCTTCTTCCAGTCTTCCCGCAAAAGCTCCGCCGTAATTGACTGCCCCGCCTTGTTTGCCGGGAAGCAGTCTCTGCCGGGAGCGGCACTGTCCGGGGATACCAGCGCAAAATCAAAATCCAGCTTCTGCCCCTTTTTGGGGAAGCCGTCCACACCCTTCGGCTTGGACACACCGATATAATATTGGGCGGGGTGAACCACCGCGCTGCCGGAAGCGCTCACCGCCTGCCCGCCGGCGTCTGTCACTGTGGATTCAAAGCGGTACAGATAGGGGCTGCCGGCTGTTTTTTCCCCGCCGGAAAGCTGGGATGCGGAGGCGCTGCCGTTTCCGTCCAAAGCGCCGGAGCTGGTTGTCAGGGCGGTGCGCCCGTCATACCCCCGCTGGGGGCCGAATATAAAGTTATCGTAGGCGGAACCTTCCGGCCTGAAACTTACCGGCTCCCGGTACCAGCTGCCTGACCAGGATACGCCGGCCAGACTGCCGCCACCCAAATAGGACGCGGAAATACCGGCGGACACCATGTCTCCGCTGATATAGGTAAGATCCGGCATGGAAACGGAACTTTCAAAACGCAGCCGTTCAAAATACGACACGGTAAAAGGTATACGGGTTACTTCAGAATCCGAACGGGAATAGGTTATATAATAGGAACCGGGTTTTATGTCAGCGGGCAGTTGGAAGGTCGATGTAAAACCGCCGGTTTCAGAAACCTTTTCCCGCCGGCTCATCACGGTTTCACCGTCCCACTTTGCTTCCCGAATAACCAGTTTACCGGAGCCGGAATAGGGGCTGTATTTACCCTTACACAAATCCCGGTCGATTCCCCGCACCCGCAGTGTTTCCCCGGGTTTGTACAGTCCCCGGTCGGTAAACATGAAAGTAACTTCTTTAGAATGAAGGGCAGAAGTCGCAGAACCTCTCCGGGCGGCTATACCCCATAATCTGTTGCCGGACGGAGAAAAAATAACAGAGTCCCCGTCCTTGTACGCCTGGAAATAAATTAAATTTGAAAATATACCTGACGGTATGGCGGTAAGAACTGCAAGTCCGTTGCTGTCGGTAACGCTTTGTTGTACAGGCTTGTCCGATATGTTAACCACATCTTCATAATCTATGCGTGACCTGGAATACATGGAAACAACCGCCCCCTCCACCGGCTTGCCGGTGGAAAGGCTGGATACCAGCACTACAGCACGGTTATAACCGTACCGCACCGTCATTCCCAAGTCTGTCACCTGAATTATCTGTTGATTTCTATGTGTATATGTAATATAGTCAGGCCAGGGAGAATCGCATATAATTTCTGCGTGGAATTTCACTGCCCCGGTTAATTTACCGTTGTTTTCCGTCAGATAGGGACGCAGTTCAACCGAATGCAAAATCCGGGTGTTTTCCGGAAAAGAATCTCTTCCAAAACGTACCCAGTCAGATCCCGAGCCAGCCTTGGAACCGGTGAGGGCTTTGACCCGGTAAAAAGAGCCGTTATATGCATTCTGGTGTTCAAAAACCAGTTTTGGTTCAAACTGGTTTTCCAGTATTTTAAAGCCGGCATCCTTAAAGGCAGCGTAACTGTCCGCCTTTGGAACACGGACGGTTTCAGGGCCTGCGGATATGGTATTCATCCGGTTGTATGTGTCGGTAATCTCGCCTTCCATCGATATGGTATACGTCTGCTCAAAATCCACCGGCAAGCCGTGGACAATAATCCTGTTGCCGGATACCGCCAGATTATCAGCGGAGACCGGCATTTCCGGTTCAGTAATAACTGTGAGTTTTGTCAAATCAGTGTTTTCATCAATCCGGTGGGAAAAACTAAACTCCACCGGGTTTGAATACTGACTGGTGGTGCGTCCCGGTATAACAGACACCGGATGGAAATCCTGCAGCGTATGGAAAGAAAAAGACTTAGCCTCGCTTACCGGCAGCGCATCCGGTTCGGAGCGGGCGCCTTTTTTCATGGTGACGGTGATATTAGCGTTCTCCGGCAGGGCTTCCTTCAACGTAAGGAGAAGCAGTTCCGGCCGCTCTTTGTCCGGAGTGGAAGCGGAAAAGACCAATGCCACGTCGCCGCCTTCCTCACCGTAATCAGCCCCTGCCGTGACATCAATGGATTTGCTGATTGTTTCCGGCTTCACCGGATAGGAAAACATGACACCGATGGAACGGGCTTCTTCCGGCAGCATATTATATGTATCCACAAAACCGCCGGCTTGCACTGTCTCGTAACCTGGAATTATATTGAGCATGGAAAGCTCTTCAGTATGGAAATGATATTCCAGCTGGCCGGATACACGGGTTCCGTCAACCGATTTAACCGATTCCGGAATAGTCACCGTGTATTCCCGCTGGGCAATCACCGGGTCGGAGGATTCAAAGCACAAAAGGCTGGTACCGTACCAGCGGTATACCCCTTTCAAGGGCGGGGTGATGCTCATGTATTCGGAAGTGTCTGAAGGCTCCCCCAGCACAGAAACCGCAACCACCGGTTTGGAAAACTGGACATACACAGAGGGATATTTTACCGCAGCCGGCAGTTCCCCGGCAGGCTGCATATCGATTATATATAATTCCGTGTCATCAGTTTCAACACCGCCTGAAGTGCCGTTGTTTTTATTACATCCCGACAGCAAAAATCCGACACACAACAATACAGCAACAAAGCATCGTATCAATCTTCTCATTTTACACCAGTCCATCACCACTTCTCCGTTATGGATGGCAACAGGATATCATATAACCAGGGTTCCTGCAATCGTAAAAAATGCCCTACCCCGCCGGCAAAAACAGCCCCATTTCGGGGCTGTTGCGTTACCGGGTATTATCTTGCGGTGAGTCCATCCGGTTTTCCATGGGGAAAGGGGGGATTATCTGCCCCAGGGAAACACCGGCATCAAACCAGGGCGGCGGTTCCCTGTCTTTTCACTTATCATCCTCGTAGTCGTCATCATCCCAATACGGGTCATAAAACACTTCATCGTCCTCGTCATCCCCGTCGTCCTCGTCAATGATGGTGATTTTCTTCCTCTTGACGGGCGGATTCACCTTTTTTGACTTGGTGGTGACCCAGCATTTCTTCACCGGGCCGCCGCCCGGGGCTTCCTTACGCTCACGCAACTCGTACAACTCGGACAGCAGCTGCTCCTGCTGTTCCCGCAGCGACTCGATTTCCTTACGGTGGCGGCGCTCCTTTTTGTCAGAGGAAAAAGACCACAGCAAAAGGAAAAGAACGACAAAAAAAGAGTCACTGCAAACCTCCTTGGATAAAGGCGTCATTTTCGATAAGGGAGGCAATGTCTTGTCCACCGGCGCCGGGGACAGTCCGCATCACCGCTGAAATGACAGCCTGCCACACTTCCCTTCATTCCAAAACGGGAACTTTATTTCACCACCAGAGAAACCCCGGCGTTATCTTCATCATCGCTCCACTTACTGTCCCATATCTCTTTTTGCCCTGCCGTCAGCGTCAGCCTCAGTTTCCGAGCCGCCTCCCCGCCGGAAGTCTGCCTGCCGCATTGCAGCCTCTCCAGTGCCGTGTTCGCGTCCACATCCAGCGCCTTCAGCTGATTGTCGTAACAGGACAGATAACCCAGTGCTGTGTTGCTTCTTACATCCAGTGAGCTTAACTGATTGCCGTGACACCACAGTATCACCAGTGCCATACAGTCCGCCACATCCAGTGAGCTCAGCTGATTGAAATAACAGCTCAGTTCCGCCAGTGCAGGGCAACCGGACACGTCCAGTGCCGAAAGCTGGTTTTGAAAACAATGCAGCAGCTCCAATTCCCCACATGCCGATACATCCAGTTTCTCAAGTTTATTGTTGCTGCACTTAAATTCTGTCAATGCATGGCATTCCGATATGTCCAGCACCGTCAGCCGGTTGTTGCTACAGTGCAGATCCGCAAGTGCAACGCAACCGGACACATCCAGCTCCGCCAGCTGGTTTTTATAACAATGCAGCAACCTCAGGACGGAAAATCCTGACACATCCAGTCTTGCAAGCTGGTTTCCATAGCAGTACAACTCCGTCAGTGCCGTACACCCCGACAAATCCAGTTCAGTAAGCCGGTTGTTGCGGCAATACAGTTCCGTAAGCAACGTGCATCCGGCCACATCCAGCTCTGCCAGCTGATTGTCGTAACAGTCCAAGACCCTCAATTCGGCACATTCTGACACATCGAGGGAAACCAGCTGGTTTTCCCTGCATTTAAGAGTTTTCAATGCGGCGCATCCCGACACATTCAATTTCTCTAAATGATTGTCCCTGCAGTCCAGTTCTGCCAGTGCGGGACTCCCCGACAAATCCAGTTCAATAAGCTTGTTATTGTGGCAGTCCAGTTTTGTCAATGCGGTACATCCGGACACATTCAGTTCCGTCAACGAACCGCTGTTACAGTCCAGTTCTGTCAGAGCGGGACATCCGGACACATCCAGTTCCGTCAGTGAATTTAATCCGCAATACAGCAGCCTCAAATCCCTGCATCCCGATACATCCAGTTTCTTCAGAAAAAAATTTCCCACACATTCCAGATATGTCAGTTTCGTGTTTTTTGATGCGTCCAGTGACATCAGATTACCACTGCAAATGAACAGCTCCGACAGCTCACTGAAATATTCGATGCCGGCGCAGTCTTTCAGTTCAACGGTGTATATACGCATTTCCGTCACATTCCGGATTGCTTCCAGATTCTCCGGCGTCAGCCTCACCGTACCGTCAGCCTCTTTTTTCCAACCCACCGCCAGAGGTTTATCATCAAAATCGCAAGCATAATGATCCACCGCCCTGATAAGGGAAATGTTGTCAAGGGAAAACAGGGATTCGACCGTGCAGGAAGCCTCCAAGGCGAACCCGTCACTGATGACATTTACGGTCACCTTGGCTGTCCCGTTCCCTAGGGTTGCCAGCGTGCACCTGAAATTCCCGGTGCCATCTGAGGTAAGAGTCGACACATACACCACGTCGTCAGGTTCAGCGGTGACGTCAGCCGATATGTGCAAATCACCGTATTGAATGTCACCCGGCATTTTCAAGGTAGCCGTTAAAGTGGCTGTTTCACCTGCCGCCAGGGTCAGTTCCGTCTTGTCAATCTCCAGGAAGGGAACCGTAACCGTCGGCAGGCTCTCCTCCACATTCGTTTCTCTCCGATTTTCCCTGCATCCCCACAGCAAAAAACCCGCGCACATTACAGCAAGGGCACACCGCAACAGTCTATTTGTTTTCACACCCATCTCTTTTTAGCTTTACGGACAAAGCCCCTTTGGAAAATTTGCAGCCCTTCCCGCGCAACAAGAGCTCCGGCTGCCTGAAGGAAAACACAGCCTTTGCCGAAAAAAAAGGACGGAAAACCGATTTTCGTCCTTAATAAAGAATGGGGAGACAAGGATTCGAACCTTGGAAGGCGGAGCCAACAGATTTACAGTCTGCCCCCTTTGACCGCTCGGGAATCTCCCCGTTTCAAGCCTAGCCAACTCAGGGATTCGAACCCTGGACCCCGAGATTACAAATCACGTGCTCTGGACCAGCTGAGCTAAGTTGGCGCGGTGCTTAACGCTTGGCAATAATATATTACGCTGAAAAAAATGTCAAGGCATTCAAGGGTTTTACCCCTGCCAGCCCCGGAAAACACCGGGACAGCAGGGAGCTTGAAAGACAGCCGGATATCCGGCGGACGGGGAATTCCTCCGTAATCTCAGGATGCTCTTTGGAAAACCATCGTATCACTTACTCCTTGACCATTAAGTGTCAGTCTATCAGCTTCGATAGTATATTGGTAAGTCATCCAATAACCTTCAGATCCCACTTTAAGCGTATTTCCGGTAATAGACCAATCCCATGTATAATTTTGCCCACTATAAGCCTTAGTTTCCACAGTATAATCGGATTTGAAAATATAAATAAAATCTCCCTTCACGGATTCCCATGTTCCTATAATCGGGTTTGAATCCGAAGAATTCGATAAACCTGAAGAATCCGAAGAGCCTGAAGAGCAGGCTACAGTAAAAAGGACGGACGCACATACAACTAACGCAAAAACCGCTGGTAAAATCTTTTTCATTTTCTTCTCCTGAAAAATAATGTAGGTGCATCTTACCCCCTCCCCAGTATTTGTCAAGTTTTTTTACGCAAAAATACAAAAAAAACCGCCCGGAGGCGGCTGTCGCAGTGTCAAATACTCAATAAGCAAAAACGGTTTCATTTGGATTCATAAAGGGGCAGGTAATAATCCTTAATCACCAAATCCCAGCTGCATTTTTCCCTTACATACCTGGAGGCTTCCATTATTATCTTCATATACTCCGGGACATCGGAACAGACGGCTGTCCTGCACAAACCTTCCCGGCAGGACAAACTGTCGCAAAATCCGCCCTGGACACAATCCGTTTTTTTAGGATTGACCGCCACAACCTTTTCCGCCAGCCGTACAAGGAGGGAACCGAGGACTTCCGATTCATTTTCCCCCTCGGCGCACTTGTACAGGAAGCCGGTGACCCCGTCCTTGATTTTCTGGAGTCCGCCCACCGCATGGGCCACCGGGATGGTTCCCAAAGTCTGGGCGATGTAGTCCTCCAATCCGCAGGGCTCAAACACACTGGGTAAAACCACAAAATCAGAAATACATATAACCCGTCGGGCCACAATCTTGTTGTATCCCCGGAGGAACACGGCCTTGCCATAATGGCTTTCCGCGAAATTCTTCAAATCGTTTTCGATGGAATGATCCCCCTGCCCCATGACTAAAATCCGGGCAGAAGGGATTTTCTGCAAAAGTATTTCAGCGGCGGCAATCAGGACCCTCAGCCCCTTCTGTTCCACAATCCTTCCCTGGTAGGCGAAAAAAACAGCCTTGTCGGAAGGTTCCAGGGTTCCGCTACGGACAACCCCGCCTGTATCAAGCAAGTCGATGTTTTCCAGGAGCATTTTCCTGAAGCGGTATTTACCGTCCAGGTCACCCTTCCAGGGTTTATAGGGAAAGGGAATATAGGAGCGGACTGGTTCCGAAGGATCATACCGGTAAAAATCAATGCCGTTTGTAATACCGGTGATTTTAATACCCCGCCGGCATATTTCCCCGGACAACCCGTCAGTTTCACTGTCGTAAAGGGGCGACATTAACTCCTCAGCATACCAAGGGGAGACCGTGGAAAGTTTTCCGTATGCCGCCGCCAAAAGAAAGGGTTCTATCCTTCCGTTAAAAACAGCGGCTTCCAGAACATTTTCAGGAATACCGGTAAGCCTCTTTGCTGTTTCAAAATCATAAATAACCTGCCTGTAGCTGGCTCCGGCGTTATGTATTGTAGTAACAAAAACAGTATCCTTGAAAAGCTCCCTTAAATCCGAGCAATAAATTGTACCGGCTTTAACCATAGCCGGAATCATGGCTGTGTGACCGTCATGACAATGGACAACGGCGGGGGCGGTGCCTGTTCTTTCGGCATACTTGAGAACAGACAACTGGAAAAGTGAATTCATCTTATCCGCATCAATATGTCCCTTCCCTCTCACAGCACCGGGAATATTTTTCTCGTCATCGTCTGTATATGTATACACCGCGTGTTTTTCCGAAAATATATCCGCCTCAATAAAAATAATTTCAACGGAATGCTCATAAATTTTTGAAAAAGAGACGGCAACGTTTTCCCCGCCCAGTGCAATTTCAGTTGAAAAAGCCTTAACACCGGAATTTTCCACACAACCGTATTTTGGAATAAAAACAGAAACTTCCCTTCCGAAACGTTCCAAACCCTCCGCCATCGACTGGGTTACATTCTTTACTCCACCCGCTTCCGCAATTCCCGCATATTCACGTGTTACAATCCAAATTTTTTCCCGTTTTCCCGTCATTTGTTTTTCCAGTCCAAAGTATCAGTAATATCAGTCGGGCTTACCTGCCTTCAAATCAGGACGGAGAACCTCCGCACCGTTAAGGTAAACGGCCTCCGGTTTATTTTTTCCGTAAAAGGTAATCATAATGCGGACAGTCCGGGCGAGGGAATTTTTCACCCCGGGTTCCAAGGAAACAAAGAGAGGGACATTCCGGGCGTTACCGCCCAGCCTGAGGGCAGTGGCTGGATTCAACGCATCCAAATCCCCGGTCATTGTAAACTGAATGGAAACAATATCACCCTCATCTATTCCGTTTCTTTTCAGAATTTCAAGATAAAGGGAATTAACTTCCTTTTTTATAGAGTCTTCCGAATTCCCACAGCAAACGGCGCCGCGCACAGCAAAAAGCCTGGTTGCATCTTCCATAATCTGGAGAATGATACAGCCATGTCTTTCAAATTGTCAACACAGCAACGGGTCCAGTTTTAACTCCTGAACCCCTGGGAGAGCTTGAGCAGGACATGGGTCGATAAAAGAAGAACCGAGGACAGCAACAGAAAAAGGACTGTCGTGGACATCATGATAAGCCTGAATTTGTGTTTTTTCCTTACAACGGAAAAAAACTCCTGCCCTATGACCACCAACCCCAGGAATATACCCGCCAGGGAACTGGCCGCCATAAGCTTCAATATAAAAATCTGGGTGGAATCCAAAAAATACTGGAAATTGCCGAGGGAATACACAACAGCCAGGGCGCAGGAAAGAACCGTGAGAAAAAGGTCCATACGGTAAAGAATTTCTATTCTGGGAATATACCTTTTGCTGAAAGTCTTTCTTCTTGTTTTTTTCACGCTTTCCCTTTTTCCAAAAATGAAGTACAATCCTACTGTATTTTACTCCCCTTTTTGCCTCAGGGGCAATACTTTCAAGGGCAGGACAAAAAATGAAGAAATTTATAATATCAGTGATAATTCTGGCTATTTTCGGCGGATTCGTTTTCTTTCTCGGATGGATTCAGTTCTATGTTCCCAACGGGCACACAGGAATCATGATGTCAAAAACAAGCGGGATAGACCCCATACCGGTGCGTCCCGGAGAATTCCGCTGGGCATGGGAAAAGCTTTTGCCCACCAACTGTGAAATTCTTGTTTTCAGCATGAAACCCTGGGAAGGAACCTTGTCAAATTCCGGGGAACTGCCTTCCGCCAGCTTTTACTCAAGATTCCTGGACGGCTCACCGGATTTCACCTGGAAAATTTCAGCGGCCATTTCTGTAAGGCCACGGCCGGAAAAACTCCATTCCTTGGTGGAAAAATATGCCTTAAAGTCGGAGGAAGACCTGGATTCATTCATATCCAATGAAACGAACCGGGCTTTTTCCGCTGTATCAGGAAAAATACTGAATGAAGGGGCGGAGGCCGCCATCAACCGGGTGGAAGGCGGAAAAAAGCTCCCCTTCCTCTTTGACCCTTCCGCCTTCTCCAATTATTTAAATGAAGAGATTTCACCGGAACTGGAAATACTTTCCGTTAGCGTTACAGACTCATCCCTTCCCGATTTCAACCTGTATGCTGAAGGGGCGGCTGTTTACTCATCCTACAGCGAAAAACACAGGCAGGTGGCGGAATCCATTGCCCTCCGTGCGGCGGAAGAGGATATAAACGAAAAGGAACAGATGAAGCGGTTTGCGGAATGGGGCGCATTCCTGGAAAAGTTCCCCTCCCTCATTGATTTTCTGGCCGTTGCCAGGGATGACGCCTCAGGAACCTTGGAACTGTTGCGCAGCCTTCAAACGGAAGGAACCGGGCAATAGACCCGATGCCGTCAGGATAAAAAGCCCACTGAAAGGCTTTCTTTGAGGGGAAGCACGCATATAAAAGCCCCCTTCATTCCGGTAAGGGAAACGGTATCCGATTCTGCCCAGTTACTCAAGCTGAAAGCGCCCTCATCCCAGGGGATGTCCAGCCGCCAATGAAGGTTATTTCCTTCTATTGCGTGGGGACCTTTACCCACAGGAAAAACGGAAACAGTGTCCC
Source organism: uncultured Treponema sp. (assembly GCA_949299755.1). Classification (GTDB taxonomy): domain Bacteria; phylum Spirochaetota; class Spirochaetia; order Treponematales; family Treponemataceae; genus Avitreponema. The sequence goes on along the minus strand of CASGBA010000005.1, from coordinate 91,826 downwards.
CCGTTTCCAATCCGCGGGCTTCAAACAGCCGGCCCCTCCCGGCTGAAACATATACAGTAGCATTTTCCCCGGCAAGCCAAACCGACGGGAAGGCTTCCGTCTGGAAAAGCCTTTCGATGGCAAAAAGATGGTCCAATCTTCCGCCGCCACCGCCCACAAGGATAATTTCCCGGAAATCCCTTTCTTTAAGCAGTCTGAGGGCGGATTCCGTATCGCTGAAATCCTTTGCCCTGTCCAGCCTGATTATCTCACTATCCCTGTATTCATCCAGAAGGGCGGCGGATGGGATACTGTCCATATCGCCTACAATCAGATCGGGTGACAACCCCAGGCTTTTCACCGTGGAGAGACCGGAATCAGCGGCGGCAATAAATCCGCACCCCCGGAAAAAAGAGGCTGCCTTTTTCAAATCTGGGTTGTCGCCGCCGGTGAATAAAAGGGCTTTCATAAAAACTCCTGTTTTTAGTATACTTACTTTCCTATGAAAGACAATATGCGCCCTCCGGCGGTTTTAAGGGAATTCTCGGAGTTTTTCACCCGGAAAGGTTTTTCCGTTTATATGGTGGGCGGCGCCGTGAGGGATTTTTTCCTCCATAAAACCGCGGAGGACTGGGATGTGGCTACAAACGCATCCCCTGAACAGGTTACATCACTCTTCCGGAAAGTAATCCCCACCGGTATAGAACACGGGACGGTCACCGTCTTTTTCAAAGGAAAAAAAATAGAGTGCACCACTTTCCGCCGGGAAGAAGGTTACTCGGATTCAAGGCATCCCGACAAAATCGATTTTTCCGATTCCATCGAGGAGGATCTGTCCAGAAGGGATTTCACGATGAATGCCATTGCGGTGCGCCTTCCCGACGGCAAAATCATAGATCCCTTCGGCGGAAGACAGGCAATAAAAGATAAAATCATAAAAACCGTGGGCAATCCGGAGGAACGTTTTTCCGAGGACGGTCTGAGGCCGTTAAGATGTGTCCGTTTCGCCAGCCAAACCGGTTTCACGGTGGACAAAGATACCCTGGAAAGCATTCCCCGGTGCATTTCCTCCACCTCAAAGGTTTCCAGGGAAAGAATCCGTGATGAATTCATAAAAATACTCCTTTCGCCAAAACCATCCACCGCGCTGCTGCTTATGGAAAGGACGGGACTTCTGGAACTCATATTACCGGAGGCGGCGGCCTGCCGGGGCGTGGAGCAACTGGGCTTCCACAAGGACGATGTCCTTGACCATATGCTGAAAGCATGCGACTTTGCGGATTCCGGGAACTTCAATGTCAGGGCGGCGGCTTTTTTCCATGACATCGGAAAACCTGAATGCCGGGAATGGAGCCGGGAAAAGGAAAGGTACACTTTTTATAACCATGAAAAAAAATCCGCCGTCATCACGGAAGAAATAATGAGACGGCTCCGCTTCCCCCAAAAAACAATAAAAGCCGTGTGCCATCTTATCGGAATGCATATGTTCCATTATGAGCCTTCCTGGTCAGACGCCGCCGTCCGGCGCTTTGCGGTAAAAGCCGGGGTTGAAAACATTCCCGATTTGTTCCGGCTCCGGATAGCCGATTCCGCCGCAACCTTTGCCGGTCCAGGGCAAAATATTCCTCCCGCGGCGGAAAATATGCTTCTCGATGAACTGGGTAAACGCATTGAAAAGGAAATAGAATCCAAATCGGCCCTGACGGTGAAGGATTTGGCTGTCACAGGAAATGATTTGATGGCCGCGGGAATTCCAGCCGGACCGGTAATGGGACAGATAATACGGGAATTATTTTCCACGGTTATTTCCGACCCTGCAAACAATGAAAAAGAAAAACTGCTTAAAATAGCGGAGGCTTTTCACAGGAAACTGTCTGCAAAATAGCACGCACTTTATAAAAATCAAAGGCTGTTTCCCCTGAAAATCTTTGTTTTCCGGATTTACAACCTGTTTTTAGCCCGGATGAACCGGATGGAAAAGAGGAAAGTTTTCAGTCCAACTTCATTTCCATACAGGCAACTTTTGCGGCGGCCTGCTCCGCTTCCTTTTTATTTTTACCGGTTGCGGGACCGTAAACCTTTCCATGGACATTCACCGAAACAGAAAAAACCTGGTCATGATCCGGCCCGGTTTTTCCCTCGAGTTTATAGACCGGTATGGTTTTATAGCGTTTCTGGACATATTCCTGCAACAAGCTTTTAAAGTCCCTTCTGTTACCATGCAAGACGGTGGAAGAAATCTGCGGATCAATGAGTTTAAGGACAAAGGACTCCGCGGCTTTAAAACCGGAATCAATGTACAGGGCGCCGATTACCGCTTCCATTGCGTCAGCAAGAATGGCCTTTTTTTCACGTCCGCCGGAAAGCTCCTCCCCCCTTCCCAGCACCAGCATTTCCGAAACACCCAGACCGGAGGCTATTTCCGACAGGGAATCTTCCGACACAACGGCGGATTTTATTTTGGCTAAATCCCCTTCGGGACTGTCAGGCATTTTGGCATAAAGACGGGAAGCGGTTACCAGCCCGAGGACAGCATCACCCAGAAATTCAAGACGCTCATTATTCACTCTGATATGAGCGGCTCCATTCCGGGGAGTTTCATTGGAAAAAGAACGGTGGTGAAAAGCTAAATCCAAAAGGCCTGGATTCTTAAAACGGCATCCGACCTTTTTTTGGAAAAGTATCAGCGCCCGTTTCCTCTCACCGGACATACCGGTTTTTTCCGAAAACATGGCGCTGTAATCCTTATGATTGCTGTGATTTGATGAATTCGTATGCGTCGCGTACAGTTTCGAATTCGTTGGCTTTTTCATCGGGAATTTGGATTCCAAGCTCTTCTTCGATGGCATACACCAATTCGTATGTATCGAGACTGTCCGCACCGAGATCCTGGCGGAAAGAAGCGTCAAGAGTTACTTTCTCTTCATCGATGTCAAGTTTGTCCGCAATCAGTTTCCGAATTTGTTCAAAAAGTTTGTCCATTATGCACCCCTTTTATCCGTTGTTTTATCCGTTATTTTCCGGAATGATAACCTGCCTGCCGCGATAAAATCCGCATTTCGGGCATACGCGGTGAGAAACAATTAAATTACCGCAACCGGCGCATTCAACCAGAGCCGGCGCTTTTAGACGCATATTCAGCCCCTGCCTTCTGCGGGTGCGGGCTTTTGACGTTTTAGCCCTTGGCACTGCCATAAGTCAACCTCTCATTCAAGAATAATTTCCGGTTATCATAGCCTCAGCCACTGTTTCTGTCAAGCGGTCTGTATTTTTCATACAAAGCCGCCGCCACGGATTCCGGAACCATCGAGGAGACATCCCCTCCAAGGCCGGCAAGTTCTTTGATGGCGCTTGACCGGAGCACAAAATATTCCGGATCGGTGGAAAGAAACACGGTTTCAATCCCCGGATTCAAACCTTTATTCATCATGGCAAGATCAAACTCATAAGAAAAATCCGCCAGATTCCTAACGCCTCTGATCAATACGCCCGCGCCTATTTTTTTTGCATATTCCACAATCAATGTGTTCCAGGCATGGACGGAAACATTACCCCATTTGGAAACAAGCCCTTTCATAAGGGAAAGCCTCTCGTTTTTCGAAAAAAGGTATTTTTTTTCACTATTCACCGCCACAACCACGTGAACCTCACTGAATATAACCCGCGCGCGTTCAATTATATTCAAATGCCCGAAAGTGGGGGGATCAAAAGATCCGGCAAAAACCGCTTTTACCATGCGGATATGTTAAGCGCACCATCGCCATCCGTCAATATTTATTTGACGTTTCAATAAAAAGAATGTATCATCATTTTATGTTGTCCGGTTTAAAAAAATTCTTTTTCCCTGTTTTTTTATCAGCCCTGTGCCTGTTTTTTCCGGCCTGTAAATCCGCAGAGACTCCACGGGACAGCCATACGGAAACGGAGACCGTTTTGCTGCCGGAAACCCAGGAAATCCCGCCGGTGGAAGAACCCGTGATACCTGCCCGGGAACAGGAGGTTGAGGAACAACCCTCCCCCGAAGAACAGTCCATTGAAGACGATGAGAACACGGTTGTAGTTACGGTGGATTCCGTTGAAATAACAATGCACGAATTCAAGCAGACAAAATCAGAAATTGAGATTGTCGTGGACGACTTGAATAAAATCACCAAGGACCGGAACTACTCAAAATGGCTGACCTATCTTGACCCGGAATACAGGAAGGCCCTGTCCAGCAAAAATTATCTTGACAGGGTGTCAAAAAGCCTTCCCATGGCCCTTCAGGAGAGGAACATCCGGCTTACATCCCTGGAAGACTATTTTAAATATGTGTTTGTTCCATCCCGGCAGAATATCCGGGTGGATGACATAAGGTTCATCACCCCCACAAGGGTTTATGTTATAATGGAAATTTCCAGGGGACAGAGGGCCGCCGTTTACATATTGGAAAAACGCAGTGACGGGGAATGGAAGTTGGTTGGTAAAAATTAAAGGGATTTGCAGCCCTTGTAAAAAAAAGCTTGGATATTTCCGGCTGGTATAGTACTATTTATTTGATTTAACGGTTTTTAACCGGACCAGGAGGGTCGATTTATGTTCAGAAAATGCGCAGTTTCAGCTTTATTGGCGGTATTGTTTTTGATTCTGCCGGTTACGGCACAACAGACGCAGTCCACGGATACGTCACAGGAAGAATCCGATTCAATTATGACCGTCGAGGAAGCTTATCTGAGTTCCGCCGAAGGGGTTATCATAAAAGAAATGGCCCGGGCGGAAGGACGGGACGCAAAACAGGTGGCGCTTCAATATATAGAAGAAGCTATTGACAACGGACGGCAAAGCCAGGAAATGTTTGACGCCCTGAAAATTCTCGCCGGTGAAGGTATGTTGACCGTGGTGAGGGAAAACGGCAGGGTTGCGAACAATTATCCGGACATAAGGCTTAAAGCCTGCGAACTTTTAGGTAAAACAGGCTCTGAAGAGGCTGTTCCCATCCTCATATCCGTTATGTATGTCGATAATGAACCTTCAGTTATCAGCGCCGCGGTAAAAGCCTTGGGTGACATCGGCTCCAATGAGAATGATGAAGTTGTGGAAATGGTGAACTGGATTGCCAGGAAATTCGACATTATCCTTCCCACCAGCTCCCTGGCCTACGAAATTTTGAATACATACGAAAAGCTTGCCCCCAATGTTGAAAACAAAAGCGGAATGCTTGAAAACATACTCCGGATAGCAAGCAACTATAATTATGTTACGCCTGTAAGGAACCGGGCTTATGAGGTTTTGAAGTCAATCCATTCCTCAGGGAATAGCGGCGAAAACAAAAACAATTCAGAAACAGCGGATACAACAAAGCCTGCTGAAACATCCCAAGGCCTGTAAAACAAAAAATCCCGTCTGCAAAACAGCGGGATTTAAACACGGAGAGGCGCGCTTCCGGGCGGCCTCTTCTTTGATTTTTACCTGTAACAAACAGGGCGGATAAATTGGAAGATGCGGGATTCGAACCCACCGCCTTTGCCTCCGGAGGGCAACGCTCTATCCAAATGAGCTAATCTTCCGTGGAACAAACCGATTCTGCCCTATTATTGTATTACTTTCCTTTTTTGTCAATCGGAGGGTTTGCATCTTATGGAACCAATAATTTTAGCCTCATCTTCCCCGAGAAGACAGGAAATATTAAAACGGCTTGGAATTCCTTATACGGTGGTGATACCGGACTGCAACGAAATCATGCCGGAAAAAGGCAATCCTGAGGAACTGGCGGAGCTTAACGCAATGAAAAAACTGTCGGCCGCCATGAAGCTTTCCAAAAAAGAAATAACGGCGAAATGGATATTGAGTGCAGACACCCTAATTTCCCAGGACGGGAAAATTTTCGGCAAACCGGCGGACAGGGATTCAGCATATTCAATGCTGGAAACTTTTTCAGGAAAAGAACATGAGATTATAACCGCCCTGTGTTTTTTCGGAAGCGGAACCCATTATGTCTCAACAAAAATAAGCCGCACTAAAGTTTTCTTTGCCGATTTAAGCGGGGACACCATCGACAAATACCTTGAAACAGGGGAATGGCAGGGAGCGGCCGGAGCGTACAAAATACAGGGATTGGCCGCCTGCTTTATAAAACGAATCGATGGTTCCTACTCCGGGGCCGTTGGACTGCCTGTGGACTTGTTGTATGAGGTGTTACTTGAACATAAATACAGTTTTATAGTATAGTATGCTATATAAACACGCCGTTAAAGGCGTATATCCTCCGGTTCCGGCCGGCCGCTGAAAGCATACGGAAAACTGGAACCGAGAAACAGAGAAGGGCGCGTGATATAAAACGCGGAAAGGAGAAAATCATGGCAGTAGTAACCATGAAAAACCTGCTTGAATCCGGAGTGCATTTCGGACATCAGGTTAAACGCTGGGATCCCCGCATGAAAAAGTACATTTTTTCAGAAAGGAACGGGATTCATATTATCGACTTGCAGAAAACGATTCTTTCGATTAAGGAAGCTTATGAAGCTGTAAGAAAAACAGCCGAGGCCGGGAAGAGCGTCTTGTTTGTGGGAACAAAAAAACAAGCCCAGCAGACAATCGCAAAAGAAGCGGAACGGTGCGGAATGTTTTTTGTAAACAACCGCTGGCTTGGTGGTATGCTTACTAACTTTTCAACAATCAAAAAAAGCCTGTTGAGACTAAAAAAAATAGAAAAGATGGAAATTGACGGCACCTTTGAAAGCCTTACAAAAAAGGAAGTCGCCTCCCTCCAAAAAGAAAAAACCAAACTGGAAAAAAACCTGGGCGGAATAAAGGAAATGAGGGAACTGCCCGGTATTATCTTTGTAATTGACACAAGAAAAGAAGCCATCGCTGTGGCGGAAGCCCGGAGGATGGGAATCCCGATTGTCGCTGTAGTGGACACGAACTGTAATCCAGAAGGCATTGACTTCCCCATCCCTGGAAACGACGACGCAATCCGCGCCATTTCCCTGTTTACCCAGATTATCGCAAATGCGGTGGTGGAAGCAAACCATGATGCCGGTTTGAAAATCATTGAAAACCTTCAGGATGAAGATGAAGAATACGCTGAATCCTTCAATTCAGCTCCCTTGGACAAGGAAATTGAAATCGAAGATTACAGCAACTATACCCCAGATGAACCGAAGGAAGAGGATCTTTCCGCGTCTGAAGATGACAGTCTGATTGATGAGGATAAAGTATACGGGGATAATTGATTATTAAGGGACGGTATCCGGAAGGATCCGGCCCTTCGGCATGAAAATAAAATATTAAGGATTGATGGAAATGGATATTAAAGCTGGTGATGTTAAGGCGCTCCGGGAAAAAACCGGAGCAGGAATGATGGAATGTAAAAAAGCCCTTATGGAGGCAGGGGGTGATGCCGCCGCCGCGGAAAAAATATTGAAAGAGAAAGGGCTTGCCGCCGTAGAAAAAAGAGCTGACAGGGATACAAGCGAAGGCGTCGTAATGATTAAATGTGAAAATGGACGCGTCCTCATGGTTGAATTAACCTGTGAAACAGACTTTGTGGCTAAAAACGCGGATTTTTTGGCGGTTGGAACAGACATCCTGAACACAGGTTTTGAAAAAGGCTGCACGGAAGTAACCCAGGAACTCAAAGATAAAATGCTCGATCTTGCTACCAGGGTACGTGAAAACATGGGCATCGGCCGCCTTTTCGCTTATACAGCTGCAAAGGATGAGTATATTTCAAAATATGTCCATTCCGATAAAAAAACAGGGGTTGTAATTGTTTTGAAGGCTGATAAACCTGAGGTTTTCGGTTCCAAGGAAATCCAGGATTTTGCCTATGACTGCTGCCTCCATGTGGCGGCTTTTACCCCCATGTATGTGGACAAGAACTCCGTGGACAAAAGCTATATCGATGAACAGACCGAAATTTTCACAAAACAGGTTGCCGAGCTTGACAAACCTGAAAACGTGAAAAACGGTATTGTCCAAGGCAAGCTGAAAAAACATTTGTCGGATATTTGTTTCATGGAACAGCCCTTCGTTAAGGATGACAAGGTTTCCGTGGCAAAGAAAATGGAAGAAGTTGGAAAGAATGCAGGAGCAAAAATCTCCTTGTCCAAGATGGTTCTTTTCCAGCTCGGCGGAAAGTAAAATCCCACGGAGCCTGATATGTCTGACATTGTTACTCCGCATATAGAGCGGATGAAGAAATCGGTGGCTAACCTCAAGGAAGAATTCAATTCCATAAGGACGGGGCGGGCTTCGGCTTCCCTCTTTGACAAAATCCGGGTTGATTGCTACGGGGATAAATCCCCCCTTCCCCAGGTGGCCTCTATTTCAATTCCGGAAGCAAGGCTTGTTGTAATCCAGCCTTGGGACAAGGGATTGATTTCTGAAATTGAAAAAGCCCTTCAGAAATCAGAGCTTGGATTGAATCCTTCGAATGACGGTAAAGTTATCCGTATTGCGATTCCTCCCCTGACGGAAGAACGCAGGAAGGATTTGGTCAAGCAGTCGAAGGCTTTGGCAGAGCAGAGCCGTGTCGCTGTAAGGAACATAAGGCGTGATGCGAACGATGCGCTGAAAAAAGCCCAGAAAAACGGAGAGATTACTGAAGACGGATTGAAAGCGGAGGAAACTTCCCTGCAAAAATCCACGGATTCTTTCATTCAGGAAATAAACAAAATCCTGGATGAGAAAGAAAAGGAAATAATGGAAGGATAAATTGGCTGCTGAATCCGTACCACAGACATCCGGTTTTGAACATGATTCTCTTCCAAAACACGTCGCGGTGATTATGGACGGGAACGGCCGTTGGGCAAAGAAACGCGGCCAGCCCAGGACGATGGGACACAAACAGGGTTTGGAATCGGCTAAGTCCGTGGTAAAAAAAGCTTCTGAAATGGGAATTGACTTTATCACCCTTTATACGTTTTCAACTGAAAACTGGAAACGTACCGAGGAGGAAGTCGGTTTCCTGATGCGTCTCGTAAAAACCCATTTACGGGCCGAGATGAACTTTTACATTGAAAACGGAATACGTGTCAGATTTATCGGAGACATTGCAGGCTTGCCGGAAGACGTTGCATCGGAAATCACCGATGTATGCGGCAAAACCTCCGGTTACACGGGGACGTCGGTTGTGCTTGCAATAAACTACGGCGGCAGGGATGAAATTATCCGTGCCGTAAAAAAAATGTCACAGGATGACATTGCAAATTTAACGGAAGAAAAATTCCAGTCTTTTTGCGATATCCCCTCCCTCCCCCCGGTGGATTTATTGATTCGTACCGGAGGGGACAGGCGGATAAGCAATTTTCTTTTATGGCAGTCGGCTTATGCAGAATTATATTTCAGCCCGGAACTTTGGCCGGACTGGACGGGGGAACATTTCGAAAGAGCCGTCGCTGATTTTGCAAACAGGGAGCGGAGGTTCGGTGGTTTATGAGTAAACTTTCGGAAAGGCTTTTTTTGTTTTTTCTCGGAATCCCTCTTTTTATCGCGACAATTCTCCTGGTTCCCCATTTCCACTATATTATTTTTCAAATAGAAATCATTTTCTTTTCCATATTGGCAATAATAGAAATGCGCATCATGCTTTCCAAAAAGATGGCGGTTTATTCCACCATTCAAATGGTTATTGCGGGAATCATAACGCCTCTGACAGCCGTATGTTGCGCTGTCTTTTCAATTTCATTCAGATTCATTTTCTTTGCGATGGCTTTGTCTGCAATTGTAATCTTGTTTTACGAATTCATATGTTCTTTCTCCGGGCAGTTTGAAAAATCCCTTGAGCGCATTTCCTCTGGATTCCTTGTAATATATTATCCTGGATTCTTTGTGCTCTTTCTTTCAATCATGACTGTATGGGAACACGCTGGAATCCTTTTTTGCATATTTTTCCTGATGGTTTTTGGATGCGACTCAATAGCGTGGCTTTTAGGAATTCTTTTCGGTAAGGGGAACAGAGGATTTGTCCCTGCGAGTCCGAACAAAAGCCTGGTGGGTTTTGCGGGCGGTTATGCCGGAAGCATTGGAGGAAGCCTTGCGGGATATTTTCTGTTCCCCGAAGTTTTTTCAGGCCCCATTTGGAAAATGTTCTTACTGGCTTTTTTTATCGCCACCGCCGCCATCATCGGAGACATTGCGGAATCGATCCTAAAAAGAGCGACCGGTATAAAAGACTCGGGATCATTTATGCCGGGACGGGGTGGAATTCTGGACAGCATTGATTCCGTTTTACTTTCCGCACCTGTATTTTACATTCTATGTGATATCCTTTTCGGCTTTGAGGTGTTATGAGCGGATGCGTTTCTAAAAAAAAATCCGGGGAAAAAATCTCAAAAAAGAAGGTTCTTGTTTTAGGTGCAACCGGTTCGATTGGTTCAAGCACAATTGATTGTATAAAAAAATACCCTGAAAGGTTTGAGCTTGCCGGGTTTTCCGCCAATTCCAATGGAAATGGCTTTGAGCAATTGAAAAAGGAATTCCCGGATGCGGCGGCGGTATTGGTTTCAAAGGATGGACAGGACGCCCTCATTTCAATGATTACTTGTACGGAAGCTGATATTGCAGTAAACGGTATAGCCGGAGCCGCGGGATTATTTCCTTCCAAAGCTGTTCTTGAATCAGGGAAAGATTTAGCCTTGGCAAACAAAGAGACAGCGGTAATGGCTGGTAATTTGATTATTCCACTGGCGGAACGTACAGGAAAAAAAATACTTCCGGTGGATTCGGAACATTCCGCTGTTTTCCATCTTATCGAAGCCTTTGGAAAAGAGTCGGTGGATGAAATAATCCTGACGGCATCCGGCGGCCCATTCAGAACATGGACGGAGGAAAAAATCGCGACGGCCACCGTACAGGATGCGTTAAAGCATCCCACCTGGTCTATGGGGGCAAAAATCACAGTTGATTCCGCATCTTTGGCGAACAAAGGCCTGGAGGTGATTGAAGCCTGTGTTTTATTTGATTTTAACCCTGAAAAAGTGAAAGTGGTTATACATCCCCAGAGTCTTGTCCATTCGTTCATCCGCACAATGGACGGGGATTTGTACTGTCAAGCTTCATACCCGGACATGAGGAGGCCCATTCTTTCAGCCCTGTGCTGGCCTGAAAAAAAAGAGAACCTGCTGGAAAAATTCACCTTTGACATTCCCTGCGAAATGACCTTTGAGCCTCCGAGGAGGGATTCCTTCCCGCTTTTAGGCATAGCCTATAAAGCCGCGGCTCTTAGAGGCGGATATCCGATAGCTTTCAACGCATCCAACGAAGTGGCTGTACACGCTTTCCTGGAGGGAGCCTTCAGTTTTTCGGCCCTGGCGGAAGTAACGGCGGAAGTTATGGAAAATGACTGGAGCTGGACACCGGAAACTTTTGAAGATGTTTCAGAGGTAGATTCACGTGCCAGGGAAAAAGCTCGTGAAGCCATAGGACGAAAATTTATCAGAAAATAAAAACGGAAAACTTATGAAAATAATTTTCGGGCTTATAGCCCTTGGCATTGTAGTAATAATTCATGAACTCGGACATTTTTTCGCCGCAAAGTTGTGCGGTGTCGATGTTGAATCCTTTTCCGTAGGCTGGGGACCTGTATTCCTCAGAAAAAAATGGCACGGAACAGAATACAGGCTTTCTGTATTACCTCTGGGCGGATATTGCGGCATGAAAGGCGAAAACGCTTACAGAACAGCCCTGGAAGAAAAACTTGACTACATACCGGAGGAAGAAGGCGGTTTTTACTCGGTACATCCACTAAAACGGGTGATAATTGGGGCTGCAGGTCCTGTGGCGAATCTAATTCTCGCTTTTATAATTTTAACAATAGTTGGCATGGGGGACTACACATATTACAGTTGGGGGAATAAAATTATACCTGTAAGTGAAACAGATAACGGAGTACACTACCCTGCTTATCTGGCCGGACTTCAGGAAGGGGACAAAATTATTTCATTAGACGGTAAAACGATATCCAACTTCTCTGAAATACAGATGTACATCAGTACCCGGGCAGAAGAAACAATCAAAGTTGTTTACGAACGGGACGGCCAAATTCTTAAAACGGAGATGACACCCCTGCTTGATAAAAAAACCGGAGCAGGAAAGATAGGGGTTTATCCTTTCATACCCCTCGAAGTCGGAAGCGTAAAGAAAGGCTCTTCCGCGGAAACCGCCGGTATACGCGCCGGAGATAAAATCATTGCGGTTAACGGAGAGGAAGTTTCTAACTACATGGACTTGGCTGACATTTTACAGACAAAACCTGAACAGCTTACCTTTACTGTCCAGCACGAAACAGTACAAGCCCAACATACCGTGACAATGCTTTACCGTAATGACGGAACCGTTGAAACCGGAATGGATTGGAATCCGCTGACAGTGACAATTCCTGGAGCGGATTTTCCGGGATGCATCGGAAAAGGATTCACTAGAACCATAGGAATGGTTTCACTCACTTTCAAAAGTCTTGGACTCCTGTTCCGCGGCATTGATTTAACGGAAGCTGTTTCCGGACCAGTAAGAGTGACCGTAATGCTCGGAGAGGCCGCATCAGCGGATTTCACAGGATTCCTCGAGCTCATGGCCATTATTTGCGTCTCACTTTTTTTAATGAACCTTCTGCCTATCCCGGTTCTGGACGGAGGAATAATACTTGTGGCACTTGTGGAATTTTTCTCAAAGAAACAGTTAAAACCTTCAGTCCTGTATAAAATACAAATTGTTGGAGCGGTTTTTATAGCTTTTATATTTATTTTTGCTTTATTCGGAGATATCCGTTACTTGATCAAGTAAAACCGGAGGAATTATATGAGAAAAATAACCTGTCATTGTGAACAAACTTTTTCTGTGGATTTACCTGAAACCGTAAATCTTGATGAAAAACCAGACATAATCAAGGATATTGCGGACGGTTCATTCCTTACATGCATATGTCCTGCCTGTGAAGCTGAGCTACACACAGACTTGGAAACCGATATCCTTTGGCCGTCAAAAAAAACAAAGCTCCGGCTTATTCCGGAATTGGAGCGATTCAGCTTCATGTCCGGGAAAAAAAAGATTCCAAAGGATTTTCAGATTGTAATAGGCTATCCTGAGCTTGCCGACAGAATAGCGGTTTTGCAAGACAATCTTGATCCTCTTTCAATTGAAGCGCTGAAATACCATTTGCTTGAAAAAGCCGCTGAAATGTCTCCTGAAGGGGAACCATCGGTGTATTTTGAAAAGCTAACGGATTCAGGTGATCTTGAATTCCATATGCACGGAATAAAAAACGGGGAAGTGGCAGTATCAATCATTCCTTACGGACTTTATGAAAAAATAAAAACAATGGCGGAAACACAGCCCGAAAATGAGCTTTTTTCAGCATTGAAAAACGGCCCGTATGTTTCCGTCCAAAATGTTTTTTCGGAAAATAACGGAGACTGACGATATGAACACAAACACAAAAGGAAAATATCTTTTTTCGGCTCTTGTATGCGTATTGTTTTTATCTGCATTTTCTATCCATGGACAAAGTTACAGAGCCGGCAAGCCTGAAAATTTTCTGTTGGTCTCAGGTTCCAGGGAAACAACGGACAACAGTGTTTCCCGGCGGAACACAGACACAGAGGTTCAGCAGAAAAAGCTCATAAGTGAAAAAAGAAAACATCCTTATGAAATATCAACCTGTGCCCGTGGCTTTATTACGGCGGAACCAAATGAAAACGAAGAAGAAACAAAATATCCGAAAAACAACCGGGACGTTTTCTTTTTCGGGGACACAGGAGGATTTATTTCCAGGCATATTGTCACTAAAACTTCCGGACAGGAAAAATCTTTTTCATTGGAGATGAATGATATATGGCAGATAAGTAATTTGCCGGTAAAACTTATAGCTCCCCATCCGGACGGTAATATGATTGCCGTGTATGAATCTGATGGATTTAGCACACACAGAATTTCCCTGTGGGACTGGGAAAAGAAAACACGTATTTACGCAAAACGTTTCCATGACTCAGTTAATTCCATAGATTGGTCGGCGAACGGAACCTTCCTGATGGTAGGCAACACATCATTTGATGGAATAACTATTTTGGAAGGAACAGACGGGATTCAAAAACAAATTTTCAAAACCTCACCGGGAATTGTCAGTTTGAGCGCCACAGGGAAAAGTGAGCGGTCTGTTGTAACATATGCTTCTTCAGGGAAAATTGTATACACAAATATTTCAAGCGGCGACATTGCCGGCGAATATTATACGGAATCAGGATTACAATCCACAGAACTTTGCAACAATAACCGATCAATAATTGGATTTACAGACAACAATGCCGTGGCGGTTGATGCAACAACAGGAGAAGTACTTTATTTCTTTGATGCAGTAAACCCCGTACCTGCTCTATATTCCGGAGATACTATTCCTGTTTGGTTCGAAAAAAACGGTGCGGATTATCCTGACCAGGAAACATGGATTTTGCGTAAGGGGGATGAAAACCCAGAGGAAATACCGGTTGACTACGGAACGGAAATTACAACTGCATCAGGTGGAAAAGACTTCAGGATTTTTGGAACTTCCAAGGGAGATATTTTTGTTTATGGTGATAAAACCATTATCAAAGAAGAGACAAATGACGTTTCACCGATAACCGGAATATGCGGTGTTGATGACGGTTTTTATTTCATTTCCGCCGGTAAACTATACTATACCGAAGACTTTGATGAAAAACCTTATATTATACTCGATTCAGCCGGCGGTTCTTTCCCACCGGCTATTGATTCACTCACAAAAGCTGGAAACGGTTTATTGTTGTGGTCGTCATCCGATCCCGCCCCTGTATTGTTCTGGAACGGAAAAGATACAGGCTTAAAGGAACTTTATAAAAGCCGGGGAGCGATATCCTCTCTGACAGCAACAAAATTCGGGGTTTCTCTTGTTGAAGGCACTTCCCGTGCTGTTTACATCGGTAATACCGGAGCCGGTGAAAAAAATTTTTTCCAATCCTCTGCTGGACTTCAGGATGCCGTTATGGTATCAGATACCTATATGCTTATCTCTAAATCCTCGGGATTAAGCTCCCCTTCACCGCTGCTTCTGGTTAACATTAAAACCGGGGAAACAGTACCCATTCAATATTCAGGGGATTTATGTTTTTCCCTAACAATGGCGGATGAGCAACGCGGCTACTTGTATGCTTTTTCGGTTAACAGCGAATCCTCCGGGGAAACAAAAACAGAGTTAATTTTTATTAAATTAAATTCCGGGAATTTCTCACGAACTCAAATTGAGACGGTTGCGGTTTATCAGGATGAGGATTTAACCGCAGAACTATTGCCTATATCTTCTGACAGGATTTTGCTGAATTTGGGGAAATCATCTATAAGTGAAATAAAACGCAGGACAGGAACAAAAACAAATTTTGAAAGAGGATATTCCCTGCCATTAAAAATTGCCACCGCAAACAAAAGAATTGCAACATTAAATCATGACGGTTCTCTGTCTTGGTATAACATTACGTCGAAAAATATAATCGGGACAACGGTTCTTTCCGATTCCGGGGAATGGCTGGTTGACGAATAGAAATTCTTAACAGAAAATTGAATTTAAATAAAAAACCGGAAAGATGATTCTTCCCGGTTTTTTATGCCACTTCAAAGTCCGGAATATTTGCGGCCATGAACAACCAGCGTCAGGGTTTTATTTTCTGCCGCTGGTTTTAGCTTTCACGGAGTTTTTGGAGGCAACCTTCTTTCCGGAAACGGCGGAAGGAGATGCTTTCGAAGTTGTTTTAGCCTTAGCGGCAGCCGGCTTCTTTGAGGCAGACTTCGCTACTGAAGAAGTCCTGGAACCTCCTGAAATTGCCTTAGCGGCAGGCTTTGCGGTTTTTAATTCAACCGCGGCCTGGGCTGCGGCTAATCTGGCAACCGGGACACGGAAAGGTGAAGCGGAAACATAGTCCATCCCCACCCGGCAACAGAATTTAACAGATTCAGGATCACCTCCATGCTCGCCGCAAATACCGAGTTTTATATCTTCACGGACACTACGTGATTTCTCTATGGCATTCTGTATCAAAAGCCCCACACCTTCCTGGTCCAAACTCTGAAAAGGATCTGCCTTAAATATGGCGGCTTTATGTTCGTCAACATAATCAGGAAGGAATTTTCCCGCATCATCACGACTCATTCCCAATGTCATCTGGGTCAAGTCATTTGTACCAAAAGAGAAGAATTCAGCGTGAGCCGCGATTTCCCCGGCTAAAATAGCCGCCCTCGGGGTTTCGATCATTGTACCAACCTTGTACTGGATTTTAACGGCTTTTTTAGCGATTATTTCGGAAGCAACAGTCCGTATCCTTTGCTCGAGCATGGCGAATTCCTTGGCGTCAATAACAAGGGGAACCATAATTTCAGGAAATACCTTGACACCTTTTTTTGCCATATTGCAGGCAGCTATCATAATGGCGGTGACCTGCATCTCCAGAATTTCAGGATAGGTTACAGCCAGGCGGCAACCACGGTGACCCAACATGGGATTCGCTTCGTGGAGTTTTTCAACCCTTTGCTTTACGGTTTCAAAACTTACACCGCAAGCTTTTGCCAAAAGCTGCTGTCCTTCCGCATCGTGCGGGACAAACTCATGCAGCGGCGGATCAATAAGACGGATTGTAACTCCGAGGCCATCCATAGCTTTGAAAATTTTCTCAAAATCCTTTGTTTGAATCGGAAGAAGCTTTTTGAGGGCTTGTTTCCTGTCCTCAGCGGTATCAGCAATAATCATCCGGCGTATGGCAAGTATACGCTCTTCAGAATCAAAGAACATATGCTCTGTGCGGCAAAGCCCGATACCTTCAGCTCCACGAACCCGGGCGGCGGCGGCATCATAAGGCGTATCCGCATTTGTCCGGACTTTAACAGTACGTATTTCATCAACCCACTTCATAATCATCTCATAGGATTTAGGAAGCTTAGGCTGGACAAGTTTCAAAGCACCTTTGTAAACGTTTCCATTTGAACCGTCCAAAGTAATTAAATCGCCTTCTTTTACAGAAACTCCGTTTACCGAAAACATTTTTTTCTCGTAATCAATGGCGAGCTTTTCACATCCTACAATACAGCATTTACCCCAACCCCTGGCAACTACAGCCGCATGGCTGGTTTTTCCTCCGGTGGCGGTTAAAATACCGGCAGCCGCATGCATACCCCCCACATCCTCTGGACTTGTTTCTTTACGGACAAGAATAACAGATTCGTTTTTTGACGCTAAAGCTTCCGCCCGGTCTGCGGAAAAACAAACCTTTCCGGAAGCTGCGCCGGGAACAGCATCTATACCTTGAACCAAAAAAGAGTTTTTCAATTCAGTTGTCTGGGTTTTGTCTATGGCAGGATAGAAAATACCTTCAATATCACTGGCTTTTATCCTGGAAACAGCGGTTTCTTTTGTTATCAGTTTCTCTTCTACCAAATCAACAGCTATTTTAAATGCCGCGACAGGAGATCTCTTTCCGGTACGGCATTGAAGCATATAAAGCTTTCCCTCTTCAACTGTGAATTCCAAATCCTGCATATCCTTGTAATGTTTTTCAAGTTTAAGCCGGACATCACAAAGCTGTTTATAAGCGGCAGGGTCTTTTTTAGCAAAATCCGCCAATTTCAAGGGGGTTCTTATACCGGCGACCACATCCTCGCCCTGAGCATTAATCAGATAATCACCGTAAAAAATATTTTCACCGGAATTCGGATCCCGGGTAAAACACACACCTGTTCCGGAAGTATCACCCTTGTTACCGAAAACCATCTGGACAATATTAACCGCCGTCCCCTTTATTCCCACCAGCTTTTCAACTTTCCTGTAAGTTACAGCCTTATCAGCCATCCAGGAACCGAAAACAGCGGATATTGCACCCCAAAGCTGTTCAGAAGGATCCTGCGGGAAATCTTTCTTTATTTCTTTTTTGTAAATAGCCTTATATTTGGTTATGAGTGTCTCAAGTTCTTCCGCATTGACATCAGTATCAGCAATTTTTTCATTCTGGGCTGTATTCAGCCTTTTTCGTGTGAATTCTTCCTTTACTTTGTCGAATTCACTGTCAAATTTTTCCCTTTCAATACCCATAGCCGTTGAACCATACATCATTATAAAACGCCTGTAGGCATCAAGGGCAAAACGCCTGTTACCTGTTTTTTCTGCCAAACCAGCAACAGATTTGTCGGTTAAACCGAGATTCAAAATCGTTTCCATCATTCCTGGCATGGAAACAGGGGCTCCGGAACGGACGGACACCAAAAGAGGGTCTTTGGGATCCCCTAATTTCTTACCGGTTGTCTTTTCCAGCTTTGCCACATAGCTTTGAACCTCTTCTTTCAGTCCTGCGGGATATTTTTTTCCATTCTTGTAATACAAATCACAAACTTCAGTTGTAATTGTAAAACCTGCTGGAACAGGAAGGCCGATGGATGTCATTTCCGCTAAACCTGCGCCTTTCCCTCCAAGAAGCTCCTTCATGCTTCCGTCTCCTTCCGCAGACCCGGCTCCGAAAAAATAAACAAATTTCTGCTTTGGCATTTGGGTAGAATCTCCTTTATTTAACCCTGAAAAAATGAATAATTGTTGTATTATAGTTTATAATGAGATGGTTTATCTGTCAACGAAAGAGAAAGTTAAATCCTAATTCTTTTAAATCAGGAAGGGAAATGAACCTATGAAAAAAACAAAATTTTGGGGAATAGGAAAATACTCCGCGTTTTTACTTTTCATCCTGCTTTTAGCCATATCATTTTCTTCATGTACATTAAGGAAGTATACGGAAAAAACTGAGGAATTTGAGCCTGAAGAGAAGAAAAAAACACTTGTATGCACATTCATAGGGGATATAATGGCCCACAATGTGAACTACCAGATGGATGACTACAATATTATATACGACGATGTAAGAACTTTTCTCTTGAATGATGACCTTACCTTTGCAAATTTTGAAATACCGGTGGCTGACTCACTACCCATGGCGACTTATCCCAAATTCAATGTACACACCCCCTATCTTTTAGCCGCTGTTAACGGCGGATGCGATGTTTTCTCCCTTTCCAACAATCATTCGGCGGATCAGGGGCTGACAGGAATAAAAGAAACTGCCGCCGCGGTTTCAAAAATATATGGGGAAGGAAAAATCGCAGGTTTTTCCGGACTGAAAGCCGGCCCGGAAGAGGATTTGAAACCGGTTATGATAAACGAATCAGGCTGGAGAATCCTATTTATCGCCGTAACCCAGATACTGAATATCCATGACAACGCCTCAAAGCTGGTTTATTACATACCCCCCACAAAAGAAAAGCAGGCGGAATTCAAAAAAACATTGATAAAAATGAGGGAAGAAAATCCATGTGATCTTTTTGTGGTTTCAATACACACAAACGAACCGGAATATGTGATCAAAGCCCCTGAAAAAAAACGGCAATGGTTTTCCGAAATAATAAAAGAATGCGGTGTGGACATAGTTTGGGCCCATCATCCCCATGTAAGCCAGGAATGGGAAACTGTCATGGTGGAAAAAAAGGAAAGGCCTTGTTTTATAATGTATTCTACAGGCAATTTTATTTCCGGACAAAGATGGAACATCAATACAGAAAACCCGGACGCAATGAGGGAATACACAGGAGACGCGTATATTTTCCGGATCGCGGTAACTGACAAAACGCTTACAGTAATTCCGGTTTTGGTCACAAATTACAGAAATCCTGCGGCAGAAAGGGGCAGCGGCGAATGGTATCTGACTGTCAAACATTTTACAAAGAGTTTTATGGAAACTGTCCCTGAATCCCTCCAAAACTATTATAAAAAAAGGTTTTCCGTGATGCAGGAATTCATTAAATAAAACAGCCTCCCGTGTTTTACAAGGGAGGCTGTTACAATCCTTTAACAGTCAGATTAAGTTAGAAAAACTTCTTCAACCCTTCGCGTATACTGTCAGCCGCCTTTGGCTTGGACTCTTCCCCTGAAGATGAATCCCCGGAGGATGAACCGGAATCTTTTTTCATGATATTTTCCAACGAATCTGTCAAAGGCGAAATGGCTTCCGTGGCTTTTTGCGCCGCCAATTCTTTTGCCCGGGCTTCCGCCTCCTCAATCTTTGAGTCAATCATGCTTTCAATATCCTCAACAGAAGAAAACCTTTCCTGTATAACAGATATGCTGGAAGTAAAGGCTTCTATCTCCGTACTGTACTGTTCTTTCAAACCGGCGATATATTCCTCCGCTTTCTGTTTTACGGAATCGCGTATTTCCGCCACATATCCGGCGGCTTGTTTTTTTACAGACTCAGCAATAGCGTTGTCCACATCACTGGAAACTGAAAGATCAAGATTAAGGGAAGGCGTCACAACCGCATCCATACCCACAGAAAATTTCTTAATATCTGAAAGCACATTGTTATATAGATTATATAAGAAATCAGGCTCAAAGGCTTCCAATTCAAAATCTGCCGATGAAAATCCCATGGACGCATCAATATTTGTAGTTCCATCTGAAGACACAACGAGGGTTCCGGAAATTTGCGCCGGACTGTCCAAGGAAGGAACTCCCTGGACACCTCCGGAAGGAATTGAAATTTCCGTACCGTCAACTGAAAAACCAATATCAGCTATTTCCGGAGCTGTGGTTCTGAAATCAATCAAACCGTTTATGTCTGTTTTAAAAGCGTCCTTTGCCACAGCAAGCATAACGCCGGAAGCTTCATCAAGACGGTCCGCATCGCTGGTTATGTTTGTGACTTTACCGCTTCCAGAAAAAGAAGAATCTGCGGTATTACAGGACAGGGCAATATTTTTTAACCACAAGGTCGGTGCGGATTTACCGAAGGCAAAGTTTTTTCCCGGAAGCCTTTCCAATAATGAAGCTCGTTCCTCAATGGAAAACTCCCTCTCCTTTTTGGCTTTTTCCTTGTCGGAGGAATTCTGCATTCCCCGCAGCACTGTTATCCCCCGTTGTACATATGGATAATAATCACCAAGCATTCCACGTATAAAGGTTTCAACAATACCGCTTACAAGATTTTTTCCTGTATCCAAATCAAAATCAGCGATTTTATCCGCAATGGATATCAAATGATCAGTATCATTTTTTACAGCCTGTTGGGCAGAGGAAGTCAATTGGGTTATTTTTTCTTTGTCATCCTCCAAACTCGTCACAAGCTTTTTTGTTTTTTCTACAGTATCCTTGGATCTGTCACCGATTTCTTTAAGCTCTGCCACCAGTTTCAAAGCTTCTTCCGAACTATTGATATCATTGAAATTGATGGAGCTTATGGTTTTCACGTCGGCGGCGGTAGTTTCCGTCATTTCCATAACTGAATCATATTGTCCCTTCCATTTTTCAACCAGAACCGGAACATCTTTTTTTATGGTTTCAACAATGGGAGGGGTTTGCAGGGAATTGATTTCCGCCTCAATTATTTTCTGGGGGTCATATAAATTCATGACAGCGGCTAATCCCTGATCCGCATTGACTGCAGTGGCAACAGCAGAAGTAGTTTCCTTAAAACTGAAGCCGGAGCTGGCCTTTTTATCTTCAAGTTTCTTTTGTTTCTTTTCAGGAAGTGCGCCGGAAGTCTCCCGGTCTGTCCCCCATGTAATTCCGGTAAGCTCTATGTTTTCGGAAACAAGTTTACCCCGTGTAAGTTCCAGCAGGTTAAAATACAAATCAAAGCGTCCGACTTCAAAAAGATTTTTCATCGGTTCATTTTTATCCGCCACCTGAAGGCCTTCCACTGTAAACCTGGTGTTAAAAATATCAAAATCAATATATTCAATATCACATTTTGCGCCGAAAATACCCTGCATTGCAGAGGTTAATGCAATACGCGCGATGTAATTCCTGAAAAGCCCGATAACAAAAAACACACCGATAAAAACAGCCAGGACTACAGCGATATTGACAAGCTT
This sequence comes from uncultured Treponema sp., assembly GCA_949299755.1. GTDB lineage: Bacteria > Spirochaetota > Spirochaetia > Treponematales > Treponemataceae > Avitreponema. The sequence goes on along the minus strand of CASGBA010000005.1, from coordinate 69,962 downwards.
GATTCTGCTCTTTCCCTGTTTCTTTATATCCTTGGCAAGATTTTTCAAACGCTTGCAGACATCGGCAGGGACACATTTCGGTTCCGGTATTGAAAATAATATTTTTGTTTTCTTCCCGGAAGGGATCTCAGATTTCTTGAATAATCCTTCAACAAATTTCCTGTCAGTGGGAATCCGTAAAAGCTTCAGGATCTTTTTATTTAATTTTTTTTCAGTATATTTTTTCTTAAAAATCCCGGGAAGTTTTCCGAATTTTATTTTCTTTTCTTTTTTTATTTTTTCTGGTTTTGATGCCTTGGCGGTGGAAGCCTTTACAGTAGTTGTTTTTTTATTCTCAATAGTTTTCTTGTCCATAGTCACCCATCCGGAAATTATTTTTTACCCGCAGCGATTTTCGTGATTTTATTTACAAGGGGAATTTTGCTGAAAACCTTGGCAATTTTAATCCCGCCGATTTTCGGTCCGATTTTTTCGGAATAAAACCTGATAATAATACGTGTCAAAACATAAACAGGAACATAACAAATCAAACCCATCAGGAAAGAACCGGCAACCATGGAATTGTTAAATTTTGTCCAGCCAACAAAAGGAATCTGATACAGCATTTCGTATATGCCCTGCATAAAAGGTAAAGTCAAAACAGTATATCCAAGTGTATCACTTACACCGTCAAACCTCGGAACAATGAAACTGAAAATTATAAGCGAGACGAAAAAAGTCCCTTTATTCATGCGTACAAAACACAAAATGAAAAACAACAGGGGCCACATTAAATTGTTCCGTGGAAGGAAAGCAAGTAAAAGGCCACAGGAAACCGCATGAGCGATATCACCCGGGTCATAATTGGAATTCAAGGTTTTGAAAAAAGAAACAACATAATTAATCATAATTGTCTGTCCTCATAACATCCTTTAATTTTTTCAGCTATTTACGGAGCGCGGATTCATACACTTTGACATAATTCAAAGCGGAAGTGTCCCACCCGAATTTTTTCTCCATGCCACGCAAGCGCATGGCGTTTATATGGTCTTTTTTGTTATACCAGGCATACATCGCCCATCCCACAGTATTGTATATACTTGACGGATTAAGATTATCCATTACAAAGCCGGTACCTGTCCCAGTCTGCTCATTGTAATTTTCAACTGTATCCGCCAACCCGCCGGTGCGTCTCACAATCGGAAGGGTTCCATACAAGAGCGAATACATTTGATTCAAACCGCACGGTTCATATCTGGAAGGCATGAGGAAAAAATCCGATCCGGCTTCAATCAAATGGCTTAAGGATTCATTGAATCCGATGTATGTACGGAAATTAGGAAGCTTGGAAGCCAGGGAGGAAAGCTCGTTTTCACACCATGCTTCACCGGAACCGAGCACAACCATTTGAAGCTTCATGTCATTACATATCTGGTAAGCCGAACCATAGGCAGGCCCGAAAAGCTCAGAAACCCCCTTTTGGTCTGCAAGTCTGGTTATTATTCCTATTACCGGTATTGATTCATCCACGGCAAGATTCATACGCTTTTGCAATTCCGCCTTATTAACCGATTTTTTTGAAATTGTTTTTGAGGAATAAGTTTGCGGAATAAGCTTATCTGTTGCGGGATTCCACACATCGGTATCAACACCATTTAATATTCCGGTCAAATCACCGGAACGGAACCGCAAGATACCGTCCAACCGGAACCCGTATTCCGGCATTTGAATTTCCCTGGCATAGGTGGGGGAAACAGTGGTTAATTTGTCGGCGGAAAAAATACCTGCTTTTAGGAAATTCATCCTATCCCAATCCTCAAAGCCTGCCGAATAAAAATTATCCCAACTCAAACCCGTGTAGGGAAAAAAGTGTTTGCTGTAAACACCCTGATAACCTATATTGTGGATTGTAAACACACTGGAAGTTCCTGCGAATTCATTGTGACGTTCGTTGAATTTAAGCAGGATGGGAGCCAGGGCTGAAGCCCAGTCATGGGCATGAATTATGTCCGGATACCAATGGAGCTTGCGGCAAAGCTGAAAAACAGCCTGACCCAAAATAGAAAACCTTATGGGATTGTCATTAAAATCTGTCTCACCAGGCACACCGTAAATGCCGTCCCGGCCGAAACTTTGTTCGTGGTCTATAAAATACACTGAGACAAAGGAATCCGGGAGGGTTGATTTATATACACCGGTCCAAATTTCCTGCCCGCCAAGATGGACGGCCATCGGTCCGGGAAGAAGCTCCAGTTTACTCCTGTCAATTCTGTAATAACGCGGCATTATAAGGGCGACTTCATGTCCCAGTTTCTCCAGTGCAATGGAAAGGGCGGAAACCGCATCCGCAAGACCTCCGGTCTTTGCAAAGGGAACAGCTTCGCTTGTAACCATAAGGATTTTCATTTTATGACCTCCTGTACTGTATTAACATTCACACAAACTGAAAGTTTCCAACCCTACCAGTTTAGCACCGCTTCCTTAAATGCACCGGCAGAACCGTTTATTGTCTGAGGGGAAACACAATAAGCGAGTCTTATCCATCCAGGACCGCAAAAACCGGATCCCGGTACACCGAGAATCCTGTATTTTTTAAGATGATCACAAAAAGCCTTGTCATTTCCGGCATAGGAGGCGTTTTCCTTTTTGCCCGGTTCAGGAACCCGGCAGAAAAGATAAAAGGCGCCATCCGGTTCGGCGAAGTCAATTCCTGCCTCTTTCAATATATTTGAGAGAGCTTCCCTCCTTCTGGCATAAAGGGAGTAATCAACAGGTGCATCCCAAGAGTCCGCAATGACACGCTGGAAAAAAGCGGGTGCATTCACATAACCGAGAACCCTGGTGGCAAAAACCACCGCATCCACCAATTCCCCGCAGTCTTCCGCCGCCGGATTTACAGCTGTATATCCGATTCGTTCACCGGGTAAACTAAGATTTTTCGCGAAGGATGTGACAATCACCGTTTCCGGCCAAAAGGGGAAAACAGGGGAAACCTTTTTGTTTCCATACACAATGGACCTATAGGGTTCATCAGCCACAAGCAGGATTGCCCTGCCCGTTTTCTCCTTGTGAGCCTGAAGAAAAGCGGCGATGGAGCGGATATCGGATTCCGAATAGATTTTCCCGGAAGGATTGTTCGGGGAATTTATGATGAGAGCCGCGGTTTTTTCATTGGCGGCCGCTGACAAGGCTTCCACATCAGGAGAAAAATCTGGCTTTACTGGAACAGGAACAACTTTACCGCCATGATTCGCCACATAATGGTTATATTCAGGAAAATAAGGGGCGGGGACTAAAACCTCGTCCCCGGGAGAAAGGACAGCCTTCATCACTGAATTGAGGGCTCCGGCAGCTCCTACACCCATAACAATATGTTCAAAGCCTACTTTTACACCCTGTTCCGCAGAGGTTTTCGCCGCCATGGCTTCCCTGGCAAATTGGTATCCGGCATTAGGCATATAACCGTGCATTCCCGGCTCATCAAGGCCGGCAAGTTTCCTTATTGCATTTTTAACACCCGCGGGAGGTTCCAAATCGGGGTTTCCTATGCTGAAATCATAAACATTGTCATTCCCGTAACGGGCTTTCATTTGAATCCCCTCTTCAAACATTTTTCTGATGAATGAGGAAGAGGACATAAGCTCTTTTATATGTTTTGCGACAGGCATTTTACCCTCCTAATCCCTATATGATACCATAAATAATAAGAATATTGCAAATAAAGTATATATCATGGTATTATCAAAACGACAAAATGAAGAATATTGCCATTTTATTAGCCGCCGGACGGGGGACCCGCTTCGGAGGCATGATGCCCAAACAGTTTTCCAGTCTTTTGGGAAAACCTGTTTTTATATATTCCGCCCTTGTTTTCGACAATCACCCGGATGTGGACAGATTCTATATTGTTGCCGACAAGGATTTTTTCCCCTTTATTCGTAAAGCAGAAAAAAAATACGGTTTAAAAAAACTCGCAGGCCTTATACAGGGAGGCGAAACCAGAACCCAGTCCAGCCTGGCGGCACTTTCCGCCCTGGAACCGGCAGAAAAAGAGCGGGCAGAAGCTGAAAACGTAATCTTTCACGATGCCGCCCGTCCCCTTATAAACAGGGAAATCCTTTCTGACTGCATCCGTAAACTGGATTCTTTTCAGGCTGTGTCCGCCGCGGTTCCTTCAACGGACACTATTTTTGAAGCCGCCGCCGATGGAACCGTTTCCGGATGCCCGGACAGGTCTTCCCTTATGCTGATCCAGACACCCCAAGGTTTCCGTAGAAATATAATAGAAAAAGCCTATGCCCAGGCTCTGGCCTCCACAAAGGAAAACATAGATTCTGTACCATCTTATGGAACCGATGACTGTTCCGTGGTATTCAAATTTCTTCCAAACACAAAAATAGCTTTTTCCGAAGGAGCGAATTTCAATATAAAACTTACTTACAGGGAAGATATTTTTCTGGCGGAAAAATTTTTACAGATAAACAAGCGGAAAAGTAAAATCCAAGTCAAACAGGAAAAAGAATGAATTATTTTGTAACCGGGTGCGCCGGATTCATCGGTTTTTATACAGCGTTAAATCTTCTCAAAGAAGGCCATACTGTCATCGGCCTTGATTCCATCAATGATTACTATTCTCCTGAATTGAAAAAAAACCGGCTGGAAATATTAAGGAATGAATCCGGAGGAAAATTTTATTTCCACCAGGGTGAATTGGAAGATGAAAAACTTATATCCGGTATTTTTGACGGTTCAAATATAGACCGGGTAATCCATCTGGCGGGACAGGCAGGAGTACGGTATTCCATAGAAAATCCGAGGGCATATGTCTCTTCAAATATCATGGGCTTCCTTAATATTCTCGAAGCATGCAGACTCCACAAAACCGCCCACCTGGCTTTCGCTTCAAGTTCCTCCGTTTACGGAATGAACAGAAAGGCGCCATTCAGTGAAAAAGACGGAGTGGATCATCCCGTCAGTCTTTACGCCGCCACAAAGAGGGCTGATGAATTAATGGCTCACGCCTACAGTACCTTGTTTTCCATACCGGTCACCGGAATGCGTTTTTTTACAGTCTACGGGCCTATGGGACGACCTGACATGGCTTACTTCAAATTTGCCGAAGCGATTACAAAAGGCAAACCGATTGACGTGTACAACAATGGGGATTTACTTAGGGATTTTTCTTACATTGACGACATAGTAAAAGCGGTCATTTTAATTGCAAACAAAATACCTTCCGGTTCAAACTTCAACCCCGAAAAACCTGAACCGGATATTTCCACATCACCTTTCAGGATTTATAACGTGGGGAATTCCCATCCGGAAAAACTCATGGATTTTATTTCGATTCTTGAAGAAAAACTGGGGCAAAAGGCTGTAAAAAACTTTTTGCCGATGCAAGCGGGAGATGTTTACATGACATCGGCTGACACTTCATCTCTGGAAAAAGATTTCGGTTGGAAGCCTTCAACCCCGCTCAGGGACGGGTTATCCCGGTTCTGTGAATGGTTTTTACAATATAAAAAAAATGAAAAGGAGGCATATTGATGGCTAATATTACAGTTGCAGGAACAGGATATGTGGGCCTTGTATCAGGTGCTTGTCTTGCCGATTTCGGAAACAATGTGATTTGCGTTGACAACAATATAGAAAAAATAAAAAAAATAGAAAACGGAATTATCCCTATTTTTGAGCCTGGGTTGGATGATGTGGTTAAAAGAAACAAACAGGCGGGCAGACTTTCTTTTACAACGGATATGGCGGATGCCGTTAAAAAAAGCGAAGTTATTTTCATAGCTGTCGGGACTCCACCGGCAGAAGACGGCAGCGCTGACCTTCAGTATGTGGAATCAGTGGCAAGGGAAGTTGCCGCCGCCATGAATGGCTATAAAGTTATTGTGGACAAAAGTACCGTACCGGTAGGAACGGCGCGCAAGGTTTCCGCCTGGATAAAGGACAGCTTGAAAAAAGCGGGTAAAGAAGACATAGGCTTTGATGTGGTTTCAAACCCTGAATTCCTGCGGGAAGGAAGCGCTGTCCAGGACTTCACCCATCCTGACCGGGTGGTAATAGGGGCTGAAAGCGTCAAAGCAAAAGACTTGATGAAAGATGTTTACAGGGCTCTCTACATAAATGAAACACCATATATTGAGACAAATCTGGAAACGGCGGAAATGATAAAGTATGCTTCCAATTCTTTCCTTGCCGTGAAAATAACCTTCATCAACGAGGTGGCGAACCTGTGTGAAAAAATAGGCGCAGATGTGCAGGCTGTGGCCAAAGCCATGGGAAGGGACGGCCGTATCGGAGGGAAATTCCTTCATCCAGGGCCCGGTTACGGCGGAAGTTGTTTTCCTAAAGACACCAGGGCCATGGCAAGGATAGGAAGGGATGCGGGTTCGCCATTGAGCATAGTCGAAACAACAATAAAGGCCAACGAAAACCAAAAAACACTCATGGTATCAAAAATAAGGGAAGCCGTAACAGGATCAAAAGACGGGCGGCTGGACAGAAAGATTATAGCTGTCTGCGGGCTGGCTTTTAAACCAAACACCGATGATATGAGGGAATCACCCGCCATAACAATAATCAGAGGACTTGCGGAGGCCGGAGCTGAAATACGCGCCTGTGATCCGGCTGCACTCGAAGAGGCGGAATGGCGTCTAAAGGATTTGGGGGACACGCTGAAACTTTGTGATTCAGAATATGAGGCTATAAAGGATGCGGACGCGCTTGTATTGATGACAGAATGGAATCAATACAGAAGTCTTGACTTAGACAGGGTGAAGGAACTTCTAAAAAAACCTGTTTTTATTGATTTGAGGAATATATATCCGAGGTCACAGCTTGAATCGAAAGGTTTTTATTATACCGGCGTGGGAGTATAATCAGTGAGGGTAAATAAAAAATTTGCGAAGCATATTCCATTCAAACATTCCCTTAAAGTAATAAGGTTATTGGCTCCCAGGGAAAGACGCAGGTTTATTGCTGTTCTTTTTATGGCCCTGCTTATGGGTTTGGTTGAAATAATAGGGGTAGGCTCCATAATGCCTTTTATTACGGTGGCCGCAAACCCGGATTCGATTTTTACAACACCGGTTTTAAAGGCGATTTACGAGTTTTTCGGCTTCCAAAGCACCCGTTGGTTTTTGGTTTCCCTTGGCGCAGCCATGCTTATTTTCGTAATAATCCGGAATGCCTTTTCCGCTTTTTTGATGTATGTGAAAACCAGGTTTGTGCAGGTATGCAGACATACTCTTGCCACAAGATTATTCACCGCCTATCTGGGACAGAGGTATTCATATTTTCTTGGAAAAAACAGTTATGAATTCGGCAAAAATATCAATACTGAAATTATGAATATGATAACCGGAACTGTCATGCAAATGACAGAAATCACGACTTACGGCGTACAAATCATCCTTCTTGCCGCATTTCTTTTTGTGGTGGATCCTGTAAGTAGTGTGGTAATCAGCGCATTGATTCTGATTGTTTACAGTGCAATTCTTGTCACAACAAAAAGAAAACTTTCAAAACTCGGAACTGAAAGATTTGATCTTATGACAACCCTATCCCGTTCAACAAACGAAGTATTCTGGGGAATAAAGGCCGCAAAAATTTCCGGAACAGAAAAAATCTTTATTAATTCTTTTATCCCCTCTTCCCGCAGATACAGTAAAAATGTTGCCGCAGAAGAAGTTATAGGAACCCTCCCGAAATATGTGCTGGAATCGATAGGTTTGTCAGCCATTATTCTTTTTATTATTTTCCTTACTCTGCGTTCCTCCGGAAATTTTTCCGCCACAATCTCAGCGATAAGCCTCTATGCCTATGCAGGATACAGGCTGCTTCCATCCGTGCAACAGTTTTTCCGTTCGGTAACAAAATTAAAATACAGTGCGCCCGGAACAGAAAAAATCATTAAAGAATTTGAATTGGAAAAAAATGCCTTGCAGTTGCCGGATGAGAATATAAAACAAATGCCATTTACAAATTCCATAAAGCTGGACAAAATTTTTTATACTTATCCGAATAAACAGGATCCGGTATTAAAAAATATTTCTTTGGAAATAAAAGCCAACACCATTGTTGGTTTTTGCGGTACAACGGGATCAGGAAAAACAACGACTATTGATGTGATTCTAGGATTACTTATACCACAACAAGGACAGCTCATCATTGACGGAACTGTAATAAACGATTCCAACAGGAATTCATGGCAAAAAAACATAGGTTATGTACCTCAAAGTGTTTATTTGTCAAACACGAGCATAAAAGAAAATATTGCGTTCGGATTTCCTGTTGATAAGATTGATGATGAAGCTGTAAAACGGGCCGCAGAAATGGCCCAGATACATAACTTCATACATGATGAATTAAAAGACGGCTACAATACAAAAGTTGGTGAACGTGGAGTATGTCTGTCAGGCGGACAACAACAAAGGATAGGTATCGCCAGAGCCCTTTATACAAATCCGCCTGTGCTCGTTCTTGATGAAGCTACCAGCGCCCTTGACGGACAAACCGAAGCGGATGTCATGACAGCCATTGACAACCTGGCTGGAAAGAAAACAATTTTAATAATTGCCCATAGAACGTCCACTTTGAAAAAATGCGACGTAATTTACAAAATCACAAAGGGACAGGTGGAAAAAAGCGGAACATATTCCGAACTTTTTGGGAACAACTGAAACGAAAGTTTTTATTCGTTGTATATACAGTCATAAATAGAAACAGCGAAAGTTGTTCCTTCCCCCTGTTTTGAGTCCACATCCACCGTCCAGCTATAGGTATCAGCGATATGTTTCACAGCGGCGAGTCCAAAACCATAACCTTCTTCACGTCTGGAATTCGTGCCTCTGTAAAACGGATCAAAAATAAACGGGAGATCCGCCTCCGCTATACCGCATCCGTTATCAGAGATTACCACTTCAAGTCTTCCGTTTTTCCCTTCAATATCACCGGACTGGATTTTTCTTTTTTTATGATCTTTGCCAGAAGGAAACCAAATAGCACTGAATTTAATGACACCACCCTCTTGGGTATATCTAAAAGAGTTACTAACAATATTTTCCAAAAAACGTGATAAAATTTCTTCATCGACCAACAAAAAAAGATTTTTCGGAATATCGATTTCAGTGTTTATATGTCTCCGCAAAAGATTTCCATCCTGACTTATTCGTGAACCATAAGACAGGAAAAAAGAATTTAAATTACATTCTGTCTGTTTCCCTTTCCATTCGCTGGTTTCCAGTCTAACACTGTCTATAAGAGCATTCAGCAGACTTTCAAGCTGTGTGATTTTTGTATCAATAATGTCAAGGGATTTCGCCAACATAGCGGGATCATCGGCCATTCCGTCTCGTATGGCTTCCGTGTAACCTTTTATAAGGGCAACAGGAGTGCGTAAATCATGACTTAATCCCATCAAAAATCTTGACCGTCTTATCTGGTCATTTTTCAGTCCTTGTCTCATGTGATCCAAGTATTCCGCAAGAATCATAATTTCATTATTACTTTTTAGTTTTATTTCTTTATCAAGATTTCCAGCTTCCATGGTTTTTACCGCATCCTTTAACATAGTAAGGGATGATGTGATCTGTCTGATAATAAAAATAGAAATAGTAATCGCAAAAAGCAATATTATATCTGAAACACCTATTATTATAAAAAATCCATCTTTCAAAAAACGACGAGGCCCGGAATTATCCTTTTTTACCCGGGTTAAAAAATAAATCAACTCTCCTTTCCCGGTCCCGGACAAATCGGTTTCTCCGTCCACATATTCTGTACTTTCATCCTCAGGAATACTGCCTACTACCGCACGATCCAGTCCAAAAAAATAGCCTTCCCCGGTAGTTTTTATAAAATGAAAAATATCATCTTTTTTTAGAATAGAATTTTCAGGTATTTTTTGAATAGTTGAAAACAAAACGTTTCCATCTTTATCCAAAGCGATACAATCCATCATATGGGGCAATGAATTAATATACCGGTTTATAAAATGTTCTATATCTCTATCCGTTCGCTCTAAATTTATAATCTCCGTGGCGGTTTCTTCCGAAATAAAGACACGGCTTAAAGAACGGTAGTAAAAAATGAATGTCATTGTTCCGAACAGAAAAATAGGGATTACAGCTATACCTATCAACAAAATCACAAAAAAACTTTTTATTTTCATTTAAATCTATTGTTCAAAAGGTTCAAGATTAAAACGGTATCCCATTCCAAAAACAGTTTCTATAAACTGCGGATTAGAAGGATCTTTTTCAATTTTTTTTCTAAGACGTTGCACATAAACGGCGACCGCAGACAAATCACCATAAGCATTTTTCCATACACTATTATAAATGACTTCAGGTTGAATAGGTTTTCCCGCATTATTCACAAGATAATCAAGCACATCATATTCTTTAACAGAAAGAGGAATCCTTTCGGAATTTTTTTTAAGAATGCATGTGGTTTCATAAAGCGTAAAATCACCGAAATGTATTGTCTTTTCGTTTTCCGAAGAAGAATCCTGCATTCTCCGTATTATGGCACGTACCCTGGCAGCAAAAACCCTGGGAGAAAAAGGCTTTGTAACAAATTCATCCGCACCATTGCCTAAACCTGCAATAATGTCTTCGTCTGAATCCCGGGCGGACATTATCATTACAGGAGAAGAATTTGTTTTCCGGAAAATAGACAGGAATTCAAAACCGTCTATTCCCGGCAAATTTAAATCCAAAACCACAAGGTCAAATTTCCTGGTCTTAGTGATTTCGAGGGCTTCTTCCGCAGTTTCACACAAAACAGTATCCATACCCTCTTTATTAAGATACATGGACACCAGTTCTGCCAACTCACGGACATCTTCCACAATCAAAACATCCGCTTTCATTTTCTACTTCCGATATAAAACTCCTGCATAAAACATAATTATAAACTTCCAGGATAATTACTTTGCACTATAAACAGTTTGATCCCTTCTCCGGAAAACCTTTCTTTAACTGCTTGCACTGCATTTTTTATTGACTGAAGCATATTCTCTGTCACATATGTAATCAAAATAAAATTTGTTTCAGGCCATGTTGTACTTCCAAATTTCCTGTCATTTTCCCCGCGACCGTAAACTGTCGGGAGGATACTGTACAGGATATCCGGGCAAGCCGCTTCAAGCACGTCAACAATATCATCCTGCACGGAATTGTTGGCGATTATTTCGCAACGGTAAAGTATTTCGCAACAATTCCCTCCGGCAGCCTGTTCCGGCACAGCATTATTCACAACATCAGAATCAGACATTTTTTTCCTCCAACCGTTTAAGATTTTCAATTGCGGTGGATTTCATGTGTCCCTGTTTATCTTTTGCCATAATCACGGAATAAACGACCGGGATAAAGAGCAAAGTAATAAATGTACTTGATGTAAGACCACCTGCAACGCAAAGGGCGATAGGCTGCACAATTGCCGCCTGTCCTTCTGTATCAAAACACATAGGCAGCATACCAAGGATTGTGGTCAAGGTTGTCATAAGTACAGGACGCAGACGTGACACACCGGCGGCAAGACAGGCATTCTTAATATCCATCCCGCGTTCACGCAATAGGGTCGTGTAGTCAACAAGGATGATACCGTTATTTACAACTATACCTACAAGCATGATGATACCAATCATGGACATAATTGACATAGCCTGACCCATGATAGTATAAATCCCGACAACACCGATTAACAACATGGGAATTGTGAAAAGGTTTATAAGAGGAGCCTTGAATGACTCGTAAGTTCCTGCCATTACACCGAAAACAAGGATGATGGCAAGGATAATTATCATTATGTAAGTTCTACCCTGTTCCTGGATTTCTTTCCATGAACCCTCATAGCTTATTGTAACCTGCTCCGGGACAATCATCTGGGAAGCGATTGCCTGCATGATGTTGTTCTCCACAATGTCGGCACGGACATTTGTAATAATGTCGGCTGTAACATGGATTATACGGGTTTGATCCTCACGGGTAATCGTTACAGGGCCGGAACCCTTTATAACTTCGGCGAAGTTAGCGACACTAACCCTTCCGTTGGGGCTGTTAACGAAGATTTGATCCAGGTCGATAATCTGCGCCCTGTCTTCGGGTCTAAGCATAACAACCATGTCGTACTCGTTACCCTGGCTGCGGTATACGGAAGCGGTGACACCATCCATACAGGCATTGATTTCATTCGCAATTGCGCTGACAGTCAAGCCGAAAGCATAGGCACGTTCCCTGTCAATTTTTATTTCAAGCTGCGGCAATCCTTCCGTCATATCTATTGAAACATCCGTCAAATCCTCCATACCGGAAAGAATGGTTTCAATAGAAAGAGCGGTACTGTAAGCCGCATCAAGATCATCGGAACGGATGGCGACATCAATATCACTTCCAGCGATGGAAGCGGCCCTACCCTGTTCAAAAGTGAAGGACACACCGGGGAAATCCTGGAAATGAGCGCGGAGTTTCTCTTTTATTGTTTCCGAGCTGTCTATTTGTTCCGAAACATTGGGCAGCTGTATTGAAAGACCGCCTTTGTATGAAGCATCCCCGCTCTGGCGGTTTGCACCTGTACCGACGCTGGTAATGATGAAGTCGTACCCTTCAATTTCATCAAAGGCTATGCGTTCAAGCTGGCGCATAACCGCATCCGTTTCATCCAAGGTAGTTCCGATTGGAAGCTCAACGTTAAGGTCAACTGAGCTTTCCTCACCACTGTCCATGAAAATAATATTCATCCTCTGGAGTTGGATTATACTCAGGATAAAAATTGTAGCCACAATAATGGCGGTAATAATTCTGTGGCCTAAAGCTGCTTTCAGCATAACCCGGTAAACATCCGTTATCTTATTCAACACCTTGTCCAGGAATGCATAAAACGTAGCGAGCGCCTTGTTTTTTACGGGCTTTTCGGTTCGGTTTGTAAGCGGGATAAAATGACCGGCAAGCACAGGCACAAGGAATATAGCCACAAAAAGACTGGAAACCAAGGCAATTATGATGGTGAAAATCAAACTGTTAAACATTTCACCCATAACACCAAGTTCCGCTTCAAACAATATAAAAGGAAGGAAGACGCAAATCGTTGTCAGGTTTCCTGAAACAACGGATGCCAGCATCTCCGATGACCCAAGAATTGCGGAAACATAGGGTTTTGCGCCACGCAAACGGTACGTGTAAATATTGTCAATCATAACAATTGATGAGTCAACAATCATACCTACACCAAGAATCAAACCTGTTAACGTCATCATATTCAATGTTATTCCCGTCATATACATTGCAAGCAAAGTTATGATGATTGACAAGGGAATTGAAATGGAAATGATTATCGTACTTTTCATGCTTTGCAGGAACAGGAAAAGTATAAGAACAGCAAGAAGAAGACCCTGCCATGCCGAATCAACCAGAATACTTATCGTATCACTTATTTCCTCTGTATCATCGGAAACAACCTGGAGTGAAATTCCGGCAGGAAGGATACTCTTAATTTCCTCCATTTTTGCATACACTGATTTTGCCACCGCAACGGTATTCTTACCGCTTTGCTTTACAATACTTACATATACGCCTTCTTCACCGTTTATATAAACCGCGTTTGATTTGTCTTCATAACCCTCAAAGACTTCACCTAAATCCGAAAGCTTGACATTATAACCATTTACTGTGGCAACAACAGTGTTCTGGATTTCCTCAATCGATGCGAATTCACCGGTTGTCCTTATACTGTAATCCATGTTCTGTTCGGTTATTTTACCACCGCCCAGCTCAAGACTTTGGGCGGCAAGCTGGGAACTTATCTGGGAAAGTGTTAAATTAAAAGCGTCAAGCCTGTTCTTCGCGATTTCAATACGTACAATTTTCTCATTACCGCCGGAAACCCTTGCCTCTGCCACACCGGAAGCCTGTGACAACTGGTCGGATATGGTGTTGTCGGCGATTTCCCTCAACTCGTTGCTGGACATATTCCCGCGGACAGCGATACGCATAATCGGCATGGAGGAAGCGTCCATTTTTATAATGCTCGGGTTATCAACGCTGTCCGGAAGGAAACGCTTAACCATGTCGATTTTATCACGGATATCGTTTGTCGCCACATCCAAATCCGTACCGTAGTTGAATTCCAAAAGTATCATCGAAGTCTCTTCAGAGGAATAGGAAGTCAGGGTATCAAGGTCACTGACACTTACTAATGAACCTTCCAAAACTTCTGTGACAGATTTTTCAACCGATTCCGGGCCGGCATTATCATAGGTTGTCAGTACCAGAATCATCGGGATATCTATTTCAGGAAAAAGGTCGATTGCTATATTGCCTAAAACAAAAACACCCATTATCCCCAGCAGCGCAAAAACAATGAGAGTAAGGACAGGATGTTCTACAGCACCTTTTGACAAACTCATACTGCACCGCCTCCAAGATTTCCTTTATCGGTTTCCGCCGTTACAGGAGCTCCAGTTTGTTCAGTCTTTTTCAGTGAAACAGATGTAATATCACGGATTGAAGAACCGTCGGAAAGCAATTGGACACCTTCAATAATAACCTTATCATTTTCTGTCAATCCGGAAATAACTTCAACCATTCCGTCAACGCTCATACCTATTGCGATATCACGTTTAACAGCTTTATTTCCGTCAGGGCCTATTACAAACACATGCTGTTTCCCGAAAGAGGAAATTATACAAGTCTCCGGGACAACCAGCACATTTTCTTTTTCAGTGGTATAAAGTTTTATTTTCGCAAACATACCCGCATTTATACGGGGATCTTGATTGTCAAAGGAAAACTGAAGTTCCTTTGTCCTTGAAATGGAATCAACAACAGGAGAAACCCTTGTTACTGTGGCAGAAAAAGTGACGCCTGGATACGCTTCCAGGGTCACATCAGCTTTCATTCCTGTGCGCAATAAAGAAGCGTAACGTTCGGGAACATTGGCTGTAATCTGCAAATCATCAATGCTGCCTATAACGGCGACAGCGGTAGTAGTTGTAACGGTAGTCCCGGGCTGAAGGGGCTGGGAAGTAATTGCACCGGAAAGAGGTGCGCGTACAGGACTTATTTCATAGGGGACACCGGGTGTGGAAGGGTCAACTTCCGCTATAACCTGCCCCTTCGTAACCTGGGAGCCAAGATTCACATGGGTCCTTACCAATTTCCCTCCCATATCAGGATAAACGTCTATGGAACTGGTAGCCTCAACATCTCCGTTGGCTTGAATATATGATATAAGGGTCTGCCGCCCCACGGATGCACTCCGCACCGCATATACAATTTCTTCTGAGTCTTTTCCGGCAGGTCCGGAATCTTTCTTACCACCCGGAATCAAAATCATCAGTGCAATCAGCACAACACAAATACCAAAAACGATTAGAATACGTTTTGTTTTAAGAGTCATTTTATTCCTCCATTATATTATTGCGCGGTCAATGTTCCGAAAGGAATACCGGCGGAATTTTCAAGATTCAAAATAGCGACTCCAAGATTATAGGCTTCTGAAAGTAGGGAAACCTCCGCTTCAAAAAGTTTGTCCGAGGCATCCTGGAGACTTAGAAGATCCCTGGCACCGCGGTTGTAAGCTTCCAGAGCCAGCTCATAAGATTTCTGCGCCAATTCAACGTTAGCCTGGCAGGATTCTATAGAAGAACGGGATTGTTTTATTTGACGGAGATAAGAAGTGATGTTATTGCCTACAACTTGTTTTTCATTTTCAAGCTGAAGTTGCAAATCCGTAACGGTATCTTTTGCACTGGCTATATTATCCGCGGCTGGAGACCAGGGAAACCAGCTGTCTATGGGAAGGGACACACCGATTGACAAACTTCCCACATCATTCCATTCCTTAAAATTATCCCTGTCAGTGGCAAAGGGCTGATATCCCCAGGACAGGGTGAAAGTCGGCCCATAAGAATAAAGTTTTGTGGCGGAAAGAGTGGATTCAGCGGTTTCCAACTGCTTTTCAAGAAGCGTCACGGATGGAGGATTCACCTGGGAAGAATTAATGGAAATATCTTCCAAAGAAAGCAGATTATCCAATGAGCCGTCCAGAACAATGTCTTCCCGTACATCTATCCCCAACAAAATTTTGAAAGTATCCATGTCATTCATATAAGAAACACGGGCGCTTTCAAGAACAGGCTTACGCTGCTCATAGTTCACCTGGGCGCTTAATACATCAATTTCACTTATGCGGCCGGCCTTATACTGGCGGTAATTCTGCTCATACTGCTGTCTCGCTGTTTCCAGACTGCGCTCATGCTGTTCAATATATGCCTGCTCGTATAAAAGACCGTAAAAAGCCTGGCGGACCGCAAGCTCTATGGAACGGACAGCCTCATCAAAAGCAAGTTCCCCGCTTTCATACTGAAGATCAGCCGTTTTGATTGCAGCCAAAAGAGCGGGGGAAAAATTAATCCCAATTGATGCCTGCCCATAAGCACTGTAATCATATGAAAGGCCTTGGGAGGCTTTGTCATTTATACGCTGGAGTCCTGCCCCTATACTTACTGACGGCGACATACTGTTCCAAGCGTGTTTTTTAGCCCTTTCCAAACCTTGCAGGGTAAGGGCGCTGCGTTCAATATTTATATTGTTTTCAAAGGCGGCTTTTACGGCACTGTCAATCGTGAAAACAGTTTGGGCGGAAACCGCAGCCATACAGAAAAAGCATACCGTCAAAACAGCAAAAAGCTTGATGACGTTATTTTGTTTCATAAATCCTCCAAATCCATCCTTACGGCGGAAATATAACATTATAATGAACAAGTCTCCAGAAACGTTGCATGAATAAAAAATAACATTTTGTTATTTATATGATATTTACATTGAGGCAACAAATAATATTATACATGAAAATTATGGTGAAGCGTGGGACGGAAGAGATAAAAGCTCCTTGTATTTTGCGAACAATATGGCGGCACTTTCATCCCAATTGTACAGCTTGCAACGTTGTAAACCGGCATTAACAAGTGTGTCCCGGAATGCTCTATCCGAACATATTTTTTCAATGGCGGAAGCGCATTCGCCGGAATCCCTCATGTCTTTCAGCAAAACCGCAGCATCCCCCACAACCTCAGGTATGGCGAAAACGGAGCTGGTAACCACGGGACAGCCGCAGGCCATTGCCTCCACATTGGGCATACCGAAGCCTTCCGCAAAGGAGGGGAACACAAAAACTTCAGCACCGTTGTACAGCACGGCAGCCTGGCTTTCGGAAACAAATCCCGGGGTGATAAAATTTTTTACGCCCAGGACCTTTGCCCTTTCCGCGACTTCCGGGGAATCCCAGCCTTTCCCGGCGCATACAAGGAACCAGTCAGGGTGTTTTTCAGAAAACAGGGCGAAGGAGCCGAGAACACATTCAGGATTCTTCCTCATGGAATACCTGCTTATATGAAGCACATAGGGTTTGCGCACACCCATTCCGGTCAAAGCCTTTTCCACGGAATCAGACGGAAGGCGGCGGAATTCGGATGAGAACCCGTTGGGAGTTAAAAACACACGCTCAGGCTTAACCTTGTAGTCAGACACATAATACCGCTTACTCGCCTGTGAAACGGTGGCTATGGCATCCAGTTTCCGGGCTAAAACCGGCATGGCGTATTTTTCATGCATTTTCGCAATAAAAGAATACCCCTGGGGATAAATAACTTCCTCCGCCCCGTGGATTGTGGCAATCTTCTTCGCCTTGAGCCTGAACATGGGGGCGTAAATTGAAAGAGGGGAATAATGCAGAAGGGAAAAACCGTAGGGACGCAGAACTCCCGCCGCAGCTATTGGATTCCGGGGTATCAGGATTTCCTTGACACGGGAATAAATGGGATTTTCACTCTTCCTATAATGGATAAAGTAGAAGTCGAACGGGGAACCTTCAGCTTCATTTATGGATATAATCCGCTTCATCATTTCATCAAGATGATGACCGGAACCACTTGTCCAGTTGTCCAGGGGCTTTGAAAACACCCCTATTTTCGGTTTTCCACCGGTTTCAAAATCACTCATTTCACCACATCCATAAAATTATGAAGACGGACATCCGTCCAGAAACCACCGGATTATATAGACTTTTTAGATTTTCTATTCTATAATATTTTACATCAATGAGCAATATAACGGTTCTAACCATCGCCGACAGAATAGCATGCTTCCACTCCCTCAAACCCTTTCTGTTTTGTAAAACCGGGGCGAAATTCAAATTCACCTGCTCCCCGGAATTCTGCTTGAAAAAAGACAAAAACAAAGTTCTCATCATGATGCGGCAATTCATAAAACCAGACCGGGTTGACCTGGATTTAATGAAGGCCCTGAGGAAAAAGTACGATTGCATCGCTTTCTTCCATGATGATGCCGGAGGTGGAATCCCCAGGCTGGAGGTGCTTCCCTACACGGATTATTTTTACTGCAAGGCTGCCTTCAAAGACCGGGAGATTTACAAACGCCATTTGTACGGCAAGGAGCTATACTCGGATTATTACCACAGAAAATACGGGGTGCAGGATCCGGACTGGACAGACAGACCTGTGATAAAAGACGTAAGGGAACTGGACAAGCTCCGTATTTCCTGGAATATCGGAATCGGGGATTTCCCCAGGGGGCAAACAAGGCAGCGGGCCGGTTACACGGTGGCCAGATACCTGGGGATACCGGTTGTAAAAGCCTTTTACCTGCGGAATGTGGCATTCCATCCTGAAAACAACAAGGGTATTTTCGATGCCCACTGCCGGATAGGCCTTATTTCCCGGCCTTCCATAAGTTTCCAGCGCTCCCTTATCCTTGACACAGTTAAGAATGACAGGGCCTTTATAACCGGAAGCGTGAAACAGTCCGTGTTCAATAAGGAAGTGATGAATTCGAAGATAACCATAAGCCCCTTCGGCTGGGGGGAGCTTTGCCTCCGGGATTTTGAAGCCGTGCAAAACGGGAGCCTGCTTTTAAAGCCGGATATGTCCCACATTGAAACCTGGCCGGATATTTTCATTCCGGATGAAACATACGTCCCCTTTGACTGGGATGCCGAGACACTCATAGAGAAAACTCACCGGTACCTTGATAACGACAGTGAAAGGAAAAGGATATCCGGGAATGCATACAAAACTTACAGCTCAGCATTGGAAAACCTGGATGAAAGATTCAATAATATAATTACGGAGATTCTATCATGAGGGACACCGGCGAAAAATACACACTCAGGGACGTTACAGCTTCACTGACCGAAGAAAAACGGAGGGCGGACGGTACGGTGACAAAATTTTTTTTGCGCCCGGTATCCTATCCCGTATCCGTCCTAGCATTGAATTTGGGGATAAGTCCCAATGCAGTAACATACTTCAGCGCCCTGTGCTGTCTTGTCGCCGCAGTTTTTGCCCTTACGAAGATTTTCTCCCTCCATATAGCCGCCGCTGCGCTTTTTCTTATATTCGGAATACTGGACTGCGCCGACGGAAACATGGCCAGAACCCTGGGCAAAAAAAGCGTTTACGGCGGAGCCGTGGACGCTGCAGGAGGGTATACGGCTTACACAACAGAACTCTTCTCCATGGGGCTTTCAGCATGGTTTTTTACAGACAAGGCCCTGTGGCTTTTAATCGGAGCGGCGGCGGCGGCGGCAAATATTCTGATGAGGCTTTTTTACCAGGCGTTCAAAAACGCGGAACTTTCAGCGGGCATACAGCCGGTACAAGGCAAAGAAAAGAGATTCAGCGAAGAAATAGGTGTTACAGGGTATATGCCCGTCCTGTACTTGGCAGGCCTCCTCCTTCCCTTCCTGCACACGGCTCTTATCGCCGTTCTTCCTGTGATTATTTCGGTATACGCACTTATTTACTGCGGGGGATTTGCGGTTACCACAATCAAGCTTGTAAAAAAGGTTTCAGCCCTGGATAACGGACAGGATTATGACCGGAATATTGTGGAAAACCAGGAAAACTGATGGACATACTGAAAACCAACCCGAGACAGTTCCCTGACAAGCCCTTGGTCATAATAACGGCCAATACTTCCTGGAATATTTACAGCCGCAGGAAACTCATACAGGCGATACAAAACGAAGGTTTTGAGACAATTTGTATGGGAGCAACAGGAAGTATGACAGGGGTAAAAAAATCCGGGAAGGAAGAAAAAGACCGGGATACAGGAGATGCCGGAAAAGAAGACAAATACAGCCGGCTGATCCAGCAAAACCTCAAATCAACATTTATTTCCCTTCCAATGGAAGGAGACGGAACAAATCCCATTAAAGACCTCCGGCTTTTACTGTGTTTCATTAAAATATACAAAAGGCTGAAACCTGTTGCAGTCCTACACTTTAACAATAAACCGGACATTTACGGTTCAATGGCCGCCTCCCTCTGTTCTATTCCCTCATTCAACAACATAACAGGACTGGGGGTTGTGGCTGAAAAAAAAGGGCTGACAGCAAAAATAGTGTACACCATGTACAAAGCCGCTTTTTTCCCAAAAAAAGCCTTTGTTTTTTTCCAGAATAAAAATGACAGGGATTTTTTCATATTAAAATCCCTTTGCAATCCCGGGAAAACAGAAGTTATTCCCGGTTCAGGCGTGGACGTTGACTTTTTCCGGCCGGATTACGAAGACGGAAATAACAATATTTCCGCTGTTCCGAACACGGAAAATGGCGTCAGGTTTTTATTCAGCGGACGGCTGCTCACCACCAAAGGATGCGGGGACTTTATTGAAGCGGCGGCGGCGGTTAAAACCGAATACCCCACCGCCTGTTTTGACTTAATAGGGGAACATGACAGTTCCAATCCTATTTACATACCTGAAAAACAGCTGGAAGAGGCTGTGAAAAACGGAACCGTAACCTGGCACGGGCTAACCGAGGATGTCAGGCCTTATATAAAACAGGCGGATTGCGTTGTGCTTCCATCTTACTACAGGGAAGGAGTTCCCAGGGTTTTGCTGGAAGCCGCCGCCATGGGAAAAGCCTTGATAGCGGCGGACAGTCCCGGCACGAAGGAGCCGGTAGAAGAAGGGATAAACGGATATTTGTGCCAACCCGCTGACCCGGAAAATCTTGAAGAAAAAATGAAGAAATACATTTCCCTTCCAATTATTGAAAAAAAACGGATGGGAGAAGCTTCCAGGAATATAGCTGAAACCCGTTTCGCAGACACCATTGTCGCAGAAGCTTACATCAAGCGCCTCAGGCCTCTACTGTAAACGGTTCCGGTTCTTTTTCTCCGGGGAAACTCCATGGAAGCTCCTTCTGGAGCCGGTCAACCTGTTATATTGCCAAAAAAGTCTTTTTTTGGTATTCTTTGCCCGGTATTAACAACGGTTGTGCATATTTATGTAACGATTTCTACATCTCGAGTGCTTTATTGTTAAGACTTTGTGAAGATTTGTATTCGATTTGATATGGAGACAATAGAATATCGTGGATATAGAAAAATACATATCCTGGTACAAAACCAGATACAAGCATACTAGTTCTGCTTACTCCGTGATAGCATTCATTATATCTGACTTTATTACAATCATGCTCTGTATAGGGGCGGGATTTTTCATTGTTAACCTTGTGGACTTCCACTATATCAACTTCAAAAGTTTCGTGACATATTGGGTATACCTTCCTTTTTTTCTGGTCATTTACAATATTTTCAAGCTGTACCCGGGATTCATGCAGTCCCCCAGCGAGCAGATAAAAAACTTCGTGCTGGCCAACGGCATATGTTTCGGGGCAATCGCCATTTCAATCGCAGTGGAGACAGACGGCAGGAGCTATGTATCAGCAGGCTTTCTGCTGGGATTCGCTTTTTCAACCTTCTCCCTTCCCCTCTCCAGGAGGATAGCTGTCGCCACCGTTTTCTCCAAGATGAAATCCTGGGGGCTTCCGGCAGTCATTTACGGTGAGGATGACGACCGAACCCGTCAGGTTGTTGACAATATGCTGAAAAACCCCCGCTTCGGGTATGTTCCCGCCGTAATCGTTTCCAGGAAAACCTCCGGATGGGAGGAATACAGGGACATTCCTGTATTAAAATCCATAAAAGACAGTATAAGACTAAATACGGAATTACACATAAAAATGGCTGTGATTATCCATTCTTCCGATTCGGATACATCTTTTAAAATGTTGATGCAAACAACCCTCGCAAACTTCCGTTATAACATAGTCATTCCCAATATGACCTATCTTGACACAATAACCATGACCCCCAGGGACATAGATGGAATAATAGGTTTTTCAACAACCCATTATCTTACCAGAACCACAAACCGTATTTTGAAGCGTACCACGGATTTATTCCTTTTGTTGGTAGGTTCATGTATTGCCGTTCCTGTAATAATCATCATAGCCCTTCTTATAAAAGCCACCTCCAAGGGACCCGTTTTCTTCAGGCACAACCGTATCGGCCAGAACGGGAAACCTATAAAGGTTCTTAAATTCAGGTCCATGTTTCCGGATGCTGATATAAAACTGAAAGAAATCCTGGATTCAAACCCTGCGTACAGGGAAGAATGGGAAAAATACCAGAAAATTACAGATGATCCCAGGATAACGCCCATAGGGAAATTCCTGCGTAAAACCAGTCTTGACGAGCTGCCTCAGCTTTGGAACATACTGAAAGGTGAAATGAGTTTTATCGGTCCCAGGCCTGTAACAAAAGAAGAGGTGCCGAAATACGGTGAAAGTTTCGATTATGTTTTCTCCGTAAAACCAGGCCTTTCCGGTATGTGGCAGGTATCAGGGCGAAGCGATGTTGACTATGATGAACGTATCTCTTTGGATTCATATTATATCCAGAACTGGTCCATCTGGATGGATGTGTGGCTTATCGCCAGAACAATTTTTGTAATTTTTTCAGGGAAAGGAGCACGTTAATAATGACAAATTCCCTCCGGCGTTTACTTGTGTTAGTCGCTGTATTATTGTCCTGTCTTTTTACAGCGTCGGTTTACGGTGTGGATTCTGCCGCGGAAAAAGATTCACGTATAGGCTCAGACGCGGCACTGCCCCACATAAAAAAATACGTTGAACAGCTTCCCCTTGTCCCAGGAGAAAACTACGAGTGTACAATGGAGGATATACGAAATGTTGTGGATTTGGCGGCGGAAATCCACATAAATGTTTTTGAAATCATCGACTGCTTTTACAGACTGATTGAACCCAGGAATATACGCATAACGATACTGGGGGAACATTTGCGCCAAATGCAGAATGAATACGATTTGGGAGGCAAAAGGGTCCTGGCCATACTTGCCCTGGAAAAACTTGAGCGCCTGGAAACAGGGGCAAAACTTGTGCCCGGGCAGGAGGCCCTGGATTTATTCTTGACCGAACCTTATGAAACTTACATTGAAATAGGAACCGCAATATACGAAGACCGGGCCGGATTTAAAAAGATATCCCCCTGTCTTTTTGACGAAGCATACGGGATTACCGTAAAAAAATTCTTCATAAAATCTCCTCTCGTTAAACTGGAACTTTTTGCCCCGGGGAAAGGGGCTATTTACATAAAGGCTATTTCCCGGCCAAAGAAATGGAATCTGGATGTGGTTACATATAAGTAATTGTATAATGAAACCGAACCAAGGAGTTTCCTTTTGATAATGCATAAAGCGAACCCGGCCCGAATTTCTTCATGGAGAAGGAATTTTTTCATTGTATTTTTTTCTGCTGTTTTCCCCGCTTTATTTTTAACCCTATCGGCAGAAACATACAAAATAAACAGGGTTGATTATGAAGTGGACGGATCAACAAGAGTATATCCACTTTCCAAAAACCTTGACATTGATGAAACAAGAATTTTTACAACGAAAGAAGAATTTGAAGCTTACATAGCTGATATGCGTGTAAAACTAATGAATGAACGTGTCCTGGCTGAGGGAACCATTGACGTTTCCTACGGAACTCCGGATACATCCGGGCAAGTACCTGTTGACCTTTTCATCAAAGTCAGGGACACAATCAATATTATCGCGGTTCCATACCCGAAATTCACTTCCAATAACGGATTGGAATTGAAACTGAAACTGAAGAACTACAACTTTATGGGCTCCATGGAAGAACTCAACGCAGACGTTGTGTACGAATACGATCCCAATGATGACGACACCCCCACCACGCTTGGAGGTAACATCGATTTTAAAATACCCTTTATGCTGTTTAACCAGGAATTCAGCTGGTCCGTTGATTCTGAAATTTCAGTTCCCATAGGAGAGCCGGCGGAATTTACCTTTGACACGGTTTTGGATTACGAAAGGGAATTAATCCAGGAAAGGCTTGATTTCCATGCAGGTATATCCCAGGAAGTATATGTGTATCCCAGAGACAGTGATGAAGAATTGTATAAAGATGATCCACTTTATTTCGGGAATAATTTTTACATCAATTTTCCTGTTACAATTTACCACCACGATTATTTCGGCGATTTGTTATGGACCCCTGAAATTTCACTGCAGAATAACTGGGCACCCAAAGGCATCACAGATGATGATTTGAAAGGTACAAGCATTACAATCTCCCACAGTTCAAGCTTCGGACGTTATGATTGGTTGGGAAACTACCGGAGAGGTTTTGATTTCTCTTTCAAAAACGGATGGACATACAATTTCATAACATTTGAAAAAAAGCTTTCAGCGGAAACAACCCTCAGGGGATATACCCCTATTTTATCCTTTTTGGGAATATCAGGGCGGATGTTTGTAATGTATGACTGGGAAAGTGACGGCGACTTGCAGAAAGATGTGGGTTCATACATGAGAGGTATTATTGACAGCAGGATAGACACAGACGCAGCTTTCTTCTTCAATTTGGATCTGCCGGTTAAAATACTGGATGTGGATTTTGAATATACCACCGGTGTGAATTGGACAAGATACATCAGTTTTGAAATGCATGTTTCTCCATTCTTTGATTTCGGATTAACCCATGACCAATATACGGACAGGTACTTTTCCTTTAAGGATGCATGGTACTCTTCCGGACTCGAAATGATAATTTTCCCGAAAAAAATGCGCAGTATTTACGGCCGGATAAGTGTTGGATTTGACTTAAAAGAGTTGATTGACAGCAAACTGGACTTCGGCGCATCAGCGAAACGGGACGGCGGGGATATAATGGAAATTTTCATCGGTATGGGACTTGAATATTAGGATTAAAAATCCATTCCTTCCACAAACCCTTGACGCTTTTTCATTTTTTTGTTATCTTTCCAGCATAAGCCTTGCGGATGTCGTATAACGGCTATTACCCCAGCCTTCCAAGCTGGAGACGAGGGTTCGACTCCCTTCATCCGCTTTTCCATTTCATTGCAGCGCAATGACTTGCAAGCCTGTCCTCCCCCTGTGACAGCAGATTGACAGCAAAAGCGTCAGCTTTTAACCACCAATCCCTTTTCCACAAGTTTTTCAAGGATTTCCACGGCAATTTCCTCCGGATTCATTTTTTCTGTGTCTATCACAATGTCAGCGGCGGAAAAATCCCTGTTGTTGATGCCGTAAAGTTCCTTGTAGCGGCGGGTATCTTCCGCATCCCTCATTTCCGTAAAAAGACGTATTTCGTTTAAATCGCCGCCTTCCCTTTTCTGGATCCTTGCTGCCCGCACTTCAGGGGAAGCGGACAGATAAACTTTTAAATCCGCCTCCGGCAACATCCAGACAGCAAGCCTGGATCCCAAGACACAGGAGGATTTCTTAGCCAAATCAACCTGGGTAGTGTCTACAATTTTGTCATAAGAAAAATCAGTTTTGGCGCCTTCAATTATGGTTTTAAGGGGTATGCCTCTTTCTGCGGCGATATTGCGGAAAGTGTAATTTATCAAATTGATATTCAATATTTCAGCCAGAATCCTCGATACAGTTGTGTTACCGCATCCTGAGCTTCCTGAAAGGGCGATTCTAAGCTCCTTTCCCGGAGAAATTTTATATGTATCTTTCAAAGATTTTTTCACACTCCGCCGCCTTTCATTTTATCTAAAATTTTACTCGATATTACGTATTTGTTCCCTGATATTTTCCAAAGCATCTTTTATGGAAATAACCGCCATCCCGGATTCTAAATCCTGATTTTTGGAACCGATTGTATTCGCTTCCCTGTTTATTTCCTGGCATATAAAATCAAGTTTTTTGCCGGGCGCAGGGTTCTCTTCAATTTCCTTGCAAAGACAATTTAAATGGGAATGGAGTCGGACAACTTCTTCATTTATAGTGTATTTGACAAGCAAAGCCGCCGTTTCCTGCATAATCCTTTGTTCATCCGCTTCGGACAACTTGCCAAGTACATCCTCAAATTTTGCACGGATATTTCTCCGGAAATTTTCTTCCATGGAGGGAATCCATTTCTCAATAACAGACATTGAATTCCTGATACGGGAAACCATTTCCAAAACATCATCCTTGAGAACCCGTCCTTCTTCAATCCGGGATTTTTCAAAATCCCCGAAAGCCTTATCTAAAACAGGAAGGATTGATTCAAAATATTGTTCCTGGTTTGAAGCGTGCTCTGTCCGGAGAACCCCCTCCTGGGAAATAACAGAAGAAAAAGGAATATCACCCGAAAAACCTATTGAATCGGCAATCTGCTTTATCGCTGAAGTATAAGCCTTTGCCACCGCAGTATCAGCATAAACAGAAATATTTCCTTCAGCTTCGCGGATCCGGAGCGTCACGTCAACCTTTCCACGCAAAATTTTTGTGGAAAAATAATCCCGGATTTTCTTTTCAATTTTTGACAACCAATAAGGAAGATTGACAGACAAATCAAGGAATCTGGAATTCAAACTTTTTATTTCAACAGAAACAAAAGTGTCATCCAAATAGGTCTCGGTATAGGCATAGCCGGTCATACTTTTCATTTTTGCTTCCTGCTTTTTTTGTTTTCCCGCAATTTTAAATCCTCCAGCACTGCGAGTCCAAGTTTCCAGTTGTCTCCTGCCCCCATAGTTATGAAAACATCACCTGGTTTCAGGCTTGTTGAAAGATAATTTCTGGCTTCCAAAGGTTCTTCAAAATAACGGACATTTTTATGGTTTTGCTTTACCGCGTCAAACAAGGTTTTTCCTGTAACAGTTCCGTCAAATTTCTCCCTGGCGGAAGGATAAATTTTATGCAGGATAACCTCGTCTGCGGACTGGAAAGATTTTGAAAATTCCCGTAACAAGGCAGCGGTTCTGCTGTATGTATGCGACATGAAATCCACAACTATGCGTCTTCCCGGGTAAAATTCCCGGAAACCGGCCAAAGTGGAAGACACTGCTGTCGGATGATGGGCATAATCATCAATAACAAGGATACCGGCTTCCTCTCCGACAATTTCGGCCCGGCGTTTTGAACCGGAATAGGACGCCAAAGCCTCTCTGAGTTTCCCTGCATCCGCAAAAGTAAACTCCCCTTTTTCTTTCTTTATTATTGAAACAATCAAAGCACAGACGGCACAGGCATTGAGAACGTTATGCCGTCCTGGTATACGCAAGCTGAATTCTCCGGGCAATCCTTTTAATGAAAAAAATTGCCGTCCGTTACGGACCCCCAAAAAGGAAAGCTTAAAAGGACCGGAGGCAGTTTCTCCGTATCCGGTGAAAACAATATCGGGGCGGCCTGAGAAAGTTATTTGAGCGGCATCTTTTGCTCCGGGATTATCGGCACAATAAATCAATTCACCAAAATGAGGCAGAAGATTTATATATTGAACAAAAGCGGAAAAAATGGATTCATAGGTAGGGTAAAAATCCTGATGGTCACATTCAATCCCGGTTAAAATTATTTTTGAAGGATGAAAGGAAAGGAAATGTTTCTGGTACTCACATGTTTCAGCGGCGAAATATTTTGAACCGTTTATCATTGTACATTTTCCACCGAAAGAAGAAATTGCACTGCCAGCCAATACGGATGAATCAAGGTTAAAGGCTTTAAAAACAGAGCCTGTCATCCCTGAAACCGTAGTTTTTCCATGAACCCCGGATATCCCTATCGAAAAGGATCTGGAAGAAAACTGGCCCAAAGCCTCCGTATACAGCAGCATTGGGAGATGCCTTTCCGCCGCTGCAACAAGCTCAGGATTCACATCTTTTGAGTAGGCAGAAGAATAAATCACCAGCTCCGTATTTTCCGGAATATGGGAGGCATCAAACCCGCATGCAGGTGATATGCCAATCGCTTTGAGAATGTCGTCGGTATAAAATTTATCAGGAACATCGCTTCCTGTTATGACAGCGCCATCGTGGGTTAAAAGCTCCGCCAGAGCCGCCATACCGGTACCTTTAATGCCGACCATATGAATATTAAATCCGGACAGATTCTCCGGCAAAGAAAAAGTTTCCATTCCTTTTTATTCTACCGTATCGACTGCTTTACGACAAGCAGGATTTACGCCATAATCAACTCATGGTAAAACAGACAGATTTATTTTCCGATTGGTTGACGAATTATATTAATTATGAGCACACAACCAATACGGAAGGATTTTCCCTTGACACAATGGTTTTTCTGGTCAAAAGACTGGGAATGCCCCAAAACAGCTTTAAATCCGTACATACGGCCGGTTCCAAAGGGAAAGGCTCTGTATCAACCATAGCCGCACGAATACTGACGGAATCGGGGAAACCTTCCGGTCTTTATACATCACCCCATATATCGGATTTCAGGGAACGGATAACAGGTCCCGGAGGTTTTTTTACGGAGGAAATTTACGGTCAGGCCGCAGATTATCTTGTTTCCCGGGTTAACTCCATAGTTCCCGGTTTAATTCCAGGAGGGAAGGCTCCATCCTGGTTTGAGCTTGTAACCCTGTTTGCCATGCTGACATTCAAAACAGCAGGTTTACCCTGGGCGGTTTTTGAAACCGGATTAGGCGGAAGACTTGACGCCACAAATGTACTGAAACCGGAAGCGTGTATTATAACCACCATTGAGCTTGAACACACGGGATATCTGGGCAACACAAAAAAAGAAATTGCAGGAGAAAAAGCCGGTATAATCAAACCAGGAATTCCCGTATTCATTTCCAAACAAAACCAGGAAGTAAAAGATGTTTTTTTAAAAAAAGCCTATCAAATGTCCAGTCCTGTTTTTTTTATGGACGAAGTCCTGGATTTTCTTGACACTGTTTATGAAGGGACCTCCTTGTCTGTAAAAGCTGGATTTAAAAGCATACCTGGAGGCGCCTCATTCAAAAGACCGCTTTCATTCAACCTTAAAATGCTGCCGGAAATACAGGCAGAAAATGCGGTTCTTGCGGCCTACGCCTTAAAAACAATCATTCCGGAAATAGAAGAAAAAGTCATAGAAAAAGCCCTTTCGGAATGTTTTATCCCAGGGCGTTTTGAAATAATGGATTTAGGCATCCCCGTTGTTCTTGACGGCGCCCACACAGAAAACAGTATCCACGGAACCTTAAAATCCTTTTTCAAGCTTTATCCTGGAAAAGCCCATTTGTTATTTGCCTGCGCAGCGGATAAAAACGTGGAAAATATTTCAAAACAAACAGACAGCCTTTTTTCCCGTATCATAATAACAAAACCAGGATGTAAAAAGGAAAGCAATATTACAGAAGCGGAAAAAGCTTTCAAAAAAAATTGCAGAACTACAGACGGCAGCCTGCCCGAAATTATCCCGGAATACGGGACTGCAATATTAAATGCCTTGGAAATCGCAAAAAAGGAAAATGCGTCTCTACTTATTACAGGCTCGTTTTATCTGTTGGCGGAAGTGAAAAAATTATTGTCCCCTTCCCGTCAGGATCCGGAAAGCTGAGGGAAACAGCAAAAAACTGCATACAACAAGAGCTGGTACCACAAAGCCTGCAAAAAGGATTGTAAAGCCTGTCACCACAAATGGGAAAACCACAGGCGGCCAGATGGCTTCTTACCTGATGACGGAAACCCTTTGACAGAGAGCAAATGAAACTACAGCATCCTGTGCCCGCGGATTCCATGACATTTTGAATTTCTGTACGGTAATTCCGGTTACAACCGGGTTCCCAATGTCTGGAAGAAGGGAAAACTGGCCTCACTTCCCTTCCTCCAGGCCCGAAAGCCCTGAATTGGGATTCAACAAAAACAGGAAAGTCACAGAGTGGAAACAATTCTTTTTCAACGGGGACAACCGGTTTCATGAAACAATTTATAGCATCGTTTCCAACGCAAAAAGCTTTATAGGTTTTTTGAAACATTCCGGCCTTTTGCGCATTTGACAAAAAATCAAAGCTTTCCTGTTTTTTAGCAATCAGGACCAGTCCTGCTGTTGGGGTATCCAGCCGGTGCAACAGACCCCGTTCCACAGTTTTTTTCCCGGCGACTGACCCCGCCCCCTCAGAAACACCGGATTGATAGAGATACCAGGATAAAAGGGTACCATTTTCATTTTCCCGTAAAGGGGCACAGGGCATATTGTGGGGTTTCCATAAAATAGAGAAGCTCCCGGTATCATAGAGAACCTCAGGTTCAGCCCGGTAAAAATATTTGTTGAATTCTTCCGAGGAGGAATTTTCAAATACCATCTTTTATATCCCTTTCCCGCAGTCCTTCAATGACTTCAATATTTCCTTGAACCTTTGTGGAAGCGGCGCCCGGAAAACAACCGGTTCCTGCTTCCCGGGGATTTTTATCTTCAAATACATAGCATGAAGCATCAGGGTATTTTCCCCGGGGATTTTATTTTTCTTTCCGTACAAAGAGTCCCCGAGAACGGGACATCCAAGGAAACGGCTGTGAACCCTTATTTGATGGGTTCTTCCTGTGTAAATTCTGAAAACAACAAATGAAAGGTTCTCTTCAGGATTCCAGTATATGACCTTGTAGGCTGTTTTGGCGTATTTTCCCTTTGAAGAGTCAGTTGTACATACAAAACGCATTCTGTTTTTCGGATCACGCATTATAAAAGTTTCCACAACCCCCTGTTGCGCCGGAGGCAAACCACATAATACAGCGGCATAAATTTTTTTCACACGTCTGGATTTAAATTCATTTTGGAGGAAACTTTCTGTTTCAGGATTGCGGGCTGTTATAATCACACCCGATGTGTCCTTATCAAGTCTGTGGACAATTCCCGGCCGCAGGGATACTGTTGCAGATGATACATCCCTACCCCAATGAAACAAAAGAGCATTGACAAGGGTTCCGTTCCAATTTCCGGCACCAGGATGGGTCACCATCCCCTGTTTTTTATTGACAACCGTAACATTTGAATCCTCAAACAAAATATCCAGAGGAATATTTTCAGGTTTAATATCATCCGGAACAGGATCCTCCCACCTGAAAGAAATTACATCCCCGGGTTTGACAATCTTTGAAAGCTTCGCCGGAACACCGTTCACATATATGCTGTCCGCACCGTTTTTTAACCGGGAACGGGTTATGCCGCAGAATTCCGAGCAATATTTATCAAGGCGCTCTCCAGGTTTGCCATCAAGTTTGACTGTGATTGTATTTTCCATCATTTTAACTGGCACTGTCTCCGGCGCCGGAGGTTATTTGGATTGAGTTTTCAGGAACGGAATCCGGCACCGGAGGTTGAGGATAAATGCTTTCATCTTTGGCACGTATCAGGGGCCTTATTTGTATGGGATGAATATTTTCCCTGGCTTCCTCCTCCGCTTTTTTTTCTTTCATGTTGCGGAACACAGTGCGGAAAACAAAATCAAAAAGAGCGATTCCAACAGAAATTCCCATTGAAGTGAACAACAGCATTTTCTGTTCATTTTCGGAAACAGAAACCGCTGTTGACGCATCTTTAAAAGGCCATGGTAAATATGCGTCCTGCATATTGTGGGAAAAATACCGGTACACATCATAATACACGGTTGAAAAAAACACCACAAAAGGGAAAGATCCGAAGGCTATGATTTCCGCCCGCCTGATATCCTTCAAGACCGGATTGAATTCATCTCCGGAATAAGGCTCATATTCCTCTTCACCGGTTCCGGTATTTGCGGGGAACACTAAACAGGCGGACAATGCAAAAAAAAGGACAAGGGACATTAACCTTGTAAACCGGGGAGTCATACCCTTTCTCCGAAAATCGCTGTCCCTATCCTGACCATGGTGGAGCCCTCTTCCACGGCTATTTTGAAATCGGAGGACATCCCCATGGACAATTCCGAAAAGTCCAAATCCGGATACCTTTTCACGCATTCACACTGGATTGTCCGCAATTTCTTGAATGAGGCCCTGATTTCCGATTCATTGTCAGTAAAAGGCGCCATGGTCATCAACCCGCGGCATACAACATGGGGGCAGTCAGCCAAGGCATCAACGGATTCAAATAGAGAGGCATCATCTGCATAGCCGGATTTGGACTGCTCCCCGGTATGAATTTCAAACAGCACATCGATCTTTTTACCGATGACGGCAGCCTGTTTTTCAATTTCCAAGAGCAATTCAAGCCTGTCCAATGACTGGATGCAGGACACCAGCGGTAGAATACGCTTTACCTTATTTCTCTGAAGGGAACCTATCAAGTGAAGGGAAATACCCGGACACTCCCGTATAAGGGGGGTGAATTTTTCAGTGGCTTCCTGTACCCGGTTTTCCCCGAACAAGGTCTGTCCGGCGGAAAAAACCTCCTTTACGGCTTCCTGGGGATGAAATTTGCTGACAGCCACTAATTTTACCGCACCGGCTTGTCTTCCGGAACGGGAAACCGCATTGTCAATTTCCGACATAATTATCTGGAGTTTTTCTTTTATCCCTGCATTCATTTTAATCTTCCAAATTTCCGAATGATTTTATAATCAACCCAATCCTGCTTCTTTAGCCGCATCGGCCAAAGAACAAAAAACCTCCGGGCTTAAATTCTCAGCCCTCTCATTATGCGCAATACCGGCATATTGAAGCATAAAGGAAGCTGTTTCGCAAGCAGTCACCTCATTCTTTGTTTTTGTCGATAACCAGGCGGAAAGATTGTTTTTTATTGTTTTGCGTCTGGAAACAAACAAAGCCCGGACAAGGGCGAAAAACAAACTGTCATCGGAACAAACAGCAGGCACCGCCTTTTTTTCCAACAGGACAGCCCTGGAAACAACATTCGGTCTCGGCCAAAAATTACCAGGGGCTAAATCCATTACACATTTCACATCATAAAACCTGGTACAAAGAACAGAAAAAGACGAGTAATCTCCCGAACCCGGCCCGGCCCCCATGCGTAGCGCGACTTCTTTTTGCACGGTTACCAAAGCCCTGTCAAAAAGAAACATGGACGTAATAAAATCAGCCATAAGGGAAGCGGCTATATTGTAAGGCAAATTACCAAAAAAAAACGGCTTACCAACGGAACAGGACAAAAAATCCTTCCCGGTCTCTTTCCAGGTTTTCATCACATCACCCTCAACCAGAATGAAATCCGGATTGCCGGAAAAAAAATCCCGCAACACGGCGCAAAAGCCCCTGTCTATTTCAAATGCAGTGACCCTTCCTCCCCTTTCCAAAAGATCCCGGGTCATTACGCCAAGACCCGGCCCTACCTCCCAGATTTCATCCCCGGCTTTAATATTCAAGCTGTCTAAAAGCTTCTTACGGGCGCCGGCATTTATCAAAAAGTTCTGCCCGAATTTTTTCTGCATTCCCATCCCGCGGCTTTCAAGGAAAGCTTTTAAAGCAGAAGGTGAGTCATAATCCGGAAAAATCAACACCCATCATCCTCCTCAAACGCAGTGCACGTAAAACAAAGCTTCCTGAAAGTATAAGAACTGAATACAGTATACACATTGAAGCCGGTGCGTACAAGATAGACTGCCCGGAGTTCAAAACCGGGAAACCTGAAAAAAACAAGGCGGCACCGTAAATCACTTTGTATTGCACCGTCATAAAAAAGCCGCACAAGCCGTATAGGCAGGGAAATAAAGCTGAAAACAAAAAACAGCAGAATCCTGAAACCAGGAAGAAAGAAACCGGAAAAGAAAGTAACAAACCGGCTGCGATTCCTGCCGGTGCAAACATTCCGAATACCGACATTGAAACCGGGAAAACAGCGAACTGAGCTCCCAACGAAACCGAAACCGATGAACGAAGTTTTTCGGGAATAAATCCGTTAAAAACTTCCTTAAAAAATTCACCGGCGGAAAAAATCCCTGTTGTAGCCAGATAAGAAAGCTGGAAAGAAACTGAATATATGTCGGCAGGCATAATCAAAATATGGATGCAAAAAACACAGGCTAATACCGGAAGAAACCGTACAGGGAAGCCGATGCGCCGTAAGGCGGTTACTGCCAGGGAAAACAGACAGGCCCTGAACAACGAGGGGGAATACCCTGCGAAAAACAGGAAAAAAACCAGCACCAGCAGTGAAACCCGTACAGCGAAACGTTTCCCGCCGGTCTTGCCTCCAATCCACAGGACTGCCCCGCCTATAATCCCCAAATGCATTCCGGACAATGCAAGTATGTGGGACAGCCCGGAACGACGGAAAATGCCGCTTATGGATTCGTCCATAAATTCACGCATACCTGAAGACAGGGCTAAAAAAAAGCCGCCCGCATCACCCCATCCGTAAAGGGTTTTGAGAAGATTCATCCTGGATGTACTGCGAGCTTCCAGAATTTTACCAAAGATACCCGGCTTGAAACCAGCCTCTGACAATTCCGAAACATAAAAACAAAGACCGCCGTCCGCTTTTTCCGGTGTACTAAATCTGCCATTGCATAAAAGGCTTAATCCTCCGGAAATATAAATGCGTTTGTGGCCTCTGGCTGTGTTTTCAGGCAGGGCAGCCCGTACAATTTCCACGGGAAAAAACACCGTGAATTTTCCAGAAGCGGAAAATTCCGTTCCGTCAGGATAAAAGAAGCGGGATGCAGCGGCTTCCGCCCGGTAATATTTCTTTCCCATGGGGACGGGATCACCCTTTAATTCGAAACCGGCGGCGGACACATCTTCCAGGGAAGCGAGGGTTACAGGAGCCATGGAATCACGGTGGATTCTGAAAAGGGCAAAACCGGCTAAAAGGATTCCGGCCGCAACAGCCGCAAAAAAGGATGACTTGGACGAAAAAAAACGAAGATGGCGGTGCAAAAATCCCGGACAGGAATCTGCCTTTACAAAAAGAAATTTCCCGCACATACGGGAAAAAACCGATAGCAATAAAAAAAAGCAAAAAAGGAAAGTCAGCATAATCCCGGGAAAATAAGGAACCTTCTCCGGATTAAAAAAAAGCATGAAAAAAACAATTACAGTGGAAACAATCAGTACAGGGGGAAATATTCCGGATATTCTCCCCCTGACACAATACAAAACCGGTTTTTCATTTAATTTCGTTTTTTCTTGTTTTTTTTCCCCTACCACTTCAACCTCGCGAGTGCATCGCGGGAGGCCTGTTTAACGGATTCAGGGTAATCCAAATACCCCACATAAAGAAGATAATCAAAGGCGGATTTATCGCCGAGGTCTCCCAATGCGTTTATGATTGAGAGCATGAGATTTTCATTGCAGGTCTTTTTTTGCTCTGTCTCTGAATTCATAAGACCAAGAAAAATTGAAAGAGCCTGCGCAGCCTCAGTGGTTCCCATTGCCCCCAAACAATTTATCACCGGAATCAGCTTTTCCGCCCCAATATTTTCCGTTTTATATTCACTTTGCATTCTGTAAAAATACCGGAGCACAGACGGGGAAGCCCGGAACCATTTTAATCTGGTAAGCACCTCCAGGGATGACTCCAGGACAGGGGCTGCGTCGGGATTACCCTGGGAATCCACCTCAAGCATTGTATTAAAAACATTTTCGGCAATCATGCCCAAATCCGCTTCCTGAAGATTTTCATTTGAGACTGCAAATGAAAAGGCTGCCTGGGTTTTCTCAGGATTTTTCTCCAAAATGATTGATAAAATATTATCAGTATAGCCCTCATTAAGGGAATTGATGGTTTTCCCAGCCGCTGCCACAACTGAAGAATCCAAATTGGAAACCGCAGCCCTGAAAACAAAGGGAAAAACAGAAGGATTTCCAAGAACGGCAAAAGCTTCCAAAGCACTGGTCATAATCCTGGGATCAACAAATTTTCCGGATTCACAGTCATCCAATGCTGAAGCGAACCAGGTTTTCAAAAACTCAAAACCTTCGCCCTCAGGACCTGATAACTTTGCAATGGCATTGATGCAGGAAATCCTTAAAACACTATTTGTAAACAAAGGGAATATTTCATATATGGAAGGGAGAATTGAAGGATCCTGTCCGGCTGCGGCAGCGTTTACCGCGGAACAGGCTATATCAACCAGCTGTCTGTCCTCGCCTAATACATAAAAGCTTGATATGGCAAAATACAGGGCGTCGGAATACAGAGGTGTCATATTCACGGAAGGAATTTCCGAAGCTCCTGAAAGCAGTTCCAGCTTTGTGCTGATACCAGCCCTTATAAAATTCCTCTGGTAAGAAACAACAATAGGATCCTCAGACAAGGTGGAGGCAGATGTATGGGAATGCACACTACCAAGAAAAACAGAAAAAATAAGCAAGGTAAAAATTTTTTTTATCATATATTCCTCCCGGAATTTTTATTCCGATGTAATTTCCCGGTGAAGTAATTCATTTTGCATCATCGGGTTGAAGAAAATCAGGCATTTCCATGGAAAAACCACTTTCATTAACCTTATTTTCCGCATCATCTTTGAAAAAAGGTCCTACTGTCTCCTCTCCGTCTATTTTACTATCTTCCTCAGAAAGGGTAAGAGCCTGCATCTCCTGTTTTTCTTCCTCCGGCAGCACATTGTAAACAAATGAAAGCACCGTATTCCGCATTCTTGGATCAATATGCTCGCATTCAAAATGGACATGGGAACGGTTCTTTTCTTTGTCATATCCCACCGCCCTGGAAATCCCTGTCATTATAATCAGGGTATCCTGGATTAAAAACTGAAGCTTGATTTTAAGTCCCTTTACAGCCCTGCCACCTATTAAAATCATCGCACCGCTTTCAGATAAATCTTCAAGCATACATTTCATACCGGGTTCCGCCTCTATCCGGTTGGAAACCTGTCCTGAATCTTTAATAAGGTAAAGCTGGGCATAAATGGAACACTTAACGCGCCTGGACTTTCTCATTTGGGAACGGACAACAGAATTCGAATGTGAAAGAAATATTACGGCCTTCCCTCCATCCGTGTCTCTGGGAATAACTGTTGAGGAAAATTCATAACCTGCATCGTCTATACGCCAAAAGTATACTTTGACTTCCTTATAAAGCCAGTCAATCTCCGTTGCAAAAGTGTTCGGCGAATGGGGAAAATCCAGTTTCAAATAAGCCGCTGTATTTGACACAACCTTTGAACTAAAAACACCCGCACCCGCCAAAAGGATACGTACCCGCTGACCGGGTTTTATATTCCTGGTTGAC
Organism: uncultured Treponema sp.; assembly: GCA_949299755.1. Lineage (GTDB taxonomy): Bacteria > Spirochaetota > Spirochaetia > Treponematales > Treponemataceae > Avitreponema. The sequence goes on along the minus strand of CASGBA010000005.1, from coordinate 32,691 downwards.
TCAATTCCTCTTTTCTCCCTTGACTGCTCCAAATCGACTTTATTTCTGTACTCGTACAAGGAAGAAAGGAGATGTTGTATAGCGGTATTATCGCTGTTGCCGGCAACACCAGCTTGCCTTACTATTTCAGAAGTACATTTATCCATGGCGGAAGATGACCAGAATAACGAAGAAGGATCCTCCAAACCGGCAGCCTTGCCTATTTTTCCAAGAAACATAATCTGCCCGATATTAAAGCCGGAATCCAAACCGGTTATTATCAAGCGGCACATATTCCTGATGCCCTTTCCTTTTTCTGAAAAAAACAGAATGGCAATTATGAGTAATATTAAAACCACCACGGCAAGAGGAACAACAGGAAAATTCAGCATTTTAACGTCCGTTCCTTCCACCCAAAGGAATGCCCCCTAAATCAACCCTGCCACCGCTGTACCCAGAGTAACGGCATTGTCCATTGTAACAATTTCATACCAGATACCGCGGTTCACTGTAAGCTCGGTATTCAAATATCCTATAACCCGGTCACGCAAATTATGGGTTTTCAAGAAGGTAGTACCTTCACATAAAACACATACAGGCCGCGCTGGGTTAAAACCCTTGCCGCATTTTATGACAGCGGCGGAAATATTGGCGGCTGCCAGCCGGGCGGAACGTTCCACAAACGAATCAAGTATCCTGTAAACAGCTTCCCTGTCAAATTCATTCCCGCAGGAAACAATGGCCCCCAATTTGGTGTCCGTCCGGTAGGGACCGTAGAAAAACATATCCATGTCTTTAAGCTCAAGGTTATCCAGGGCTTTTAATTTAGTGGCAACTTCCGGTGAAAAAATCCCGTCATCGGCGGCGGCTTTCAGGGCGATTTGTCCCAATGGTCCCAAAAAGACACCGGAACACATACGTTCATAAGGAGCTGGGGTATTTATTATTTTCAGGATTTTTTCATCGAATTCCGAGAAGGCCATTTTGTCTGATTTCCCGGATTCACAAACCACAATCTGGGGACCGAAACCCGCCCCTTCTTTTGTATTGGCAATTTTCAGGATTTCTTCGCTTTCAATATAGGCGGCATTCATGCCTGTACCCAATATAAATCCCACGTAGGAATCGTAAAGCTTCCCGTTAACCGCTGCGGACGCACCGGCAAGAAGGGCTGCGGATGTATCATTAACCAGCACAATTTTTTCCGGTTTTTTCCAACCCTTGGCAACCAGGGCATTGGAAAGGTTTTCCCCCAAGAGACATCCATGGACTTCCGGGGCACGGACACCCTTGGACATCTCTATTACCTGACCGTCCCCGCCGGGTAAAGCCGTAAAAGCATATGAAAAACAGAAAGCTATTCGTGAGGCCTTATTTTTCAAATGAGCCAGATTGTCGGCTATTTTATCAAAAAACTCATCCTTAGAATATTCCCGGTCTGTTCCCGGCATGGATGTTTTCTGCATATCTGAAATCGAAGGGTTTCCGTCCTTGTCAAAGGTAACAAGGCTGGAACGGAAATTTGTCCCGCCGGCATCAATAACAATGATGGAAGCGTTTTTGGGAACGGAGGCCGGAGGTTTTGTCCAGGTGGGAATCATCGGCATGGAAGAATGTAGTTTTTTGTCTGTTGAAGATGAAGCCAATCCTTCTTCCATATCGAACAAAAGAGCCGAAACTGCGGAAGAAATATCGGGGGTAGAAGGCGCAAATCCATGTTTACCGAAAAAAGCATTCACCGCATTATGAGCATTCATAAATACCTCGCTAAATTTCCATAATTGGCGGTATGATTTTACCGCGCTGGTCAAGTATACCATATCCCGGCTGTTTGCGCCATGATATTTTTAGTTATATTCTCCGTAAAGGCAAAAGGACAAAATCCAAGGGGAAAACAGCCTTGTGTTCAATACAGGTTAATCGTGGTTTTTCGAGACAAATTCCGTATATTTCGGGCGGAACAGTATCTCTATGTCTCCAACCGGACCGTTCCTCTGTTTCGCAACTATCAATTTAGTGTCAATGGTTTCTTCGCCGGAACTCCGCTCCCGGTGTAAAAACATAACCACATCCGCATCCTGCTCAATGGAACCCGATTCCCTCAAATCGGCCAATGTGGGCGTTTTACCTTCCGCATCCCTTTTAACCTGTGAAAGAGCCACTACCGGAATATCCAGCTCACGGGCCAAAGCTTTCAGGGAACGGGATATTTCCGCTATTTGCTCATGGCGGGGTATTAAATTATTTTCACTCGTTATCAAAGTGAGATAATCTATAAAAATAATACGGACATCGTACTGCTGTCTTATCCTTCTTGCCATAGCCCTTAAATCCAGAAGTTTCATGTTGGGCATATCAACAAGGTAAAGGGGTGCTTCGTAAATTTTACCGGCCGCATCCTGAATGTTCTCCAAATCCGTTAATTTTAAAAAGCCGGTACGGATACTGTGGGAGGAAATATGGGATTCTGAAGAAAGGAGACGGAACATAAGTTGAAGCCCTGACATTTCCAACGAAAAAAAAGCGGCGGGAATTTTCTTTTTTATCGCAATATGGGAGGCCATGGAAAGGGCAAGGGCTGTTTTTCCCACCGAAGGACGTGCCCCAATAATAATAAGTTCGGATTTTTGGAAGCCGCTGGTCATAGCGTCCAAATCCCCGAACCCGGACGGAATCCCGCTGTAAGAGTCCCTGTTTTTATAAAGATTCTCTATGGCTCCGATGGCCCGGGGAATTAGCTCCTTTGGGGAAGTCACTGTGGCCGACTGGTTTGCGTCCGTCAAATCAAAAAGCTGTTTTTGGGAGGATTCAAGGATTACCCTGCTTTCCTCTGTTTCATCATGGCTGTCCGCTACTATTTTAGCCGCAATATTGAGCAGCTTCCTTCTGATGGATCTGTCCAGGACAATTTTAGCGTAATATTCAACATTGGCGCTGGTGGGAACCGTATCAGTAAGGGAAGCCAAATATCCCGGACCGCCGGCCGCATCCAGTTCCCCATTAAGACGGAGCTTATCCGCAAGGGTAATTAAATCCACGGTTTTCCCGTCATTGTAAAGGGAAAGAATAGCGGCGAATATTTTCTGGTTTTGAAGGGAATAAAAATTATCCGGACGCAGATAACGGATTACCGAACCTATTGCATCCGGATCGAGAAGTATCGCTCCGAGAGTCGCACTCTCCGCCTCCATATCATGAGGCGGAATTTTATCTTTTGGAAATTGATAAACCATTGGGAATCCCGGAGCCGGTTAAATTTCAGTTATTTTCCCCGTCGGAATCCGGAACAGCGTCTGTTTCCGAAGATTCCTCCGCAACTGCGGCAGGCTCATTGGCAGCTTCCGCGGGAGAGGCTTTTTTTTCTCCGGCGGCATCCGAAGTTTTCGGGGCGGCATCAGGAGACCCTTGGGCTGACACAATAACCTGTATGGTGGCGGAAGCGTTTTCGTAAAGCCGCACAACAGCATGGTATTTTCCAACGCTTTTAAAAGTCAAACCGGGAAGTTCAACCCTCTTGCGTTCAATATCAAAGCCAAGGTTATGCAGGGCCTCTGTTACGGTCTGATTTGTAACGGCGCCGTACAGTTTCCCGTTTGCACCGGCAGGCATGGAAATATTAACAACCGCAGCCTCAAGTTTTTCCTTCAAACTGGCGGCATCAGCCCTTTTGGCTTCTTTTTTAGCTTCAATTTCCGCCTTGCGTGTTTCAAAATAAGCAAGCGTCATGGGATTGCAGGGAACCGCATAGGAACGGGGAAACAGATAATTACGGGCATACCCGTTGGCCACGTCTTTTATGTCGCCCTCTTCGCCAAGATGTTTTACATCCTCATTCAAAATTACTTTCATTTCAAGCTCCTCTCCTGATATTTTCCGCCGTCGGCATCCGGGAGTTGGACACCCGGCGGTTTGAAAAATATATTTGTTATATTTATTTTAGCGGCTCAATAAACATCCGCCGAAAATCCGGCCTTACGGTGAAACATAAGGAAGCAGGGCCAGGGTTCTTGCCCTCTTGATTTCCAAAGCCAAGCGGCGCTGGTGCTTCGCACAGGTTCCTGTAATCCTTCTCGGCAGAATCTTTCCCCGCTCAGTAGTATACCTCCTGAGGGTATCCGCATCTTTATAATCTATTTTTGTTTTTTGATTGCAAAAGCGGCATACTTTTTTGCGGAAAAAAACCTTTCCCTTCCGGGCTCCCTTATCCTCACCATCGCGGTAAGCTTCCTGGGAAGAAATATCGCCTTCCATATCTTTCATTTTTTCGTTAGCCATAAAAAACTCCTACTGGTAAAATCAATTCAAAAGCAGAACCATCAAAAGGGTATATCGTCCGGGAAGTCGGAATCCGGGGAGGAATCCATTTCCTGGTAATCCCTGGGTTTCTGCTCATTATTCCGCTGCCAACCATCTTCAGGGGAAGACTGCGGTTTCATCGGCTGGGAACTGGAATAACCGCCTCCGGAATAATTGCCACCGGAAGAACCACCCAAAAGCTGCACATTGGTCGCAATGATTTCAATCTTGCTGCGCGGCTGTCCGTCCTGTTCCCACCTGTTCTGATGGAGTTCCCCGTCCACGGCGACCTGTTTCCCCTTAATCAAATACTGGTTAAGGGCTTCCCCGGAACGGCCCCACAAAACAATATCAAAAAAATTAGCTTCCTCAACCCTCTGGTCTCCGTTCTTACGGAATTTATTCACAGCGATGGAAAATTTACAGACAGCCATGCCACCCGAAGTGTATTTCAGTTCGGCATCCCTCGTAAGCCTTCCAATCAACATAACACGATTCAAATCCGCCACAGAAACCTCCCGTTAAGAATAAGGCTTATTCATCCACACGGATAAAAAGATAGGTAAGGATATTTTGGGTCAGCTTAATCTGCCGGTCCATTTCAACGATTTTTTCCGGCTGGGCACTGATATTGAAAAGAATATAACGGCCACGGGTATGCTTTTTAATTTCGTAAGCCAAATCCCGGTCACCGTAGGGTTCTTCAGACTTAATCTGGGCACCATTAGCATTGATAATTCCACGGATTGCGTCTGAACTCGTCTTAAACTTATCTTCCTCCAAAGGGAAGACAACCATCAACTCATAATCTCTCATTTTTCCTCCTATGGACTATTGGCCTGCCCTTTAAGCGCAGGCGGGAGTTGTATTAACCAAGGTATCAAATATACAATCCTTGGTCAAGTAAAGAGAAGAGCCAATATTTCTCAAACCACCCTTCCTAAAAACCGATATATATTCTATAATAAAAAATATTTTAGGGGGAAAGATGCTTCAAAACATTGTATTCCAGGACAATTTATACCAACTGGCCCGTTCAATAGATAATGTAAGAGAGGGTCTTTTGCTGGAGCTTTCCCAGGAATACTTTTATAACAAAACCGTAGACGATATTTTGTTTTTTGATTCTACAATCAAGCAAATTTATGGCCAAATACAGAAAAACAGACAGCTTTCGGATTACCTTTCCCTTATGCAATCCATACATTCCTGTCAGGATAAATTCATAAAGCTTCTTGACCTGATTTTACAAAGAAAAACCCCCATGAAAGACTGTTTCTCAGATATAATCCAAAAGCTCCAAACCATAAGGGCCCAGCATTCTGAATTAATGAAGGAAAGCCGGGAAAGCATAATAAAGACAGAAAAGCCCGGGGATTCCAGGGACATTGTTTCCAGCAGTGAATTATCGGAACTTTTGAATTTCCAGTAAAATGCGTATAACAGGCGGATTATTAAAAGGAAGGCACATTGAATGTCCTCCCGGGGAAATAAGACCGGCCATGGACAGGGCCAGGGAATCCTTTTTTGCGGTTTTAGGGGATTTAAGCGGAAAAAGTTTTCTGGATGTTTTCAGCGGTTCCGGAGTTTGTGCCCTGGAAGCGGTTTCCAGGGGTGCGGAAAAAGCGGTTCTGGTGGAAAAAGACAGGGGGAAGTCAAAAACCATTTTCAAAAACATATCCATATCCCCGGTTAAAATAAAATGCAGTTTTTTACCTGCGGAACTTTATTTGAAACGTTCCAAAGAAAGCTTTGACATTATTTACTTCGATCCGCCCTTTCCCTATAAATTCCACCGGGAACTTGTAAGTGTATGCGGTGAAAGGGATATACTGAAAAAAGGAGGGTTTGCCCTTATCCACAGACCCCGGGAAACGGAAATGCCAGACCTTATTAATCCATCCATGGAACTCAGGGACAGGCGGATTTACGGCCGTTCCATAGTGGACTTTTATCAGAAAGTCTGAAAAAACACGGGTAATATTTAATTTCAATAAAATTTTTTTTAATGTAAATTCTTATTTTTAAATATTGAAATAAACCATGACTATATAGTAAACTTGTTTCATTTGGAATAAGTGGCTTTTTTATGTTGACGGATAAAAGCAATCCAGGAAATGGTTTCATAAAAACAACGGAAATATCTCCCCAAACGCTTTCCTCATCACAGAAGGTTCTATTGAATAGACGCGGAAACGAATTTTTTAACGCAGGAAATGTTGAGGCGGCTAAACGTATTTTCATGGCAACCGGTTATTCAGACGGTTTAACCCGGGTCGGTGACTATTATGCAGGACAAAACCGGGAGCTGGACGCACTGAAAATGTATTGGCTGGCACATAACCGTAGAAAATTTGAACCGATTATAAAAAATATCAGCGGGCTGATTTCAGCCGTAATAGAAAAATAACAGGAGTACTTGTGTCAGATCTTTTTACAGAGATGCCTATCCCGGAACCGATTCCGGAAATATCCGAAGAAGATAAACGATTCAACAAAATAGCTGAATTGTCAAAAAACGGTTATTTACTTCTCAAAGACAATTGCTGTGAGGAAGCGGAAAACGCATTCAGAAAAATTCTGGCACTGGAAGAAAACAATAATTATGCCCTTGTGGGATTAGGGGATGCGGAGAGAAAAAAAGAAAATTTCCGGCAGGCTGTCGAATATTATTCCAAGTGTCTGAATTTCCATCCAGGTAATAATTACGCCCTCTTCGGTCTGGCGGATTGTTATAAAGCCTTGGGAATGTATGATAAGGCTATTGAAATTTGGGAGCAATACCTCCAGCATGACGATAAAAATATAACGGTTTTAACCAGGGTGGCGGACGCATACCGGAAAATAAAGGATTTCAGGCATTCAAAAATCCTGTACCTAAGAGTACTGGACATGGAAGAAAACAACCCCTATGCATTGATAGGGCTAGGACACCTTCACTACGATTTCAAGGAATACAGGGATGCCCTGTACTACTGGCAGAAAATGCTTGACTTGAACGAAGCCGCCGTTGACATAAGGGTTTTAACATCAATAGGAAACTGCCACCGGAAGCTTAAAACCTTCGAAAAGGGGATTTACTATTTTCAGCGGGCCCTCAGAATGGACGAAAACAATTTTTACGCTCTCTTCGGACTGGCTGACTGTTACAGGGGATTAAACCAACAGGCAAAATCAGTTGAATACTGGAATAAAATCCTCGAAATAGACCCCAACAACAAGGTTATATTAACCAGGGCCGGAGATGCATACAGGAATATGACCGAATATGACAAAGCGGAGGAATATTACCAGCGTGCCCTCGACATTGAATTTGATATTTACGCTGTTTTGGGCATAGCAATGATAAACAAACAGCGGGGAAGATATGAGGAGGCCATCAAAAGCCTTTCACAGCTTTTACAGTCGGATCCCAGAAATTACAGGTTGTACCTTGAGCTTGCGGATTGCTATGTCAACTTAAAAAATAAACAGCAGGCGGTGGACACCCTCCTCCAGTTCCAAAGATTCGGTATAAGGAATCATCTTGTCACCGAAATGCTCCACAAGCTTCAAAATTAAATTTTCAAACCCTTTACAAAGAATATGATTGAGAAAGTTCTTTCGGGAATGTTGCCTGAAGAAATACAACAGATTGTATGCGGGGACAGTACAGAAACTTTCCGCGGGAAGCAGATTTTCCAATGGATTTCCAAAGGTGTCCTTGACTTCTCTGAAATGACAAACATTCCGAAAGAAAAACGGGATTACCTGGAGGCAAACTACAAGGTTCGCTCAAGTTTTCCCGGAAAAATTCTCCATGACCCGGATGGAACAATAAAAATCCAAGTGACTCTTTATGACGGTGCGGCGGTGGAAACCGTGCTTTTAATTGATTCATCGGGAAGGAAAACAGCCTGTGTATCCTGTCAGGCAGGATGTCCCATGGGGTGCGCTTTTTGCAAAACAGGGAGCCTGGGATTCAGCAGAAATTTGACAACCGGCGAAATAATCGAGCAATTCCTTTACCTTGAAAAAAACTCAGGAAAATTGGATAACATTGTTTTTATGGGCATGGGGGAACCTCTCCTCAACCTTGAAGCGATACGGAAAACAATTTCCATTCTTACTTCCAAGGAAGGAAGGGGACTTTCCCGCAGGCGTATCACTGTCTCAACAGCGGGTATCTGCGGCGGTATTTACGATTTAGCGGATCACGGACCGGAAATAAGGCTTGCGGTTTCCCTGACCACAGCGGATCCGGTTTTGCGGGCAAAACTGATGCCGGTGGAAAAAAACAACCCTCTGCCGGAACTAAAAAAAGCCCTCATGTATTTCTGCCGGAAAACCGGGAACAGGGTGACTTTAGAGGCGGTTTTGTTGAAGGGGGTTAATACGGACAAATCCCACGCAGAAGGATTGAAGGATTTTTGCCAGGGTTTAAATGCAAACCTCAACCTGATACCCTGGAATCCGGCGGAAGGACTACCCTTTTCAAGGCCTACAACTGCCGAAACAAAAGTTGTTGCGGATTTCTTGAAAAAATCGGGGATGAATGTAACGGTAAGATATCCCAGGGGAAGATCCATTTCCGGAGCCTGCGGCCAGCTGGGGAAAACAAAAAAAGAGGATTAAAACTGGAGCCCGGAACCGGATCAAATATTTCCGGGCGGGTTCTCCTCTAAAAAAGCCCGGGAAGCGTTTTCCGCCTGGGCTCTTGTGGAAAAAAGCATGACTGAAGAGCGTAAAATCCATCCGCCTTCAAGGCATATCCATAACACTTGTTTTTTACCCGATTCCATAAAACGGGTTCCTGTCACTTCAAAAACATCCCCTTTCCGGCAATGGCCTATGGTTACACCGGTTTCACCGGGTTGATCCCTCAAGGCGGCGTAAGGATGGGTAACCACAACAAACCGTTCCCTGGTTTCAACCATGTAAGTGGGTGGAAATTCAATTTCAGCGATCTTGGACTTTCCGGAACAGGAAAAAAACAACACAAAGGAAAATAAAATAAAAAAAATAACAGGCCGTGTATTACACATTGTCATCTTCCAGGGTTGAAATCCATTCTTTAATCGCAGGAAGCAGATTTCTGTCAGAATCAACAAGATGGAGGTTTTCCACCTTATCAACAGGGAACCAGGAAAGTTCACTGTGTTCAGGAAGGACAACTTCCGTGAGAGAAAAATCATCCGGAAGTTTAACGGAAAAGGCGGAAAGTTTTACTTCACCATTGTTGTTCCGGAAAAAAGAGGAACAAATGAATGATCCTACAAAAACAGATACACCGGTCTCTTCTTTGAATTCTCTGGCCAGAGCCTCTTCCAATCCTTCACCGGCTTCAACCTTGCCTCCAAGAAATTCCCACCGGCCGCCCATAAAACCCTGGTTAATGCGTTTCCCCAAAAGGAGTTTACCCTGACGGTATATTATCCCGGCAACAGAAAAAGCGGGGCGTTTGTCTCCGGACATACTCACAGCAGCCATGGAATCAAATAACCACCACAGCAGGGAACAAAAAATGAAGGGCAGCGGCAATCATGGCCGCAATTCCGATATAGGTTTTATAATCAAGAAGCTTGCGTATGTATTTATTCTGCTCAACCTTTTCGGAAAATTTCCGCACACGGACATGTTCGTAAATCAAAGCGAATCCGGATACAATCCCGGCGGCGGCGGGAAAAACATCACCGATAATTGGAACATCCCCTTTTACAGGGCTAAGCAGTTTCAAAACACCAACCGCAATGGCGGCAAGTCCAAGCACAAAACGGAATGATTCACTACGTGTAAAGGACGGAAAAAAAGAGCTTCCTGAGGTTTCCTCCAGCGGAGGGTCATCTTTGGAAGATATGCCGAAAAATAATATACAGCCTGAGAAAGCGTTTAACAAAACTGAAAGAAAATAAAATTGAATCATTTTTTCCTCCGCAAAAACATCTCTTGTATTCTATCATATTTTGGATATAAATAACATCGTTTTATTTATGAAAGACTTTGTTTTTATTCACGTTTAACCCGGGTGGAAAGCACAAGGTCTTCAACAGGATCCCCCTTCCCTGGATTTAAAAATGAAACGGAAACCTTAACTCCGGCGAAATCATAATCTGTTCCCGAATACCTTAAAACCAATTCCGTTCCAGTATAACGTCCAGTGACCTCCGAACGGGCGGCAGGGGTTCCACCGCTGTCAGAGGCTGTTATTTCAGCTTTCACCATGGCAGGAAATTCCCCTGGCAATACGCTGGTTCCATCGAAGGTGACAGCGACAAAAAGTGTTTCATCGAATACAAAGGCACGGAGCCGCACAGGCACCCCATGAAAAGAACCCTCGCTTTCAGATGGGCCGAAAACTGAAAGGATGATTACCACAGCGCATAAAATGACAATTACTGCAAGGACACTTCTCAAACCGGCATTGGCTGTAAGTCCCTTTATAAATCCTTTATTAGGTGTGTACCCTTCGGTATAAGTCCGGCGGACAGCTTCGGATGCCTTGGCCAATCTACGCTCCCTGTTATAATGAAAGACAAGCTGTGAAGGCCGCTCTTCACCGGAAGAAGACAATCCGCCCTGTTCCCCGGTATCAATCACTTCATTTCCAAGAGAAACGGAAGAACGGGTATCTCCAGATGTAATGCCGCCGTTTTTTTCACTATCCACACCAAAACTCCGGGCTGGTATTATACAGGTTCCAACACATTACCTGCGTATCTCTCCGATCAGGGAATCTGTACGCCACCAGACTACAGAAGCCTTGTCCGGACCTGCAAGAAGGGCCGAAAGAATCCCGTCTCCCGAAAGATGAAAGGCGTTGTAAACCTGTTCAGAATAGGAAATGAGAAGAGCCCTTTTTTGCACCCGTTTTGACTCTAAATCCAGAATACAAATTTCATAACCACGGGATGTCGGTGTATATAAAAACACATGATTATTCCCGGTTACACCTAAAAGTCCATAGGGTTTCAATGCCTTTGTCCTGAGGACATTGGAAGAATCATCCAAATCCTCATAAACAGGTAATTCCACCTGCTCCCCGAAAGATGCGCTTTCTATCATAAACGGATACAAAAAACTTTTATCAAAAGAAATTCCGCTGGCGGAACCGGTTTCGGAATCCACGACTTCCCGGTAATAATCAATCTTAAAAAACAAAATGCCAGAACGGTATGCAGGAATAATATCCGCCAGAACAGAAATATTCTTTTTGCCGTCCTGATAGGGAGAAGGCAGGGAATCAAAGGAAATGGGGATACGGTAAAGGAGTTTTCCGTCAGGATCATACCAAAACACAGTGGCTCCCGAAGGCTTTCTGGAAACCACAAAAAGGTCATCGTCGGAATTAATGAAAATTCCAGCCAAAGCGGAAAAAGGAGTTCCCGCCGGCCCCTCCTGCCCTATATAGTCTATGAATTTTCCTGAAGCGTCAAAACGCACCACAATGTTTTCCAACATGAGCTGTTCTTCCTCGTTATATTCAACCCGTTCCGGGGGAAGAGCATCCGCCACATAAAGCCGTTTTTTTGAGTCAACTGCCACGGAAAAAATCCTGTTAAAAGGGTATTCAACAGCCTTTTGGGTGGTTATACCCGGATTCCTGGTATTTTCCCCCTCAATTTCAAAGGCGGAATAAAAATCGGGGGCAGGAACCGATTCAGGATTATAGTAAACTGAAAGAAGATCACCGTAAGAAGTAAATTGCAGGACTTTTTCCGAAGAGGCATTCCCAATATAAAAGATACCGTCTCTCATGAAGAGGCATACAGCGGGACAATCACCATTTATTGTATGGGTAAATAAATCGATTTCATCATCAAAACGTCCGTAAGAGACAGAAAACAACTCTTCCCTGTCCAAATCAGAAGTGGCGTTTTTTCCGCAACCGGACACTAAAACCAGAAGGGAAAGGGTAAAAAAAATAAAAACGGGCAATTTCATAAGACACAGCGTAAAATTCATTTTACTTCTTGTCAACGCCAATCACTTTCAGTACACTTAAATAATGATTACAGACAAAATATTGAAGTTTTTTATAGGCTCCCAACACGAAAGAGATATAAAGGCGATGCTCCCTGTATTGCACCGCATAAATGAAAAAGAAGCCTGGGCACTCTCCCTGGCGGAAGAAGATTTTCCAAAACAAACCGAAGAATTCCGAAAAAGATACAAGGCAGGGGAATCCCTGGATTCATTCCTGCCGGAAGCATTCGCCTTGGCAAGGGAAGCGGCCAGACGAATCCTTGGAGAAAGACCCTACGATGTCCAGATTCTCGGTTCACTCGTCCTTCACAGCGGGCGGATAACCGAAATGAAAACCGGAGAGGGAAAAACCCTCATGTGCGTTGCCGCCGCCTATTTAAATAGCCTCACCGGAGACGGGGTACATATTGTCACCGTCAACGATTATCTGGCGGAAAGGGACGCGGACTGGATGCGGCCTGTGTACGCATATTTAGGGGTATCAGTGGGTGTAATCCTTTCAAACATGGACAAGGCTTCCCGGCGGGCTGCCTATAACTGCGACATAACCTATGGAACCAACAACGAACTAGGTTTTGACTATCTGAGGGATAATATGCAATGGGACATAAACGAATGTACCCAGCGCCCCTTCAACTTTGCCATTGTGGACGAAATAGACTCGATTTTGATAGATGAAGCCAGAACCCCCCTTATTATTTCTGGCGCCGCGGAAGACGACACATCGAAATTTTTTGAAGTTGACAAGCTTGTTTCAATGCTGGAAGAGGTGGAAAAAAAGCCGGGAACCAACGACTATCCTGATGAAGCCCGGGGAGAAGAAATCAAAGGTGACTATAAACTGGATGAAAAATCAAAGAAAGTGTCTTTTACAAATGAAGGCATGCTTCACATAGAAGAAATTCTCAAAGACCGCAGGTTTATTTCCGGAAGCTTGTTTGACGAGGAAAATTTTGAATACATACATTATTTCACCCAGTCACTGGCAGCCCACAAACTCTACCACATTGACGTGGATTATGTGGTAAAAGACGGCGCCGTTCAAATCGTTGATGAATTTACAGGAAGAATTCTGGAAGGGAGACGTTACTCCGACGGACTACACCAGGCTATTGAAGCGAAGGAACATATTAAAATAGCCCAACGGAACCGTACCATGGCTACAATTACCTTCCAGAATTTTTTCAGGATGTATAAAAAGCTTTCCGGCATGACGGGAACCGCAGACACAGAGGCGGTGGAATTCAATAAAATATACAACCTTCAGCCTGTGGTCATTCCCACAAACCTGCCTGTAGCCAGGATTGACGAAGACGATGTGGTTTATTTAAACGAAAAAGACAAATGGGATGCTTTGTGCGATGAAATAGCGGCGGCAAACAAAAAAGGCCAGCCTGTCCTTGTGGGTACAGTGTCCATCGAAAAATCGGAACTCATTTCCCGGTTAATCCAGAAGAGGGGCATACGCCACGAGGTTTTGAATGCGAAAAACCACGCTCGGGAAGCACTTATTATTGCCGAAGCCGGCGCCAAAGGCTCCGTAACCATTGCAACAAACATGGCGGGACGCGGTACGGACATTAAGCTGGGAGGCAATCCGGAATTCCGCGCCAGGAAAAAGGTGGGGACTGAAGCCACCCGGGAACAATACGAAGCAGCCTATGCGGAAGAATACGAAAAATGGAAAAAGGATTACGAAGAAGTAAAAAAACTGGGTGGCCTTTATGTCATTGGAACCGAGCGGCATGAAAGCAGACGTATTGATAACCAGCTCCGCGGACGTTCAGGGCGCCAGGGGGATCCGGGCCGTTCCAAATTCTTTATTTCCATGGACGACGACCTGATGAGGCTTTTTGGAGGTGAAAACCTTAAACATTTGATGTCAAAAATCGGGATGAAGCCTGGAGAACCTATTTTCCATCCCTGGTTGAATAAGAGTATTGAAAAAGCCCAGAAAAAAGTTGAAGAACGTAACTTTGAAATACGTAAGCATTTGCTTGAATATGACGATGTTCTGAATGAGCAGAGATCTTTCATATATTCACAACGGCACAGTATTCTTACAGATAACAATTTGTCCGACCGCATATTGAATACTGCAAGGGAATATGTTGAAGTTTATCTTGATGATTATTCCTCATCATGGAAAAAAGAAGAGGCAAAAGCGGACAATGACCTCATAAAAGATATGAGGGAAAAAACCGGATACCAGATTTCACCGGAAGATATAGAGCTTTGCAGAAAAAACACAGAGGAAGCGAAAAAGAGAATTATTTCCGCCTTGGAAAGAGACATAGCGGAAAAAGAAGCCCTTGCAGGAAAGGAAAATTTAAATGCTTTCATCAGATACCAGTATCTCCAGTCCATAGACCGGAAATGGCTTGCCCACCTGGAAAGACTTGAATCTTTGAGGGAATCCGTTTATTTGCGTTCTTACGGACAGAAAAATCCGCTTACAGAATACAAACTTGAAGGTTTCGATATTTTTTATACAATGCTCGATGACATAAGGCTCGAAATAGCATCCAGGATTTTCCTGGTGAAAATCAAGCGAGAAAGTTCCGAATCAGTCCGCCGGGAACGCAGGATATCAGGCATGAATGAAAACCATCAGGATTCCGGAATGTTCGGTATACCCAGATCAGGTATACCGTCAGGAAAAGGAGGTTCCCCTACCCAGTCGGCGGCGAATCCATCTTCTGTACAGGTGGTAAGGACAGGACCAAAAATCGGACGCAATGACCCATGTCCATGCGGTTCAGGGAAAAAATACAAACATTGCTGCGGACGCTGATAAAACAAAAAAAGTGCATTCCGCCCTGTTGTTCCTACAGATATAAAAAAACCTCCGTAACAAAACTACGGAGGTTTTTATTTTAAGGGAATAACAAACGGCTGTTTAATTTATCACATAAACAAAAGCGTCCTTAAATGACTCGTATATAGAAGCAAAAGAAGGTTGTTTAATTTATCACATAAACAAAAGCGTCCTTAAATCCTTCTTTTTGGAAGAACTCCAACACAGCCCCTGTCTCATCAGCCGCAAGACTTCCAACAAGGATTTTCTTGGCTCCGGAAGCGGCTGAATCCATACAGGCAATCGGATATTTACCGCTGTAAGAATCAACGATTTTCCTTACGTTTTCAGGCTCAATATAACTTCCTATTTGCACGTAATAACCCTTTTTAAGGGTACCAGAAGGAACAGATACAACCACCGCAGGTTCCAAATCACGGGTGTCAGTGACAGGTTCTTCTTTCTCCACATATGACGGTATGTATTCAGAAATAAAGCTTTCTTCTTCAATTTCTTCATTAGCTTCAGCAGAAGCGATTGAATCCGCTTCTTCCTCAACCTCTGCCACAATACCGGTATCAACGCCTACAGGTTCCGCATAAGAAACCGGGGCTACCTCGGGAACAAGCTCATCCACATAGGATCCGTCAGCAGGAGGAGGATTCATATCCGCAGGAACCAGTGCAATTTCCTCCACTTCCATAACTTCCGCATCCGCCGTCACTTCTTCAGTTTCCTCTTTTTCCTTTACCGGCGGCACAACGGCCACAACCGGATCATCCGTAAATACCTGGTCATCTGTATTTTCACTATACAACGGTTCAACTTCTTCCACCGGCTCAAATACGGCGACCTCAGAAACCACTTCCGGTTCATTGTCCGGTTGGGAAACAATTAAAGAATCCACAGTTTCTGCGGTCTCTTCAACAGGATCGGCCATAACAACCGTTTCTCCTGTATTTTCAGCATCCGCTTCTTCTGCATCCGCCACAGACATATTTACAGTTTCATCGTAAACAGTGCCCGCTTCCAAAGGATATTCTGAAGCCACGAAGGCGGCAGGATTCACATCCGGATCATTGCTGTCTATACTGTCATTCACCGGACCGGCAAAACCATCCACTGTAACCTCGGAGGTATCCGAAGGGACAAATATCCTTACACGGCTGACGGAGCCTTCTTTTATATTCAGGCTTTCCGCCACTTCAGGAGAAACAGAAGCAACCAGCCCGGGCACGCCGGATAAACCGACAACCACTGCCCGGACGGAAAGGCCGGTTTCCAAATTCTGGATATCCACCAGGGTGTTTTTAGGGAACATATCACTTAAAGCATACATTCCGCTCCCGGGGAAATTACCTGCGGAACCCACACCGGCATTTCCCTCCCAAACAGCCCATACAGCTCCCTGGGAAAGCAGTAAAACAACAACAGCGAGCAAAGCTGAAAGTTTTCTCATTTGTTCCCTCCATTATCTCCATTTTGTATTTTTAAACCTTCTTTGCTGATAAGACCTGCGATTATCCTGGCACATTCATAGGGATTTTGTTCCTGGACACGGGAGTTACTAACTTTGAAATAACCGCTACCCAGAACCTGCGGAGAGCGGACATCCACAACCCGCCAATTGACCTCTTTCAATTCAGCGTATGTGGCCTCTGAATCCGTAAATTTCTTTTCATCCGGGCCGTATTCAAGGAAAACCGCCAGCAGGAAGTCAGACATTCCGTGAGAAGCTTCCTTAACACTGAACATGGGATTATCAAAGGAAGAGCAGTTTTCAACTATTTCCATGTTGGAAACTATTTCTCCGGAAGCGAAATAATCATTCATTATCTGGTCTTCAATGACACGTGTCATCTCAACGGCTATGGCAGGAGCATTTTTGTTTTGGGCCATTGAAACAGTTACAGTAGAGGCAGAAGCACTACCTAAAAGAAATAAAAAGCAAAGCATTGAAAAAAAAGCACGCATAAAACCCTCCGGTATTCTCTATACAATATCGGCTTATGGAGTTAAGTACTTAAACAGGTATTTCCCCAGGCATATTTTCTTTTTTATGGCTGTATGATATCTTTTACCGGCTATGAATTTCTATGTCATTCAGGTTATAACAGGTTCCGAGGAGAATTTCATAAAAAATTTCAAAGTTATTGCGGAAAACGCCTGTCAAACGGAAATTCCGGAGTTTTTCTTCCCGCAAAAAAAACTGATAATACGGAAAAGCGGCTTATTATCTGAAAAACTCTATCCTCTCTTTCCTGGATACATCTTTTTAAAATATAATGAAATAGACAATAACCTTTTAGGAATGTTAAAATCATCCGCAGGATTTTGCCGCTTTTTACCGGATAATAAAAAACCAGAATCCTTAAAAGGCAAAGATTTGGAATTGATCCTGCATTTCACATCTTTCGGAGCGGTTGCGGATATATCCACCGCCAAATTTGATGAAAATGACAGGATTCAGATTGTTTCCGGCCCCTTAAAAGGACTGGAAGGTTGCATTATCAAGGTGGATAGAAGGAAAAAAAGGGTGAAGGTAAAGCTGGATTTTTACGAAAATTCCTTTTTGATAGACTTGGGATTTGAAATAATACAATAATTTGAAAATCGTTCTGAAAAAGAAAAAGAGGTTGCATGAATGACAGATAATACACCCGGTACTAAAATTTATATAATCGGCGCAGGAATCGCCGGAACAATGCTGGCCTCGGAAATAAAAAGCAAGGGGGTTTTCGGAAGCGTAACCGCTTTCCTTGATGATGATCCGGCTAAAATAGGGGTAAATATAGACGGGGTACCCGTTTTAGGGCCTGTGGACAGCGTTATACGGGTGATGAACATAGGACCGAAGGACGAAGCATTAATCGCAATTCCCGGAGCCCCTCCTGAAAGACTCAAAAACATATACAGCAATTTGAGGGATGCAGGTTTTAATAAAATAAAGCTTCTACCTAATATCTCCCAGATTATTGAAGGTCCCGCCCACCTGATTCAAACCAGGGAGATAGACCCTCAGGACATTCTGGGGCGTGCCCCTGTGGTCATCAATTTAAAAGAAAGCCTGGCTTACCTTAGGGGAAAAAGGGTTCTTATAACAGGGGCAGGAGGCTCAATAGGAGGAGAAATAGCCAGACAACTGCTTTCAGGAGGAGCTGAAAGACTATATCTTTTCGGTCACGGTGAAAATTCAATTTATCAAATAGACAAGGAATTAAGACTGCTCCAGGAAGGTGGGGTCGGGGAAAAAGCAACAATTGTTCCTGTAATCGGTGATTTACAAAACCGGGAGTATATACACAACATAATATCGAAACTTCACTGTGATGTGGTTTTCCATGCGGCCGCCTACAAGCATGTCCCCATGATGGAGGAAAATCCAGTCGCCGCAATAGAAAATAACGTATTCGGAACAAAAAACATACTGGACGCTTGTTTAAGCTATGGAGTTCCCCGTTTTGTGCTTATATCCACAGATAAAGCGGTAAATCCGGTTTCAATTTACGGAGTATCAAAATACATCTGCGAAAAATTAACACTTCAAGCCGCGGAAAAAATTAAATCCGGTCAATTTCCCCGAAAAGATAACCAGGCTTATATGTTTGTACGGTTTGGAAACGTACTCGGTTCCCGGGGTTCAATCCTGCCCCTCTTTTTAAGCCAAATAAAAAAAGGAGGCCCGGTTACAGTGACAGATCCGGCAATGACCCGGTATTTTATGACAATTCCGGAAGCCTGTTCCCTTGTGCTAAAAACAGGAGGTGTCGGCGAAAACGGATCCTCTTATCTACTGGATATGGGGCAGCCTCTGAAAATAATAGACATTGCGGCCCTGCTCATAAGATTCAGCGGATACGAACCTGGAAAAGACATAAAAATAGAAATCACAGGAAGCAGACCCGGAGAAAGACTTTCAGAACCCCTTTGGAGTGAAAACGAAGAACCCGTAAAAATCGGATTCCCGAAAATTTTCAAACTTCAGAAAAAAGAAACAGAAAATGCCGCTGGAGATTTTAACACCGACGATTTGTTGGCAAAACTTTCAGCGGTATGCAAATATTCAGACGGAAACAAGGATATGTACAGAAATAAAAATATCCTTATCTCTTACTTGAGGGAAGCTGTACCATCTTTGGATGAATTCTACAGGGAAATATCAAATGGAAACAAAACCGGCAGATAAGCCTTTCATCCCGTTTTTCAAACCTTCCTTTTCTGAAGAAGAGGAAAACGCGGTTTTAAATGTAATCCGTTCGGGTTGGCTCACGACAGGAAAGGAAGCTCTGGCTTTTGAAAAAGAATTTGCGGACTTTATAGGAGCGCCGGAAGCATTAAGCGTAAACAGCGCATCCTCCGGATTGCTTCTGGCGCTGGAAGCCTTTGGGATTGGTCCCGGAACAAAAACCGTAACCACTCCTTACACTTTTATTTCCACAGCCACATCATCTTTGCATCTCGGAGCAGAAATTGTTTACTGCGACATTGAAAAAGATTCTTACAGCATTGATCTGGAAAGGCTTGAGGATGTATTCAAAAAAGAAAAAAAAATAAAAGCGGTAGTCCCAGTACACATTGGAGGAAACCTATGTCCGATGGAAGATATAAACGCCTGCGCAAAAAGGTATAACGCTGTTGTCATTGAGGATGCTGCCCACGCTTTTCCGGCAAAAACAAAAACAGGTTTCGCCGGAACCCTGGCAGATGCGGGCGTTTTTTCCTTTTATGCGACAAAAACAATAACAACAGGAGAAGGCGGGATGATCACCCTGAAAAATCCCGAAAAGGCCGGAGTAATAAAAACCCTGCGTTCAAACGGAATAGACAGGGCTGTTTGGAACAGATACACGGAAAAGGAAGCTTCGTGGAAATACGATGTAACCTGTGCCGGATGGAAATGCAATATGCCGGACATCCTTGCAGCCATAGGACGGATTCAGTTAAAAAAAGCGGAGGCCTTTTTGGAGCGCAGAAAAATGATTGCCGGAATTTTCAATGAAGCATTTTCCGGTTATGACTTTTTACGTATACCTCCGGACAGTACGGGGAACGCCTGGCATCTGTATCTTTTAAGAATAAAGCCGGAAAAACTTCTGGTTACAAGGGATGAATTCGCGAAAGAACTGCAAAAAGAAGGATTAGGAATTTCTGTTCATTTTATCCCCCATTTTGACTTTACTTTCATAAAAAAAAGGTACGGCCTTTCCCGTTCCGACTTTCCAAATGCAGCCGAAAAGGCGGATACAACAATTTCCCTGCCCTTTTGGCCAGGAATGAATGAAGAAGAAATTCATTACGTTATTGACAGAGTAACGAAAATAGGCGCAAAATATTACAAGAAGTCTTAACCTTGGATTGGTTTGTTTTATGGACGAGAACGAACATATCTTTTTCAGCGATTTGAAATTCCCCGGCCAATATTACGGCGTATTGATACGTTCACCGGTTCGGCATGGAAAATTGATAAGCATAGTACCACCGGAACTTCCGGACGGATATTTTCTATATACAGCGAAGGATGTTCCAGGGAAAAACTATCTGGAACTTAATGGCTCAGTTGTTCCGGTTTTTACTCCTGATGAAATCAACTATCTGGGGGAACCCTTGGGAATTCTTGTGGGTCCTGACTACGAAATAACCGAAGATTTGGCGGAAAAAGTGGAAATTCAAGCCGAAACTTTGGAAGCGGTTGATTTTCAATCTGTTTTCGAAAAAAAAACAAAAGACAGTATTCCTCCGTATATTATCCACAGTGAAAGCAAAGGCGACTGCGAAAAATTCCTACGAATAAAGAAAGCGGGCCGCAAGAAAAAGGCGGATCCCCAAGGAGAAGCTGCGGAAAATTCCCAAAATCCGGAAAATAAAACAGAAGCGGAGACGGTTGAAAAAAAATACAAAACCGTAGGAAAGAGCAAAAATGAATTAATAGTCGTGGAATCCTGTGTGGATATTTCCCCGCAGGACCATTTTTATGCGGAAACCCCCGGAGCCGTTGTCCGGCAAAAAAAAGATTGTCTGGAAATTTACACGGCGACACAATGGCCCTTTCATGTGAGGAAAACAGTGTCACTGGTTCTAAATTATCCGTCCGATAAAATTATAGTGGCTCCCACGGAAATAGGGGAAGCCTTGGACGGAAAAATCTGGATGCCGTCCCTTGTGACCGCCCAAACCGCTTTGGCTTCATTTTTATGCAAAAAACCGGTAAAGGTTGTTCTTTCGAGAAACGAGGACTTTCTTTATACTTTGAAATCCTCTCCGGCAAAAATAGAATACAGGACAGCGGTTTCAACTGAAGGTAAAATTAAAGCCATGGAAACAAATGTTTGGCTTAATATAGGAGGCTACAGTCCTTTCCTTTCCGAAATCATTGCAAGAACATCAATCACAGCGTCCGGGCTGTATAATATTGAAAATCAAAAAATAAATATTACCGCAGTAAGGACAAATCTTCCGCCAATGGGCGCCATGAATGGATTTGGAGAAGCTTCGGTTTTTTTTGCATTGGAAAGCCATATGGCTCTTGTGGCAGAAAAACTCAATATGCTCCCGACAGAAATAAAAAAAATAAATGCGGCGGAGGAAAAAATGCTGGCAGTAGTCGACAAAGTATGTGAATCCTCCGCTTTTCTCAGAAAATATACCGCATACGAAAACCTGAATAAAAAGCGGAACAATATAAATGACGGCTCCCTCCGTGGCATAGGTTTAACCTGGGGATATCAGGGTAACGGGTTTGTAACAACGACCATAGATGAAGCTCAATATTCAGTGGAAATGACCATGGAAACAAACGGCGAAATACACATAAAGTCAGGATTTTATTCACCTTCCATGAAAGAAATTTTAAGTACCATAGCGGCAGAAACCCTTGATGTAGAAAAAAAACTGATAAGCTTTACAGGCAGTGATACAACTGACATGTCATCAACAGGTCCGGATACCCTTTCAAGTAAAGTCGCCATCCTCGCCCCGCTAGTTTCAAAATGCTGTTCAAGTATACAAAGGCAGCGCTTTAGGAAGCCTCTGCCAATAACGGTAAAAAAAACATACAAACCTGTAAAAAACCCACTGGAAAAATCCGCGGATCAAAATGAAAAAATGTCATACATCACCACGGCACGGAGTCCTTTTATTTCTTCAACTCCTGGAGCCTGTGCCGTTGAGTTGGAAATGGATCCCCTGAATTACGATATTAAAATCAGGGGTATATGGATTTCCTGCGCAGCGGGCAGGCTTTTCAACCGGCATGCGGCTGTCAATACTGTAAAAAAAACAGTGAAAGAAGCTGTTTCCAAAATTATTTCGGAAAATATAAACATTGAAGACGGAAAATTCCAAGCCAAGGATGGAATTCTGTTTGATATATTATCGTCTTCCTATATTCCAGAACCGGAAATCACTTTCATAGAATCAAAAGACATACCCAGCGGATTGGGAACAATAGCCTATAATCTTTTGCCAGGAGCCTACGGTGCGGCCTTGGCGCAGATAACAGGAAGGGTTACATCAAAAACACCTGTAGACGCTGAATATGTTTACAATTGCCTTGAAGAAAAAGAGGAGGCAAAATAATGATAATTCCTTTCACGCTGAATGGGGAAAAAATATATCTTGATGCCAGAGCCGGTGACAGACTTATACACATTTTACGTCATCGGTTTGATTTAACGGAATCAAAGGAATCCTGCTGTTCCGGACGGTGTGGTGCATGCACAGTATTGATGAACGGGGTTCCCGTTTCCTCCTGTATTATACCCTCTTTTCAGATTAGGAATTCCGAAATCATAACATTATCCCATTTCCAAAAAACAGAAGAATATCAGGACATAAAAAAAGGTTTTGAGGATGCAGGGGTCACCATGTGCGGTTTTTGCAACGCTGGAAAAATCCTTACAGCCCATGCGGTAATCTCAACCTATGTAAAACCGGGTAAAAATGATATACGGGAACGGCTTTCCGGAATCATATGCCGTTGCACAGACATAGAAGATTTAATACAGGGGATTCAAAAAGCTGCGGCCTACAGGAGAAAAAGACACCTATGAATAAAAAAGATTCCACAGTATTCTTTTCAAATTCCCTTCAAGAGGCCCTGGCAAGTATAAAAAATATTCCCGGAATACAGCCTGTCGGTGGTTGTACTGGTATTATACAAGGCCATACAGAAAGAGTGCTTGAATTGCCGGAAAAACTCCTGACACTTAACGGAATTCCGGAGCTAAGCGTCATAAACAAAACTGAAAGATACATAGAATTCGGGGCGGCTGTCACAATCAGGTCTATTCTCAATCTGGGTGAAAAGAATATACCTCCCATCCTTTACAAAGCTCTTAGAAGCATCGGGAATCCGTCTATCCGGGCATTGGCAACAATAGGAGGGAATATCGCCCAGAGAAAATTCCACTATGCGGCTTTTGCACCTCTTTTGGCACTGGACGCGAAAATTGAAATACGTCACGGAGCTGAAGTGAAATGGGTATCCCTTAACAGTTATTTTTCCAATAACCAAAACGAAGAAACCCAAGCGGAAAATTATTTGAGAAGGGGAAAGGAACTCATCACGAAAATCAGAATCCCGACGGAACATTGGGATGTTTCTGTTTTCCAGCGCACAGGCCGTAAAGGTCTTGTTACCCGAGATACCGGTTTTTTTGTATTTCTGGTGCGGAGCCAGAAAAACATATTAAACGATTTGCGTATAGCCTGGGCCAGCGAATCTTTTTTCAGGAACAGGGATTTTGAAAACCTTGTCATAGGGAAAACCCTTCCCCTTTCGGAAAAAGATATTTCATCGAT
This sequence comes from uncultured Treponema sp., assembly GCA_949299755.1. Taxonomy (GTDB): domain Bacteria; phylum Spirochaetota; class Spirochaetia; order Treponematales; family Treponemataceae; genus Avitreponema. The sequence continues at coordinate 8,858 of CASGBA010000005.1, read as the reverse complement.
AATTGACCATGTGGAAAGTTTTCTTCCTGAAACCCTGCTTCCCCACTCCTACAACCGGAAATGTTTTTTTAATTTTTTAGAAAACGCTTTTAAAATGCTTTCAAGCTGATTCTGAAAATCAAAGCATCAGCATGGAATCACCGTAAGAAAAAAAACGGTAGCGTTCATGCACCGCATATTTATAAGTGGAAAGAATTTCGCCCTTGCCGGCGAAAGCGGAAACAAGCATCAAAAGGGTTGATTCCGGAGTATGGAAATTCGTAAACACATAATCCACCACTTTGAATTTATATCCGGGATATATGAAAATTGATGTGGAAGAATGTCCCGGAATCAGCCTGCCGTCAGTTTCATCCCACGCCGATTCCAATGTGCGTATGCTTGTGGTTCCCACAGCCAGAACCGGCCGCCCGCCGCGTTTCGCTTCGGTGACAAGCTCGGCGGTGTTCTGCGGAATGGAAAAGCATTCCTCATGCATATGGTGCTCTTCGATATTATCCGTACGCACCGGCAGGAAAGTTCCCAGTCCGACGTGCAAAGTCACATAAGCCCTGGAAATTCCCTTTTTATCAAGCCGGGAAATGATTTCATCGGTAAAATGGAGACCCGCCGTAGGGGCTGCCATGGAACCCGTCTCACGGGCATAAACCGTTTGATAACGGAGGGAATCTTCCGTGCTGTCCTCCCTGCGTATATACGGAGGAAGGGGGACATGACCATTAACATCAAGCCAGGAATCATCCACCACGGTATCAAATTCCAAAAGTTTGAATTCACTGCCATCCAAAGCCGGGGATTCGATTACAGTTCCTATAACATTCCCCGGAAAAACAAAACGCTGCCCTGCCTTGCGACGTTTGGCCCGTTTAGCCATAACTTTCCACACAGTGCCGGAATCTTTTCCCTGTAAAAAGAACGGGGAAACTAGAAGGAATTCCGCCTGGGTTCCCTTCTCTTCTGAAAAACCGTAGATACGCGCTTTCCTTACCCTGGAATCATTGAAAACCATCAGGGTATTTTCCGGTATTAAATCAGGAAGACTGGAAAAAAGAAAATTCCCTATACCCGGAGGCGGGTTCGAGGAGGAAAAATCCCCCGGATTAAACATACCGTTCCTCTCCGAAAGCCAGTTTGAAAAAACCCTACGATTCAAACATAAAAGCCTGTCAGCCCCACGGGTTTCCGGAGGTTTCTGGGCTATAAGCTCTTCAGGTAAGTCAAAATAAAAATCTTTGGTCTTCATTTTCAACAGTGCCGTTATCCTGATATAAACTTTCAAGCCCCAAATGAATCCATGCTTTTTTTGTAACGATTCTCCCGCGGGGGGTACGTTGTATAAGGCCTGCCTGGATTAAATAAGGTTCATAATAATCCTCAAGAGTATCCACTGATTCCCCGATGGATATGGCCAGGGTTTCCGCACCCACCGGGCCGCCTGAAAAATTCTTTATAATTGACAGGAGGATTTCCCTGTCATACCGCTCAAGTCCCAAAGAATCAATTTCCAGTTTCAGCAATCCTTCCTGCACGATTTTCTCCGTGATCACACCGCTGCCGTCAATCTGGGCAAAATCCCTCATACGCCGCAAAAGTCTGTTAGCCACACGGGGAGTACCTCTCGAACAGTCCGCCAGCGTCAAAGCGGCTTCCTTTTCTATTCCCACAGATAAAATAGAAGCCGATCTGAAAATTATATCCGCCAGGGATTTCCTGTCATAAAAACTGAATCGCTGTACTATACCGAAACGGCTTATAAGGGGGCTGGAAACCATTCCTGCCCTGGTTGTCGCCCCGACAAGGGTGAATTTAGGCAGCGGGATACGGACGGTTCTTGCCGCGACCCCCTGTCCTATCACCCAATCAAGCTCAAAATCTTCCATAGCGATATAAAGCATCTCTTCAATGGCGGGTCTAAGCCGGTGTATTTCGTCAATAAAGAAAACAGTCCTCTCTGTCACAGTGGAAAGAATGCCGGCCAAATCTTTCGGTTTTTCCAAAGCCGGAGCGCTGGTTACCTTGAAATCCGCACCAAGTTCATGGGCGGTAATTTGCGCTATTGTGGTTTTACCCAAACCAGGGGGGCCGATTAAAAAAAGATGGTCAAGGCTGTCATTTCTGGCCCTGGCTGCTTCAATAAAAACCGAAAGGTTTTTCTTCAAGGACTCCTGTCCCAAGAAATCCTTTAAAAACTCCGGGCGCAGGTTTCCTTCATGATAATCCTCATAGCGGTTTAACTCAGCCCGTAAAATACCGGAACCGGAAAAAGAGTTGCTGTCAGGACTTTTTCTTTCACTCATTTAGATAACTCCAAAACAGCCATACGGAAAAGCTGTTCCTCCTGTTCCTGGGAAGACAAAGCAGGATCGAGTCCCGAAGAAAGTTTTATCACAACCTGTTCACACTGACGGCGGTCATATCCCATATTAACAAGAGCGGCCACCACGTCCTCCCAGGCTGACTTACCGGAAACATATGAGGGATGCACATCTGGTGTAACAAGCGTGTTCTGGAGGGCGAGGAGCATTTTCTGGGCTGTTTTTCTGCCTATACCGGAAATTTTTTCCAACCTTGAAATATCCGCGTTTTTCAAAGCAGTTACCAAATCAGATACAGAAATTCCTGAAAGTATTTTTAATGCCGCCCTGGGACCTATACCCTCAACTTTTTGGAGTTCCAAAAAAATATCCCTTTCCTCTTCTGTCACAAAACCAAAAAGCTTTACTGCATCCTCACGGTGATAAAGCCATACAAAAATCCTGGCATTATCTCCCACCGGAGGAAAACCACCGGAGGATTTTTCCGCCACCGCAATATCCCATTCAATACCGCCGGTGTCAAGAAAAATCTGGTTCGGTGTTTTTCCGGTTATATTCCCGTATAAACTATTAAACATAAATAAAAGTATTTTAAATTAATCAGCCAAATAATATTCGACAGATGTAACAACCCTTACAGTTTTAATGTCGGATAATCCGGGAGCAGCGTCTTCAATGGTGAATAGTCCCTGGGATGCCGACTTTATTTTACCGACCCTGCTGCCTGAATCCCTGGCAAACTGCTCGGCAGCTTCCCTGGCATTTTCCGTGGCGGAGGCAATCATTTCAGGCTTCACTTCATTCAAACCGGTGAACAAAAACTGCACGGTGTTTCCATAATCAGAAGTAACGGCAATTCCATCTTCCATAAGTTCTATGGATCCGGAAACAGCATCCTTCACTTCCTGGATTTTCTTTGTGCGAACAAGCACAGTATTCTTTGCAAGATAACGCCATTTCGCCTCAGTTCCATACCGTTCAGTACTCAAATCAGTTATGACAGGAGCCTGGACTGTAAAATCCTCAGAGGATAATCCTTTGCCTTCAAGAAAAGAAGTAACATTTTCTGCCGCTGAAGTTATTATCGAATGGAGTTCCCCGAGACTATTAGCCCCGAAAGTATAAACAATGGACCATACGGCAGTATCTGCCGGAACTTCGCGTTCACAAAGTCCGCGGACAGAAACCGTTCTGCGGTCAGGGGAAATATTACTCAATCCTGCGGCAATTATCACCGCTGAAATAACAACAGCACATGAAAAAATCAAAGACGCAATGAGTCTTTTTCTTGAGTTTTTCACATGTACCTCACTATAAAATTTACCAAAACCTTCCATCAGACAGAAATCAAACCAAATACCATTACAAACAAGGCAACGGTTTCACAAAGACCTACAACTGTAATATACTGTGAAAAACCTTTTCCGGTTTCACAATACGCATCTGAACCGGAAGCACCCGCCTTGCCTTGGGCAACAGCAGAAGCGGCGATTGAAAGACCGCACACAAGACCAACACCGAGCAAATACCAGGGATCCTTGACAGACTTAAGCATCGTATTCATCAAAAGATAACCGTAAATTGTCTGGGTCAGGGGTGCACCGGCGAAGGCAACCACAAGGAAGGGAGCAGGCTTGTTATTCATGTAACAACGTTTCCAGGCACCCACGGTGGCTTGCCCCGCAATCGCGAGACCGATGGCGGAACCAACAGCCGAAATACCCAGAACTGCCGCAGCTCCGAAAAGACCGAAATTTAAATCCATAACAGAACTCCTATTTTCCAACCGTCTCAGAGAACGGCTCGTATTTAAAGCCTGACCACGTCAGACTGATATGATTTGAAAACTCAAGAATATTCAACCGTACACCATGGACGATTACAGAAAGAACATTCATAATGAGATTCAATCCGTGACCAAAAAATAAAATCAAAACACCGATAAATACCATAAAACCACCCAAGAGAGGGCCAGCCATTTGATTTACAGTCGCACTTATCGCACTTCCCGCAAGACCCACTGCCCACAAGCGGATGTAACTCATAATATCACCGAATACGTTCACCACACCGAGAAGCATTGAAATTATATTCTGAAGGCTTGTCAAAATACCTTTACCTAGATTCCCTTCATAATTTGAGAAAATGAAATTCAGGAAAAATCCTGCAATAATGCCTCCTATAACCAGATTGTTGAGTGGATATTTTTCAGCGTCAACAACAAGATTCAGAACAACAAAGAACATCGCCACAACCATCATCAGGGAACCCAAATCTCCCAGGAATTTCGGGGAACGTATATTCCTGAAAATACACACAATATGCCCCAGTGAAAGCTGTATCAACGCAAGGATAAAGCAAAACACCTTTATGTTATCCTGGGCCGCAGGATTCTCCGATGAAAAAGCCGGAACCGCTATGGAACGCAAAACATCGGGAAGTTGGGACGCAGGAATAGAAAACCATGTACAGGTGACCACGCCCCATGCGACAGTCATCACTGAAAGATAAAGCATCATGAAAAGTGCGTTGGGCGCCTTTTTCCCTTTCCCGGAGGTTTTTATAATCCCGATGATGGAAATCAGGGTAAGTAAAGCCCCGTATCCTCCATCCCCGAAAATCATCGCGAAGAACACGCCGAAGAAAAACAGGAACCACAGGGAAATATCAATTTCCCTGTAACCGGGGACTGTCCCGAGGAAATCCATCAAGGGCGAAATAAGGTTCACCAACCTACTGTTTTTAAGCAGAGTCGGCACATTGTCTTCCTCGGCAGGATCATCGGAAACGCAGGCCCATCCGTTTTCGGCGGCGGCTTCAAGAACAATGGAAGCCTTGTCCGCCGGGACAAAGCCGGAAAGCCAGGCTAACTTTGGGGAAGCGACCACGGCTTCCTCCTGTTCTTCCCTATCTTGGAAGGAAATTTCAGGCATTCCCGCCCGGACAACTTCGAATTCAATTTCTTTCAGCAGGATTTTCTTAAGCTCATCCAGGGAATCCCTGTACGGCAGGAAACCGGCGATTCTGGAATCAACATCCGGAACGGCTTTCTCCGCCGCTTTAATCTCCTCAGACATTTCCGCCGTGGATTTTTCCGGCATTGAAAGGGGCACAGCGGAAGCCGGCAGGGAATAAGGGAGAAGGTTCACATCGCTCCAAATCACGCAGCGGACGGTTTTTTTATGCCGCGAAAGGGTTACAGTCCTTACTGAATCGGAAAGCGAGGAAAAATCCTCCGCGGACATTTCAAAAGGAAAAAGATAAATCCCGTGGTCAGCCAGAAATTCAAAGTCAGCCGGATTCACAGGCCCCCATTTTGCAAGCCGCTCCAATTCACTTGAAGTCCTGGAAATAATCTCCAGGTAGCCGTCTTTTTGCTGTTTAAGGGCAAGGATTTTGTCCGTTATTTCAAGGGCTTCCTCCCTGCCGGCTTTCTTTGATCCGGCGGAAGACTTGGCCTTACTTTCCGCCAAAATCCCGGTTGCCTGCTCAACACGCATGAGGGATTCCTGCAGAGATGTTAAAGTCTGGCTGGAAGCCTCCTTTTTCTCCACATGAACCACTCCCAGTTTTCTTAAAGCAGACAGGGCTCCCGTCTTAGAAGCTTCGAGAACCACCAGCGATATTTTTTTCATGGGTACAATCATACAGAATCCTCCCGCTGAAGTTCGTCCGTCCCGGAGACATTTTTATTGGAACGCTCCAGATTATTTTTTGAAATTTTGCCCCGGACAACAGCAGAAACCTGCTGGTCTCCCAGATATACGCTGATTTTTCTGATATTTTCCTTTGTTTCCGGGATTTTTATTTTTTCAAACAAATTAACCCGCTGGGTTGTTGTCCTTAATTCAGCCTGCAAGAGCCGGACTTGTTCATCCAGCACCCCTGCCTCAAGGTCAAGACTTAAAACACTTTCCATTTTCTCGGAAGCCGTGTCTATCCACAAAGGGGTGCTGTACAAATCGTAAGCTGCCCGGTCAAAATCAGCCCCGTCAAAAACAGGAATGGAAACACCGGCGATATTACCTGTTGAAGTCCTTATCTGCCTGACAGTTACAGTGTCAGGGGCAAAAGCTTCTTTTTCACTGAATACAGCTATCCAAGCTTCAAATTCGGCATGAAGCTTGTCACGGCGGGAACGTACATCCCTTGCCTTGGATTCAATGGCGCGGATTTCAGTCTGAAGCTGCTGTTTCTTCAATTGAAGTGTGGGCAGATACCGGTTGTACATCTTCAGACTTTCTTTCTGCGCCTTAAGTTCGTTTTTTGTCAGCTTTACCGCCATAAAAAACCTCTTTACTGAAGCTTCAATTCTTAGGCCAATATTTACTCAGAAGCTCGGATTTAATACCGGTTTCTTCAGGATTAAAACACTCGGCAAGAATTTTCCATCCTGCGTCAAGGGCTCCTTCCAACGGGATATTGACAGAAAGATCCATCATCTGTTTTTCAAACAAAACACCGTATTTCAAAAGCTTGTTATCCCAGTCAGACATCATAAAGCCCATGGATTTTTTCTCCAGGGTGTCATTGTATGCCGAATAAAGCTTAATCATGTTGTCCATAAGCGCCCGGTGGTCATCCCTGGTTTTCCCGTTAACATTTTGTTTAAGACGTGACAGGGAACCGAAGGGTTCTATGCGCCCCCTCTTCAAATAGAACTGACCCTCGGTGATGTACCCGGTGTTGTCCGGCACAGGATGGGTCACGTCATCACCGGGCATTGTCGTTACAGCAAGGATTGTTACTGAACCCGCATCGTCAAAATCAACCGCCTTTTCATAGCGGGACGCAAGCTGGCTGTAAAGATCCCCCGGATAACCGCGGTTCGAGGGAACCTGCTCCTGGATAATCGCGATTTCCTTCAAGGCGTCGGCGAAGTTCGTCATATCGCTTAAAAGGACAAGGACATCCTTACCCTGTATGGCGAACTGTTCCGCCACGGCAAGACACATATCAGGTATCATGAGGCATTCAACGGTGGGATCCGCCGCAGTATGTATGAACATGACAGTACGGCTCATCGCGCCGGCGTTTTCCAGAGTGTCCTTGAAATAAAGATAATCGTCATATTTCAGTCCCATGCCGCCAAGGATAATCACGTCTACTTCCGCCTGCATGGCAATCCTTGCAAGCAATTCATTGTAGGGTTCACCCGAACTTGAAAAAATCGGAAGTTTCTGGGAAACAACCAGTGTATTGAACATATCAATCATCGGGATACCGGTACGGATCATGCGCCGGGCCATAATACGTTTCGCAGGATTTACAGACGGACCGCCGATATCCGTCAGGTTGTCTTTAAGAGCAGGACCCTTGTCACGCGGCTCGCCTGAACCGTTGAAAATACGGCCCATCAAATCCGATGAAAAACTCACCTGCATCTGATGGCCGAGAAAACGTATGTTGTCTCCGGTGGAAACACCCCGGCCGCCGGTAAAAACCTGGAGGGAAACTGTGTCCCCGTCAAGTTTGTTGACCTCCGCAAGAGAGGTCCCGAAGGCTGTCTCAATTTCTGCCAGTTCCCCGTATTTAACACCGTCAGCCTTGACGGTTATAACGGAACCGTTAATGGATTCAATTTTACTGTATACCTTATTCATCAGTTGCCCTCTTTCAAAAGCGATTCAACTTCGGCGGACAGGCCGACACCTTTATCTTCAACCGCCGACCTTATTTGAAGTTCCAGGTTTTTAAAAGCTTCCGAATTCCATTCGGAATAGTTGTAGTCTATGAAAAGCTGTCTGCTCTTGTTAAACCAGGAACGAGCCTCATCCTTGTCCTCAAACTTGAAGGATGTACCGAGAATAGTCAGAAGGATATCAAACACATATTTCTGCCGTTCCACTCCTACAGCGGCGTCAACCTCGTCAAAAGAGTTCTGCTGGAGATAAACGGAATCCAGGAATTCCTCTTTCAGATAAACGACAAAATCGTCAAGAGAGGTTCCCTCTTCACCTACAACCTTCATCATCTGTTCCACTTCCACACCTCTGCGGAGGAAAGAACGCGCGTAAGCGACCTTTCCGGCGTCTATTACACCGGAATATTTTGACCAGGAGTCCAGAGGATGTATGGCGGGGTATTTACGGGCGTCGGAACGCTCACGGGAAAGACCGTGGAAAGCACCGACAACCTTCAGGGTGGCCTGTGTGACAGGTTCCTCAAAGTTTCCGCCCGCGGGGGATACTGTTCCGCCGATTGTGACGGAGCCTGTGGAACCGTCCCTCAGCCGGACAATTCCCGCCCTTTCGTAAAAAGCGGCGATATAGGATTCAAGGTAGGCGGGGAAAGCCTCTTCGCCCGGAATTTCCTCGAGGCGGCCGGACATTTCACGCAAAGCCTGCGCCCAACGGCTGGTGGAATCAGCAAGAAGGAGGACATCGAGTCCCATCTGCCGGTAATATTCTGCGAGGGTAACCCCCGTATATACCGAAGCTTCACGGGCGGCTACAGGCATTGACGAAGTGTTGCAGATTATCATCGTCCTTTCCATGAGGGAACGCCCTGTACGGGGATCCGTCAATTCCGGGAATTCCTTCA